>JAQUPF010000036.1 GCA_028716845.1 bacterium | reverse complement strand
CGAGGTCCCGCGCGCTCCCGACGCGGACCGCCTTGATGGCCTTCCGCCCGAAGGCGGCGCACTCCTCCGGCGGCTCCCCGCCGTGGAACTGCACGTAGTCGAGGCCGCACGACGCCGCGATATCCCGGACCCGCCCGGGGCGCTCGTCCACGAAGACGCCGACGGCGGCGACGAACGGCGGCAGCGCCGCGACGATGGCCCGCGCCTCCTCCGGCGAGACGCGGCGGGGGCTCTCCGCGAAGACGAAGCCGAGCGCGTCCGCGCCGGCGCGGACCGCCTCGCGCGCGTCCAAGGGGCGCGTGATGCCGCATATCTTCACCCGAATCATTTTCCCTCCCCCCGGAGGAGCCGGGCGAGCGCCGCCCCCGGGTCGGGGTTCCGGAGGAGCGACTCGCCGACGAGTGCGGCGCGGACGCCCGCCTCCCTGAGTCGGGCGATGTCCGCGGGGGACCGTATCCCGCTCTCGCTCACGATGATCCTGCCGGCCGGGACGCGCGGGGCGAGCGCGAGCGTCCGCTCGATCGAGACCGAGAGCGTCCTGAGGTCACGGTTGTTGATGCCGATGACCGGGGCGGCCGTCGCGGCGGCATTCCCGATGTCCCGCTCGTCGAACACCTCGACGAGCGGCGTCATGCCGAGGCGGACGCAGGCCTCGACGAGGCGGTCGAGCGCCGCGGGCTCGAGGATCCGCGCAATGAGGAGGAGGGCGTCGGCGCCCGCGGCGGCCGCCTCCACCACCTGGCGCTCGTCGATGATGAAGTCCTTCCGGAGGACGGGAATGCACGCGGCGGCGCGGGCCTCGGCAAGGTGCCCCAGCGCGCCGCCGAAGAACCGCTCCTCGGTGAGGACGGAGAGTGCCGCGGCGCCCGCCGCCTCGTACGCGCGCGCGAGGGCGGCCGGATCGTACGACGGACGGATGACGCCGGCCGAGGGGGAGGAGCGCTTCATCTCGGCGATGACGGAGAAGCCGCCCGCCGAGAGGGCCGCGAGGAAATCCCGCCGCGGCGCGGCGGCCGGGGCCGCTCCGGGGCGGACGCCTCCCGCGTCGAGCCGCTCCCGCACCGACGCGACGATCCGTTCGAGGATGTCCCCGCCCGCCTCAGAAGATGCCGAGGAACTTTTTCCGCCCACCCTTCGCCTCCCTGGCCTTGTCCTTCCGGATGAAGAGCTCGGCCCTCGGCTCGCACCTCGTCACCCCCGTCTCCGCGTAGAGGAGGATGCGGTCCGAGGCGGCGTAGATCGTGCTGCCGTCCTCGAGGAGCGGACTGCCGCTCATCGTCAGGAGCCGCGGCGCCGCCTCGTAGAGGAGGTGCGCGCCGCGGAGGTGCTTCCCGCCGGTCGCCACGCGGACCACGCCCCTCGCCTCGAGCGCCGCGAACAGATCGTCCTCCACGTAGACGGTGAGCGTCCCGACGCACCGCACGTCGACCTCGCCGTGGACGGCGCGGACCTGCCCGCCCGCGAAGATGTCCCCGCCGGCGCCGCGGGCGAGGCGGTCCGCCGATATGGCGAGGACGGTCTCGTCCGGCCCCCGCACCGTCGCCGTCTCGCCGGCCGCCGCCGGCGCGGCGAGCGCCGCGAGCATGGTCACCGCGGCGGCCGCTGCCGTTCTCATCCGAACACCTCCCGCATCATGGCGAGGGCGCGCGCGTGGTGCGACCCCCGCCAGAACACCCTCCCGCACTCCGGGCAGCGCGAGAACTCGCGCTGCGTCCCGAGGACGTACGGCGGCGCCTTCCCCGCCGCCTCCGCGGCGCCGATCCGCTCGACGGGCCGGTTGCATCGCGGGCAGCGGGTGAAAAACCTCTCGCCGTCCGGTTCGAGGCCGGTCGCCCGCGCGACCTCGCGGAGCTGCTCGCGGTAATCCTGGCTCCCGATGAGGATGCACCCGGCCGCGCCGCGCCGGTCGGCGATGCCGCGGTCCCTCGTCAGGATGATCCGCCCCTCCCGGCGCGCGATCCGGACGATCTCCGCGTCCGAGTGCCGCGGCGAGAAGGCCGTGTCGCAGCCGATGATGCGGAGCCACCGCGCGAGCCTCCCGAGCATGTGGTCGGCGATGAACGCCGGCGGCGCGCCGCTCATCGGCCGCAGGCGAGCAGCACCTTCAGGGCGCCGGGGGCGCGCGCCTCCTCCATCGCCTCGAGGCCCCGCTCGATCGGGAACTCGCCGCTCACGAGCCCCCGGAGGTCCACCGCCCCCGAGGCGAGGAGGGCGAGCGCCCGGTCGAACGGCCCGCAGCGGGAGCCGATGAGGGCGATCTCATCGACGACGAGCGGCGCGAGGTTCACCTCGTGCCGCCCGGCGATCGTCGTCTTCATGACGATCCTCCCCTGCGGGCGCGTGAGCGAGAGGGCGTGCGCGAGGCCGTCGCGGCATCCCGTCGCCTCCACGACGACGTCCGCCCCGAATCCCTTCCCCGCCTCCTCGAGCGTCATCGCCCGGATGCCCCGCTCGCGCGCGAGGGCGAGCTTCCGCACGCTCCTCCCGATGACCGTCGCCGGGACGCCCGAGGCGGCGAACGCCATCGCCGCGAGGAGGCCGAGCCGCCCGTCCCCGAGGACGGCGACGCGCTCTCCGGGCCGCGCCGCGGCGTGCTCGACGGCGCGGCAGGCGGCGGCGAGCGGTTCGGTGAAGACCGCCTCCCGGTCCCCCATCCCGTCCGGCACCCGGCGGAGGTTCTCGTCGGGGAGGACGAGGTACTCGGCGAAGGCGCCGTCACGCCCCGCGATGCCGAGGATGGTCCTCGTCGGGCAGTGGTTGCCCCTCCCTCCCCGGCAGAGGTCGCAGTCGCCGCACGGGCAGTTGATCTCGCCGACGACGCGCCGGCCCACCGTCTCCGCGCGGTCGCTCTCCGCCACCCGGCCGACGAACTCGTGGCCGGGGACGCCGCGGAACACCATGTATCCCCGGGCGATTTCGATGTCGGTCGCGCAGATCCCCGCCAGGGTCACGGCGACGAGCGACTCGCCGGGCCGGCGGCCGGGAACCGGCAGATCCGCCCTGAACGAGAGCGCCCCGTCGTAGTACAGCCCCTTCACGCGGCCGACCGCCTCCCCGTCGAAGAACCAAGCCGCCACGGATTGACACGGATTCTTGCGGATCCCCACTGATACTACCAAAAAGCAATCCGTGAAGATCCGTCAATGATCCGCGACGATCCGTGGCTCGCGGTTCCTATTCGGCCTGCGGGTGCCTCAGTCCTCCACGCCGCAGAAGAGAGAGACGCAGTGCTCGCCGTAACAGGAGGCGTCCCGGACCCGCAGGGCCGCCCGCTCGATATTCGCCCTGAGATCGGCAGGGTCTTCCCCGAGAATGTGCCCCGCGGCGAGATCCCGCCGGTGGAAGCACGGGTAGACCGCACCGTCGCAGTCGACGACGAGGGCGTCCGTCCCCATCCCGCAGCGGGACGGCCGCGCCGTCCCCTTCCCGTAGAGGGCAAGGATGTACCGGACGTAGGCGGCCGCGTGCGGCTGCGCCTTCCCCCATTACTCGAGCAGCCCCGCCGCCCGCCGCCATGTCTCGGCGCCGAAATGCCGCGGCGAGAGCTCCGCTGCCCCCTCGGCCCCCGGCGGCACGAAG
>JAQUPF010000035.1 GCA_028716845.1 bacterium | reverse complement strand
TCGCGGTGACGTGGGGCGGTGACGGGACGCTGGTGAAGATGTACGTGGACGGGGTGGAGCAGGCTCGCAAGAGCACCTACACGGCGCACTTGAAAGGGGCGAGCGATCCGCTGTACATCGGCTGCGCGGCGCACGATGGGGACCCGGCGTGGCATTTCGACGGGATCATCGACGAGGTGGAGGTATTGGGGAGGGAGATAAGCGCGCAGGAAGTCCGGGACAAGTACATGTTGACGGCGGGCCGGTGGCGGTTTGACGAGGGGAGCGGCTGCACGGCGCATGATGATTCGGGGAACGGGAGGGATGGGGGACTGATGCCGGCATGTGAGGCGACGCCTCGGAACGCGCCCACGTGGACTGGCGGCATAGGGGGAGGGGCCCTGTCCTTCGATGGGGGGGATGATCATGTGCGTGTGGACGACCCGGCAGGGGTGTTCGATTTGAGCAGGCCGTTCACGTTATCGTTGTGGGCGAATGCCACCAGCCTTGCTGATAAGGGGGGACGGGACGGCAAGATGTACGGCCTTCTTGGGAAGGGGAAAGACGCGCCGGGAGGCGGCTATTCCGAATTTGGGAATTGGAACCTGTACGCGAATCAGGGGTGGGAGGGAATAGAAGATCGCATCATGTTCACGTTCGATGGGGACGTGGTTCCTGACAAGGGCCTGGTGTACAGCAGCACCCCGATGGCGGAGGGGGAGTGGTACCACATCGCGGTGACGTGGGGAGGGGATGGGGAGAAGGTGAAGCTGTATGTGAACGGGGCATTGGATGGCGAGTCATTGCCGTACACAGCCGATGTCCAGGGGTCCGCCCATCCGGTCTACATCGGGTGCGCGGCCTATGACTGGGGAGAACCCAGCTGGTCCTTCAACGGGATCATCGATGAGGTCAAGGTCTTTAATAGAGAGCTGAGCGCCGATAAAATATGGGCGGAGTATCAGATGTATGCCCCGCAATAGACTCATCTCGATTCCTTGATCACCGGTAAGGCGATACTCGAACGGGGTGGATATGCTCGTGTTCGCACCAATTATCGTCCCTGTGAGAATCTAGGGCTCCTTGCTTTCTTGCCGATAGGGTTGCCGATAGGGATTGCCGCGGCCGGCGCGACCGTATAGAATGATCGCATGAATCGCACGGCATGCCGCGCGGCGGCGCTCCTCGCCTGCCTGCTCCTCGTCGGCTGCGGATCGCGGGACGAGCGCCACTACGAGCTCGCCCTCCGCTACAAGGAGAGCGGCGACTACGAGCGGGCGATCGCCGAGCTCGAGGCCGCGGTGCGGGCGAACCCCCGCTTCGCGCGGGCCCACAACCAGCTCGGCATCCTCTACGGGAAGGTCTCGCTCTACGACCGGGCGGCGGAGCACTGCGCCCGCGCCGTGGAGATCGACCCCTCCTTCGCGAGCGCCTACTACAATCTCGGCGTCCTCTACCAGTCCCACCTCGCCCGGCCCGCCGACGCCGTCCGCGCCTACCGCCGCTACCTCGAGCTCGGGGCGGCCGGCTCCCGCGCGGAGGCCGTGTCGCGGATCGTCGACGGCCTCATGGAGCTCGCCGAGGTGCGGGCGTCCCTCGCCGAGTCCGCCGACGAGCAGATGCGGATCGCCCGCGAGCAGGAGGAGCGGGGCGACTACGCCGCGGCGGTCGAGTCGTACGCGCGCGCCGTCCGGCGGGAGCCGCGCGCCGCCGTCCGCGCGCACCTCGAGATGGCGAGGATCTGCGAGGAGCGGCTCGACGATCCCGCCGCCGCCCTCCGCCACTACCAGGCGTACCTCGACGCGAACATCAACGCCCCCGACGCCGCCGACGTGATGGCGCGCGTGGGCGCGCTCAGGGGCAGGGTCGCCCTCGCCCCGACGGCGCCCCCCGCGGCCGCCGCCGATTTGGAGGAGGCGGCCCGCCTGATCAGGGAGGGGGAGACGGCGCGCGCCGTCGAGCTCCTCGCCGCGGCGCGCGACCGGTCGCCCGAGGACGAGCGCGTGCACGACCTCCTCGCCGAGGCGTATATGGCCTCGGGCGACCTCAGGGGCGCCGAGAAGGAGTACGAGTGGCTCAGGGCCCGGCAGGAGGATTTCGCCTACGCAAAGGAGCTCGCCTCCGTCTACCGCCGGCTCGGCGAGGCGGCCCTGAAGGGCGGGGCCGCCGGCGAGGCGGAGGAGAAGTTCCGGAAGGCGCTCGAGTTCGAGCCGGACGACGGCGACCTCCGATGGATGCGCGCGCAGGCGCTCGCCGCCGCCGGCAGGTTCGAGCAGGCGATGGAGGAGGCGGAGGCCGCCCGCGCCCGGATCGCGATCGGGCCGGCCGATCTCGCCTCGCTCCACCAGGGCCACGCCCGTCACCTGGCCGGCCGTGGCGAGTTCGAGCGGGCCGCGGCGGCGGTGGAGGAGTCGAGGAGGCTCCGGCCCGGCGACGATCTCTCGGGGCTGGAGGCCGACCTCCTCGAGGGGCGCGCCCGCGCCGCCCGGCAGGCCGGCCAGTTCGCCGCCGCCGAGCGCGACTACCTGAAGGCGCTCTCCCTCGACCCGAAGCGGTGGGCGCTGCGGAAGGAGCTCGCCGCGGTGTTCGAGCGGACCGGCCAGTACGACAGGGCGCTCGCCGAGCTCGAGAAGGCGGCCGGCGAGGAGAAGGACGGGGCGTCGCTCCGCGAGATGGCGCGGATCCACGAGCGGTACAAGGGCGACGGGGCGCGGGCGATCGCCCTCTACCGCAGGTACCTCGCCGCCCAGCCGAAGGCGCCCGACGCGGCGGAGATCCGGAAGAAGATCCAGGCATCGGAGAAGGAGAAGGAGCAGATCGCGGAGATCGAGCGGGAGACGCGGCGGCGCCCCGCGAGCGCGCCGAACCATTACAACCTCGGCGTCCTCCTCCAGCGGCAGGGGAAGTACCGGGAGGCGATCGACGCCTACCGGAAGGCGATCCAGCTCGAGCCGTCGAACGCGCAGGCGCATTTCAACCTCGCCTACAGCTACGACCGCCTGAAGATGCACGAGGAGGCGATCGAGGCGTACCGGAAGGCGATCGAGCACCGGCCGGATTACCTGAAGGCCTACAGCAACCTCGGCGCCGTCTACAAAGAGAAGCGCTGGTACGGGCGGGCGATCGCCGCCTTCCGGAAGGCGCTCGAGATCGACCCGACGTACGCCCAGGCGCACCTCGGCCTCGGCGCGGTCTACGCCGAGGGGCTGCGGGACAGGCAGAAGGCCGCCGAGCACTACCGGCAGTACCTCAGGCTCCAGCCGGACGGGACGTACGCCCCGCAGGTCCGCGCCTGGCTGGGGGGAAGATGATGAGGAGGGCGCCGCGCCCCGCGCGCCGCTTCGCCGCCCGGTGGGCCTGGCTCGCCGCCGCGTGCCTTCTGCTGGGCTGCGGCCGGAACGAGGAGGAGGCCCGGCAGGAGGGCGGCGCCCGCCAGCACTACCGGCTCGGGGCGCGGAAGTACCGGCAGGGCGACTTCGCCGGCGCGATCGCCACCTACGAGCGGGCACTCCAGCTGGACCCCGACCTCGCCGAGGCGCACCTGGACATGGGGATCATCCACGACGACTACGTGCGCGACAAGGAGCGCGCCATCAGGCACTACGAGGAGTATTTGCGCCTGGAGCCCGGTTCCGAGAAGGCGGAGATGGTCAGGCGCTGGGTCAGGGCGGCCGAGGAGGAGAAGGGACGCCCCGGCGAGCCCGCGGCGCCCGCCTCGCCGGAGCGCGCGGCCGAGGCGGAGTCCGCCGATATCGCCGCCAGCCTCGAGCTCCAGCAGGCCCGCGAGGACCTGGCCGGCCTCCGCTCCGAGAACGAGGCGTACATCAAGACGATCGCCGCCCTCCGGGAGGAGCTCCAGCTCACGAGGGAGCGGATCGAGGGGCTCCTCGCCGCCGAGGCGCCGCCGGCCGAGGGGGCCGAGGCGGCGGCGGGAGACGAGGCTCGGCAGCGGCTCGCCGCCGCCGTCCGCTCGCTCGAGAACGAGAAGACGACGCTCTGGGAGCGGTACCGGAGCGAGAAGGGGGACTTCGAGCGGACCGTGCAGCGGCTGAAGGACGACCTCGCCCGCGCGGACGAGCGGAGCCGCGAGCGCGACGAGGCGCTCCGGAAGGCCGCGGCGAGGATCGACGAGCTGCGGCGGGAGCCCGCCCCGGCCGCCGCCTCCGGCGCGGAGCGCGAGCTCGCCCGCCTCCGGGAGCGGGCCGGCGAGCTCGATCGGGCGAACGCCCTGTACCTGAAGGACAACAAGGCCCTCCTGCAGCGGCTCCTCGACGCGGAGCGGGAGGTCAAGGCCCTCCGCGCGCGGCCGGCGGAACGGGCGCAGCCCGCCCAGGAGTCCCCGCACGTCCTCGCGAAGGCGAGGGCCGACGCGGAGCGGGAGCGGGAAGGGCTCCGCCGGCAGTACGACAAGCGGATCGCGGACCTCGAGAGCGCCCACGCCCGGGAGAAGGCCGTCCTCCAGCGGGAGATCCTCGCGGTCCGCGCCCAGGCGACCCCGGCCGCGCCGCACGTCGCCGCCGCCGCGCGGGCGGCGGCCGAGCGGGAACGGGAGGCGCTCCGGCAGTCGTACGAGCGGCAGCTCATCGAGCTCAGGGGCGCCCTCGAGAAGGAGAAGACGGACGGGAGGAGGGAGCTCGCGCGCCTCCGGGAGGAGGCCCGCCTCATGCGGGTCGAGCTCCAGAAGAGCAGGGAGGATGGGGCGAAGG
>JAQUPF010000034.1 GCA_028716845.1 bacterium | reverse complement strand
GGAGCGGGAAGGCGGGGAGATCGACCGGCGGCTTGATGTCCCTGATGTCCCGCGCCTCCGCGTCGAGCACGCTCTCGACGAGGACGGCGACGGGGGCCGCCGCGACCTCCGCGGTCCTCCCGTCCCGGTCCCGCAGGGTGACCGTGACGGCGGGGATCTCCTTCTCGCCCGTCGCGAACACCCGCAGGTCGTAGCGGAAGGTGACCTCCCGGGGCCCGTCGTCCCCGGGATCCCCGCTCCGACCGATCTCCCGGGCGCGGAACTCGCCGAGCGACTCCCCGATCCTCGGCGGCGTCACCTCCACGCCGGCCGGCGCGGAGACGGTGAGGGTGTAGGAGATCGGGTCGCCCACGGTCACCGTCGTGGGATCCGCGGTGGCCGTGACGGCGACCCCCGCGGGACGCCACGGGGCGGCGGAGGCCCCGAGCGCGCACGCGGCGGCACAGGCGGCCGCGAGGCGCGCACCGGCGCGCGCCCCCCGGCCGCTACCGCTCCTCCCTCCGCGCGGGCCTTCCACCGATCCTGTCCTCGTAGACCTCGACGTCGTACCGCTCCTTCAGCTCCCCGATGTGGCCGAGCCACGCCTCCCGCTGCTTCCGGTTCAGGACGAGGCGCTCGAGCCACTGCCGCATCTCCTCGAGCGACTTCCTCCGCTCGGGGACGACCTCCTCGGCCATGAGGATCCGGATCTCCGTCTCCCCGCGGACGAGGTCGCTCACCTCACCCTTCCGCTCGAGCCGCATCGCCGCGGCGTAGGCCTCCGCGGGCAGGTTCGCCCGGGTCGCGACGCCGATGTCGCCGCCCTTCGCGGCGCTCTCGGCGTGGAGCGAATGCCGCTCCGCGAGCGCGGCGAAATCCTCCCCGCGCCGCGCCCGCTCCAGGACGGCCGCCGCCTCCCGCTCGACCTCCTCGATCCGGTCGGGCGGCGCGTCCTCGTCCCAGGAGAACAGGATCTGTCGCACCCTGACCTGTGCCGGCGTCGTGTGGCGGCCGCCCTGGGCCTCGTACTCGGCCTCCACCTCCTCCGGGCTCACGGTGACGCCCTCGAACACCCGCCTCCGCATCCGCTCCCCGAGGAGCCGCCGCCGTACCTCCTCGATCTGGGCGAGGACCTCCGGGTCCTCGCCGAGCCCCTGCCGCTCCGCCTCGATCGAGACGAGCTGAACCTCGATCATCGAATCGAGGAGCTGCCGCCTCCCCTGCGGCGTGGCGAACCGCAGCGCCGCCCGCGGCGGCATGGTCCTGACCCTCGCCTCGAGCATCCGGTCGGTGATGACCCGGTCACCGACCCGCGCGAGCACCTCCCCCTCCGCACCGCCCGTCACGGCGGCCGGCGGCGCCGCGCACCCCCCTGCCAACGCCGCCGCGCAGACAAGCGCCGCACACGCGCGCTCCCTCATGACGCCCCTCCTTCCGTCGATGCGCACCGATCCCCCTACGTCGCCATCCTCCGCTCCCGCATCCTGAAGAAGCCGAGGAGCGCCGGCGCGTACGGCTCGCCGGTCTCGATCCCGATGCGGTCGACCGCCTGCGCCCGCAGGAACCGGTCGAGCGCGGCCGAGCGCTCGGCGGCCGCCCCCGCGCACGCCCGCCGCAGGCGCGGGTCGCCCGTGTCCAGGAGCGCCCGCTCCCCGCTCTCCGGGTCCTCCATCTCGACGAGGCCAATCGGCGGGAGCTCCTCCTCGCGGCGGTCGGCGACGCGGACGGCGACGAGGTCGTGGCGCCTCGCCGCCAGGCGCAGCGCCCGCTCGTAGCCGGTGTCGAGGAAGTCGGAGACGAGGAAGGCGATGGCCGTGCGCGTCGTGACCGTGCTGAGGAATTCGAGCGCCGCCCCGATGTCCGTTCCGCGCCCCCGCGGGGCGGGGGAGAGGAGCTCCCGGATGACGCGGAGGACGTGGGTGACCCCTTTCTTCGGGGGGATGTACTTCTCGACGCGGTCGCTGAAGAGGATGAGGCCGACCTTGTCGTTGTTCGTGATGGCGGCGAAGGCGACCGCCGCGGAAAACTCGGCGATGAGCTCGCCCTTGAGCCGCTGCCTCGTCCCGAAGGCGCCCGAGGCGCTCACGTCCGCGAGGATCATGACGGTCAGCTCGCGCTCCTCCCGGAAGAGCTTGACGTGCGGGCGGCCGGTCCTCGCCGTCACGTTCCAGTCGATCGCGCGGACGTCGTCGCCGACCTGATACTCGCGCACCTCCTCGAACTCCATGCCGCGCCCCTTGAAGACGCTCTGGTACTCGCCCGCGAAGACATCCCTGACGACGCGGGTGGTGTGGATCTGGATCCGGCGGACCTTCCTGAGTATCTCCTTCGGAATCATGGTTCAGATCGTGAGACGGAAGACGTGAGACGATCAAGTGTTCCGCCTTATGTCTCACTTCTCACGTCTTACTTCTCACTTCTCCCCCCTCCCGTCTCACTTCTCACGCCCCCTCACTCCTCACGGCACCTCGACGTTGTCGAAAATCCGGCGGATGAGGTCCTCGCTCGTGAGCTCCTCCGCCTCCGCCTCGTAGGAGACGATGACGCGGTGGCGGAGGACGTCCATCCCGATCGACTTCACGTCCTGGGGGGTGACGTAGCCGCGCCCGCGGAGGAAGGCGTGCGCCTTCGAGGCGAGGACGAGGTGGATGGACGCCCGCGGCGAGGCGCCGTACTGGATGTAGGGGCCGAGGTCGAGGCCGTATGACCTCGGCTCACGGGTCGCGAAGACGATGTCCACGATGTACTCCTTGACCCGGTCGTCGATGTAGATCTCGTTGACGACGGAGCGGAGGGCGAGGATCTCGGCCGCGGTGAGCACGGCGGAGGCCTCCGGCCGGCATCCGACGACCGCCATCCGATCCATGATCTTCCGCTCCTCCCGCCTGTCCGGGTAGCCGACCTTCACCTTGAGCATGAAGCGGTCCACCTGCGCCTCCGGCAGGGGGTAGGTGCCGGCGAGCTCGATCGGGTTCTGGGTGGCGAGGACGAGGAACGGCTCCTCGAGCCTGAACGTCTCCGTCCCGATGGAGACCTGCTTCTCCTGCATCGCCTCGAGGAGCGCGCTCTGCACCTTCGCCGGCGCGCGGTTGATCTCGTCGGCGAGGATGATGTTCGTGAAGATCGGTCCCTTCTTCGTGCTGAACTCCCCTGTCCGCGGGTTGTAGACGAGCGTCCCGATGAGGTCGGCCGGCAGGAGGTCGGGCGTGAACTGGATCCGCTGGAAACCGGTGGAGACCGCCTGGGCGAGCGTCTTGACCGCGAGCGTCTTGGCGAGCCCCGGCACCCCCTCGAGCAGGATGTGGCCGTCCGCGAGGAGGCCGACGAGCAGCCGCTCCACGAGGTGCGTCTGGCCGACGATGGTCCGCCCGATCTCCGCCGTGATCCGCCCGATCGCCTCGCTCTCCCGCCGCGCCTTCTCGTCGATCGCCTGCACGCCCGGTTCCATCGTCTCCCCCCCGCGGTTCGCGCGCTCCCCCCCCAACGTCCTTACGGCAGTGAAGAGTGAAAAGGGAAGAACGCACCCGTCCGTTCTTCACTCCTCACTCTTCACCGCGACGCCGCCCCCGGGCACGGAGAGGGGCGGCGGCCTCAGGTGACCTTCTCGCCGCGCCTGCCCACGACCGCGTTGACGGTCATCTCCTTCCCGTCCCGCACGATCCGGAGGGTGACGGTTTTCCCGACCGGCGCCCTCCCCACCGCCTCCATGAGGCCTTCCGGGTCCCTGACGGGGCGGCCGTCGCACTCGCGGATGACGTCGCCGACCCTGATGCCGGCGGCGGCGGCCGGGCTGCCCGGCACGACGGTCACGACGACGGCGCCGGACGGCTCCTCGAGGCCGAACTCCTCTGAGAGATCCATGTCGAGCGGCTGGATGCCGACGCCGAGCCAGCCGTACTCGACCTCCCGCCCCCCCTTCAGGACGTCCAGGATCTCCTTCGCGCGGTTGATGGGGATGGCGAAGCCGATTCCGGCGTGCGCGCCCGAGGGGCTGATGATCGCCGCGTTGATGCCGATGACCTCCCCCTCCAGGTTCAGGAGCGGGCCGCCGCTGTTGCCGGGGTTGATCGCCGCGTCGGTCTGGATGAGGTCGCCGTAGGAGCGGCCCCGCACCTGGGCGCCGCCGAGCTTGCGGTGGATGGCGCTCACGACGCCGACGGTCACCGTCGGCATCGGATTGTCCTCGAATATCCCGAACGGGTTCCCGATGGCGATGGCCCACTGCCCGGCCCGCACGCCGTCCGAGTCGCCGAGCCGCGCCGCCGGCAGGTCGTTCGCGTCGATCCGGATGACCGCGACGTCGGCGCGCGCGTCCTTGCCCGCGACCTTCCCCTTGAACTTCCGCCCGTCCGACAGGACCACCTCGATCTCGTCGGCGTTCCCCACGACGTGCTCGTTCGTGAGGATGAAGCCGTCGGGGTCAATGATGACCCCGGAGCCGACGCTCCGCCGCTCGAACGGGATCTCGAACAGCCGGAAGAACTCGTCCATGTCGAAGTAGCCGCGCGGCCGGCGCGCGTAGCCCTGGATCCGCGCCTTCTGGATGTTGTACATCCCCACCACCGACGGCCCCGCCTTCGCGGCCGCTTCCATGAACGCGGCCTGGAGGGACGCGGCCGTCTCCGCACCGTACAGGGCGCACGGCATGCACACCCCGCCGACGAGCAGGCCCGCGAGCGCCTTCCGCATAGCCGATCTCACCTCCGTTCGAGCGTCACTCATCAATCCTGATGACGAAGAATCCGCGCTGGGTCCTGACGAGGCACCTCCCGGCGGCCGCCCCGGCCGCGGCATCCCACTCATCGATCCCCGCCAAGCCCCTCCTGTTCACCTCGAGGATGACGTCGCCCCGCCGGAGCCCCGCCCGCGCCGCGGGGCTGCCGGGGACGATCCCCTCGACGAAGAGGCCGGCGGGCCCTCCCGGCCCGAGCCGCTCTGCAACCCGGCGGGGCGTCTGCCCGAGGATGAGCCCCGCCCGCTCGGCCGCCGGGGCGCCGCCGGGGGCCGCCCGGGTCCCGAGCGTCACCTTCGCCTCCTGCTCCTTCCCGTCCCGGACGATGGAGAAGGCCGCGGTTTCGCCCGGCCGCCTCCCCGCGAGGAACGAGACGAGATCCCGCGGGCCGTTCACCGCCGTCCCGTCGCACGACAGCACCACGTCCCCCTCCCGGAGGCCGGCCGCGGCGGCGGGGCCGCCCTCGACGATCCGGGCCACGAGGACGCCGCGCCCCTCCGGGACGCCGAACTCCGCCCGGAGTTCCGGCGTGAGATTCTGGATGCCCATGCCGAGCCACGCCCGCTCGGTCTCCCGCCCCTCCCTGAGCGCGGGCAGGACCGCCTTGACGGCGTTGATCGGAACGGCGAGCGCGATCCCCTGCGGGTGGGGACCGCCCCCGCCGGCGACGTCGTCGCGGGCGTCGCCGAGGCAGCCGGCGAGGATGCCGACCGCCTCGCCGCGGGGGTCGATGACCGGGCCGCCGGAATCGCCGGGGTTCAGGTGCGCGTCCACCTGGATGAGGTCGGGGGAATCCGAGAGGCCGGCGACGACCCTCCCCCGCCCGCCGACAACGCCCCAGGTGACGCTCGAGGAGAGGCCGAAGGGGTTTCCGACCATGATGATCGGGCTGCCGGGCTTCAGGGCGTCGGAATCACCGAGGGGGAGGGCTGCCGACGGCGCCCCGTCCACCTT
>JAQUPF010000033.1 GCA_028716845.1 bacterium | reverse complement strand
CCGGCCGCGGTTTCGTCGGCGACGTCATCGTCGTCATCTACCTCCTCATGTTCCCGTCGCTCGCCCTCCTCATCGGGGGGGCGCCTCGCGGAACCCGCTCGCCTCGATCGGCGTGAGCCGCGAGATGAAGCTCATGATCGCCTACGAGATCCCCTTCATCCTGGCGGTCTTCACCGCCGTCATGAAGGCCGGAATGACGGTCAACCTCGGCCAGATCGTCGCGGCGGGGCGGGCGCACGGCGCCGCCCTCTGGTCCCCCTCCGGCCTCCTCGCCTTCCTCGCGGCGCTCCTCTGCGTGCAGGCGAAGCTCGGCTGCGTCCCGTTCGACGTGGCGGAGGCGGAGACGGAGATCAACGCGGGGCCCCTCATCGAGTACTCGGGGCCGCTCCTCGCCATCTTCCGGCTCACGCGGATGATGCTGCTCGCCGCGGCGCCGGCGTTCCTCCTCGTCCTCTTCCTCGGCGGGATCCGGTTTCATGGTTGGGGGATCGCCCTTTCCGTATTACAATATGTGCTCCTCGTGCTCCTCGTGACGGTTATCAGGAACACGAACCCGCGGCTCCGGATCGACCAGGCGCTGCGGTTTTTCTGGGGGCCGGTGACCGCGCTCGCCGCCGCGGGGTTCCTGCTCGCGGCGCTCGGGTACTGAGGGGGGGGACGGATGGGCTGGCGGGAGTGGGCGCTCAGGAAATCGCCGTGGGTCTTCCACCTCTCCACGGGCTCGTGCAATAATTGCGACATCGAGCTCATCGACTGCCTGACGCCGCGCTACGACATCGAGCGCTTCGGCATCCTGCTCGTCGGCAGCATCCGGCACGCGGACATCCTCCTCGTCACCGGCTCCGTCAACCGGCGGTCGGCCCCGAAGATCGCCGCCCTCCACGCGATGGCGCCCCGGCCGTGCCTCGTCGTCGCGTGCGGGACCTGCGCCTGCGGCCAGCACATGTTCAAGGAGAGCTACCACACCGTCGAGCCGCTCGACGCGCACGTCCCGGTGAGCGTCTACATCCCCGGCTGCCCGCCGAAGCCGGAGGCGCTCATCGGCGGGATCGTGCAGGCGATCGGCATGATCGGGCGCGAACGGGCGGACGCCCCGCCGCGGGGGCCCGCCGACGCGCCCGCCGTCCCCGGAGCGGCCGGCCATGGATGAGCTGCGGAACGCCCTCGGCGATCTCGCGGAGGGATGGGAGGAGCGGCACGGCAGGCGCCTCTACTGCGCCGTCTCCCGGGAGCGGCTCGTCGAGGCGGCCCTCCGCCTCCTCGGGCGCGGCCTCCGCTTCGCCACCGCGAGCGCCACGGACATGCGGTCGGCGATGGAGATCCTCTACCACTTCTCGATCGACCGGGAGGGGGCGGTGCTTTCGCTCCGGGTGACGCTGCCGAAGGAGGACCTCGTCGCCGACTCGCTCGCCCCGCACCTCGCGGCGGCCGAGTGGATCGAGCGGGAGATGGCGGAGATGCTCGGGATCACGTTCAGGGGCCTGACGGACACGCGGCGGCTGCTCCTCGCCGACGACTGGCCCGCGGGGAGCCACCCGCTCAGGCGGGACGGGGAGGTGCCGGGATGACGGAGCGGATCATCCCCATCGGGCCGTACCATCCGCTCCAGGAGGAGCCGGAGTTCTTCCGCCTCCACGTGGAGGGCGAGCGGGTCCTCCGGCTCGACATCCAGCTCGGCTACAACCACCGCGGCATCGAGAAGCTCGCCGAGTCGAAGTCGTACGACCAGATCATCTTCCTCGTGGAGCGGATCTGCGGCATCTGCTCGACGAGCCATCCGTTCGCGAGCGTCAACGCCGTGGAGAACCTCATCGGCGTCGCGATCCCGGAGCGGGCCCGCGCCATCCGGTCCGCCATCGGGGAGCTCGAGCGCATCCACTCGCACCTCCTCTGGCTCGGCCTCGCGGGCCACTTCCTCGGCTACAACACGGTCTTCATGTGGGCCTGGAAGGCGCGCGAGACGGTCCTCGACATCTTCGAGAGCATCAGCGGGAACCGGCAGAACTACGCGATGTTCAAGGTCGGCGGCGTCCGGCGCGACATCCGCGACGATCTCGCCCCGGGCTACCTCGCCGCCCTCGACCGCCTCCGCCCGACCCTGGACCTGTTCAGGAAGGCGGTGGAGGACGACCCCGTGATCCACGCCCGCACGAAGGGGGTCGGCGTCCTCACCGCCGACGACATCCGCGCCTTCGGGGCCGTCGGCCCGACGGCCCGGGCGAGCGGCGTGGACGTCGACGTCCGCCGCGACGACCCGTACGCGGCCTACGACCGGGTCGAGTGGAAGGTCTGCCTCGGCTCGAACGGGGACATCCACGACAAGATCGTCGTGCGGCTGCTCGAGATGGACGAGTCGCTCCGGATCATCCGGCAGTGCCTCGGGCCGCTCCCGCCGGGGGAGATCGACGCCCGGGTGAAGGGGGTGCCGCCCGGCGAGGGGATCGGGCGGCACGAGGCGCCCCGCGGCGAGGTCTTCCACTACGTGCGGAGCGACGGCACGAACCGGCCCGCCCGCTACAAGGTGCGCGCCCCGAGCTTCATGAACGTCGCCACGAACGTGAAGGCGGTCGTCGGCGGGACGATCTCGGACGCCGCGATCATCCTTGCCGCGGTGGACCCGTGCTACTGCTGCACCGAGCGCGCCGTCGCCGTCGAGCACGGCACCGGGAGGCGCCTCTGGGGGGGGGACGACCTCGTCCGGCTCTCCCGCGATCGGACGCGGCGCCTCCGGGAGGAGATGGGGAGGCCATGAACGGGGCGGCGATACCGGCGGTCATGGCGGCGCTCCCGCTCGCGGCGGGCCTCGCCTGCCTCGCCCTCGGGCGCCGCCGGCGCGCCTGCCTTGCCCTCGCCTTCGTCGTCACGGCCGCCGTCTTCGCCCTCTCGCTCCGCCTCATGGGGCACGGATCGTTCCGGATCCTCATCGCCGGCGAGCCGCCGGTCCCCCTCGCCGTCGCCGACGGCCTCTCGAGGCTCGTCTGCCTCGGCATCGCCTTCTTCGGCCTCGTGACGGCCGTCTACGCGGCGGGGTTCTTCGGCCCGTGGGAGCGGCTGCACGTCTTCTGCGGCTTCCTCCTCATGACCGTCGGCGCGGGCGTGGCGGCGGCGCTCGCGGACAACTTCGTCGTGCTGCTGGCGGCGTGGGGCTTCCTCGGCCTCACCCTCTACGTCATGGTCGGCCTCGGCGACGGCGCGGCCCCCGCCGCCAAGAAGACGATGATCGTCGTCGGCGGCTCGGACGCCTTCATGGTCCTCGGGATCGGCATCGTCTGGATCCTCGCCGGCGGCGGGGAGGGCCTCTCCGCGATCGGCTGGAGCGGCCGCCGCATCCCCCTCGACGGCGGCGCCGCCTGGGCGGCGTACCTCTGCCTCGCGGCGGCGGCGTTCGCCAAGGCCGGCGCCATGCCGCTCCACACCTGGGTGCCGGACTGCGCCGAGCGCGCCCCGATCCCGGTGACGGCGTTCCTGCCCGCCTCGCTCGACAAGCTCCTCGGCATCTACCTCCTCGCCCGGATCAGCCTCTCCCTCTTCGTGATGGACGCGGGGATGCAGCTGCTCCTGATGGCGGTCGGCGCCGCCACGATCGTCTGCGCCGTCATGATGGCGATGGTCCAGCACGACATGCGGCGGCTCCTCGGCTACCACGCCGTCTCGCAGGTGGGGTACATGGTCCTCGGCATCGGGACCGGGATCCCCGTCGGGATCGCCGGCGGGCTCTTCCACATGGTGAACCACTGTCTCTACAAGACCTGCCTTTTCTTCGGCGCGGGGGCGGTCGGCACGAGGACCGGGACGTACGACCTCGACCGGCTCGGCGGCCTCGCCCGCACGATGCCGGCGAGCTTCGCCGCCTGCGTCGTCGCGGCGCTCGCCATCTCCGGCGTGCCGCCGCTGAACGGCTTCGCGTCGAAATGGATGGTGTACCAGGGGCTCATCGAGGCGGGGAGGGGGGGAGGGGCGGCATGGATTCTCTGGCTTGCCGCGGCGATGTTCGGCAGCGTTCTCACCCTCGCGAGCTTCGTCAAGCTCCTCCACGCGACCTTCCTCGGCCCCCGGTCGGAATCGCTCCGCCGGTCGGGCGTCCGGACGAGCGAGGTCGGCTTCCGGATGGCCGCCCCGGCCCTCGCCCTCGCCCTCCTCTGCGTCCTCTTCGGGGTCTTCGCCCTGCCGCTCCCCATCCGGCACCTCGTCGAGCCGGCGCTCGGGACGCGGATCGCTTTCCCGGGGCTCTGGGAGCCGGCGCTCGCCACCTGGCTCATCCTCGCCGGCATCCTCCTCGGCCTCCTCGTCTGCGCCGCCCTCGCCGTCGCGCGGCCGCGGGAGAGCGGGACGTTCATCGGGGGGGAGGAGACGGAGCCCGGGATGGCGCTCTCGGGCGTCGATTTCTACGAGACGATCAGCGAGATGGGAATCCTCAGGCGGCTGTACGGGCGGGCATCGGCGGGGGCGTTCGACGCCTACGACCGGGGGCGGGACGCGGTGCTCGCGTTTTCGGAGGCGCTCCGCCGGCTGCACGCCGGCCTGCTGCCGGTCTACCTGCTCTGGTGCTGCGGCGGCCTCCTCCTGCTGCTCGTCCTGCTCGGGTGAGGGGGTCCGCGATGCCGAAGGGACGGCGGGCGACGGTGTCATGATCGAGCTCTACATCCTGCTCCTGTTCATGATCGCCGCGGCGGTCATCGCCGTGGAGATCCGCGACCTCCTGTCGGCGGTCGTCGCCGTCGGGGCGGTGGGCCTCGCCCTCTCGGTCGCCTTCCTCGTCCTCAAGGCGCCCGACCTCGCCATCACCCAGCTCGTCGTGGAGATCATCTGCCTCATCATCCTCATCCGGGCCACGGTGACCCGCGACCGGGTGGCGGCGCGCGGCGGCGCCGCGCTCGCCGTCGGCGCGGCGGCCTGCGCCTTCGTCGTGCTGTTCCTCGCCCTCGCGCGCGGCCCGTTCGCCGCGCTCCCCCCCTTCGGCGCGCCGCTGTTCCGGACGGCGGAGCTGTACGTCGAGGCGGGCGCCCGCGGCGAGAGCGAGCCGAACCTCGTGAGCACGATCATCCTGAACTGGCGGGCATACGACACGCTCGGCGAGGCCACGGTCCTGTTCACCGCGGTCATCGGCGTCCTCGCGCTGCTCCGGCGGCACGGGCGGAAGGGGGCGGCGGCGGAGGAGGAAACGGAGTGAGGCCGGACGAGTTCGGCGGGGGGATGACGCTCATCGTCAAGACGGTCGCCCGGCTGACGGTCGGCCTCATCCTCCTGTTCGGCATCTACGTCATTCTCCAGGGGTACGCCTCCCCCGGCGGCGGGTTCGCGGGCGGGGTGATCATCGCGCTCGCCTTCATCCACCTGACGCTCGCCTTCGGGAAGGACTCGGTGCGCTGGCACTACGACCGCTCGATCCCGCGCTTCGTCGGGCGCCTCCGCGCGCCGACGCTCATGTCGCTCGCCATGCTCGCCTTCCTCGCGGCGTGGCTCGCGCACGGCCTCGTCGCCCTCCGGGGGGGCGAGGCGCGGCCGTACGATCCGCTCGTCATGGAGCTCTGCCACCTGTTCATCGGGATCAACGTCGGCGCGGGGCTGTTCACCATCTTCGTCGCGCTCGTCGGCTTCCCGGTGAGGGGTGAGGAGGGACGATGACCGTCTACCTGCTCTGCCTCGTCCTCTTCCTCATCGGGGTCTACTGCATCCTCGTGAAGCGGAACCTCATCAAGATCATCATCGGCCTGGCCATCTCCGAGTACGCCGTCAACCTGTTCCTCATCCTCGCCGGCTACCGGATGCGGGGGCGCGCCCCCATCTTCTCCGGGGACCAGGCCGTCGCGAACATGGTGGACCCGCTGCCCCAGGCCCTCGTCCTGACGGCGATCGTCATCGGCCTGGGGAGCACCGCCCTGCTCATCACGCTCGCGGTGCGGCTCTACGAGAAGTACGGGACGTTCGACATCACGCGGATCAGGGAGCTCAGGGGATGACCGGGAGGCGGCGGTGACGACGGTGCTCGCGATCGTGTCGGTGGGCCTCGCGGCGGCGTTCCTCGTCCCGCTCGCCGGGCGCCGGCGCGGGCCGGAGCTGATCGCCTGCGCCGCCACGCTCGGCCTCCTCCTCCTCTCGCTCCGGGCGGCCGCCGCCGTGGCGGGGAGGGGGACGATCGCCGTCGGCCTGGGGGGGTGGCCGCCGCCGGTCGGCATCATCCTCGTCGTCGACGGCCTCTCCGCCCTCATGCTCGTCACCGTCAATCTCGTCGCCTTCCTCGTCGCCCTCTACGCGGTCGACTACATGGACCGGTACACCGGCCGGTGGGCCTTCTACACCCTCTTCCTCCTGATGACGGCGGGGATGAACGGGGTGTGCCTCGCCGGCGACCTGTTCAACCTGTTCGTCTTCCTGGAGATCGCGACGCTCTCGAGCTACGCCCTCGTCGCCTTCGGGACGGAGCGGGAGGAGCTCGAGGCGGGGTTCAAGTACGCGGTGAT
>JAQUPF010000032.1 GCA_028716845.1 bacterium | reverse complement strand
CCGAGCGGCTCCTGCCGGTGAGCGGCCTCGGCCCGGCGGGGGCCGCCCTCGCCCTCAGGGACCTGGGGAGGCACGCGGAGGCGGTCCGCGAGGCCGGGCGGGCGATCGACGCCGATCCCTCGAACGCCCGTGCGTTCGCCGCGGCCGCCCTCATCCACGACGACAGGGGGGACCGGGACGCCGCCGGTGAATGGTTCAGGCGCGCGATCGGGGTCGATCCCGGTTCGGGGGCGGTCCGAAACGACTACGGCGCCCATCTCGAGGCGCGCGGGCGCCGCGACGAGGCGGTCGCCCAGTACCGCGAGGCGGTCCGGCTCATGCCGGACGAGTGGCTCCCCCGCGCCAATCTCGCGAGGGCGCACCGCGCCGAGGGCAGAACCGGCGAGGCGCTCCTCGAGCTCATGGACGCCGCCCGGCTCGCCCCCCACCGCGAGGACCTGCTCGACGAGATCGACCGCCTCCGCGAGGAGATCGGCGACACGCCCCTCCCGGCGCCGCTCCTCGCCCGCGTCATGGACGCCTACGGCGAGCTGCTGACGAGTCTGGGTATTCACCGCGCGGCGATCGGGGACGACGCCGGCGCCATCGAGTACCTCGAGGCGCTCGTTTCGCTCCGCCCGCGGAGCGGCCCCGCCCGGGCGAACCTGGGCCGCGCCTATGCGGCGGTCGGCCGGCACGGGCGGGCGATCGAGGAGCTCCGGGAGGCGGCGCGCCTCATGCCGGGCGAGGCGGCCGTGCACACGAACATGGGGGCGAGCTACGCGGCGATGGGGATGGATGAGGAGGCGCGCCGTGAATGGGCGAGGGCGCTCGAGCTGGATCCGCGGGGGGCGGAGGCGCGGAGGAATCTGGCCCGCCTGCGCCGCGCGAAGGCGGCGCGGCGATCACCTGATCGCGTCGAGCAGCGTTGACTCGATATCCCTGATCCGCTCCTCGTTGTCCTTCACGCGGTCCTGGATGTCCTTGTCCGCCTCGCTGATCCGCGCCATCTGCTGCGCGATCCCCCGCATGAGGATGAGCACCTCGGACTGCCGCCGGTACACCTCGGAGACCTGCGCGACGATGTCCGCGACGAGCCGGTCGCGCGCGATCAGGTACTGTGTGATCCCCTCCGGCGGGGCGTTCGCGGCCCGCGCCTCGTTGATCGCCTCGGTGTAGTGCCCTATCGCCGCGACCTTGTCGCCCGCCGCGGCCGCCCGGGCGCCCCGCTCGGCGAGCGCCTTCGGGTCCCGGAGCACCTGGGCGCGCGCCGGGCAGGCGAGAAGACACGCGGCGAGCACCGCCGCCGCCGTTCCGTATCCGTTCACCGTCCCCTCCTTTCGATCGTCGGGCGTCGCCGATCCGTCCCCCGCCGCGTCACTCCTCGAAGGGAGGGGGATCTTCCTCGTCCAGCGGGTCGTAGCCGTGCTCGATCTCCCACCCGTCCTCCTCCTGGTCGCCGTCCGTGTCGGGATCGAGCGGGTCGGTGCCGTGGATGAAGATCTCGTCGTGATCCGAGAGGCCGTCTTCGTCGGTGTCCTCGCTGAACGGGTCGGTCCCGTAGACGTGGATCTCGTCGTAATCGGAGATGCCGTCGCCGTCGGAGTCCCGATCCGCCAGGTCGACCGTCCCCTCGGACGGGTCGGGCGCCGCACCCCCGTCATCCGCCAGTTCCTCGGTGAGCCAGAGCTCGGCATCGAACGAAGATTCGCCCTCGATCCAGACCTCGCCCTCGAGCCATAGCTCGTCCTCGAACACGGCCTCGTCCTCGAAGACGGTCTCGTCCTCGAACCAGAGATCCTCCTCGAGCCAGACCACCTCCTCCAGCGGCGATTCACCCGCCGCGGGGGGCTGCTCCCATGGCGCCGGCTCCTCCTCGGCGAGGAGATCCTCGTCAAGCCAGAGCCCCTCCCCGATCGGCATCGCGGCGCCGGGCGCCTCCTCCGCCTGCGCGTGCCGGAGATCGCGGAACCTGTTCATGTAGTCATGGACGTCGTCGAGCTGGCGCTTCTCCCACTCGAGCGCCCTTCCGAGGGCGAGCCTCGTCTCCCGGAAGCTCTGGAAGATCGGCGACGAATCCCGCACCCGGGAGAGGAGGAGGTCGGCGTCGGCGACGAGCGGGGGGGCGTTCCGGAGGGCCCCCGCGGCGCACGCCTTCGCCTGCGCGGCGACGCCGTCGCTGTTCCAGTCGGGAAAGGCGGCGCCGATCCGATCGAGGATGGCGCGCGCCTGGCGGAAGCGCTGCCAGGCGACGTCGGTCTCCCCGGCATACTCGGCACGCCGGGCCTCCCGGATGAGCAGGTACGCCTCCGCGTACGCCTTCTCCGGCGTCTCCGCGGCCCGCGCGGCCCCGGTCAGGGCGAGCGCGAGGGCGGCGACGATCAGCATCCCCGCGCCGGTGGCACCTCTCTTCGGCGAACGGGGCGCCGCTCCGCGCCGGCCCGCCGTCCACCGGGCGCGCGCCCGGGAACGGCATTCGTTTCTTTGCCGCCTGTGGAACGCCGCCCGCTCGCGCTCGCCGAGGCGGGCCCAGGCCTTCGCAAGCACGGCGTGCGCGCGCATGACCTCGCCGACGAAATGGGGCGGGATCTCCCTCAGCGCCGCCGCCGCGGTGTCGGCGGCCATCCGGTCGTCCTTCTCAATCACGAGCGCCTCCGCGAGCGCCACCCGCGCCCGCGTGTTGCCGGGATACAGCTCGAGGATCCGCTCGAGGATCTCCTTGCCGTCGTCCGGCTTCCCGCCCGCGATCTTGAGCTCGGCGACCCGGATGAGGCCGCCGAAGGCGTCGCGCGACTGCTGGAGCGCCTTCTGCATCTCGCCGTGCAGGCGCGCGCGCCGCACGTCCCGGCGCGCCCGGTAGGCGTGCATGAGGAGCCGGTGGCAGCGCGCCTGTTCCCAGACGTAGTAGAACGGCGTCCCGTCGAGGGCGAGCTCGCCGAGCCGCACCGCCTCCTCGAACCGCCGCTCGAGGAAGGCGATCTCCGCCCGGCACAGGATGACCCTCGAGTTGTCCGGGTGGTGCCGGTCGATCGTCTGGAGGATGTCGAGCGCCTCCCCGAGCCGGTTCTCCCTGATGCGGAGTTCGGCCATGAGGATGAGGGCCCGGAAATCCCTCGGCCGCTCCTTGAGGATCTCCGCGAACTCATACTCGGCGAGCTCGAAGTTGCCGTTCTCCATGAGGGCCGCGCCGAGCCGGCCCCGGATCTCCCGGTCGTCCCGGTCGAGGGCGAGGGCGTTCTGGAACGCCTGGACGGCCTTCACGTACTGCCGCGCGCGCATGTGGAACTTCCCGATCTCGCAGTACAGCTTCGCCGTCGCGCCGAATTCCCGCATCTCGCCCCGAAGGTACGAGACGGCCCGCCGGATGTCCCCCGTTCGCCAGGCGATGCCGGTCAGCCGCTTGAAGCTCTTCCGCCGGAGCGGGTGCCCCCTGCCGATCCCCCGCCAGAGCGCGGTCGCCCGCCGGGAGTCGCCGGCGCCGAGGAACACCTTCTCGAGCTCCTTGTGCGCGAGATAGTTGCCGGGGAAACGCCGGATGAGGTCGCCGTAGATCCTCGCGGCCGCCGCGACGTTCCCCGCCGCGGCGAAGGCGCGGGCGAGCGCCATCCGCTTCTCCACGCCGCCCCTCCCGGAGGCCGGCCCGGGGGAGGGCCGTTTCCTCTCAGGGGTCACCGCGGCCGGGACGAGGAGCGTCCGCGCGCTCATCGCCCGCCCCGCCGCAGCGTGAAGCCGAACGCATCGAGGAAGAGCAGCATGGCGAGGAAGTAGGCGGCGGCGTAGCCGAGACCGGTCATCGGGGCGTACCCGATGCCCCGCACGACGGCATACCAGACCGCGCCTGCGGATATCGCGGAACTCACGAGGACAAACGCCGGGCGCCTCTCCCGGAGCTCCGTCCGCATGGCGGGCCACCTTTCAGGGGAGCGGCACGACCTCCGGGCCGATGGTCGTGACGGTCGACTCGACGGTCTCCTCGATAACCGGCACGGGCTCGTAAATGGAGGGCGGATCGATCGGCTGTGCGCCGAAGTCGAACATGCTCTCGATCATCTGCCAGAGGAACTGGGGGATATCGTCGAGGATGCCGCCCTTGCTCACGTTCCACGGCCCGCGCTTGTAGAGGTACGGATCATCGGCGCGCAGCGCCCTCCGCTGGGTCCCGCAGGAGACGAGCATGCATACGAGGAGGGCCCCCACGCACAGCGCGACAGTCGCTTTCATCGATCAGCATCCTCCCGAGGGTTCGGCACATTATACCACCCGCCGCCGCCGGATACACTTTTTTCTTCGGCCGCCCCCCCGCCCCGGGGGGCGGGGCCCCGCGACACCATGGATCCGGCAAACGCAGATCGTCGTTCGTCCTTCGTACTTCGTACATCGCATGAGCCGCGGCAGAAGCCGGGCCTCGTGGCCGAGGAGGAACCGCTTCCAGGCCGCCCCTGCAGAGAAGCCGCCGACCCCCCCGGCGGCCGTCGCCCTGTGGCAGGGGATCAGCACCGGGAACGGGTTCGCGGCGCAGGCGTTCCCGACCGCGCGCGCGGCGAGGGGCGATCCGGCGGCGGCGGCGATCTCGGCGTAGGTCGCCGTCGCGCCGAACGGGATTTCGCACAGGCGCCGCCGGACCGCGGCGGTGAAGGGAGGGACAAGGGATCGTGCGGGCGGGGGGCGCAGGAGGCGTCCGTCGCCGGCGAGCCGGCGCCCGACGGACGCCATGAGGCGCCGGAGGGCGGGGCGGCGGGCGGTCGCATTCCAGCGGAACGGCGTTCCCCGCCTCGGAGGGGCGGGCGGCAGGCGGAGGCGGACGACGCGGCCGCCGCTGAGCAGGACGCTCCAGGTCCCCCACGTCGAGCGGAGGCGGATTGTCTCCTCCGCCGTTTCCATCACCGCCTCCCCGCGCCGCGGAGCCGCTCCACGACGCGCTCGATCATCCAGTCCGGCGTGCTCGTCCCCGCCGTCACGCCGATCGCGCCGAACGCGGCGAGCGCGGCGGCGTCGAGCTCCGCCTCCGATTCGACATGGAAGACGGGGACGTCCGCACCCGCGCAGATGGCCGCGAGGCGCGCCGTGTTCGCGCTGTTCCTCCCGCCGACGACGACCATCGCGTCGACGCGCCGCGACAGCTCGATCGCCTCCCGCCGCCGCGCCTTCGTCGATCGGCAGATCGTGTCGAAGACGACGAGCTCGGCGGCGCGCTCCCCGAGGATCGCGGCCGTCTCCCCGAACAGCGCGGGGTCCTGCGTCGTCTGCGCCACCGCGCAGACCTTCCCGAGCGGCGGCAGGCGGCGGGCCTCGGCGGGCGAGCTCACCACGCGCCCCCGCCCGCCGCTGAACCCGAGGAGGCCCTCGACCTCGGCGTGTCCCCGGTCGCCGACGATGACGATCTCGTACCCCCTTTCGGCGTGTCGCTTCACGATCGCCTGGACCTTGGCGACGTCGGGACAGGTCGCGTCGCACACCCGGAGGCCGAGGCGGCCGAGATCGCCTCGGCGGGACGGGGAGACGCCGTGGGCGCGGATGACGATCACGCCGGCCGCCGGGGGGCGCGCGGGATCGAGCGGGCGTATCCCCTTCTCCTCGAGCATCCGGACGATCACCGGGTTGTGGATGAGGGGGCCGTCGGTGTGGACGGGGCCCTCCGCCGCCATCCGGAGAACGATGTCGAGGGCCCGGCGCACCCCCATGCAGAAGCCGGCGGTCCCGGCGACCTCGATCACGCGCGGGACCCGCTCACCGCCGCTCCCCCGCCCCGCCGTCGTCATTGCACGGAATCCCCCCCGCCGCGTATACTACCATCACGATGGACCGCCAGGAATTGAAACTGATCGCGATCGCAATCTGCGCCGTCGTCATCGCCTGCAGGCTCCCCGGCATCTTCTGGCCGGAGCGGCTCAAGGCGTTCCTCGCCTCCTACCGCTCCCTCGGCGACAGGATGCTCGCCGTCATCGGGGCGCTCCTCCTCTGCCTCGGCGCCGCCGTTCTCTCCATGCTCCTGAAGACGATGCCGCTCGCGGCCGTCGTCGTCCTCGCCGGCGGCCTCGCGCTCCTCGCCGCCGGCATCCTGCATCTCCGCCCCGCCTCCCTCCGGGCGATCGCCGGCGCGATCGAGCGGCGGTCCGCCTTCTCCCTGCGCCTCTTCTCGATCCTGAGCGCCGCGGCCGTCGTCGCCGTCGGCGTCTACCTCGCGCTGCGGGCCTAGGCGCGCCGTCAGAAATCCATCGTCTCCAGCCGCCGCCGGCCCGCCCGCAGCGCGAGCGCGGCGACGGCCGCGCTCAACGCCGCCGTGACCGCGGCGCCCGCGGCGAGGGCGATCGGGAGACAGGCATCCGGGATCCGCCCCTTCGCGTGGAGGGTGAGGGGGGCCGCCTGGATGAAGAGGATCCCGCAGATGTAGAGCGTCGTCGCGAGGAGCACCACCGTGCCGCCGAATCCGGATACCGCCTCGGAGGAGGAGGAGGCCTTCGGGTTCGGGTAGACCGCCCCGAGCCCCACCGCGATCCCCGAGATGGCCGTCCCCATGCACGCGACGCAGGCGATCGAGGCGGCGAGGAGCGGCGCGGAGACCCGCAGCATGACGCCCGACAGGAGCGCGAGGGTGCCGGTGACGCCCACGGTGAAGGAGAGGCAGAGGAGGAACTTGCCGCGCAGGATCCGCGCCGGCCCGAGGAGCGGGTTGGGACGGAGGAGCCAGAACTGCCTGATCTCCATCCCCATGAGCGGGAAGAAGAAGCGGCTGCAGAGGCCGGCGAGCGTGAAACCCATCGCCGAGAGGTTCAGGATGAAGAGGAGGTACCGCCAGAAGAGCGCGTCGAGATCGTACGGGAGGTTGCGGAGGTTCAGTATGTAGATCCCGAGCAGGCCGAAGAAGAGCGCGAACTGGCCCCACTGCCCCGGGTCGCGGCAGAAGGTCACGACATCCTTGGCGGCGATGATGCGGACGGGGGAACCGGCGGCGCGGATGAGGGCCGCGGCCCTCCGCCGCGCGGGCGGGCGGGCGCGGGCGGGCGCGGGCGCCGCGGTGATGCGCGCCTCGCCGAGCGCGAGGGCGGCCGAGCGTGCGAAGGCGGCGGTGGAGACGAGGAGCGCCCAGAAGAAGAGCGCGTCCCCGGTCCGGCCGCGCCTGACGGCGAGGATGCCGTCGGCCGCCCAGCTGCTCGGCAGGAGGAAGCAGCCCGCGACCTCCGACTGGGCGACGATCCGGTTGACGAAGCGGAGCCGCTCGTCCCCTCCCCCCGGCGCGCCCCGCGTCCGCCAGGCGGCGAACAGCGCCGCCGCCGCGAGGGCCGCGACGACCGCCGCGCCCGCCGGCCGCCGCATGCGCGCGACGAGCCTGCCGGCCGTCAGGGCGAGGAGGATGCCCCCCGCGGCGCAGACGGCAGCCAGCGGCATGAAGAAGAGCCAGGAGACGAGGAAGAGCCGCGCCCCCATGCCGCCGCCGAGGAAGTAGGCGAGCGTGAGGGGGACCGCCATGAGGAGGAAGGCCCACGAGCTCAGGAACGCCGTCTCCCAGATCTTGCACGACACGATCGTCCCGGTCGGGATCGGGAGGGAAAAGAGGAGGGCGTTCTCCCGCCGGCCGAAGAGGACCGGGTAGGCGAGCACGCCGTTGCTGAACAGGAGCATCACGGAGACCGCGAGTGTGAAGAGGGGGAGCATCCGGACGACGAGGTAGTCGCCGATGCCGGGGAACCGGCCGAGGAACCGCATCCCCTCGTAGGTGAGGCAGAAGCCGCCGGCGAGCCAGAGCGCGACGAAGGAGGCGACGACCGCCTGCTTGAGCGCCGGCTCCCGCCGGGCGGCGCGGAGGCTGTTGATGAATATTCGCGCCTTCAGGCGCAGGAGCGCGGCTCCCGCGCCCCCGCCGACCCGACCGCCCGCGCGCATATCCTCACGCCCCGTCCGTGATCCTGAGGAACGCCTCCTCGAGCCGCGCGGCGCCCCCCGCCGCCCGCTTGAGGTCCTCGGCGCCGCCAAGCGCGACGAGGCGCCCCCCGTTGAGGATCCCGATCCGGTCGGCGAGCTCCTCGGCGGCCGACAGGGTGTGCGTGCACATGAGGACCGCGCCGCCGCCGCGGGCGACCCCCCGCAGGGCCTCCTTGACCGTCAGGGCGCTCCTCGGATCGAGGCCGACGAACGGCTCGTCCACGAGGAGGAGGCGCGGCCGGTGCATCAGCGCCATCGCGTAGACGAGCCGCTGCTTCAGGCCGTGGGAGAGACCCTCGGCGAGCACGTCCCGCTCGCGGCCCAGATCGAAGGCGTGGAGCATGCGTTCCGCCGCCTCCGCCGCCCCGGCCCCCCGGAGGCCGCGGATCGCGGCGACGAGGTCGAGCGTCTCGGCGACCGTGAGCTTGTCGTAGAGGAACGGCACGTCCGGCACGTAGCCGAGGATCGACTTGGCCCGGACGCCGTCGGCGAGGGCGTCGACGCCCCCGATCCGGATGCCGCCCGCGTCGGGCCGGAGGAGGCCCGCGATCATCTTCACGGTCGTCGTCTTGCCGGCGCCGTTCGGGCCGAGGAGCGCGAAGAACTCGCCCGCGGAGAGGAGGAGGGAGAGGCCGTCCACCGCCGTCTTCCCGCCGAACCGCCGCGTGAGCCCCGTGAGCTCCAGCATCGTCCCGTCGCCGGCCGTCATCGCCGCCCCCCGTCGTGCGGCCGCTCGGCGATCGTCCGCGGCTCGCGGACGACCGCGATGCCGCCGGGCAGGTCCGCCCTGAGCAGGCCGGCCCCCTCCCCGATCATCATCCGCAGCTCCCCCGCGGGCGTCTCGACCGCGTACCGCCGCGCGGCCGAGAGCGTTCCGCCGGCGGCGACGATCTCCTCCCCCTCCGGGCGGAGCGCCGCCTCCCCGCCGCCGGGCCGCAGGAGCGGTACGAGCGCCTCCCCCCGCCCCGCTCCCCCGGTCGGGACGCCGGCCGCGACGAACAGGTCCGCGTAATCCCCCAGGTCGTACCGGAGGCGCATCGCCCCCTCCTCCATCGCCGCGCTCGCCGCGAGCATCCTCCCGGCGGCCCGCATCTGGAGGTTGAACGACACGAGCCCCCCCGGATCGCGCGCGGTCGCGTCCCCCTGGATCGTGACCGGAGGGGGCCCGGCGAGGACGGAGTGGAAATCGATCCGCCGCTCCACCGCCTCGCCGGCGGCGTCCGCCGAGAGCGAGACCTGCGCGTATCCGATCCTGGCGTCCCCCCGGTAGATCCCGTACCAGGCGTCCGCGGCCCCCGGGGAGCCGAGGAGCGAAAAGAGGAGGGCGTAGCCGTGCGGGGGGGCCTCCGCCAGGCGGTGCCGGACGAGGAGCGCCATCATGACCGCCCAGGCGGCGGCCGTGAGGATGAACGAGGGCCTCGGTCGGATCATGCCGTTCCGCACCGGCGCCGGCGCGCGCCCCGCCGGGTGCCGGGTCACTGGGGAATAATCAGAATCTGGCCCGGCGTGAGGGAGCGGGGGTTGGGGACCGTGTTCCTGTTGGCGTTGTAGATGTCCCGCCACCTCGCCGCGTCGCCGTAGAATCGCACGGCGAGCGAGCTGAGCGAGTCGCCCGCCGCCACGCGGTAGCGCCTCGCCGCCCGCGCTGCCGCCGGCGCCGGCGCGGGGGCCGCCGCCGCGGCGGGGGCGGACGCCGGCGCGGGCCGCGGCGCCTGGAGGCGCCGCTCGATCTCCGCCATCTCCCTCCGATGC
>JAQUPF010000031.1 GCA_028716845.1 bacterium | reverse complement strand
CCGTCATTCCGGCCTTCATGACGGCGGTGAAGACCGCCAGGATGAAGGGGATCTCGTAGGCGATCATGAGCTTCATCTCGCGGCTCACGCCGATCGAGGCGAGCGGGTTCCGCGAGGCGCCCCCCCCGATGAGGAGGGCGAGCGACGGGAACATGAGGAGGTAGATGACGACGATGACGTCGCCGACGAAACCGCGGCCGGGATCGAGGCTGACCGCGCCGAGGATGCCCGCCGTGAGCGTCACCCCCGCCAGGCCGATGACCGGCGCGAGGACGAAGGCGACGCGGGGGGCGCCCCGCGGGATGAGGGTCTCCTTCCCGAGCAGCTTCAGGAGGTCCGCCGCCGACTGGTACCAGGGCGGCCCGACGCGCCACTGGACGCGGGCGGTCACCTTGCGGTCGAGCCAGCTCGCGAGCATGCCGACGGCGGCCGTGAAGGCGAAGCCGGGGAAGACCAGGAACGTGATGATTGTTCTCATCGCCGGCGGCCCGCGCTACCCCGCCTTCTCCTTTCCGTGCCGCAGCCAGTGGTGCGAGATGACCGCGAGGCGGTCGTCGAGGAGGTGGATCCCCGCTGCCGCGTCCCCCTCGATCTCCCGGTACTCGAGCGCCCCGTACGGGCACGTCCGCACGCAGAGCGGCGGGTCGGCCGCCGACCGGTCGAGGCAGAGGTCGCATCCCGAGAGGCCGTACGGGAGGAGGTCGGTGTAGATCGTGCCGAAGGGGCAGGCGTGGGCGCACGAATGGCACCCGATGCAGCGCATGCTGTGCCGCTCGAGGACGCCGGCCTCGTCCCGCTCGAGCGCCTCCACCGGGCAGGCCCGGACGCAGGTGCCGTCCTCGCAGCGGCGGCAGACGAGCGCGTAGGTGGCGAGCTCCCTGAGGCGGTCGACGCCCCTGTTGCCCGGGTGGTAGTAATAGCTGCATTCGATGACGCAGGCCGGGCACGCGCTGCAGATGTCCAGGTTCAGCACCAGTCTCTTCATGTCAGAAAAATCTGCCCCGCAGGTCCTTCAGCGTCCGCAGGTTCCTCACCGACTGCTCGTCGGCCGGGTCGATCTCGATCGCCTTCTGGAAATGCGCCATCGCCTTGTCGAGGTCCCCCTTGTGATAGTAGGCGCAGCCGATGTGGTAGTGCGCGGCGGCGATCTGCGGGTCGCTCTTCAGGATGATCTTGAACTGCTCGATCGTCTCGTTGAGGAGCCCCCGCCGCGCGTAGGCGAGCGCGAGGTGATAATGGACGACCTTGAAGTCGGGGTTGAGCTCGAGCGCCTTCCGGTACATCCCGATGGAACAGTCGAGGCTGCCGCGGTAGTAGCAGATCACGCCGATCCGGAAGTACGCCAGGTAGAGCGTCGGGGCCGCCTCGATCGCGTCCTCGTACGCCTTGATCGCCTCCTTGAACATCCCGAGCCGGTAGTAGGCCGTCCCGAGCTCGTAGTGGGCGATGCCGAACTTCGGGTCGAGCTCCACCGCCTTCCTGTTCTCGGCGAGCGCCTCGCGGAGCATGTTCCGGTGGTAGTAGATCGAGGCGAGCTCCCGGTGGGCCCGCGAGTTCTTCGGGTCGAGCCGCACCACCTGCGTGTACTCGCCGATCGCCTCCTCGACCCGGCCGCGCCGGATCGCCTCGTCCCCCCTGCTCATGTGGACGGCGGCGTCGGCCGCGCCGAGGAGCATGCCGCACTCGCCGCAGAACTTGTTCCGCTTCGGGTTCTCCCCGCCGCACCTCGGGCACGCCTTCATCACTCCCCCCTTCCCGCTCCCCGCCGCGGTCATTCCCAGATCTCCCGGAAGTCCTTCACCCGCTCGTAGGTGAGCACCGGCCCGTCCCTGCAGACGTAGACGGTGCCGAGCCGGCAGTGGCCGCACTTGCCGAATCCGCAGGACATGTTCTTCTCCATCGACAGGTGGATGGCGGCGGGAGGGAAGCCGATGTCGAGGAGCTTGAACGTCGCGAACTTCATCATGACCGGGGGCCCGCAGACGACCGCGACCGAGTCCCGCGGGTCGATCCCCGTGTCCTGGAGGATCGTCGTCACGAGGCCGACGCGGCCGGTCCACTCCCCGTCTCCCCGGTCGACGGTGATCGCCACGTCGATCCGCCCGTCGCGCCGCCACTCCTCGACCTCCCGCCGGTAGATGATGTCGGCGGGGGTCCGGGCGCCGTACCGGAGGGCGACCTTCCGGTACCGCTCGATGTCGTGCCGGAGGGTGAGGAGGAGCGAACGGAGCGGCGCGAGGCCGACGCCGCCCCCGACGACGAGCACCCCCCTCCCGCGGAACGCGTCGAGCGGGTACCCCGTCCCGAACGGCCCCCGGACGCCGACCCGGTCGCCGGGCCGCATCGCGTGCAGGGCCTCCGTGACCGTCCCCACCCGCATCACCGTCAGCTCGAGCCGGTCGGTGACGTACTGCGACGAGGAGGGGGTGAACGGCGCCTCGCCGACGCCGGGGACGGTGAGGGCGAGGAACTGCCCCGTCAGGAACGGAACCGGCTCGTCCGGCAGGAGGACGAAGCTCCTGATGGTCGGGCTCTCCTCGACGACCTCGCGTATGGTCGCCCCGACGGGCAGGTATGGATTATTCATCGCTCCTTCGCGCCGTCCATCCTACTTGCAGCCGCTCAGCCGCTTCATGACCTCCCGCATGTCGATCCTGCCGATGCAGGCCTCGACGCACCGGCCGCAGCCGGTGCAGCCGCTCACCCCGATGACCGCGGGGCAGAAGACGAACTTCTTGTCGTAGCGGTTCCGCAGGCGCTCGAAGAGCGCGGGGCGGGGGCTCCCCCCGCCGCCGACCCGCGCGAATCCCTTGTACTGGCACGAGTCCCAGTTGCGGAGCCGCCGGAACCGCTCCCTGCCGTGGTCGGAGAGGAGGAAGCAGTGGCAGGTGGGGCAGACGAAGTTGCACGCCCCGCACTCCACGCAGCGCTCCGCCTCCTCCGCCCAGACCGGCGATTCGAACACCCGCTCGACGAGCTCGCGGGAGACCGCGCCCCACAGGTAGCCGAGCCGGCGCTGGTGCTCCCGGAGGCGGGCGGTGAGCTCGGCGCGGGCGGCGTCGCGGGCGGCGAGCCGCGCGGGGGAGGCCGGCGCGAAGCGGTCCTTGAAGCGGGCGACGAACGCCTCCCCATTCGGGCTCCCCGTCTCGACGACGAATCCCCCCTCGACCGGGGAGAGGTTCAGGTCGAAGCCCCGCTCCGGGTACGGCCTTCCGCCGACGAGCGTGCAGAAGCAGACCTCCTTGAAATCCAGGCAGTCGGACGAGACGATGAGCGTCCGTTCCCGGTTCCGCGCGTAGAACGGGTCGGGGACGTCGGCGCCGAGGGCGAAGTCGAGGACCGCGAGCGCGGCGATGTTGCAGCCCTTCGCCCCGAGGACGACCGCCTCGCCGCCCCCCGCGGGGCCGGCCGCATCCCCCCCGCCCAGGTAGCCGCCCACGTCGAAACGCGGCTCGAACAGGATCGCCTTGAGCGACTGGACCGCGCGGTAGCGGCTGAACGGGGGCGGCGGGGAATCGTCCCCGGCCGGCTCGAGGCGGTAGTCCTCCCCCTCGGCCCGCGGCGCGTAGAGCCGCGCGGAGCGGGAGAGCGCGCGCACGAGCGCCTCCCACTCCTCCGTCGGGATGAAGTACGTCGCCATGGGGTCGCCCGTCAGGTCCCGCCGCGGACCCTCTCCGTGAAACGCCCGATGCGATCCATCGCCTCCCTGAGGTTCTCGGCGCTCGAGGCGTAGGAGATCCTGATGTACCCCTCCCCGCAGCGGCCGAAGGCGGTGCCGGGGACGACGGCGACCTTCTCCTCCTCCAGGAGGCGCCGGGAGAAGGTCATCGAGTCGAGGCCGGTCGAGCGGATGGACGGGAAGATGTAGAAGGCGCCCTCGGGCCGCGCGCATGACAGCCCCATCGCGTTCAGCCGCGCGTGGACGAGCCCGCGCCGCCGCGCGTACTCGCGCTTCATCTCGAGGACGTCCGACCGGCCGCGCCGGAGCGCCTCGCAGGCGGCGAACTGCCCCGTCGTGGGGGCGCTCATGATCGAGTACTGGTGGATCTTCGTCATCGCGGCGATGACGTCGCGGGGGCCGGCGGCGTAGCCGATCCGCCAGCCGGTCATGGCGAACGACTTCGAGAAGCCGTTGAGGTAGATCGTCCGCTCCCGCATCCCCGGGAGGGAGGGGAAGGCGACGTGCTCCCCCTCGTAGGTGAGCTCGTCGTAGATCTCGTCGCTCAGGACGACGAGGCCCGTCCCGCGGAAGAGCCGGGCGAGCGCCTCCAGCTCCGCCTTCACGTAGGAGACCCCGGTGGGGTTGCACGGGTAGTTGAGGATGAGGCCGCGGGCCGACCGGGCCGCGCGGGCGCGCAGGAGCGAGGGGCTCAGCCTGAAGCCGTGCCGCTCGTCGGTCTCGACGATGATCGGCTCGCCGCCGGCGAGGCTCACCATGGGGGCGTAGGAGACGAAGCAGGGCTGCGGCACGAGCACCCGGTCGCCCCGGTCGAGGAGGGCGCGCACGGCGAGGTCGAGCGCCTCGCTCACGCCGACGGTGACGAGGATCTCCTCCTCGGGATCGTAACGGAGGCCGTGGCGCTGCCTGAGGAAATCGGCGATGGCGACGCGGAGTTCCAGGAGCCCCTTGTTCGAGGTGTAGGAGGTGCAGCCCTGCTCGATGGAGTAGATGCCGGTCTCCCGGATGCGCCAGGGGGTGTCGAAGTCGGGCTCGCCGACGCCCAGGGAGATGACGTCCTCCATCCCCATCACGAGGTCGAAGAACGCCCGGATGCCCGACGGCGGCATCTCCGTGACGCGGCGCGTGATCTTCAGGTTCGGCTTCATGGCTGCGGGGTGCCCCCGGCGGGGGGCGATCGGGGCGGACGGGCGGCCCCTACGGCGTCACCGCGAGGCGCCTGTCCCTCGGGCGGCGCACGAGGATGTCGCCGTCCTCCTTGTATTTCTTCAGGAGGAAGTGGGTCACCGTCCCCTGCACGTTCTCCATCGGCGCGAGCTTCTCCGCGACGAAGTTCCCGATCTGCTGGAGGTCCCTCCCCTCGACGACGAGGAGGAGATCGTAGCCGCCGGAGAGGAGCGAGCAGCTCTTCACCTCCGGGAACCGGTAGATGCGCTCGGCGATCCGGTCGAAGCCGACGTTCTTCTGGGGCGTCGTCCGCACCTCGATGAGCGCCCGCACCCGGCCGGCCGCCGCGGCGAGCGCCTCCTCGTTGATGACCGCGCGGTACCGCAGGATGACGCCGTCGCGCTCGAGCTTCCTGATCGCCCTCGCGACATCCGCGGCGCTCCTCCCGAGCATCGCGGCGATCTCCTCCGGCGTCGTCCGGGCGTCCCTGCGAAGAATCTCGACGATCTCCTCCGTCATCGCCCCCCTCCCGCGCGGCGCGCGATCAATCGTCCCCGCCTTCATGAAACCCCCGCCGCGGATCCCCGCGGATCATTGACGGCTATCCACGGATCGCCCCGCCGCGGACGAGCGCGGATGCACGCTGCTTATTGTTGTGCCGGAATCGTTATCCGGACTGACCTGCGTTTGATCCGCGATGATCCGTGCCAATCCGCGGTGGATCGGTCCTTCGTCATCCGGACGCCCCGATCTTCTCGGTGTCGTCCATGTCCGTCACGAGAACCGCCTCGAACGCCTCGCCGCGCGTCCGGACCCGCACGGCGGCGCCCCGGGCGCGGACGCGGTCGCCCGTCCGGTACTCCCCGCGCTTCCCGCCGTGGTAGATGATGAGCACCCGGACGCCGCCCGTCGCCTCCGCGAGCGGCAGGTACGTCGGCATGAATCCGGTGTGGTCGTCGTTCGCGATCGTGCACTCGACCTCGACGCGGCGATCGAGGACGTCCATCTCGAACGCGGGGAGGGGGATCTCCGCCGGCTCGGCGTAGGAGAAGAACGGGCAGATCATGTTGCCCGCGTCGTCGTAGAAGCGGATGGCCCAGTGCATCCCCATCTCGAACACCTGCCGCGCCGGGTCCTTCACGACCTCGTAGATGGCCGCGAGCGCGCCCCTGAGCTCCGCCACCCGGCCGTGGAAGACGAGATCGAAATCGTGCGCCTCCTCGATGTTCCCGAACGCCATCGAGCCGGTGCAGCCGATGCGATCCACGTCGAGGCCGAGGAGCCGCGCCGTGCCCCGCATCGTCCGGTCGATGGCGGGCGACCGCTCCCGCACGATCCGGAGCGACCGCCGTGTCGGCAGGTAGCCGATGAAGTCCCCGAGGTCGAAGACGCACTTGTACTCGGCGAAGACCGGCTTCCCCTCCTGCGTGGACGGGTCGATCGCCCGGTACAGCTCGACCTGCCGCCGGAACGGGATCCACGTCTCCTCGGGGCCGCCGTAGTTCTTGATGACGCTCCCGTACGGGACGCCGAAGAAGTTTTTCGTCCCCGCCGGGTCGGGGATGTAGATGATGTTGCCGACCAGCCGCCCCGGCGGGTGGCAGTAGCCCTCCGAGAAGGCGAGGAGGCCGTCGCGCCGCAGGAAGAAGGTGGCGTCCCGGATCGCGTCCATCTCCGAGAGGGGGACGACGAAGTCCCTGAAGTCGGGGTGCCGCCGCACCCGCTCCATGAGGTCCCGGTTGTCGCCGCCGTGGATCATCCCGTCCCGTCTCCGGCGCCTCAGGGCGCCTTCCGGACGTCGCCGATGTTCGTCGTGAGCGCCGCCTCGTACTCGCCGGTCCGCCGCCGGCCGTCCCCCGTCCCCGCGAAGGTGCGGATGCGGACGAGCGTCGCCTCGCCGATGAGCCTGTCCCCCTCGACGTAGTCCCCCCGCTCGCCGCCGTGGTAGAGGATGAGCCGGAGGGTGCCGGCGCGCCCCTTGCCGTCGAGCGTCACCTTTTCCAGCTCGAGGATGGTCGGGTTGTAGGCGTTGTGCGTGTGGTCCGCCACCCTCCCGGTGAGCGCCACGGTCCCGACCGCCTCGCAGGTGAAGTCCCGCAGGGGGCACTCGTCGAGGTCGATGTAGGAGAAGAAGGGGCAGAACATGAGCCGGTCGCCGTCCACCCACTCCCAATACCGGATCGGCCAGAACTTGCCGAACTCGAAGACCTTGCGATCCTCCCGCGTGGCGGTGAGCCGGTAGAGGAAATCCACGATGCGCCGGACCTCCCTCACGCTCGCGTAGATGACGACGTCGAGGTCGTGGGGGTTCTCGTAGGTGCCGATGGAGAGGGAGCCGGAGATCCCGAACTGCTCCGGCGTGATGCCGAGGAGCTCCGCGGAGGCGACGATCGACTCCCGGATGCGCCGGGCGCTCTCGTCACCCTCCTCGCCGCGCCGGAAGATCGCCTTGAGGGCGTGCCGGTGGGGGAAGTGGCCGATGAACGAGTCCGCCGGCACCATGGCCTTGTAGCGGGCGTACGGCGGCCGCTCGACGTCGAGGGAGGGGTCCACCTCGAAATAGCGCCTGAGCTGCATCGGGTAGAACATGTGCAGCGGCTGGGTGTTCATGATCCCCTTGGTGATGTTCTCGTACGCCTGGCCGAAGAGCTGCTTCTTCGCGTAGGACTGCACCTCCCCCGCCTGCGGGATGAAGACGATGTGTGAGACGAGGCGCCGCTCCGCCAGGGGCCGGTCGGGCGCGTGGCAGTACCCCTCCGAGAAGACGAACGTGCCGTCGTTCCGCAGGAAATAGGTCGCGTCCCTGAACTCGGTCCGCTCGTCCACCGGGAGGATGAACTGCGGAAACTTCCCGTCCTTCTTCAACCGTTCGATGATGGGGTTCATGGGCGGCTCCGGGTGCGACGCGGCGCAGGACGGGTTGTAGCATCTGGGGGGGGCGATTGCAAGCCCAAAACGCCCGCATACAAAGAACAAATCCACCGCGGATTGACGCGGATTCTCACGGATCCACACGGATCCGAATACGGCGGAATGTTGAAAGTGAAAAGTCCGAAACGGAGAACAGGTTTCTCGCCGTTGCTTGCCGCAGCCATTGAGTTCTTGCCGCGGATGAACGCGGATCATCGCGGATCTGACTGCAGCACGGGGTGGAAAGTCGAATCGAAATCCGCGTGAATCTGCGGTGAAAACAATATTCTCCGTGTTCTCTGTGATCTCCGTGGCTGGCGTGTATCCGCGCGGATCCGCGTTCATCCGCGGCGGCGCAATCCGTGGAGATCCGTCAATGATCCGTGGAGATCCGTGGTGCGGAGTATCTTGTGGGGCTCAGTCGGCGATCTCGAACTCGGTGACCGCGAGCTGCTGCCACATCTCCCTCGTGCCGTCCAGGTTCGGCCGCTGGCCGGTCGGGACGAGGGCGGCCCACACCGCGAACGGGCCCCGGATGCCGCCCGGGACGCGCATGGAGAGGACCCGGGCGCTGTACGGCCGGGGGCGCTGGAACATGCCGACGGCGAGCGGGTGGATCCCCTCCCTGAGGCCCGCCTTCGTCACCGACCAGGCCCTCCCCATTCCCCTGATGACGACGTAGCCGTCCCAGTCCAGCTCCATCTCCTGGAACGAGACCCAGACGTCGAACCGCTCGCCCGGCCCGTACCGCTCCCTGTCGAGGTGCACCGTCAGGCGCGGCTCGACCTTCAGCCAGTCTACCTCGAGCCTCGCGTGGTCGGCCGACGGCGGCCCGCCGATGTCATTCTTGCAGGCCGTATCGGTCTCGTCGCAGACGACCGTGTTGAGGCCGAAGAAGATCTGCGCCGCCTTGTACGGGACGACATCCGACCATGAACCGAGGTGGTCGTTGTTGACGAAGAACTCCACGCCGCCCGCGTCCCATCGGAAGGTGTAATCGTTCCAGTTCCTGATGTCCAGTCCGGCCGGGGTGTGCCCACAGGCGTGCATGCGCCGGCGATGCTCCGCGGGCGGGAGGTCGGGGCGCCAGTCCTTGTACGTCGTCACCCGGACGAATCCGGTCAGGCGCGTCAGGAGCTCGATGTCCACCTCGTGCACGCCGCCCGCCTCATCCTTCATGTAGACGAAGAAGCTGCAGAGGAGGCCGTGGACGTCGGGGGCCTTCATCCGGGCCGTGTAGGTGCCGTAGTGGAAATAGCCGCGGCTGTACACCATCCCGCTCCTGTATTGATTCTCCCCCTCCGCCTTCTTGTGTTCGAGAACGAGTCTCCCGTTTTCGACGCGCGCGTATTCATCGCTCTGCACGAATCGCGTGTTCCCCGACTCCCAGCCCGCGCACTGCCAGCGCGATGGGTCGAGCGTGCTGAAGCTCTCGAGGAACGGCTCCGGCATCACGCGCGGCGCGGCGGCGCGGACGGAGAGCGGAGCGGGGGGCTCCCCCGGCGCCCCGGAGACGACCAGAAGCCACGCCCCGAGGGCTATTCCAAGCGCCGCCGCGCCCATTCGAGCGCCTCCTTCCTGCTCCCGAGGCGGCCGTCGAGCTGCATCTCCTCGACCTCCCGCAGGACCGCGCCGACGACCGGCCCCTCCTCGAACCCGAGGCCGATGAGATCGTCGCCCGTGATGAGCGGGGCCGGGGCGGCCCCGCCCCCGTACTCCTCCCGCTTCCGGACGAGGAACTCCCAGGCGGAGAGGTCCCCGCCGCCCGCGAGGCGGTCGAGCCGGTGGAGCTCGAGCTCGACCGGGAAGGTCGGCCGCCCGATCAGCCGCCGGAGCGCGCCCTCGCGCATCTTCCGGACCTCCGGGAACGCCATCCGGTTCGCGACGCAGGCGACGACCGCCTCCCGCACGCGCGCCGGCAGCCGGAGCCGCCCGCACACCTCGCCGGCGATCTCCGCGCCGACCGCATCGCGGCCGTGGAAACGGATCCGGTCGCTCCCGGCGGCGGGGCGGCCCTTCCCGACGTCATGGAGGAGCACGGCGAAGGCGAGCGTCCGGGAAGACGGCCCTTTCAGGTCGAGCATCGCCCGGGTGTGCTCGAAGGCGTCCCCCTCCGGGCGGCCGCCCTCGTGCCGCCGCACCCCCTTCAATGCGCTCACCTCCGGCAGGAGCACCGCAAGGAGGCCGGTCCGGTCGAGGAGCGAAAGCCCCTTCCCCGCGCGCTCGCCGGTCATGATCTTCGAGAGCTCCTCGGTGATGCGCTCCCTGCTCACCGCGGTGATGCCGGGGGCGAGCGCCCGGACGGCATCGAGGGCGGCCTCGTCGATCCGGAAGTCGAGCGCCGCGGCGAAGCGGACCGCCCGGAGCATCCGGAGCCGGTCCTCGGCGAAGCGGGCGGCCGGGTCGCCGATGGTGCGGATGACCCGCGCCTCGATGTCCCGCCCGCCGCCGACGTGGTCGATGACCCGGTCCCCGATCGGGTCGTGGAGGAGGCCGTTGACGGTGAAATCGCGCCGCCGGACGTCCTCCTCGGCGGACGAGAAGCGCACCGCCGAGGGCCTCCGCCCGTCGCGGTAGTCCATGTCGGAGCGGAAGGTCGCCACGTGGACCGCGCGGCCCGCCTCGACGACGAGGACGACGCCGAACCGGCTGCCGACGAACCTCGTGCGCGGGAAGAGCGCCGCCACCTCCTCGGGGCGCGCGGCCGTGGCGATGTCGTGCTCGCGCGACGCACGGCCCATGAGCATGTCGCGAACGCACCCCCCGACGAAGTACGACTCGAAGCCGTGCCGCCGCAGGCGCTCCAGGACGGCCAGCGCGGCATCCCGCTCGCTCGTCTTCATCCCCTCGCCGGCTCCCGGGAACATGCCGGATGCCGCCACGGAACAGAGGAACCGATCGGCCGCGGACTGACGCGGATTATCGCGGATACAATGCGCCTTGAGCATCTGTCCATTCTTTCACGAGATTCAATCCCCGCGGATCCGCGTTCGTCCGCGGCGGGAAGATCGCCGATCCGACACGGAGAAAACCGATCAGCGGACATCAACGGAATTTATTATATAATTTCAGTGCTGTCTAAAATAATCGGTTTTTCGGAATCCACCCGCTAGATTCTGGGGCTAAATCGCCGTTTAGGACAAATTCGCGCACGATTCATTTTGAGGTCTCCAAAAATGCTGTCCAAGATTTCAT
>JAQUPF010000030.1 GCA_028716845.1 bacterium | reverse complement strand
GCCGCCCCGGAGGAGCTCGTTCGCGCGGTCCTGGATCCAGGCGGTCGTCGCGGTGTCGGCGGGGCCGGCGGTCGGCGGATTGTACTTGATGCCGCCGTCCGGCGGCGGGTTGTGGGAGGGGGTGACGACGATGCCGTCGGCGGTCAGCCCCGGGTTGTCCCGGTTGTGGACGAGGATCGCCCGGGAGATGACCGGCGTCGGCGTGAAGCCGTCGTCCCGCTGGATGAACGTCTCCACGCCGTTCCCCGCGAGGACCTCGAGCGCCGTGCGCTCCGCCGGGGCGGAGAGGGCGTGCGTGTCCTTGCCGAGGAAGAGCGGGCCGCCGATGCCGCGGCCCCGGCGGTAGTCGCAGACCGCCTGGGTGACGGCGAGGACGTGCGCCTCCGTGAAGGTCCCGTCGCCGGCGTGCCCTCGGTGGCCGCTCGTCCCGAAGGAGACGAGCTGGCGGGGGTCGGACGGATCGGGCCTGTTCCGCTCGTACGCCCGCTCCAGTTCCGCGACGTCGATGAGGATCTCCGGCGGCGCGGGCTTCCCCGCGAGCGGGTGGACGGCCATGGCGCGGCTCCCTCTCTCTCCCGGGCGGATGATACCACGCGGCGCGGCGGAAATCCACGCCGCGGGGAGAAGTGATAATCTACCACGGATTGCCGGGGCACAAAGCAGGAAGTTACCACGGACTGGCACGGATAATTACGGATGATCACTGATGTCGGAGATGAAGAATCCGTACATAACCGTCAATGATCCGCGGCCGGGGGTGCATCGCGGCGGCGGGCCGCCGATCCTCACTCCCCCTCGAGCATGTCGGCGGCCCGTTCCTCCCGCTTCTTCCTGATCCGCTCGAGCTGTTCGAGGTGTTCCCCGTCCTCGCCGTAGTCGTTGACGAATTCCCTGAACTCCCTGCCGATCTCCCTGTCGATGCGCGGCACGACCGTGCCGGCGGACGGTTTGAGCCATCCGAGGAGGACGATGACGCCGATGACGGCCGCGATGCCGGCGATGACCCAGATCTGGATGTCCCCGCCCTCCGGCGCCGGCGGGGGAACGGCCCGGGCCGGGGCGGGCTGGGGGGCGACCCGCTCGGCCGCCTGCTGCTGCCGGGCCCGTTCCACGAAATAGGTCAGCGGGTCGAACTTCTCCTCCCCCCGCGCGAGGAGGGGGATGAGGAGGTGTGCCGTGAGGAGGAGGGCGAGCGACGCGATCCCGGCCCGGCGGGCGCCCGCTGCCCCAGTGGAGATACGCATGTCCATCCCGCACCGAACGCGGCGGTCACGATCCCCGACCGCCAATACGCATGATAGCACATTCCGGGCGCGGGAGACAGCGTGTTCAGAATGCCGGCGCGGCTATCGGATCATGAACGAGTTGGAGACCTCGACCGGCGGATCGGCGGGGAACCGCCCGTCGTCCTGCCGCACGAGCGCGGCCACGAACGCCCACCGCCCCGTCGCGCCCCCCGGCGCCCTGAAGGTGATCGCGCCGGCCGATCCCATGCCCGGCACCGGGAACCGCACGTTCCGGCAGGTCGGGGGCACCTTCGAGCACAGCCGGCGCGCGCGCGGCAAGAGGATACTCGGAGATGTCCCTCCTTGCCGTGCCCGCGGGGCCGCTGTACAATGGCCGCCGGCAAACCGCAATGAGGACATCGCGCATCTCACCGGCCTTCCTCCGCGTCCTCAATCCCCTCCTCATCGTCGGCATCGCGACCGCGAGCTTCCTGCTGCTCGGCGCCTACTTCGCCGAGACGGACCGGTTCATCTACTCCTCGGACGCCCAGCGCGCCCTCGACAACCTCCTCGCCCTCGGCTTCCTCCTGGCGACCTTCGCCCTCTACTTCGCGATCGGCCTCGCCTACGAGCGGCCGGTCCACCGGGCGCTCTCGGCGCTCCGCCGCGACGAGACGCCCCCGGAGACGCTCCTCGCGCTCGCGCGGCTCAGGGCGATGAACGCGCCGCTCGTCTACGCCTCCTTCACCGCCGTCGCCTGGCTCTTCAGCATGATGTTCTTCCCGTTCGTCCTGTCGATGGCCTGCCCGCCGGTGCTCCGCTCCTACTGGCTCACCGGCATCCTCATCGGCTTCTTCATCGGGGCGTTCCTCCTCTTCCTCATCTACTTCGCCGTCTCCCTCGTCTCGCGGAGCTTCTTCCTCCCCGCCCTCTTCCCGCTCGGCCACCTCGACTCCCAGGCGGGCGGGCACTCCCTCTCCGTGCGGGCGCGGCTGCACCTCGTCTTCCTGGCGATCTGCGTGCTCCCCCTCCTCCTCAACCTCGTCAACACGATCATCTGGCGGCGCGTCATCCTGGAGGAGGCGCCGCAGGCGCTCACCGCGGAGGGGATGGCCGAATACGCCGTCTCGCAGTCCGCGTACCTCTCCTTCTTCTCCTTCTGCATGGGCCTCGCCATCATCGTCTGCTTCGGCCTCGAGATGCGGAAGGGGCTCCGCGCGATCACCGGCGCCGTGGAGGCGGTCCACCGGGGGGATCTCGGCCGCCACGTCGCGGTCACCTCCCGCGACGAGATCGGGCTGCTCGGCGACCGGGTCAACGAGATGATCATCGGCCTGCGCGAGCGGAAGCGGATCATCGAGGCGTTCAACCGCTACGTCGACCGGACGCTCACGAAGCAGGTGCTCGCCGGCGACCTCTCCATGGGGGGGATCCAGCTCGAGGTCTCCATCATCTTCAGCGACATCAGGGGGTACACCGCCCTCTCGGAGGGGATGGAGCCGGCGCGGATGGTCGCGATGCTCAACCGCTACTTCACGCTCATGGCCTCGGCGATCGAGGAGTCGGGCGGCGCCGTCAACAAGTTCATCGGCGACGCCATCCTCGCGGTCTTCGGGGCGCCGGAGCCCCGGACCGACCACCGGGACAGGGCGCTCCGGGCGGCCCTCGCCATGCACCGCGCCCTCGGGGCGTTCAACGCCGAGCAGCGGGAGGACGGTCTCCCCGAGCTCTGCATCGGGATCGGGATCCACAGCGGCCTCGTCCTCGCCGGCAACATCGGGACGGCGAACAAGATCGAGTACACGGTCATCGGCGACCCGGTCAACGTCGCCCAGCGCCTCGAGGCGATGACCGTCGAGAAGGGCGTGCCGATCATCTGCTCGGGCGCCACCCTCGGCCCCTACAAGCAGCGCTATCCGCACGAGCCGCTCGGGATCGTCCGGGTGAAGGGGCGGACCGAGACCGTGGACGTCTACGCCCTCACGACCGCCGGCCCCCGCGCGGCCGGACCGCCGCCCGCCGGGGGCTGATCGCCGCCCGCGCGTACCGCCGCCCGCACCGCCCGCACGCCGCGCGGCCCGCCCGCGGGGCGAGCCGCGCGCCGCAGCGGCACACCCAGCCCGCGAGCCGCGCCGGGTTGCCGCACACGAGGGCGTGGTCGGGGACGTCGCGCGTCACCACCGCCCCCGCGCCCACGAAGGCGTGCCGGCCGATGGTGATGCCGCAGAGGATCGTGGCGTTCGCGCCGAGGGTCGCCCCCTCCCGCACGAGCGTCGGCAGGTACCCGGCGGCGGGGTCCTTCGGGTACGCCGCGCGCGGGTCGCGCACGTTCGTGAAGACGACCGAGGGGCCGCAGAAGACGTCGCGCTCGATCGTGACCCCCTCGAAGACGGAGACGTTGTTCTGGATCTTCACCCCGTCGCCGACGCGGACCCCCCTGCCGATGTGGACGCCCTGGCCGAGCGTGCAGCCCCTCCCGATCCGCGCCCCGGCGCGGACGTGGCAAAAATGCCAGATCCGCGTCCCCGCCCCGACGCGGGCGCCGCGCTCGACGAACGACGACCCGTGGATGGACGCCCTCTTCATCGCACGCACCTCCGCCCGCGGCCGGTCCGGCGGCGACGGGGGAATTCCCCCCTTGCCCCGGATAAGGAGCAGCGGGTATAATTATACATAATACCGATTCCAGCCGCGGGATTCCGTGATGGACAATCGTTCCGGGACGGGGGAGGTCGAGGCGGGCATGCACGCGCCCGCCGTTTCTGTTTCCGCCGGCCGCGCGGAGGGGGGGGCATGAGCGAGTCGAAGACGGAGGGGATCGTCGACCAGGTCGAGGGGAAGTACGCGCGGGTGGAGATGAAGTGGCGGGAGATGGTGGAGATCCCGCTCGAGCATCTCCCGGAGGGGATCAGGGAGGGGACCGTCCTCGACATCATCTTCCGGATCAACCCCGACAGGGAGAAGGAGCGGAGGCGGACGGTCCGGAGCCTCCAGGAGGAACTGCTGAAAAGGAGCCAGGGATGAAGCCGATGACGAAGCTCGCGTGCGCCTTCTGTGGAATGGTCGCCCTCGCGGCCCCGCCGGGATGCCTCGCCGAGGAGGGCGGCGCGGCGGAGGTGCGGGCGGTTGTCACGACGGAACCGGCGGCGGCGGAAGCGGCGGAGGTGAAGGCGGTCATCACGACCAAACCGGCGGCCCCTGCTGCCGCGCCGCCCGCGGCCGTCGGGCTGAAGAGGGCGAGGGCGGCCGTCACCGTCCACTTCCTCGACGTGGACCAGGGGGACGCGACGCTCATCGTCACCGCCGCCGGCAAGACCGCCCTCATCGACGGCGGGATGGGCGGCTCCGGCTACAAGACGAAGGACAAGGGCAAGACGGTCATCCTGCCGCTCCTGAAGGAGAAGGGGATCACGCGGCTCGACTACATGGTCATGACGCACCCCGACTTCGACCACATCGGCGGCCTCGTCTACATCCTCGAGAACACGAGGAAGGGATCCGAGCAGCCGCTCGAGATCGTCGAGTTCCTCGACCCCGGCCACCCCGGCACCACCTACCTCTACCAGGAGCTCCTCGAGGCGGTCAAGGCGAGGCCCGAGATCAAGTACCGGCTCGTCAAGAGCGGCGACGCGCTCGACCTCGGGGCGGGGGTGAAGGCGGACGTGGTCGGGCCGAAGGATCTGTTCGACGACCCGAACAACAGCTCGATCGTCATCCGGCTCGCCGTCGGCGACGTCTCCATGCTCCTGACGGGCGACGCCGCCTTCAAGGCCGAGAAGGCCATGCTGGAGGAGCACGGCGGCGGGCTCCGGAGCACCATCCTCAAGGCGGGGCACCACGGCTCGGGGCACTCGTCGGGAGAGGAGTTCCTCGCGACGGTGAAGCCGGAGGTCATCATCATCAGCGCCGGCCCGAGGAACAAGTTCCTCCTCCCCGATGCGCAGGCGCTCAAGCGGCTCGAGGCCACCGGGGCGAAGATCTACCGGACGGACTACCAGGGCACGATCACCGTCTCCACCGACGGGAAGGGCTACATGATCGACGCCGAGCGGGAGGCCCCGCCCGTCGCGGAGCGCTGGGACACGGTGCCCGATCTCACCGAGGAGCAGAAGGTCAACATCAACACGGCGACGGAGGCGCAGCTGAGGACCCTGCCGAGGATCGGGCAGAAGATGGCGGCGGGCATCATCGCCAACCGGCCGTACAGGAACATCGACGACCTCCAGAGGGTGCGCGGCATCGGCGTGAAGATCATGGAGCGGCTCCGGCCGCTCATCACCGTCGGCGACACGGCCGCCGCGCCGACCCCCGCGCCCGCCGAGCCGCGGGACTAGGAGCCGCGGGGTCCCGCCGCGCCGCTCCTCCGCGGCGGACGGCGCGCCTTGCCCCTCGCGGGCCGGCCGCCCCTGACGAACGCGATCCAGGGGTCGAGGCCGCTGCCGGCGAGGCTGTCCACGGCGAACACCGGCGAACCGCGGTTCAGCTTCCGGAAGGCCCGCACGGCGGCGGCCGGCCGGAAGTCCGTGTGCGGGAGGAGCGCCGTCTTCGTCAGCACGAGCGCCCGCGCCCGGGCGAAGAGGAGCGGGTACTTCTCCACCTTGTCGTCCCCCTCGGTGACGCTCACGAGGGCGATCTTCGCGTCCTCGCCGAGGTCGAACGCCGCCGGGCAGACGAGGTTCCCGACGTTCTCGACGAACACGAGATCGAGCCGCCGTCCCGAGAGGAGGTCGGCGAGGGCGGCGTGGACGGCGTGCGCGCTCAGGTGGCAGCCGCTCCCCGTGTTGATCTGCACGACGGGGACGCCCGCCCGCCGTATCCGCTCCGCGTCCCGGGCGGTGGCGAGGTCCCCCTCGATGACGCCGACCCGCGGCCGCCCGCCGAGGAGGAGGATCGTCCGCTCGAGGAGGGCGGTCTTGCCCGCACCGGGGGAGCCGACGAGCTCGTACATCCGCGCCCCGCGCGCCGCGAGCAGCCGCCGGTTCTCGCGCGCCCAGGCGTCATCGGCCGCGAGGACGCGCTCCATGACCGTGATCTTCCTCATTCGACCTCCAGGGACCGGATGTAGACGGCGACGTCGGGGGCGGGCGCTCCCTCCCCCCCGCCCGGCATCGGCGGGGGCTCCCCGAGCCGCGTCACCCTGAGCCGCGCCCCCTCCAGCCAGGTGGCGCGCGTGACGGCGTCGAAGAGGAACTGGAGCGTCTCCTCCGCGAGGCAGCTGTGCGGCCCGCAGACGAGGTCGACCGCCTTCACCCGCGAGAAGCGGTGCCGCCCGCGCTGGCGCTCCGCCTGCCGCATGATCCCCTCGACGATCGAGAGCTCGTGCACCGGTCCGTCCCGCCTTCAGCATATTCTCGGGACGGGATCGCCGTCAAGGACGGCGAGGAAGCGCCGGCCGCCGACAACGGTCTCGACGCGCACCGGCGGCGCCTCTCCGCCGTCCGGCGCCTCCTCCACGCGCCCGATGAGGGCCGCCTCCCGCCCGCCGGCGGCCGCGCGCATGCGGGCGAGGGCGTCGTCCGCCGCCTCCCCCGCCACGACCGCGACGAGCCGACCCTCGCAGGCGACGGTGAACGGGTCGAGGCCGAGGATCTCGCAGCAGGCGCGCACGTCGGCCGCCACCGGCACGCGCGCCTCCCGGATGAGCACCGTCGCCCCCGAGGCCCGGGCGATCTCGCCCAGGGCGGCGGCCACCCCGCCCCGCGTGGGGTCGCGCATCGCGTGGACCTTCCCGCCGAGGGGGGCGAGCCGCTCGACGATGTCGAAGACGGGGGCGACGTCGCTCCGCGGATCGGGGATGAAGCCGAGCGCCTCGCGCGCGTTCAGGACGGCGACGCCGTGCGCGCCGACCGGCCCCGAGACGAGGATCGCGTCGCCCGGCCGCGCCCGCCTGCAGGACACCGCCATCCCCGGCAGGATCCGCCCCACCCCCGCGGTGGCGATGAAGAGGCCGTCCGCCTCGCCGCGCCGGACGACCTTCGTGTCGCCGGCGACGATGCGGGCCCCCGCCTCGGCGGCGGCGTCGCGCATGGAGCGGGCGATCGCGACGAGATCGGCGATCGGGAACCCCTCCTCGATGACGAAGGCGGCCGAAACGGCGGCGGGCCGCGCCCCCGCCGCCGCGAGGTCGTTCGCCGTCCCGCACACGGCGAGGCGGCCGATGTCGCCGCCCGGGAAGAAGAGCGGCTTGACGGTGTAGGCGTCGGTCGTGAAGGCGGTCCGGCCGCCCCCCGTCTCGATCTCGGCGGCGTCCTCGAGGCGGTTGAGCGCCTCGTTGCCGTAGGCGGGGAGGAAGACCTCCTCGATGAGCCGCGCGGAGAGCGCGCCGCCGGCGCCCATCGCGAGCGTGACCGTCTCCCCGATCATCCGCATCCCCCGATCGCGCAATCGCCGTACTGGTAGAAGGCCGAGCACGTCCCCTCCGCGGAGACCATGCAGGGGCCGACCGGCGCCGCGGGGGTGCACCGGCGACGGAAGAGCGGGCACTCGGCCGGCGTCCGGGAACCCCGCAGCACCTCCCCGCAGATGCAGCCCGCCGGCTCGCCGGCGGGGGGGACCTCGAAATCGACGAGCCGCGCCGCGTCGAACCGGGCGAACGCGTCGCGGAGGCGGAGGCCGCTCGCCGGCAGGTCGCCCATCCCCCGCCAGCGGGAATCGCACGGGGCGAAGACCTCGTCCATGAGGGCGCGCGCCCGCGGGTTCCCCTCCGCCGGCACGAAGCGGGCGTACCGGTTCACGATCGCCGGCTCGCGCCGCTCGATCATCCCGAGGAGCGCGAGGATCGCCTCGAGGAGATCCACCGGCTCGAATCCCGCGATGACGCCCGGGACGCCGTATCGCCCGGGGAGGAAGGCGTAGGGGCGCGCGCCGATGACCGCGCTCACGTGCCCCGGCAGCAGGAAGCCGTCCGCCGGGGCCTTCCCGCCGGAGAAGAGCGCCTCGATCGCCGGCGGGATGAGCCTGAAGGCCGGGAGGAGGAAGAGGTTTCCCACGCCGGCGGCCGCCGCGCGCCGGAGGACGGCGGCGAAGGCCGGGATCGTCGTCTCGAACCCGACGCCGAACATGACGACCTCCTCCCGGGGCGCGCGGACGGCGTGCTCGAGCGCCTCGACCGGGCCGAGCATCATCCGCACGCGGGCGGCGCCCGACGCCCGGGCCGTCTCGAGCGATCCGTCCCTGCCGGGGACCCGCAGCATGTCGCCGAACGAGAACAGGACGGTGCCCTTCCGGCGGGCGAGGCCGATGGCCGTCTCCACCGTCTCCGGCGGCGTGACGCAGACCGGGCACCCCGGCCCCGAGAGGCACCGGATGGTGCCGGGGAGGGCGGCGCGGATGCCGGTGCGGAAGAGCGCCGCGGTGTGCGTCCCGCATACCTCCATGATGACGGCGGGCGTCGCCCGCGACCGGATATCGGCCAGCAGCCTACGCGACGTCGCCGGGTCCCTGAAGATCCCGAGGAGGTCCGCCGAGCTGCGCGAGGAGTCCGATGGTTTCATGCGCCGCATCCCTGTCGAGCGTGCCGATCGCGAACCCGGCGTGGACGATCACGTAATCGCCCACGGCGGCGTTCCCGAGGTAATCGAGCGAGACCTTCCTGCGGACGCCCATGAAATCGACCACGGCGTCGCCGCCGGGAAGGATCTCCCGTATCTCACCCGGCACCGCGAGACACATCGCCCACCCCCTGTCGGCCCCCGCCGCGGATTATAACGCACCGCCCGCCACGGATCCGCACGGATTATGGCAGTGCTTCCTGCCACAGAGATCACAGAGAGTTGATATTCCTCGTCATTCTCTGTGTCCTCCGTGGCCTCTGTGGCTCACACATTATTCCTTGCATTCCACGCTCCTCACTCACAATCAGGATCAGCGGCGATCCGTACTGATCAGTGAAGATCCGTGGTCGCTTCGTGCCTCGTGTCCCCGCCGGCGCCCGCGACGAAGGCCTGGCCGACGCAGAGCCCGGCATCGCCCGCCGGCACAGGGCCGCCGTCCAGGACGCGGAAGCCCGCCTCCTCGAGGAGAGCGCGCGCGGACGAGGCGAGGAGCCGGTTCATGAACACCCCCCCACCCATCGCCACCGCGCCCACCCCCGCCTCGCCCCTGATGCGGGAGGCGACCTCGAGGATGAGGCGCGCGACCGAATTGTGGAACCGCCGCGCGATGCGCTCCACGGGCACCCCCCGCCGCCCGTCGCCGAGGATCCCGTCGAGGACCGGCCCGCACCACGCGCGGCATACTCCGTCCCGGTCGGTGATCTCGAACGGGTAGAAGGCCGCGTCATCGGCCGCGGCGGCGGCCCGCTCGAGGGCGATCGCCGCCGCCGCCCCCGGGGAGACGGCGCGCGCGAGGCCGAGGATGGCGGCGACCGCGTCGAAGAGCCGCCCGCAGCTCGAGGTGGGCGGGCAGTGCACGCCCGCGTCGATCATCCTCCCCAGGACGCGGAGCGCCTCCCGCGGGACGGAGGGCGGGACGCCGGGGACGGAGCGGAGCGCCGCCTTCGCCCCCAGCGCCCTGCGCATGAACGCGAACGCCATCCGCCACGGCTCGCGCACCGCGGCCTCGCCACCCGGCATCGGCATGTACTCGAGGTGGCCGCGGCGGGCCCATCCCCTCCGCGACACGACGAGGAACTCCCCGCCCCAGACCGCCCCGTCCGTCCCGTAGCCCGTCCCGTCGAAGGCGACGCCGATGACGGGGCCCTCCCCGCCGGCGGCCGCGAGCATCGTCGCGATGTGCGCGTGATGGTGCTGGACGCCCACCATTCGCGCGCCGGGGAAGACGTCCCCGAGGAGCGTCGAGAGGTATCCCGGGTGGAGATCGTGCGCGACGACGTCCGGCGGGCCGCCGGCCGCCCCGGCCATCCGGACGACGGCCGCGCGGCAGCGGAGGAAGGCGGCCGGGTCCGCCATGTCGCCGTTGTCCCCGGAGAGGCGGAGCAGGCCGTCCTCGGAAATGCAGAAGCGGTTCCCGGAGTCCGCCCCGCACGCGAGGACGCGACCGCGGGCGTTCGCCATGCCGGGCAACCGCACCGGCCGGCCGTGTGTCGGCATGCGGTATTCTCTCAGAATGCCGGTCCGGACCTCAATCTCCGATCGGTCCGCCGGGCGGGGCCAAGCCCCGCACCGCCGGCGGGACGGCCCTAGATGAATCCCACCCAGTGGAGGGCCGACAGGACGACGAGGATGACCGGCACGGCGAGGATGTCGAGGAGCACGCCCGCGGAGATCATCCTCGTGATGGGCACGTGCCCCGAGGCGTAGGCGATCGCATTCGGCGGGGTCGAGACCGGGAGCATGAACGCCATGCTCGCGCCGAAACAGGCGCCGAGCACCGGCGGAAGCACGGGGAGGCCGAGCGCCCGAGCGAGCGCGATCACGATCGGGATCAGGATATTCGTCGCGGCCGTGTTGCTGGTGAATTCCGTGAGGAGGTTCCCCGCGACGATCGCGATCAGCATCAGCCCGGCGAGGTTCACGCCCCCCATGACGCGCAGCAGCGCCCTCCCGCACGCCTCGCCGAGGCCGGTGCCGAACATGAGCGAGCCGAGCGACAGCCCCCCGCCGAAGAGAAGTATCGTGCCCCAGTTGATCCGCGCCGCCTCGTCCCAGGAGATGGTGAAGATCCGCCTGCCGAAGTCCACGGGCAGGATGAAGAGCAGCAGGGCGCCGATGAGCGCGACCGCGGACTCCGGAATCCTCGCGTTGTACCCCCCGTACAGGCGGGAGTCGGTCCCCGCGACGAGGCCGATGAAACCGGGGGCCAGCCAGAGGACCGCCACGACGACGATCGCGACGAGCGTGTTCTTCTCCCCCCGCGAGAGGGGGGAACCGTCATGGAGGGCGCACCGCGCCGCGTCGTCGACGGCGTACCGCGCGCCCGCTCCCCGTTCCCGCAGCCGGACGACGAGCATGAGGACGAGGAGCATGAGGGCCGCCACGGGGAGGCCGATGATCATCCACTCCAGGAACGACAGGTCGATCCCCGCCGTCCGCCTGAGGAGGCCGAGCGTGATGAGGTTGGGCGGCGTCCCGATGGGGGTGGCGACGCCGCCGATCGACGACGAGTAGGCCACCGCGAGGGCGCCGGAGCCGAGGAGGCGGCCCCGCCCGGCCTCCTCGGCGCGGAAGGCGCCGAGGAAACAGATCGCGAACGGGATCATCATCGCGGCCACGGCGGTGTTGCTCATCCCCATGGAGAGGAAGGCGCAGATGAGCCCGAGCGCGAAGAGCATCCGCGTCGGGGAGCGCGCCACGGACCGCCGCCGCAGGACGCACGACGCGAACCTCCTGTCGAGGCCGTGGAGCGACATCGCGCGGGCGATGACGAAGCTCCCCATGAAGAGGAAGATGATCGGGTCGCCGTAGGGGGCGAAGACCTCCCTGGCCGGCGCCACGCCGAGGAGCACGGCGAGCACGCTCCCGAGGAGGGCGGTCACGGGGAGCGGGATCGCCTCCGTGATCCAGAAGATCACCACGAGCGCGAGAACGGCGAGGAGCCCGTGGGCCTCCGCGCCGATGCCGCGGACGGGAGAGAGGAGGATCGAGAGGAACGCGGCGGGGCCCGCGACGAGCCCGGCGCTCATCCTGATCCCGTCGAATCCCCGCATGACATCTCCCCCCCGCGGCGCGCCGGCCGGCGCGCGGGAATGATAACTGATCGGGGAGCCGCCCGGCACGGGGAATATTCCCCGTGGGTCACGAGGAGCGCGGGGGACCTCTCCGGGACGCGCGGGCGGGGCGCGGGACGGGGGATGCGATCATCCGCGCGGCGCGTGGACGCCCTGATGCACGAGAGCAAGGCGACGGGCTGCGGGCGCGTGACGACCGGCCCGACGGCGTGAGGTCGCCCCCGCTCAGCCCCCCCGGATCCGCTTCACGAACTCCGGCACGGCCGGGGAGTCGAAATCGGGCGGGGTCTGCCACTCGGGCCGGCCCTCGAGCCGGCACATCCCATCGTAGCTCGCGCAGTTGACGCTGTACCACTCCTCCGCCCTGCCGTCGAGGAACCAGACGCGGACGACCCTCGTCGTCTGGGGCAGCATGCACCAGTAGTCGTCGATCGGGTTCGGCAGGCAGAAGGTCTCCTCCGAGTAATCGACGACCTCGACGAGGCGGTCGTTGATCCGCTTCGCGTAGACGGCCTCCGGGTCACGCTTCATCGCCCTGCTCACCTGGGTGACCGTCATCCCCTTCTCCACCCGCGTCGTGCTGACGGTGGCGCAGCCGCAGAGGACGACGGCGATCACCGCGGCGATCACGGTCGCCGTCTTCATCGGCACACCTCCTTTGTCCGATGGAAAGTGTAGCACACGGGGGCCGGCGACGCGAGGCCGGAAAACGCCCCCGGTCACAAAGAACCAACTCACCACGGATGCACACGGATCATCACTACAGTTCAAAGTTGAAGGTTCAAAGTGGAAAGTCGAGAGCGGAATGAGTCGGAGTTTCCTCCGCGGATGTGCGCAGCAAATGACTCGTTCCCGCTTTGAACTTTCGGCTTTGAACTTCCAACTGTAGTTGGATCCGTGGTCGATTCCTGCTTCATTGCCGCGGCGGCGGTCTCACTCCTCCGTCGCGAGCGACACGTCCGTGATGCCGGCCT
>JAQUPF010000029.1 GCA_028716845.1 bacterium | reverse complement strand
CTACACGACGCTCTTCCTATCTAGGGGCGATGATCACCTTCCTGAAGGGCGTCCTCCTCGAGGCGCGCCCGACGAGCGCCGTGGTCGGCGTGGACGGGGTGGGCTACGAGGTCATCATCCCCCTCAGCACCTTCGACCTGCTGCCGCGGACCGGCGCGGAGGTGACGATCCTCACGCACCTCCACATGAAGGACGACGGGATGGTGCTCTACGGCTTCATGACCGAGGCGGAGCGGGCCCTCTTCAGGATGCTCCTGGGCGTGACCGGCATCGGCCCGAAGATCGCCGTCGCCATCCTGAGCGGCATCTCCCCCGAGCGGTTCGGGCGCGCGGTGCGGGAGGGGAGCGCCCGCGTCCTCGCCGCGGTGCCGGGGATCGGGCGGAAGAAGGCCGAGCGCCTCATCGTCGAGCTGCGGGACAAGATCGGCCCCGGGGGGGAGGGGGAGCCGGGGGGCGCCGCCGCGCCGGAGACGGAGGCGGCCCGCGACGCCGCCCTCGCCCTCGTCGCGCTCGGCTACACGCAGGCGGAGGCGCAGCGCGCGGTCCGCGCGGCCCTCGAGCGGACGGGGACGGCGGAGGTCGAGGCCCTCATCCGGGAGGCGCTCCGGCTGGCCTGATGCCGGCGGGATCCGGGGAACGGCGATGGGCGGACGCTTCATCGAGAAGACGCTCCAGGACAAGGACGCGCAGTTCGACCTCGTCCTCCGGCCGGCCGTGTTCGGCGACTTCATCGGCCAGGAGCGGGTCAAGGAGCGCCTCGAGATCTTCATCAGGGCGGCCCGGGAGCGGGGGGAGGCGCTCGAGCACACCATCTTCTCGGGCCCGCCGGGGCTCGGCAAGACGACGCTCGCCCACATCATCGCCCGGGAGATGGGGGCGGGCATCAAGGCGACCTCGGGGCCGGTCATCGAGAAGGCCGGCGACCTCGCGGGGCTCCTCACCAACCTGAACGAGGGAGACGTCCTGTTCATCGACGAGATCCACCGCCTCAACAAGGTCATCGAGGAGTACCTCTACCCCGCCATGGAGGATTTTACGCTCGATATCATCATCGACCAGGGGCCGAGCGCCCGCAGCGTGCGCCTCAACCTCCCGCGCTTCACGCTGCTCGGGGCGACCACGCGGAGCGGCCTCATCAGCGCGCCGCTCCGCTCGCGCTTCGGGATGGCGATCCGCCTCGACTACTACCCGGCGGCCGACCTCGAGCGGATCGTCGCGCGGAGCAGCCGGATCCTCGGCATCGAGGTGGACGAGGCGGGGGCCGCCGAGATCGCCCGCCGTTCGAGGGGGACGCCCCGGATCGCCAACAACCTGCTCAGGCGCGTGCGCGACTACGCGCAGGTGAAGGCGGACAACAGGGTGACCGCCGCCGTGGCCGACGCCGCCCTCGCCCTCCTCGACGTGGACGGGAACGGCCTCGACGAGATGGACAAGCGCATCATCTCGACGATCATCCGCCACTTCTCCGGCGGCCCGGTCGGGATCGGCAGCCTCGCCGTCGCCGTCGGCGAGGAGCCGGACACGATCGAGGAGGTGTACGAGCCGTACCTCATCCAGCAGGGCTACATCAAGCGGACGTCGCAGGGGCGCGTGGCGACGGAGCGGGCGCTCCGGCAGTTCGGCGGGAGGGCGGCGGGCGAGGGGGGACAGTCGGAGCTGTTCGAGGGGCCATGAACCGCCCGGCCGACGCCGCCCGGCGCCCGATCCACGCCGGCGCCCCGCTTCCCGCCGCCGACCGGCTCCCACCGGGGGGACGGCTCCCCGGCGACGTCCGCCTCCCCATCCCCCGCGCGACCCGCCCGTCGCGCGGCGCGCTCCCCGCGATCGTCGCGCGGCTCCCCGGGCGCCGGTGACATGGGCGGCCTCGCGGTCTCCGATTTCGACTACGCCCTCCCGCCGGGGCGCATCGCGCAGGAGCCCGCCCCGCGGCGGGAGGAGGCGCGCCTGATGGTCTGCCGCCGGGATTCCGGCGAGGCGGCGCACGCGCGGTTCGGCGAGATCGCCCGCTTCATCGGCGCGCCCGCCCTCCTCGTCCTGAACGACACGAAGGTCATCCCCGCCCGCCTCCGCGGCAGGAGGGAGCGCACCCGCGGGAAGGCGGAGATCCTGCTCCTGCGTGAAATCGGGCCGGGGACGTGGGAGTGCCTCCTGAATCCCTCCGCCTCCCTCCGGGAGGGGGAGGCGGTCGTCTTCGACGGGAGCGCGATGCGGGCGGTGGTCGGCGGGCGGCCCTCGCCCGACACGCGCGCGGTGCGGCTCGAGGGGGTGCCGGACCCGCTCGCCGAGGCGTGCAGGATCGGCGCCCCGCCGCTCCCGCCGTACATCCGGCGGCCGGACGGCGAGACGGCCGCCGACCGGGAGCGCTACCAGACGGTGTACGCCCGACGGCCGGGCGCGGTCGCCGCGCCCACCGCCGGCCTCCACTTCACGGAGCGGCTGCTCGGGGAACTCGATGCGGCCGGCGTCGGGATCGCGCGGCTCGCGCTCCACGTGGGCCTCGGGACGTTCGGGCCGGTGCGGGCGGAGCGCCTCGAGGACGTCCGGCTCCACGCGGAGTATTTCGAGATCGGGGAGGAGACCGCGGCGGCGATCAACCGGGCGAGGCGCGCGGGCGCGCGGATCGTGGCCGTGGGCACCACCACGGCGCGCGCCCTCGAGGCGGCGGCGGACGGGCGCGGGGAGGTCGCCCCGCGCCGCGGCTGGACGGACCTGTTCATCCGGCCGCCCTATCGGTTCAGGATCGTCGAGAACCTCCTCACCAACTTCCACCTCCCGCGCTCGACGCTCCTCATGCTCGTGGCGGCCCTCACGGGGAGGGAGCGCCTCCTCTCCCTCTACGACGAGGCGGTGCGGGCCGGCTACCGGTTCTACAGTTACGGCGACGCCATGCTGATCCTCGCCGGGGGGGGATGAGGGATGCGCTTCGAGCTCACGGGCGCGGACATGGAGACGGGGGCCCGCGCCGGCGTCCTCTCGACGCCGCACGGCGAGGTGGAGACCCCCGCCTTCATGCCCGTCGGCACGCAGGGGACCGTGAAGACCATGTCGCCGGAGGAGCTCCGCGAGATCGGCTACCGCCTCATCCTCTCGAACACCTACCACCTCTCGCTCCGTCCCGGCGTCGAGATCATCCGGCGCGCCGGGGGCCTCCACGCGTTCATGCACTGGGACGGGGCGCTCCTGACCGACAGCGGCGGCTACCAGGTCTTCAGCCTCGCCGCCCTCAGGGAAATCTCCGACGACGGCGTCTCGTTCCGGTCGCACGTCGACGGCCGCCCGCATTTCCTCTCGCCGGAGGGGGCGATCGGGATCCAGGAGGCGCTCGGCGCCGACATCATGATGGTGCTCGACGAGTGCACCCCGTACCCGTGCGGCCGTGATTATGCTTGTGTTTCGACCGATCGGAGCCTACAATGGGCCCTCCGCTGCAAGAACGCCCGCCGCTCGGCCGGCCAGGCCCTCTTCGGCATCGTCCAGGGGGGGACCTGCGGGGACCTTCGAGCCCGATCGGCGGAGGAGCTCGTCCGGATCGGGTTCGACGGCTACGCGATCGGCGGGCTGAGCGTGGGCGAGCCGATGGCGCTCATGCTGGAGACGGTCGAGCGGTGCGCCGCGCTCCTGCCGGGCGATCGGCCGCGGTACCTGATGGGCTGCGGATCGCCGATCGAGATCCTCGAGGCGGTCGCGCGGGGCGTGGACATGTTCGACTGCGTCATGCCGACGCGGAACGGGCGGAACGGCACCGCCTTCACACGGCGCGGCAAGCTCCCCGTCAAGAACGGCGCCTACAGGGAGGATCTCGGGCCGATCGAGGAGGGGTGCGGCTGCGCCGCCTGCCGGCACTACACGCGGGCGTACATCCGGCACCTGTTCAACGCCGGCGAGGTGCTCGGCCTCCGCCTCGTCACGGCGCACAACCTGCATTTCTACCGGGGGCTCATGGCGGGCATCCGGCGGGCGGTCGAGGCGGGCACGTTCGCCTCGTTCAGGCGCCAATTCGCGGAGGAGTACACGGGCGGCGAGAGGGGAGGATGGCGATGAACGCGCACTGGGCGGCGGTCGCGGCGGCGCGGGGCATGGGACCCATCGGGATGGCGCCCCCTCCGGGCGGGCAGGGAGAGGGGGGCGGCCCCATGTCGTTCCTCCCGCTCCTCTTCATGCTCATGGCGATCTTCTACTTCCTCGTCTTCCGCCCGCAGCAGCGGAAGCAGAAGGAGCAGAAGGAGGTCCTCTCCTCCCTCCGGAAGGGCGACCACGTCGTCACGAGCGGCGGCATCCGCGGGATCGTGGCGGGAATCAAGGACGACGTCGTCGTCCTCAAGGTCGCCGACAACGTCAAGATCGAGTTCTCGCTCTCGGCGGTCGCGGCGGTGACGAAGCGGGAGGGCGCTCCGTCGTGAGCCCCGTCACCCTCCGCGCGGTCCGCGAAAACCCGACGGTCCGCGACTACCTCGCCCGGACCGACCGCTGCATGGTGTCGATGGGCTACACCGAGCACGGCGAGCGGCACGCCCGGATCGTCGCCGAGTGGGCCCGGGCGATCCTCGTCCGGCTCGGCCGCCGCGGCCGGGAGGCGGAGCTCGCGGCGATCGCCGGCTACCTCCACGACATCGGCAACCTCGTCAACCGCGAGAACCACGCCCTCACCGGCAGCGCCATCGCCCGCGACATCCTCGACCGGATGGGGATGCCGCCGGGGGAGGTCGCCGACGTCATGTCGGCGATCGGCCACCACCAGGAGGAGAACGGCGAGCCGATGAGCGGCATATCGGCCGCCCTCATCCTCGCCGACAAGATCGACGTCCACCGGGGGCGCGTGCGGAAGAGCAATCAGATGGATTTCGACACGCACGACCGGGTGAACTTCGCCGCCCGCCGCTCGGTCGTCCGGGTGAGCCCGAAGCGGCGCGCGATACGCTACGAGCTCAGGATCGACACCCGCCTCTCGAAGGTGATGGAGTACTTCGAGATCTTCATGTCGAGGATGGTCATCGCGCGGCGGGCGGCCGCCTTCCTGGGCTGCACGCTCGAGATCGTCATCAACGACACGCGCATTCTCTGACGGCGGGGGGCCGCCGTCCCGGACAGGGGCCGACATGAACAGGAAACTCCGCTGGCGGATCTTCACCATCTTCTGCGTCCTCCTCCTCTGCGTCTACTACCTCTACCCGACGGCCCGGTGGGCGGGGCTCGCGCCCGGGGAGCGGGCCCGCCTCGAGGAGGAGTGGCTCCGGCGGGACGCGGAGGTCATGGACGAGGGGCCGGCCGCCCGCCTCCTCCACGCCGCCGAGAAGTGGTTTCGCGGCGACCCGCGCAGGGTGATCAACCTGGGGCTCGACCTCCGCGGGGGGATGCACGTCGTCCTCCAGGTGCTCACGGCCGACCTCTCCGACGAGGCCCGGCGCGACGCGGTGCCCCGCGCCCTCGAGATCATCCGGAACCGCGTCGACGAGTTCGGCGTGGCGGAGCCCTCCATCTTCCCGCAGGGGCGGGACCAGATCGTCGTGCAGCTGCCGGGGATCGACGACCCGGCCCGCGCCCTCGACCTCATCGGCAGGACGGCGCTCCTGGAGTTCAAGCTCGTCGCCGACGACGCCGTCGCCCGATCGACCCTCGCGGCGATCAACGCCCGCCAGCCGATCCTCGCCCACGTCGAGGAGGAGACCGGCCGGACGGCGGAGGGGATCCCGTACGGCTACTGGCAGATCCCGGAGAAGAAGGTCCGGCTCGTCGAGGCGATCGTCTCCTCGGACGAGGCGAGGGCGCTCGTCCCCGACGGCTACGAGTTCCTCATCGGGCGGCCGATCGCCGCGGCCGGGCGGGCGGAGCGCGTGCGGGGGCTCTTCCTCGTCCGACGGGAGGCGGTCATCCAGGGGATCTCGCTCACGAACGCGCGTCTCGGGCGCGGCAGCATGTTCATGCCGATCGTCAACATCGAGTTCGACCGGGAGGGGATGCGGCGGCTCCGGATCGTCTCCGGGGAGGCGGAGCGGCGCTACCGCGACCCGAAGGGCCCCGTCGTCACGCGCCTCGCCATCGTTCTCGACAGCATCGTCTACTCGGCCCCGCTCATGCTCGTGAAGCTCGACGCGAGCCCGTTCATCGAGGGCCGCTTCACCGTCGAGGAGGCGAACGACCTCGCCATCGTGCTCCGGGCCGGCGCCCTCCCCGCCCCGGTGGAGGTGGCGGAGAACCGGACGGTGGGGCCGAGCCTCGGGCGGGACTCGATCGCCGCCGGGGTGAAGGCGGCGCTCCTCGGCCTCGCCATCGTCATGGTCTTCATGGCGGTCTACTACATGCGCGCCGGCGTCATCGCGGACTTCGCGCTCATGCTCAACCTCGTCATCATCCTCGCCGCGATGGCGCTCTTCCGGGCGACGCTCACCCTGCCGGGCATCGCCGGCATCATCCTCACCGTCGGCATGGCGGTGGACGCGAACGTCCTCATCTTCGAGCGGATCAGGGAGGAGATCGCCCTCGGGAGGAAGATCCGGGCCGCCGTTACGAACGGCTACCGCAAGGCGTTCCTCACCATCCTCGACGCGAACATCACCACGCTCATCACCGCCATCGTCCTCTTCTGGTTCGGCACCGGCCCCGTGCGCGGCTTCGCGGTGACGCTCAGCATCGGCATCCTCGCGAGCATGTTCACGGCGCTCTTCGTCACGAGGGCGATCTTCGACTGCATGGCCATGCGGGAGTCGTTCACGGGCCTCCGGATGCTCCGCCTCTTCGGCGCGACGCGGATCGATTTCATCGGGAAGCTCTGGTACGCCCTCGCCCTCTCCGCCGCCGTCATCTGCCTCGGGGCATACAGCTTCCTCGGCCGGGGCTGGGACGCCAACTTCGGCGTCGATTTCAGCGGGGGGACGCTCCAACAGTTCGGCTTCGCCCGGCCGGTCCGGCTCGCCGAGATGCGGGCCGCGCTCCGCGAGATGGGCGTCGCGGACGCCATGATCCAGCACGTCGAGAACGAACGGGAGATCATCGTCAAGACGGCGGACGACCGCAGCCGCGAGATGCTCGCCCTCTTCCGGGAGCGCCTCCCGGACAACCCGGTCGAGCTCCTCCGGAGCGAGTCGGTCGGCCCCGTCGTCGGCCGCACCCTCCGCCAGCAGGCGGTCCTCGCGGTCCTCTTCTCGTTCGGCGCCATCATCCTCTACGTCTGGTGGCGGTTCCGGCACGCCCGCTTCGGCATCGCCGGCGTCATCGCGCTCGTCCACGACGTCCTCGTCACCGTCTCCTTCTGCGCCCTCGCCGGCAAGCAGATCGATCTCCCGATCGTGGCCGCGCTCCTCACCATCGTCGGCTACTCGATCAACGACACCATCGTGATCTTCGACCGGATCCGTGAGGACTCGCGGCTCATGCGGAAGGCGAGCCTCCGGGAGATCGTCAACCTGAGCATCAACCAGACCCTCTCCCGGACGGTCCTCACCTCCTTCACCTCGCTCGTCGCGGTGGCCTGCATCTTCATCTGGGGCGGCAGCGTCATCCACGATTTCGCCTTCGCCCTCATCATCGGCATGGTCTCCGGCATCTACTCGACGGTCTACATCGCCGCCCCGATCCTCATCCTGTGGCCGGGCAAGGGGAGCGAGATCTGAGGCGCGCCGCCTCCGTCTGCGCGGTGAGCGTCGGCGGCCTGGGCGATTTCCTCTCGCGCTGGCCGCTCTGGCAGTCCCTGCGGCGGACGTTCCCGGACGCCCGCATCTCCTGCCTCGGCCTGCCGCGGCACACGGCGCTCCTCCGGGCCGCCGGGCTGTGCGACGACACGCCCGATTTCGAGGCCGCCTCCTGGTCGCGTCCCGGCGCCCTCGGGGGGAGGTTCGACCTGGTCGTCTCCGTCCTCGGAGAGCGGGGGAGGGGATGGATCGGGCGGGCCTGTGGCGGATCGCCGCCGCGGCTGATCGAGATCGAGCCGTTCCCCCCCGCCGGCGGACGCGTCTCCGTTTCCGGGCACATCCTCGCGCAGGCGCTCGCCGCGGGGCTCGAGGAACCGGGGCCGTCCCGGATCCCGCTTCCGCCGGGCGCGGCCGGGCGGGCGCGTGAATGGTTCGCCGCGCGCGGCCTCGAGGAGGGGCAAACGGCGGCGATCCATCCGGGGAGCGGCTCCCGCGGGAAGAACTGGCCGGCGGAGCGGTTTGCCCGTCTCGCCGGGGAACTCGCCCGGAGGGGCCTCGGCATCATCGCAATCGGCGGCGAGGCGGAGGAAGAGGCCCTGCCGGGCGCCGTCCCGTGTCGGGGGACCGACCTCGTCACCCTCGCCGCCATCCTCGCGCGCTGCGCCTGCTACGCGGGGAACGACTCGGGCGTGTCGCACCTCGCCGCGCTGACGGGGATCCCCGCCGCGGTCATCTTCGGCCCGACCGACCCGGCCGTCTGGGCCCCACGCGGCGAACGGGTGGCCGTCATCCGCCGGCCGGTTTCGTGCGCCCCCTGCGGCGATCGGGAGCGGGCCGCCTGCGCGCACAAGCGCTGCCTGGAGGGGATCGGCGTCGGCGAGGTGCTCGCGGCCATGCTCCAGGACCGCTGACCCGCCGTCCGCCGACCGACTACGCACCAATCCACCACCGTTCTCTGTGGTCTCTGTGATCTCCGTGGCATATTCAACTGCATCTTCACTCGCCACTCGCCCCTCCCTTTCGGCTGTAGTATACTTCCCTCCATGCACCCGGCCCGCCGCTGGCTCCTGACCGGATGCCTCGCCCTCTCCCTCCCGTTCACGCGCTCGGTCTGGGAGGCCGTGCGCTCTCTGAACCCGGCGCTCGCGGACGCCCTGCCGCTCGCGGCGGGGGCCCTTCTCGCCGGCGTCATCCTGGCCTACCTCGCGGCGGCGAAGGCGGAGCGGCGGCCGGCCGTCATCATCGCCGCGGCGGCCATTTCCGCCGCGTTCCTCGTCGTCTTCCGCTCGCTCCCGCAGCCGATCGAGCGGGTCCACCTCGCCCAGTACGGCACACTCAGCGTCATGGTCTTCTGGGCGATGGGGGGGAGCGGCCCCGCCTCCTGCCTCCCGGCGTTCGCGGCGACCGTTTTTCTCGGCCTCGCGGACGAGTGCGTCCAGGGGCTCATGGCGGCGAGGATCTACGATCTGAACGACGTCATCCTCAACGCGAAGGCCGCCCTCCTCGGCCAGGGGATGGTCGCCTTCGTCCTCCGGCCATGGGAGGCGGGCCCCGTGCGCGCGGCGGCCCGGGCGGGACGCGTCCCGCCCGCGCTCCGGATCGCCGCCGCCCTCGTCCTCGCGGCGGCCGTCTTCAACATTCTCATCCTCGAGGCGGGGACGCCGACGCTCTCCTGGGACGTGCACGCCGGGCACGGCATCCTCGGCCGCAGGGACGGGTACCGCCATTTCGGGGCGGCCGCGGCCGCGGCGAACGCAGGCGTCATCGCCTCCGCCGTCCTCATCCTCCGCTCCCGGAGGACAAGAGGTTCGCCGGCCGCGGGGCTGCGGGCGGTCATCGTCTGCGGCCTCCTGCCGTCCGCGGTCCTCCTCGCCGGCCGTCTCGCGGGGTTTCGCTTCCGCTGACCGCTCCGGCCGGGGATCCGGCCACGGCCGGAGGCTGAGAACCCGAAGCCGCATGAAAGACCTTATTGTCTCCGCGGATTCGCGAGGGTTATTGCGGATTCCCGCGGATACGACGAAAGAACAATCAGTGAATATCCGTGCCCATCCGTGGTGGATTGGTTCCTTATGAACCACGAGCTACGGATCCCCACGGATCATTGACGGATATGCACGGATTCTTGGAAGTATCCGAGAGTATCCGTAATAATCAGTGTCGATCTGCGGTAGATTCTTTCTTTGTACCGGCGGCGGGGGCCGCCTTGAGCGCCCGCGCCCGTTCTGATATGATTTTCGTCTCGGCGATCGCCGGCGCCTCGCTCCGCCGGGGTCGAGACGGGGCATGCGATCGCGCGCGGGGAACAGGTCCGCATGAATCGTACAACGGCAGGCGGCGCCTCCCTCCTCTCCGCCGCGATCGGGGCCGCGGCGGGCGGGGTCCTCGGCGCGTTCGCGTGCCTCCTGCTCCTCCAGTCGTCGGGTGCGCGGGGGCCGATCGCGGCGGCGGGCGCCGTCGCCGGCGCGGTCATCGGCGCCTGCGGGGCGGCCCGGCGGGGGAGGGATACGGCGGCGAGGGCCGCCGTCCCCCTCATCGGATTGTGCATCCCGCTCTTCTTCTTTCCTGACTACCTCGTCGGCACGGGGCCGTCGCCGGCCGTCTCCGCCTGCATCGCCGCCGCCGCCGCCGGCTGCGCGGTCGCGCTCCGGTTCCTCCTGTCGCCGTCGGGCGGCGCCCTCGCGGAGCGCGTCGGCGGCCGGTCGGGGGCGATCGTCGCGGGGGCGGCGGTCGTCTGCATCGCCGCCGCCGCCGTCCGCGCCGCCGCGATGCACGCCCGGTTCGCCTTCCCCGGCCAGGATTTCGGCATCTTCCTCCAGTCGTTCTGGACGGCGCTCCAGGGGAGGCTGTTCTTCAACACGCAGGAGTTCTACCCCGGCGGGTCGCGTTTCGGCATGCAGTTCTCGCCGGTCATGTGCATCCTCCTGCCGGCGTACCGCCTCGCCCCGCGTCCCGAGACCCTGCTGGTCCTCGCCGCCGCGGCGATCGGCATGGGCGGCCTCGTCGCGGCGGCGCTCGCGCGCCGTTCGATCGGCGGCTACGCCGCCGCGTGTTTCGGCCTGGCGTACCTCCTCCATCCGGGCGTCGGCTACGCCCTGAGCATGCCGATCTACTTCATGCACTACGCCCCCCTCTTCCTGCTCCTCGCGATGGACAGCTTCGACCGGGGCCGGTTCCTGCCGTTCATGCTCTGGATCGCCCTCGCGTGCTGCACGCGCGAGGACGTGGCGCTCACGACCTTCGCCTTCGGCGCCTACGCCGCCCTGCGGGGGCGCGGCGCGCGGTGGGCGGCGGCCCCGATGCTGTTCTCCGGCGCCTGGTTCGCCGCCGCCGTCTGGTTCGTCATCCCGAGCCTCGGCCCCGGGACGATCCGGTTCTTCTACGAGGATCTCGGCGGAACGCCCGGCGCCCTCCTCGCCGCCCTCCTCCGCTCCCCCGGGGCGGCCGCCGCCCGGCTCCTCTCGCCCTCGATGGGGAGGCTCGCCTACCTCGTCCTCATGCCGCTCGCCGTCCTCCCGCCGATCGCGTCGCCGGAGATCATCTTCTCGATACCGACCGCGCTCGTGACGGGGCTCTCATCGAAGGGGCTGACCCGGTCGATCTACAGCTACTATTACCTGCCGTTCCTCCCGTTCGCCTTCGCCGGCGCGATCGGCTTCGCGCGGCGACTCTCCGCGGCCGCGATCCCGCTGCCGCTGACGGCCTCGGAGCGGGCGCGGGTCCTGGCGACGTTCATCCTCTTCCTGTCGCTCGCGGCGTTCATCCGGGGGCCGCTCGCGGAGACGTTCCTCGCGCCGATCGGGGTCTACGGCGATCCCGCCGTGGCGGGGCGCGTCGGGACGTTCAGGCGCGCCGTCGCGCTCGTCCCCCCGGAGGCGGGGGTCTTCGCGCCGAGGTACCTGATGCCCCACCTCGCCCGGCGGATGCACCTCACCTTCACCGATCCGGCCGACGCCGAGTACGTCATCCGGGACCGCCGGTCGGGGGACCCGGTGACCGTCTTTCACCAGCGCGGGCCCTTCTTCGAGTCGCTTGACCGCCATCCCGGCTACGAGATGCTCCTCGACGAGAACGGCGTGACGGTCCACCGGCGCCTCGCCGGCGAGGCGGCGCGATGAGCGGGAACGTCGGGCGCGGCCGGCGGCGGGACGCCCCGTGCGTCGCCCTGCTGCTCCTCCTCGCGGCCCTCTTCTTCCACCGCGCCCTGCTCGACCCGTCGGCGGTGCCCGCCTTCCGGCAGTCGGATTTCACCCGGTTCCTGATGCCCCAGATCTCCTTCGTCCTCCAGTCGGTCCGCCGCGACGGCGCCCTCCCGCTCTGGGAGCCGTACGCCTATTCCGGCAAGCCCCCGTACGGCGTGCCGCAGCTCGGCGTCTTCTACCCCTGCTTCCTCCCCGTCCTCCTCACCGGCGCCATGCGGACGTACACCTGGCTCTTCGCGCTCCACTTCTTCATCGCCGCGCTCGGGACGTATCTCTTCGTCAGGGAGCTGACGGGGGGGCGCGCCCCGGCGCTCTTCTCGGCGCTCGCCTTCGCCTTCTCCGGCTACCTCACCGCGCGCGTCCTCGCCGGGCAGTACTGGCACCTCGCCGCGATCGCCTGGATCCCCGCCGTCTTCCTCTTCGCCGAGCGCCTGCTGGCCGGGGGACGCGCGGCGGACGCCCTCATGCTCGCCGGGGCGCTCGCCATGCAGTTCCTCGCCGGCCACACCCAGTACTTCTTCTACTGCGCCGTCGCGCTCCTCATGTACGCCGTCCACCGCCTCGTCCCCGCGCCGCCGCCGCCCGGGGGGAGGGCGCGCCGAGTCCTCCTCCTCGCGGCGGCCGCCGCGTTCGCCGCCGCCCTCGCCGGCGTCGCGCTCCTCCCGGCGCTCGAGTTCTCGCGGCACGCCTACAGGGCGAACATGCACTCCCTCCCCATCGCCGCCGGCTTCTCGCTCCTGCCGGGGGACCTTCCGACGCTGGTCTTCCCGTTCGCAAAGGGGTCGCCGCTCGACTCCTCCTACCTCGGGCCCTTCTTCTTCTGGGAGATCTGCGCCTACATGGGGCTCCTGCCGCTCGGCCTCGCCGCCTGCTCCTGCCGCATCGTCCGCGACCGGCGGAACGCCTTCTTCCTCTTCCTCGCCGCCTTCTCGCTCGTCTTCTCGATGGGGCTGACGCTCCCGCTCTTCCCCTTCCTCTGGCGGCATGCGCCGGGCTTCAATCTCTTCAGGTGCCCCTCGAGGATGCTCGCCCTCTTCAGCTTCGCCGTCGCCGTCGCCGCCGGCTTCGGCCTCGGGGCGGTGCTCGACCGGCGCGCGCGCGGCGGCGCGGGGAGGATCGTCCTCCCGCTCGCGGCGCTCTACGGGGCCGGCCTCGCCGCCTCGGCCGCCTTCGCCGCATGGAGAGGCGCCGCCGTGGCGGCCGGCAGGATGCTCGTCGCCTTCGTCTTCAACCGCGACCCCTCGGGCCCCCACACGATGCCGCTCGAGGCGTGGCAGGCGCTCGTCGAGCCGCACTACGAGGTCATCCGCGCGGGCGTCGCCGCGCCCCGGCAGGTCGTCGCCCTCGCCGCCGCCGCCGCGGTCTGCCTCCTCCTCGCCCGCCCGCGGCCGCCGCGCCGGTTCGCCGTCGCCGCCGTCTGCGCGGTCGCGGTGGCGGACCTCTGGTCGGTCGGAATGCGGATGGTCGTCGTGCGCCCCGTCACGGAGATCAACCGCCCCACCGAGGCCGTCGCCTTCCTCCGGAGGGACGGCGGGCTCTTCCGCTTCCACGACCGCGCCGGCGCCGCCCCGATCGATGTCTCGGAGCCCGCCGGTCTCTGCTCGGTCTCGGGCTTCGAATCGGTCTTCATCGCCCCGTACATCGACGCCCTCGCCGTCTGCAACCTCGAGGAGAACCGCCTCCTCGGCCTCGGCCCGATCGAGTACGAGGTGCACAACTACGTCGCCCTCGCGGGGACGGACCCGGAGGCCGTCGCGGCGCTCGGCGACCGCCTCGCCTTCCTCGACATGCTGAACGTGAAGTACCTCATCACCGACCGGCCCGTCTCCCGCGAGGGGCTCGAGGAGGTCCACGCCGGGATCCACGCGGACGGGCCCGCCGCCGGCGCGCCGTTCTTCATCCACCTGAACCGCAACCGGCTGCCGCGGGCGTGGGCGGTCGGCGGGGCGGTCGTCGCCCGCGACGAGGCCGAGAGCCTGCGCCTCACGAAGACGAGCGACCTCCGCGCGGTCGCCGTCCTCCGGGCGCCCCTTCCCGGCCCGGGGGCACCGGGACCGGCGGGAAAGGCGGCCGTCACGGCGTATTCCCCCAACAGGGTGGAGGTGGAGGCGGTCCTCGACCGGCCGGGATACCTCGTCCTGGGGGAGGTCTGGTATCCCGGCTGGCGGGCGACCGGGAGCGACGGGAGCCGGCACGAGATCCTCCGGGTCAACCACTGCCTGCGCGGGATCAGGCTCGGCGCCGGCTCCCACCGGATCGCGTTCGAGTACCGGCCGGCGAGCTACCGGATCGGCAGGGCCGTCTCGGCGGCGGCCGCCGCCGCCTGGGTCCTGCTGTTCCTCCCGGCCGCGCGCCGCCGCGGGGGGGCGCCGTGAGCCCCCCCCGGGAGGCGGTCATCGCCGGGGCCGGGGTGGCCGGCCTCACCGCCGGGTATAATAAACGGGATTATCTGAAGTCTGGTTTTTCGCGATTTCCAGGTCAAAATTGAGATGGCTCGATGTCCTGCGCATAAGGAAAA
>JAQUPF010000028.1 GCA_028716845.1 bacterium | reverse complement strand
CCGCCGCGTCGCCGCGGGCGCCGAGGCCGAGGGCGTTCAGCTCCCTGATCTCGGTCCCGCTGAGGGAGGGGTACGCCTCGCCGGAGAGAGGCGTCCCCGTCTCCAGGACGCCCTTCACGAAGAACGTGACGGCGACGATGATCGCCGAGAACGAGGGCGCGGTCATCAACTACTGCCGCCGGAGCGGCCTCCTCCCGATCCGGATCGTCTGCCAGGGGGAGCGGAAGGCGGCCTTCTCGTTCCTCCAGAGGAAGGTGAAGGCGGAGGCGATCGTCATCTTCGCCCGGCAGCTCGCCACGATGATCGACGCCGGCCTCCCGCTCGTGCAGAGCCTCGAGACGCTCCAGCAGCAGCAGGTGAAGAACCAGGTCTTCGCGGACATCATCAAGGCGGTGCGGGAGGACGTGGAGGGGGGGAGAAGCCTCTCGGACGCCATGGAGCGGCACCCGAAGACGTTCGGGCCGCTCATCGTCAACCTCGTGCGCGCCGGCGAGAACAGCGGCACGCTCGCGGAGATCATGGACCGCATCGCGAAATACCTCGAGCACTCCCGCTCCCTCCAGAAGAAGGTGAAGAGCGCCATGATGTATCCGCTCGTCGTGTCCTGCATGGCCGTCGCCATCACCATCCTGCTCCTCGTGAAGGTGATCCCGGTCTTCGGCACGATCTACGAGAGCTTCGGCGCCGAGCTCCCGCTCCCGACGCAGATGCTTCTCCTCGTGAGCGACATCACCCGCCGCTTCATCCTCCTCATCATCGCCGCCTGCATCGGCCTCGGGCTCCTCCTGCGGGGATTCTACAGGACGGACAAGGGGAGGCTCGCCCTCGACCGCCTCAAGTTCCGGATCCCGGTCTTCGGCGAGCTGATCAAGAAGGTCGTCCTCTCGCGCTTCTCCCGGACGCTCGGCACCCTCGTCCGGAGCGGCGTCCCCATCCTCCGCTCCCTCGACATCGTCTCGAAGACCACCGGCAACTACTCGATCGAGCTCGCGGTGGTGGAGGCGGCGCAGAAGATCAAGGAGGGGGAGAGCATCGCGGGGCCGCTCGAGGAGACGGCGGTCTTCCCCCCCATGGTGGTGCGGATGATCTCGGTCGGGGAGAAGACCGGGAAGATGGACGTCATGCTCGAGAAGATCGCCGATTTCTTCGACGACCAGGTGAACACCACGCTCGCGGGGCTCACCGCCCTCATCGAGCCGCTCCTGATCGGCGTGCTCGGCATCGTGATCGGGACGATCGTCATCTGCATGTTCCTGCCGATCCTCAAGATGTCCACCATCATCAAGATCTAGCCGGACGCCGCCGCTGCCCATGCAATCGACGACGGGGGGAGGGGGGATCATCGGCAGGCTGAAGTGGCTGATGTTCGTCCGGCTCATGCTCGTCTCCCTCCTCCTCGGCATGAGCCCGTTCATCCACGCGCGGGGCTCGACGCCGTTCTTCGCCGTCCTCGCCTTCCTCTACGGCGCATCGCTCGTCTACACCCTCCTCCTCAAGACCCCCCTCGCGCCCCGCTTCCAGGCGTACACCCAGTTCGTCATCGACGCCGCCGTCATCACGGCGCTCCTCGCCTTCACGGGCGGCGTGGACAGCGAGTTCGTCCTCCTCTACGTCCTCTGCATCGTCTACGCGAGCGCCTTCATCAGCGGCAGGGGCGGCATCGTCCTCGCGGTCGTCTGCAGCGCGCTCTACGCGGCGCTCGGCGTCATGGAATGCCTCCGTCTCCTCCCCCGCGGACCCGGGACCGGCGCGCCGCTCGCCGGCGATCCGATCTACGTCGGCTACCTCGTCCTCGCGCGGGCGACGATCTTCTGCATCGTCGGCTACCTCCTCGACTACCTGGTCGACACCATCTCCCGCGAGCGGATCGAGCTCGACTACCTGAAGAAGCTGAACGAGCAGGTGGTCGCCGGGATGGATGTCGGCCTCCTCACGGCCGACGTCCACGGCAAGGTGATCTTCGCGAGCCCCGCCGCCGAGGCGATCCTCGGGACCGCCCGCCGCGACATCGTCGGCAGGTCCTGGCAGGCGTTCCTCGGCCGGCCGGTGGGCGAGATCAGCGACCGGTGGCTGGCGGAGGAGGCGAGGTCGTTCACGCGATGCGAGGTCGCGGTGCGCCGCGGCGACGGCGCCGAGGTCCCCGTCGGCTTCACCATGTCGAACCTCCTCGACGGCGACGGGCGCGCGCTCGGCCTCCTCATCCTCTTCAAGGACCTCACGCCGATCCGGCGCCTCGAGGAGCGCATGCGGCGGACGGACCGGCTCACCGCGGTCGGCGCGATCCTCTCGAGCGTGGCGCACGAGGTGCGCACGCCGCTCTCCGCGGTCCGGGGGGCGGTCGAGATCCTCCGGGAGGAGGGGATCGACGCGGAGACCCGGTCGAAGATGACGGAGATCGCGCTGAAGGAATCCGACCGGCTCAACCGCATCATCGGCGACTTCCTCAACTACGGGCGGGCCCGCGGCGAGGAGCGCGTCCTCGTGGATCTGGGGGTCCTCGTCCGCGAGGCGATCGATCTCATCCGGGGGCGGCGGGGGGGGGACGGCGTGACGATCGCCGCGCCGCCGGAGGGCCCGCCGATCTGCGCATCCCTGGACGCCGCCCGCGTCAAGCAGGTGTTCATCAACATCCTCGACAACGCGGTGGACGCCTCGAAGGGGAAGGGATCCGTGACCGTGTCGCTGGAGCGGGGCGCCGCTGAGGACGGCGGGGGGCCGGTCGCGCGGGTGCGGATCCTCGACACGGGCGAGGGGATGAGCGCCGAGCGGCTGAGCCGCCTCTTCGAGCCGTTCTACTCCACGAGGGAGGGCGGCACGGGCATGGGGGTCTTCCTCGCGGAGGGGATCGTGCGTGACCACGGCGGCGGCATCGAGGCGGAGAGCAGGGTGGGGGAGGGGACGACGGTCGTCGTCACGCTCCCCTGCGAGCCGGAGGGGGAGGGCGCGGTCGATGGCGAACGTCCTCATCGTTGACGACGAGGAGCACCTGCTCGAGGTCCTCCGGACGGCGCTCGCCGCCGAGGGGCACGAGGTCGTCGCCACCGCCGACCCGGAGGAGGCGGTGCGCGTCCTCCGCGAGGACCGGATGGACGCCCTCATCACCGACCTCAAGATGGCGCCCCTCGACGGTCTCGAGCTGCTGTCCGCGGCGAAGACGATGGACCGGGAGGTGGCGGTCATCATGATCACCGCCTACGGCTCGATCGAGACGGCCGTGGAGGCGATGCGGCGGGGGGCGTTCGACTACATCATCAAGCCGGTGAAGCTCGACGAGTTGAAGATGACGCTCGATCGCGCGCTCGCCTACAGGGGCCTCCTGCGGGAGAACGTCTCCCTGAAGCGGGAGCTCGCGGGAAGGTACCGGTTCGAGAACATCGTCGGGACGAGCGGGGCGATGCAGGACGTCTTCCGGAAGATCGAGAAGGTCGCCGACACCGACAGCACCGTCCTCATCTACGGGGAGAGCGGCACGGGGAAGGAGCTCGTCGCCCGCGCGCTCCACTTCAACAGCCGGCGTCGCGACAAGCCGTTCGTGGCGGTGAGCTGCTCCGCCCTGCCGGAATCGCTCCTGGAGTCGGAGCTGTTCGGGCACGTGAAGGGGGCGTTCACGGGTGCGGTGTCGAACAGGGAGGGCCTCTTCAAGGCCGCCGGCGGGGGCAGCATCTTCCTCGACGAGATCGGCGCCACGGGGCACGCCATCCAGGCGAGCCTCCTCAGGGTCCTCCAGGAGCGCGAGATCAAGCCGGTCGGCTCGACGAGGAGCCTGAAGGTGGACGTGCGGGTCATCGCGGCCTCGAACGAGCGGCTGGAGGAGAAGATCCGGGCGGGGACCTTCCGGGAGGACCTCTACTACCGGCTGAGCGTCATCCCGATCGACGTCCCCCCGCTCCGGGAGCGGCGGGGGGACATCCCGCTCCTCGTCGAGCATTTCATGCGGCGCGAGCTCGCCAAGCGCGGGCGGTCCGCCGACCTGCGCATGAGCCCCGACGTCCTCGACATGCTCATGATCTACGACTGGCCGGGCAACGTGCGCGAGCTCGAGAACGTCATCGAGCGGATCGTCGCCCTGAGCGAGGGCGGCTCCATCCTCCTCGATCACCTCCCCGAGAACATCCTCATGCCGCCGGAGATCCTCGATGCCACCCACGCGGTCAACCTGAAGGCGTTCGTCCAGGAGAAGGAGCGGGCCTACATCCAGGGAATCCTTCGGGAGACCGGCGGGGACAAGCGGCAGGCGGCGCGCATCCTGGGTATCGACCTCGCCACGCTCTACCGCAAGATGGAGCGATGGAAGGGGGGCGGCCCGCCGCAGGAGCAGGAGGGGCCCGTTCTCCGGCGAGGCGGGTCCTCCGGGACCGGGTCCGATTCGAACAGCAGGCTCCCGCAGGTTTGAATCAACGGCGTTCCCGCCGCGGATACGGAACGCCCGTCCCGTGGAACGGGATTTTCAGCCCCGGTCTCATCCCGGATCGCCGGCCGCGCGCTCCAGGTTCACGCGGGCGCTGCGGTTTTCCGGGTCGATCTCGAGCGCCCGCGTCCATGCGGCCTTCGCCCGCCGCATCTCCCCCGCGCGGGCCCGGAGCGTCCCCATGTTGACGTGGATGTCGGCGTCCGCGGGGTTGAGGGACGCCGCCCGCTCGTACGCGGCGAGCGCCGCCGCCTCCTCCCCCGCGGCGTGGAGCGAGACGGCGAGGTTCCGCGCGGCCGGGGCCGAACGGGGGTCGAGTTCCGCGGCCCGCGCATAGGAGGCAGCCGCCCCCGCCGGGTCCCCGCGCCTGAAGAGGATCCCCCCCCGTTCGAGCCAGGCGGACGGATCGCGCGGGAGCATCCGCGCGGCGAGGACGACGAGGCGTTCCGCCTCCTCGTCCCGGCCGGTCGCGGCGAGGGCCCTGCCGAGTTCGACGTACACCGCCTGGCGGCCGTACACGGCGAGCGCCGCGCGCAGCTCCACGGCCGCCTCCCCGCTCCTCCCGAGGCGGGAGAGGCAGACGCCGCGGAAGAAGCGCGCCATCCCGTTCGCGGGGCGCCGCGCGACCGCCCGCCCGAACAGCCCCTCCGCCTCGGCGAACCGGCCGCCGCGGAAGGCGGCGAGCCCCCGCGCGGTCTCCGCTTCCGAGCGGATGTCGGACGCGATGAGGAGCGCGCCGGAGAGGAGGATGGCCGCCGCGGCGGCGCCCGCGGCGATCCGAAGGACGCCCCGCCCCGCCCGGACGGCCACGGCGGCCGACGAGGGCCGGACGAGGAGCCCCGCGAAGACGAAAAACGTGGCCGCCGCCGGCCAGAGGCGGAACGGGAAGCCCACCGCTCCGTCGGCCGCGGCGGCGATGCAGCCGCCGAACAGCGCCGCGCCCCGCCAGTCGGCGCCGCCGTCCCGGCCGCGCCGGAGATCCGCCGCGGCGCCCCCGATGAGGGCGAGGAGGAACCAGATGAAGAGACCGCACCCGATGACGCCGTTCTCCACGCAGAGCTCGAGGTACTCGTTGTGGGCGTGATCGATGCCGCCCTCCGCGAGCGCCGCGTACGGGGCGCCGGCGGGGGAGGAGAGGAAGCCGGCCGCGTGCGGCAAATAGAGGACCGGGAACGAACCGGCGCCGGCGCCGATGAGCGGCCGTTCCGCCCACATCCCCAGCCCCACGCGCCAGACCATCAGCCGCCAGGCCGTCCCGCCCCCCCCTCCGCCGGCGAGTTCAGACAGCTTCCGCATCGGGAGCGTGTCGTACCGGTTCAGGGGCGACGGCAGGACGAAGAGGACGGCGAGGAAGGCGGCGGAGGCGGAAAGGGCGATCAGCCTGCGGCGGACGACCCGGGGGCGGAGGATGATCGCGGCGGCGGCCATGCCGAGGGCGAACGCCGCGGCGCCGCCGCGCGAGGCGGTGGCGAGAATCGCCGCCGTGCCGGCGAGCGACAGGAGGAGGCAGGCGGCGGCCGCGCGCCTCCCGGAGTCGGGGGAGAGCCATCCCCAGTAGCCGACGGGGAGGACGACGGCGAGGTAGGAGGCGATGAAGTTCGGATTGCCGACCGTCGCGTAGACGCGGTGGAGCCCGCCGGAGAAGCCTGAAGGGTCGAGGCCGAAGAACTGGAGGAGCGAGAGAGACGAGACGGCGGCGCCGGCGGCGCCGGCGAGGACGAGCACCGGCGAACCGCCGCGCAGGTCGCCCGCCGCCGAAAGGATGATCAGCCCGCAGCAGGCCCATCGGGCCGTCTCGGCGAGGCCGAGGCCGGGGGAAGGCGCCCAGGCGAGCGACGCCGCGGACCACGCGATGAGGAGGGAGAGGGGCATCGTCCAGCGGCCGAGGCGCACCGTGACCCCGCCGGCGAGAGAGAGTTCGAGGAGGAAGAGGGCGGCCAGGGCGAGCGCGGCGGCCTGGACGAGCTGTCGCTTCGGGAAATTGAACGAATCGGTCAGCTCGATGCCGAAGAGGGCCGGCTCGACGTAGAGGAGGGGGACGAGAACGAGGAGGGCGAGGAGGATGCCCCGCCTGATGGATCGGAACGCGGCCGTTTCCATGGCGGGGGGTACTATACCATCATCCGGTCCCGTTCTCACCCCTCCTCCCCCGGCGCCCCCCGGCATTGACAAAAAAATCATCTATGGTATAATTAGGATGTCCGTGGGCGTCGTGAGAGGGGCTCATTCATGAGGCGGAGCGGCTTCACGCTGATCGAGGTCATGATCGTCGTCGGGATCATCGGCCTCCTCGCGGCCGTCGCCGTGCCGAACTTCCTGCGGGCGCGAGGGACGACCCAGCGGCACGCCTGCTGGAACAGTCTCCGGCAGTTCAACGCCGCCAAGGACCAGTACGCCCTCGAATGCAACATGTGGAGCGGCGCCCTCATCAGCCCCAGCTCGGCCCTCGACGCCTACCTGATCAACCTCCGGGTGACAAGTTCCTGCCCGGGGGGGGGAACGTACCAGAACATCGACGGCATCGGCACCCCCGTCACCTGCAACGTGCACGGCTCCCCCTCCTGACGCCGGCCGCGCCTCGTTGAAGGCGGTCCGGCGGGATGGTACACTACGCCCGCGCCGCGCGGTTCCCGATGAAGGAAAAGGACCTTGTCCGCCTCTGCCGGGGGATCGTCGGGAAGGAGCATGCGACCGATGCCCTCGAGGACAGGATCTGCCACGGGTGCGATGCCACCCGCGAGCAGGCCCTGCCCGACCTGGTCGTCCGCCCCGGTTGCGCGGAGGAGGTCGGCGCGATCCTCTCGCTCGCGAACGAGCGGCGCGTTCCCGTCTACCCCCGGGGCGCCGGGTCCGGCCTCACGGGAGGCGCCCTGCCGCTCAGGGGGGGGATCCTCCTCGACACGTCCCGCCTGAACCGCATCATCTCGATCGATCCGGCGGATTCGACGGCGGTCGTGGAGGCGGGCGTCGTCCTCGGCGAGTTCCAGGCGGCGGTCGAGCGACGGGGCCTCTTCTACCCGCCCGACCCCGCCAGCAGCGACTTCTGCACCATCGGCGGGAATCTCGCCGAGTGCGCGGGCGGCCTCCACTGCGTGAAGTACGGCGTGACGCGCGATTACGTCCTCTCCGCGGAGGCGGTCCTCCCGTGCGGCGACATCATCCACACCGGTTCCGGGACGCTCAAGAGCGTCGTCGGGTACGACATCGGCCGGCTGCTCATCGGCTCCGAGGGAACGCTCTGCGTCTTCACGAGGGCCACCCTCCGCCTCATCCCCCTCCCCGAATGCGTCCGCACCATGCTGGCCTCCTTCCGGACGGTCGCGGACGGGGTACGCGCCGCGGTCCGCATCGCCTCGGGACCCGTCCTCCCGCGGACGCTCGAGATCATGGACGAGCTCACCATCCGCTGCATCCGCGCCTACAAGCCGTTCGGCCTGCCGGCGGGCGCCGCCGCGGTGCTCCTTGCCGAGTCGGACGGCCCCCCCGCCGCCGCCGCCGCCGGCATCGCCCGCATGGCCGAGGCCTGTCGCGCGGAGGGGGCGATCGAGGTCGAGACGCCTTCGGACAAGGCTGAGGCGGACCTCCTCTGGGAGGTGCGCCGCGCCGCCTCGCCCGCCCTCTACTCGCTGAGCCCCCGCAAGATCAACGAGGACGTCTGCGTCCCGCGGAGCCGGCTGCCGTCGCTCTTCGAGGGGGTCGCCGGGATCGCCGCCCGCGGGGGGATCGCCGTCGCCTGCTTCGGCCATGCCGGGGACGGCAACATCCATGTGAACGCCCTCTACGACGCCGCCGACCCGGACGAGCGGTCACGCGCGGAGCGGGGGATCGAGGAGGTGTTCCGCCTCGTCCTCGACCTCGGCGGCAGCATCTCGGGCGAACACGGCATCGGGACGGCGAAGGCGCGGTTCCTGAGCTGGGAGGTCGGGGGGCGGGAGATCGCCCTCATGCGGGCGATCAAGCGGCTCCTGGATCCGAACGACATCCTCAATCCCGGGAAGATCTTCCCGGACGAGCCGCGGATCTCCGCGGATGAGCGCGGATCTTCGCGGATTCTTCCTTGAGATTATCCGTGCACGTCCGTCATGATCCGCGTCGATCCGCGGCGGATGTGTTCTTTTCCCTTCGGCCGGGTTGGGGATCTGGCATGGATGAGGTCAGACGGGAACTGGAGCGCTGCACCCGATGCGGCAAGTGCCGCGCCGTCTGCCCGACCTTCCTCGTGACCCGTCGGGAGACGGACGTCGCCCGCGGCCGGATCGCTCTCTTCGAATCGATCCTCCGCGGCGAGGCGGCGGCGACGGATCGCGCCGGGGAGATCCTCATGGGCTGCTACCGCTGCGCGCGCTGCATGGACGTCTGCCCGAGCGGCGTCCGGGTGGACATGATCGTCCAGGCGGCGCGGGAGCTCCTCGCCCGGCGGCGGGGCCTCGGCCCGGCCGCCCGCCTCGTGTTCAGGGGGATCCTGCCCCGGCGGCGGCTCTATGACCGGATGATCGCCCTCGCACGCGTCGCACAGGCGGTGCTGCCGTCCCGCAGCGCGCAGCCGGTGCGGCATCTCCCGCTCATCTACGGCGGCCGGCGCTCCGTCCCCCGCCTCGCCCGGCGGCCGGCGCTCCGGACGCTCCCGGAGATCATCAAGGGGAAGGGCGAGATCAAGATCTCGCTCTTCCTCGGCTGCATGCTCAATTACGTCTACCCGGAGATCGCCGCCTCCATCATGCGCGTCCTCGACATGCACGGCGTGGACATCATCCTTCCGAAGACGCAGGTCTGCTGCGGCACGCCGGTCCTCGCCTCGGGCGACGCGGCGGCCGCCCGCGCCCTCGCCCGGCGGAACGCGGCGGCCCTCGAGGCGGACAAGGTGGACGCCGTGGTCTTCGGCTGCGCCTCCTGCGCCCTCACGGTGGCGCGGGATTACCCGCGGCTCCTGGACCGTCCCGGCGCCCTCCCCGACAAGGTCTTCGACATCACCGAGTTCATCGACCGCTTCCTCGGCTACAGCAATCTCCCGATCGATGAGACGGTGACCTACCACGACCCGTGCCATCTCCGGTGGGGGAGGGGCGTGACGGGGCCCCCGCGGGAGGTCCTCCGGCGCAGCAGCGACTACGTCGAGATGGAGCGGGCAGGAGACTGCTGCGGCCTCGGCGGCTCCTTCAGCCTCACGCACTACGACGTCTCCTGCGCGCTCGGGGAGGCGAAGGTCGAGTCGATCCGGTCGAGCGGCGCAGCGGTCGTCGCGACGGCGTGCCCCGGCTGCATCCTCCAGCTCCAGGACCAGCTCGCCCGCGCCGGGCTGGGGGTCCCGGTGGTCCATGCCGTGCAGGTGTACGAGATGAGCTACCTCAGGGGGCGCGCGGGGCACGAGTACGTCCCATTCGATTCGAGGGCGCGCTCGGGAAGATCCAGCCGCTTCTAGCCCGCTGTCAACCTCCGTTGACGGTGACAACCTCCGTTGACACCTCCGGAAGAGCGGCCGCCGCCGGCCGCGCGGCGGCATGATGCAATATACTCCACGGCAAACAGATAAAAAAGTTATCCAGCCGCATTTATCTTCTCCTTCCGGAACGGATCATGCGCTTCATAAGCGGGATCATCCGAACGGCGATCATGAAGGCGGCGGAAAGGGACCCTCCGACCCGAGCGGGATGCCGCGGGCTGCTGCTGCTCTCCGGCGTCGCCGCGGCCATGCTCTGCGGGGCTTCCCTCGCGCCCGCCGGGACGGTCGCGCTCCGCTGCTGGCGGTGCAGGGAGGTGTTCCTCGCCGCCGGGCGGGAGGAGGGGGGCGCGTGCCCGCGGTGCGGCGCGGTCTGGCGCCGCGTGCGGGAGGGCGGCGTCCTGAGGATCCACTGCGTCGAGGAGGGGGAGGATGCATGCTCCTTCGTCCTGGAATGCCCCGACGGCGCAGCCGTCGTCTTCGCGGGGGGGCGCGGCGGGGCGGAGGGCGTCGCCCGGCGCCTCGAGGAGATCGGGGCGCGGGAAATCGCCCTCGCGATCGGCGCCGAGGCGACAGCCGAATGCATGCGGTCGATCGCCGCGCTGATGCGGCGCTTTCCCGTGCGGCAGGTGTGCGACCCCGGATTCAGGAACGACGGCGCGGCGTACGAGGAGTTCCTCCGGCTCCTCCGTTCCCGGGAGACGGACTACCGCGCCGTGCGGGCGATGGAGGCGATCGCCATCGGGAGCCTCCGGCTCTCGGTCATCAGGCCGTCCTCGTTCGAGGAGGGGGACGACGGCGACAGGACACTCACCCTCTGCGTCGTGCACGGCGGGACCTCGTTCCTCCTGGCCGGAGAGGCGCGCGGCCGCGCCGCGGGAGCCGGCGGCGGGCGGACGCTTTTCCGCGGGGACGCCTTCGCGCTCGGCGCGGCGGGGTCCCCCCTCCGGCGCCCGGGGCCGATCGTCATCGAGAGCGACGGGAGGGAGCTCGGCGTGCGGTCGCTCGGCCATGTCGTCGTCGGCCGGCAGCCGCCCCGCGCGGATCGCACGGCCGCCGGGCCGCCGCGGGGAGAGCGGGCCGCCGCGCCCGTCGGGGAGGGGACGGTCAACATCAACACCGCCGGACAGTCGGGACTCGAGTCGCTCAGCGGGATCGGCGCGAAGAAGGCCGCCCTCATCATCCGGTTCCGCGAGGAGAACGGACCCTTCGCGCGGATCGAGGACATCAGGAAGGTGCCCGGCATCGGCCAGAAGATCTTCGAGCGGAATGCAGGCCGCCTCTCCGTGCGCTGAGCCCCCGCCGCCGGCCGCGTTTCCCCCTGTGGTATAATGATCCCCCATATGAGGATCCAGGGGATTGCGTTCGCGTGCGCGGCCGCCGCCGTGCTCCGCGCCGCCGATGCGCCGGCCGGCGCGCCGGCCGACCGGGCGGCGACGGAATTTCTCGAGCGGTGGGACGGGCGGTACCGGCTCGTCGACCCGGCACGGCATCGGGCGCCCCCGAACTACGCCGCCGCGGCCGCCGAGCTCAAGAAGGCGGTCCTCGCCGGGATACCGGACGAGGAGCTCTACTACCGGCTCGGCTTCTGTTACGAGAAGCTCGGCGATCTCGACGGCGCCCTCGATGCGTACGGACGCGCCGCGGCGCGGGCCGAGCCGAAGGGATTCAGGGGGGGCGTCGGTCGCCGCATCCCCTTCCGCCTCGGTCTCGTCCACGCGCGGCGGGGGTCGCTGCGGGAGGCCGCGTCGTGGTTCGAGAAGGCGATGGCGGCGGGCGACGACAGCGCCGCGGTGCACAACAACCTCGGCTACTGCCTGCGGGCGATGGCGCTCAAGCGGCGGGCGCTCGAGTCGTTCGCGGCGGCGCTCGAGCGTGACGCCGCCCTCGCCGAGGCGCGCCTGAACGAGGGCGTGACGAGGGCGGAGCTGGGGGACCTCGCCGGCGCCGAGGAGGCGCTCCGGCGGGCGGCCGCGCTCCGGCCCGGCATGCCGGACGTCGACTACGTCCTCGGCCTCGTCCGCCGGGCGCGCGGGAATCCCGGGGGGGCGCGGGAATCGTTCCGCCGCGCCGTCTCGCTCTTCCCGGACGACGCGAGGCCCCGCCGGGCGCTCGCCCGCCTGCACCTCGAGGCGGGGATGGAGGAGGAGGCGGCCGCCGAGGCGCGGGAGGCGGTCCGGTTGGAGCCGTCGATCGAGCGCTCGGATCCGGATCTCGGCGCGCTCGCGCGCCGCGCCCCCGCGCCGGCGCCTCCTGACGAGCGGGAGGCGGAGCCGCCGGCCGGCCGGCTCCTCTCTCGCGCGCGTCGGCGCGCGGCGAGCGGCGACCTCGACGGCGCGCGGGATGCCTACGAGGAGATCATCAAGGAGAAGCCGGACACCGTCGCCGCCCTCCTCGAACTGGCGGCGATCGAGGAGGGGGAGGGGAGGAGCGACCGGGCGGCGGAGCTGTACCGCCGGGTGATCGACCGGAGGCCCGAGCTCGGTCCCGTCTGGTTCGCCCTCGGCATGGCACTGGAGCGGGCCGGTTCGTACGGGGCGGCGGCGGAGGCGCTCGAGAAGGCCGCGGAGCGCCTCCCCGACTCGGCCCTCGCCGCCTACAACCTGGGCATCTGTTACGGCAGGCTCGGCAGGAGGGGGGAAGCGGAGGCGCAGTACCTGCTCGCCGCCCGGCTCGATCCCGGTTTCGCCGAGGCCCGTTTCGGCCTCGGCGCCGCCCGCGCCGCCCGCCGGGATTTTGCGGGGGCGATCGAGGAGTACGGGGCGGCCCTCCGGATCAATCCCGCGGACGCGGACGCCCATTACAACCTCGCGCAGATCTACCGGCTGCACGCCGGCAGGCCGCGCGACGCCGCGGAGCATTTCAGGGCCTACCTCAGGCACCGTCCCGACGCGGAGGACGCGGCGAGGGTGGAGGCATGGATACGGGAACTCGCGGAATGAGCGGAGGGCCGCCGCCCCCCGTCTTCGGGCTGCCGGCCGCCTGCGCGGCCGCGGTCGCAGCCGCGGCGGCAGCCGGGTACGCCCTCGGGTGGCGCGGATGGGGCGGTGTCGTCCTCCTCGCCGTCGCCGCGGCCGCCGGCGCGGCGGCGCTGCTCCTCCTCATCGAGCGGGCCGGGGCGCGCCGGGGGCGCGATCTGCTCCCGTTCATCCCCCCCGCCGCCCGCAGGGCGTTCCTGATGGCGTTCCACCCGATCTGCCGCCTCGCGCGGAGGGCGATCGGCCGGAGCGGCGAGCGCGTCGACGCCGCCTTCATCGCCGCCGCCAACCGGTACGCGGTGCTCGCGCGGCCGGGCCGCGGCGGCCGGGACGTCCTCGTGCTCCTGCCCAGGTGCCTGCAGCGCTCCGACTGCGCCGCCAACCTGCTCGAGTCGGTCGACGAATGCGCGCGCTGCGGGAGGTGCGACTGCGCCCTCCTCATCGAGATCGCCGCCGCATACGGGTGCAGGACGGTCATGGTCGCCGGCGGCAGGCTCGCGCAGGCGGTCGTGGAGGAGACGTCTCCCGCGGCGGTCGTCGCCGTCGCCTGCGAAAAGGAGCTCATGGAGGGGCTGCGGGAGGTGGGAGGCGTTCCGGTCATCGGCGTCGTCAACCTGCGGCCGGAGGGTCCGTGCAGGAACACGAGGGTCGACATCGCCGCGTTCCGGGCCGCCCTCGCGGACCTCGCCCTCCCGGCGGACGACCGGCCGGGCGCCGGCGTCTCCTGAGCCGCCCCGTCCGGGGCCCCTCGCCGGACCGCAGGGGGGGCGCGGCCGGGTCGTTCCGCTCCGCACTCCCGGCTTGAACGCGCCGCCTTGAACGTTCGGCTTTGCACTTCGACACTTTGAACTTTCAACTTTCAACTTTGAACCGCAGGTGGGATAATCCCGGCGGCATGTATCGGATCGCGTATTCGAAGGAAGGCCCGATCAGGTTCATCTCCCACCTCGATCTCATCAGGACCTGGCAGCGTTCGTTCCGCCGCGCCGGCCTGCCGGTGAGGGTCTCGCGGGGGTTTTCGCCCCATCCCCTCATCTCGTTCGGCCCCCCGCTGCCGGTCGGCATCGCCGGCCGGAATGAACTGCTCGACGTCGACCTCGACGGGGAGGTCGATCCGGCGGAGATCGCGCGGCGGCTCGAGCCGGCCCTCCCCGGGGGGGTCCGCGTGCGGTCCGTCGGGACCGCCCCCGCCGGCCGCTCCCTCTGCGACGGACTCGACAGGGCCTCCTACGAGGCGCTGGTGGAGGGCGCGGACCCGCGCGTCGTGCGGCGGCAGGCGGCGGCGGCGATGCGCGCCGAGCGCCTCGTGGTCAGCAGGCGCACGGAGAAGGGAGTGCGCTGCCGGGATCTGCGGCCGCTGATCCAATCGCTGGCGGTCGACGACGCGGGCGTCGGGGCGGCGCTCCTCCGTTTCACCGTCGCCGTGGGCGGCGGGGGAAACGTCAACCCGGTCGAACTCATCTCAGCGGTGCTCGAGTGGCCCGAGGACCGCGTGAAGACGCTGCCGATCGTCCGCACCGGCCTCTTCTCGAGCCGCGGAGCGGCACCGATGCGTCCGCAGGGCCCGCCGTCGCATGGGGCCCCCGCCGCGGGAGACCTCCCGGCGGCGGCATGCGGACCGGAAAGGACCTGGAGCAATGGACAAGCAGATCGTCATCAGCGTCGAGCCTCTGGAGACCCGCGTGGGGATCCTCGAGGACGGCAAACTGCAGGAAATCCTCATCGAGCGGGCGCAGGAGAAGACCCTCGTCGGCAACATCTACAAGGGCGTGGTCCGCAACGTCCTCCCCGCGATACAGGCCGCCTTCGTTGACATCGGCCTCGGCAGGAACGGCTTCCTCCACGCCTCCGACATCACGAGCGACGCGGCCGCCCGCTGCGAGCTCGCCGGCGAGGAGGTGGATGAGCTCGCCGCGGCGCCGAAGGACCTCCGGCGGGAGCCGATCGACACGATCGTGCACAAGGGGCAGGAGGTCATCGTCCAGGTCATCAAGGAGCCGATCGGGACGAAGGGGGTCCGCCTCTCGACGAACGTGTCGCTCGCGGGCCGCTACCTCGTCATGATGCCGGGCGCGCCGCAGGTCGGCATCTCCCGCCGCATCGCCGACGCCGCCGAGCGGCGGCGTCTCCGGAACATCCTCCGGCAGGCGAACCCTCCCGGCGACGCCGGCTTCATCGTCAGGACCGTCGCCCACGGCGCGCAGGGGGAGGAGATCCAGAAGGACGTCGCGTACCTCACGGGGCTCTGGGAGGGGATCCGGCGGCAGATCCCCGCCGCGCCGTGCCCCTCGCTCATCCACGAGGAGCTCAATCTCATCCTCCGGGTCCTCCGGGACGCGCTCACCGAGGACGTCTCGAAGATCACGGTCGACTCGAGGGAGGAGTGCGGGAACATCGAGCGTTTCGTGGACGCCCTCATGCCGCGGCGCACGGCCCGGATCATCTACCACGGCGGGCGGGAGCACGTCTTCGACTCCTCCGGCATCGAGAAGGAGATCGAGAAGGCCCACCGGCGGAAGGTCTGGCTCAAGTGCGGCGGCTACCTCGTGATCGACCAGACGGAGGCGATGGTCGTCATCGACGTCAACAGCGGCCGCTGCCTGAGCAAGAAGGACATCGACGAGACGATCCTCGAGACGAACCTCCAGGCGGCCGAGGAGGCGGCGCGCCAGATCAGGCTGCGGAACATAGGGGGGATCATCATCATCGACTTCATCGACATGCGCGCCCGGCGGCACCAGCGGCTCATCGAGAAGGCGATGCAGCAGGCGGTCAGGCGCGACAAGGCGAAGACGAACATATTCCCCATCTCGCCGCTCGGGATCCTCCAGATGACGCGCGAGCGCGTGAAGGAGAGCCTGCGCGAGGCCGTCTACGACGCCTGCCCGTACTGCGGCGGCGGCGGCAGGGTGAAGTCGGCCGAGAGCGTGAGCATCGAGGCGCAGCGCCTCGTCAAGCTCGCCCTCCGGGGGGGGCGCCGGCTGCGCCGGCTGCCCGTGCGGGTGCGCGCGCATCCGAGCGTGTGCCACCGCCTCCAGAACGAGGACCGGGAGGCGGTGCGGGAGCTCGAGCGGCTGTACAACGGAGAGGTCTCGGTCGAGCCGCGGGAGTCCTTCCACATCGAGGAGGTGAAGCTCGTCAACGCGCGCTCCGGCAGGACGCTCCGGGAGTAAGACGCACCAATCCGCCACGGATTCCCACGGATCATTACAGATACCCGCGGAACAAGTCTTGCGAGATACGAGCGACGAGCTGTTTGACCCCAATCCGTGTATTTCCGTCAATAATCCGTGAATATCCGTGGTGCGTGGTTCATGATCCATGCCGGCGCGGGTTTCCCCTTGACGGCCGCCCCCGGGACATGGCACCATGGGCGCGCATTCTTCAGGGCGGGGTGGAAGTCCCCACCGGCGGTAGAGCCCGCGAGCCCGGCGGCCGAGCGGCGGCCGGGCAGACCCGGTGCGATTCCGGGGCCGACGGTCACAGTCCGGACGGGAGAAGATGCCTGCGCGCGGAGCGGAATCGTCCTGAAGATGCGTTCCCTTCAGGATTTTTTTATGCGCCGGGAAGATCGGATGGACGACGGGACGACGCCCGCGAGGCGCGGGGCGCGGTTCGACGCGGTGCGCGCCGCGGTCGCCGAGATCGCCGCCGGGAGGATCGTCATCGTCACGGATGACGAGGACCGGGAGGACGAGGGCGATTTCGTCATGGCGGCGGAGAAGGCGACCGCCGAGGCGGTCAACTTCATGGCCACCCACGGGAGGGGCCTCATCTGCGTGTCCGCGCCGGGCGACCGGATCGACGCCCTCGGCCTCGCCATGATGCGGGAGCGGAACACGTCGCTCTTCGGCACGCCGTTCACGGAATCGATCGATTTCGTCCGCGGCACAACCACCGGC
>JAQUPF010000027.1 GCA_028716845.1 bacterium | reverse complement strand
CCCCATATCCGCCGCGGCGGGGACGGGGCTCCGACGGCTCGTCGGCGCGCTCGCGCTGGCGGTGGGGCGGGGGAGGGAGGCGGCATGAGGGAACGGGTCTCCGGCGCGAGGAGGATCGTCGTGAAGGTGGGGACGAACGTCCTCTCGGACGATCGCGGCCGCATCTCCGGTCGCCTCGTCGGGGAGATCGCCCGCCAGGTCGCCGCGCTCCGCCGGGACGGGCGGGAGGTGATCCTCGTGACCTCCGGCGCGATCGCCGCCGGCATGGAGATCATGGGACTCTCGCGGAGGCCCCGGTCGCTCCCGCGGCTCCAGGCCGCCGCCGCCGTCGGGCAGGGCAGCCTCATGCACCTGTACGCGGGCCGCTTCGGGGAGCACGGGGCGCGCGTCGCGCAGATCCTCCTCACGGCGGACGACCTGAAGGCGCGGCACCGGCACCTGAACGCGCGCCTGACCATCATGGCGCTCCTCGAGGGGGGGATCGTTCCCGTCATCAACGAGAACGACACCGTCTCGACGGAGGAGATCCGGTTCGGCGACAACGACATCCTCTCCGCGCTCGTCGCGGCGCTCGTCGGGGCGGATCTCCTCGTCATCCTCACGGACGCCCCCGGCCTGATGACCGCCGATCCGCGGAAGGGGCGGGGCGAACTCATCGGGGAGGTGCGGGCGGTCGACGCGCGGCTCGAGGCGGCCGCGGGCGGCGCGGGGACGGCGCGCGGGACCGGCGGGATGGCGAGCAAGCTGCGGGCCGCCAGACTGGTGACCTCGTACGGGGCGGCCGCCGTCGTCGCCGACGGCAGGGAGGCCGACATCCTCCTGCGGGTCGCGGCGGGCGAGGCGGCGGGCACCCTCTTCCACCCCGCCGCCGGGCGGATGGAGGGGCGGAAGCGCTGGATCGCCTACTTCATCAAGCCGCGGGGGGAGATCGTCATCGACGACGGCGCCGCCGCCGCGATCGCGGAGCGGGGGAAGAGCCTCCTGCCGACCGGGGTCCGCGAGGTGCGCGGCGATTTCAGGCCCGGCGACACGGTGCGCCTCGTCACCCTCGCCGGCCGCGAGATCGCGCGGGGCCTGGCGAACTACTCCTCCGGCGACATCGGGAAGATCATGGGGAAGCGGACGGCGGAGATCAGGGCCGTCCTCGGGCACGGCGACTACGACGAGGTCGTCCACAGGGACAACCTCGCCCTCATCTAGGCGGGGAGGAGGCCGCATGGGCGGATCGGCGGAGGTCCGGGAGTACGTGGTCGGCATCGGGAGGAGGGCGCGGGCGGCGGCCGCGGCACTCGCGACGGCGGGAACAGGCGCGAAGAACGGGGCGCTCGAGGGGATGGCGGCGGCGCTCGGCGACCGGGCCGGGGAGGTCATCGAGGCGAACAGGGCCGACCTCGCGGCGGCGGAGCGGGCCGGCGTGCCCCCCCCGGTGCGCGCCCGCATCGCGCTCGACCGGAAGGCGGTCGGCGGGATCTGCGACGCCATCCGGCAGGTCGCGGCGCTCGGCGACCCGGTGGGCGAGGTGCTGGCGTCATGGGAGCGGCCGAACGGCCTCGCGATCAGCAAGGTCCGCGTCCCGATCGGCGTCATCGCGATGATCTACGAGGCGCGGCCCAATGTCACCGCCGACGCCGCCGCCCTCTGCGTCAAGTCCGGGAACGCCGTCATCCTCCGCGGCGGCGGCGAGGCGCTCCGCTCCAACATCGCCATCGCGCGCGTCATGCGGGAGGCGGCCGCGGCGGCGGGCCTCCCGGCGGACGCCCTCCAGCTCATCGAGCGGCCCGGCCACGACGCGGTCCGGGAGCTCCTCACCCTCGACTCGTGCATCGATCTCGTCATCCCCCGCGGCGGCGAGGCGCTCATCCGCACCGTCGCGGAGATCTCCTCCATCCCGGTCATCAAGCACTACAAGGGGGTCTGCCACATCTACGTGGACCGCGCCGCCGATCCCGCCATGGCCGAGCAGATCACGCTCAACGCGAAGACGCAGAAGCCGGCGGTCTGCAACGCCGCGGAGACGCTCCTTGTCCACGAGGAGATCGCGCCCGCTTTCCTCCCGCGCGCGGCGGCCGCCCTCGCGGCCGCGGGGGTGGAGCTCAGGGGCGACCCGGCCGCCCGGGCGATCGTCTCCGGCATGAAGCCCGCCGCGGAGACGGACTGGGGGAACGAGTTCCTCGATCTCATCCTCGCCGTGCGGGTCGTCCGCGACCTCGGGGAGGCGATCGACCACATCGCCCGGTACGGCTCGCAGCACTCGGACGCCATCGTCACCGGCGACCGGGCGGCCGCGGAGCGGTTCCTCGCGGAGGTGGACTCGTCGGCCGTCTTCTGGAACGCCTCGACGCGGTTCAACGACGGCGGCGAGTTCGGGATGGGGGCGGAGATCGGCATCAGCACCGACCGCATCCACGCGCGCGGCCCGATGGCGCTGCCGGAGCTGACGATCTACAAGTACGTCGTGCGGGGGGCCGGCCAGATCAGGGGCGGCTGAAAGGCATTTGCCACAGGGATGGAAGGAGATGTTTTCCGCCGCAGATGAACGCAGAAGCGCGCAGACGGGTGCTCGGGACATATCGCCTTGCGCCACAGAGATCACAGAGACCACGGAGCAAGATTCTCACGGCAGGCCCTCTGTGCCCTCTGTGTTCTCTGTGGCCAACAGAATCATGCATACGCATTCCTGTTTCGCATCCGCGCGGATCAGCGATGATCCGTGTGAATCCGCAGTGGATCGGTTCATCTTGAGGGAGGCGGCAGGGCGATGAGGGGACGGGGGCGGGCGGTCGGGATACTCGGCGGGTCGTTCGACCCGGTCCACATCGGGCATCTCATCATCGCGAGGGAGGTCCTGGAGCGGCTCGGCCTCGACGAGGTGCTCCTCGTCCCGTGCAACGTGCCGCCGCACAAGCGCCCGGCGGCGGCGGCCGCCGCCGCCCATCGCCTGCGGATGGTCGAACTCGCGGTGCGGGGCGACCCGTGCCTCGCCGCCTGCGACATGGAGATCCGCCGGGGCGGGGTCTCCTATTCGATCGACACCGTCGACGCCCTGAAGCGGCGGCGCGGTCCCGCGGCCTCGCTGCACTTCATCATCGGCGCCGACAGCCTCCTCGATCTCGCCACCTGGAAGGAGTATGCCCGCCTCGTCACCGCCTGCGAGATCGTCACGGCGGCGCGGCCGGGATGCGACCTCCGCGGGTGGCCGCCGCCGGCGGCGGCGATCCCCCCCGCGGCGGCCGCGGCGATCCGCGCCCGCATCCTGCCGACGCCGCTCATCGACATCTCGTCCACGGATATCAGGCGCCGCCGGCGGGAGGGACGCGGCATCCGGTACCTCGTCCCGGCGGCGGTCGAGCGGTACATCGTGCGCGAGGGGCTCTACGCCGGGCGGGGAACGGAGGGGCGATGAAGCGGACGGCGGCGCGGCGGTCCCCCTCGGGGAAGGCGCTCGCGATGCGCTGCGGGAGGGCCGCCGCCGGCAAGAAGGCGCTCGACGTCCTCCTGATGGACATGCGCGGCCTCTCGTCCATCACGGACTATTTCGTCGTCTGCAGCGGGACCTCCGACCGGCACGTGAAGGCGATCGCCGACGGCGTCGTCGAGGAGGTCGGGGCGCGCGGCCGCCGCTGCCTCCACCGGGACGGGCCGCCGGAGGCGGGGTGGACCGTCATCGACTTCGGCGAGGCGATCGTCCACGTCTTCGGCGAGGAGGCGAGGAGATACTACGGCATCGAGCGGCTCTGGGGGGACGCCGCCGTTTCCCGACTCCGGGAGCCGCGGCCGGGCCGCCGCCGGGCGGCGGAGGGGGAGGGGGAATGGGAGCGGCGCTGAGATCGCGCCTCGCCGAGGCGGTCGCGCGCGCCTGCCGGGCCGAGACGGGCGGGGACGCGCCGACCGTCTCCCTCGAGAAGCCCCGGCAGGCGGGGCACGGGGACCTCGCCACGGGCGTGGCGATGGCCGCCGCGAAGGCCCTCGGGGAACGCCCCGGGGACCTCGCGAGGCGGGTCGCCGCCCGCCTGTCGGAGGATGCGGCCGCCCGCGGCCTCATCGAGAGGGTCGAGGTCGCCGGCGCGGGCTTCATCAACCTTTTCCTGGCGGCGGGCGGTCTCCGCGAGGAGGTCGCGCGGTGCCTGCGCGAGGGGGTCGACTACGGACGGCTCGCGCCCGCCCGTCCCGAGCGGATCCTCATCGAATTCGTGAGCGCCAACCCGACAGGGCCGCTCACCGTCGCGCACGGGCGCCAGGCGGCGGTCGGCGACAGCCTCGCCCGGATCCTCGCGCATGCCGGCCACCGCGTCTCCACGGAATACTACCTCAACGACGCCGGCAGGCAGATCCGCCTCCTCGGCCTCTCCGCCCTCGCGCGCTACCGGGAGGCACTCGGACGGGAGGGGGGCATCCCCGAGGGCGGCTACCTCGGCGGCTACGTCGGCGAGATCGCCGAGGAGATCCGGCGCCGGGAGGGCGACCGGTGGCTCGGGGCTCCGGCGGATGCGGCGGCCGCCTTCTTCGCCGAGCACGCCGCCGGCAGGATCGGGGAGGGGATCCGCCGGGACCTCGAGGAGTTCCGCGTGCGCTTCGACCGATGGACGAGCGAGCGGGAATTCGCCGCGGGCGGCGCCGTGGAGGAGTGCCTCCGCGAGCTCCGCGACGGCGGCTTCGTCTACGAGAAGGACGGCGCCGTCTGGTTCGGGAGCGAGGCGCTCGGCGACGACAAGGACAGGGTCCTGGTCAAGCGCGACGGCGAGACGACCTACTTCGCCCCCGACATCGCCTACCACCGCGACAAGTTCCGGCGCGGCTTCGACCGGCTCATCGACCTCTGGGGGCCGGACCACCACGGCTACGTCGCCCGCATGCGGGCGGCCGTGAAGGCGCTCGGCCGCGAGGAGCGCTCCTTCACCCCCGTCATCGTCCAGCTCACCACCCTCTTCAGGGGGAAGGAGCGGCTCCGGATGTCCACGAGGGCGGGGGAGTTCATCACGCTCCGGCAGGTGATGGACGAGGTCGGCGTCGACGCCGCCCGCTACTTCTTCGCGCGCATGCGGACGGGGAGCCACCTGCACTTCGACCTCGAGCTCGCGCGGCGCCGCTCGAACGACAACCCGGTCTACTACGTCCAGTACGTCCACGCGCGGGTCTGCAGCATCTTCGCTCGCCTCCCCGAGAAGGCCCCGGGCTTCACGCTCCCCCCCACGGACGGGATCCCCCTCGACCGGCTCGGCGAGCGGGAGGAGCTCGACCTGATGAAGCGCATCGCGGATTTCCCCACGGCCGTGGAACGGAGCGCGGAGGCGCTCGAGCCGAACGGCATCTGCAACCACCTCGAAGAACTTGCAACCGCCTTCCATCAGTGCTACACTCGCCACACCGTCATTTCAGACGATCCCGGCCTGACGGCCGCCCGCCTCGCGCTCGCCGATGCGGTCCGCACGGTCGTCCGCAACGGCCTCGGCCTCCTCGGAGTCAGCGCGCCGGCGCGCATGTGAGGGACCGGCCCCGGCGGGGATCGCGCATGTCGCGACGGGAGGAGGAATGCCATGGCGCACACGATCACCGAGGTCTGCGTTTCCTGCGGCGCCTGCGAGGCGGAGTGCCCCGTGCAGGCGATCAGCCAGGGCGAGGAGCGGTACGTCATCGACCCCGCGAAGTGCACCGACTGCGGCGCCTGCGTCCAGGTCTGCCCGGTCGAGGCGATCATCAAGGTCGAAGCGTAGCGGCCGCCGCGACCGCGCGGCGCGGAGGCGCGATGCGCGCGACACCGGTTCGCGTCCGGGCGGCGGCGGCCGCGTGGGCGGCCGCGTGCCTGGCGATCCCACTCGCCGCCGATCCTCCGGCGGGGACGGGGGACGGTGAATCCGCCTGCGGGCGGGCCCGCCGCCTCCTCGGGGAGGGGAGGCAGCGGGAGGCGGCCGCCGAGATGATCAGGTTTCTCGCCGACGCGCCCGCCGCCCGTGAGGCCCCGCGCCGGCCGGGCGCCGCGGCCGAGCGGCGCTACCGTCGCGGCATCGAGCACACCCGCCTCCGCCACGACGCCCTCGCCGAGCGGGAGTTCAGGGCGGCGATCGAGGCCGACCCATCGTTCGCGCCGGCCCGCTACCAGCTCGCGTTCATCCTGGGCAACCGCGGCGACTACGGAGCGATGTTCGAGGAGATCGGGCTCGCCGCGGCCGCGCCGGCCGCGGCGCCGGAGCGGCCGCGCGCGATCGCCGGCCTCGCGCTCCTGGCGGGGGACATCCCCGGGGCGATCGCCGCCTACCGGGACGCCCTCCGGCGGGACCCGCAGGCGCCCGAGGCCATGCGGATGCTCGGCCTCGTGCTCGTCGAGGGCGGCAGCCGGGACGAGGGGTTCGAGCTGCTCGAGCGCGCCCTCAAGGCGCGCCCGGACGATTACTCGACCCTCTCCTCGCTCGGCCTCGCCCGCGCCCTGATCGGCGACTACGCCCGCGCCGAAGCGCACCTGAAGGACGCCGTCGCCCTCAACCCGACGCATCCCGAGGCGCTCGGCCGGCTGGGGCTCGTCCTTCTTCTCGACGGCCGGCTGGATGAGAGCATCCGGCGGCTCGAGGAGGCGGTCGGCCTGAACCCGGGGGTGAGCGAGCTCCACGCGAACCTGGGCAAGGCGTACCGGATGGCGGGACGCCTCGATGAGGCCGACGGGCAGTACACGCTCGCGATCCGGTCCGACCAGGCGAACCACGAGGCCTGGTACGAGAAGGGGAACATCCTCTCGATCCAGGGGCGGCCGGACGGCGCCCTGGAGGCGTACCGGAGAGCGGCCCTGATCGAGCCGGGGCTGGCGAAGGCGCACTACAAGATGGGGCTCATCCTCGCCCGCGAAAAGAAGTACGACGAGGCGCTCGGCCGGTTCAGGGACGCCATCCGGGCCGACTGCGACTACGCGGACGCCTATTACGCCCTCGCCGTCCTCCACCGGGAGCACACGGGGGACGGGGACGCGGCCGCCCACTACTACCGGATGTACCTCGTCTACGACCGGACGAGCGGGCGGGCGCGCGCGGCCGCCCGCTGGCTGGAGGGCCGCGCCGACGCGGCGGAGTCGCGGCGATGACCCGCGCGGCGGCGCGAGGAAGGTGACGGGATGCCGTTCCTGGACAGGCTGCTGCCGAGGCTCGACCGGATCGACCGCGACCGCCTCGAGGGGATCATCCGGGACCTCGCGAGGGAGCGGGAGTTCCTCCGCGGCGTCCTCGACCTGCTCGCCGACGGCATCGTCGTCACCGACCGGGAGGGGAGGATCCGGCTCGCGAACAGGGCGGCCGGCGCCTTCCTGGCCCGGGGGCGCGACCTCGCCGCGGGCGGGGCGCTCGCCGACGCGCTCGCCGACGCGGGGATCAGGCGGTACGTCGAAGAGGCGGTCAGGGCGCGCACGCACCTCCCGCCGCGGGAGATCGAGATCGGCGGAGGGGACCGGTTGATCGTGGCGGCGGTCGCGCACGACGACGGCGCCGTCTTCATCGTCAGGAACGTCACCGAGGAGACGGCGCGGGAGGCGCGCCGCGCCTGGCTCAAGCGGCTGCAGATCTTCAGCATCATGGCCGCGGGGATCGCCCACGAGATCGGCAACCCGCTCAACAGCCTCGACATCCACCTCCAGCTCATTGCGCGGAAGACGAGGTCTCCGAGGGGGCGGAAGGGGGAGATCCTCGATCTCCTCGGCGTGGCGCAGGAGGAGGTGCGTCGCCTCGAGGCGATCGTCGCCCGGTTCCTCAAGGCGACGAGGGGGGACGTCCTCGAGATGCGGGAGGGGGACATCGTCGGGGTCCTCGAGCGGGCCCTCGAGTTCATGCGCACGGAGATGGAGCGGCACGGCGTCGCCCTCGAGACGAGGTTCGACCCGTCCATCCCCCCGGTGGTCCTGAACCCCGACCAGATGCGGCAGGTGGTCATCAACCTCGTCCGGAACGCCCTCCAGGCGATGCCGGGGGGGGGCCGCCTCCGCGTCGAGGCTTCCTACGCGCGCCGGCAGGTCCTCATCCGGTTCGCCGACACCGGCGGCGGGATCCCCGAGGAGGCGGCCGAGCGGATATTCGAACCGTACTTCACCACGAAACCCGGCGGGACGGGGCTCGGCCTGACGATCGTCCAGCGGATCATGAGCGAGCACGGCGGGGACGTCCTCGTCTCGCCGAATCCCGGCGGGGGGACGACGATGACGGCCCGCATCCCGGTGCCGGCGCGGTACGCGCGGCTCCTGCCGGGGCAGCGGGCGACGAAGGGGGGGGCGGCATGAAACAGCCCGCCCGCCACGTCATCCTGATCGTCGACGACGAGAAGAACACGCGCGAGGGGCTCCAGAAGGCCCTCGCCGCCCCCGACCACCGGATCCTGCTGGCGGAGGATGCCGCGACGGCGCTGCGGATCATGGAGCGGGAGCGGGTGGACCTCGTCCTGACCGACCTCCGCATGCCGGGGGCCGACGGCCTCGAGCTCATGCGCCGCGCGACGGCCCAGCGCCCCGACGCGGTCGTCATTCTCCTCACCGCCTACGGCACGGTCGCCACCGCCGTCCAGGCGATGAAGCAGGGGGCGTACGATTACCTCACCAAGCCGGTCAACCTGGACGAGCTGGAGATGGTGGTCAAGCGCGCGCTCGCCTCGCGCGCCGCCCCCGCGGGAGAGGCATACGGGATCGACGCGATCATCGGTTCGAGCGCGAGGATCCTGGAGATCAAGGCGGCCGTCGCGCGGATCGCCCCCACGAAGGCGGCGGTGCTCATCGAGGGGGAGAGCGGGACCGGCAAGGAGCTCATCGCGCGGGCCATCCACGGCCTGGGGGACCGGCGCGACCGGCCGTTCGTCGCCGTGCACTGCGCCGCCCTCGCCGAGGGCGTCCTCGAGAGCGAGCTCTTCGGCCACGAACGGGGCGCCTTCACCGGCGCCGTCCGGCGCCATCTCGGCCGCTTCGAGATGGCGGACGGCGGGACCCTCTTCCTCGACGAGGTGAGCGAGATGGGGCAGGGGACGCAGGTGAAGCTCCTCCGCGTCCTCCAGGAGCGGGAGTTCGAGCGGGTCGGGGGGACGGAGACGGTCCGCGTGGACGTGCGCATCATCGCCGCCACGAACGCCGACCTCGAGGCGCTCATCGGGAAGGGGCGCTTCCGGGAGGATCTCTACTACCGGTTGAACGTCATCCGGATCAAGGTGCCGCCGCTGCGGGAGCGGCGGGAGGACGTCCCGCTCCTCGTCGAGGCCTTCCTCGCGGAGTTCAACGAGGCGAACGGCAGGCGCGTCCGCCTTTCACCCGGCGTGCTGCGGGCGCTCGCGGCCTACGGATGGCCGGGAAACATTCGGGAACTGCGCAACTGCATCGAGGGGCTCGTCGTCCTCGCGCGGGGCGACACGGTGGAGGTCGCCGACCTGCCGCGCAAGCTCCGCGAGTGGGCGGAGGCGCCCGCGCAGGCGCCGGCGGCGGGGACGACGACGCTGCGCGACGCCGAGCACCGCATGATCGAGGATGCGCTCCGCCGGACGGGCGGCTGCAAGACCGAGGCGGCGAAGATCCTCGGGATCAGCCGCCGGACCCTCCACCGGAAAATCAACCGGTACCGGATGACGTGAGAATGGAGGCCGTTATGCGGAGGGGCATGCACGCCGCGCTGGTCGCGGGCGCCGTCGCCGCGATCCTCTGCGAGGCCCGTCCCGCCCTGGCGCGCGGGCTCCGGCTGAGCGAGGAGCGGATCCTCTTCTCGGCACCGGACGGGCAGGGCGTCGTCACGGTGTACGCCCCGCCGGGGACGGTCGAGGTGCCGCCGAACGCCATCGTCACCTGGCTCCTCGAGAACAGGAAGGCGAAGCCGAGGCGGCCGGTGCAGGGCGCCGTCGCCGCGGACGGCGGCTTCAGGGCGCGCGTCGCGGCGACGCCGGGCGACAAGCTCCGGCTGACCCTCACCTCTTCCGTGGGCGGCAGGAAGCGGCTGACCAGGAAGGTCGGGCCGGCGCCCCCGCCGGCGGCGGCGATGCCCGCGCCGCGGTCGCCGGCACGGCCCACCCAGAGGACGGTGCCTTCCCCGCCGGCCACGCCGGATATCGTCATCCGCTACAAGGGGACACCGGCGCCGGAGAGGCCGGCGGCCCTCCCGCTCGACGAGGTCGCAGCGAGCGGCGTCCTCCCCCCCGATTGATTCGTGTGCCATTCTGTCCCGTCGCCGCGCACCGGGAGGCCGATCGCGCAATCTTGTCCCATATGAAAAGCGGGGGGCCAAAAGGGCATATTGTGCAACATGTTGCTCCGCAATATATAATGATTCATTTCAGATTGAAAGCTGTTCCGGCATGCGTCTTGCGGGCTATATTGCGCGGAAATGTATCGCGCCCGGGGGCGCGCGATGATTCCGGCGGTCGCAAGCCGACAAGGAGGCCTTTGTGGCGAAGGTGATCGGAATAGATCTTGGGACGACCAATTCGTGCGTGGCCGTCATGCAGGGCGGCGAGCCCGTCGTCGTGCCGAACGCGGAGGGCGGCCGGGTGACGCCCTCCATCGTCGCCTTCACGAAGACGGGTGAGCGCCTCGTCGGCCAGACGGCGAAGCGGCAGGCGGTGACCAACTACGACAACACCGTCTTCTCCATCAAGCGGTTCATGGGCCGAAAATTCGAGGAGGTCGGCTCCGAGATCAAGCTCGTGCCGTACAAGGTGGTGCGGGCGTCGAACGGCGACGCGAACGTCTCCGCCGGCGGCAAGGTGTACAGCCCGCCCGAGATCTCCTCGATGATCCTCCAGAAGCTCAAGAGCGACGCGGAGGCGTTCCTCGGCGAGAAGGTCACCCAGGCGGTCATCACCATCCCGGCCTACTTCAACGACAGCCAGCGGCAGGCCACGAAGGACGCCGGCAGGATCGCCGGCCTCGAGGTCCTGCGCATCATCAACGAGCCGACGGCCGCCTCGCTCGCCTACGGCCTCGACAAGAAGAAGGACGAGCGCATCGCCGTCTACGACCTCGGCGGCGGCACCTTCGACATCTCCATTCTCGAGATCGGCGACGGCGTCTTCGAGGTGAAGGCGACGAACGGCGACACCCACCTCGGCGGGGACGACTTCGACCAGCGCGTCATCGACTGGATCGCCGACGAGTTCAAGCGGGAGCACGGCATCGACCTCCGCGGCGACAAGATGGCGCTCCAGCGCCTCAAGGAGGCGGCGGAGAAGGCGAAGTGCGAGCTCTCCTCCGCGACCGAGACGGAGATCAACCTGCCGTTCATCACCGCCGACGCGTCCGGGCCGAAGCACCTCGTCCTCAAGCTCGGCCGCTCGAAGCTCGAGCAGCTCGTCGCCGACCTGGTCGAGCGCTCCATCGGCCCCTGCCGGAAGGCGATCGAGGACTCCGGCATCCCCGTGGAAAAGATCGACGAGGTCATCCTCGTCGGGGGGCAGACCCGGATGCCGAAGGTGCAGGAGGCCGTGAAGCGGCTCTTCGGCAGGGAGCCCCACAAGGGCGTCAATCCCGACGAGGTCGTCGCGGTCGGGGCGGCCATCCAGGCCGGCGTCCTCAAGGGGGACGTCAAGGACGTCCTGCTCCTGGACGTGACCCCGCTCACGCTCGGCATCGAGACGCTCGGCGGCGTCAGGACACGCCTCATCGATCGGAACACGACGATCCCGACGAAAAAGAGCGAGATCTTCAGCACCGCCGCCGACTCCCAGACGAGCGTGGACATCCGGGTGCTCCAGGGCGAGCGGGAGATGGCCGCCGACAACAAGCTCATCGGCAACTTCCAGCTCTCCGAGATCCCCCCCGCCCCCCGCGGCGTTCCCCAGATCGAGGTCACCTTCGACATCGACGCGAACGGCATTCTCCACGTCTCGGCGAAGGACCTCGCCACCGGCAAGGAGCAGTCGATCAAGATCACCGCATCGAGCGGCCTCTCGGAGACCGAGATCAAGCAGATGGTGAAGGAGGCGGCGGCGCACGCGGACGAGGACAAGGCCCGGCGGGAGAAGATCGAGGCGAAGAACAGGGCGGAGGCCTCGCTCTACGAGGCGGAGAAGCTCCTCAAGGAGCACGCCGCGAAGATCTCCGAGGCCCACCAGGGGACGCTCAGGGCGGCGATGGAGCGCGTGCGCGAGGCGGTGAAGAAGGACGACGCCGAGGAGATGAAGGCGGCCGCGGAGGCGCTCACGCAGGCATGGCACACGGTCTCCGCCGAGCTCTACTCGCAGGCGCGGCAGGCGGGCGGTCCGCCGCCGCCCGGCGGCGAGGCCGGCGCGGAGCGGCCCGAGGAGCCCCGCGGCGGCAAGGCCGAGGATGTCATCGACGCCGACTACGAGGTGGTCGACGACGACAAGAAGTGAGGGGGTGATCCGTCGGTTCGCACAATCGGGTCGCAACGGAAAGCGGAACGCAATCAACGGAACGGGCGCGTGAACGAAAGGAGTGGAGGAATGAAGATCAAACCGCTCGGTGATCGGATCCTGGTGCAGCGGCTTGAGGAGGCGGAGGTGAAGAAGGGGGGCATCATCATCCCCGACACCGCCAAGGAGAAGCCGATGGAGGCGAAGGTCATCGAGGTCGGCCCGGGCAGGCGCGACGATGACGGGAAGCTCATCCCGCTCGAGGTGAAGCGGGGCGACCGTATCCTCATCGGGAAGTACTCGGGCACCGAGGTGACCATCGGCGACAAGGAGCACCTCATCGTCCGCGAGGAGGACGTGCTCGCGATCGTCGAGTGAGGCGCGGCAAAGAGAAAGGAGTCAGCCAATGGCAGCGAAACAGCTTTCATTCGGATCGGATGCGCGGCAGTCGATCCTCAAGGGGATCAGCAAGCTGAGCAGGGCGGTCAAGGTGACGCTCGGCCCCGCGGGGCGGAACGTGGTGCTCGACAAGAAGTTCGGCTCCCCGACCATCACGAAGGACGGCGTCACGGTCGCCAAGGAGATCGAGCTCGAGGACGCCTACGAGAACATGGGTGCGCAGATGGTGCGCGAGGTCGCCTCGAAGACCTCCGAGGACGCCGGCGACGGGACCACGACGGCGACCCTGCTCGCGGAGGCGATCTACCGCGAGGGGCTCAAGAACGTCACCGCCGGGGTCAACCCGATGGAGCTCAAGCGCGGCATCGACCGGGCGGTCGAGGCCGTCGTGAAGGAACTGTCCAGGATGAGCACCAAGGTCACGGACAGGCGGGAGATCTCCCAGGTGGCGACCATCTCCGCCAACAGCGACACGACGATCGGCGATATCATCGCCGACGCCATGGAGAAGGTCGGCAAGGACGGCACCATCACCGTCGAGGAGGCCAAGAGCATCGACACGACCCTCAAGGTGGTGGAGGGGATGCAGTTCGACAAGGGCTACATCTCGCCCTACTTCATGACCGACGCGGAGTCGATGGACGCGGTCCTCGAGGACTGCTACATCCTCATCCACGAGAAGAAGATCTCCAACCTGAAGGACCTCCTCCCGCTCCTCGAGAAGGTGGCGAAGACCGGCAAGCCGCTCCTCGTCATCGCCGAGGACGTCGAGGGCGAGGCGCTCGCGACGCTCGTCGTGAACAAGATCCGCGGGACGTTCGCCTGCTGCGCCGTCAAGGCCCCCGGCTTCGGCGACCGCCGCAAGGCGATGCTCGAGGACATCGCCGTCCTCACGGGCGGCAAGTGCATCACCGAGGACCTCGGCATCAAGCTGGAGAACCTCCAGATCTCCGACCTCGGCCGCGCGAAGCGGGTGACGGTGGACAAGGAGTACACGACCATCGTCGAGGGGGCGGGGAAGGCCTCCGACATCCAGGGCCGCGTCAGCCAGATCCGGCTCCAGATCGAGGAGACGACCTCGGACTACGACCGCGAGAAGCTCCAGGAGCGGCTCGCGAAGCTCGCCGGCGGCGTGGCGGTCATCAACGTCGGCGCGGCGACCGAGACCGAGATGAAGGAGCGGAAGGCGCGCGTCGAGGACGCGCTCCACGCGACCCGCGCCGCGGTCGAGGAGGGGATCGTCCCCGGCGGCGGCATCGCCCTGCTCCGCTGCATCACGGCGATCGAGAAGCTGAAGCTCGACGAGGAGCAGTCGATCGGCGCGTCGATCGTGCGCCGCTCGCTCGAGGAGCCGCTCCGCCAGCTCGCCGCCAACGCGGGGGCCGAGGGCTCGGTGGTCGTCGAGGCGGTGAAGCGCCACCAGGGCTCCTACGGCTACAACGTCGCCACGGGGGAGTACGAGGACCTCATCAAGGAGGGGGTCATCGATCCCACGAAGGTGGCGCGGACGGCCCTCCAGAACGCGGCGAGCATCGCCGGCCTCATGCTCACCACCGAGGCGCTCGTCACGGAGATCCCGGAGAAGGAGAAGAAGGCGCCCGCGATGCCCGGCGGCCCCGGCATGGGCGACATGTACTGAGGCGCCGCGGCAACTGACGGAATTCCCGGGGGAGGCCGGCAGGCCTTCCCCGGGATTCCTCGTCCCTCGAGGGGGCGGGAGGAGGGCACAACGTGGAGGAACGCGACATGGAACTCCTGCGGGCGGTCGAGAAGGCGGGGAGCAGCTCGCGGCTCATCAACATTCTCTCCCGGCGGATCCGGCAGCTGCACCACGGCGCCCGGCCGCTCCTCGAGAAGATCGACCGGATGAGCCCGACCGACATCGCGCTCCGGGAGTTCGTCGAGGGGAAGATCGGCTTCCGCGAGCGGGTCGAGGAATGACGGCGCCCCGCGCGGCCGCGCGCGGGGCGGGGGAGAGGGCGCAATGATCGACGTCCGGCACCTGACGAAGCGGTACGGCGACACGCTCGCCGTGGACGACATCTCGTTCCAGGTGGGGAAGGGCGAGATTCTCGGCTTCCTGGGGCCGAACGGCGCCGGGAAGACGACGACGATGCGGATCCTCACCTGCTTCATGCCGCCGACCGCCGGCGCCGCCTCCGTCGCGGGCTTCGACATCTTCCGCCAGTCGCTCGATGTCCGCCGCGTCATCGGCTACCTCCCGGAGAACGTCCCCCTCTACGCCGACATGCGCGTCGGCGAGTTCCTCGAGTTCCGCGCGCACCTGAAGGGGATCCCGCGGCGCCGGCGGGCGGGGCGGATGCGGGAGGTCATGGAGATGGTGGGGATCGCCGACGTCCGCGGCAGGATCATCGGGCACCTCTCCAAGGGGTACCGGCAGCGCGTCGGCATCGCCGAGGCGCTCATCCACGACCCGGCGGTCCTCATCCTGGACGAGCCGACCCTCGGCCTCGATCCCAACCAGATCCGGCAGGTGCGCGGGCTCATCAAGGACCTCGGGAGGAACTACACGATCCTCCTCTCCACACACATCCTGCCCGAGGTGGAGGCGGTCTGCGGGCGCGTCATCATCATCGACCACGGCAGGATCGTCGCCATGGACACGCCGGCCGGGCTCTCACAGCACCTGCGCGGCGAGGGGCGGCTCTCGCTCGAGGCCCGGGGCCCGGGGGCGGAGATCCAGGCGGCCCTGGAGCGGATGGACGGCGTGCGGGCGGTTCGGCGCCGGGGGAACGGCGTGAGCACCTTCTCCGTGGAGGTGGAGGCGGGGAGGGACATCCGCGAGGAGATCTTCGGGATGATGGCCGCGCGCGGCTGGGCGCTCCGCGAGATGCGGACGGAGACCGTGTCGCTCGAGGACATCTTCGTGCACATCACCACCCGCGAGGGAGAGACGGGGGAGTGAGGCGCGGGGGAGGAGGGGATCGCCGATGACGAAGATTCCGCCGCTCCTGGCGAAGGAGATCCGGTCGTATTTCTACTCGCCGATCGCCTACGTCGTGCTCGTGGCCTTCCTCCTCTTCAACGGGTTCGTCTTCTTCATCCTCATGACCGCCCTGAACGACCCTCGCATGCTGCGCGAGGGGTCGGCGATGCAGTTCTTCTTCGGCGGGACCATCTTCTTCTACATCGTCCTCTCCATCGTCGTCTCCGTCATCACCATGCGGCTCATCGCGGAGGAGCGGAAGAGCGGGACGATCGAGGTGCTCATGACGTCGCCGATCACGGACGGCGACCTCGTCGTCTCCAAGTTCCTCGGCGCACTCGCCTTCTACGTCTTCCTCTGGCTGCCGACGCTCGCCTACGTCGCCCTCCTCGGGCGGTACGCGGAGATCGACCTCGGCCCGGTCTGGGCGGGGTACCTCGGGACGGTCCTCTTCGGCGCCATGTGCATCGCCCTCGGGCTCCTCTGCTCGGCGCTCACGAGGAACCAGATCATCGCCGCCATTTCGAGCTTCGTCCTCATCACCGTCATCTGGTCGGTCGGCATCTTCAGGACATTCGTCTCCGGCCCGCTCGCGCAGGGGGTGTTCGGCTACGTGAGCATCCTCGACCATTTCTACGAGGGGTTCGGGCGGGGCATCGTGGACACGAGGCCGGTCGTCTACTACGCGAGCGCCACGGTCCTCTTCCTGTTCCTGACGGTCAAGGTGGTGGAGTCGAGGAAGTGGCGCTGACTGCAGTTGAACGTTCAAAGTGAAAAGTTCAAGGCGGCATACAGCCAACGCGGAAGGCAGTGAAAGTGCGGAAGGGCGGGGCGTGAAGGGGGACATGGGGGGAAGGCAGATGGCCGGCGAGCGCATCCCGCGGATACGGCGGGGGGCGATCGGCGCGAACGTGGCGGCGATGTGCGTCATCGGCGCCGCCATCTTCCTGATGGCGAACTACCTCGGCTACCGCCACTGGCGGCGCTTCGACTGGACCTCGCGGCAGTACTACACCCTCTCCGACAAGACCCTCCGGGTGCTCGACGACCTCGCGCTGCCGGTGCGGGTGTACGTCTTCTACCCCCCGTTCACCCCCGCCTACCAGGACATCCGGGAGATCCTCAACCGCTACGCGGCGCGGAGCGGGAAGATCGAGGTCGAGTACATCGACCCGGACAAGGACCCGGCCCGCGTCCGCTTCCTCCTCGCGAAGTTCAAGCTGCCGGCCCCCGCGCAGGCAAACCTCGTCGTCTTCGAGCAGGGGGACCGGCACAAGTACGTGTACGACAAGGATATCATCGAGATGGATCTCAGCGGCGCCCGGTTCGGCCGCGGCCCCTCGATCAAGGCCTTCACGGGCGAGCAGGCGTTCACGTCGGCGATCATCAACCTCACCCAGGAGAAGCAGCCGCTCGTCTGCATGACGGTCGGCCACGGCGAGGCGGACCGGGAGGAGACGCGCGAGGACGGCCTGGGCATCCTCGCCACGCTCCTCGAGCGGGAGAACACGAGGATGGAGCCGGTCGCCCTCTACGAGACGAAGGAGGTCCCCGCCGACTGCGACCTGCTCATGATCGTCGGTCCGCGGGAGCCGTTCATGGACGAGGAGAAGAAGGCCCTCGGCGACTTTCTCGGGCGGGGCGGGCGCCTCTTCGTCGCCCTCGACCCGCGGACGGACTCGGGCCTCGAGGCGTTCCTCAGGCACTGGAACGTCGACGTGGGCGACAACCTCGTCGTGGACCCGCAGTCGGCGCGGCGCCTCCTCTTCATGAGCGCGCTCAACCTCTTCGCCGACGACTACCCCCCGCACGACATCACCGCCGACATGCGGGGGAAGGCGACCCTCTTCAGCGAGGTGCGATCGGTCTCCCCCGGCGGCGCCAACCCCGACCTCAGGGCCGCCTCCATCCTGCGCACCTCCCCGCAGGGATGGGGCGAGACGAACTACCTCGAGGAGACGTTCCGGTTCGACGAGGGGGATGACCTGCGGGGGCCGGTGTCGTTCGGGGTGGCCGTCGAGGCGGACGCCGCGCGGGCGGGCGACGGCCCCCTCGCGAACCTCCGGCTGGTCGTCATCGGCGACTCCGACTTCCTCTCGAACGCGCAGATCACGAACCTGGCGAACGCCAGTTTCTTCCTCAACGTCACAAACTGGCTCACGAGGAGGGAGCGGCTCATCGCCATCGGCCCGAAAATCCCGGAGCAGGCGCGGGTGCGGCTGAACGCCGCGCAGATGCGGCGGGTCTTCTGGTTCTCCGTCGCCGGGCTGCCCGGCATGGGGCTCCTGCTCGGCGTCCTCGTCTGGTCCAGGCGCCGCCGCTGATGCGGCGCGCGACGCACCCGCAGCCGGATCCATGAGGAGGCGCGCATGAAATTCCGCACGACGCTCATCCTGCTTGTCGTGGCCGCCGGCATCGCCTGTTTCATCCTCTTCTACGAGCGCGGGCGGATGCCGACCGACGAGCGGCTCGAGAAGGGGAAACTCGTCTTCTCCGTGCGGGCCGACGACATCGACCGGCTGCGCATCAGCCGGGGCCCCGAGGAGATCGTCTGCGAGCGGGGCGCGGACGGTGAGTGGCGGATCGAGCGGCCGATCGCCGCCCGCGCGGACAAGGCACAGCTCAGGAGCATCGCGGGCCGCCTGGAGTCGCTCGCGGCCGAGCGCGTCATCGCCGCCGGCGAGGTCGACGAGGGGGCGCTCGAGGAGTTCGGCCTGAAGGAGCCGGCGCTCGCGGCGCGTTTCAGGGCCGCGGGGCGGGAGTTCGGCCTCCTCATCGGCGCCGACGCGCCGCTCGGCGACAACCTCTACGCGCGCGTCGAGGGGGAGGGGGACGTCCGCCTGCTCGGCAGGGGCATCCGGTCCGTGCTCGACCGGCCGCTCCCGGACCTGCGGGACCGGACCGTCCTCGAATTCGAGATCCCGGACGTCGACCGCCTCGAGATCGCGCGCGACGGC
>JAQUPF010000026.1 GCA_028716845.1 bacterium | reverse complement strand
CGGCGCCGACGACGCACGCGCACGACTACGTCCTCCCCTACGCGCGGGACCTCGCGGCCGTCCTCGACATGGAGGCGATCCGCGCCGCGCGCATCCCGGTCGGCGTCGACCCGCTCGGCGGGGCGGCGACCCGCTACTGGGAGGTCATCGCCGGTCTCCACGGGATCGACGTCACCGTGGTGAACCCGGCGATCGATCCCGCCTTCCGCTTCATGACCGTGGACCACGACGGGAAGATCCGGATGGACTGCTCGAGCCCCTGGGCGATGGCGGGCCTCGTGGCGCTCAGGGGCCGCTACCGGATCGCCTTCGGGAACGACCCGGACGCCGACCGGCACGGGATCGTCACCCCGTCGGCGGGGCTCATGAACGCGAACCACTACCTCGCCGTCGCGATCCGCTACCTGCTCGCCCACCGGCCCGGCTGGCCCGCCGCGGCGGCGGTCGGAAAGACCCTCGTCAGCAGCAGCATGATCGACCGGGTCGTGGCGGCGGCCGGCCGGCGCCTGTGCGAGGTGCCCGTGGGGTTCAAGTACCTCGCCCCGGGGCTCTTCGACGGCACGCTCTGCTTCGGCGGCGAGGAGAGCGCCGGGGCGAGCCTCCTCCGGCGCGACGGCACGGTCTGGGTGACGGACAAGGACGGTATCGTCATGGGCCTCCTCGCCGCGGAGATCACCGCCGTGACGGGGAGGGACCCCGGCGCGCAGTACGGGGAGCTGACGGCGGCGTTCGGCCCGCACCACTACACGCGGATCGACGCCCCGGCGACGGCCGCGGTGAAGGCGGGCCTCAAGGCGCTCTCCCCCGGTGACGTGAAGGCCGCCGAGCTCGCGGGGGACCGGATCGTCTCGATCCTCACCCGCGCGCCGGGCAACGACGAGCCGGTCGGCGGCCTGAAGGTCGTCACGGCGGGCGGCTGGTTCGCCGCGCGGCCCTCCGGGACGGAGGACATCTACAAGATCTACGCGGAGAGCTTCAGGAGCGAAGAGCACCTCGCCGCGCTCGTCGCCGGCGCCCGCGAGGTCGTCGCCGGCGCCATCGGGGGGGGGCGGCCGTGAGCGACGACCGCCGCTGGAGACGGTACCGGGACCATCTCTGCCGGGTCCCCGGGATCGGCCTCGATCTCGACGTCAGCCGGATGCCGTTCGACGACGGCTTCCTCGACCGGATGGAGCCGGCGATGCGGCGGGCCTACGACGCGATGGAGGCGCTCGAGCGCGGCGCGATCGCGAACCCCGACGAGAACCGGATGGTGGGCCACTACTGGCTCCGGGCGCCGGAGCGGGCGCCGACGCCGGAGATCGCGGCCGCGATCGCGGGCGCCCGGCGGGCGGTGGCGGAGTTCGCCGCGGCCGTCCACGCGGGACGGATACGGCCGCCGTCGGCGCCGCGGTTCAGGCGGGCGCTCTGCATCGGCATCGGCGGCTCCGCCCTCGGGCCGATGTTCGTCGCGGACGCCCTCGGCGACCCGGCCGCCGACCGGATGCGGATAGGCTTCATCGACAACACGGATCCCGACGGGATCGCCCGGGAGCTCGCGGCCCCGGGGGAGGGCCTGGGGGAGACGCTCTGCGTCGTGACGAGCAAGAGCGGCGGGACTCCGGAGACGCGGAACGGCATGCTCCTCGCCGCGGCGGCGTACGCGGCGGCGGGCCTCGACTTCCCGCGGCACGCGGCGGCGGTCACGATGCCCGGCTCGCGCCTCGACAGGCAGGCCGCCGCGGAGGGGTGGCTCGCCCGCTTCCCCATGTTCGACTGGGTCGGCGGCCGGACGAGCGAGCTGTCGGCGGTCGGCCTCCTCCCGGCGGCGCTCCAGGGGATCGACACGGAGGGGATGCTCGCCGGGGCCGCCGCCTGCGACGAGGCGACCCGCTCCCGCGAGACGCGCCGGAACCCCGCCGCCCTCCTCGCCCTCATGTGGCACCTCGCCTCGGACGGGCGGGGGGCGAGGGACATGGTGGTCCTGCCGTACAAGGACCGGCTCCTCCTCCTCGGCCGCTACCTCCAGCAGCTCGTCATGGAGTCGCTCGGCAAGCGGCTCGACCTCGACGGGCGGGTGGTGGAGCAGGGGCTCACCGTCTACGGCAACAAGGGCTCCACCGACCAGCACGCCTACGTCCAGCAGCTCCGCGACGGCCTCCCGAACTTCTTCGCGGTCTTCGTCCGGGTCCTCGAGTCGGGGGGCGCCGCCCTCGAGGTGGAGCCCGGCGTCACCGCGGGTGATTACCTCCACGGCTTCCTCCTCGGGACGCGTGAGGCGCTCTCGGAGAACGGCCGGCCGTCGGTGACGATCAGCGTGCGCCGGGTGGACGCGCGGACGGTCGGCGCCCTCATCGCCCTCTTCGAGCGCGCGGTCGGCCTCTACGCGACGCTCGTCCGCGTCAACGCCTACCACCAGCCCGGCGTCGAGGCGGGGAAGCGGGCGGCGGCCGCGGTCCTCGGCCTCCAGCGTCGGGCGGCGGCCGCGCTCTCGGACGAGCCGCGGACGGCCGCCGAGATCGCCCGCCTGATCGGGACGGCCGGGGATGCGGAGACGGTCTCGCTGCTCCTGGAGCACCTCGCCGCGAACGGCCGGGCCGCCGTCGCCCGGCCCGGGGGGCCGTCGGACGCCGCCTACACGAGGGCGTGAACGGCCATGCACGGACGGACCCGCCCCGCGATCATGCTCGCCGCGGCGCTCGCCCTCCCGCCGCCGCTCCCCGCCGGCGATGACGTCCCCGGGGGTTTCCTCGTCCGGTGGAGCGAGGATGCGACGACGCTCCGCTTCAGCGCGCCGGGGGAAGGGGGCGAGTACCCGCGCGACATGGAGCGCGGGCCGTTCCCCCAGCCGGGCGCCACGCCCGAGTTCCTCGTCGACTCCCGCTGGCCGGCGGTGGCGATGCGCGCCCGCTGGTCCGTCCCGACCGCGGGGTGGCCGGCGCGCCACCGCGGGAACGCGATCGACATCGCCCTCATGCACGCCTGCGACGCCGAGCTCTACGAGAACATCTTTCCCGAGATCATCCGCTCCTCCCGGTTCACCTACCCGCCGGCGTTCCTCGGGGAGGCCCTCGATCCGGCGGGTCACGACCTCGCCGCCGCCCTGCGGGGGGGCGAGGCGGAGTACGAGGTCGTCGCGAGCGCCGGCCCGGGGGCGTCCGACTACCTCATCCGGACGCGGATCCGCGTCGGCGCGGCCGCGGACGGCCGGACCGTCTTCTTCCACGACCGCCCGCTCCACATCAGCGACCACCTCCTGTCGCGGGAGATCCTCTTCGCGGTCCGCGACGCGGGCGACCGGCTCGATTTCGAGGCGCGGATGATCGCCGTCTGCGCGCCGCGCCTCCTCTTCAGGGGGGAGACGATGCGGCGGGTGGAGGAGAACGGAAGGTACTTCGTCCGCCGGCTCCGCGAGAGCCTCGGCGCCCCGCCGTCCGGGGAGCGGATCGACCGGTTCCTCGAGTCGGTGCGGGCGGGGGGCGGCCGATGAGCGGGACCGTCTCCATCCGCACCTACGGCTGCCAGATGAACGAGGCGGACTCGGAGGCGATGGCGGGCCTCCTGGAGGGGGAGGGGTGGGCCGTCACGGACGACGAGGCCGCCGCCGACGTCGTGCTCCTGAACACCTGCTGCGTCCGCCGGCACGCCGAGGAGCGGGTCTGGAACGCCCTCTTCGCCCTCCGGGCGCGGGCGGCGGAGGGGGGCCTCATCGTCGGCGTCTGCGGCTGCATGGCGCAGTGGCGCGGGGAGGAGATCGTGCGCCGCGCCCCGCACGTGCGCGTCGTCTGCGGGACGCGGGCGTTCGCGCGGCTGCCCGACCTCATCCGGCGGGCGGCCGCCGGCGGCGCGGTGGTCGACGTCGGGGAGGGGGGCCTCCCGGCGGGCCCCCTCCCGCGGACGCGCCGGGGTGCGCTCAAGGCGCTCGTGCCCGTGATGCGCGGCTGCGGGAACTTCTGCGCGTACTGCGTCGTCCCGTACGTCCGCGGCCCCGAGGAGAGCAGGCCGCCGGGCGAGATCGCCGCGGCGGTGGAGGCCCTCGCCCGCGACGGGTGCCGGGAGGTGACGCTCCTCGGCCAGAACGTGAACGGCTACGCGGCGGCCGGCGTCCCGTTCGCCGGCCTCCTCCGGATCGTCGGCGGGACCGGGATCGCGCGGATACGGTTCCTGACCTCGCACCCGAAGGACCTCTCCGACGGCCTCATCCGCGCGATCGCGGAGGTCCCGCAGGTCTGCGAGCACCTCCACCTGCCGCTCCAGGCGGGATCGGACCGGGTCCTCGAGCGGATGCGCAGGGGCTGCGCGTACGGGCGGTACCGGGCGCTCGTCGTGCGGATCCGGGCGGCGGTGCCGGGGATCGCGATCAGCACCGACCTGATGGCGGGATTCCCCGGCGAGACGGCGGACGATTTCGAACGGACGCTCGGGGCGATGGAGGAGCTGCGCTTCGACGCCGCCTTCCTGTTCAAGTATTCGGACCGGGAGGGGACGACGGCGGCCGCGATGGGGCCGAAGGTGCCGCCGGCGGAGATCGCGGAGCGGCATGCGCGCATGCTCGACCTCCAGTCGCGGATCGGCCTGGAGCGGAACCGGGAGCGGATCGGGGGGACGGAGGAGGTCCTCGTCGAGGGGCCGAGCGCGCGGGATCCGCGGCGGCTCTTCGGGAGGAGCCGGACGAACAGGCGCGTCGTCTTCGAGGGGGACGGGGCTTTGATCGGGACGCTCGCCTGTGCTACCATACGGGACGCGACGCCGCTGACGCTCATCGGCGCGCCGCGCGCCGCCTGACCGGCCCGGAGGAGGGAAGGATGCCCGAGAAGACGATCCTCAAGCTCATCGCGATGCTCGTGGTGCTCATCCTGCTGGTCGTGTTCGCCCTCCAGAACTTCCACCAGGAGGCGAGCCTGCGGATCCTCTTCTGGCGGACCGCGAGCACCCCCGTGAGCATCATCATCTTCCTGTCCGTCCTCATCGGCGTCCTCGTCGCCTCGGCCGAGTTCATCCCGCACCTCGTCCGGCTGCGCCGGCGGGCGCTCAGGGCCGAGGAGGAACTCGCGCGCCGCGGGGCGGCGGGGCCGCCGCCCGGCGTCGCCGGGCGGCCATGAGGCGCCCGTGTCCCGGCCCGCGCCCGCGGGCCGCCCGGCGTCCGGGAGCCGCATGAAACTCACCCCGATGATGCAGCAGTACCGGCGGCTCAAGCGGGAGACGCCCCCCTCCATCCTCATGTTTCGCCTCGGCGACTTCTACGAGATGTTCTTCGAGGACGCCGTGACCGCCGCCCCCATCCTGAACATCACGCTCACGGCGCGGGAGAGCGGCCGGGGCAACAAGGTGCCGATGTGCGGCGTCCCCCACCACGCCGCCGACGAGTACATTGCGCGGCTCGTGCGGGCGGGGCACCGGGTCGCCGTCTGCGACCAGATGGAGGACCCCGCCGCCGCCCGCGGCCTCGTGCGGCGGGAGGTTACGAGGGTCGTGACGCCGGGGACGGCGCTCGACGACGGCCTGCTCGGCGAGAAGAGCACCAACTACCTCGCGGCGGTCGCCCGCGCCGGGGACCGCTTCGGCCTCGCCCTCCTCGATCTCTCCACGGGCGAGTTCCTCGTGACGGACCTCGCGGGCGCCGACGAGCTCCTCGACGAGATCGCCCGCCGCTCGCCGAGCGAGATCCTCCTGCCGGCGGGGCTCGAGGAGGAGGCGCCGTTCATGCGGCGCCTCCGGGACGCGGCGCCGGCGATGACGACCCCGCTCGACGACTGGCGCTTCGAGCGCGAGGAGGCGGTCCGGGCGCTCCGGGAGTTCTTCCGGACGCAGTCGCTCGACGGCTTCGGCTGCGCCGGCCTCGGCCCGGCGCTCACCGCGGCCGCCGCCGTCCTCCACTACCTCCGCGAGACGAGGCACACCTCGCTCGCCCACGTGACGAAGCTCACCGCCGTGCAGAGCGCCCGCTGCATGCTGCTCGACGCGACGACGCAGCGCAACCTCGAGATCGTCCGCAACCTCCGGACCGGGGGGCGGGAGGGGACGCTCCTGTCGGTCCTCGATTTCACCGCGACGCCGATGGGGGGGCGGCTCCTCCGGCAGTGGCTGCTCGAGCCGCTCGTCGACCCGGCCGAGATCGCCCGCCGGCAGGACGGCGTCGAGGACCTCCGCGCCGCCCCCGCCGCCTCGGAGGCGGTCGCCGCGGCGCTCCGCGGCTGCCGGGACGTGGAGCGGCTCATCTCGAGGATCGGCTGCGGGCAGGGGAACGCGCGGGACCTCCTCGCCCTCGGGGCCTCCCTCGCCCTCCTCCCCGCCCTCCGCGAGGCCGCCGCCCCGCTCGGCTCGGCGGCGGTGGGGGAGGCGCTCGGGATGCTCGATGACCTGTCGGAGACGGCCGGCCTCATCGCGCGCGGCATCCATCCCGAGGCGCCGCCGGGCCTGCGGGAGGGGGGGATCATCAGGGACGGCTTCGACCCGGCGCTCGACGAGCTCCGCCTCGCCGCGCGGGAGGGGAAGTCCTGGATCGCGCACCTCCAGCGGCGGGAGGCCGAGCGGACCGGCATCCGGTCGCTCAAGGTCGGCTACAACAAGGTCTTCGGCTACTACATCGAGGTGACGAGGCCGAACCTGGGGGCCGTGCCGGCGGACTACATCCGGAAGCAGACCCTCTCGACCGGCGAGCGGTTCGTCACGGAGGAGCTGAAGGGGTACGAGTCGAAGGTCCTCGGCGCCGAGGAGCGGGCCGCGGCGATGGAGTACGACCTTTTCCAGTCGGTCCGGGCGGGTGTCGTCGCGGCCACGGAGCGGATCCAGCGGGTCGCGCGCGGCGCGGCGCTCCTCGACGCGATGAACTCCCTCGCCGCCGCCGCCCGCCGGAACGGCTACACGCGCCCCGCCGTGGACGACGGCGACCGGATCGAGATCGCCGACGGGAGGCACCCGGTGCTCGAGCAGGCCCTCGCCGGCGAGCGGTTCGTCCCGAACGACCTCCTCCTCGACACCGAGGAGAACCAGCTCCTCATCATCACCGGGCCGAACATGGCGGGGAAATCCACCTACATCCGGCAGGCGGCCCTCCTCGTCCTCATGGCCCAGGCGGGGTCCTTCATCCCCGCCTCGCGGGCGCGGATCGGCGTCGCCGACCGGATCTTCACCCGCGTGGGGGCGTCGGACGAGCTCGCCCGGGGGCAGAGCACCTTCATGGTGGAGATGAACGAGACGGCGAACATCCTCAACAACGCCACCGAGCGGAGCCTGATCGTCCTCGACGAGATCGGGCGCGGGACGAGCACCTTCGACGGGATCAGCATCGCCTGGGCGGTGGCCGAGTACCTCCACAACAGCCCCCGCTCGCGGGCGCGCACGCTCTTCGCCACGCATTACCACGAGCTCACCGAGCTCGAGATGAACCTCCCCGGCGTGAAGAACTACAACGTGGCGGTGCGGGAGTGGAACGACGAGATCATCTTCCTGCGGAAGATCGTCCCCGGCGGCACCGACAAGAGCTACGGCATCCACGTCGCCCGCCTCGCCGGGCTGCCACGGAAGGTGATCGAGCGCGCGAAGGACATCCTCAACACCCTCGAGGAGGGGTGCGTGCGGGAGGAGCGGCTCCCGCGCCCCGAGGGGGCGCCGGCCGGCGGGCCGCAGCAGCTCGGCCTCTTCGAGGCGAGGCCCGACCCGCTCGCCGAGGAGATCCGGGCGCTCGATCCCGACCGGATGACGCCGCTGGAGGCGCTCGCCGTGCTGAAGCGGCTGAAGGACCGCTGCCATGGGCCTCGTTAGGATATTGCCCGATTCGGTCGTCAACAAGATCGCCGCCGGCGAGGTGGTGGAGCGGCCGGCCTCGGTCGCCAGGGAGCTCGTGGAGAACGCGATCGACGCCGGGGCGACCGACATCCGCGTCGAGGTGCGGGGCGGCGGCGGGCACCTCGTCCGGGTGCGCGACGACGGCTGCGGCATGTCGGCCGAGGACGCGGGGCGCGCGCTCGAACGGCACTCGACGAGCAAGATCTCCTCGGCGGACGACCTGTTCCGGATCGCGACGATGGGGTTCCGCGGCGAGGCCCTCCCCTCGATCGCCGCCGTCTCCCGCCTCGAGCTCACGACGAAGGAGCGGGGGGCGCTCGCCGGCGTGCGGATCCTCGTCGAGGGCGGCAGGGTCGTCCGCGTCGCCGAGGCGGGCGCGCCCGACGGGACCGAGGTGGCGGTCCGCGACCTCTTCTTCAACACGCCCGTGCGGCGGCGCTTCCTCCGCACCGCGCGGACCGAGACCTCCCACATCGCCGCCGCCGTCACCTGGGAGGCCCTCGTGCGGCACGGCGTCGGCTTCACCCTCGTCGCGGACGGCGACGAGATCATCCGCGCGCCCGCTGTCCCCTCCCCGCGCGACCGGATCGCCGCGCTGTTCGGCGCCGACGTCGCCCGCGACCTCCTGCCGGTCGAGGGGGCCCGCGGGGCGGTGCGGGCGAGCGGCTTCGTGAGCCCCCCGGGCGTCACGAGGGGGAACAGGACCGGCCAGCATTTCTTCGTCAACGGCAGGCCGGTCGAGGACCGCGTCCTCCGGTTCGCCGTCGCCGACGCCTGCGACGGCCTCGTCCCGGCGGGGCGCCACCCGATCCTCTTCCTCTTCCTCGAGATCGAGCCGCACGAGGTGGACGTGAACGTGCACCCCGCCAAGCGCGAGGTCCGCTTCCGGAACGGGGCCCTCGTCCGCGACCTCGTCCGTGACGCCGTCGCGGCGGCGCTCCGGGCCGCGTCGCCGGCCGCCGCTTCGCGCCCGCCCGCGTACGAGACGAGGGAGGGAGGCGGCGTCTTCGACCGCGTCCCCGGGCCGTCCGGCGTCCAGGAGGCGATGCCGCTCGGGGAGGGGCGGGGGGAGGAGCCCGGCCGGCGGCTCCGCATCCTCGGACAGTCCGGCGGCCTGTACATCGTCTGCGAGGGCCCCGACGGCCTCGTAATCGTCGACCAGCACGCCGCGCACGAGCGGGTCCTCTTCGAGCGGCTCATGCGCGGGTACGCCGCCGGCGCCGGCGAGGTCCAGCGGCTCCTCGTGCCGGCGGTCATCGAGCTCCCGCCGGCGGAGCGGCTGGCGGCGGAGGAGTACGCCCACGTCCTCCGCGCCCTCGGCATCGGGATCGAGCCGTTCGGCGGGTCGGCGGTGAAGGTGGACCAGCTCCCCGCCTGCATCGGGACGGTCGACGCCGCCCGCCTCATGCGGGACGCGGTCGCCGCGCTCGCCGCGGAGGGGAGGGGCGGCGCGGTGCGGGAGGAGATGGCCCGCGTCGCCGCGCGGAAGGTCTGCCGCGCCGCCGTGAAGGCGCGCGACGACCTGCCGGCGGAGGCGCTCGCTGCCCTCGTCGACGACCTCCTGCGGTGCGAGCGGCCGGGGACCTGCCCGCACGGGCGTCCGACGATGATCACGATCCCCCGCGGGGAGCTCGACCGGAGGTTCGGGAGGGCGTGACGCGGGCGGCCGATGTCATCTTCCTCGTCGGCCCGACGGCCGCCGGCAAGACCGCCGTCGCCGTCGAGCTCGCCCGCCGCCTCGGCGGCGAGATCGTCTCCGCCGACTCCATGCAGGTCTACCGCGGCCTCGACGTTCTCTCGGCGAAGCCGTCGGCCGCGGAGCGCCGCCGCGTCCGCCACCACCTGATCGACGTCTCTGATCCGGGCGAGCGGTTCGACGCCGCCTGCTTCGCCCGCCTCGCCGCGGCGGCGGTCGAGGGGATCCGGCGGCGCGGCCGGCTCCCGGTCGTCGCGGGCGGCTCGGGGATGTACGTGCGGGCGCTCGCCGACGGCCTCTTCGAGGGCCCCGGCAGGGACCCGGCGCTCCGGGCGGCGCTCGAGGAGGAGGCGCGGCTCCGGGGGCGGGCGGCCCTCCACGACCGCCTGCGGGCGATCGACCCCGAGGCCGCCGCGGCCGTCCACCCGAACGACCTCCGGCGGATCGTGCGGGCGATCGAGATCCACGAGCGGAGCGGCCGGCGGCCGTCGTCCCTGCGGACGCGGTGGGCGTCGGCGCGCGCCGGGGCCGGGGAGGGGCGGCCCTGGCACAGCGAGCGGCTCGGCTGCCGGTGCATCTTCGCGGGAATGCGGCGGGAGCGGGACGACCTCGCGCGGCGGATCGCGGAGCGGGTCGGCAGGATGCTCCGTGAGGGGGCGGTCGGGGAGGTGCGGGCGCTCCTCGGGATGCGGCCCGGAGACGGGGCGACCGTCATGCAGTCCCTCGGCGTGGACGAGATCCGCGGCTTCCTCGAGGGGAGGCATTCGCTCGAGGAGGCGGGGCGGCTGATCGAGCGGGCGACGCGCGCGTACGCGAAGCGGCAGATGACCTGGTTCGGAAGGGACCCGCGGATACGCTGGTTCGACGTCCCCCCCGGCGAGCCGCCTGCCGCCACCGCCGCCCGCATCGCCGATTCCCTACATGGGGTCAACCCTTTACAATTATAACTTTCCCCCTTGGGAAGGAGCGCGACGCCGATGGCGAGACCGTTGAGGATCCAGTACGAAGGGGCATGGTACCATGTCACGTCGCGGGGCAACGAGAAGGCGGCTATCTTCAGGGATGACCACGACCGATCGAGGTTTCTCGGCCTTCTGGAAGACAAGGTCCGGCAGTCGGGCGTGGAGGTTCATTGTCACTGCCTGATGAAGAATCATTTCAAGGAACAAGGGGCACAGCGCATACTCGGGCGGGAGGGATTCATCGAGTGGGTGTACGATGAGCATGTCGAGGGAAGACCGGACGAAAGAGAATACAGCAGGATGTACGAGATCGCGCCGTGCATCACCACCGGGGAGGTTGCCGCCGAGGTCGCGAGGGTGTTTCAGGCGAGGGAGAAGGATCTCTTCAGAAGATATTCACGAGGCGTGGCCCGCCGGGTGTTCATGGAACTTTGTTACCGGCTCATGTCGCCGCGGATGACCCTGCGGCGGATCGCGGCGGAAGTCCTCGCCAGTCCTCCCGGGTTGATAATAAACAGGCGGAGGCTCAATGCGGCGCTGTTGCGGGACCGAAGGCTTGCGCGCAAGGTTGACGCGGTGCAAAGGGCGCTCCTCAACAGATGAATGATCGTCGTCGCGGGAGGCCGGCCACGGTGGGTGAAAGTTATAATTGTAAAGGGTTGACCCCAAAGGAAAGGGCGATCCTCGTCGGCCTCGAGGCGGGGGGGGTGCGGCGCTGGGAGGTCGAGGACCACCTCGCCGAGCTCGCCCAGCTCGCGCGGACCGCCGGGGCCGAGGTGGCGGAGACGCTCATCCAGAAGCTGCCGTCCCCCTCCGCCGCCTTCGCGATCGGGCGGGGGAAGGCGGGGGAGCTGCGGGACGCCTGCGCCCGCGAGCGGGCCGACCTCGTCGTCTTCGACGACGAGCTCACCCCCGCCCAGGTGAAGAACCTCCAGGAGCTGACGGGGCGGCGGGTCATCGACCGGACCGAGCTGATCATGGACATCTTCGCCCAGCGCGCCCGGTCGCGCGAGGGGAAGATCCAGGTCGAGCTCGCCCAGCTCCGCTACATGCTCCCCCGTCTCACGAGGGCGTGGACCCACCTCTCGCGGCAGGAGGGGGGGATCGGCACCCGCGGCCCCGGCGAGCAGCAGCTCGAGGTGGACCGGCGGCGCATCCGCCGGAAGATCGACCGGCTCGGGGAGCGGCTGGAGGGGATCGGGAGGGAGCGGGCCACGCAGTCGAAGCGGCGGCGTCGGCGCGAGATCCCCTCGGTCGCGCTCGTCGGCTACACGAACGCCGGGAAGTCGACGCTCATGAACGCGCTCACGCGCGCGGGGGTGCGCGTCGAGGACCGGCTCTTCGCGACGCTCGACCCGACGACGCGCCTCCTCGCCCTCCCCGGCGGCCGGCGCGCCCTCTTCACCGACACGGTCGGCTTCATCCGGAAGCTGCCGCACCACCTCGTCGAGTCGTTCAAGGCGACGCTCGAGGGGGTGCGGGAGGCGGACCTCCTCGTCCACGTCGTCGACCTCGCCCACCCGCGCGTGGACGAGCAGATCGAGGCGGCGTCCGGGGTGCTCCGCGAGATCGGCGCCGGGGAGACGCCGGTGATCGCGGCGCTGAACAAGATCGACCTCCTGCCGGACGATTCGCGTCGGGTCCGCTACGGCCGGCGCTTCCCGGCGAGCGTCCCGGTGTCGGCGCTCCGCGGGCGGGGCCTCGACGCGCTCCTCGCGGCGGTGGAGGCGGAACTGGCCAGGCGGTTGATCCGCTGCCGGCTCGCGCTGCCGCAGGCGGCGGCAGCGCTCATCTCGAGGATCCACGCCGGCGGGAACGTCCTCTCCAGGAGCTACGAGGGCGACGTCGTCGTCATCGATGCCGAGATCCCCCCCGCGCTCGCCCGCGAGGTGGAGCCGTACATCGCCTGAAAGGCCCGCGGGGGACTCAGCGGCCCGCGGGGCCGCCCCGACGGCGCGCCGCGGCGGGGAGGCCGAGGAGGAGCAGGAACAACGCGAGCGCGAGCGAGCCGATCGTGAGGTACAGCCCCGCCCTGAACGAGGCGGGATCGTAGATGAAGCTCACGCGGTGCTCGCCCCTCCTGAGCGGGACCGCCCTGAAGAGATAGTGGGCGCGGTAGATCGTGCCGCCCGCGCCGTCGACCGAGACCCTCCATCCCGGAAAGAAAATCTCCGAAACGAAGAGGAAGGCGTCTCCGTCGGCGCTCGTGACGACGTCGATGCGGTCGCGGGAGAAGCGCTCGACCCGGGCGGAGCCGCGCGTTCCCGCGGAGAATTCGAAGCCCTCCAGCCCCGCGTCGGTTTCCAGCATGACCGTCGCCGCCGGATCGAACGCCTCGTCCGCGAGCATCTCCAGTATCCGGGACCGCTCGGGCATCACGGCGTGGCGGGGGATGATGAAGGCCCGGGGATAGAAATGCTCCCGCCGGGAGACGCGCATCATCGGGACGCCGTCGCTCGTGAACGGCGAGACGTGGTACTTGACGTTCAGCAGGCCGCTCATCTTCGTGTCGACGTCGGGGAGAAGGTAGAACCTCGACATCGGGTGCACCGCGCTGAGGTCGTGGGAGCGGGTGGCGCTGAAGATCGCGTAGCGGAGCGTGTCCATCAGGATGATCGGGCTGTAGCCGCTGATGCCCTGTATCCCGTAGACCATGGGCAGGTTCAGCCCTATCTCCCGGTCGAAGATCGAGACACGGTAGAGGCCGTCGTCCCGCTCGAAGAAATCGAACACGGGAGGCTTCGCGCCCGCCGCGGCCGCATCGCCGAACCGGAGATAGCCGCGGCCGAAGGAGAGGAGATCCGCGAGCGTGAGGATGAGCAGGACCGGCGCGATCGCCCGCGCGCCGATCCTCCCCCGCGCCCGCAGCGAGAGCAGGAGCAGCCCGGCGCCGAGCAGCGCGAGGAACCTGCACGTCGCGCGGATGACGCCCGCGGTTGCGTGCGGCGAGGGAGCGCCGCCCGACGGGCCGGCGAGCGCCATGACGAAGAGCGAGAGCGGGACGACGAGAATGATCCATGCCCATCGGGGCGGGGATGGAATGCCGGGCGTTTCCCCGGCAAACCGGTCGAGCGCGATCGAGGAGAGCGCCGACAGCGCCAGCATGGAGGGGAAGAGCAGCCTGATCGGCAGCTGCAGCGCGGGGCGAAGCGGCGGAACGGCGTGGAGCAGGCGATACACGGGCGTCGCCCCGCCGAGCGCGGCGAGGATCGAGAGGCCGGCGAGGATGGCGAGGAAGGCGGCGACTCCCCTCCGCATCGTGACCACGGCGAGGAGGGCGAGGAGAAAGGGGATGGCCCCGACGTAGACCCCGCCGGTGACCTCTGCGAGGGCGCCTTCCTCCGGGCGGAGTCCGGGCAGGAGCATGGTATGGAGCCGCCCGGGGGCGAGGGCGACCCTGGCGGGGCCGGCCGCCCCGGCGTGCGCCCGCAGCGAATGGCGGTACGCCTCCGCGAAGGGGATGAGGGCGATGGAGGCGAGCGAGAGGCCCAGCGCGGCGATCGCGACGGAGACGCGCGCCCGCCGTCGCGCCTCCGCCCGGTCGCCCGCGCGCATCGGCCCCCACAGCAGGAACACGGCATAGGCCCCGAGGGTGAGCATGTTGATCAGCGCCATCTGCGGGTGACCGGCCAGGAACTGGAGCCCCAGCGCGAGGCCGGCGAGCGTCGGGTACAGGATCCCCCGCCGCTCCGATGCGCGCTGGAGGAGGAGGAGGAGGAGCGGCAGCCAGGCGCAGGTGGAGATGATGGAGAGCTGTTCCGTGTGCACGATGCTGAAGCCGTTGTAGGCGAAGACGCAGGAGCCGAAGAGGGAGGAGCGCCTCGAGATCCCGATCCCGCGCAGGAAGAGATACATGAAGAGGGAGGCGAGGAACAGGTGGAAGGCCGCGAAGTGGGCGATCGCCCTGAAGACGGGGAGGGGGAGGAAGAAGATGTTGAGCGGGTAGAAGAGCGCGGTCTGTATCTCCGCCCCTGCGGGGAGCCCCGCGAAGATGTAGGGATTCCACAGGGCGATGCGGCCCTCCCGGTACATCCGGGCGGCGGCATATTTGAACGGGTAGAAGAACGAGAGATGATCGGGGAAGAGGATCGCCTCTGTCCCGAAGACGGCGGGTGAGAGCAGGACATACGGCAGCGCGAGCAGGAAGAGGGCGATCAGCGGGGCCGGGCGGTTTCGCATGAATCCCCCGCGCGCGCGGGGGACGGGAGTGATACTGTTTGACGGGCGCATCGGGGAGATGATATCACTCTTCCGGACCGCGTGCGAATGGCAATGCCGATGAAGATCTGCGTGCTGGCGAGCGGGAGTTCGGGAAACGCCATCTATGTCGAGGAGGCCGGCTGCGGGATTTTGGTCGACGCGGGGCTGAGCAGGAGGGAACTCGGGGCCCGCCTCGGGACGATCGGCGTCGACCTCGGGGGGGTCAGCGCGGTGCTCGTGAGCCATGAGCACGGCGACCACGTGCAGGGCCTCGCGGTGCTGCACAGGGTGCACGGCATCCCCGTCCACGCGAACCGCATGACGGCGAGCGGGCTGTTCGACCGCGGCCTCCCCGCGCCGGCGTTCAGGCTCTTCCGCACGGGCGCCGACTTTTCGGTGGGGCCGTTCACGGTGAGCCCATTCCCGGTGCCGCACGATGCGCTCGATCCGGTCGGCTTCGTTCTCTCCGCCGGGGGGTGCCGCGTGGGCATCTCGACCGATCTCGGGCACCCCGCCCCGCAGGTGAAAGAGCGCCTCAGGGGGTGCCGTGCGATCGTCATCGAGGCGAACCACGACGGGGAGCTCCTCGCCGGCGGCGACCGCCACCCGTCGCTCAAGGAGCGGATCCGCGGGGGCAACGGGCACCTCTCCAACGAGGAGGCCGCCGCCCTCGTCGCGGCCGTCGCGACCGAGGGCTTGCGCGACGTCTTCCTCGCGCACCTCTCGCGCGAGTGCAACCGGCCGGAGCTCGCGCGGGCGGCGGTCGAGGGGGCGCTCCGCGCCGCGGGCCGCGGCGGGGTCGCGGTGCGGCTCACCTTCGCCGACAGGGCGAGCGACCTGATCGAGTGCGCGGCGGAAAATTCCGTGCCCGCCGCCCCGGCGGGCGTGCTATAGTACTGATAGTCGCCGGTCGCCCGGCGGCGAACAGCGCGATGGGACCAACCGAGGCGATACCGGGACGGGGGAGGCGCGCGCGGCGCGGCCGCGCGCGCCGTTCCCCATCCGGCGGGTGACGCCGGGCTTCGACGGGGGCGGACGAGAGGAGGGGGCGCGCCATGGGAGAGACACAGCGGGACGTGTGCGGCGCCGGCACCGAGCGCCAGCTGCCGGAGGAGACGCTCTGCCCGAGCTGCGGCAAGTTCGTGGGGGCCTACGAGCGGTGCCCCTACTGCGGGACCGAGCTGAAGAAGCGGATGAGCATCGTCTTCTTCAAGCGCGCGGCGCTCGTCGTCGCGATCGGGGGACTCCTCCTCCTCTGGTTCACCGCCACGCGGCTCAAGGCGCCGCTCATCAAGGTCGGCGAGATCACCCCCGGTTACAACAACGCCGTGGTCGAGGTCAGCGGCAAGGTGGTGAGCGCGAGGATGACGCAGGAGGACGGCGTCTCGTTCATGCTCGACGACGGCACCGGCACGGTCAAGTGCCAGGCGTTCCGCGGGCGGCGGCAGATGCGGGAGTCGGGGAACCTCCCCCACGCGGGGGACGAGGTGAGCGTCGTCGGCCAGATCCAGACCACGGACCGGTGGGGGACGAGCATCATGATCAACGTCCCCTCGAACGTGAAGGTGAAGCCGGTCGAGGTGCACCGGGTCGCCATCGGCGACATCACCATCGAGGACAAGACGAAGCTCGTCGAGATCACCGGCGAGATCGTCTCCGCGCGGGAGGTGCGGGGGAACGTCTTCCTCACGGTCGGCGACACGACCGGCGTCATCGACGTCCCCCTCTGGAAGGCGGACCTGGAGCGGATCAAGGACGCCTCCTACCGGAAGGAGATCACGACCGTCGGCAGGGAGATCCGGCTCGCCGGGAGCGTGGACGAGTACCGCGGGAAGCCGCAGGTCCAGGCGCGCGACCTCGAGCGGATCGTCCTCCTCCAGGAGGACACGATCCCGACGGAGTCGATCCCGCGCTGGGAGGGCGCCCGCCGCAAGGAGGAGAAGATCGAGCGCACCATGAGCCCGGCGATGCGCCGGGCGGAGGAGGAGGCGGGGGAGCAGCCGATCCAGACCTACTGAAGCCGGCGCGGGTCTCCGGCGGAGCCGGGGAGGAGGGGATATGGACGTCGTCATGATACTCGCCTACACGGTGCTCGGCACGGTCATCGGCGCGCTCCTGTCGATGGTGCCGGCGCTCCACATCTACAACGTCTGCGGCATCATCCTCATCGCCTGGTACGCGCGGCCGGGCCTCATCCCGGTCGAGGCGGTCCCGGCCTTCTTCATGTCGCTCCTCGTCGCCTTCTCGTTCATCAACACGATCCCGTCGATGTTCTTCGGCGCCCCGGACGAGTCGGCCGTCTTCGTCGTGCTGCCCGGCCAGAAGTACATGCTCCAGGGGCGGGGCTTCGAGGCCTCGATCCTCACCGGCGTCGGCGGGCTCGCGGCGGTGGTGATGATGGCGCTCCTCACGCCGTTCCTCTTCTACGCGATGACCCCCATCAAGAACATCACCGGGCAGAACCTGGGGTGGGTGATGCTCCTCTTCATCGTCTACATGCTCATGAGCGAGTGGCCGAAGGGCTGCGGCCTCGGGAGGACCGTCCTGGAGAAGTTCAAGTGGGCATGGCTGAACCTCATCGCCGGCCTCGGCACCTTCGTCCTCGCCGCCTTCCTCGGCATCATCATCATGAACAAGACGCTCGTGCCGCTCGAGATGAGCTTCCAGGGGATCATGCCGGTCTTCGTCGGCCTCTTCGCCGTCGCGGGCATCATCCAGAACCTCATCTCGCGGCAGGCGGTGCCGCCCCAGTACATCGGCGAATCGATCGACGTGGACCACCGGCTCATCGGCAAGGCGGTCTTCGCCGGCACCATCGGCGGCGGCCTCGCGGCCTTCATCCCGGCGGTGACCGGCGGCATCGGCGGGATCATCTCGGGGCACGCGACGGGGCAGCGGGACGACCGGATCTTCGTCATGTCGCAGGGGGTCTCCAAGACGATCTACTACGTCGGTTCGTTCCTCTTCTTCTTCGTGCCGCTGCTCGTCCTCTCCCGGGGCGGCATGGCGATCCTCATGAAGCCGATCTTCACCCCGTACACGATGCAGGACTACTTCCAGATCCTCTCGGTGATCCTCATCAGCGGCGCCCTGAGCTTCCTCCTCATGTTCCCGCTCACGCGGTGGACCGTCTGCCTCATCACGAGGTACGACTACCACATCATCCTCTGGATCGCCCTCGTGCTGGTCGTCGCGATCGTGTGGGGGCTCATGGGCTGGATGGGGATCTTCCTCATGACCGTCTCGACCGGCATCGGCCTCATCCCGGCGCTCTACCACTCGCGCAAGAGCAACGCGATGGCGGTGCTGCTCGTCTGGATGACGCTCAGCATGGGCGGGCACGGGGAGGCGGTCCTCAAGTTCTTCCGCCTCGTATGAGGCGCCGCAACACGCTGGAGGAGAGGGGGGAATAGGGCATGAAGGGACTCACGCATTTCATGAGCGGCGTGGCGCTCGCATCGTTCATCCCGGCGGCGACGAGGCTCGGCAACAGCAACGTCGCGAGCTCGTACATCCTCGCCCTCGGCGGGCTGTTCGGCATCATGCCGGACACGCTCGATTTCAAGGTCGGCCAGTTCTTCGCGAAGGCCGACCACGACGTGGACGCGGACCCGAACAACCCGGACCCCCGGTCCATCGCCGCGCAGATCGGGAAGGCCGTCGACGAGGCGTGGGAGACGGGCCGCTACGTCAAGGCGCAGCTCTACCCGCTCCGGCTCGGCGTGGACCTGTGGCGGCAGTACGTCGTCAAGTTCGACGGCGAGCGGAACGAGATCGTCGTCGTCGTCAACGAGATCGTCACCACCTCCCAGGTCCCGTACCTCGGCACCGAGCCGAAGGAGAACCGTGTCGGCCGCTACAAGGTGCGCGGGAAGCTGCTCGAGACGCACGGGAGGCCGTCCGTCGTGGACATCATGAGCGGGCCGCAGTTCGGCTTCAAGAGGAAGGGGGACCACGTCGAGGTGGAGTTCCTCCCCTGGCACCGGACCTGGAGCCACAGCTTCGTCCTCGGCTTCATCCTCGCCGCCGCCGCGGCCGTCATCGCCTCGCGCATCGTCGGCTGGGGCCTCGGCTGGCTGTACGGCGTCGTCGCCTTCCTCGGCTACTCGATCCACATCACCGAGGACCTCACCGGCCACATGGGGGGGAGCCTCCTCTGGCCGTTCCAGAAGGACCGGACAAACGGCCTCTGCCTCTTCAAGGCGAGCAACCCGCACGCCAATTTCTCCGTGGACTACGCCGCGACGGCGATCATCCTGTTCAACATGAACCGCTTCGCCCCGCAGCCGATCTTCACCCTCGGGGCGCTGCAGTACTTCCTCTACGTCCTCGTCATCCCGCTCGCCGTCTACGCCCTCATCGGCAAGCTCTTCGCCGAGAAGACCGCGGGCCCCGCGAAGAAGGCGGGCGAGATTTCGGCCGAGAAGGCGCTCGCCGCCCAGGCGGACGACGCGCGCGAGGAGATGATATCGGACGCCGAGGAGATGGTGACGGGCGACTCGCCGATGAGCGCGGCCTGAGCGCGCGAACGACGGACGGTCCCGCGGGCGGCGGGAGGACCGCCGCCCGCCTTTTCCGCCGGGCCGAATTATTTTTGAACGTTTTCTCCCCCCGCGGCGTCTCACCTGTGAGATTGAAAAAGGCGCGATGCGCTGTGAACGATTAAAGAACTGGACAGGTCCGAGCTTGAAGCCGCACCCGTTGCGGCACACCCCTCCATTCACTCGGCCTGTCCGGCTCTTTTTCGGCGCCCGCCGGCCGAAAAAGCATTATCCGCCCCCGCCCCTTGTACTATAATCCGGACGCTCATCGCGGCGCGACGCATGGGCGCGCGCCGCGCAGCGTGCCATGGAAGCGTCCGATGCGCGTGCGGTGCGGCGGGTACAGGAGGGGGATGAGACCGCCTTCAGGGAGATCGTCGAGCGGTACGGGAGGCGGGTGTACGCGATCGCGTACCGGATGACCGGGAATCACGGCGACGCCGACGACGTCGCGCAGGAGACCTTCATCCGGGCGTACAGGAGGATCGGCCAGTTCGGCGGGCGGTCGAGCTTCTTCACATGGCTCTACCGCATCCTGATCAACTGCTGCATGGACTGCCTGCGGCGGCGGCGGCGGCGCGGGGAGACGGATTTCCAGGATTTCCTCGACCACGGGGAGGGTCCGGCCGCCTCGCACGGCGGCGGGGCGGAGGGGAACGAGCTCAGGGGCGCCATCGCGGCGGCGCTCGAATCGCTCCCCCCGAAACAGCGGACGGCGCTCGTCCTGCACGAGTTCGAGCGCATGCGGCACGAGGATATCGCCCGGGTGATGGGCTGCTCGGAGGGGACGGTGCGGTCGCGCCTGCACCACGCGCGGCTGAAGCTCCGGCGGCGGCTGCGGGATTTCATCGAGTGAGGCGGCGGTGGACGCGATGATGCGGTGCGCGAGGGTCGAGCGGCTGCTGTCGGATTATCGCGACGGCGTCCTGGACGCCGGCGCGGAGGCGGCGATCGGGCGGCACCTCTCGGCCTGCCCCTCCTGCGCGACGGCGTTGCGCCGGCTCGAGGCGACCCTCGACGCACTCCACGGCATGAGCGCCCCCGAGCCCCCGCCGGCCTACTGGGACGGCTTCTGGGGCCGGCTGCGCGAGCGGATGGACGAGGCGCCGCGCGGCGGCGCGGCCCGCCTCCGCTGCATCCTCGACCTCGTCCGTCCCGCCCGCCCCGCGGCGGCCCTCGCGCCGGCCGCGGCCCTCGCGGTCGCGGCGGTCGTCCTGCTCGGCATCCTCTCCGGAAGGGGCGGCGGGGGGCGCGGTCCCGCCGTCGCGACGGCACCCGCCGCGGCGCGCGCGGCCGATCTCGTCGTTCTCGACGCGACCCGTCCGGCCGCCATCGACGAGTTCGTCCTCCGCTCGATCCCGCCCCGGCGCACGGCCGCCTGGAGGCCGGGGACGGATTACGTCATTCTGCAGGCGTCCTACGACGCCTCCGCCGCGGGGTTCCCGCAGCCGTACTGACGGGGGAGGGTCGCACATGGAGGAGACGCGCATGCATCGGATCGCGGCACTGCCGCTCGCGCTCGCCGGGGCGGCCTCGATCGCGCTCCCGGCGGGGGCCGGGGCCGGCACGCTCGCCGACATCGAGCGCGACGTGACCGCGATCGTCGCGCGGAGCGTCCCGGCGGTCGTGCAGGTCATCGCGGAGCGCGACCCTGAACGGGGGGCGCGCCGCCCGTTCTTCCACGAGGGGTGGGGCGGCCCCGCCGCCGTCTCGAGGAGCTCGGGGAGCGGCTTCTTCATCGACCGGGACGGCCACCTCCTCACCACGGCGCACGTCGTCGAGGGGGCGGGGAGGGTGAGCGTCCTGGCCGCCGACGGCGGCGAGCGCCGCGCGGAGGTGCGGGGGGCCGATCGGGGGCTCAACATCGCGCTCCTCAAGGTGGACGGGGCGCCGTCGGCAGCCCTC
>JAQUPF010000025.1 GCA_028716845.1 bacterium | reverse complement strand
CGAGGGGGAGCGCGGGCTGTTCGTCAAGGAGATCGAGCGGGAACTCGAGCGCGGCCGGATCGACCTCGCCGTCCACAGCCTGAAGGACATGCCCGCCGCCCTCCCGCCCGGCATGGCCGTCGCCGCCGTCACGAGGCGCGCCGATCCGTTCGACGCGATCGTCTCGGCCGGCGGCGAGGAGCTCCTCGATCTTCCCGGCGGCGGCCGAGTCGGCACCTCGAGCCCGCGACGGGCCGCGCTCATCCTCGCCGTCCGCCCCGACCTGCGCATCGTCCCGGCAAAGGGGAACCTCGACACCCGGCTCCGCAGGCTCGACGAGGGCGTCTTCGACGCGGTCGTCGTCGCGGCGGCGGGCCTCGCGCGGCTCGGCCTCACCGGCGTTCTGACGCAGCGGCTCACCCCGCCGTCCTTCCTCCCCGCCCCCGGGCAGGGCTGCCTCGCCGTCGAGGCGCGGTCGGACGACGCCGCGGCGGCGCGGATCGCGGGGGCGATCGACCATCCGCCGTCGCGCGCCGCCGCCGCAGCCGAGCGGGCGCTCCTCGCCGCGCTCGGCGGGGGCTGCCGGACGCCGATCGCGGCGTACGCGGAGCCGGCCGCCTCGCGGGGGACGCTTCGGCTGGCGGGCTGCATCCTCTCGCCGGACGGCCGCCGGGCCGCCCGGGGTGACGCGGAGGGGCCCGCCGCCGACCCGGCGGCGCTCGGGAGGCGGCTCGCGGAACAGCTCCTGCGGGCGGGGGGGGCGGCGCTCCGCAACGGGTGAACTTAATGTACTCCCCGCCGCGGATCGTCACGGATCATGTCACGGATTATTGACGGATATCCACGAATTCTCCATCCGCAGCATCAGTGGTAATCCGTGATCATCCGTGCGAATCAGTGGTGGATTGGTGCGTATTCCAAAGGTGGGTCACTCGAAGTTGACGAGGAGGTCGTCCCTGAAATAGAGGTAGCAGAACCGGGCGGTGAACGGGCTGTCCTTCCAGGGGAAGACGCTCCGGCGGCGCGGGAAATAGTAGGTCCACTGCTCGACCCGGTTGGCGCCGGTGCCGAAGTTGAACCGCTTGTCGGGCCTGCCGTAGATCTTCAGGACCTCCCCCTTCGTCATCCCCTTGATGAGGACGCCGTGCCGGGTGGCGAAATCGATGACCCGCTTCCGGTCGGCCATTCGCTGCTGGCGGTTCGCCGGCGGGTTGGCGGCCGCGGGGCCCGCGGCGAGGGAGGCCGCGAGGAGGATGCGGCACACGATATTCCGGTTCATCGTCGATCGGGGGAGGCGGCGGTCACTCCGCTCCCGCCTCGCGCTTTATTATAGCCGAACCGGTTGCCGCGGTGAAGGCTTTGTACGATAATGGGCGCGGCCGCGCGGTCATGGCGGCCGTGGAGGGAGAGACGCCATGAGGAAGGACGCACGGGGGAGGGCGCGCGCCGTCGCCGCGGCACTCGCCATCGCGCAGATCTGCCTCCTCGCCCCCCTCGCGGGGTGCGGGGGGGATCGGGAGATCATCCGCACGACGGAGAGGACGGTCGCCCGGCCGACGGAGACGACGACGGTCGTCGAGCGGAAGACGACGGTCATCAGGCAGCCCGGGCGGGAGCGGCGCACCTTCTGGTACACCGTCACCTCGCCGTTCCGCTGGCTCGGCGACCTGATCGGCATCACGGTCATCTAGCGCGGCGCCGTCAGGCGAGGTGCGGCGCGAGGATCGCCTCGAGCGCGGCGACGGAGGCCTCCGCCTCCCGCCCCAGCCCGTCCCCGAACTTCGCCGACGCCGGCTCGATGCCGAGGATGACCACCTCGCAGCCGCAGCGCTCCCCGAGATAGCGGGCGAGCAGCGCGGCGGACGGGTCGTGCGTGGAGAGGCCGCCGGGGGCGAGCCTCCCCGGCGCGAAGAGCCGTGCCTCCCCCGCCGCGCCGCCGAAGCGGGCGGCGTCCGCGATGATGACCGTCTCCGGCGAGGACGCGGCGACCGGCCCGGCATGGTTCTCGGGGGCGGCGCCGGCGTCGAAGGCGAGGCGCTTCCCGGCCGCCCGGAGCCGCGCGGCGAGGACGCTCCCGGCGCCGTCGTCACCCCGCAGGGTGTTCCCGACGCCGACGAGGACGATGCGCCGCCCCGCGCGCAGGCCGAGGAAGCGTTCGACCGCATCCCTCCAGGCGATACTCAACGGCGGACGTGCCCGTGGTTAATAGTGAAGGTCTGACCCCACATCTTATTCCAGGGAGAACTCGAGGGCGGAGACCCTCCGGCACCTCGGGCAGAGGATCCGCATCCGGTCGCTCCGGACGACTCCCCCCTTCTCCGGGGCGGGGGCGCCGCCGGGGAGGAGTTCGGACAGCATGGTGAGCATGAGGGTGGGATTGGTGTAGGCGGCCGTACCGACCCGCCGGGCGATCCAGCGCAGGTGGTCGCGCGCGCCGATGATCCCGCCGCAGAGCTCGCAGAGGACGAGCTCCTTCTCCACCGTCTCGCGGAGGCCGTGCCGGTCGGCCGTGGCGAGGTCGTACTCCGGCGTCAGGACGACGCCCCGCTCCGTCGGGCAGTTGCGCTCGCACTGGGCGCAGAAGATGCAGTCGTCGTAGTGGATGGTGAGCCGCCGCACGCCCGTCCCGTCCCGCACCTCGTCCGTGACCTCGATGTCCTTCGCGGGACAGACGACCGCGCACGCCCCGCAGCCGACGCAGACCGCCGGGTCGAAGCGGGGGATGCCGCGGAACCCCTCCGGCACCGGGGGCACCTCCGCGGGGAAGCGGGAGGTGTAGCGCCGCCCGAAGAGGGCGCGCAGCGCCTCGATCAGTTCGCGGACCTTCGGCAGTTTCATTGCTCCATACTCACTGTATCTTCCTCATACCTGTCCACCACGCTCCCCTCCCAGAGGCGGACGCCCGACCGGTGGGCGGCGCGGGCGAGGGCGTGGGCGGAGACCGGCGAGGTGACGAGGAGGATGCCGATGCAGAGGAGCGCCTTGAGGCCGGCGGCGGTGCAGCCGAGCATGAGGAAGACGCCGAACATGATGCTGCAGGTCCCCAGCGTCACGCACTTGGTGGCGGCCTGGAGCCGGTTGTAGACGTCCGGGAGCCGCACGAGGCCGATGCAGCCGAAGAGGTCGAAGGCGAGCCCCGTCACGATGAACAGCACCCCGAGCCACTCAGGCATCGAGCGACCTCCCCTCGAGATATTTCGCGAGGGCGAGCGTGGCGATGAAGCTCTGGAGCGCCCAGGCGATGCCGACGTCGATGTACCAGTTCCTCCCCGTGGGGATGCAGAGCACCGCGCAGAACCCGACGATGACGATGCCGAGGATGTCGATCGCCACCGCCCGGTCCGGCGCGGTCGGCCCCCGCATGATCCGGAAGATGCAGAGAACGCAGCAGAGGAGCAGGACGTACATGCAGCGGCCGAAGAAGGCGACGTGCGGGAGGTCCGGGTAGAAGAGGAACGGGAACGGGCGGAGGATGATGAGGGCGACCGCCCCGATCACCGCCGCCGCGCCCGCGAGCCAGCGGGCGAACGCCATGGGTCCATGCGTCTGCATCCGGTCCGCTCCTACTCGAACACCCGCGCCAGGATCCGCTCGAACCGCTCCACGATCCGCCGCGTCGCCCCCTCGATGTCCCGCTCGGCCACGGCGATCCAGTGCACGTAGAGGATGCCGTGCTTCCGGTCGATGTCCACGCTCAGCGTCCCCGGGGTGAGGGTGATGGAGTTCGCGAGGAAGGTGAGGCCGGTCTCGGAGCGGAGCCGCGTCCGCACCTTCACGATGCCGGGGCTGATCGGCATCCCCGGATGGCTCACCCGCCAGGCGACGTCGACGTTCGCCTTGAGGCACTCCCAGAGGAACAGCGGGAAATAGACGAGGAACGAGACGTAGCGGCGCGGCTGCGCGAGGACGTGCGGCCGCCGCACGAAGAAGTCGCCGGCGGAGAGCGACGCGAGGAGGGCCGCGAGCGCCCCCGCGGCGAGCGTGGCGCCGCGCGGCGGCCAGGTGAGCATCGTCCACACCGCCATCGCCGCGAGGAAGAGCAGGATCCTGCTTTTCATGCCGTCCGCGCCGCCTCCCCATCCCCCGGACGCGCCGCCCGCTCCTCGGGCCACAGGTCCTCCTCCCCCCCCGCGGGGACCGCCGCCGGGAGGGGGCGGAGGACCGCCGCGGCCTCGCCGAGGAACGACCGCCCCGGCCCCGGGAGGAGGATCGCCCCCCCCGCGACGCAGACGCACGCGAGCGCGACCATGGCGAGCCGCATGCGCGGCGGCGCCTCGCGCACGCCGCGCAGCCCCTCCCGCAGCTCGCCGGCGAAGGCGTACCGCTGCACCTTCATGAACGAGGCGAGCGTGATGAGGCTCACGAAGGCGGCGAGGAGGCCGTAGCCGAGGCGGCCCGCCTGCACGCAGGCGGCGATGATGATGAGCTTGCTCCAGAAGCCGTTGAACGGCGGCACGCCCGCGATCGACATCGAGGCGATGAAGTTCGTCGTCGCGGTCACCGGCATCCGCTCCCGGAGGCCGCCCATCCGGCGGAGGTCCCGCGTCCCCGCGGCGTAGTCCACCGAGCCGGCGGCGAGGAAGAGGAGCGATTTGAAGATCGAGTGGTTGAACAGGTGGAAGAGGCCCCCGAGGACGCCGAGCGGCGTGCCGAGGCCGAGGCCGAGGACGATGTAGCCGACCTGGCTGATCGAGTGGTAGGCGAGGAGCCGCTTGAAATCCCACTGCCCGACGGCGAGGAGGACGCCTGCGAGCATCGAGACCGCCCCGAGCGCCATGAGGACGCCGAGGACGGCGGGCGTCATCCCGATGACGGCAAAGAGGATCCGGGCGAGGGCGTAGACGCCGAGCGTCTTGATGAGGACGCCGGAGAGCATCGCGGAGATCGGCGCCGGGGCGGAGGGATGGGCGTCCGGCAGCCAGGCGTGGAACGGGACGAGGGCGGCCTTGAGGCCGAAGCCGGCGATGAAGAGGCACGAGACGAACGGGACGAGCGGCCCGCCGGGGCGGGCGCGGAGCGCCGCGGCGATGCCGGCCATGGTGAGCGTCGAGGCGTGGGCGTAGAGAAGGGCGATCCCGAGGAGGATCAGCGACGAGGCGAGCCCCCCCATCACCGCGTACTTG
>JAQUPF010000024.1 GCA_028716845.1 bacterium | reverse complement strand
CGACCCCGGCCGGGCGGGCGGCGGGACCGGCGTCTGCATCGGTTCCGGCAGGGGCGGCTTCGCCTCGCTCGAGCGGTTCTCCCGGGATTTCATCGGCGGCGGCCCCCGCGCCGCGGGCGAGGACGACTGGGCCGACGCCTTCGGCGGAGGGCCGGCGGCCGCGGTCGCGCGCGCCCTCCGCCTGCGCGGCCCGGTCCTCGGGCCGAACGCGGCCTGCGCGACGGGGGCCGCCGCGATCGCCGCCGGGGCGCGCATGATCGCGACCGGCATGGCGGACGCCGTCCTCGCCGGCGCGACCGAATCATGCCTCTCCCCCCTCCTCGCGGCCGGGTACGCGCGCATGGGCGTCCTCGCGGCGGACGCCTGCAGGCCGTACGACTCGGAGCGGAGCGGCTTCATCCTCGGCGAGGGGTGCGGCGTCGTCGTCCTCGAGGAGCGCGCGCAGGCCGTCGCGCGCGGCGCCCGCGTCCGGGCGGTCCTCCTCGGATGGGCCGAGGGGTGCGACGGCCTCAGCGCGGCGGCGCCTGCGCCGGACGGCGAGGCGCTCGCGCGCGTCATCGCCGGGGCGGTCCGTCGCGCCGGGATCGCGCCGGGCGACGTCGGCTACGTCAACACGCACGGCACCGGCACGCGCCTGAACGATCCCGCCGAGACGCGGGCGATCAGGCGCGCCTTCGGCCGCGCCGCCGGCGGCCTCTCGCTCAGCTCGACGAAGCCCGCCACCGGCCACCTCCTCGGCGCCGCCGGCGCCGTCGAGTTCATCATCGCCGTCCTCGCGATCGAGCGGGGCGTCGTTCCGCCGACGCTCAACCTCCGGCGGCCCGACCCGGCCTGCGATCTCGACTACACCCCGCTCGCGGCGCGGGAGCGGCCGCTCGGGGCGGCCGCCTCGGTCTCCTGCGGCTTCGGCGGCCCCCTCGCCGTCCTCGTCGCCGGGAGGGGATCGCCGTGAGACGGCCCATGGAGGGCGCGGGGGGGAGGGACGGCATGCGCCCGATGGACGGCGATCTCCTGCGCGACCTCGACGAGATCCGGGCGAGGGGCCTCCACCGGTCGCTCCGCGTCGTCGAGCGGCGCGACGGCCCGCGGCTCGTCATCGGGGGCCGCGCCCTCCTCTCCTTCTGCTCGAACGACTACCTCGGCCTCGCCGACCACCCCGCGACGTCGGCGGCCGCGCGCGAGGCGGTGGAGCGATTCGGCTGGGGGTCCGGGGCGTCGCGGCTCGTCTCGGGAACGATGCGGCCGCACGCGGCGCTCGAGGAGGCGCTTGCCTCGTTCAAGGGGACGGAGGCCGCCGTCCTCTTCCCGACCGGCTACATGACGAACCTCGGCGTCATCGCCGCGCTCGCGGGGCCGGGCGACGAGGTGATCGCCGACCGGCTCGACCACGCGAGCATCATCGACGGCTGCCGGCTCTCCGGCGCCCGCCTCAGGGTCTACCCGCACGGCGACGTGGAGCGGCTCGAGCGGGTCCTCGCCGCGGCGCGCGGCGCGCGTCGGCGGCTCATCGTCACCGACACCCTCTTCAGCATGGACGGCGACCTCGCCCCGCTCCGGGAGATCGTCGCGCTCGCCCGGCGGCACGGCGCCTGGGTGATGGCCGACGAGGCGCACGCCACCGGCGTCCTCGGCGCGGCGGGGCGGGGCGGGGCGGAGCTCTTGGGCGTCGAGGACGGGATCGACGTCTCGATGGGGACGCTGAGCAAGGCGCTCGGGGGGAGCGGCGGCTTCGTCGCCGGCTCGGCCGTCCTCGCCGACTACCTCCGCAACAGGGCGCGCCCCCTCATCTACACGACCGCCCCGCCGCCGGCCTCATGCGCCGCCGCCCTCGCGGCGATCGGTATCGTCCGGCGCGAGCCCGGCACGCGCGCCGCGCTCCTCGGCATGGCCGACCGCCTGCGGCGGGCGCTCGGCGCGATCGGCCTCGACACGATGGGGAGCGGCTTCCAGATCGTCCCGGTCCGGACCGGCGACGCCGGGGCGGCCGTCCGCGCCTCCGCGGAGCTCCTCCGGCGCGGCATCCTCGTCCCCGCCATCCGCCCGCCGACCGTCCCCCGGGGGGAGAGCCGGCTGCGGATCTCCGTCACGGCCGCCCACACCGACGCCGACGTCGACCTGCTCGCGGGCGCCCTCGCGGAGCTCGCGGCGGCGGGCGTCCTCGGCCGGGAGGGAGGCGGGTGATGAACGATGAGACGCGGCGGCTCGCCCGGCTCGACCGGCGGCACCTCTGGCACCCGTTCACGCAGATGCGCGACTGGGAGCGGGAGGAGCCGGTCATCATCCGGTCGGCCCGCGGCTGCCGGCTGACCGACACCGAGGGGAGGACCTACCTCGACGGCGTCTCCTCGCTCTGGGTGAACGTGCACGGCCACCGCCGGCCGGAGATCGACCGGGCCGTCCGGCGCCAGCTCGGGCGCGTCGCCCACTCGACGCTCCTCGGCCTCGGGAACGTCCCCTCGATCGAGCTCGCCGCCGAGCTCGTCCGGATCGCCCCCCCCGGCCTCACGCGTGTCTTCTATTCCGACAACGGCTCCACGGCCGTCGAGGTCGCGCTGAAGCTCGCCTTCTCCTACTGGCGGCGGGGCGGCGAGGGGCGGAAGCGGCTGTTCGTCCGCCTCCGGAACGCCTACCACGGCGACACCATCGGCGCGGTGAGCGTCGGCGGGATCGACCTCTTCCACGAGCGTTTCCGGCCGCTCCTCTTCCCGACGCTCCTCGGCCCCTCGTTCGACTGCTACCGCTGCCCCCTCGGCCGGGAGCGGTCGACCTGCTCCCGCGAATGCCTCGCGGCGCTCGCGCGGCTCGTCCGGCGGCGCAGGGACGAGATCGCCGCGCTCGTCATCGAGCCCCTCGTCCAGGCGGCGGGCGGGATGATCGTCGCGCGGCCGGGCCACCTCGCCGCCGTCGCCTCGATCTGCCGGGAGAACGGCGTCCTCCTCATCGCCGACGAGGTGGCGGTCGGCTTCGGCCGGACCGGGACGATGTTCGCCTGCGAGCGGGAGGGGGTCTCCCCCGACCTCCTCGCCCTCTCCAAGGGGATCAGCGGCGGCTACCTGCCGCTCGGCGCGACGCTCGCGACCGACCGGATCTACCGCGCCTTCCGCGCCCCCCACCGGGCGAGGCGGACCTTCTTCCACGGCCACTCGTACACGGGAAACCCCCTCGCCTGCGCGGCGGCGCTCGCGAGCCTCGAGGTCTTCCGGCGGGAGCGGGTGCTCGACCGGCTCGGCCCGAAGATCCGCCTGCTCGGCCGGCTCCTCGCCCCGCTCGCCCGCCGCCCCCACGTCGGGGACGTGCGGCAGTGCGGCCTGATGGCGGGGATCGAGCTCGTCCGCTCGAAGCGGACGAAACGGCCGTACCCGTTCGGGGCGCGCGTCGGCCACCGCGTCTCGATGCGGGCCCGGCGGCACGGCCTCGTCATCCGTCCGCTCGGCGACGTCATCGTCCTCATGCCGCCGCTCTCCGTGAGCCCCCGCGACCTCCGGCGGATGGTCGCGGTCGTCGGCCGGTGCATCCGCGAGGAGACGGAATGAGCCTGCGATCGCTCTTCGTCACGGGGACCGACACGGGCGTCGGCAAGACCGTCGTCACGGCGCTGATCGGCGCCCTCCTCGCCCGCCGGGGCCTCCGTGTCCGCGCGATGAAGCCGGTGGCGACGGGATGCGAACAGTCGGCGGACGGCCTCGTGTCGCCGGACGCCGTGTTCCTCGCGGAGAAGCTCGGCCTCGACGATCCGCCCGACCGCATCTGCCCCGTCCGCTTCTCCGCCCCCCTCGCCCCCGCCGCCGCCGCGCGCCTCGCCGGCGGGCGGGTCGACCTCGCCGCCTGCGACGCCGCCCTCGCCGCCCTCGCCGCCCGCGCCGACCTCCTGCTCGTGGAGGGGATCGGCGGCCTCCTCGTCCCGCTCGGGGAGGGGCGCGCCGCGGCCGACCTCGCCCGCCGGTGGCGGCTGCCACTGCTCGTCGTGGCCCGGCCGGGCCTCGGCACCATCAACCACACCGCCCTCACCGTCGAGTGCGCGCGCGCGCGCGGCCTCCCGGTCGCGGGCGTCGTCTTCAACGCCCCGACGCCGCCGGCCGACGACCCCTCGATCGCGACGAACGCCGCCTGGGTGGAGGAGTCCTGCGGCGTCCCCGTGTGGGGGACGGTCCCGTTCGGCGGCGCCCCCCTCTCGGACGGCGCCCGGTGGGAACGCCTCCTCGAGGCGGCGGACCGGGCCCTCGGGGCCGCGCTCGACGCCTTCATCCGTTGATAATGAACTCATGCACCACGGATCGGCCCAGATCCAACCATGGATGAGATTTGACAACGAAGAACTAATCCACCACGGATGAGAACGGATCATTACGGATTCTCGCGGATTTCGTGCTGCGTTCGTATCTCGCTGGATCCGCAGCGGAATTGATGCCCTCGCCGCGGATCAACGCGGATATACCACCAACTCGGTAAAGATGCGGGGGTGAGCTTCTTTGCCACAGAGGCCACGGAGGACACGGAGAATAATGGGTCCGGTCATCACTCTTTGGTCTCTGTGCTCTCTGTGGCGAGTTGCAATCCGCGGCGAGGGGTGCATTGTCCCGGCCGGCGGCGGACGGGGATGGACATTCCCGGGCGGTCGTTCTACACTATTCCCGGTCGACGGCGGAAAGGAGGGAGTAATGATGAAGAACGTCCCGTGCGTCATGGCGTGCCTCGCGGCGCTCGCGCTCGCCGCGGCGGTCCTCGCCAAGCTCGCCGGCTGGGAGACGGTGCTCGGCTCGGCGCCCCGCGGCCTCCTGAGCCTCGCGATGGTCCTCCTCCTCTTCGGCATCAACCACTCGCTCTGCCGGCAGTGCATGGAGAAGTGACCGGGCGCGGCCCGGAGGGATCGAAGCAAGAATCCACCGCTGATTGGCACGGATCATTACGGATCCCCACGGATCGCGGACGTCGTTCGAATTTTGCACAATCCGCCGCGGAAGATAGTGCCGCCGCGGATTCACGCGGATATACCGTCAACTCGGTATAAATGCGGGGGTGAGCTTCTTTGCCACAGAGGCCACGGAGGACACGGAGAATAATGGGTCTGGGCATCACCCTGTGGTCTCTGTGATCTCTGTGGCGAGTTGCAATCCACGGTGGGGGGCGCATTGTCCCCGCCGCGGTTTCCGCCCGACATCTTCCGCGCCGCACGTTTGTCTTTGCGCCGCGGCGGCGGGCGATGCTATCATGTGCGCGCCCCGGGGCTGATCTCCGCTCCGGGCGGCGCATCCGCATGAAGAGGCACGCCCGCACGGTCGTCGGCATCGCGCTCGCGGTCATCCTTCTCCTCCTCGCCTTCCGGGGGATCGATTTCCGCGACCTCCTCCGCACGATCGCGGGGGGGCGGTACCGCTGGCTCGTCCCCGCGATGGTCTTCGTCTTCGCCTCCATGATCTTCCGGGCGTTCCGCTGGGGGTGCCTCATCGCCCCGATGAAGCGGATCGGCTTCCTCGACCTCCTCTCCGCGATCAGCATCTGCTTCATGGCGAACAACGTTCTCCCGGCGCGGAGCGGCGAGTTCATCCGCGCCCTCCTCATCGGGCGGCGGCACGGCCTGGCCTTCAGCGCCGTCTTCGCGACGGTGGTGCTCGAGCGGATCTCGGACGCCCTCTGCCTGATGGCGATCTTCCTCTCCCTCCTCCTCTCCCTCACGGTCGAGCGGGATCTCAGGAACCTCGGCCTCGTCCTCGTCGCCGTCTACCTGTCGCTCCTCGCGGCGCTCGTCGCCGCCCGGTTCCGGCCTGCGGCGGTGCGCCGCGCGGTGGGGCGCCTCGTCAGCCCCCTCCCGAGCCGGTTCGGCGGGAGGGTCGCGGGGGCGGCCGGCTCGTTCATCGACGGGCTCCGTGTCCTCACGAGCGTGCGGCAGGTCGCCCTCGTCGTCGCCCATTCCGTCTGCGTCTGGGCGTGCATCCTGTTCACCTACTACTTCATCAACCGGGCGTTCGACATCCGCGGCATCGGCCTCCCGGGGTACGCCCTGCTCCTCACGATGCTCGCCGTCGCCGTCATGGTGCCGAGCCCCGGCTACATCGGCTCGTTCCAGCTCGCCTACCGGGAGGCGCTCCGGCGGCTCCGCCAGCCGGACGACCTCGCCCTCGCGGGCGGCTGGGTCGCGTGGGGAGCGCAGTACATCTTTATCAACCTGCTCGGCGCGATCTTCCTCTGGCGGGAGGGCGTCTCCTTCGGCCGGCTGCGGCGCGAAGAGGAGGAGGTCGAGCGGGAGATCGGCGGCCGCCGGGACGATCCGGCGGCCCGGGGAGGGGGATGAGGGAACGATGAAGACGCTCTTGCGGAACCTTCGGCAGTCGGTGGATTACATTCACGCGGTCACGGACATCGCGCCGCAGGTGGCGCTCATCCTCGGCTCGGGGATGGGGGCCCTCGCCCGCGACATCAGGAACCCGGTCAAGATATCCTACGAGAACATCCCGCACTTCCCGATCGCGACCGTCGAGGGGCACGCGGGGGAGCTCGTCCTGGGGACCCTCTGCAACAGGAAGGTCGTCACCATGTCGGGGCGCTTCCACTACTATGAGGGCTACTCCCTCCTCGACATCACCTACCCGGTGCGCGTCATGCGGCTCCTCGGCGCGGCGGTGCTCGTCGTCACGAACGCCGCCGGGGCCATCAACAGGAGCTTCAAGGTCGGCGACCTCATGCTCATCACCGACCACATCAACAACATCAAGCAGGACCCGCTGCGCGGCGAGCACGTCGACGATCTCGGCGTGCGCTTCGTGGACATGACCTACTCCTATGACCGCGACCTCCTCGCCCTCGCCGAGCGGGTCGGGCGCAAGGAGGGGGTCCGCCTCCAGAAGGGGGTCTACCTCGCCTCCTCGGGGCCGTCGTACGAGACGCCGGCGGAGATACGCGGGTACGCCGCCATCGGCGCGGACGCCGCCGGCATGTCCACCATCCCCGAGGTCATCGTCGCCCGCCAGATGCAGATGCGCGTCCTCGGCGTCTCCTGCATCACGAACATGGCCGCCGGCGTCCTCGACAGGGCGCTGAGCCACACCGAGGTCATCGAGACGACGCGGAAGGTCAGGGCCGACTTCATCCGCTTCGTCAAGGCGATCCTGAAGGAGATCAGGATCTAGGCCGCCATGGCCGCGCGGGTCCTCGTCAGCCAGCCGATCCCCGGGCGCGGCCTCGAGGCGCTCCGGCGGGAGGGGATCCCGTTCGAGCTGAACGCGGACGACCGCGTCCTCCCGAAGGCGGAACTCGTCGCCCGTCTCGCCGACAAGGAGGGGCTCCTCTGCCTCCTCACCGACCGGATCGACGATGAGGTGCTCGCCGGGGCGCCGCACCTCAAGGGGATCGCGAACTGCGCCGTCGGCTACGACAACATCGACGTCCGGGCGCTCCGGGACCGGCGGATCGCCGGGGCCGGGCTCGACGTCTACGAGCACGAGCCCGCCCTCTCCGCGGGGCTCGCGGAGCTCGACAACGCGGTGCTCCTCCCCCACGTCGGGAGCGCCACGACCGAGACGAGGGCGCGGATGGCCGAGACGGCGGCGGCGAACCTCGCGGCGATGCTGCGGGGGGAGCGCCCGCCGAACCTCGTGACGCCCTGAGCCGCCGCGTCAGGATCCGGGCGGCGTCCCCTCCCCCGCCTCGGCCGCCCGGACGGATTCGAGGTTCTTCAGGGCGATCTCGTTCCCCGGCTCGACGCGGAGGACCTCCTCCCACTCCCGGACGGCATCGTCCCGCCTGCCGGTCATCCGGTACAGCGCGGCGAGGTTGTTGCGCGCCGCGACGGATCGCGGGTCGAGCGACAGGGCGCGCAGGAACGCCGCCGCCGCCTCCTCCATCCGGCCCGCCTTCAGGAGCGCCACCCCGTGGAGGGTGAACGCCTCGGGGTTCCGGTGGGGGCCCGTCCCGAAGGGCAGCGGATCGAGCGCGCGCGCCGCCTCCTCGAACCGGCCGGCGTCGATGAGGATGGTCGCGAGGGCCGAATAGGCGGCCCAGTCCCACCGGCGCACCCGCAGCGTCTCCCGGAAGGCGGCCGCCGCCTCCTCGGCCCTCCCCTGCCGCCACAGGGAGAGCCCGATGAGGTTGTTCGCCTCGTGGGAGGCGATCCCCATCCCGCGCCACCGCTCGAACCGGCGGCGGGCGTCCTCGTGCCGCCCCATCCGCTCGTAGGCGATGCCCAGGTTCTTGTACAGGTAGACGTCCTCGAAGGTGCCCCGCGCCTCCTCGAGGAGGGCGGCCCCCTCCTCGTACCTTCCGAGCTGGACGAGCGTGGAGCCGTAGAAGAACCTGATCTGCCCGGAAGCGGGCATCACCCGGAGCGCCATGTGGAAGTACGGCAGCGACTCGTGGAGCCGCCCGGCATTCATGAAGGTGGTCGCCGATTTGAAATGGCGGTCGAACGTGAGCTGCCGCATGCTCGTGGGTGCGGCGATGGAGGCGAAGACGACCATACCGGCGGCGGCGGCCCACCGGAGGGGGCGGGCCGGCGGGGGATGCGGCGGGGGCGGCGGTCCGGCGGCCGCCGGCAGGGCGAAGACGAGCGCGAAGACCGCCCAGAGTGCGACGTTCGTCGCCACGACGTGGAGCGGGATGGACGTGGCCGCGTCCGTGAGCACCGCGACGACGCTCCCGGCGGCGGCCGCGACGAGGCAGGCGGCGGCGCGCGGGGCGCGGGCGGCGGCGCGGCGCGCGGCGGCGAGGACCGAGGCGGCGACGGCGAGGAAGAGGGCGAGGCTAGGCAGCCCCGACTCGACCGCCATCTGGAGGAACTCGTTGTGCGGCTCGTTCATCTTCTCCGTGATCCCCCAGAAGGAGAGCGGATCGAGGGGGGCGATCTCCTCGGCGAGCGTCGGCAGGAAGAGGAGCTTGAAGGTGCCCGGCCCGCTGCCGAGGAGCGGGCGGCGCGCGATCATCCGGAGCGAGAGCCGCCAGGCGAGGATCCGGTAGCTGGGCGACGAGACCTCGTCCGTCAGGGACGCCTCCGCCCGCCGGTCGACGCCGGGCGCGCCGTAGACCGTCAGGATCGTCCGCGCCTCCGTGAAGACGATCCGCACCCTCGCGGCGAGATCGGAGAGGACACGGGGGGCGAGGAGGAGGGCGACGGCGGCGACCAGCGCCGCGACGAGGGCGGCGCCGGGCAGGAGGCCGCGCGCTGGCCTGAGGCCTGCCCGCCGCGCGACGAACGCGGCGGCCGCGAGACCCGCCGCGGCGCCGATCCACGCCCCCCGCGCCCCCGTGAGAAGGAGGCAGAGGAGCATGACGGCGAGGGCGCCGGTCGCGGCGATCCGGCGCGCCCCGCGACCCCCGAGCGCCGCGCCGAGCGCGAGCGGACAGGCGAGGGCGAGGTAGCTCGCCAGGTGGTAGGCGTTGCCGAACGTCCCGAGGATGGTCCACCGCCAGGCGGACATCTCGTGGCGGGGGGCGAGCTCCCTGATCCGGGACTCGTAGAGGAGCTTCACGCCCCTCCACTCGGCGATGCCGTAGAGCGCCTCGGCCGCCCCCACCAGGACCACGACCGCGACGACCGCCGCCGCGCGCCGGGGGGTGGCGAGGTTCCTCGACGCCATGAAGAAGAGGGCCGCGCCGCAGGCGGCGAAGATGAGCTCGTGCATGCTCTCCGCCCGGTCGAGCGAGCCGGCGGCGGCGAGGGCGGTCCAGGCGAGCCAGCCGAGCACGGGGAGGTCGGCCGCCGTGCGGCGCCCGAGGAGCCGCGCCGGCTCGGCGACGGCCTGCGCGGCGAAGAGGAGGAGGAGCGCCGAGACCGCGACCTGGAAGAGGACCCGCTTCGGGACGCCGAACGAGTTCTGGGTCTGGCTGGAGTAGACGAGCGGGACGGCGACGAGGATGATGATGATGCCGGTGGCGATCGCTCTCGAGAGCATGCTCTCCGGGGCGGGGCGGCCGGCTCAGCCGGAAAAATCGTCGCCCCCGCCGATCTCCCGCTTGATGTCGTCCACGGCCTTCCGCACCTCGCGGGTCATCCGCCCGATGAAGCGGGCGATCTCCGGCAGCCGCTTCGGGCCGAGGACGAGGACGGCGACCGCAAGGATGACGACGAGCTCCCCGCCGCCGACGTTCATGCCGGCCGCCCCCCCCGCGCGGACGGGAGGCCGTCGACGGGGTCGAACAGCATCACCCGCACCGCCGCCCCCCGCCGGACGCGGCGCGCGCGCGCCGGGACGACGATGAGGCCGTTCGCCCGCACCATGGACATGAGGATGCCCGACCCCTGGCCCCGCACGGGCCGGGCGGCGAGCCGCCCCCCCGCGCGCGTGACCCGGGCGCGGACGAGGAAGACGCGCCCCGAGTCGTTCTCGATCCGGCCGTCGAGCGCGGCCCCGACGACCGGCGCCGCGCGCGGCCGGCGCCCCGCCATGGCGAGGAGGGCGGGCCGCACGAACAGCTCGAACGACACCATCACGGAGACGGGGTTGCCGGGGAGGCCGAAGACCGGCATCCGGCCGAGGAGGCCGAAGGCGAGGGGCTTGCCGGGCTTGACGCGCACCTGCCAGACCCTCGCGGCCGTCCCGACCCGCGAGAGGACGCGCCGGACGACGTCATACTCCCCCACCGAGACGCCCCCCGAGAGGAGGAGCATGTCGAAGCCGCGGGCGGCGAGGAGCGCGCGCCGGACGAGCGCCGGATCGTCCGGGACGATGCCGAGGTCGACGGGATCGGCGCCGCACGTCCGGACGAGGCCGGCGAGCGACAGGTTGTTGCAGTTCCGTATCCGCCCCGGCCCCGGCGCGCGCCCCGGCCGGACGAGCTCGCTGCCGGTGGCGAGGATCGCGACGCGGGGGCGGGGGACGGCGCGGACGGCGGTCCTCCCCGCGGCGGCGATCATCCCCATCTCCTGCGGCCGGACGACCGCGCCGCGCCGGAGGACCAGCCCGCCGCGGGGGATGTCCTCGCCCGCGCGCCGCACGTTCTCGCCCCGACGCGCCTCGGCGAAACAGAGGACCGTGCGGCCGCGCTCGGCGGCGCGCTCGACGATGAGCACGGCGTCCGCGCCGCGGGGGAGGACGGCGCCCGTCATGATCTTGGCCGCCGTGCCCGGGCGCACCGTCCGCGACGGGGTCTTCCCCGCCGGGACGACCTCGGCCAGGCGCAGGAGGGCGGGGCGCGCGCGCGAGGCCCCGCGGGTGTCGGCGCTCCGCACAGCGTAGCCGTCCATCGCAGAGTTCCTGAACGGCGGGACGTCGCCGTCCGCGCGCACGTCCTCGGCGAGGACGAGGCCGAGCGTCTCCCCCGCCGGGACTGTGGCCGCCGGGAGGGGTGTGATATGATTGAGAATGTATCGCCGCGCGCGCCCGATCAGGATCATGTGCCGCACCGACGGAGATTCTACCATGTCCGCCTCCTCGGACAAAGCGGCCGCTGCCCGCGGGCGCGTCCTCCTCAAGGCCCTCCTGCTCCTCGCCGCGCTCCTCCTCCTGCTCCTCCCCTTCCGTCAGCGCGCCTTCCGCTTCACCGCACCGGCCATGGGGACGCGGGCCTCGGTCACGATCACGGACTCCCTCCTCGCCGGCCTCGCGGGCGCGCCGGCCGCGGCCGCGGGCGCCGCCTTCGCCGAGATCGAGGCGGTGGAGCGCGCCGTGAGCATCTTCAGGCCCGGCAGCGACATCGCGCGGCTCAACGCCGCGCCCGCCGGAGCGGAGATCGAGCTCTCGCGCCTCTCACATGAGGCGCTCCTGGCCGTGCGGGAGGCGGCGGCGATGACCGGCGGGGCCTTCAACGTCCTCGTCCTCCCGGCCGAGCGGCGATGGGGCTTCAAGACGGACGCCCGCCGGTCGGTCCCCCCGGACGACGGCCCCCCGCTCCCCGACGCCGCGGCAATCGTCCTGAGGGAGGACGGCGACCGCCGCTTCGCCTCGCTCGCCGGGGAGGGGATGGGGGTCGACCTCGGCGGCATCGCGAAGGGGTTCGCGGTGGACCGGGCGGTCGAGGCCCTCCGGTCGCGCGGCGTGCGGGACGCGATCGTCGAGATCGGCGGGGACCTCCGCTGCATCGGCCGCGCCCCCGGCGGCGCGCCGTGGCGCGTCGCCGTCCGCGATCCGCGCGGCGGGGTACTCGCCGTCCTCGAGGTCGGGGACAGGGCCGTGGCGACCTCCGGCGACTACGAGGATTTCTTCGTCGGCGGCGGGAGGCGGTACGGCCACATCTTCGACCCGCGCACCGGCCGGCCCGCGGAGAGCGGCGTGGCGGGCGCGACGGTCATCGCCGGATCGTGCGCCATGGCCGACGCCCTCGCGACGGCCGTTGTCGTCCTCGGGAGGGAGGAGGGGGAGCGCCTCGTCGACCGCCTCCCCGGCGTCGAGTGCCTCATCGCGGACGCGGAGGGCACGGCGCCGGGCCGCGTCCCGCCCCGCCGGCCGGATGGGAATATTGCCGCCGGACGTGGGGCATGATACCATCGGCGTGCCGATCGCGTGCCCGGGCGCAGCCACGGCACTCCGGGAAGGCGTCCGGCCGGGCGGGATGAGCACATGAACATCCGGACGACCGGGCCTCCGACGAACGAGATAGTCCGCCTCCTGCGGAAGTTCCGTCGGACCTTCGTCATCGCCACGGTCATTCCCCTGCTCGCGTTATTATCCTTCGTCTTTCTCCTGCTCCCTTCCGATGCGCTCGCGACCGGCCGGGTCGCGGCCATCCTCGCCGCCGTGCTGGTGCTCATGCTGATGGGCGTGCTCATGATCCTCCGGGTCACCGCGGTGCTCGCGGGCGCCGTCAGAGGGGACGGTGCCGCTCCCCCGCCTTCCGCGGGCCGGCGGTCCCCCGCGGGGCGCTCCATCCGCCATACGGTCGCCGAGGCGTGCGCGCTCATCGGCGCGATCCCCCTCCTCGCCCTCGGCTACATCGTCGCGCGGTATGCCGCCTGGGAGGAGATCCAGGAGAATATGCTGCTCCTCACCTGCATCGTATCGGCGGTACTGATCCTCGGCCTCGTCCGGGTCAACGGCATCACCCGCAGGATGCTTTCGATCGCGGCGGTCGCGCGGAGCGCGCGCAATGAGACCGCCCCGGCGGAGCGGGGTGCCGGAGTGGACGAGATCGGCGCCCTCGCCGCCGACATCGCGCAGATCGCCGGGAACCTCTCGGCGCGCACGGCCGAGCTCCGCCGCGCCACGAGCTTCGTGGATCGCCTCCCCCACCCGATACTCGTCGTCGACCCGGCGGGGAATATCTCCTCCGCGAACCTCGCCGCCCGGCGCCTCCTGGGGTACCGGGATGACGAGCTCCTCGGCAGGCGGGCGTCATCGCTCTTCGCGCTCGCGGCTGAACAGGAATGGATCGCCGGGAGGCGAGACGATGCGGAGCGGGAGAACATCTGGCGGTGCAGGGACGGGATCCCCGTCAGGGTGTCGGTCCGCGTCGGACCCCTCCCGGAGGAAGACGGCGGGGGTTCCGTCCTGGTCGCGACGGATATCACCGACCTCAAGCTGGCGGAGGAGGAGTCCATGCGCCTGCGGAGGGAACTCGCGCACGTCTCCCGCGTATCCTCCCTCGGCGTGTTCGCGGCCTCCCTCGCCCACGAGATCAACCAGCCGCTCGCGGCCATCCTGAACAACGCGCAGGCGTGCGTGAAGCTCATGGAGAGGGACCCCCCCGACATGGCGGAGATCCGCGGCGCGCTGGAGGACATCATCGCCGACGACAACCGGGCGAGCGAGGTCATCCGCGGACTCAATTCGTTGCTGCGGAGGACGGAACATGCCCACGTCACGATCGCGGTGAACGGCATGGTCATGGAGATCGTCAGGTTCCTGGAGCGGGATTCGCAGCTGCGGAACATCCCGATCGTCTGCAAGTTCGCCCCGGATCTCCCTCCCGTGCAGGGCGACGTCATCCATCTCCAGCAGATCGTGCTCAACCTGATCCTCAATTCCTTCGAGGCGATCGCGCGCGTCCCCGGCGCGCCCCGCGTGGTCGTCGTGGAGACCGCCCGGGAAGAGGCCGACGGCGTCAGGATCTCCGTCCGCGACACGGGGCGCGGCATCCGCGAGGAGGACATGCCGCGGATCTTCGAGCCGTTCTACACCACCAAGCCGGGCGGCCTCGGGATGGGCCTCCCGATCAGCAGGATGATCGTCGAGGAGCACGAGGGGCGGCTGTGGGCCGAGAACAACGCGGATGGGGGGGCGACGTTCCACGTCGTCCTGCCGATCGCAGGGGAGGTCACGTGAGGGGGGAACCCACCCCGCTCGTCTTCGTCGTGGACGACGACCCGTCGATGCGGAGGAGCCTCGCGAGGCTCCTCTCCTCCGCGGGAATCGAGGCGCGGATCTTCGCCGCAGCGGGCGAGTTCCTCGCGTGCGAGAGGCCCGACTGCCCCGCCTGTCTCCTGCTGGACGTGAAGCTCGGGGGGAAGAGCGGCCTCGACCTCCAGGACGAGATGGCGAGGAGGGGGATCGCGCTCCCGATCATCTTCATCAGCGGCCACGGGACGGTCCCGACGAGCGTCCGGGCGATGAAGGCCGGCGCCGCGGACTTCCTGGAGAAGCCGTTCGACCGCGCGGCGCTGCTGGCCGCGGTCCGGCAGGCGTTCGAGGAGGACAGCCGGGCGCGGCGGGAGCGGGCCGCCGCGGACGAGGTCGCGAGGAGAATCGCGTCGCTCACCCCCCGGGAGCGCCAGGTGCTCGAACTCGTCGTCGCCGGGAAGCCGAACAAGCAGATCGCCGCCGACCTGGGCATCGCGGAGAAGACGGTCAAGGTCCACCGCGCCCGCGTCATGGAGAAGATGCGGGCCTCATCGCTCGCCGAGCTCGTGCGCCTCTCCCCGTAGACGTTGTATGTAATTAGTTGTGCGTGAGGTTGTTGCGCCGATATCCGCCCCGCAGATCCTGCGGGGCGAATGCGCTTCCGCATTCGCCGGCGTCTCGCGCTTCATCGCGGACGCGGACGCCCCGCGCCCATCGCCGTAGACGACCGGTTACGCTTCAGAAACCACCGGGCACATACCATCCCGCCACGCGCACTCCAAACCGGTCGCATCCGTGCCGTGCCCTGCGAGCGGCGGCGTCATCTTTTCAGAATATTGACATTTCCATGACATTTCCGGGGCATGCGCGTGCGATATTGCGGGTATGCATACACCGATCCGCAACGCGACGATCACGCGACTCCTCGCCGGGGCGCTTCTCGCCGCCCTGTGCGCGGCCTCCCCCGCCGCGGCCCAGACCCGCTACATGCGCGTTTACTACATCCAGTGGGTCCCGCCCGGCCAGACGACCTCCATCGGCGACTGCCAGTACTTCGAATTCCCCGGCCCCGACGGGATTCTCGGCACCGCCGACGACCGGAACCTCCTCGTCGACGCCGGGGGGAACTCGAAGGTCATCGTCCCGTTCCTGGACGGAAAGATCGGCCCCGGCGGCCGGCTCTGGTTCATGGTCCTCTCCCACGATCACAGCGACCACCAGGGCGGCATGAGGGACGTCCTCAACCGCTACGACGTCCGGTACTTCTACGAGAGCGCCGCGCTGCCGACGACCAACATCGTCAACGAACTGATCGCGAACGGCACCGGCCCCGGCTCCGACCGTTACTTCGCCCTCTCCGCCGGCGACTACCTGAGCGGCCCCCTCACGAACAGGGGCCCGGGCTTCGACCCCGCGATCGAGGTCCGGGTCATGGCGGCGCGCGCGGTCACCGACAAGAACGCCGGCAGCGTGGTGCAGCAGATGAAGTTCGGGGAGACCGTCTTCCTCACCGGCGGGGACGCGACCACCACGACGGAGAACGCCATCCTCTATGAATACGCCGGGCAGACCTACCCCGGCGCGTCCCAGGACCTCGCCCTGACCGACATCTACAAGGTCAACCACCACGGCAGCAACTCCTCCAACGGCCAGAACTTCCTCAACCGGATGGCCGCTCCCCACGCCATCGTGCAGGTCGGCTACGGCACCGCCACCATGCCGACCGCCGGCGCCCTTGACCGGATCAATCAGTCGGGGTCCGTCGTCTACCGCAACGATCTCGACGGGACGGTGCTGCTCACCTGCGACAACCGCGGGAACTACACCATCACGCGGGAGCGGGTCTACGTGGACGAGGCGACCACCCCCGGGGGGGCCGGCGATCTCGTCTTCCCGCCGCCCGACATCCCCCGGAACCTCCGCGTCGCGGATTCCGGGCCCACGTTCGTGGAGCTCGAGTGGGACGAGGTCGAAGGGGCGTCCGGCTACGACGTCTACCGCTCGACGATCCCGGGCGGCGACCCGGGCGGGGGCCGCCCCGTGAACCCCGGCTGCGAGCCGACGGGGATCTACGAGCGGGTCAACGCGACCCCCGTCGCCGAGCCCCGCTACATCGACACCGCGTTCACCTCAGGCGCCGCCTACTACTACCGCGTCTCGTCGAAAAAGGTCTACTCCGCGTCCGGCTACAGTATCTGCTACGAGCGCCGCTACTCCAATGAGGCCTCACCGAGAGGGACGCCCTCCCCTCCATGGGGATCCGTCAACTTCAAGCCCCCCCTCCCGTCGAGGTACACCGGCCACTGGCCCGACATCGGCTCGCCGTTCGACCCCTCGACCGGTTACGGCTGGCTGTTGCCGTAGACGTTGTACGCAACTCATTGTGATTCAGTGAGTTGCGATGATATTCGCTCCGCGGATCCTGCGAGTGCGCCCGATCCTCCCTCACCGTATCATCGCCCGCTCGCCGCGGCCCGAATAGTTGATGAACACCGTCTTGGTCTGCGTGAAGAAGTTGAGCCCCTCGTCCGCCATCTCCCGGTCGCCGTAGCCGGTGGCCTTGCACCCTCCGAAGGGGAGCTGTGCCTCCCCGCCGATCGTGGGTTCGTTGATGTGGACCATCCGGATCTCCGCGTGTTCGATGAAGCGCATGATGTTCCGCACGTCGCGGGTGAAGATCGAACCCGTGAACCCATACTGCGTCGAGTTGGAAAGTTCGATCGCCTGACGAAGATCCTCGAAACCGGTGACGCAGAGCACGGGTCCGAATATCTCCTCCTGGAATATCCTCATTTCGGGAGTCGCTTCGTCGAAGATGGCGGGCTCGATGAAATAACCGTTCCCTCCGGTCTTGTTGCCCCCCAGAATGAGGCGGGCCCCCTCCTTCTTCCCGGCCTCGATATACGAGAGGATGCTCTCATATTGCTTCCTGTCGACGACCGGCCCCATGGTCGCCGCCGGGTCCATCCCGTCTCCGGGGACATATTCCCGCGCCTTCTCGAGCAATTGCTCGATGAATGCGCCCTTGACCCTCTTGTGAACGAGGACACGGCTGGTGGCGGTGCAGCGCTGGCCGGTCGAGCCGAAGGCGCCGTCGGCGGTCGCCGCCACCGCCGATTCGATGTCGCCGTCCTCCATGAGAATCAGCGCGTTCTTCCCGCCCATTTCGCAGGTCACCTTCTTGTGTGTCCGCGCCGACTCCACGATGACCCTCCTGCCCACCTCGTTCGATCCCGTGAAGGATATCGCCCGGACGGCGGGATGGTGAATGATCGCTTCACCCACGGCGGAGCCGGGGCCGACCACCATGTTGAGAACGCCCGGCGACAGGCCGGCCTCTTCGAAGAGCTCGACGAGGAGAGAGGCGGTCCCGGGCGTGAGCTCGGCGGGCTTGAAGACGACCGTGTTGCCCGCGACGAGTGCGGGGGCGATCTTCCAGCAGGGGATCGCCCATGGGAAATTCCACGGCGTGATGAGCCCCGCGACCCCCAGCGGTCTCCGTATCGTGCAGGTGAAACAGTCGGGCAGCTCGGAGGGGACGGTCTGGCCGTTGAGCCTGAATCCGGCCCCTCCGTAATACTCGAGCAGGCTGATGCCCTTCCTGACCTCCCCCACCGCCTCCTTGAGGATCTTCCCTTCCTCCCGGGTCATCGTGCGGGCGATCTCGTCCTGCCGCTGCCGCGCACGATCGGCGACCCGTGAGACGAAGCGTCCGCGCTCCGGCGCCGGCATCTCCCTCCATTCCGCGAACGCCTCCCGGGCGGCCTCTATCGCCTGCAGGGTCTCCCTTTCACCAGCTGACGGGAACTCGCAGACAACCTCATCGATATTCGCCGGATTGACGTTGCGCACGATCCTCTCCGAATCCGGCGTGATCCATTCCCCGTTGATATAACTCCTGATGTTCATGGAGGCACCTCCCCTCTTCCGGACGCGCGACGTGCCGTGAGCGGCATTATACAGGATCTGCATCGACAGAGTACTTGAGGCTCTTCTCGATGACATGCAAGATCGCAAGTTGCTGTTTCCGCGGGAACGCTGCATTCAACCCGGGACGTTGCAACCCGTAGACGTTGTATATAACGCACTCGACTCGAATTGGAATCAGGATATGGAGGGGGGAAGAGGTTGGAGGGGATGGGGCGCCGCGAAGTCCTATTCTCCGGCTTTGGATAAAACGTCGGATAATATTCAAAACTGCCGACGTTTTATCCGATCAACAGTAGGCTGTCTCATTCTTATGGCATGCTGCGCTCCACGTCGCCAATCTCGAATGAGATCGGATAGAAAGATCGGCACTTGTCTTCAACTGATGGCGTTTTAACCAATGGCAGAGCGCCAGTGTAATAGTATTGACATATATTCGGGGTGATATATACTACTACACATGAACAGGTCTAGAGAACAGGCCGTCCTCGAACTGGTCAGGCGCATGGGAACAATCCGTATCAAGGATCTCCTGGACAAGCGAATTCATCCGGAATTCGCCCGGAGGCTTGTGCAGAAGGGGCTTCTCATCCGCTCCGCCAGGGGACTGTATACCCTCCCCGACGCTGAAATCACCGAGCACCATGACCTCGCCGTCATCGCGAAACGGGTGCCCAAGGGAGTGATATGCCTGACCTCCGCGCTGCGTTTTCACAACATCGGAACACAGCTTCCGAGGAAAATATGGGTGGCTATACCACGAGGCAGCGCGACGCCGCGCATTTCGCATCCCCCCGTGTCCTTCATCCGGTTCTCCGGGGCCGCCTATTCGGAAGGGATCCAAGAACACAAGATCGAAGGAGTCAGTGTCAAAGTCTATAACCCGGCTAAGACCGTTGCTGATTGCTTCAGATTCAGGAACAGGATAGGGCTGGAAGCCGCCCTCGAGGCCGCCCGTGAATGTCTCCGCGAGCGAAAAGCGACTTCCGATGAAGTCCATCATTATGCAGTTATATGCCGGGTCTGGAATATCATGAAACCCTACCTGGAGGCGCTCGCATGACCGGGAAGGCTTTTTCGGGAAGAAAGGTGTTCACTCCGGTTCGGCTTCCGGGGGATACTATTGAAAGGCATGAATGAGAAAGAGGGTTGATATGTCTTTCCAGCCGAAATACACGATCACGGACGCGATCGCGGCAGCCCTGACGGGGATCGAGCGGGCGCGGGGATTCCTTGAGGCCGCCAGGCTCTCAGAGGACTGGATCGCCGGGATGCAGCGCCGGGCGCTCGTCCTTGAGGCGCACCACACCACCCATATCGAGGGAACGCACCTCACCCTGGATCAGTCGGAGCGGCTTCTCTCGGGGAAAGCAGTCCCCGATGCCGATCCCGACGATGCCCGAGAGCTCCTGAACTACCGGGACGCCTTCGAGCTCGTATCCGGCTACCTCGGGAGCGGCGATCCGATTACCGAGGGGCTCATCAGGGAGATACACAAGCGCCTCGTTCGTGGCGTCCGGGGAGATTCAGGGATGCCCGGGCAATATCGGGCTGTTCAGAACTATGTCATCAACCGGCGCACCGGTGAGGTGGTGTACACGCCCCCGCCTCCCCAGGACGTGCCGCCAATGATGGCTGAGCTCGTGGAGTGGCTCGGGGAAGGCAAGCCGATCAATCCCGTTCTGGAGGCCGGCGTCGCTCAGTTTCAGCTCGTCCACATTCACCCTTTCGTGGATGGAAACGGCCGGACCGCGCGGCTCCTCTCGACGCTGTGCCTCTACCGTAAGGGCTATGACTTCAAACGCCTATTCACCATCAGCGAATATTACGACCGGGACCGTGCGGCATACTATCGGGCGATCCAGAGCGTTCGGGCTGGAGGAATGGACTTCACAGGATGGTTGGAGTATTTCACTGAGGGCCTGGCCGTACAGATGCGTGAGGTCCAGGAGAAGGGAGAGCGTGTTATTCGGCGCGATGTGGTGATCTCCAAAGCTCGCAGAGTGGGGATCAAGGAAAGGCCTATTGCGCTTCTTACGTTTCTCCTCGACAAAGGGAAAGGCACTGTGGCTGAGTGCGAAGAGGCTTTGAAAGGCAACCGGCGGACATTGCAGCGAGATATCCGGCTGCTTGTAGAAAAGGGATTTTTACGGGAGATAGGAAGCGGCCCCACAGATCCCACTAAACACTATGAACCAATGCTGTGACAAGCTATGACAGATTACTGTGACAAGCTGTGACAAGATGCTGTGACAAATGAACTTGCGACAAACTAGCGATAAAACTTGCGACAAACTGGCGACACAACTGGTGAGCGCGGCGGCAGTCATTATCTTGGCACTCTGGCCTAGTTTCTCTGGAGCTCAGACAATCGCCCCGGGCAAGAATCAGCCCAGCAAGGAGCCTTATTATTACTACAGCGAGGATACTCCCTGGTACGACAGCTATGGGCGTCTTCGATATGGCCCCCAGGGGATCCCCGCCGAAGAGTATCGGGCGCGAAAAGAGGCTGAAGCGACCAAGCTGCGGAGTGAATCGGAAACCGGCATGAGCAGTCAAGCTGCTGGCCCGAGCTATGCAGGACCACCGGGAGGCGGACAGGCCGCTCAGCCGCCGGTGACACCTGCACCGAGGCCGGGGGTTCCGTGGCGAAGGATGTTCTGGCCCGGCGGGATACCGCCCTCAGAAGCCCATAAGGGATTGGTCGACTGGCATTGATAGCAGCTTGGTTAGGACACGAATCATGAAAAAGCGCACGGATAAGCCTCCTACAGTCCAGAAGCACGACTGGGTCACGATCGAGCAGGAGTATGTCACGAGCCAGGAGAAGCCGAGCCTGCGCGAATTGGAGAAGAAGTACGGCTGTTCCCATGCCACGATTGAGAGGCACGCGCTCAAGGGGGGGTGGCTCAAGAAGCGCGAGGAACACTGGGCCAAAGTGAGTACAAGTGCAGTATAAAAAATCACTGAATCTCAGGCTGAGAGGCTCGCCCGGCACATCAAGTTCACCAGATATGCAGAGCAGAAGTGCCTGGAGGCAATAAGCGAGGGGAAAGTCCGTATCTCAATAGGCGATCTCCATAGATTCATCCTTCTGGAGAGGGAACTCCACGGGGAAACTCAACATACCGAGGCCTTCCAGCGTCAGGCAGAGCAGCAAGTATCTCCTGAAGAAGCGGCGGCAGTGTGGGCGGCGTTAGCCAACATAAAGGGCAAGCGCAATGCCGCGATATGAATTCGAACTCGAAAAAGGGATACCCGTACCTGGATCTGCCAGCAGGAGCGCTGGACCTCGAATGGTGTGAAGTTCGTCACTACTCATGTTTGGTCATACCTCTCCGATCGCTAACGGCCCGCTTCACTGGCGGCGGCGTGTTAGCGCCGACGTCCAGTGGAAGCGGTAGTTAGATTTCGTTTTTCCTGTTCTGTCACAACTTAAACCCTTTGTGGTAAGCCTCGACAAGTTTCTCTATGAACTCCTTCGCTACGGAAACAATTTCTTCGGCTTCTTCTTTGTTCATGAAATTACCGGAGTGAACGACGAGATTCCTTTGGTCATTTATTCTCCGTGCCTTCTTTTGAAGTGATTTGAGTGTCTTTTGCTTTGCCTTTGTTGTGTGCAACGGACGGAGGATTCTGTCCAATTTACCAGAAAGACCGTTTGCCCATTTCAGAAGGTGATCTACGAATTCGGCTTCGAGGTGCCTTTGCTCTTGCAGTTCATGGCGGACTGCGATGTTCGCTGCGATTTCAGCCGCTGTTGCTGCTCGGGTTATAGCCGCTGACCATTCTTCCCTTTGCATAAGCCCCGAGAGCTTCTTCCAACTTGACCGGAGACGCTCAATGTCGCTTCGCTCGCTATAAGGATTACGCGTTGTGTTTCCCATGTGTCAAGAAATCTAACGATTACTTGGGTTCAATTTCCTTTTTCAGTGAGTGATGGTTACAGCAAATGCCTTCCCATGCATCAATTGATGCGACTGACAATATGAATACCTGTAACTCTCGAGGAACTGTCTTGTACAGAGACAATCTTTTCATCGGGGAAAGCCTCGGCGAAACGCACCATGTGGCGATGCGATTTCTCAGAGAAACCTCTCCCGAATTCCAACTCCAATTGTCTCCCCAGTGAGGAAACAATCCGTTTGCCGTACTCCGCGCGTTTCTCTTTAGGATGTCCTGCCGGACACGTCTGCCGATGCGTTGTCATGCAACCGATTGATGTATATTATAGATATCGCGCCCGCGTCGTATTTTCGGATCTTATTTCTAACGCGCTTGAAAGCTTCGTATTACTCTTGCTCGCTGTATGATTTCATCATGGCCATCTTTGTCGGAACCACACACGATCCTGGCTCATGATATGAGCCGATACCTCAATACTTTCGAGTCAGGTGCAGCGATTTGTTAGAACTATACAAATTGTTGCTTTTCTGATAACTCAGTAAGGAATTTATTAAGAAAATCTATATTCCTAATTGTCTCTATCATAATAGACCAGTCACCATTCTTTTGAATAAAGCGCTCTTTAATAATCTTATTTACTTTATGGCTTGATACAAAATATAAATACAGCAAGCCACCAAATAATGCTCGATATACTTTATGTTGTTCCAGCCTTGTACAATGAGGCTGCACTATCCAATCGCCCAATGAATTGTCATCAAATAGTGGTGCAACGCATAAGAAGCCATATTGCTCCGGCGCCCCAGGTTCTTCTTTAAGTAACATATTCCTTATTTTATCCTCATGGGGCCCAAGATCCACATCTTGAAAGAAATCGCCCGAAGCAATGCTCATTCGCCAGAGAACAGATAAATAGAATATCCGTATCTTCTGATAATTCAAATGATGTAAATATACAAATCTCCCACTTGAAGACACCTCTAATTCTTCCCCACCATAGAGAACCTCTCTCACATACTTCTCATATGGGCTGAGCTTTGTCTCGCAAGCATCACAAAGCAATCTTTCTCGTATTCCCTTCTGAATATTCTTATCTTTTTCTTCTAGGACAGAACTTAATCTAAGAAATCTATGTTTTCCATCGTACATAGGTTTATAGAAAAACTCTGGCAAAATATGCGATTTCCTAAGATCTTCGCCCGATCTACAAAGATGACAAGCAATAAAGGTATTCATCACGACATAGTTCTAACGATTACTTGGGTTCAATTTTTTTTCAGTGAGTGATGGTTACAGCAAATGTCTTCTCATGCAACAATTGCTGCGATAGACAATATGGATACCTGTAATTCTCGAGGAACTGTCTTGTCACCGGTCACATCAAATCCAGCCAGTGATGGATCAGATAATCATCCTTCCCTGGTGGATTTGCAAGCGCGATCTTTCAGTCGGCAGCTCCTGCCCTTGATCGGGATAATCTCGGCGTGGCGCAGAAAGCGGTCCAGGATGGCCGCCGACGAGGGGATATCGCCGCTATCCCGGCCCCCGGACCTGGCGGTCGAAATGACTGGATTTTGACGCCTGCTCGAGCTCAAGGCGGATGTGCCGGCTGACGGTCTCCCGATCAAGCCCGAGCTTCCGCGCGATGCGTCTCTGGGACCATCCACGGTTGTGATCCGGTTCGCGATCTGTAGTACTCCCCTTCCCGGCGGAGTATTCTAGAGGGCGTACCCCTCTCTAAAAGTGGCTGGTTATGAACCGTTCCTCTGTGGCTGGTTTTGACCGACCGATGACACTAAAATCTGCTTAAGATGTTCAGGCTATTTGGACTTGTTGATAAACAAACCAAAGTTAAGATTGCTTAGCGGTTGGACCTGATCCAGTGGCAAGAGTAACTGATCGAACAACTACAAATTTCTAATGACGTCCTTTTGCTTTCCGCCTTTCGACATCTTTTGCAAAGGCCAGACCTTTTCTTGTTAATTTCCAGCCGTTCCTCCAATCGCCATTTGCATATCCCCATCTTTTTAATTTGGCTTGCTTGAGTGCCATCTCGACAATATAGGTGTCTGGAATTTTCTTGCCACCTATCTGACTTCTAAATAGATCCGGATAAGTCGCCGCAGATTGTTCCGCAATCTGTTCTGTATAAACAGATTTTCTAATGGCGCCGCAAAGAAATAAGACGAAGGCAATCTTAGGTGCAAGTTCATCCCATGATCTATGGGACCACCTAGTTATCTCATATGTTAATAAACTGTAGTCGGTTGTCATACTGAGATTCCTTTCAATAGCTAAATATTCCTTATACATTAAAAAAACATAAATCAAATTCTACACGTAAAGAAGGCTAGCTCTTTCCTGTAATAAAATGATTTCTAGGTTCCAACAGATACCGGCTATAGATATTCTCTCCAATCCCATCAAAGCGAAAAGCTGATCCAACCACATAATCCTTGTTAATCTCGATGCTAATCCATTTTCGACCAAGCCTCTCAGCAGCTGCTCCTACTACATTACTACCTGAAAAAGGATCTAGCACTAAATCGCCACTTCTAGTTAAGAACTTTATGAAGAATTCTGGAATTACATCAACGAAGCGTGCAGGATGGACTTCTAAATTATGTTCCCTGCATCCCCTAAGATATTTATCATTACTTTTAGTATTTGCTGCAATTATGAGATTAGAGGGGATCGCCCCGCCCTGATGTCTATTCCAATTCTTAGATATGACATGTCCCGAAGGTCTAGGCCCAGCGTTATATCCTTTAGCCAGTAGATTCTCCATACTTTTTGTATAGGGTTTAAGAACACGCTTATTTGAAGCTTTCGGTCTAGAAGATTTTGACAACCACCAGATGGGATTAATGGCATCCTTAACCCGAACACGGTCTATGGTTACCCATTGAGCAGGTGCGGGCATTTTCGCTGGATTATACCAGTAAAACTCCTGAGCTAATTTAAACAAACCCTTTTCACCACAAAGTCTTAACAGAAGATCAAAATGATAAAGAGTGCGGGTCGGTTCTCCTTTGTTCCATGATCCCCCGATGTCCAAAACAAAACTGCCTCTAGGCTTCAACACTCGTGCAATCGCTCCTGCATACGGCAAAAACCATTCGCAATATTTTTCAGCAGAAACATTGCCGTAGGATTTCTTTCGCCTTAACGCGAACGGTGGTGATGTTATTACAAGGTCTATAGAGTTTTCAGGAAGATCGGCCAGCATCGTTTGGCAGTCTGCCCAATATGCTTCTCCTAGCCTAGTCTGATAATATGATGGAATCATATTCTTTCATCAGTGCTGTCCAAAATAAATGACTTCTCGATGGACACCCCTCAGATATAAGGGCTAAAACGGCATTTTGGACAACTTTTAACCTGTTTCATTTTGAGGTCTCGGAAAATGCTGTCCAAGAAATCAGCCCCAGAAATCAAGTTGTACTCCTCCCGGTTCAGCAACCGGCGTCTGGAAGGGCGCATTGAGCCACGCCCACAGATCCCGATAGGTCAACAGGTTGAGCCGGAGCAATGCTGCCAGGTTCGACAGGCTCCAGCGCCACGTCGCCTTCATCTGAAGGAACTTCAGCATGAGCATCGCGATCA
>JAQUPF010000023.1 GCA_028716845.1 bacterium | reverse complement strand
AAGGAGCCGGCGCTCGCGGCGCGTTTCAGGGCCGCGGGGCGGGAGTTCGGCCTCCTCATCGGCGCCGACGCGCCGCTCGGCGACAACCTCTACGCGCGCGTCGAGGGGGAGGGTGACGTCCGCCTGCTCGGCAGGGGCATCCGGTCCGTGCTCGACCGGCCGCTCCCGGACCTGCGGGACCGGACCGTCCTCGAATTCGAGATCCCGGACGTCGACCGCCTCGAGATCGCGCGCGACGGCGAGCGCCTCGAGCTCGCGCGCGAGGAGGGCGCCTGGCGGATCGCGCGGCCGGTGAGCGGCCTCGCCGACGCCGACAGGATCAACGCCGTGCTCAGGAAGGTCAGGTACCTGCGCGTGCGGGAGTTTACGGACGACGCCCCGAAGGATCCCGCCGCCTACGGCCTCGACCGCCCGCGGGCGGAACTGACGATCCGGAGCGGGCGGGACGGCGCGCCCCACGTCCTCCAGATAGGGGCGGCGGCGCCGGAGGGGGCGCTCTACGCCCGCCGCGGCGGCCACGAGGGCGTCTTCACGGTGGGGGTCGACGCGCTGGAGGATCTGACGCCGGCGCCGGGCGATCTCCGCGAGCGGGCGGTGACGCGGCTCGCCCCGGCCTCGATTGAGGGGCTCCGGATCCGGCGGGGAGGTGAGTCGGTCGCGCTCGCGAAATCGGGAGCGCAGTGGCGGATCGCGGAGCCCGAGCCGGCGGCGGCGGACGCCGAAACGGTCGGAGCGCTCCTCGGGGCCCTCACGGGCCTGAAGGTCGAGGAGTTCGTCGCCGACCGGACCGATTCTCCCTCCCGCTACGGCCTCGCGGAGGGGACGACGGAAATCACGCTCACGCCCGCCGCCGGCGACGCGGAGACGCTCCTCGTCGGCTCGACATTCGACCGCGGCAGGAAGGCGTACCTGAAGCGAGGGGGGGGAGACGAGATCCTCGCCGTGCCCGCGTCGCCGCTCGCCGCCTGCGCGACGGAACCGATCGCCTTCCTCGACAGACAGGTGCTCGATTTCGATCCCGGCGACGTCCTGAAGATATCGATCGCCGCCGTCGGCAGGCCGGCCGTCATCATCGAGAAGGGGGAGGGGGGGCTCTGGCGCGTCGTCGAGCCGGACGCGGCCGAGGCGGATCCCGCCGCCGTCGACGCCGTCATCTCCAATCTCTCCCGCCTGCGGGCCCTGGAGCTCGTCGAGCGGGAGCCGAACGACCTCAGGCGCTACGGCCTCGACGCCCCCGCCGTCCGGGCCTCGATCGGGCTGAAGCGGGGGGAGGCGGTCGAGACGCGCGTCCTGCTCGTCGGGAAGAAGACGAAGGACGGCGCCCCCTACGCGATGCTCGGCGACGGCGCGCTCGTCTTCACCGTGCCGTCCTACGTGGAGGCCAACCTCCGCCGGGATCCCGCCGTCCCCGCCCCTCCGGAGTGATACGGTACCCGAAGAGACAATTCACCGCGGATCCGCACGGATCATGACGGATCCCCACGGATCACGCTGAATGATTATCCGTGCATATCCGTCAATAATCCGTGTCGATCCGTGGTGTTTGTTTCCTTGCGGCCGCCCCCCCGACTTTTCACTTTCGGCCTTCAAATTTGAACGGTAGTTATGCGATACTCGTCCCGCCCATGAGGCTCGTCGGGAAGTCTCCCGGGAACGCGAACGGGGCGGCGGCGCAGAGGAGGCGGCGGGCGATCAGCCCGCCGCGCATCGTCGTCCTCTCATTCGCCGCGGCCATCGCCCTGGGGACCTCCCTGCTCCTCATCCCCGCCGCCACGGCGCCGGGCCGGCAGACCGGCTTTCTCGACGCCCTCTTCACGGCGACCTCGGCGACCTGCGTCACCGGCCTCGTCGTCCTCGACACCGGGCGGCACTTCTCGCGGTTCGGCCATGTCGTCATCCTCGCCCTCATCCAGGCGGGGGGCCTCGGGATCATGACCTTCTCCACCGCCTTCCTCCTCCTCTTCGGCAGGCGCCTCTCGTTCAAGGAGAAACTCCTCGTCCGCGACAGCCTGAGCCGCAGCCCGGTCGTGCAGCTGCGCTCGCTCATCGGCTCCATCATGCTCATCACCCTGACGTTCGAGTTCGCCGGCGCGCTCGTCCTCTGCCTGCATTTCCATTCAAGGTACGGCTACGACCCGTTCCAGGCGTTCCATCACGGCCTCTTCCACAGCGTCTCCGCATTCTGCAACGCGGGCTTCTCGCTCTACTCGGACAGCCTCGTCAGATTCAACCGGGACTGGGTCACGATCGCCACGATGGCGGCGCTCATCGTCGCGGGCGGGCTGGGGTTCATCGTCCTGTACAACATCCTCGGCTACCGGTTCTGGATGAGGGACCGGACGGAACGGGGCCGGCTCTCGCTCCAGACGCGGATCGTCCTCGTCACGAGCGCCATCCTGCTCGCCGCCATGTTCGCCTGTTTCCTCTCCCTCGAGTGGAACGCCTCGCTCGCGGGCCTCGCCTGGCCCGAGAAGGCGCTCAACGCCCTCTTCCACGCCGTGACGCCGCGGACGGCGGGCTTCAACACCGTGCACCTCGACCGGATGGGCGCGCCGATCCTGTTCATCACGCTGTGCATGATGTTCATCGGTGCGTCGCCGGGCTCCACCGGCGGCGGCATCAAGACCTGCACCCTCGCCGTCCTGTTCGCCACCTCGAGGGCCTTCCTCAAGGGGAGCGGCAACGTGCACCTCATGCGGCGCTACCTCGGCCACAGGACCGTCGCCGAGGCGGTCTGCGTCGCCGTTTTCGCCATCTGCGTCATCATCGGCGCCTGTTCGCTCCTCCTCGTCACGGAGGCCCCCGCGGACGCCTCGGCGGGGGGGGTGCGGCTCATGCCGGTCCTCTTCGAGACGATCTCCGCCTTCGGCACGGTGGGCCTCTCGACCGGGCTGACCCCATCCCTCAGCCCGTGGGGCCGCGTCCTCGTCATCGCCACGATGTTCATCGGCAGGGTCGGCCCCCTCACCATCGCCCTCATCATCGCGCGGGGCGAGGCGCTCCCGCCCGTCCGCTACGCCGAAGAGGACGTGATGATCGGCTGACCCCTCCCGGCATTCCCCCTCCGGAATATAAAGAACGAATCCACCACGGATGGCCGCGGATCCTTCCGGATTCCCACGGATTCAATCCGTGCATATCCGTGATGATCCGCGTCAATCAGCGGTGGATTTGTCCTTGTTCGTGCGGATTCGGGCTATGGTTGCCCTTGCCAGCCGGCCCCGGACAGGATAGAATCCTCCCCAGGATCGGCCCCCGCCCCCGCGTCACGCGGCAGAGGGGGCCGGACGGCTGCCATGAGTCAATTCGCGGTCATCGGGGCGGGGCGGTTCGGGGAGAGCGTCGCGCGGACCCTCAGCGAGAAGGGGTCCGACGTCATCCTCATCGACACGGACGAGGAGAAGATCCGCGACCTGGACGACGTCGTCACCCACGCCCTCCAGCTTGACGCCACCGACGAGAAGGCGATCAAGGCAGCCGGCATCGAGGACGTGGACGCCGCCGTGGTGAGCGTCGGCCGGGACATGGAGGCGAGCGTCCTCATCACAATGCTCCTGAAGGAGATGGGCGTCCGGTACGTGGTCGCCAAGGCGACGAGCGAGGCGCACTACAAGATCCTGACCCGTCTCGGGGCAGACCGGATCGTCTTCCCCGAGCGGGAGACGGGCGTCAAGGTGGCGAACAGCCTCATCAACCCCACGATCTTCGATTACCTGGAGGTCGCCCCCGGCTACAACATCATCGAAATCAAGCCGCCCCGCGAGATTGTCGGCAAGAGCCTCGAGGAGGCGAAGGTCAGGTCGACTTACGGCGTCGACATCATCGCCATCAAGAGCCTCCACCCGGTCCTCGACGGCGCGGGCGAGAGCGATCTCGAGGAAGAGGTGAAGATCGTCCCGGCGGCCGATGAGATCATCCGCGAGGGGGACACGATCATCGTGATCGGGGCGGAGAAGGACCTCGAGAGGCTGCGGGGGTAAAGGGTGCGCACACAATGAGCAAGGAGGAGCGCCGCGACGCGCGCGGCCAGTTTGTGAAGAAGCTCGCCGAGTGCGGCGCGGATCCCTGCAGGTGCCTCGCGCTCGGGAAGTCATACTTCCTGGCGGAGCGGTACGGCGAGGCGGTGGAGGCGTACCAGAAATGCATCGCGATCAACGGCCGCAACGCCGCCGCCCATTACAACCTGGGTGTCGCCTACATGGCTCAGGGCAAGTACCGGGAGGCGAGGCGGGCATTCCTCAAGGCACTCGAAACGGACCCCAACCACGAGGCCGCCCAGGAGGCGCTCCAGGATCTCGCCGCCTACTGACGCCTCTCCCCGCCGGGGCCGTCCCGTCCGCAACCATGAGGAGGAAACGCCCGTGAAGAGAGCCGCGCTGCCCGTTCTCCTCGCCGTCCTCGCCGCCGCCTGGATCCACCTCGCGCGCGCCCAGGGCGGCGGGGACCTCGACGAGCGCCTCGCCGACCTGAGCCGCAAGCTCGACACGGTCATCGCCGGCCAGGCGAAGCTCGACACGATCATCGAGAACCAGGAGCGGATCCTGCAGATGCTGCGCGTCATCCGGAGGAATTAGGATGCCGTACGACCCCCTGCCCGGCGGCTTCGGCCGGGGTCTCGCCCTCGGCCCGCCGCTCACGCCCGCGGTCAGGCGGCTCCTCGCGGCCACGGTCGGCGTCTTCATCGCCCAGAAGATCTCAGGGGGGCGGCTCGACCCGCTCCTCGGCCTCGTGCCGGGGCTGGCCGTCGGCCGGCTGTTCGTCTGGCAGTTCGCGACCTATATCTTCCTCCACGCGAACGCCCTCCATCTCCTCTTCAACATGTTCGTCCTCTGGATGTTCGGCCGCGACGTCGAGATGGCGCTCGGCTCGCGGCGTTTCACCTTCTACTACCTCGCGTGCGGCGTCGGGGCGGGCGCCATCTCCGCGATCGCCTACCGGTCCGGCGCGATCATCATCGGCGCCTCCGGGGCGATCTTCGGCCTCATGGTGGCCTTCGCCATGCTCTTCCCGGAGCGGGTGGTGACGCTCCTCGTCTTCTTCGTTCTCCCGGTCAACATGCGGGCGAAGCACCTCGTCCTGCTCTTCGCCGGGATCGAGCTCCTCCTCATCATCGCGCACGCGGGGGACGACTTCATCGCCCATTTCGCGCATCTTGGCGGCGCCCTCTGCGGCTTCCTCCTCATGCGGTACTATGCCGGCGGCCGCCGCTGGCCGTCGTTCGGGCGGCGGGGGAGGGGAGGGGGCGCCCGTGCCGCCGGCCCCGTTCGCTCCCGGGCGCGCATCGACGAGATACTCGACAAGATCTCGCGCTACGGCATGGCGAGCCTCACGGACGACGAGATCAGGGACCTCACGCGGGCGAAGGACGGGTTCGACTGATCGCCGCCGGGGGGCGGAGGGCGCCGTGATCGAGGGGATCCACTGGCTGGGGCACGCGAGCTTCAGGATCGAGATCGGCATGGTCATCTACATCGACCCGTTCAGGATCAGGACGGGGGCGCCCCCCGCGGACGTGATCCTCGTTTCGCACGCGCACTACGACCATTTCTCGCCCCTCTCCATCGAGCGGATCCGGCGGGACGGCACCACGATCATCGCGCCGGAGGCGTGCGCCCGGCGTCTCCGGGGCGATGTCCGCGCGATCGGGCCGTGGGAGACGATCGCGGTCGGCGGCGCGGAGATCGAGGGGGTACCCGCCTACGGGACCGCGCGGCGGCACCACCCCCGCTCGGAGGGGGGGCTCGGCTTCATCATACGGGCGGGCGGGCGGCGGATCTACTTCGCGGGCGACACCGATCTCACGCCGGAGATGGCGAAGGTCGGGGCGGACATCGCCCTGCTGCCGGTCAGCGGCGACTACGTGCTGTCCGCCGAGGAGGCCGCCGAGGCGGCGCGCCGGATCCGGCCGGCGGTCGCCGTGCCGATGCACTACGGATCGATCGGCGGCTCCGGGGACGACGCCCGCCGGTTCAGGGACCTCTCGCCCGTCCCGGTGCACATATTGCCCAGGGAGTCGTAGCAAGGTCGCCATGCACGCCCGCCTCATCCTCAACCCCGCATCGAGGGGGTCGCCCGGCCGGCAGACCCTCGCCGATATCGAGGAGACGCTGCGCCGGGGCGGCATCCCCGTGGAGACCCTCGTCGCGTCGGGCCCCGGCGAGGCCAGGCGCCTCGCGGCCGACGCGGCCCGGGGCGGCGCCCGGATGGTGATCTGCGCGGGGGGCGACGGCACCATCCACGAGGTCGTCAACGGCATCGCGGGGACCGACGCGGTCCTGGGGATTCTGCCGGCGGGCACCGGCAACGTCCTCGCCTGGGAGCTCGGCATCCCGCTCGACCTGGTCGAGGCGAGCCGCGTGCTCCTCGACGGCCGCGTCCGGACGGTCGACCTCGGGCACATCGCCGGCGGGAACTACTTCTCCTGCATGGGGGGCGTGGGCCTCGACGCCCAGGTGGTCAGGGACCTCCCTCCGGCGGCGAAGGAGCTCCTCGGCAAGGCCGCCTACCTCCTGAGCGGCATCCGTTCCGTCCTGCGATGCGACCTGCCGGCCCTCTCCATCCGCACCGACGAATGCCCGGAGCCGATCGTCGGCTACGCGATGGTGGTCTGCAACGCCCGGCACTACGGCGGCCGGTACGTCGTCTGTCACGAGGCCGCCCTCGACGACGGCTGGCTGCACGCCTGCGTCCTCCAGCGGCCGGACAGGCGCACCATCATCCACATGGGGCTCCGCATCCTCGCGCGGCGGCGGTGCCGGACGGAGGGCGTCTCCTTCATGCGGGCGAGGACGATCCTCGTGACGAGCGCGAGCCCGGTCCTCGTCCAGGTCGACGGCGACGTGTGCGGAACGACGCCCGTCGAGTTTTCCATCGCCCCGGGGGCGCTCAGGGTCATGACCCCCGCCCCGGCACGATGAACGCCGCCCGGACCGCCCGCTCCCTGGCGCTCCCGATCGCGCTCGCCGCGGCCGCCGCCGGCTGCGCCGCGCCGCCGCCCCCTCCCGACCCGGTCGTGGAGGGGGAGCAGCTCGAGTGCGCGATCAATTACCACAAGGCCCAGACCCTGCTGAAAAAGGCCGGCTGGCTCACGCGGACGGGCACGCCGCGCCAGGCCCTCACCGAGTACGAGAACGTCCTCGACTGCCTGGAGCGGATCGAGCGGATCGATCCGTCGTGGAACGCGGATTCGGTCCGCTCCCTCCGGCGCCGCACGGAGGAGGCGATGGACCAGATCCGGGGGGAGCTGCGGATGCGGGACGGGCGTTTCGCGGAGGCAATGGCGCGGTTCCTGGCGGGGATCGCCGCGGACCCCGGGGACGCGAGGCCGCACGCCGACCTCGGCGATTACCTCTTCCTCGAGGGCAATTACGAGCAGGCGCTCCAGCAGTACGGAGAGGCGCTCCGGAAGAACCCGACCGACGTCGCCGTGCAGATCAACGTCGCCCGCCTCCACACGAGGATGGGGGACGACGGGAAGGCGGAGGAAATCTACAAGCGGATCATCGCGGCGAACCCCGGCATCGCGGTCGCACACTACAACCTGGGCGGCGTCTACTTCAGGATGAAGCTGCCCACCTACGCATTCCGCGAATACCTGCGGGCGATCGAGCTCGAGCCGACCTATGCGGAGGCGCACAACGCCGCCGGTGTCCTCAGCAAGCAGCTCGGGCGCCACGACGAGGCGATCGTCCATTTCAGGCGGGCGATCGAGCTCGACCCGGCGTTCGCCGCCGCCTACCAGAACATCGGCCTCGCCTTCATGGCCAAGAACAACTACCCGACGGCGGTCGGCTACCTCCACCGGGCGATCGAGCTGTTCGGCCACGACAGCCCGCAGGGGCAGGCGATCGCCGAGAGCCTCAGGCGCATGCGCCGTTACCGCTGACGACCGGCCGCGGCGAAGAAGAACGACGTAACCACGGATGTGCACGGATCATTACGGATCGCCGCGGATTCGAGCACAGCCGAAAGCAGAGGGTTCCGATCTCGCGAGATACGAACGCCAAGCCGCAGAACTGCAATGAATGCATATCCGTCGTGGTGAGCGGTTCTTGAAGTGCGGCTCCGGGGGAGGCCGTGATAAGGATTGACCGGGACCCCGGCGGCGGGGATAATTATGGCGCGCCCCGCCTCCCGGCGGGGCCGAAGGCATGAAAAGGCTCACGATCTTCATGGCCGCCTCCGAGGCGGCGCCGTTCGCGCGGACGGGAGGGCTCGGCGACGTCGCCTGCGCCCTGTCGCAGGCGCTCACCGCCCGCGGCCACGACGTCCGCCTCCTCATCCCGTACTACGGCTGCATCGACAAGGCGGCGCACGATATCACGGACACCGGCATCGGCGTCACCGTCGGCATCTCGAACCGGGGTGAGTACGCCGGCCTCTACCGGAGCAGCCTGAAGGCGGGGACCACCGTCTACCTCCTCCGGAAGGACAACTACTACGACCGTCCCGAGCTGTACGGCACCGCCGAGGGGGACTACCTCGACAACGCCGAGCGGTTCTGCTTCTTCTCGAGGGCCGTCCCCGCGGTGATCAAGCGGCTCGAGCTCGAGCCGGACATCGTCCACTGCCACGACTGGCAGACGGGCCTGGCGGCGCCGCTCGTGAAGGTCGCCGAGCGGGAGAACCCGCTCTTCAGGCGCTCGGGCCTCGTCTTCACGATCCACAATATCGCCTACCAGGGCCTCTTCTGGCACTACGACATGCACCTCACGGGCCTGCCGTGGAGCGTCTTCACGGCGGAGGGGATCGAGTTCTACGGCAAGATCAACCTCCTCAAGGCGGGCATCGCCTACGCGGACGCCCTGACCACGGTGAGCCCGCGCTACAGCAGGGAGATCCAGACGCCGGAGTTCGGCTGCGGCCTCGAAGGCGCGATCGCCGGCCGCCGGGACCGCCTCACCGGCATCCTCAACGGCGCCGACTACACCGAGTGGAACCCGGCGACGGACACGCACATCGCCCGGAACTACGACCGGGACCGCCTCGCCGGGAAGGCGACCTGCAAGGAGGACCTGCTCAGGTCGTTCGGCCTCCGCGCGCCGGACGACCGGCCGCTCCTCGGCATGGTGGGCCGGTTCGCCGAGCAGAAGGGGTTCGACCTCGTCGCCGCCGCGCTCCGGGACCTCTGCGAGGCGGGGCTCTCGATCGTCATCCTCGGCAAGGGGGAGGAGAAGTACAACCGGATGCTCCGGCGCGCGGTGAAGGGCCTCGAGGACCGTGCGGGGCTGAAGATCGCCTTCGACGACGCCCTCGCCCACAAGGTCTACGCGGGGGCGGACTATTTCCTCATGCCGTCGCGCTACGAGCCGTGCGGGCTTGGCCAGATGTACGGCCTCCGCTACGGCACCGTCCCGATCGTCCGCGCGACGGGCGGGCTCGACGACACGGTCGCGCGGTATGACGCCGCGGCCGGTTCCGGCAACGGCTTCAAGTTCGAGGAGGCGGGCGCCGGCGCCCTCGTCGCGTGCGTGCGGGAGGCGCTCGCGGTCTACGGCGTCGCCCCGCACTGGGACCGGATCCGCCGCAACGCGATGTCGTGCGATTTCTCCTGGGACCGGAGCGCGGCGGCGTACGAGGGGGTCTACCGGCGCGCGCGCGGCGGGAGGGGCGACCGTGCCTGAACTGCGGAAGGACCCGATCCTCGGCCGCTGGGTCATCATCTCCGAGGACCGGGCGCAGCGCCCGCGCGAGTTCTACACCACCCCGGACAAGCCCGACCCGAAGGGCTGCCCCTTCTGCGAGGGGAAGGAGCGGCTCACGCCGCCGGAGATATTCGCCTTCCGGGGGAGGGAATCCCGCCCGAACGCCGAGGGCTGGGACGTCCGCGTCGTCCCGAACAAATTTCCCGCACTCCGCGTCGAGGGCGACATGGGAAAGTCCGGCCGCGGCGTCTACGACCGGATGAACGGCATCGGCGCGCACGAGGTCATCATCGAGACGCCGGACCATTTCAGGCGCATGGAGATGCAGGACCCTGATTCGCTCGGGAAGGTGTTCGAGACCTATAAGCTCCGCCTCGAGGACCTCGCCCGGGACCGGCGCTTCAAGTACATCCTCATCTTCAGGAACGAGGGGAGGATGGCGGGCGCGGGGCTCACCCATCCCCACTCGCAGCTCATCGCCACGCCGGTCACGCCGAAGCGGGTCAAGGAGGAGCTCACCGGGGCGATGGAGTATTTCAACTACAAGGACCGCTGCATCTTCTGCGACATCGTCGCGCAGGAGATCGACGAGCGGGAGCGGCTCGTGCACGAGAACGAGCTCTTCGTCTCGTTCTGCCCGTACGCCTCCCGCTTCCCGTTCGAGATCTGGGTCCTCCCGAAACGCCACCACGTGGACTACCACAGCCTCCGGCACGAGGAGATGCCGCTCCTCGCCGACATGATGATCGTCACGCTCGGCAAGCTCACGAAGGCCCTCCACAACCCGCAGTACAACTTCATCCTCCACACCGGCCCGGTCCGGTGGCCGCGGAAGGGGTACTGGACGACGATCGAGTCCGACTTTCACTGGCACATCGAGATCATGCCGCGGCTGACGCAGATCGCCGGCTTCGAGTGGGGGACCGGGTTCTACATCAACCCGACCCCGCCGGAGGAGGCGGCGAGGTACCTCCAGGAGGTCGAGCTCTGACGCCCCGCGGCGCCCCCGGGCGCCGGCGGCGGGGAGCCGGAGGAAGGCGATGAAGGAGATCGGCCTCGCGTTCCTCTGGCACATGCACCAGCCGTACTACTACAACCCCGCCGACGGGCGCGCCGTCATGCCCTGGGTGCGGATGCACGCGACGCGGGGCTACCTCGACCTGATCTCGCTCCTCGACGAGTATCCGGACCTCCGCCAGACGTTCAACTACGTCCCCTCCCTCGTCCGGCAGATCCGCATGGCCGTCGACGGCGGGGTGCGCGACCTCTCCCTCGAGTGCAGCGCGGCGCCGGCGGCGGAGCTCGGGCCGTCGGAGCGGCAGTTCATCCTCCTCAACTTCTTCATGGTGAGCTGGGAGACGATGCTCATGCCGTACCCGCGCTACCGGGAGCTCCTCTTCAAGCGCGGGACGAAGATCCTCGAGTCCTCCCTGCCGGCGGCGGCGGCCCGCTTCTCGGAACGCGACATCCGCGACCTGCAGGTCTGGTTCAACCTCGCCTGGTTCGGCTTCCGCGCCTGCGCGCTCTATCCGGAGATCGCCGAGCTCAGGCGGAAGGGCGCCTCCTTCACGGAAGGGGAGAAGGCGCGCGTCCTCGAGATCCAGCGAGAGATCCTCGGGCGCATCATCCCGCTCCACCGCGAGGCGCTCGAGCGGAACCGGATCGAGCTGACGACGAGCCCCTTCTACCACCCGATCATGCCCCTCCTCCACGACACGGAGTTCGCCCGCCGGGCGCTCCCGGACCTCCCGCTGCCGCGCCGGTTCCGCCACCCGGATGACGTCGCCGCGCAGCTCCGGCTCGCCGTCGGCTACCACGAGGAGGTGTTCGGAACGCGGCCGACGGGGCTGTGGCCTTCCGAGGGTTCGGTCTGCCCGGAGATCGTGCCGGCGGTGGCGGGGGCGGGGATCCGCTGGATGGCCTCCGACGAGGACGTCCTGTTCAGGTCCATCAGGAGCAGGGACCGGTTCGGCGTCCTCTACAAGCCGTACGCGGTCGAGCACGACGGGGCCTCGGTCGCCATGGTCTTCCGGGACAGGGTCCTCTCGGACCGGATCGGCTTCAGCTACGCCCACGCGGACGGCAGGAGCGCGGCCGCCGATTTCCTCATGCGGGTCGCCGAGATCGCGAAGATGGCCCACGGCGACCCTCCGCTCGTGAGCGTCATCCTCGACGGCGAGAACGCCTGGCAGAGCTACCCGGACGGCGGCGAGTCGTTCCTCCGGCGGCTCTTCGAGGGGATCCTCTCGAGCCCGTTCATCCGCCCGACGCGGATCGGCGAATTCATCGAACGCCATCCGCCGGGCGACGTCATCCACCGCCTCCACAGCGGTTCCTGGATCAACAGCGACTACGCCGTCTGGATCGGGGAGAAGGAGGACAACGACGCATGGGACCTCCTCGGGAGGGCGCGCGACGCCCTCCGGCAGCGGCAGGGGGCCGGCGGCGAGGCGGACCTCGACAAGGCCCTCGAAGAGATCTACGCCGCCGAGGGGAGCGACTGGTTCTGGTGGTACGGGGACCGCTTCTCCTCCGACAACGACGCGGTCTTCGACGAGCTCTTCCGCGCGCACCTGCGGAACGCCTACGCGCTGATGGGGGAGGGGGCGCCGGAGGAGCTCGACAACCCGATCATCAACCTCGGCAGGATCTCCGTGAGCCAGGAGCCGCGGGCGTTCCTCAAGCCCGTCCTCGACGGCCGCGAGTCGTCGTACTACGAGTGGGTGGACGCCGGCAAGTACGACGCGACGCGCGCCGACGGGACGATGTGGAAGAGCGAGCGCTTCATCAGGGCGATCCTGTACGGCTTCGACGAGCGGACGCTCTACCTGCGGATCGACCCGCTGAACCCCGCGGACCTCCGCGCGGAGGCGGAGGACCGCGTCCACGTCCACTTCATCCGGCCGAGGGAGTGGCGGATCTCCTTCTCGCTCGGCCGCGACGGGGGGCGGCGGCAGTTCGAGCTCGGCCGGCGCCTCTCCAACGGCCGCTTCGGGAAGAAGGTCGCGTACCCGACGATCGCCATCGACCGGATCATCGAGCTCGCCGTCCCGTTCGATGACCTCGGCTTCGGGGAGGGGGAGGAGGTCTGCTTCTACCTCCAGGTGAAGACCGGCACCCAGGAGTGGGAGCGCGTTCCCCGCGCGGGCTACATCTCCTTCGCGGTCCCCGGCGAGGATTTCGAGCTCCAGCGCTGGTCGGCGCTGTGAGCCGCGGCGGGGGGGGCGCGATGGAGACCGTCCGATTCCTCTTCGTCATCCACAACCACCAGCCGGTGGGGAACTTCGAGCACGTCTTCGCCGAGGCGTGGCGCGACTGCTACGCCCCCTTCCTCCGCGTCCTCCGGGGGCACCCGTCGATTCGCTGCACCCTCCACTTCACCGGGCCGCTGCTCGAATGGATGGAGCGCCGCGAGCCGCGCGCGCTCGACGGGATCGGGGAGCTCGTCGCCGCGGGGCGGGTCGAGATCCTGGGCGGCGGCTTCTACGAGCCGATCCTCCCCTCGATCCCGCCCGAGGACGCCCTCGGGCAGCTGCGCCTCATGAGCGACTGGCTGCGGGAGCGGTTCGGCGCGGCGCCGACGGGCCTCTGGCTCGCCGAACGCGTCTGGGAACCCCACCTGCCCTCGCTCATCGCGGCGGCCGGCCTCCGCTACACGCTCCTGGACGACTCCCACTTCCTGCACGCGGGGCTCGCCCCCGGCGAGCTCCACGGCCACTACGTCACCGAGAACGCGGGGGCGACGCTCGCCGTCTTTCCCATCGACCGGCGGCTCCGCTACCTCATCCCGTTCGACCGGCCCGAGGCCGCCATCGACTACCTTCGCGACGTCGCCGACCGTTCGCCGGGCCGCGGCGTCACGGTCGGCGACGACGGCGAGAAGTTCGGCCTGTGGCCCGGCACGCACAAATGGGTGTACGAGGAGGGGTACCTCGACCGCCTTTTCCGCATGATCGAAGAGAACGGCGAGTGGCTCTCGACGCTCACGCTCCGCGAGTATGTCGACCGGTTCCCGCCCCGCGGCAGGATCTACCTCCCGGCCGCCTCCTACGACGAGATGATGGAGTGGGCGCTCCCGGCCGAGGCCCGCGCGCGGCTCGAGGAGGCGGTCGACCGGCTGAAGCGGGAGGATCGCCACGACGAGATCGCGCCGTTCATCCGGAGCGGCTTCTGGCGAAACTTCCTCGTGAAATACCCCGAGAGCAACCTCCAGCGCTGCAAGGCGCTCCACGTCGGGCGGATGGTCCGCGCCCGCATCCCGGGCGACGCGGAGGCCCTCAGGGCGGTCTGGCGGAGCCAGTGCAACTGCGCCTACTGGCACGGCCTCTTCGGCGGCCTCTACCTGAACTCGCTCCGCCACGAGAACTACCGGAACGCCCTCGAGGCGGAGGCGGCCGCCGACGGGGCCGTCCACGGCGACGCGGAGTGGGTGGAGGCGGAGCGGACCGACTACGACTGCGACGGCCGCGACGAGATCCTCCTCCGGTCGGGGCGGGTGAACGCCTTCATCTGGCCGGGCTACGGCGGATCGCTCTTCGAGCTCGACTACAAGCCGCGGCGCTTCAACCTCTCCGACACGCTCACGCGCCACCTCGAGCCGTACCACGCCCGCCTGCGCCGCGAGGGATCGCCGGGCCCCGCCCTCCACCACGACTGGTACCTGCGGCGGTCGTTCCTGGACCATCTGTTCGGCCCGAACACCACGCTGGAGGACTTCGAGCGATGCGGCTACCCGGAGCAGGGGGGGTTCGTCAACCAGCCGTACGAGGCGGGGGAGCCCGCGGTGGGGGAGGGGGCGGCGACCGTCTCGCTCCGCCGGCGCGGGGTCTACCACGCGCCCCGCGGCCGCGCGCTCCTGGAGATCGAGAAGACCTATGCGCTCCGATCGAGCGGCGACCTCGCGGTCGCGTACGTCGTTTCGAACCCGCCGGGGGAGGCCGAGGTCGACGTCTGGCTGGGCATCGAGATCAACCTCACGCTGCTCTCCTGCGACGGCCGCGAGCGCTACCTCCGCGTCCTCCCCGCCGGCGGGAGGGGGCGGAAGGCCGCCGGGACGGGGGCCGCGGAACGGATCACGGCGGCGGAGTTCGTCAACAGGCCGTCCGGCTTTCTCACCCGCGTCTCCTGGGACATGGAGGCGGGGCTGTGGCATTTCCCCCTCCGGACCGTCTCCCAGTCGGAGAAGGGGTTCGACCTGACCTACCAGGGGACCGCCGTCGTCCCGCACTTCAGGTTCACACTGCCGCCGCGCGGGGAGCGGCGGCTCGCCTTCCACATCGAGATCGTCGATCTCTGAGGCGCGATGGGGGAGGGGCAGTGAAAATCATCGCCACAGCCATAACCGGGGAGAATATGCGAACGGCGGCATCACCTGCATGAAGGTCGGTTCCTCCTAACGGCTGAAGAGATGCACCGCCCTCGAGATCGCCTGACTCCCCTCCAAACCGCTTTATCTCCCCTGGACTCGATTTCCGTACGGAATACATAATCTTGCCCGTCTCCCCGCCCGATCGCGGTTTCTGGGGCGATTAGATGCCTCCTTCCGGTCGTTCAACCGCTTTCATGCGACGTCCGGCGGGTCGTTTGCAGTCGCGTTGAATCGAGGCCCTGAGACCACTTTATCCACAAGTTACCAACAATTCAACGCAACTACCTATTCCGCAAATCATTACGCCTTTTCAGCCCCCCACTCCAAGTAAACATAAGGCCCCTTATCGATACCAGTGTCCGATTTCAGGGAATGGGGGAAAATGAGCATTGAGGGACTGGCCGGGGCCGATTCAGGAAAGAACGCGTCCGGACCGGGGAGAATCAACCGCGGCGGGAGAGCCACTCGTCGATGCGGCGCGCCTTCTCCGGCTTCGGGACCGCCCGGCCGCCGAGCCAGCGGTAGACGGTGTCGCGGGAGACGCCCGCGTGCCGGGCGAGGTCCTTCATGTTGGCGTCGAAACGCCTGTGCACCTTCCAGAAATCGACAAGCCTGCGCAATGCCTCCCGGCAGGAGGCGTCATTGGCGTGATTCACGTCCGGTGTTTCTCCTCGTCGTTTCACGCGCCCGGATGAAATTGGGGATCGCGATGGCGGAAAGCAGTCCGGCTATCGCCGCGCCCTGGGCCGGCTCGATCGAGGTGGCCACGCCGAGGGGCGAGAATTCCACATGGAGGAAACCCTCATCGGTCCGCACGCATGACGCCGCGCTCCCGTACAGTTGCCTCTCGAAAAGTCCCTTGCGGGGCATCTCGAGCGGATCGACGAGATCGAATCCCATTCCGGCACTGAGATCCACGAGCGCGCCCGCAAGCCGGTAGAGGTTCCGGGCCGCGTCCCCCGGTCGCCGGTAGGAGAGAACGTGCATCCCTGGAGGGAGATGCGCCGTCACCGTTCGGAAGTCCTCGGAATCGACGATTGAAGGCCCCTCCGAGGCGATGTGATGGAGGGCGTCCTTGAGCACCGCGGGCTGCGGGGCGATCAGCAGCCGTCCCCCCGCGAGGGCGTAGGAGAGCGAAAACGCCCCCCATCTCCCCTCCCCCACTTTCAGCCTGAGTGCCGTAATCCGCTCCCCCGCGTAGGGTTCTTCCTTCGCCGAGAGGGCGTCGATTCTTTCCGTGAGAGCCGCAAGGCATTTGCGGAGCATGGCGGTGTCGGCCACCGGGACGGCGAGGACGAAGTCGGGAAAAAGCAGGCCGCCCGTCGGCGCCTGATAGAACACCAGATCGCCCTTGAGGGACGACAGGAGCTCGTCCCTGATGTCGAAACCGGCCTTCACGCTCGCTTTGGCGAGGGCGATCTCCAGGGGATTCGGGACTCCGGCGCCGGACCCCCGGCCCTCCGGGGCGGGAGGCCCCGGCACGGCGTCGGCGACGATGCGCGCGAGCATCCGATAGAGCGCCTCGGCGTCGAAGACCGCACCGAGGCACGCGGGCGATTGTTCCGGCACGAGACGGAGGGATGCCGTGTCGAGGAACCGCTCCGGGGCGTTCCCCCCCGCCGTCCGCTCCCGCTCCACCGCATAATACACCCTCGTGAGAACGCCGGGAGGGTCGATCCGGGTTCCGGAGACGATCGCCGGGGGAAGGCGGGAGGCGATCAGCCGGAGAGGGCCTTTCCGAGCGTCGGGGGCAGCGCGGAGGAGGGCGGAGGTTATCGCCTCCACATTGACGTACGCGAGGAGGGGGCTCCAGCCGCCGACGCGCTCGAGCGCCGCGGCGAACGCCGGCGCGGACGCGAGCGGCGTGGGGGGCGTATTGATCAGCGCGTTGCGCGCGCGCCGCAGCGTCTCCTCTCCGTTTGCCGCCACAAGGTAGCCCCTCGTGAACGAGTAGGATATCGCGTGTTTCGCATACGTGATGGTGCTGATGCCGCCGGCGCTGTCGTCGATATCCCACGAGATGCTCCGCCCCGCCGCCGGTTTCTGCGCCGAGAGGAGCGTGCGCCTCATCGAGGAGAGGAGCGCCTTGAGCTCTTCCTCCCGCTCCCCCACCCTGATCGTGAAGACGGCGCCCACATGGGGCGGCTTCCCGGAGATGTCGGCGTCGAGAACGGCGAAGGCCGCCTCCCCCCCGAGCATCGCGAGCAGGTCATTGATGCTGAGCGTCGGCCCGCCGTCCGCCTCCCGCCCGTCGCGCAGGGCCCATCTCTTCTTCGCCCTGAGGTCGTCGATCTCCTCGCCCCGGAGGATGCCGGAGAACGTCGAATGTTCGTACGCGAGCGGGTCCTCGCGGGACCGGTCAAAGCGAACGAACATGAGGGTGTCGGCGGGCAGGAAGGCGGCGATGGATTCGGCCCGCGCCCCGCCGCCCGCCCCGCACATGAGCAATCCGGCCAGACCGACGGCCGCCGCGCCGCATCTCATCCGATCGCGCATGGGTGCCCGCTCCTCATCGGCTCGACCGCGTCACGCGGGAGCATATCTCGATCCATTATACCCCGGCGTAGCCACGGGGATACATGACGAAGATAAACTGCTATTATAGCGTTCATGGAAACGAGGGACGATGCCTACAACCGGCAGACCGTCGCCGTGATGGAGCGCTGCCTGGGGAAGGGATCGAATTGCGTGGACGTCGGGTGCCACACGGGGATGTTCCTGCGCGAAATCATCCGGATCGCCCCGGAAGGCCGCCATTTCGCCTTTGAGCCCCTGCCGGAGTGCTATCGGTACCTCGTCGAGAACTTCGGATCCTTTCCCCATCTGCGGATATACGATGTGGCGTTGGGCAACACCGCCGGTCCGGTCCCGTTCAAGTTCGTGGTCAGCAATCCGGGGTACAGCGGCTTCAGAAGGAGACGCTACGACAGGGCGGATGAGAAGGTCGAGGAGATCACGGTCAGGGCGGATCTTTTGGACAACATCCTCCCGCCGGCCCTTCCCATCCACTTCATAAAGATCGACGTCGAGGGCGCCGAGCTGCAGGTCATCCAGGGCGCCGCCGGGACGATCCGGTCATGGAAGCCGGTCGTCGTTTTCGAGTTCGGCCTGGGCGCGGCGGACTGGTACGGCACGACCCCCGACATGATGTTCGACCTGCTCGCCGGCGAGTTCGGCATGCAAGTCTCGCTGATGGAGGGATGGCTGGCGGGCGGGGAACCCCTTTCGAGGGCGGCGTTCAACGAGCAGTTCTCCCGGGGGATGAACTACTACTTCATGGCCCACCCGTAAGACGGAATGCCTTCTTCATGATATCCGCGGGTATCCGTCATGATCGGCGCCGATCCGCGGTGCCGTGTTTCTTTATCGGATCAGGCCGATCCGGCGCGGCGGCAGGTAGATGAAGAAGGCGTTCCCCCGGAAACAGTCGAACGGGACGAAGCCCCAGAAGCGGCTGTCCTTGCTGTTCGCGCTGTTGTCGCCGAGCGTGAAATAGGCGTCCTCCGGCACCGTGAACCTCTGCCCCCGGTGACCGTAGGGGCCCTTCGACGGCGGGATGTTCCAGTAGTGGATCCTCGAGATGACCGGGTGGTCCACCGGCTCGTCGTCGATGTAGATGCGCCCGTCCCTGATCTCCACGGTCTCCCCGGGCAGGCCGATGCATCGCTTCACGAAGTCCTTGTGCTGGTACTCCACGCGCCGGGATCCGCAGACGGGGCAGCGGCGCTCCCCGTCGGGGCCGATGTTGAAGTCGTGCTGGCAGTCGCGGCAGGAATAGGCGTACGGGAACCTGAAGACGACGATGTCCCCGCGCTCGGGCCTCCGCAGGGCGATGCGCTCGAACCGCCAGGTGGGGATCTCGAAGCCCCAGTCGGTCCAGGGGATGCCGATCCAGTCGAGCGTCTGGGGGCCGTAGATGAACTTGTTGACGACGATGTGGTCGCCGAAGCCGTGGTTCTGGGCGCCGAGGAGCGTCGGCTCCATCGAGCCGGTGGGGATCTTGAAGAGCTGGATGACGAACGTCCGGAGGAGGAGGGCGATGATGATCGCGAAGAGGAACGCCTCCGCGTACTCGCGGGCGACCGACTTCCGCGCGAAGCCCAGCCGGCGGTCGAACTCCTCACGGAGGGCCTCCGCGCGGCGGCGCACGGCGCCGGCGTCCCGCCCGCCGAGGGCCACCCGGAGCGCCTCGACCGCGGCGTCGAGCGCGGCCGCGTCCGCCGCGGCGAGCGAGCGGGCGTGCCGCCGCCTGAGTTTCAGGACGGCGGCGAGGAGCGCCTTCGCCGCCTTCCGATCCCTCCGGTCCCGCCAGAATCCCATCTCCCCTCCCCTCTCCCGCCGCGGGCTCAGTCGATCTTGAGGACCTCGATGAACGCCTTCTGCGGAACGTTCACCTTGCCGATGAGCTTCATCTTCCGCTTCCCGGCCTTCTGCTTCTCCCAGAGCTTCCGCTTCCGGGTGATGTCGCCGCCGTAGCACTTCGAGGTGACGTCCTTCCGCATCGGGCGCACGACCTCGCTCGCGATGATCCTGCCGGCGACCGACGCCTGGATGGCGACGCGGAAGAGCTGCCGGGGGATGACCTCCCGCAGCCGCTCCGCGAGCGCCCGGCCGCGCGCCTCCGCCTTGCTCCGGTGGACGAGGGACGAGAAGGCGTCGACCGGGTCGCCGTTGATGAGGATGTCGAGGCGGACGATGTCCGACGGCGCGAAGCCGGTGTGCTCGTAATCCATGGAGCCGTAGCCGCTCGTGACGGACTTGAGCCGGTCGTAGAAATCGACGACGACCTCGTTGAACGGGAGGTCGAAGGTGAGGATGACGCGGGCGCGGTCGAGCGACTCCGTCCGCACGCACTCCCCGCGCCGCTCCTGGGAGAGCTTCATGAGCGCCCCGATCATCCCGTTCGGCGCGATGACGGTGGCGCGGATCATCGGCTCCCGGATCTCCTCGATCTCCGCCGGCGGCGGCATCCGGACCGGGTTGTCGATCTCCATGACCGTCCCGTCCCGCCCCGTCACCGAATAGATGACGCTCGGGACGGTGGCGACGATCCCCACCTCGTACTCGCGCTCGAGGCGCTCCTGGATGATCTCCATGTGGAGGAGGCCGAGGAAGCCGCAGCGGAAGCCGAAGCCGAGGGCCGCCGAGTTCTCCTGCTCGAAGGTGAACGACGGGTCGTTCAGGCGGAGGCGGCCGAGGGCCGCCTTGAGGGCCTCGTAGCCGTCCGCGTCCGTCGGGTAAAAGCCGCTGAAGACCATCGGCCGCATGCGCCGGAAGCCCGGGAGCGGCGACGAGGCGGGGGCGCGGGCCTCGGTGACGGTGTCGCCGATCAGCACCTTGTCGGCGTCCTTGATGTTCGCGATGATGTAGCCGACCTCGCCGGGGCGGAGGCGCTCGCAGGCGGTCGCGTCCGGCGAGAAGATCCCGACCTCCTGCACCTCGAACCTCCCCCGGCCGGCCATGAGGAGGATGTCCATCCCGGCCGCCACCTCGCCGCTGAAGACCCGGACGTAGACGATGACGCCCCGGTAGCTGTCGAAGAGGGAGTCGAAGATGAGGGCGCGGAGCTCGCGCGACGGCGGCGGGGGCGGCGGCGGGACGCGGCGCACGATCGCCTCGAGGAGCTCGTCGACGCCGGCGCCGGTCTTCGCGCTCGCGAGGATGGCGTCCCCCGCCGGGAGGGCGAGGACGTCCTCGATCTGCCGGCGCACCTCGTCGACCGCCGCGTTCGGCAGGTCGATCTTGTTGATCACGAGGATGATCTCGAGGCCCCCCTGGACGCAGAGGTGGCAGTTGGCGACCGTCTGCGCCTCGACCCCCTGGGAGGCGTCCACGAGGAGGACCGCCCCCTCGCAGGCGGCGAGGCTCCGGGAGACCTCGTAGTTGAAGTCCACGTGGCCGGGGGTGTCGATGAGGTTGAGGACGTACTCGCCGCCGTCGGCCGACCGGTAGCGCATCCGCACCGGGTGGGCCTTGATCGTGATCCCGCGCTCGCGCTCGAGGTCCATGTCGTCGAGGTACTGGTCGCGGAAGAGCCGCGCCTCGACGGTGCCCGTGCGCTGGAGGAGGCGGTCGGCGAGCGTCGACTTGCCGTGATCGATGTGGGCGACGATGGCGAAGTTGCGGATGCGTTCCATCTGCGTCGGGAGGGGATCGCGAAACGCCCCGTTCAGCTCCCCTCCCCCGCCGTCCGGAGGTCCCGGATGGCCTCGGCGATGTCGGGGGCGCCGAAGACCGCCGTGCCGGCCACGATGACGGTGGCGCCGGCGGCGATGGCCTCGGCGGCGGTGCGGCGGTTGATGCCGCCGTCCACCTCGATCTCGGCGCGGAGGCCGCGCCCGTCGAGGGCGCGGCGGAGGGCGGCGATCTTCGGCAGGACCGCGCGGATGAACGCCTGGCCGCCGAAGCCGGGGTTGACCGTCATGAGGAGCGCGAGGTCGACCTCCTCCAGGACCGCCTCGATCGCCGCGAGCGGGGTCGAGGGGTTGAGGGAGACGCCGGGCCGCGCCCCCCGGTCCCTGATGACCTGGAGGGTGCGGTGGAGGTGCGGCTGGACCTCCGCGTGCACGGTGAGGATGTCGGCGCCCGCGTCGACGAACGGCCCGATGAACCGTTCCGGCTCGCTGATCATGAGGTGGACGTCGAGCGGGATCGAGACCCGTTGCCGGATCGCGGCGACGACCGCGGGGCCGATGGTGATGTTCGGGACGAAGTGCCCGTCCATCACGTCGACGTGGAGCATGTCGGCGCCGGCCGCCGCCGCCCGCCGCGCGTCCTCCCCGAGGGCGCCGAAGTCGGCGCTGAGGAGCGACGGGGCGATCTTGATGTCCATGGCGTCACCTCACTGGCGCAGGAGATTCCGGACGGCGTCGTCGCCGATGGGGAGCGGCCCGATGGCGGCGAGGTTGATCCCGCCCTGCCCGAGGACGCGGGCGGCGACCCTCCGCACGTCCTCCAGGCGGACGCGGGAGATGTTAGACAACGTCTCGGCCGTTGTCAAGACCCGCCCGGTGCAGAGGAGGCTCTCCCCGATGGCGAGCATGTTCCGCATCGTCTTCTCCCGCTGCATCAGGACCTGGCCGCGATAGTACTCGCGCGCCCGCTCGAGCTCCGCCGCCCGCAGGTCGCCGTCGCGCAGCCGCGCGAGTTCCCCGACGATCATCGAGATGACGCGCCCGGCCTTCGCGTTCTCCACGCCCGCGTAGACGGCGAGCGCCCCGGTGTCCCGGTAGCGGATGACCGAGGCGTGGATCGCGTAGGCGAGGCCGTGCCGCTCGCGGATCCGCTGGAAGAGGCGGCTGCTCATGTTGCCCCCGAGCGCGATGCTGAGGAGCTGGAGGGCGTACCGGTCCGGGTGGTCGCGGCGGAAGGCCCGCATGCCGAGCGTGAGGTGCGTCTGCTCGGTCTCCTTCCTGAGGAGGAGGACCGCCGGCCGGCGGCGGCGGTCGGCGGCGGGGCGGAAGGCGGGCGGGCGACTCCCGTCGCGCCGGGGGAGCATCCCGCGGACCATCCGTTCGACCGCCCCGTGCCGCAGGGGGCCGGCGGCGGCGAAGACGGCGTTCGACGGATCGTATTGCCGGCGGTGGTACGTCCGGAGGTCGCGGCGCGAGATGCCCCCGATCGTCTTCACGGTCCCGATGAGCGGTCGCCCGAGCGGGTGGTCGCCCCAGAGGGCGCCGTTCAGGAGATCGAAGACGTGCGTCTGGGGGGTGTCCAGCCCCATGTTGATCTCCTCCCGTATCACGGCCCGCTCCTTCTCGACGTCCTCGGTTCTCACGGCGGGATGGAGGAACATGTCGAAGAGGACGGCGGCCGCGAGGCGCGTGTGCCGGCGCGGCACCTGCGCGGTGTAGCAGGTGAACTCCTCGCCGGTGAATCCGTTCAGGGAGCCGCCGACGCTCTCGATCGTCTGCGAAATGCACTTCGCGGAGCGCGTCCGCGTCCCCTTGAAGAGGATGTGCTCGAGGAAATGGGAGATGCCGTTCAGGCGGCGGGGCTCGTGGCGGCCGCCGGAGCCCACCCAGAGCCCCATCGCGACCGACTCCATCCCCGGCATGTCGAGCGTGACGACCCGCAGGCCGTCCGCCATCCGGCTGATCGCGTGCGCGTCGTTCACTGCCCCTCCGGGGCGCCGCCCGCCGCCCGCGCGTCGAGGTACGACTGGAGGATGATCCGGGCGGCGAGCTCGTCGACGCGGCCGCGCCGCCGCTTCCGCGAGAGGCCGCCGAGGGAGAGGAGCCGCTCGGCCTCCGCGGTCGTCAGCCGCTCGTCCCACATCGTCACCGGGAGGCGGATCGCCCCGCGCAGCCGCTCGGCGAACGCCTCGACCGCCGCCGCGCTCCTCCCTCTCCCGCCGCCCATGTCGAGGGGGAGGCCGACGACGATCCGCTCCGCCCCGAGCCGCACGGCCTCGTCCCGCACCGCCTCGACGGCGCCCGCCTCGGTCGTCCGCTCGATGACGCCGGCCTCCCGGGCCATCACGCCGGTCGGGTCGCTCACCGCGAGGCCGATCCGCCTCGAGCCGACGTCCAGGGCGAGGATCCGCATGGGAGGGCGGGCGAGGCTCACTGGTGGAGCGAGAACAGCTCGCTCAGCGACCGCCCCTCGTGGATGCGCCGGATCGCCTCGCCGAAGAGCTGCGCCACGGAGAGGATCTTGAGCTTCGGGATGCGCTTCTCCCCGTCGACCGGGAGGGTGTTCGTCACGACGATCTCCCGGTAGGCGGACTTCTGGAGCCGGCGCGGGGCGTCGCCGCAGAGGATCGCGTGAACGGCGCCGGCCCTGACGTCGGTCGCCCCGTTTTTCATGAGGGCGTGCGCGGTCTCGATCATCGAGCTGCCGGTGGCGATCTCGTCGTCGAAGACGATCGCGCGCTTCCCCGCCACGTCGCCGATGATGTGGAAGATCTCGACCGTGTCGTTGAGGGGGTCGCGCCGCTTGTCGAGGATCGCCATGGGGAGGCCGAGGACTCGGGCGTACCGCTCCGCCCGCTTCGCGCTCCCCGCGTCCGGGGCGACGACGACGCAGTCGTCGAGGCCGTTGCCGGAGAAGTAGCCGCAGAGGATCCGCGATGCGAGGAGCTGGTCCACCGGGATGCGGAAGAAGCCCTGGATCTGCTCGGAGTGCAGGTTCATGGTGAGGACCCGGTCGGCCCCCGCCGCCTCGAGGAGGTCGGCGACGAGGCGCGCCGTGATGCTGACCCGCGGCTGGTCCTTCTTGTCGGAACGGACGTACGGGTAGTACGGGAGGACCGCCGTGACGCGGCGCGCGGAGGCGTGCTTGAGCGCGTCGATCATGATGAGGAGTTCCATCAGCGAGTCGTTCACCGGGATGGCGCTCGTCTGCACGACGAAGATGTCCTTCCCGCGGACGTTCTCCTCGATCCGCACGAAGGTGTTGTCGTTCTTGAACTTGTGGATGATGCACTTCCCGATCTCGACGCCGAGGAAGGCGCAGATTTCGCGGGTGAGCTCGGGGTTCGATCGCCCGCAGAATATCTTCATTGATCGCTCCTTTCCGTCGGGGAATCAGGTGTAGCGCGTCCACCCGCGCCGCTCCCTGAGGCGCGCGATGATCCGCTTGATCTCCTGCGCCGAGTCCCGGTGGCAGACGAGGACGGCGTCCGGCGTCCTCACGACGATGAGGTCCCGCACGCCGTGACAGGCGACCATCCCGGCGTCGGAGACGACGATGCAGCGCTCCGTGCCGAGCGCCACCCCCTCCCCCACCAGGACGTTGCCATCGCGGTCGGCGGGGAGGTGCCGCTCGAGGGCGAGCCAGGAGCCGGCGTCGTCCCAGTCGAAGCCGGCCTCCGCGACGATGACGTTGTCGGCCTTCTCCATGACGCCGTAGTCGATGGAGATCCGCTCGAGACCCCCGTAGACGCGCCGTATGGCCGTCGCCGGCCGCGGCCCCGACAGGCCCTTCCGCATCTCCAGGTAGCCGCGGTGGAGGGCGGGCATGTGGCGCTCGAGGGCGGCGGCGATGGCGGACGCCCTCCAGACGAACATGCCGCTGTTCCAGAGGTAGTCGCCGCCCCGGATGTAGCGGCGGGCCGTCGCGGCGTCGGGCTTCTCCGCGAAGCGCCGGACGCGGAAGAAGCGGGTCGCCGTGCGGAGGGGGACGGTCGCGCCGCGCCGTATGTAGCCGTAGCCGGTGGACGGGTAGGTCGGCCTGATGCCGAAGGTCACGAGGCGGTCGCCAGCGGCGGCGGCGCGGCAGGCGTCGAGGAGGTTCCGGACGAGGGCCCTGCGGTTCCTGATGACGTGGTCGGCGGGGAGGACGACCATGATCCCGTTCTCGTCCCGCTCCATGACGATGGCCGCCCCGAGGGCGATGCAGGCGGCCGTGTCGCGGCCGAACGGCTCGGCGACGATGGACGATTTCGGGACCGACGGGAGCTGCCGCCTGATGCGCGGCGCCTGCGCCTTGTTCGTGACGACGATGAGCCGCTCGGGCGGCACGAGGGCCGCGATCCGGTCGGCGGTCTCCTGGAGCATGCTCCTCGGGCCGAAGAGCCGGTGGAGCTGCTTCGGGAAGGACCGGCGGCTCCGCGGCCAGAACCGCTCCCCTCCCCCGCCGGCCATGATGACGGCGTGGATGTGCCGCCGGATGTCACCGCGTCCCATCGCTCCCCTCCCCCGGGAGGCCATATTATACGGGATTCGGGGCCGAATAAAAGGGGATTGTCGGATAATTCCCCCCATATCCGTGCGGATCCGCAAGAATCCGTTTCAATCCGTGGTGACGTGGCGCGTTGCGGGTTCCGCGGTCGGACCGGTCAGCGGCGGCGGAGGGGGGCCGAGAGCCGCCGCGCCGTCTCCTCCATCCGCGCGACGATCTCGTTCGGCGTCCCGCCCCGCTCGATCCCGGCGACGAGGCGGCTGCCGACCACCACGGCGTCGGCGACCCCGGCCGCGGCGCGCACCTGCGCGGGCGTCGAGATGCCGAAGCCGACGGCGACCGGCACGGCCGTGACGCTTCGTATGGCGCGCACCGCGCGCGCGATGCCGGCCGCGAGCTCCGGGCGCGCGCCCGTCACCCCGAGCCGCGAGACGTAGTAGATGAAGCCGCCCCGGGCACGGCGGGCGATCATGGCGACCCGACGCGGGGGCGTGACCGGCGAGACGAGGAAGATGGGCCTGATGGAACGGGCCCTGAGCGCCCGCTCGCAGGCGGCCGACTCCTCCGGCGGGAGGTCCAGGGCGAGGACGCCGTCGACGCCGGCGCCCGCGGCGTCGGCGGCGAACCGGTCGATGCCGTACGCGAGGACCGGATTGATGTAGGTGAACAGGACGATGGGGACGGCCGAGCGGACGCGGACCGCCCCGACGATGCGGAGGACCGTCCCGAGCGTCACGCCGCGGCGGAGTGCGCGCTCCGCCGCGCGCTGGTTCACGACGCCGTCGGCGAGCGGGTCCGAGAAGGGGACGCCGAGCTCGATGACGTCCGCCCCGCCGCGCTCGAGCGCGAGGACGAGCCGCGGCGTGAGGCCCGGCGACGGATCGCCCGCCGTGAGGTAGGCGACGAAGCCCGCCCTGCCGGCGCGCCGGAGTTCCCTGAAGCGCGCGTCGATCCTGTTCATCGCGCCCGCCCCTCGAGGTAGCGCTCCACCACCTCGACGTCCTTGTCGCCGCGCCCCGACAGGTTGACGATGAGGATTTGGCGCGCGCGCATCCCGGGGGCGACCTTCCGCGCGTGGGCGACGGCGTGGGCCGACTCGAGCGCCGGGATGATCCCCTCCGTCCGCGAGAGCAGCAGGAACGCCTCGACCGCCTCCCGGTCCGTGGCGCGGGCGTACGTCACCCTGCCGGTCCGCCGGAGGTGGCTGTGCTCCGGCCCCACGCCGGGGTAGTCGAGGCCCGCGGAGATGGAGTGGGTCGGCAGGATCTGGCCGTGCCGGTCCTGGAGGATGAGGCTGCGGGCGCCCTGGAAGACGCCGGGCCTTCCGGTCGCGAAGCGGGCCGCGTGCCGGCCGGACGCGATCCCCTCCCCCGCCGCCTCCACGCCGATCATCCGGACGTCTGCGTCGCCGAGAAAATCGTGGAAGAACCCGATGGCGTTGCTCCCGCCGCCGACGCAGGCGACGAGGCAGTCCGGCAGCCGTCCCTCGGCCTCGAGGATCTGGCGCCTCGTCTCGATGCCGATGACGCGCTGGAACTCCCGGACGATGAGCGGGTACGGGTGGGGGCCGGCCACCGAGCCGAGGACGTAGTGCGTGTCGCGGACGTTCGCCGCCCAGTCGCGGAGGGCCTCGTCGATGGCGTCCTTCAGCGTTCTCGATCCGGTCGAGACCGGCTCGACCTTCGCGCCGAGGATCTCCATCCGGAAGACGTTCAGCCGCTGCCGCGCCATGTCCTCCTCGCCCATGTAGACGACGCACGGCGTCCCGAAGCGGGCGGCGACGGCGGCCGTGGCGACGCCGTGCTGGCCGGCGCCGGTCTCGGCGATGATCCGTCGCTTCC
>JAQUPF010000022.1 GCA_028716845.1 bacterium | reverse complement strand
CATCAGCGGGATGATCAGCGACACCTACACGACGCAGGAGACCAAGGTCCCGATCCTCGGCGACATCCCGGTCGTGGGGCTCCTCGCCCGCTTCCGGAAGATGTCGGTCGGCAAGATCAACCTGATGGTGTTCATCACGCCGCACATCGTCAGGAACCCGACGGAGCTCGCGATGATCACGCAGCGGACGCGCGACCGGAGCAGGGATTTCCTCGAGGAGGCGCACGGGCGCCCGCCCCGGATGCTCGAACGCTTCATGGAGGCGGCCGGTGAGGAGCCGGTGCGCCGCCTGCCGCCGGAGGGAGAGGCGGAGCGGCCGTACGGCCTTAGGCGGTAGGGGAACGGTCGGAAGGGAGGGCGATGGCTGCGGAGCGGAAGCGGATGATCGGGCAGATCCTGCTCGCGCGGGGACGGCTCACCGCCGCCCAGCTCGACGAGGCGCTCGCGCGGGCGGAGGAATCGGAGCGCCGGCTCGGGGAGATCCTCATCGGCCTCGGCTTCATCACGGAGGACGATCTCCTCGAGGCGCTCGGGGAACAGTTCGGCCTCCCCTTCCTCAAGACGCTCTCCCCCGAGACGGTGGACCGCGCGCTCGTCGCCCGCGTGCCGCGGAATTTCGCGCAGTCCTTCCGCGTCATCCCCGTCCGCCGGGAGGGGGATGCCGTGAGCGTGGCGACCGCCGACCCGCTCAACACGCAGCCGCTCGACGACCTCGCCCTCCTCCTCGAGTGCGAGACCCGAACCGTCCTCGCCCGGTCGGCCGACATCACGAACGTCATCAACACGGTCTACGCCCACGCGGAGGACGCCGCCGAGGAGCTCATCGAGGACATGGGGGCGGAGCGGGAAGAGGGGGGGGAGAAGGTGTTCGATCTCTCCGAGCAGGCCGCCGAAGACCTCATGGACATCGACGACAAGGCCCCGGTGATCAAGCTCATCAACCTCATGATCTTCCAGGCGGCGCAATCCCGGGCGAGCGACATCCACATCGAGCCGTACGAGAAGGACCTGAAGATCCGTTTCCGCATCGACGGCGTCCTCCACAACACCCTCAGCCCGCCGAAGCGCTACCAGTCGGCCATCATCTCCAGGGTCAAGATCATGTCGAACATGAACATCGCCGAGCGGCGGCTCCCGCAGGACGGCCGGATCAAGATCAAGATGCCCGACCGGGAGATCGACCTCCGCGTCTCCACGATCCCGATCGTGCACGGGGAGCGGGTCGTCATGCGGCTGCTCGACCGGGGGGCCACCGTCTACGGCCTCGAGGAGCTCGGCTTCTCGCCGGAACGGCTCCAGGCGTTCAACCGCATCATCAAGGTGTCGCACGGCATCCTCCTCGTCACCGGCCCGACCGGCAGCGGCAAGTCCACGACCCTCTACGGCGCCCTGAGCAGGATCAACACCGAGGACAAGAACATCCTCACCATCGAGGATCCGGTCGAGTACCAGATCTCGGGGATCGGCCAGATCCAGGTCAAGCCGCGGATCAACCTCACCTTCGCGAGCGGGCTGCGGCACATCCTCCGGCAGGATCCGGACGTCATCATGGTGGGGGAGATCCGCGACCTCGAGACGGCGGAGATCGCGATCCAGGCCTCGCTCACCGGCCACCTCGTCTTCTCCACCCTCCACACGAACGACGCCGCCGGCGCCGTCACGCGGCTCATCGACATGGGGGTCGAGCCGTTCCTCGTTTCCTCCTCGGTCATCGCGATCCTGGCGCAGCGCCTCGTCCGGCTCATCTGCCCGCGGTGCGCGGAGGAGTACGAGCCGCCCGCGGAGTCGCTCCGCGAGATCGGCCTCGACCCCGCGGCCCTCCCCGGCGGGAAGGTGCGCCGGGGGCGCGGCTGCGAGCATTGCATGGGCACCGGCTACTTCGGGCGGAGCGGCATCTTCGAGCTGCTCTTCGTGGACGACGACATCCGGCAGCTCATCCTGGACCGCATCGCCTCGAACGTCATCAAGCGGAGGGCGGTCGAGAAGGGGATGCTCACGCTCCGGGCGGACGGAGCCCGCAAGGTGGCCCTCGGCCAGACGACGATCGAGGAGGTCCTCCGGATCACGCAGGAGGAGGTCCTCGAGGTCTGAACGCACCTCCCGGCATTTCGCATGAACAACGCGCCGGAGTCGGGCCGCCAGCCCGATAAACGAGAAACGATAAACGAGAAACGGTAGTCAACGTGCCCGCATACGCCTACAAGGCATTCGACCGGGAGGGGAAGACCGTCGCGGGGGTGATCGACGCCGACTCCATCCGGGACGCCCGCGCCCGCCTCCGCCTCGAGCAGATTTCCGCCTTCGACGTCAGGGAGACGGAGAAGGGGATCAGCCTCAGCACCGCGGTGACGGTCCGGACGCTCTTCAGGCGGATCGGGGCGCGCGACATCTCGGTGGTCACCCGCCAGCTCGCCACGCTCCTCCGGGCGGGCCTCCCGCTCGTCCGCTCGCTCCAGGCGATCGAGGAGCAGCTCGGCGACAGCCCGCTCCGCGCCTATATCATCGACGTGCGCGAGGACGTCAACAAGGGGATGAGCCTCGCCGACGCCCTCTCGAGGCACCCGCGGCTCTTCTCCGACCTCTACGTCAACATGGTGCGCGCCGGCGAGTCGGCCGGGGCGCTCGACAGCATCCTCGAGCGGATCGCCACCTTCAGCGAGAAGACGCTCGCCCTCCAGAACAAGGTCCGCTCGGCGATGGTCTACCCCGCCTTCATGTCCGTCATCGCCGTCGTCGCGGTGGGGTTCCTCCTCGCCTTCGTGGTGCCGACGATCAGCAAGATATTCGTCGAGTCGAAGCAGGCCCTCCCCGCCCCGACGCTCGCGCTCCTGGCCGCGAGCCGCTTCATGAAGGGCGCCTGGTGGGTGATCCTCCTCGCCGCGGGGGGGATCGTCGTCGGCCTCCGGCGCCTCGCGCGGCGGAAGGGGCCGCGGCTGCTGCTCGACCGGCTCAAGCTCCGCCTCCCCGTCGCCGGCCCCCTCATCCGCAAGATGGCCGTGTCGCGGTTCGCCCGGACCCTCGCCATCCTCACGGCGAGCGGCGTGCCGATCCTGAAGGCGATGCGGATCGTCCGGGGCATCGTGGGGAGCGAGGTGCTCGCGGCGGCGATCGACGAGGCGACGGAGGCGGTCGGCGGCGGGCGGTCGATCGCCGAGCCGCTCGCGGCGAGCGGGGTCTTCCCGCCGATCGTCACGCACATGATCGCCGTCGGCGAGACGAGCGGCAAGCTCGAGGAGATGCTCCAGAACGTCGCCGACGCCTACGACAACGAGGTCGAGTCGGCGGTCGTCGCGCTCGTGTCGCTCCTCGAGCCGGTGATGATCATCGTCATGGGGGCGGTCGTGGCGTTCATCGTCGTGGCGATCCTCCTGCCGATCTTCGAGATGAACCAGCTCGTGCAGTAGCGGCGGCGCGACGCCGCGGGACAACGGGAGAAAGGCGGTGCACTATGCTGCGGAGGGAGAGGGGGTTCACGCTCATCGAGCTGCTGGTGGTCCTGGTGATTCTCGGGCTCCTCATCGGCCTCGTCGCCCCGCGCGCCATGCGGCGCATCGGGCCGGCCAAGATGCAGGCCGCGCGGGCGCAGATCGCCATGTTCGAGCAGGCGCTACAGCACTACTACCTTGAGAACAACCAGGTCTACCCCGCCTCGCTCGACGCCCTCGTGCCCGAGTACCTCGAGGAGGTCCCGCTCGATCCATGGGGGAATCCGTATGTCTACCGCTACCCGGGCTCCCACAAGGAGTTCGATATCGAGTCGGGGGGGGCCGACGGCTCCCCGGGCGGCGATGACGACATCACGAACTACGCGCGGTAGGGCGGCGGGCTTCACGCTCATCGAGCTCTGCGTGGTGGGGGTCATCATCGCGGCGGCGATCGCGATCCTTTTACCGCGCACGACCGGGTTCCTCGCCCGCGGCGGGATGCGGAGCGAGGCGCGACGGCTCGCCGCCCTCGCCCGCTACCTCCGCCACGAGGCATCCCGATCGGGGAAGACGCACTACCTCACCTTCGACCTCGGCGCCGACACCTACTGGGTGACCGTCGACGAGGGCCGCGGCCGCCCCGCGGAGGCCCGGACGCCGCTCGGGGGCGCGCACGTGCTCGCCGACGGCGTGCGCCTCCGGGACGTGACGGTGCACGGCCGCGGCCGGAGGAGCAGCGGGCGGCAGCAGATCGCCTTCACCCCGAAGGGGGAGTGCGACGAGGCGATCGTCCATTTCAGCGACTGGCGGCGGGGGAGGGTCTTCTCGCTGCACATCAAGCCGTACTTCGGCCGCTCGGACATCTATGAGCACGATTTCAGGGGAGAGGGGTGACGGAGGGGCGCGGGGCGCCGGCTTCACGCTCGTGGAGGTGATGGTCGCCCTCGTCATCGTGTCGGTGGGGCTCGTCACGCTCCTCTGCACGCAGGCCCGGAGCACGATGGGCTACGCCGAGGCGCGGGCGATGACGGTCAGCGACCTCCTCGCCAGGCGGAAGCTCGCCGAGCTCCAGGCGGGGCCGCTCCCCGCGCCGGGGGAGACCGCGGGCCTCTGCGAGGAGAACGAGCAGTACGCGTGGGCCCTGTCGGTCAGGAAGACCGCCCTGGACTACCTGCGCGAGGTCGTCCTGGAGGTGGGGCTCGCCCCGGCCGAGGGGGCCGAGGACGCCCCGCGCCTCGGCGGCGTCCGGGTGGCGACGCTGCTGGTGGAGTGCGCCACCGAGGAGGAGGAGGAGGATGCCCTCCCGGCCCTCTAGCCGTTCCGGCTTCACGCTCGCCGAGGTCCTCGTGGCGATCCTCCTCACCGGCCTCATCGCCGGCATCATCTACGGCTCCTACATGGGGAGCCTCCGCCTCATCGGCGACGCGTACGAGTCGATGGAGCGGGCCGCGGTCGCGCGGCAGATCCTCGGGCGGATGGAGGCGGACCTCTCCTGCGCCTTCCTGCGCGCCGACCGGGAATGGCTCGTCTTCGTCGGCGAGGAGGGGGGCGGGGGCGGATTGCCGCGGAGCACGATCGCCTTCATCGCGTCGAACCGCGGCCGGTCGTCGCGGGACGCCCCGGAGAGCGAGCTGAGCGAGGTGGCCTACTTCCTCGATCCCGGGGAGGGGGCGCGGCTCCACATCATGCGCCGGGAGGATCCGACGCTCGACGGCGACCCGTTCTCGGGAGGCGAGACGCGGATCATCGGCGAGGGGGTCGCGGGGCTCCGCTTCGAGTATTTCGACGGCGACGGCTGGGCCGGGGCGTGGGACTCGCGGGAGGCGAACGAGCTGCCGCTCGCCGTCCGCGTGACCCTCACCTTCCGCACGGACGAGGGGCGCGGCGACGAGGCGGGGGAGGGGGCGGTGCGCACGACCACCTTCGCGAGCGAGATCGCCGTCCCGCTCGGCGGGGGTTGGGAGGAGGATGAAGAGGAAGAGGAGCAGCAGGGGACCCCGCAGCCGGCCGCCGCCTGATCCGGCGGCGCGGGCGCGGCGGCGCGGCGAGGAGGGGCTCGCCCTCCTCCTCTCGCTCTTCGTCATCGCCCTGTTCAGCGTCGTCGTCCTCGAGTTCAACTACAGCACGCGCGTCGAGCACCGCCTCGCCGCGGGCTCGCGCGACGAGTTCCTCGCCCTCGAGATCGCGCGGGCGGGGGTCGCCGAGGCGATCGCGCTCCTCAGGGAGGACCGGCTGCGGGAGATCGAGGAGAAGGCGAGGGAGGATGAGGCGAGCGGCCGCCCCGCCGCCCCGCCGGTGCCGACGCCGACGCCGAAGCCTGGGACGCAACGGGATATCGGCCACCCGGACCACTACGGCGAGCCGTGGGCGGAGGAGCTTGTCATGGCGCCCTTCGGAGCCGGTTTCCTGAGCCGCAGGGTGATCGACGAGAGCGGGAAGATCAACATCAACACGCTCGTGAAGGAGCAGCGTCCGCCGCAGGCGATCCCGCGGCGGGCCGCGGGGGAGGAGGAGACGGCGGGGGAGGAGGCGGCCGCGGCGGAGCAGGAGCGTCCGCCGCCGCGGGCGTGGGGCCAGACGGACGAGACCGCCGGGGAGGAGGCCGAGGAGGGGGAGGAGCGGCCGCCCCCGCCGGTGCGCTACACGGTTGACAAGAAGGTGGAGAAGGATATCATGAGGCTCCTGGAGACACTCGATGTCCGCGGCGTCGACCCCGAGAAGGTGACCGCCGCCATCGTGGACTGGATGGATTCGGACGACGACGGCGACTGGGAGGAGGCGGCCCGCCGCGGCGACGCCGACCGGTCACCGCCGAAGAACGCGCCGCTCGACGTGCTCTCGGAACTCCTCATGGTCGAGGGCGTCACCGGCGACCTCTACTACGGCCCCGGGGTCCCCGAGTTCGCCTTCCTCGGTGAGGAGGCGCAGGCGCGGGGTCGGCGGCGGGGAGGGGTGGGGCTCCGGGACTGCCTCACCGTCCATACGAAGGCGAAGGTGAACGTGAACACGGCGCCGCCGGAGGTCCTCACGGCCCTCCTCGAGGAGGAGAACGAGTCGCTCGTCCGCGAGATCGCGAGCTACACGCAGCGGCGGCATTTCACCGATCTGGACCATTTCTCGCAGGAGATGGGGGAGCACGTCCCCGCCTCGTTCAGGGCCGCGATCGGCGTCGGCAGCGACAGCTTCCAGATCGTCTCTGAGGGGCGCGTGGGCGAGGCGCGGCGGCAGATCAGGGCCTCCGTGTACCGCGACGACGACGGGAACGTGAAGATCCTCGAATGGAGCGTGATGCCGTGATCGGCCGCGTCCTCGAGCTGGCGGGGGAGGGGAGCCCGGGGAGGGCGGTCGGCCTCGACGTCGGCACGAGCGGCGTGCGGGCCGTCATCGCGCGGCGGGCCGGCCGCCACCTGCGCGTCGAGCGCGTGTGCGCCGCCGAGATCCCGCGGGTCGGGCCGGTGAAGCCGCCGCCGGAGGCCGTCGCCGAGGCCCTCCGCGGACTCCTCGGGGGCTGCGGGCGCCTCCCGTCGAGGGTCGTCGTCTCCGTCCCGCTCTCCTCGGCGGTCGTGCGGAGCATCACGGTGCCGCTCCAGGGCCGGGGCAGGATCCGCCAGGTGATCAAGTTCCACGCCGAGCCGCACATCCCGTTCCCGATCGAGGAGGTCGTGGTGGACTTCCACGAGGCGCAGCCGGCCGAGGGGGAGGGGACGCCGGTCCTCATCGCGGGGGTGAAGAAGGATTTGATCGCCCGGCAGCTGGAGGCGTTCGCCGCGGCCGGCGTGGACCCGGAGATCGTCACCCTCGACGCCTTCGCCCTCGCGAACAACTACCTCATGCGCGCCCGCGCGGCGGGTGACGGCGGCCTCGTGGTGCTCGTCAAGATCGGCGCATCGCGGACGGTCCTCGTCGCCCTCAGGGACGGCTCCATACGGCTCGCGCGGAGCATCAGCGTCGGGGGGGACGATCTCACCGAGGCGATCCAGAAGGAGCTCGCCGTCGACTTTCCGTCCGCCGAGCGCCTCAAGCGCGAGACGGGCGCCGCCGTCGCCGCCGCCGGCGCGGGGGAGGAGGCAAAGCGGATCAGCGCGGCCATGGGGCCGGTGCTCGCGCGCCTCGTGCGGGAGGCGGACCTGAGCCTCCGGCCGCTCACGACCGGCATGAAGGGGCCGGTGGAGAGCAGGATCTACCTCGCGGGGGGCGGGGCGCTCCTCGGCGGCATGTGCGAGTTCTGGGGGCGGGAGTTCGGCTGCGAGACGCACCGCCTCTCCGAAATCGACGGGATCCCCGGGGAGAGGGACGGCGGGAACGGGGCCGACACCGGCGTGGCGACGGGGCTCGCGGCGCAGGGCCTCGGGCTCGCCGCCGTGCCGGTGAACCTCCGCCGCGAGGAGTTCGCCCACGCCGGCGCGGCGGCGCGCGCGCGGCGGCAGCTGCTCGTGGGCGCCGGGCTCGCGCTCGCCATCATCGGCGTCCTCGGGTACGGCTTCACCGTCTCGCTCGTCGACCGGAGGCGCGAGCACGCCCTCCTCGCGTCGGAGATCGAGCGCGTGCACCGGGAGACGTTCCCCGACGGGCGGCCGCTCCGGGCGGCGGCCGTGGCGGCCGACATGCTCCAGCGACTCGAGGCGTACCAGAAGACGTTCGAGAGCTACTCGGCCCTCTCGGGGAGCGCCGTCTCCTCGCTGGAGGTGCTGCGGGAGGTGAGCGCCCTCATGCCGCAGGAGCTCAAGACGCAGGTGACCGGCCTCGTCATCGGCCAGGGGACGATGGAGATGGACGGCCTCGTCAACAGCCCGGGGGACGCGGACAGGATCAAGCTCGCGCTCCAGAAGTCGCCGCTCTTCCGGTCCGTGGAGGTCCCCTCGACCTCATCCGCGGGGAGCGGCAAGCACCGGTTCAAGCTCGTCGCCGTCATGCGGGGGGCCGGCGCATGAAGAAGATATCGCCGCGGGAGCGCCGGCTCGTCGCCCTCGCGGGGGCGGGGATCCTCCTGTTCGCCCTCTACGAGTTCGCCCTCACCCCGCTCCTCGAGTGGCACGACCGTCTCGGCAGGGAGATCCCGAAACTGCGGGAGGACCTCCGCACCGCCCGCCGGGTGCAGCGGCGGTACGGGCGGCTCGACGGCGAGGTGCGCGAGATCCAGGAGCGCCTCGACCGGCGCGCGCGGGAGTTCAACCCGCACGACTTCCTGAGCACCCTCGCCCGGCGGGAGGGGATCCTCCAGAACCTGGAGGATATCAAGGTGGATTCGAGCCAGGTGGACGAGCGCTACCGGGAGGAGATCGCCTCGGTCAAGCTCAGGAAGGTCTCCCTCGGCAGGCTCGTCAGCTACCTGTACGGGATCGAGAATTCCGGTCACCTGCTCACGGTCAAGGAGCTCCAGATCAAGCCGGACGGCGCGGACTCGCTCCTCATGGACGTCTCATTCGACGCCTCCACCTTCAGGCGGATCGAGGAGGGGGAGGCCGCGCCCGCGCCGCCGAAGCGGGCGCGGCCGGGAAGGCGCTGAGCGGGGGATCGAAGGACAAAGGGGGGACGCACCATGAGGACCGTCGCATGCGCCGCCGCGGCCGCGATCCTGGCGATCGCGCTCCTCGCCGGCTGCCACAACACCGGCCGCCAGATCCGGAAGACGATCGACGGCACCCACGACCTCCTCCTCGAGGGGAGCTACTGAGCGGCGCCGCGCCGCACGGGGGCCGCCCATGCTCCGCCGTCACCTGACCGGCGGCAGGATCCCGCCGCCGCACATCCTCGCGATCGAGGTCACGTCCCACTGCAACCTCTCGTGCGTCATGTGCCCGCGGACGGCCGGCTTCGTGAACACGCCGGCGAACCGCGTCATCACGACGGACGTCGTCGAGCGGCTCGACCCGATCCTCCCGTTCGTGGACGGGTGCGACCTGAGCGGCCTCTGGGGCGAGGCGTTCCTCCACCCCGACCTCTACATGGGGATCCTCGCGCGGCTGAAGCGCCGGCACGTCGGCGTCCGCACGGTGTCGAACGGCACGCTCATCACCGACCGGCTCGCGGCCCGGCTCGTCGAGCTGGGCCTGGACTCTCTCGAGGTGTCGGTGGACGCCGCGCGACCCGACACCTACCGGCGGATCAGGCGGGGGGGGGGAGCTCCGGCAGGTGACGGACGGCATCAGGGCGGTGATCCGGCACAGGGAGCGGGCGGGGCGGCGGCGGCCCGACGTCAAGCTCCTCTTCCTCGGGATGGACGAGACGATCGGGGAGCTGCCCGCGTTCGTCCGACTCGCGCACGAGCTGGGCGCGCGCACGGTCGTCCTCCAGGCGATGGGGGAGTACGAGCAGGTGAAGGGGAGATCGGTCGCCCTCCACCACCGGCCGCTCGGCCGCCGGTGCCTCGACGCCGCCCGGGAGGCGGCCGGGCCGCTCGGGGTGACGATCGAGCTCTTCCCGCCGGACCATCTCTCCGACGGTCCGGCGGCGGGCGGCACACCCGTCCCGGCGGGCCGCCGGACGAAGGACTGCTTCTTCCCGTGGGACAGGGCGGTCGTGACGACCGGCGGCGACGTGCTCCCCTGCTGCGCGGCGGAAACGGCGTTCGGCAACCTCCGCGCGCGCGCCTTCGCGGACATATGGAGGGGAAGGTCCTACCGGCGGTTGCGGGGGGCGCTCCTCTCGGGCGATCTGCCGCTCATGTGCCGGACCTGCACGGGGCAGGCCTGGCGGGCGGTGCGTGCGGGCGACCCGGTCCGGGCGGCGGCGCGCCTCGAGCGGATCCGGTTCCGGCAGCGCCTTCGGCGCTCGAGGGCGCTCCGGCGCCTCCGGGAGGCGGTGCGGCGGTGAGCGGCGCTACCGCCGGTCGAGAATCCTGTCCCGCAGGTCCATGATATCCCTGCGGTTCTCTTCCACGTCCTTCTCTATCTGATCGAGCTTTTCGAGGACGACGTCGAGGCGCCTGATCATGGCGACCTGGCGCTGCCAGACGAGGAAGCGGAACCGCCCCTGCTTCATCTCCTCGTGGTCCTTGCAGACCACCGCCACGAGTTTCTCCTTCACGTCGAGGACGTTCTTGATCTGCTGCAGCACCTTTTCCCGCTCCCAGTCCGGATATCTCCCCTTGAGGCCGTTCAGCCGCATGATCGCCTCGTCGTAGAGGCAGTACGCATCGTCCGGGCTCCCCTGGAGCTGGGCCTCGTTGCCCCGCTGGATGGCGTCAAGGGCCCTGGTGTACTCCTCGAGCGCCGGGTGCGGCTTCGCCGCGGCCGGCGGCGCCGCGGGCGCGGGCGGGTCGGTCCGGGCGGGCTCCTCCGCGCGGACGGCGAGGCAGAGCCCCGCCCAGGCGATCAGGATTGCGATGAGCCGTTTCATCTGCCACCTCCCCTTCGGACCGTCCGCGCGGCGGCCGGACTATTCCCCATCGACCCGGAAGCCGCGGACGATGTCCAGGATCTCCCGCATATCCTCCTGGTCCCTCCGCCAGTACTCGTTCTCGAGCCGGTCGAGCCGCTTCGACAGCCGGTCGATCCCGTCGAGGATGCGCGCCTGCTGCTCCCAGACCTGGAGCCGGAAGCGGTCCTCCTTCATCTCCCCGAGGAGCTTGCACTCGGCGGCGGTCAGCGTGTCCCGCACCTTCGTGATGTTCTCGATCTGCCGGGCGACCATCTCCTTCCGCCACTCGGGGTGGTTCTCCCTGATCTCCTCCAGGAGGAAGACCGCCTCGGCGAAGCGGCAGTAGGCGGATTCGCTGTCGCCCCTCTTCTGGGCCTCATTCCCCTGCCGCACGAGATCGATCGCGTTCTCATAGGCGGCGAGGGCCTGGCGCGAGGCCTCGGTGACCTCGACGCCCCGCAGGACGCCGGGCGCCGCCGGCGTCTCCTGCGCCGGGGCCGCGCCCGCGGCGAGCAGGACGGCCGCCGCGCCGACGATGACATGTCTCATGCGCCACCTCCTCCGTGTGTCCGTCGAATCCGCTCAGACTGTACCAGAACCGGCGCACCCCCCGCAACGCCTTTCCGGCGTTGCGGCGGTCCGGTCCGGGTGGTACAATAAAAAAAGCGGCGTCAAGGGGGACGGATCGATGTCGAATCTCCAGGATTTCTACGCGTGGTTTCTCGGGAGCGGCCTGCGAATCTCGGCCGTCATCATCGCCGCCGCCGTCGTGAACATGGTGGTGGTGAAGTATGTGTCGCGCTCCATGGGCCGGCTCCTCGATCAGCGCGGCCTCTCGCTCGCGCGACGGAAGCGGCTCGAGACGCTCATCCGGATCAGCGCGAACACCGTCTCCATCCTCGTCTGGGCCATCGCCGCCCTCATCGTCCTCGACGAGCTCAGGGTGAAGATCGGGCCGCTCCTCGCGGGGGCGGGGATCGCCGGCATCGCCGTCGGCTTCGGCGCCCAAAACATGGTCCGGGATTACCTGAGCGGCCTCCTCATCCTCATGGAGAACCAGTTCGGCGTCGGCGACGTCATCAAGGTGGCGGATGTCGCCGGGCTCGTCGAGACGATGACGCTCCGGATCACCGTCCTCCGCGACTTCGAGGGCCGGGTGCACGTCATCCCGAACGGCGAGATCAAGATCCTCACCAACATGACGAAGCACTTCTCCTGGAGCCTCGTGGATATCGGCGTGGCGTACCGGGAGGACATCGACCGGGTGATCGGGATCCTCAAGGCGGTCGGCGAGGAGCTCCGGCGCGACGAGAAGTTCGGGCCGCTCATCCTCGCGCCGATGGAGATGGTCGGGGTGGAAAGCCTCGCCGAGTCGCAGGTCACGGTCCGCTGCCGATTCAAGACGATGCCGATCAGGCAGTGGGACGTGGGGAGGGAGTTCCGCCGGCGGGTGAAGAACGCGTTCGACCGGGAGGGGGTCGAGTTCCCCTTCCCGCACCGGAAGATCTACATCGGCATGGGAGAGCAGGGGACCCTGCCGCTGTCCGGCGGGACGCCTCCGCCCCGGCCCTGAGTCCCCGCCGCCTCACAGGAACCGATCGAGGCCGCACACCTTCACGTACTCGTCGGCGCACCCGAAGACCTGCGCCGCGAGGAATCCCGCCGAGGCGAGCGTCTGCCGCCGGAACGGCCTGCAATCGAACGGGACGCCGATCCGCTCCGCGAGCATGGGGACCGGCTCCACGCTGTGGTAGCCGTAGTCGGGGCGGTGCTCCATCCCGTGATCGGCGGTGATGATGAGGAGGTCGCCGAGGGAGAGCCCTTCCCGCAGGCGGGGGAGCATCCGGTCCACCTCGCCGAGCGACCGGAGCGCCCCGTCGACGTCGCGCGCGTGGCCGAAGAGACTGTCCGTGTCCACGAGGTTCACGAAGATGAACGTCCCCTTCGGCCGCGACACCGTGCGCGCGGCCGTGAGGGCGTTGATCGTCCCCTGGAGCGAGTACGGGTTCGTGTCGCGGCGCCTCGGGTCCACGAAGCGGTAGCCGATGGAGGGATCGAGCGTCGCGGGGTCGGTCAGCTTGATCAGGTCGTCGAAGACCGCCCCCACCAGATCCGCGGTCTTCCCGACGCTCACGGTCCGGATGCCCCTCCCGCGGGCGATCTCGACGAGCGTCGTCCTCTCGAGGGGGAGGGTGCGGTCGTGCCTGTTCGGCGTCCTGAAGACCGCCCCGCCCCGCATGACGTAGGAGCGGCCGATGACCCGCGTGATCCGCACCCCCAGCCGCATCGCGAGGGCGAAGGCGGCGTCGACGATCCGGTGCTGCTCGGGAACGGGGATGACCGCCTCGCTCATGGCGAGCTGGAGCACCGGGTCGCACTTGCTCGCGTAGAGGATGGGGGAGCCCGTCCGCTCGTGCTCCTCCCTGTTCGCCTCGATCGCCTCCATGCCGCCGGCCATCCGGTTGAAGAGCAGCGCCCGCCCGATCTCCCTCTCGATCGCCGCCACGAACGCCCCCGGGAAGCCGTCGGGGAAGAGGTCGTAGGTGCGCGGGTCGATCACCCCGACCATCTCCCGATGGCCGATGGTGCTGTCCGGGTAGGCGGAGGCCTGCAGCACGGCGGCCGCGAAGGGGGCGTGCGGATGCTTCCGCACCCGCCCTGATCCCTTCCCCGAGAGGATGTTGCCGAGCCCCATCCGCTCGAGGTTCGGCAGGGCGACCCGCATCCGGGTCTTCCCGAGGAGGTACTCGAGCGTGTTCCTCCCGACGGAGTCGAGCACGATCAGGAGGACCGTGGGTCCGTTCTTCATCAGGCCCCTCCGGCGTCGTTCCCGGCGCGATTCTACGCCAGGGCCGGGCGCCCTGTCACCTGCTTTTCCGCCCCGCGACGAACCGATCGGTCACCGATCCGACTCCAGCCGAAAGCGCGAAGAACCAAGCCACAGCGGATGCACACGGATTCTTGCGGATCTCCACGGATGCAGCTGCATCCGGGAGAATAGGAGTTCTTGCCGCGGATTCTCGCGGATTGCCGCCGATGGAAGGCCGATGGTTGACCTGTTTGGCATCGATCTGGATCGGGGCTGCATCCGGGACCCGTGTGAATCCGTCATGATCCGTGAAAATCCGCGGTGACTTGTTTCATTGCGGCCGGTATCCGCTTGCGCGCGGCCGCGGCGTGCGGCCGATATTCGCTTGCCCGCGCTCGCCGACCGGACGTATACTGGAGTCCGCCGCCCGGGGATCGCACGCCGCGACGCGAGGTATCCGCCATGTGGAAAAGAGATGATCTGCACCGCCTCGTCAGGGAGAAGATGACCGACTACCTGCTCGTCATCGTCTCGAACCGCGAGCCGTACGTCCACACGATGCGGAAGGGGAAGGTCGTCTTCTCCCGGGGGACGGGGGGCGTCATCACCGCCCTCGATCCGGTCATGCGGGCGTGCAGCGGCACCTGGGTGGCCGCCGGCACCGGCGACGCCGACCGGAAGGTCACCGACGGGGCGGGCAGGATCGGCGTCCCCCCCGACGACCCCGCCTACACCCTCCGGCGCGTCTGGCTCTCGAAGGAGGAGGAGAACGGCTACTACTACGGCTACGCGAACGAGGCGCTCTGGCCGCTCTGCCACATGACGTTCACCCGGCCCGCCTTCAGGCGGGAGGACTGGGAGCAGTACGTCCGGGTCAACGAGAAGTTCGCGCGCGCGGTGATCGAGGAGGTCGGCGACCGGAAGGCGTTCGTCTGGGTCCAGGATTACCATTTCTGCCTCCTGCCGCGCTTCCTCAAGCAGATGGCCCCGGACCGCCTCATCGTCACCCATTTCTGGCACATCCCCTGGCCGGGGCACGAGATGTTCCGCATCTGCCCGCAGCGGAAGGAGATCCTCGACGGCCTCCTCGCGAACGACCTCCTCGGATTCCACATCCGCCTCCACTGCGAGAACTTCCTCGACGTCGTCGACCGCGAGATCGAGTGCAAGATCGACCGGGAGCGCACCTCGATCGTCCGGCGGGGGGGGGAGACCGTCGTGCGCCCCTACCCGATCAGCGTGGATTTCGAGGGGATCGCGGCGACGGCGGACTCGGACGAGGTCGGCTCCCTCGCCCGCGACCTCGAGGAGGAGTTCGGCATCGCGGGGACGAGGGTCGTCCTCGGCCTCGACCGGATCGACTACACGAAGGGGATACCCGAGCGGCTCCTCGCCGTGGACCGGTTCCTCGAGCGGCACCCGGAGATGCGGGAGCAGTTCGTCTTCCTCCAGATGGGCGAGATCAGCCGCATCCACATCCCCCGCTACAAGCAGCTCAACGAGGAGATCAACATCCTCGTCGAGCAGATCAACTGGCGGCATTCCACCGAGTTCTGGAAGCCGATCATACTCGTGCGGCGGCACCTCGGCTTCAAGGAGGTCCTCGCCTTCTACCGGCTCGGCTTCGTCTGCGTCGTCAGTTCCCTCCACGACGGGATGAACCTGGTCGCGAAGGAGTTCGTCTCGAGCCGGACCGGCGGCGACGGCGTCCTGGTCCTCAGCCGCTTCACGGGCGTCTCGCGGGAGCTGACCGACGCGGTCCTCTTCAACCCGTTCGACCGGGAGGAGTTCAGCGAGGCCCTCTTCACCGCCCTCGCGATGCCCGAGGAGGAGCGGCGGAAGCGGATGGAGAGGATGCGGGGCCACATCCGCCAGCAGAACATCTTCCGCTGGGCGGGGAAGATCATCTCCGAGCTCCTCAAATTCGAGTTCAAAGAGGAGGAAGGGGAAGAGTGAGGTCGCACGCCCCCTGCGGGGGGGCGCGCGAACTGACGGGAGGTGCGGGATGGAACAGGCGGGCGCGGCGCGGGAGCCGTTCCGCTTCAGCACGAGGCTGAGCCTCTCGGAGCTCACCGGGCTCCGGGCGGCCACCGTCGGCGAGCTCCTCGCCCTCGTCCGGGAGGTACCCGGCTCCTGCATCTACCACCACACCCACCGCTTTCTCCAGCAGCACCAGTATCTCTCCCCGGAGCCGCCGAACGACTTCTCCTACTGGGTGACGGAGGTCCTTGGGGACAAGGATCTCGGCGAGCGGCTCGCGAGCATCGACGTGATGCAGTTCGCGACGATCCGGGCGCTGCGGGACGGGATCGCCGCGACGATCGAGCGGTACATCGCCGAGAACCCGCTCGTGAAGATGAAGCTCGCCCCGGGGAACAGCGAGTTCCACTTCGTGAAATCAGTGAGCTTTATCATCCCGACCGGCCTCGTCGCCCGCGACCTCGGGGAATTCGCCGAGGCCCTCGGGCGGGCCACCATCGAGTCGATCTACTACCACGTCTTCGAGGCGCGGCTCCGCCTCGAGCGGGGCGACAACGACTTCTCCAACTGGATCGAGGACTCGGTCGGCGACGCGGCGCTCGCCCGCTCCATCTCTCGGCTGGACCCGTACACCTACACGATGGAGGACCTGCGGCGGACGATCATCCGGCTCGTCGAGCGGAGAACGGAGGTGCCCCGTGCCGGCGCTCGATGACTACGCCCCCATCGTGGGGACCGCGGTGCTCGACGACCTCCGCCTCCTCGCCGACCGGCTCCGCGGCAGGGTCGTCCAGTTCGTCAATTCGACCGCCGTCGGCGGCGGCGTCGCCGAGATCCTCAACCGGATGGTGCCGCTCCTCCGGGATCTCGGCGTGGACGCCCGATGGGACGTCATCAAGGGGGGCGACCGCTTCTTCAACGTGACGAAGAAGATCCACAACGCCCTCCACGGGAAGGTCGAGGAGTTCGGGGAGGAGGACGTCGAGGCGTTCATGGAGACGAGCCGCCGGAACATCGCCGAGCTCGAGACCTACGGCGACGTCGTCTTCATCCACGACCCCCAGCCGATCGCCCTCGTGGAGAAGAAGGCGCACGACCGCTGGATCTGGCGCTGCCACGTGGACGTGTCGGCCCCGGACCGGCGGGTCTGGGAGTTCCTGGAGGGATTCATCACGCGGTACGACGCGGCGGTCTTCTCGGCGCCCTCCTTCTCGCAGCGGCTGCCGATCCGGCAGTTCCTCGTCGCGCCGTCGATCGACCCGCTGAGCGACAAGAACCGGGATCTGCCGCAGGAGACCGTCGACGCCATCCTCGCCCGGCTCGGCGTCCCGACCGACAAGCCGCTCATCACGCAGATCTCCCGCTTCGACCGGCTCAAGGATCCCGTCGGCGTCATCGAGGCGTACCGGCGGGTGAAGAAATACATCGACTGCCGGCTGCTCCTCGCCGGGGGCACGGCGGCGGACGACCCCGAGGGGATCGAGGTCTTCGCCGAGGTGAAGGCGCGGGCGGCGGAGGACCCCGACATCATCATCCTCCTCATGCCCCACGACGACCTCGCGGTGAACGCGATCCAGCGCGCCTCCACGATCATCCTCCAGAAGTCGCTCAAGGAGGGGTTCGGCCTGACGGTCTCGGAGGCGCTCTGGAAGGGGAAGCCGGTGGTCGCCTCGCACGTCGGCGGCATCCCGCTCCAGATCAAGCACAAGTACTCGGGACTCCTCTGCCACTCGGTCGACGGCGCCGCCTTCCTCATCAAGCAGCTCCTCAACAGCCCGTCGTACGCGAAGCGGCTCGGGGAGAACGGCCGGGAGCAGGTGCGCAACAACTTCCTCCTGACCCGGCACCTCAAGGACTACCTGCTCCTCTTCCTCTCCCTCTTCCACCGGGGCGACATGGTCTACCTGTAGGATCCGCCGGGCGGGGCCGCCGGGGCGTCAGCCCCGCGCGCGCTCCCGGAGCGCCTGGTAGCCGAGGTGGGCGATCAGGTGGTCGAGGAGGACCATCGAGGTGAACGCCTCCGCGACCGGCCAGATGCGGGCGACGATGGTGGGGTCCCGCCGGGTGATGGCGGCGAGGGTCCTGTTCTCGAGCGTGTATTTATCGACGGTCTGCTGCGTCCTGTCGATCGTCGGCGTGGGCTTCACGGCGATCCGCGCGACGATCGGCTGGCCGGTCGAGAGGCCGCCGGTGACGCCGCCCGCGTTGTTCGACGAGAAGACGACCCGGCCCCCCTCGGCGCGCATCTGGTCGTTGCAGCGGCTGCCGGTCATGTCCTTCACGGCGAAGCCCGCGCCGATCTCGACCCCCTTGACCGCCCCGATGCCGAGCATGCCGCCGAGCGCGGCGTCGAGCTTGTCGAATACCGGCTCCCCGAGCCCCGCCGGGACGCCCGTGGCGACCACCTCGACGACGCCCCCGGCGGAGTCCCCCGTCGCCGAGATCCCGTTGCACGCCTCGAGCATCCCGGCCGCGGCGGCGTAATCCGGGCAGTTGACGATGTGGTGGACGCCGTACCGCTCCCGCACCTCCTCCGGCGAGAGGCGGGGGGCCCGCTCGCGGATTTGGTCGATCTCCCCCTCCACCTCCGCGAGCACCCGCATCTTCTCGAGGAACCGCATCTCCGGCGTGATGCGCCCCTTCGCGTAGATCTCCCGGTGGAACGGGTCGAGGTCGCGCCGCATCCGCCGGTAGGCGCGCACGGACGCGAGCGCCGCCTCGGGGGAGACCTCACCGCAGCGCACGCCCGCCAGCTCCCGCGCGTAGGCGAAGACCTCGATCCCGAAGAGGGCGAGGGTGCGGCGCGCGGCGTGGCCCGCGGCGACGACGGGCGCGGTGGAGCGGCCGCTGAAGATGCCCGCGCCGACGGCGTCGTCGTCGGGGCCGTACTTCACGAACGACGCCCAGGAGGCGTGCCCGGGGCGGGGCGTGCGGTTCGTGTCCTGGTACTGCTTGATGTGGATGAAGTGCCGGTCGAGGTTCGGGATGAGTATGGCGAGGGGGGTGCCGTTCGTGCAGTTGGCGTTCCCGGCGCCCTCGATCGTGTCGGCGGCGTTGACGCCCGCGTAGATGACCGGCAGGTCCGGCTCCTTCCGCGGCGAGGAGAGCTCGTCGGCGCCCGGCTTCCGGAGGAGCAGGTCGCCGTAGATCTCCTCCTCGGTGATGCGCATCCCCGGTGGAAGACCCTGCACGACCGCCGCGAGCCCCTCCTGGTACGATCCCCCGGCGACGGTCACCTGGAACAGACGCCCGAAATGGCAGCCGAACATTTCGACCCCCCTTCCCGTTCTCCGCGGCCCCGACGGGGGCCGCCGCCGCGGAGGCGCCGCGCCCGGTCTCCGGGACCGCCGCATCATTCCAGAGAAGCGCGGCGTTGTCAAGCGCGGTCAGGGCGGCGCATGGAGAAGTCTCAATCCACCACGGATTGGCACTGATCATTACGGATCTACACGGATGGCGCCGCGGGCGCAAGTTGAACGTCCGGGGCCGAATGCGTCAGAGTTCCCGCCGCGGATTGACGCGGATGATCGCGGATCCAAACATCACCCGCGTGGATCCGCGGCTGAGCGACCACATCCTCTTCCCCTTTCGACGTTTGACTTGTTCCCGGTGAAGTGGTAGCGTGCATCAGGGCCGGACGGCGGGGCCGCATCGGCCTCTTTCCATGAATCGGCGAAAGGGGGAGGGGATGGAGATGAACGGGAGAGCGATGGCGTATGTGTTGATCTGTCTGGCATGCGTCGCGGCGTGCGCGGGCTGCGGGCCGGGGGAGCGGGAGGCGGGGCCGGCCGAGCCCCCGGCGGGAACGGACGCCGTGGCGGCGACGGTCAACGGCGTCCCCATCAAGGCGGCGGACGTGGACAGGGCGGTGGAGGAGATCGCCGGCCGCTACGGCGGGGCGCTGCCGCCCGAGCAGATGGGCCAGATGCGGGCCGTCCTCCGGCCGCAGGCCCTCGAGGCGCTCATCAGCGAGCAGCTGCTCGTCCAGGAGGCGGACCGGGAGGGGATCGCGGCGGATGAGCAGGCGGTCGAGGCGCAGCTCCGGGACGTCGCCGCCCGTTTTCCGGGCCCCGGGGAGTTCCGGGAGGTCCTCGCCGCGCGGGGGATGGCCGAGCGGGACGTCCGCGCCGAGATCGACCGCGCCCTCAGGATCGAACTGCTCCTCGCCAGGAAGATCGGGGGCGCCGGGAGCGTGAGCGACGAGGAGGTGAGCGCCTTTCACAAGGAGCACCCCGACGAGTTCCACCGTTCGGAGCGCGTGCGGGCGAGCCACGTGCTGATCAAGGCGGATCCCGAAAGCGAGGAGGAGCGGGCGGCCGCGCGCGGAAAGATCGCGGAGCTGCGGCGCCGGATAGAGGAGGGGGAGGATTTCTCGGCCGTCGCGGCCGCGCACAGCGAGTGCCCGAGCGCGGCCCAGGGGGGCGACCTCGGCTTCTTCGAGCGGGGGTCGATGGTGGAGGCGTTCGAGGACGCCGCCTTCGGGATGGAGGTCGGGCAGGTCAGCGACCCCGTCGAGACGGAGTTCGGCTGCCACATCATCAAGCTGACGGGCCGCGAGGATGAGCGGGACGTTCCGCTCGAGGAGGTGCGGGAGGGGGTCGCCCGGCACATCGATCGGATGAAGCGGCAGAAGGCCGTCGGGGATTACCTCCGTGAGCTGCGCGGCGCCGCCAAGATAGAGTATCCCGGCGGCGGGCCCTCCTGACCGGCGCAGCCCCCGCATCGACGCCGCAAGGGTCATTCCTCGGGGAGGGGTGACATGATCGTCCGGCAGTCCTCCGTGCGCGCGCCGGGCGACGGCGGGGCGTGGAGCCCGTACCTCGCGGGGGCGCTCGCGGGGATCCTGAGCGCCGCCTCCGTCTTGTGGACGGGCGCCTTCCCCGGCGCCTCCACCACCTTCTCGCGCGCGGCGGGGATGGCGGAGCGCGCCGTCTCCCCCGGGCATGTCGAGCGGGTGGAGTATTTCAGGAGGGTCGTCCCGGCGGTCGACTGGCAGTTCATGTTCGTCGTCGGGATCTTCTTCGGCGCCCTCCTCTCGGCGGTACTCTCGGGAAGTTTCCGCCTCCAGGCCGTGCCGGACCTCTGGCGCTCGCGCTTCGGGCCGGGGATCGGGCGCCGTGCGGCCGCGGCGTTCGCGGGAGGCGCAATCGCGATATTCGGGGCGCGGATCGCCGGGGGCTGCCCGAGCGGCCACGGCCTGAGCGGCCTCATGCAGCTTTCGGCGAGCGGCCTCGTCGCGCTCGCCTGCTTTTTCCTGGGCGGCATCGCGGTCGCGCGGGCGCTGTACGGCCGCGGCAGGGGGCGGTGATGCGGCCGGAGGGTTTCGTCACCGGGATGCTGTTCGGCCTCCTCCTCCAGCGCGGGCGGGTGCTCCGGTACGACCGGCAGCTCGGCGCCCTGCTCCTCAGGGACATGACGATCGTGAAGTTCATGCTCTCCGCGATCGTGACGGGGATGGCGTGCCTCTTCGCGCTCGAGGCGGCGGGGATGGCCCGGTTCGACGTCAAGGCGACGGTCCTCGGCGCGAACATCATCGGCGGCCTCGTCTTCGGGGCGGGGTGGGGGCTCCTCGGCTACTGCCCGGGGACGCAGCTCGGGGCGCTCGGGGAAGGGAGATGGGACGCCGCCTGGGGGATCGCCGGGATGGTCGCCGGCGCCGCGCTCCACGCCGAGCTCTACCCGCTGCTCTCCCGCACGGTCCTCGCCTGGGGGGATTTCGGGAGGCGCACCCTCCCCGCCGTGCTGGGGGTGAGCCCCTGGCTCCTCATCCCCCTCTTCATCTTCGGATCGCTCCTCCTCTTCCGCTGGTTCGAGCGGAAGGGCCTCTGACCGCAAAATCGCCTGCCGGTTCGCCAGCCCTGCCTGGATCCTTCTTCCGGCTTTGAACTTTGAACTTTGAACTGTAGTTGTGGCGCGCCCGGCAGGATTCGAACCTGCGGCCAACGGATTAGAAATCCGTCGCTCTGTCCGGCTGAGCTACGGGCGCGGGGAGGATCGCCGGGGGAACTATGCCATCTTCGGTGAGGATCTTCAACACGCGCCGGTCGCGCGCCGGTCGGTCCTGTCCGGTCGGTCCCGCGTCAATCCGCGGCAGGCACGAGGAACCACGCACCACGGATCCGCACGGATCACTGACGGATGTGTACGGGATGTTCTTTCGCCGTTCCGCTTCCGACCTTGAACGGTGATTGCATCCGTGGATATCCGTACGAATCCGTGTTCATCCGCGGTCAATTGGTTCCTTGCGCTTTCGATCCCGGGCTTTGAACTTGCGGCTGTCGTCGGATCCGTGGTGAGGAGTTCATTATCGCCGCGGCGGTCATTCCCATCTCGCGTCGAAGCCGCCGTCCGGGTACATCTGCCACCCCTTCCCGAAGTCGGGCGCGAAGGAGCCGTCCGGGAGCATCTGCCAGCCCCTGTCCCCCTTCGGGCCGAAGGAGCCGTCGGGATACATCTCCCAGCCCCTCCCCGTCTTCGGGCCGAAGGAGCCGTCGGGATACATCTCCCAGCCCTTCCCGGTGTCCGGGCCGAAGGAGCCGTCGGGGTACATCTGCCACCCCTTCCCCGTCTTCGGTCCGAAGGAGCCGTCGGGGTACATGTCCCACTGCGCCCGCGCGGCGGCCGGAAGGATGGAAAGCCCCGCGGCAAGGACTCCGAGAACGGCGATTGTCTTCATGGCCGATCCTCCCCTCCCGCCGCGCTGACGGCTACAGGGGGCAGGCAACCCTGAATCCGTACTGGGCGCTCGTCGGGAACAGGTCCTGCCTGAAACGGTAGGCCGAGCGGAGATGCCGGGGATAATGAAACCAGGAGCCTCCGCGGAGGACCTTGAACTGACCCGCCGGAGGACCTGTCGGATCCACGTCGGGCACCGGCCTCCTCCTGTAAGAGTCGCCTCCGTACCAGTCGGCGCACCACTCCAGGACGTTGCCGCTCATGTCGAAAAGCCCCCATCCATTGGGTTTCCTTCCGCCCACGGGCCGGGGACGATCTCCGGCGTTCCCGGTGTACCAGCAGTAGTCCCCGTCCATCCGGTCGCCCCAAAAATACGCCGTTCCGCTGCCCGCCCTGCACGCGTATTCCCACTCGGCCTCCGTCGGGAGCCTGCATTTCCCGCCGACCCATCGACAGAACATCTCCGCATCGTACCATGTCACACAGGTCACGGGGGATGAGAGATCCTGGGCATGGCCGGGAGAGCGCCAGCTCGCCCCCTCCCGCAATGACCATTCGGCCCCATTCCATACCCACGCGTGACCCTCCCGTTCCGCGACCGTCGTGTAGCCGGTCGATTCCGCGAAAAGCGCGAACTGGCCGACCGTGATCTCGTACGTGCCCAGATAGAACGGTCTCGTCAGTTTCACCCTGCGCCGCGGGCCCTCATGGGTGAGCCTGAGGAGCTCCGTGTCGGGACTCCCCATCATGAACGTGCCGGGCTCGATGAGCGCCATCTCGATCCCCGCCTTCTCCGTCCGCACCAGCCGGGGATGGCGTTTCCCCTCGAAGCGGAAGTGCCCCTTCCCCATGTCGACATACCCCTCGCGCCTGGACAGCAGGCCCCCGCGCCGCAGCCGCGCATCCTCCCTGCGGCGCATGGCGAGCATGCGCTCCAGCGACGCCCCCTTCGCCGCCGCGAGCTCCTCCCGACTCATCCGCCGCTCCACGGCGTTCCGCGCCCTGACCGCCATCGAGCGGAGGGCCGCCTCGTCGGGTGAGGACCCCGCGACGGCCAGATCAAACCAGACATAGGCGGAGAGGGGGTCCCGCGGGACAGCCCTTCCGTGCCGGTGGGCGACGCCCAGGTTGTACTGCGCCTCGGCGACGCCCGCATCGGCGGCGGCCCGCCAGCACCGCGCCGCCTCCGCGTAATCCCGCCGGACGCCGCGGCCGTGGTGGAAGAGCGTGCCGAGCGCGCCCCGCGCCCATGGGTCGCCCGCATCGGCGGCGGCCCGCCAGCACCGCGCCGCCTCCGCGTAATCCCGCCGGACGCCGCGGCCGTGATAGAAGAGCGCGCCGAGCGCGCCCTGCGCCCATGGGTCGCCGGCATCGGCGGCGGCCTGCCACCACCGCGCCGCCTCCGCGTAGTCCCGCCTGACCTCCTCGCCCCTGTAAGAGAGCGCGCCGAGGGCGCACTTCGACTCCGCGAGGCCCCGCTCGGCGGCCCTGCGGTACCAGGCGATTCCCTCTTCGCAGTCGCGGGGGACTCCGTGGCCGCCGCACAAGGCGACGGCGAGGTTGTGCTGGGCCGCGGCGCTGCCGGCCTCCGCGGCGATGCGCCACCAGCGTGCGGCCTCCGCCTGATCCATCGGGAATCCGCTGCCGCGGAAGTACAGTGCGCCGAGCCTGACCTGGGCAGGGACATGGCCGCGCCGGGCCGCCTCGAGGAATTGCACCGCGGCGGCCTTGTCGTCCCCGCGCGAGGCCGCCTCCTCTCCGGCGCGGAAGTACCTCGACGCGCGGTCGCAGGCGGGCAGCGTCGCGACGCACAGGATGACGCAGAGCGCGGCTTTCATGTGTCTGTCTCCCGCCCTCATGCCGGATCGACTCCGGCTGCGGGGCGGTCTAGAGATGGAATCCCCACAGCAGGAGAAGCCACACGGCCGTGAGCAGCGTCACCAGCAGCGCCCACCCTAGGAAGAAACAGGCAGCCAGGTGCACGATCAACCGCCGGAGGAGTATTTTGCCGTTCATTATTTCTGCCGGGGCTGCCGGGCGAGAGGAAGAGACCCCTGTCCGTGCCGGTGCGCATACTATCGCATTATCTCCGGGGCAACGCAAGTGGGTTGCTCTCTGGGTTGCTCTCTGCCGCGGCGGGGATGAGGAGTCGAGCGCGGAGATTGGGACCGTGAGCGGTCGGTGGCCGGCCCCGCAGGCGGCGGTTCACCTATTCCGGCGGGCTGACGGCGACCCGGCTGACGGCCGCGTAGTTCGGGAGGGCGCTCTCGGGGCCGGCGGGGCGGATGCCGGCCGGAACGAGGCCGACGATGATCGAGTAGTCGCCGGGCGGTGCGCCCGAGAAGGACGCCGAGAAGAGGACGGCGCCGTACGGCGCGACGAGTCCCGGGACGCCCGTCGCGAGGGGCATGGCGCCCCGGCGAATGGCCGTCGGGTCGCCGAGGTCGAACGAGTAGACGACGCCGTCCGGACCCAGGATGACGCCCCACGCGTCGAAGATCGCGCCGAGCGGCCCGACGAGGACATCCACCCTGAGATCGTCGGACGTCAGGAAGGACGACTTGTTGAACCGCACCTCGACGCCGGGGGCGGGCGCGGGGGGCGGCGTCGGCGCGGGCGCGGGCGTCGGCGTCGGGACGGCGCTCGGGCCGGCGAGGTAGGCGGCGGCGCAGGCGACGAGGGCGGCGGTGTAGCGGAGCCGCATGTAGCCGCCCTCCCCCCAGCCGTCCCCCCACGAGTTCCGCAGGATCCAGATCCCCCCGCCCTCCTCCGGCGGGCTGTCGTCCCAGCCGACGAGGGCGACGGCGTGGTTCGTCGTTGCGTAGTAGCACGGGTCCGCCGCGCAGGCGGTGTTCGTGTCTTCGTAGACGCCGCCGGAGTACGCCTGGAAGGCGGCCCCCGCCCAGACGGCGGCGTCCACGACGCCGTAGGTCAGGATGGCCGTCTTGATGGCGTCGATATCGTTGCACCCCACCCTGTGCCACGAATCGAACCTGACCATCGGCGATGACCATGCGGAGTCGGGGCACTGCTGGAATGTCCTGGGAGAGTAGGGGTAGGCCGACTCGAAGGCGATCCCCTCCTGCGTGAGCGCCTCGAGCTCGTAGTAGTCATAGTCGGCGCCTTCGCAGCCGTAGAAATGATTGTTGTACTTCCTCTTCCCACCGAGGCACCAGGCGATGAACGCCTCGGAGAAATCGGCGCAGGCATCATCGTGCAGGTTGAAGGCCCAGTTGAAAACACCCTCGGCGGCCGCGCAGGCGGCGAAGGCATAGCAGGAGCCGCAGTTGCCCTGGTTCCGGATCGGGCCGATGTAGGAGCGGCCCTCCCGGTCGCGCCAGTCGAACCGGATCGGGAGCGCGGTTTTCCCGAGGCGCGCCTCGAGGGGGCCGATGTCGTCTGAAGGCGCGGATGGAAAACGCGGCGCCCTGCGGCTGAGGAACTCCCGCTTCATCTCCTCCGGCATGTCGTAGACCCAGTTGGGGGCCACGGTGAAAGAGTAGCCGTTCCGGGCGATCTTCTCCCTGATCTCCTCCAGGGTGTCGCCGGGCTCGAAAGGCAGGAGGCGCCGAGGCGGCTCCGCCGCGCCCCCCCGCGCGGGAAAGAGGGCGAAGAGGAGCGCCGTGGCGAGCGCGCGGCCGGGGAACGGCGGTCGCAAGTTGCTGTGCATTGCCGACAAATAATGTACGCCATCGGGGGGACGCCTGCAAGTGGCGCGGGTGCGCGGGTTCCCGGGGCGCGGATCCCGCCGGACTTCTTGTCGCCGCATATCTTCGCGGATTACCGCAGATTGAGGATGGTGTCGCCGCGGCGGAACACCGCGCGGATGCACGGCGGAACAATGATCGTCAGGGGATGGCGAAGCGCCCGGTCACCGCCCCGGCGCGGCCGGGCGCGTCCTGCAGATCGAGCAGAGGGCCGGCTCGAAGATGACCTTCTTGCCGGGGGGGACGGAGCTCGTGATCCAGACGTTCCCGCCGATCACCGCCCCCCGCCCGATGACCGTCCTGCCGCCGAGGATGGTGGCGCCGGCGTAGATGGTGACCTCGTCCTCGATCGTCGGGTGGCGCCGCTTCCACCGGTAGGGCCCCGCGTCGTGCGGCACGCTGAGGGCGCCGAGCGTCACCCCCTGGTAGATGCGCACCTTCCTGCCGATCCGCGTCGTCTCGCCGATGACGACCCCCGTGCCGTGGTCGATCATGAACGATTCGCCGATCGTCGCGCCGGGGTGGATGTCGATGCCGGTGCGGGAGTGGGCGTACTCGGTCATGATCCGCGGCAGGAGCGGGACCTTCTTCTCCCAGAGGACGTGGGCGACCCGGTAGACGGTGATGGCGGCGAGGCCCGGGTAGGCGAGGATGATCTCGTCGAGGCTCTTCGCCGCGGGATCGCCCTCGTAGGCCGCCTGCACGTCCGTGTAGAGGACCTTTCGGATGGACGGGAGGGACTCCAGGAGATCCCGCGCGATCTCGCGGGCGCGGTCCAGGCAGGTCTTCCGCCGCCTGATGATGCAGAGGCGCGCGCCGGGACGGCAGCGCCCCTCGCTCGCGCAGAAGTAGCGGAAGCACTTGTTGATCTGGTCCACGAGCTGCCCGTGCGCCTCGGCGCACTGCGTGCCGAGGTGGTAGCGCACGGTGGAGACGTCCAGGTCGGACCGGTCGAAGAAGCCGGGGAAGATGATCGAGACGAGCGTTTCGATGGTCCGCGTGATCTCGGCGCGGGCGGGGAGGTTCGGGCCCCGCATGTGGTTGATGCCGCCGTGCTTGCGGTACGATCGGATGATCCGTCCCACCGTCTCGTCGAGCATCCCGGCGGCCTTCGCGTCGCGCGGCATCGGTCCCCCCTTGCAGGCAGGATTATAGCACGGCCGCCCCCGGATTGACTAGGCGGGCGCGCGTGGTATATGATGGCCACTCCGGCGGGGACGGACAATGAAACGCCATCTGCTCGCTGCCTCGATCGCGCTCCTCCTCTCCGCGGCCCCGGCCTCCGCCGTCGCCCGCGGGGGCGCCCCCTGGTTCGGGTCGTCGGAGGAGGATTACCGGGCGATGGAGCGCCGTGCGGGGGCGTCCGTCCGCGTCAAGGCGCGGTTCGCCGGGCTCGCCGCCGAACAGCGGCGGCAGCGGCTCGCCTTCACGGTCGAGACCGCCGCCGGCGAGCTCGCCTGCGAGATCCCTTCCCGCGATGAGGGGGCCGCCCTCGTCCGGGGGATGCAGCCGGGTACGCCGGTCGTCATGGAGGGGCGGATCGACGCGAAGCGGCGCCTCCTGCGGGTGGGAACGATCGTGCAGGGCTGGGGGCGCGATCAGGTCGGCGGGGGGGGCTGAGGCGTGCGGACCGTCCCGCTCTACCCGGTGTTCCTCCGGCTCTCGGGCAGGCGGTGCCTCGTCGTCGGCGGCGGCCGCGTCGCCGAGCGAAAGGCGCGGGGGCTGCTCGGGGCGGGGGCGGCCGTCACGGTGGTCGCCCCCGCCGCCACGGCCGGCATCCGTCGGCTCGCGCGCGCGAAGGCGATCAGGTTCCTCGAGCGCCCCTTCCGGCCGTCCGATCTCCGCGGGGTCCGCGTCGCGGTGTGCGCGACCGGCGACGCGGCGGTCAACGCCCGCGCGGCGGCCGAGGGGCGGCGGCGCGGCGCGCTCGTGAACGCGGCCGACGACCCGGCGCGCTGCGATTTCTTCCTCCCCGCCGTCATGCGGCGGGGAGGGCTCGTCATCGCCGTTTCGACCGGCGGCGGGAGCCCCGCCCTCGCCGCCGCCGTCAGGCGCGACCTCGAGCGGCGGTACGGCGCGGAGTACGGGGCGATCGCGCGCGTCGCCCGTGACCTCCGCGCGCGGTCCGCGCGCGCGCGCACCGCGCGCGACCGCCGTCGCCTCCGCGGCGCGCTCGTGTCGCCGGCGATGCTCCGGATCGCGCGCCGCTCCGGCGCGGCGGCGGCGCGGCGGCGGGCGGCGCGCCTCCTCGCGGCCGCCGCCGATGGGGGGCCGAGGCCTCCGCGGGGGCGGCGGTGAGCGGGAAGGTCTACCTCGTCGGCGCGGGACCGGGCGACCCGGGCCTCATCACGGA
>JAQUPF010000021.1 GCA_028716845.1 bacterium | reverse complement strand
GTTCACGCACAACGCGGGTTTTCCCCGCACAGCGGCTGTCTCAGTGAGGGGAAGGACATCTCTTCTATCCCCCCTCACCCCGACCCTCTCCCCCCATTCATTGGGGGGAGAGGGAGTCACCAAGGGGACATTTCTATTTCGCTAAGAGAAGGGACATTTCTATTTCGCTTTGACACAGGCTAATGGCAACAACATTATACCCTGCAGATATTGAAAAATACATTGATATACTTCGAAAGACAGAGGGGGTGAAGTTTGATAATAATGGTGAGGCTAATCTGTTATCCCAGACCCGGATACGGTTCGCAACAGATCATAAGGGGCAAAAGTATGTCGACTGGAGTGATATCCGGCTAGATAAAGAAGTTGAGCTGTGGATCAAAAAGTATTCGTAATCAACTACCTCGCCTGATTTTTTCGGTACTGATTGATGAAAGCCGACACGAACTCCGCGATTTTCTCCTGTTGGCGTCTTGGTAGACTTGAATGGCCGGCGACAATTATACTTCCCCAGTGACGACAATTAGACTTCCCCACTGAGGCGGTGTTATAACGGCTCCTTTTGGCCATATCCGAAAGGAGAGCCGATGATAACGCCGGACCGGAAAGTGAGGAAGCTGATGGAGGAGGAGGATGGGGAATGGGCTGGGGCTGGGCTGTAACAGGTACATATACTTATCCAGTTTGGGAGTGGGGCTCCAAATCAAAAAACGCACCCAAGAATGAACCTCAACAAGCGCGTCCCATACAACAAAGATGATGAAAACAAATAGTCCCATAATCGATCTGATTTTCGGGGTTGTATTATCTTTCTTGGGTGCATTCATCACAATTAATATTAAGAAATTGACCACCGCCATGCTTGCGTCAAACAAAATATTTTGGGAGAAACTGAACATTATTCAGGTTAAAGAAGCGAATCCCTTTTTTACTAAAATGATCGTACAGCTTATTGGACTAATATTTATTGTCACAGGAGTTTTGTTAGTTTATAGATTTATACATTCCCGCATCTTATAGATATCTATATAGCTATCTCGCGATATTTTTTCATAGTTTCATACATTGTTTATTATTTCACCGGTATAGGACATTGACTGTACCTTTTATCGCACATGGATCCTCGAATTTACTGGCGACCATTATTACATGGCTTTTGCCATATACAATATAAGTAATCCGACAATATGACTACACGCGGGGGATTGATCTCGGGGGCGGGATCGGGGGCATCATCGCAGTCCACAGGAACGGTACGCCGGCAATGTACCCGGGCGGATGTCACACCGGGGATTATTTCTACCACTATAATCATCGTGGGGACGTGGTTTCCGTGACGGACTCGAGCGGGAGCGAGGTCGCGCGGTATCGCTATGACGCGTTCGGGAATGTGGCGGAGAAAGCCGGCACATTCGACAGCCCGTATCAGTTCAGCACGAAGGAATATGATGATGCATCAGGGCTCATCTATTATGGGTATAGGTATTATGACCCTGCGCACGGCGTCTGGCTGAGCAAGGATCCGATCGGTTACTACGATGGACTGAATCTGTACGCGTTTGTCACCAATAACCCGGTAAATTGGACTGATCCATACGGCTTAGCTCACTTTCCTCTTTCTAAACACCCTGAATACGATAATTGGCCCGAAAATCTAAGGAAGAAATGGGATGATTATCAAAGGACTCGATATATTACCCCTGACGGCCTTGACTGGGGTAAAATATTTGATATTGCCGATATTTTTATCAAGTGGTTCGAATTTCACAAGGCATATCAAAAATATGAAAGAGAGATAAGGCGAAGGCGAGAGCTAAGCGAAAACATTTGTGAGACATGATAATTTGAGATTTGCAGCGTTAATGAAGCTCATTAATATGTACAGGCTCCAATCATCAAAACAATCCAGTTCCGCCCGCCTGATCTTTGATTATATTCTTCCTTTAGGATTATTCATCATAACCTTTTTTACTATGCTTCTGAGCGGCTCCGAACTTTCAGGCGCATTCCCAAGAACAACGATTGTGCTATTAAGGGGTCTTCCTTATTCGCTTGCAGTTTTTTCAATTGTGGGGGCCCATGGTTTCGGACACTATTTTGCGGCTAGATTATCGAATGTGGGAGCTAGGCTGCCTTATTTTGTGCCTAGTTTGTTTGTATTTGGGACAGGGGGAGCATATACGAAGCTGCAATGGCCCATAGGAAAACGAAGGGTGCTTTTAAAGGTTTTTTCTTTCGGTCCAATTTGTGGCTTCTTTGCTTCATGGTTAGTTCTAGCTATCGGATTAAGCTATTCAAGGATCATTAATTCGTCGGACATCATTAGGCCTGCCGCTAATCTAGGTGATTCAATCATCACCTATTTAACAGGCATATTGATTAAAGGATATATCCCCCAGGGTAAGGATATCGAGTTGCATCCTATAGCTCTTGCGGGCTATCTAGGACTTTTCTACAACATGTGGCACCTTTTACCAATTGGAAGACTAGATGGTGGCCGAATTTGCTATGGATTATGGGGATATAAGAGAACATTCTGGATAAGCATGGCGATGATCGGTATTTTAGTGAGCCTTAGTTTAATTTGGATCAGATGGATTGGAATGGCTGCGTTTGGGGGAATTTGTATGATTCTATTCAGACGACAGTATCCTTCCGATAAATATGATGAAGACCTTGATAATGTATCAAAGGCACTTTGCTGGATATCGCTGGTAATCCTCATTGTCTCATTCTCGCCAGTACCGATGTTCTTGGGCAAAATGCCTTAAGCTTCCAACAGACAGCCATGCCGTTGATGCATGGCATCATAATGTCATGGGGAATAACATAAGTATTAGCGTTTCAGAGGATAATATCATTACTGGGAAAAACACTGTGTCGCGGGATGTCTGGTTGCAGGAAGATGTGGAAGATTAGCCTCTATAGTGTCACCGGTCACATCAAAACCAGCCACTCGCGGTCACTTCAAAACCAGCCAGTGAGTGATCAGATAATCATCCTTCCCTGGTGGATTTGCAAGCGCGATCTTTCAGTCGGTAGCTCCTGCCCTTGATCGGGATAATCTCGGCGTGGTGCAGGAAGCGGTCCAGGATGGCCGTCGCCGAGGGGACATCGCCGATGAGCTTGCCCCATTCCTCGATGGGGCGGTTGGAGGTCATCATGGTCGAGCGGAGCTCATAGCGGCGCATGATGACCTCGAAGAGGCACTCGCCGGACTTCCGGGGGAGCTGTTTGAGGCCCATATCGTCAACAATTACCAGATCGGGCCGCAGGTACCGGGAGAGCACCGATCGTTCGCCGGAGATTGCCTCGCTCTCCATGAACTCCCGTACCACGTCGAAGACCGAGCGGTAGAGCACGAGAAAGCCCATCTTGATGGCCTGGTAGCCTATGGCCTGAGCGAGATGCGACTTCCCCACACCCGGAGGCCCCACGAACAGCACGTCCCGCGACTCCCGGATGAACCGGCAGCTCGCCAGGTCGTAGATCTGCTTCCGTTTGACGGAGGTATTGAAGCTGAAGTCGAAGTCCTCGAGGGTCTTCGTGTCGCGGAACGAGGCCGCCTTCGTCCTGCGGGCGATCAGCCGCTGTTGCCGGACGTTGAGCTCATCCTGAAGGGGCAGCTCAAGGAACTCCGCATGCCCCAGGTTGTTCCCCGCGGCCTCCTGGAGCCGGACCTCCAGTGCCTGCAGGAGCCCCGAGAGCCGCAACTTCCGCAGCGCGGTCACGAGCGAGTCATTCATACAGGTGCCACCTCCTTTCTCATGGCGAGCAGGTTCTTCATGAACACCTCGTACTCAGCCATGTCCCGGATGAGAGGATGCGCGTCCATGAACTCGAAGGTCGTGTGCTCGGTGGGGATCTCCAGCAGCCGCCGCACCTCCCGCAACCGATAGACACCATGGGAGAGGGCGAGCCCGCAGGCATGGTCGATGCGATGGGGGGAGTGCTTCTTCCGCATCGAGAGGAGGCCCATGAGCACACGGACCGCCAGCGGCCCGCGGTTCTCGATGAGGGCGCGCGCCCACTTCCCACACTGCACCCCCAGCATCCCCGCCTGTTCGAGCCAGTAATCCAGAGTGCACCCCATGGTGAGCTGTCGCAAACGGCTCGGCAGGGATGCGGAGAAGGTCCCTTTCGGCAGGCGTGGGAGCATCCTGATCTGCTCGAACCGCTGGTTGTATACCCGTACCATGTGCGAGTCCCAGCGCACCCAGACCCTTTTGCCGATATACTCCTCCGGCACCTCGTAGTAGGCCCGTCCCACCTCGACGTAGCTGTCACGATGGACGGTGCGCTGCCCTTCCTCGAAGCAGGGGAAGAGCCCCAGGGGAAGCGGCTTCAACGCCGGCTGCTCGTACTCCTCAAACCGCTTCTTCACCTGCTCCCGCGTCGTGCCGTGGATGCGCGTGTCGGCCACCGTTGCTTCCCATTGCCGCAGGAACCGGTTCTCTTCCTCGATGCTCGCAAAGACTCGCCCCTTGAGCGCATTGTCCTTGAGGTAATTGACGTTGTTCTCCACCTTCCCCTTATGCTCAGGGCTGTAGGGCCGTGTGGGGAGAATGACCGTGCCGTAGTATCGGGCGAACTCCTCCACCTTGGGATTCAACTCGGGATCGAACCAGTCAGCCTTCTTGACGGCAGCTTTCAGGTTGTCGATCCGGGTACTGGCGGGGATTCCCCTGAACGCTCGATAGGCATTCTCAAGGCACCGGATGAACCCCTCCGTCGTCTGGCGGGGAATGGCCTCGCTGTAGCCTTTCCGGGAAAAGCTCAGCGTGACACGCAGGCAGGGCGGCCGCCGCCTCTTGCGCGTCTCGCCGTTCAGGATGGGCGCTCCTGCGCAAAAGTCCACCTGCGCCTCTTCGCCGGGAAGGCACTCCACACGGTACACACGGCCGGGATGGACGATGCGCAGATGCCGCACATAGCGCTTCACTGCCTCGTAGGAGCCCGTGAAGCCGTGCTCCAGCACCAGATCCTGGTAGATCCGCTGGGCGGTCAGCCCCGCCTGAAGCCCATGGTCTATCTGCTCCTGGTACGGTTTGCAATGGCTATCCCGGCCCCCGGACCCGGCGGTCGGAATGGTTGGTTTTGACGCCTGCTCGAGCTCAAGACGGATGTACCGGCTGATGGTCTCCCGATCAAGCCCGAGCTCCCGCGCGATGCGTCTTTTGGACCATCCACGGTTGTAACGTGTGATGATCGAATGAGTTAGAGCCACTTTGATCCGATTCGCCATCTGTAGTACCCCCCTTTCCGGCGGAGTATTCTACAGGGCGTACCCCTCTCTCAAAGTGGCTGGTTTTGAACCGTTCCTCCGTGGCTGGTTTTGACCGACCGATGACAGTCCCATGACCGGTGAAATTGGGGCGGATGCGGCCGGGCGGGTCAGGCCCATACGCCGGGGATGGGGCGGCCGCAGGAGCGGCAGGCGCCGTCCTTCAGGCCCGAGGCGTCCACGTGGTACGAGATCCGGGAGATGACGGTCGCGCCGCATCCCGGGCAGCGGGTGTGCTCCCCCGGGTGGCCGGGGACATTGCCCGCGTAGACGAAGCGGAGCCCCTCGCGCATGCCGATCGACCGGGCCTTCTCGATGGTCGAGACGGGCGTCGGCGGGATGTTCCTGATCTTGTAGGTCGGGTGGTAGCGGGTGAAGTGGAGGGGCACGTCCGGCCCGAGCTCGGCCTTCACCCACGCGCAGAGGTCCCGGATCTCCTTCTCCCCGTCGTTGAGCGTCGGGACGAGGAGGACGACGATCTCGTGCCATATGCCCGCCCGCTTCAGGAGCAGGAGGGTGTCGAGCACCGGCTGGAGCCGACCGTCGCAGACCTCCCGGTAGAAGGTGTCGGTGAACGCCTTCAGGTCCACCTTCACGGCGGCGAGCTCCGGGATGAGGGCGCGCATCGGCTCGCGCTGAATGAAGCCGTTCGTGATCATCACGCTCCGCATCCCCCTCGCCTTCCCCGCCTTCGCCGTCTCGAGCATGTACTCGTAGAAGATGACGGGCTCCGTGTAGGTGTACGCGATGGAGGCGCTCCCGGCGCGGACCGCCGCGTCGACGACCTTGTCCGGCGGCATGTCGAGGGCGGAAACCTCCTCCGGCCTCGCCTGGGATATCTGCCAGTTCTGGCAGAACTTGCACTCGATGTTGCAGCCCGCGGTGGCGATCGAGAAGGACGTGGTCCCCGGCAGAAAATGGAAGAGCGGCTTCTTCTCGATCGGGTCGTTGTGGGCGGTGCAGGCGCGGCCGAAGACGAGCGTCCGGAGCCGGCCGCCGCGGTTCTCGCGGACGCCGCAGTGCCCCCGCATCCCCTCCGCCACGACGCAGCCTCGCGGGCAGAGGCGGCAGGCGACGGCGCCGCCGTCCATGACGCCGTAGTGCATCGCCTCCCGCGCGAAGGCGTTTCCCTCCGCCCCGACCGCGCCCCGCGGCAGGCCGAGCGAGAGGGCGCCGAGACCCGCCCGCGCGAGGAACTCGCGCCTCGATATCCGCATCACCGTCATCCTCTCCATCATGTATACCACACTTCCGTCGGCGCTGTCACGGGATGCCCCCGGGGGCGGGTGGGCCGAACAGGACGTATGCCCCGCGGATTGAACGGGCGCGCACGGATCCTCCCGGATTTTCCGTTTGAAGCCGGCGTCGAGCTGATGCTACACTAAGGGGTCATGACGGCCTCCCCGCGATACCGGCTGGCGCCCTGCCTCCCGCGGGCCGCGCTCGCCGCCGTCCTCTCCCTCGCGTCCGCCGCCGCCGCCGACACCGTCCACCTCAGGAAGGGGGGGCGCATCACGGGCGTCATCATCAGCGAGACGGAGGGCTCCATCGAGATCAAGTCCAACCTGGGGACCATCGTCCTCTCGACGGGCGCCGTCTCCAGGATCGAGCGGGCGACGGAGGAGGAGAACGCGGCGCTCGAGGCGCAGTGGCGGAAGGAGCGCGACCAGGAGAAGGAGAAGGAGCGGGAGGCGAGGCGGTTCGAGGAGGAGCAGCGGGAGAAGGGCCTCGTGCAGGTCGAGGGGGCCTGGGTCACCGCCGAGCGGGCGCAGGAGATGCAGGCGGGCGCGGCGAGGGATCGGGAGGAGTGGCAGCAGACGGCCGAGCGGCAGAAGCAGGAGCTCGAGGAGCTCGAGCGCCGGCTGCGGGAGATCGAGACGCGGCTCGACCAGCGGCAGCGCGACCTCGACGCGCGGGAGGGCGTGCTCTCGCTCAGGGAGCAGAACATCCTCATCCAGCAGCAGAACCTGCAGCGGCAGGCCGAGCAGCTCTCGCGGGACCGGCAGGAGAGCCCGCCGAAGGTCTTCGCCGTCCCCCGGATCGACGTCGTCCCGCCCCCGCCGAGCGGCCGCTAGCCGGACCGCCGCCTGCGGAACGGCAGGAGGAGCGGCACCCGGGCCCGGTACCGCTCGTAGTCGGCGCCGAACCGCTCCAGCAATCCCGGCTCCTCGTACCGCCGGTGGTACCAGACCTCGAAGAGGCAGGCGAGCGGGAGGAGGGCGAGCGCGACCGGGGAGTTGAGGAGGAGGGGGAGGGCGAGGAAGTAGAAGAGGATGAGGCCGAAGGCCATCGGGTTCCTCGTGCGGCGGTACGGGCCGTCGGTGACCACGCGCCGCGTGACGGGGCCGAGCTCGCGGCCGAGGATCTCGTTCGGGTGCCCGCCTCCCCGCCGGACGAGGGCCGCCAGGGCCCACCCGATCCAGAACCAGGCGTAGGCGAGGGCGGCGAGGCCGGCCCAGACGTGCACGGATGGCGGCAGGAGCGGGCCGAGGCCGAGCGCGCGGTCGACGCGGGGGGCGAGGGCGGCGATGAGGAGGGGGATCCCGAACGCGTAGACGGCGATGACGAGGATGTAGCCCCGCACCACGCGCCCGCGGCCGTTCATGGGCGATATTCTCTCACGCGGGCGCGCGAGGGTCAACCGATCGCGGGGGGGAGGCGCGGAGATGCTCGTCGAGGTTGACATCAAGCGGGTCATCGGCACCCCGTCGGCGTACGCCGTCTTCCTGGGGAACGCGGAGAAGACCTTCGTGCTCTCCGTGGGACCCGGCGTCGGGGCGGCGATCTCGATGACGCTCGAGGGGGTCGAGAAGGTCAGGCCGCTCACCCATGACCTCATCTCCTCCATCCTCGCCGGCCTGGGGGTCCGCGTCGAGCGGGTCGTCATCAACGACCTGCGCGCCGGCACCTTCTTCGCCCGCCTCTACCTCCGGGAGGACGGCGAAGAGGGGGCGCGCGTCGTTGAGCTCGACGCCCGCCCGAGCGACTGCATGGTGATCGCCACGCAGAGCGGCGCGCCGATCTTCGTGGATCGATCGGTGCTCGAGAGGGTCGAGGATGTCGGCCACCTGCTCAAGAATGAGAACGGCTGAATCGGCGCGCGCCGTCCCGCTGCTCGCCGCTGCCGCGGTCTGGGCGGCGGGGTGCGCCCAGACGCAGCGGGTCACCATCGAGCGGCTCGCCCCCCCGACCGCGGACGTGAGCGGGATCACGGACATCGCGGTGCTCCCCTTCCATGCCGAGGGGGCGGAGGAGGAGTGGGCGGACGAGATGACCCTCCAGACGCTCGCCGTGGTCGTCCACACCGGCCGCTACCGGGTCATGAAGGCCGAGCAGGTCAGGGACCTCCTCGGGAAGGCGGGGATCGGCCGGGTCGCGCGCCCCGACGCGGCGACCGTCCGGCGGATCGGCAACGCCCTCGACCTGGACGCCGTCATCTTCGGCGAGCTGAAGAAATTCCAGTTCGAGGAGGAGAGCCGGCTGCTCACCGTCCGGGAGAGGGTCTGGACCGGCGAGTACGTGCGCGACGCCGCGGGCGTCATCGTCTCCGACCCGGACGGGCGCGGCGGCACGGCCCCGAGGAGGCGGTTCGAGGAGCGGGAGGTGGAGAAGAACCGCCTGAAGCGCTACGCGGCGCTCGAGGCGGACTTCCGCATGGCGGACGCCTTCCTCGGCAACGTCATCTGCTCGAGCTCGGAATCCGAATCGGGCGGCTGGGAGGCGACCGGCGACGCCGAGATCGCGCAGCTCCCGACGAGGGAGGCGATCTTCGACCTCCTCGCGGACCGCGCCGTCAAGTCGTTCGTCCGCCGGATCGCCGCGCACCCGGTCGAGGAGGAGCGCCTCCTCGAGGTCGGCATGTTCCACTCGACGCGCCTCGGCGTGCAGCTCGCGAAGAACAACCTCTGGGACGAGGCCGTGGACAAGTGGCTCCAGGCGACGAAGGCGAAGCCGGACGACCCGGCGGCCTACTACAACCTCGGGGTCGCCTTCGAGCGGAAGCGGCTCATCGACCTCGCCTACAAGTCCTACCAGAACGCGCTCGCGCGGAACCCGCACTCGAAGCGGTACATCAAGGCGGTCGCCGCCATCCAGAAGCTCATGAAGGACCTGGAGTGACGGGCGCCCCGCCCCCCTCCGCGCGCTCCACGAGCATCGCCACGCCGTTGCCGCCCCCCATGCAGATCGCCGCCACCCCCCGGCGCCTCCCCTCGTCGCGGAGGATCTGGAGGAGGGTCACGAGGATCTGGGCGCCGCTCGTCCCGAGCGGGTGGCCGAGCGAGAGGGAGCCGCCGCGGACGTTCACCTTCCGGGGGTCGATGCCGAGCTCCCTGCGGCAGACGATCGCCTGGACCGCGTAGGACTCGTTGATCTCGAACAGGTCGATGTCGTCGGGGGAGAGCCCCGCCCGCGAGAGGAGCTTCCGCACCGCGGCGACGGAGGCCAGGAAGACGTTTTCCGGCTCGACGCCGACGGTGCACCAGGAGCGGATGCGGGCGAGGGGGGCGATCCCCCGCTCCCGGGCGAACTCCTCCGAGGCGACGAGGACGCCCGCGGCCCCGTCGGCGAGCGGCGTGGCGTTCCCCGCCGTCACCGTGCCCCCCCGCTCGAATGCCGGACGCAGGGCCGACAGCATCTCCATCGTGCAGTCGCGCCGGGGACACTGGTCGCGGGTGAGCGCCCCGTCGGGGAGGGGGACGGGAACGATCTCCCCGTCGAACAGGCCGCCGTCCGCGCTCGCCGCCGTCAGCCGGTGGCAGGCGAGGGCGTAGGCGTCCTGCTCGCGCCGCCCGATGCGGCGGGCGCGCGCGAACGCCTCGGCGAACGCCCCCATCGGGACGCCGCGGAAGGCGCAATGGAGGCCGTCGTGCTTCACCGAGCTCGCGGGGACGTGCACCCGCGATTCCCTGAGGAGGATCTGCGGCGCCCTGCTCATGTTCTCCATCCCCCCGGCGGCGACGACCGCCTGCTCGCCGAGCGCGACCGCCTGGGCGGCGACGCAGACGGACCGGAGGCCCGAGCCGCAGACCATGTCGAGGGTGAGCGCCGAGGCGGAGAAGGGGATGCCGGCGAGCGCGGCCGCCTGCCGCGCGGGGTTCTGGCCGAGGCCCGCGCCGAGGACGTTCCCCATCACCACCTCGTCCGCGTCGGCGGGCGCCACGCCGCCCCGCTGCAGGAGCTCGCCGACGACGATCGCCGCGAGTTCCGTGGCGGGGACGTGCCGGAGGCCCCCGTGGTAGGAGCCGAACGGCGTCCGCGCGGCGGCGATGACGACCGGCGTCTGCATGGCGTCAGCCCCCCCCGGCGAGGAGCGCGCCGACGCGGGGCAGGATCTCCAGCTGGTGGAGGATGATCGCCGCGACCGCGAGCGGCGCGAGGTACCGGATGGCGAACGCCCAGAGGCGCGCGGAGCGGAAGCGGGGATTGCCGATCCGGCAGGCCTCGACCGCCCGGTCCGCCCCCCAGACCCACCCGACGAAGATCGAGAGGAGGAGGCCGCCGAACGGGAGCATGTAGTTGGAGGAGAGGACGTCCTCGAAATCGAAGAAGGTGCGCCCGAAGAAGATCTTCGCGCCCGCGAGCGGGCCGAAGGAGAGGGCGGCGGGAACGCCGAGCAGGAGGATGAGCGTTCCCATGCGGAGCACCGCGGTCCGGCGGGGCCAGCGGCGCTCGTCCACGAAGTAGGCGCACACCACCTCGAGGAGCGAGATCGCCGAGGTGAGCGCCGCGAGCGCGAGGAGCACGAAGAAGACGACGCCGAAGACGTACCCGCCGGGCATCAGGGTGAAGACGACCGGCAGCGTGTGGAAGACGAGGCCGGGGCCGGCGTCCGGCCGGAGGCCCATGGCGAAGACGGCCGTGAAGATCGCGACGCCCGCGAGCATCGAGATCGCGGTATCGAGCAGGACGATGTAGAACGAGGCGCGCGGCACGTTCACGTCGGGGGAGAGGTAGCTGCCGTAGGTGAACATGGCCCCCATCCCGAGGCTGAGCGAGAAGAACGCGTGGCCGAGGGCGACGAGCGTCGTGCGCCCCCAGTGGAACTTCGAGAAGTCGGGCCGCAGGAAGAAGGCGAGGCCCTCCCCCGCGCCGGGGAGGGTGAGGCCGCGGACGAGGAGGGCGAGGAGGAGGAGGAAGAGGGCGGGCATGAGGATGTTGTTCCAGCGCTCGATGCCGCCGCGCACGCCGCGCGCGACGATGTACATGCAGAGGGCCATGAAGAGGGCGTGGCAGGCGACGGGGAGGACGGGGTGGGCGGTGAAGCGCTCGAACGAGGCGCCGGCCTCGGCGGGATCGTGGAAGGCGGCGAAGCGGAACGCCGCCGCCTTGCAGATGTAGGCGAGGGTCCAGCCGCCCACGACGGAGTAGTAGGAGAGGATGACGAAACCGGAGGCGATGCCGAGCGCCCCGGCGAGGAACCAGGGGGAGCCGGGGCTGAGCTTCCGGAAGCCGCCGACCATGTCGAGCTGGGTGGAGCGGCCCATGATGATCTCCGCGATCATGATGGAGAGCCCCACGAACGCGATGCAGAGAAGGTAGACGAGGACGAAGGCTGCGCCGCCGCTCTCGCCCGCCTTGTAGGGGAACTTCCAGACGTTCCCGAGGCCGATCGCGGAGCCCGCCGCGGCGAGGATGAAGCCGATCCGTGATCCCCAGGTTTCTCGTCCCATTCGGTCCCGCCGGGAATGACGCGGGCAGCATTATCGCACACGGCCGCGGGCGGGTGGAATAAAGTTTCAAGGACGCGCCCGGGCGGTGTACCATACGGGGGCGCGGGGGGCGCGCACCGACCGGAGGCATCGCCATGAGACATTACACGTGCGACATATGCGGCTGCGAGCTCCCGCACGGCCAGCTCCGCTACGCCGCACGGATCGAGGTCTTCGCCGCCTACGACACGCTCGAGATCAGGCGCGAGGATCTCGAGAAGGATCTTGACGCGGAGCTGCGGAGCCTCTTCGCCCGACTGAAGAACGTGGACCCGGACAAGCTCCTCAGGGACGTGTACGCGGACTTCTCCTTCGATCTCTGCCCGCGATGCCACGGCGAGTACGTGCGGGACCCCCTCGCCGGCTTCACCGGGGAGGCGGGGCAGGCGGAGGGGTAGGGGGGCGGGGATGAAAGATATTCACGCCGCCCCCGGCCGAATGCTACGATAATCCCGGCGGGTGCGCGCGAACGGACGGAGGTTGCCATGGCGCTCAAGAAGCAGCTCTCGATCACGGTGGTCAACCAGGCGGGGGAGGGGGCGAAGCTCTGCGCGATGCTCATGGAGACGGGCGTCAACATCGAGGCGATCTCCGTGTGCGAGTTCACGGAGGGCGGCGTGGTGCGTCTCGTCGTCGACGACGACCGCGCCGCCGTCAAGCTCCTCCGGGAGCGGGGCTACGCCGTCCTCGTTCGGGTCGTCATCTCGATCGTGATGGAGAACAGGCCCGGCGCGCTCGGCGAGGCGATGGGGGCGCTCGCCAGGCGGGGGCACAACGTCAACTACTGCTACGGGAGCGTCTCGCCCGGGTCGAGCCGCGCCATGATCGTCTTCGCGGTCTCCGATCCGATGCAGGCGGATCTCCTCTTCCGCTGAGCGTCCCGGAACGCGACAAACCCTTCCCCCCCGCGGGGGGAAGGGTTTGTCATGTCCGCCGCCGGGCGGTTCAGACCGACTTCTTGAGGTCGGGGCTCGCCTTGAACGCGACCGATTTCCTCGCCCCGATCCGGATCTGTTCCCCGGTCTTCGGATTGCGGCCCATGCGCGCCGCCCGCGTCTTGACGCGGAAGGTCCCGAAGCCGACGAGGCTCACCGAGCCGTCCTTCTTGAGGCCCGAGGTGATGGCGCCGAGGATCGACTCGATCGCCCGGCCGGCCCCCGCCTTCGTCTCGATCCCGGCCTTCTTGTCGGCGGCGATCGCCTCGATCAATTCTGCCCTGTTCATCCGGTTACCTCCTTTCGCCGGCGCCATTCTATCGAAGCCGGCGGGAGATGCAAGCAGAAAAGCGCATCCGCCCTGGTATTTCCCGGCGAGGGAAAACGCAGGAATCGACCGCGGATTGTCACGGATTCCTACGGATTGGCACGGATAACAATACAGTTCAAGGTTGAAAGCCCAAAGTCGAAAGCGCACATACAAAATTCACCGCGGCGGGGAAGGATGATCACTCTCTTTTCGCCTTGAACTTTCGACTTTGTGCTTTTGTTCGATCCGTGAATATCCGTCAATGATCCGTGAAGATCAGTGGCTCGGGGTTCCTTGCTCACCGGGGGGAGACCTCCACCCGGTCGACCCTGACGACGGCGACGCCGTCGTGCTCGACGCAGAACTGGATGCGCCGCGGCGCATCGAGATCGAAATCGAGGGTGACCGGCCGGTACTCCTCCCCGCTCCCGGCCTCCCGCCCGAGGGGGGCGGCCGAGGCGATGCGGTCCCTCGTCGCCAGACCGCTCACCGAGAGCGTCGCGATCGCCCTGTCCGCCGCCGCCCCGGGCGCCTTCACCCAGAAGACGGCGCGCCAGCGGCCCGGGGCGAAGCGGTGGTAGGGGCCGTACAGGAGCGTCCCCCTCCCGCCGTCGGCGACCCCCTCGACCGCCCCGCCGCCCGAGGCCGCCCCGTCGTCGACGCGGCGCCCGACGTCGCTCCGCAGATCCTCCGCCTCGTATGACCGGCGGTCGGCGACCGGGGCGTCCTCGACCCGATAGATGTCGAGAAAGGGGAGGCCGAAGCGGGAGATCCGGTGCGCCGGCTCGAGGCGGTCGGCGAAGCGGAGCACGGGGATTTCCAGCCGCCGCAACCGGTGTCCCTCCGGGACGATGAGCCAGTCGACGTGGGGCGGCTTCGTCCTGTTGATCAGGAGATCGAACGGCGGCGGCTCGAGGTTCCAGTAGTAGCGGAATTCGGAGAAGATGCCGAGTGCGTAGACCGCGTCGCCGTCCCCCGCGTGCCTCCTGATGTAGTCGGCCGCCTCCTTCGACCCGGTGCCCCACCCGACCAGGATGAAGCGGGCCGCGCCGGCGGGCCCTCCCACGAGGACGTTGTGGTAGAGCTCGTAGTCGGGGGCGACGGCGCGGAGGGGCGGGAGAATGGTCGCGCCGACGGCGACCGCCGCGAGGGCGTGGAACGCGGCCCGTCGGGAGACCGCGGGGCCCTCGCCCAGCCGGAGGTCGCCGAGCGCCCGCGCCGCGGCGGCGACGCCGACGCCCGCGAGCGCGCAGACGAAGGGGACGGCCGGCTCGATGTAGCGGAGGCCCATCTTCCGGCCCATGCTCATCGCCGCGATGAAGAGGAGGGGCGCGAGGGCGTACATGAGGACGGCGGGCCATCCCTTCTCGCGGCGGGCGACGATGCCCGCGCCGCGGCCGATGCCGCAGGCGAGGAAGAACAGCGTGATCGGCGGCGAGCAGACGAGGAGCATGAACAGGTAGTACCAGCGCGGCGGGCTGAGGACGACCCTCCCCATCCAGTACTTCATGTGGCCGAGCTCCTCGATGTGGTAGGTCTTCGACGCGAGGAGGAGCAGATTGTCCATCGGCCGGTCGAAGACCTGGACGAACGAGAGGAGGAGGAGGGCGGCGAGGATGGCCGAGAGGGGCTGCGCCGGCCGGAGGAGCTCCCGCCATCCGCTCCCCCGGGGGGGGCGGAGGCGCGGGACGGCCGCGCGGGCGAGGAGGGAGGCCGCGTAGAGCGCCGCGGCGACCTGGAGCCAGGGGCGCGCGGCGAGGGCGTCGACCAGGCGGATGAGCGGCCCCGCCCACCGGAGGTAGTGGAGGAAGTCGGCCCAGTGGAGCTCGCCGGGGGGGTACCAGAGCTTCGTGAAGAGGCAGAAGTAGATCGCGAGGCCGCCGCCGAGCCAGGCGAGATCCCCCCACTCCCAGAATCGGAGCCTCCCGCGGCGATCGAGGAGGCGCGCCGCCGCCTTCCAGGCGGCGAGGATCGGCGGGATGAGGAAGGCGGGCGACTTCGTGAGGAGGGCGAGGCCGAAAAAGACGGCGGAGGCCGCCCTCCAGCGGGGGCGCATGGTGTCGACGCAGGCGAGGTAGCAGAGGAGGGCGAGCATGATGAAGAGGGTGAGCGTCGAGTCGAGGTGCGCGACGCGCGAGACGGCGATGTGGTGGGGGTAGAGGGCGAGCAGCATCCCGCCCCAGAAGGCGGCGGCGTCGCCGACGCGCCGGCGCCCGAGGAGGTAGAGGAGGAGGCAGGTCGCCGTCCCGAGGAGGGCGATCGGGAGCCGGGCCGCCGTGACGGGGCCGGCGACGTTGAAGGAGAGCCGGGAGACGTTCCGGCCGAGGTAGACGGAGGAGGCCCCGATGAGGGCGGCGGAGGTGACGCCCGGGTGCCCGAGGTGCATGGTGGCCCGCCTGTACTCCCGCTCGCGCAGGGCGTAGACGAGCCGCTGCCCGCGGTTGATCCAGAGGATCTCGTCGGAATTGAGGCTGTGGCCGTCCAGGCCGGAGAGGCGGGGGACGGCGGCGGTCGCGGCGACGACCGCCGCGAGGGCGATCGCGCGCCTGTTGCCGCCGACCCGGCGCCGCAGCCGTCCGAGGGGGTCCGGCCTGGAGAGGATCCCCCACGCGGCGGCGAGGGTCGCGAGGATGAGGAGCGGATGACCGATCCTCGTGCATCTGAACTTGAGCCCGACGGGGCGGATGCGAAGGTGGAACCCGCCGGTGAGGAGGACGTCGAGGATGAGCGCGGCCGTCGCGGCGATGAGGATCGCAAGGATGATGCGCACCTTCCTGCCGCCGGCGATGCCCATGGCGCCGATGATACGAAGGAAAACGAAAAATGGCAAGCGATGAGGCCGTTGACGCGGGGGCGCCGGAGCCGTACACTATGGGGCAAATGGCGCACGCGGAATGCGGTGAGAGCGGCCGCGGGGGCGGGATCTGCCTCTCGGTGGTCGTGCCGCTCTACAACGAGGAGGGCAACGTGCGGCGGGTCCATGACCGGCTCGCCCCCGTCCTCGATGCGATCGGCCGTCCCTGCGAGGTGATCTTCGTGGACGACGGCTCCACCGACGGGACGTTCGAGCTCGTCCGGGACGTCTGCCGGGAGGCCCCCCGCGTCCGCGCCGTCCGCTTCCGGCGAAACTTCGGCCAGACGGCCGCGCTCGCGGCCGGCATCGACCACGCGCGGGGGGAGATCCTCGTCACCATGGACGGCGATCTCCAGAACGATCCGCGCGACATCCCGCTGCTTCTGGAGATGATCGAAAACGGGTACGACATCGTGAGCGGCTGGCGGGCGGACCGGAAGGAGCCGTTCTTCACGAGGCGGCTGCCGTCCATCATCGCCAACCGGATGATCTCGGCGGTCTGCGGCTGCCGGCTGCACGACTACGGCTGCACGCTCAAGGCGTACCGGCACGAGGTGATATCCAAGATCGGCCTCTACGGCGAGCTCCACCGCTTCATCCCCGCCCTCGCGATGGGGATGGGGGCCTCCATCGCCGAGGTGCGGGTGCGGCACTACCCGCGGACGAGGGGGACGTCGAAGTACGGCCTCACCCGCACCTTCCGGGTCATCCTCGACCTCTTCACGGTGAAGTTCTTCCTCAACTTCGCCACGCGCCCGATGCAGATCTTCGGCCTCCTCGGGTGCGCCTCGTCGCTCCTCGGGATCCTGATCCTCGCGCACCTCACGTACGTGAAGTTCGTCCTCCGGCAGGGGATCGGCGGCAGGCCGCTCCTCGTCATCTCGATGATCCTCATCCTCGGCGGGATCCAGTTCCTCACGATGGGGCTCCTCGGCGAGATGCTCACCCGCACGCACCACGAGATCGCGAAGAAGCCGATCTACAAGGTGCGGGAGACGCTGAATTGAGGACGGCGGCCGTGCATCGCTCGTCGGGCGCCCTCGCGGTCGCCGCCTGCGCCCTCCTCTGCGCGGCGGCGCGCCCCGCCGGGGCGGCGCCGCCCCGCGCGTGGCTCGTCTCCCCCGAGGACGGCATGGTGGTCGCGAGGGAATACGCCTCGGGGCGCCTCGGACCGTCCGTCGCGATCGCCGCCGCGGCCCTGCCCCTCCCCCCGTCGGTCGCGATCGGGCCCGACGGCCTTCCCGCCGCCGCGTGGATCGACACGGACGGGCACATCCGCTTCAGCGCGCACGACGGGCGGCGCTGGTCGCCGCCGGAACTCGTCGCGGGCGACGCGGGCGGCCACCGGGGGGCGCCGTCGCTCGCCCTCGTCGCGGGCCGGGCCGTCGTCGCATGGGCCGAGGCCGCCGACGGCGGCTTCGAGGATATCCTCTACGCGGTGAGGGACGGCGGACGGTGGGGCGCGCCCGAGCGGGCGCACGACCCGAACGACGCGCCGGATATCCTGCCGTCGGTCGCCGCCGATCCCGAAGGCGGTTTCGACATCCGGTGGCGGCGCCTCGACGGGGATCGCTACGTCGAGCGGAGGATGGGGGAGGGGGCGTCCGCGCGCCGCGAGGCGCCCGTCCCGCCGGACGACCTCATCGAGGAGGCCGTCGAGGCGGCGCTCCCGGCCGGGACGGCCCTCGCCTGGGAGGACGCCGACGGGACGGCCGGTTCCGCCCTCCTCGGGGAGTTGATCGGGGACGGCCCGGGAGAAGACGATCGGGGCGACGGGGAGCGGTCCGCCGGCGGGGAGATCGACATCATCGCCTTCGGCGACAGCATCACCTGGGGGCGGGGGAGCAGCGCCAACGGCCCCCGCACCGGCTACCCGGTCTACCTCCAGGCGATCCTCACCCACAACCATCCCGCCTTCAGCTTCCGGGTCTTCAACGAGGGGGTGCCGGGCGAACGGACGGACACGGGGCTCCAGCGCATCGATGCGGTGCTCGCCCGGTACCCGGCGCAGGCCATCCTCATCATGGAGGGGACGAACGACATCTTCTACGGGATCTCCCCGCGGACGATCCAGGAGAACCTGCGGCAGATGGCGTTCCGCGCGAGGGCGCGCGGCGTCGTCCCCGTCCTCGCGACGCTCATACCGACCGATCCCCGGATGCGCCCCGAGCAGTACGCCCGGACGAGGAGTTTCTATCTGGGCAACTACATCCAGGAACTCCACGCCCGGCATCAGATCCTGTATGCGGACCAGTGGCGGGAGTTCTGCAGCGTGCCGAATTTCGGCGAGACGCTCTTCTGCCACAACGCGGGCGGCGGGAACCATCCGAACGACAACGGCTACCGCTACGTCATGGCGCCGGCATGGTACGAAACCGTCGCGCCGCTCATCCCGATCCCGTTCGAGCCGGTCCCCCCGCAGATCGACCTCGACGAGAGCGACGAGAGCGTGGCCCGCGGCGCGCGGGAGGATTTCGGCTACGTGCTCGCCCCGAGCAACGACCTCGTCCTGAACGCGGTGGACGTGTACGTGGCTCTCCGGCCGCCGACCGGCGGCCTCCTCTACCGCGACGCCGCCGGCCGCTGGACGGCCCGCCCCGCGCCCGCCGCCCCGAAGGTGCTGCTCAACACCGTCGATCCGGCCGGCTACCTGTTCGGCCTCCCCATCACCGGGGACGCGCCCCTCGGGACCTACACCCTCTACGCGGTCGCGGTGCGGTGCCTGCGGTATCCGCTCAACGCTGAATCCTGGACGAGCAACCTCGCGGAAATCAGCTTTGCGGTGCGGGAGTGGTGAGCCGGCCGGGGACGCCGCCCCCCCGCCGCCGGGCATGAACGTATGCGCGTCGCCCTCGATCTCCAGCCCGCCCTCGCCGCGCCGACCGGCGTCGGCCGGTATGCCCGCTCCCTCGCGCGGTACCTGCCCCCGCTCGCCCCGGCGGACCGGTTCGTCGGCCTCGCCTTCGGCCGGGGGACAGCGGGGGATATCAGCGCGCCGAATTTCCTGATGCGGCGCTTCGGCCTCCTCCCCGGTCGCGGGATGAGCCTCCTCTGGAGGACGATCGGCTGGCCGCCGGCGGATCTGTTCACCGGCCGCGTGGACCTCTTCCACTTCACGAGCTTCGTCGCCCGCCCCGTCCGCCGGGCGAGGGTGGTGGCGACGATCCACGACTGCGCGTTCAGGCGGCTGCCGGACTGCTCCGAGCCGAGGAACGCCGCCTTCCTCGCCGCGCACGTCCCGCGGACGCTCGAGCGGGCGCGGCTGGTGCTCGCGGATTCCGCCTTCACCGCCCGGGAGATCACCGCCCTGTACGGCTATCCGGCGGAGCGGATCCGGGTCACGCCCCTCGGCGTGGACGGGCGTTTCCGGCGCCGCCCCGCCGCGGAGGTGGAGGAGGCGCGCCGCCGGCACGGCCTCCCGCCGGCGTATATCCTGTGCGTGGCCACGATCGAGCCGCGGAAGAACATCCGGACGCTCCTCAGGGCCTACGCCCTCCTCCGGGAAGGCGGCCCCGCCGTCCCGAAACTCGTCCTCGTCGGCCCCGACGGATGGCGGGATGAGGGGATGAAGGTGGAGGGGGCGATCGACGCCCTCGGTCTCCGGGGGGAGGTCATCCGCCGCGCGTACATGCCGCACACGGAGCTCCCGGCGGTCTATTCGGGATCGTCGCTCTTCGTCTTCCCCGCGCTCTACGAGGGGTTCGGCCTCCCGCCGCTCGAGGCGATGGCGTGCGGCGTGCCGGTCGTCTGCTCGGACGCCGCCTCGCTCCCCGAGGTCGTCGGGGACGCCGCCGTCACGGTGCCGCCGCTCGACGCGGAACGGCTCGCGGCGGCGGTGCGGGACCTCCTCGGCGACGCGGCGCGGAGGGAACGGATGGCGGCGCGCGGCCTCGAGCGCGCCCGGCGGTTCACCTGGAACGAGACCGCCCGCCGGACGCTCGCCGCGTACCGGGAGTGCCTGGAGGCGTGACGGGCCGCGTCAGAACGGGATCCTGATCGTGCCGCCGCTGCCCGGGACGACGAAGTTGATCCGCTGCGTGTCGCCGGCGCCGAGATCCACCTTCTTCTCGAGCCGGTGGTCCTGGGGGTACCCGTTCGCCTGCGTCCGCCTCTCCCAGCGGCCGCCGCGCAGGGCCCACCCCTCCACGACGATGAGGCGCTCGCCGGCGGGGAGGCGCAGGGACATCTCCTTCCGCTCGTACCGGTCGGCGGCGGCGCTCTCTCCGGCGGGCGCGCCGTCCACGGACACGACGCACTTCGTGTCGTAGCGCGGCTCGCCGCCCGGCTCCGCCTCGATGTCCCAATAGGCGATGATGACCTCCCCGCCCACCTCCGCCCGCCGCGTGACCCCGCACCCGGAGGCGGCGGCGAGCACGACCGCCGCGAGGATGAGAACGACTGTTCGCATCGGTATCCCCTCCAAAGACGTATTATGTATCCACTACCGGCGCAGGATGTTGCATGAATATTCGCCCCGCGGACATCGCGGGGTGAAGACGTTTCCGTCCCGCCGGCATCGGGCGTATTATATACGACGTCCGCGTATCCTTTGCATGTATTTCTCCACGGGTGCTATACTTGCATCCGCGGAGAGGTGGCAGAGTGGATGAATGCGACGGATTGCTAATCCGTTGTACTGGCGTAAGCCGGTACCGAGGGTTCGAATCCCTCCCTCTCCGCCAGTGCCGCATTGAACAGTGAGAAGTGAGAAGTGAGAAGTGAGAAGAAAGATGGCGCGATGGGGGGGGGAGGGAGACCGCCTGATCTCGCGGAGAGCCGGCTCGTCCCCCTGCTCCGGGTGCGGGACAGGATACAGGCCGACGAGATCATCGGCATCCTGAGGCAGGAGGGGATCGAGGCGGTCTGGCGCGTGCCGATATCCCCGGCCTACGACGGCCTGGAGGAGTTCTGGCTCGGGCGGCACTACGGCGAGATGCTCGTGCTGGACATGGATCTGGAAAGGGCGAAGGCGGTTATCTCCGGCCATGCCGGTTCCGAACAACGGGCCTGAAAGATGTTCTTCGCCTTTCACTCTTCACGTGGCGCTCGGGTCGCGGAGAGGTGGCAGAGTCCGGTTGATCGCGCACGACTCGAAATCGTGTAGACCCTTTGGGTCTCGTGGGTTCGAATCCCACCCTCTCCGCCATTACCGCGGTAAAGAGTGAAAAGTGAACGGTGAAGAGCGGAAGAAGGGACGGGGGGAGGCGAGACGATGGACAAGGGCGAGCGGGGAGGGGGCTGGACCGAACTCAGGAGCGTGCAGCCGGCGTCGGTGTTCGCGCTGCTGTTCAGTGCCTGCTTCATCATCGCGCTCGTCTGCCTCCTCGCGGTCAATCTCCGGATCATCGGGGGATCCGCGCAGGAAATCCTCCAGGGAGTGCGCGACAGGATCGATCCGCTCGGTCCGTGGAAGCGATCCCTCGCCTACGCGCTGCTGATCGGCGTCTCCGGCGGCGTCGGCGGCATGCTCCTGACGCTCATCTACAATGTCTTCGCCGACATCGTCGGCGGCGTGAAGGGGAGGGGAAGGAACTGACGCGCCCGTAGCTCAACTGGACAGAGCGTTTGGCTACGGACCAAAAGGCTGGGGGTTCGACTCCCTCCGGGCGCGCCACAACTACAGTTCAAGGTTCAAAGTTCAAAGCCCAAAGAAGGAGCGAGGCGCGGCTGTCGAACCGGCGTGATGAGAGAACAACCGTTTTTCGGGATAGCAGCGACTCGGTTTGGATCGTTTCTCGAGATAGCGGCTATTCAGGTTGATCCTCTGTCGGGGAATATGACGATATCGGGGGGTTGACGGGAATTTCGCGTGCATGAAGCAGGGCAGGGAGGCGGATTCGGCGTACATGCGGGAGGCGATCCGGGAGGCGCTGAAGGCCGCCGGGAAGGGCGAGGTGCCGGTCGGCGCGGTCATCGTGCGCGGCGGCCGGATCACCGGCCGCGCCCACAACCAGGTCGAGCAGCTGAAGGACGCCACCGCGCACGCGGAGATGATCGCGCTGACCCAGGCCTCGTCGGCGGCGGGCGACTGGCGGCTCGACGGGGCCGACCTGTACGTGACGAAGGAGCCGTGCCCGATGTGCGCGGGCGCGGCCGTCCTCTCGAGGGTGCGCCGGCTCGTGTACGGCGCGAGGGACGAGAAGGCGGGCGCCGCGGGCTCGAGGATGGACATCGCGCGGGACGGCGGCCTCAATCACCGGATCGAGGTCCTCGGCGGCGTCGAGGAGGAGGAGTGCCGGTCGCTCCTCCGGGACTTCTTCCGGCGCCGGCGATCCTCGGGGGGGTGATATCGTCCGCCGGTGTCGGGAGGCCGAATCACGGCGGCATGGCGCGGAGAGGTGCGAGAGCGGCTGAATCGGCACGCCTGGAGAGCGTGTGTACCCCGAAAGGGTACCGAGGGTTCGAATCCCTCCCTCTCCGCCAGCACTGCAGCGAAGAGTGAAAAGTATCGGCGGCGGTCGTGCGGTTCCATTTTCCGTCGACGCAGCGGGAAACGGTGGTTCCAGCCGGGCCGATCCGTGGGCATCATATCCATCCTCCTCCTGACCGTGGCCGCGAGTTCGATCGGCACGGTGACCGGCTTCGGCACCTCGACGGTCATGATCCCCGTCCTCGCCCTGTTCCTGCCGGTCATCGGCGCGCGGTTGATCCTCAGGCCGTGATGAAGACCGCTCCACGGCAAGGCCGCATCGGCGCGGGCGTGCAGGCATGACCGCCCCCCTCCGCGCCGTGAAACGGTTCCCCTGGATCTACGTCCCGACCCTCTACTTCGCGGAGGGCGTCCCCTACGTCCTCGTCAACGTCGTCTCCGTGGTCGTCTACAAGACCATGGACGTCCCCAACAGCCTCATCGGCCTCACGAGCCTCCTCTACCTCCCCTGGGTCATCAAGCCGCTCTGGGGGCCGCTCGTCGACGCCCGCTCGACGAAGCGGCGGTGGGTCGTGGCCGCGCAGGTCCTGATGGCCCTCTGGTTCGCCCTCGCCGCCCGGGCGATCGGCGCGGAGGCGTTCTTCCCCCTCTCGATCGCCGCCTTCATCCTCCTCGCCTTCACCTCCGCCACGCACGACATCGCGACGGACGGTTTCTACATGCTCGCCCTCTCGAAGGAGGGGCAGGCGCTCTACGCGGGGGTGCGGGGGACGTTCTATCGTCTCGCGATGATCGCCTCCGCGGGGGGCCTCGTCGTCGTCGCCGGCCTCATACAGCGGAGGAGCGGCCTCGTCGCGGAGTCCTGGTCGTTCGTGTTCCTGCTCGCCGGTGCCGTCTTCATCGCCCTCGCCGCCTTCCACGATCGCTACCTCCCGTTCCCCGCCGCCGACGCGCCGAGCCGCCCGGCGGCGGGCGGCGGGTCCGCCTTCGCCGGGGCGTTCGGGAGCTACTTCAGCCGGCCGGGCATCGCCCGCATCGTCGCCTTCATCCTCCTCTACCGGCTGGGCGAGGCGATGCTCGTCAAGATGGCGCAGCCGTTCCTCCTCGACGATCCCTCGGCGGGAGGCCTCGGCCTGCCGACCGAGACGGTCGGGCTGGCGTACGGCACCGCGGGGACCCTCTGCCTTCTCGCCGGAGGCATCCTCGGGGGATGGCTCATCTCGCGCCTCGGATTCAGGCGCTGCATCCTCCCGATGGCGCTCGCCCTCAACGTCCCCAACCTCGGCTACGTGTACATGGCGTGGGCGCGACCGGGGCTCGCCGCGACGTATGCCCTCATCGGGATCGAGCAGTTCGGCTACGGGGTGGGCTTCGCCGCCTTCACGGTCTACCTCATGTACATCGCCCGCGAGCCGTTCAAGACGTCCCATTACGCGATCTCCACGGGGCTCATGGCGCTCGGCATGATGGCGCCCGGAGCGGCGAGCGGCTATCTCCAGGAAATTTTCGGCTACAGGGCGTTCTTCGTCATCGTCTGCCTCCTCACGATCCCGGGCATCATCGCCGTCCTCTTCATCCCCCGGGAGGACACGTGAGGCGCCGCCTCTCCCCCGGGAAACGATCAACGAGAAACGGCAGTGAAGCTGCCTCCCCGGCCTTTTTTTGGTATAGTTTGAGGCGACTGTATGAAGCTCATCGTGCAGATCCCGTGCCACAACGAGGCGCCGTTCCTGGAGGCGACGCTCCGGGACGTCCCCCGGTCGATACCGGGGGTCGACGAGATCGAATTCCTCGTCGTGGACGACGGCTCCACGGACGAAACGGCGGCCGCCGCCGTCCGCGCCGGCGTCCGGCACGTCGTCCGGTTCAGGCACCGGCGGGGACTCGCCCAGGCGTTCATGGCCGGTCTCGACGCCTCGCTCCGGGCGGGGGCCGATATCATCGTGAACACCGACGCCGACAACCAGTACTGCGGCGCCGACATCCCCCCCCTCATCGCCCCGATCCTCCGCGGCGAGGCCGACATGGTGATCGGTGACCGCGACATCGCCGGCACCCCCCACTTCTCCCCGCTGAAGAAGGCGCTCCAGCGGTGGGGCTCCTGGGCGGTCCGGCGCATCTCCGGCACCGACATCCCCGACTGCACGAGCGGCTTCAGGGCCTACAACCGGGAGGCGGCGCTCCGGATCAACATCGTCTCCCAGTTCACCTACACGCTCGAGTCGATCATCCAGGGCGGCAAGAAGAACCTCGCCATCGCCCACGTGCCGGTCCGCACGAACAGCGAGACCCGCGAGTCCCGTCTCTTCTCGAACATGCGGGAGTACGTGAAGCGGTCGCTGAGCACGATGGTGCGCATCTACACGATGTACGAATCGTTCAAGGTGTTCATCATCATCGGCTCGTGCCTCCTCGTCCCCGGCGCGGCACTCGCCGCCCGCTTCCTCTACTTCTACTTCACCTCCGGCGGGGCGGGCCACATCCAGTCGCTCATCTTCGCCGCGATCTTCACCATCGTCGGCTTCCAGGTCCTCCTCATCGGCCTCGTCGCCGACATCATCTCGTCCAACAGGCGGCTGATCGAGGATGCGCTCTACCGCATCCGGAGGATGGAGCTGCGGGGCGGCACGGGGTCGAGGGGGCGCGGCAGGGAGGGGGGAGGGGGAGAATGAATATTCTCGTGACCGGCGGCGCCGGCTTCATCGGCAGTTTCCTCGTCGACCGCATGATCAGGGACGGCCACAGGGTGCGGATCTTCGACAACCTCGATCCGCAGGTGCACCGCGGCGGCCGCCCGCCCGCGCATCTCAACCCCGGCGCGGAGTTCGTTCGCGGGGACGTGCGCGACATCGACGCGCTCGGCCGGGCCCTCGACGGCATCGAGGTCGTCTCCCACCACGCCGCGGCCGTCGGCGTCGGCCAGTCCCAGTACGAGATCAAGCACTACGTCGACGTGAACATCGGGGGGACGGCCAACCTCCTCCACCTCCTCGCCAACAGGCCGCACCGCGTGCGGAAGCTCGTCGTCGCCGCCTCCATGAGCAGCTACGGCGAGGGCCCCTGCGACTGCGCGGCGTGCGGACGGGTGCGGCCGCCGCTCCGCGGCGAGGAGCAGCTGGGGCGGCGCGAGTGGGAGTGCCGCTGCCCCTCCTGCGGCGGCGCCCTCACCCCCGTGCCGATCGTCGAGGAGGACGAGCGGCGGGTCAACTCCATCTACGCCATCACGAAGATGGTCCAGGAGGAGATGTGCCTGAACATCGGGCGCACCTACGCCGTCCCGACCGTCGCCCTGCGCTATTTCAACGTGTACGGGCCGCGGCAGTCGCTCTCAAACCCCTACACCGGCGTGGCGGCGATCTTCATGAGCCGGATCAAGAACGGGAGGCCGCCGGTCATATTCGAGGACGGGCTCCAGTCCAGGGACTTCATCTCCGTCCACGACATCGTCGAGGCGAACATGCTCGCCCTGGCGAGGCCCGAGGCGGACGGGGGGGCGTTCAACGTCGCCTCCGGTCGGCCGACGACCGTCCTCGGGATCGCCGAGACCATCAACCGGCTCTGCGGCGCGGCGATCGCCCCCGAGATCACCATGCAGTTCCGCAAGGGAGACGTGCGGCACTGCATCGCCGACACCTCCCGGATCGAGCGGGCGATCGGCTTCAGGGCGAGGGTGGCGTTCGAGGACGGCATGCGGGAACTCATCCGGTGGAGCGAGACCGCCGAGGCCGTCGACCTCGTCGACAAGGCGACCGCGGAGCTCCGGGCGAAGGGGATCGTGGCCGACGACGCGCCCCGCCGGTCGTGATTTGACTTCCGCAATATTATTTGATATAATGTATTGATATGATCCGGGCTGACTCCGTGCGCACACCGTGGATCATTGCCGCCGCCGCGCTCCTCGCGGCGGGCGCCGCCCCCGCGCGCGCCGAAGGCGGGCGCACCCTCCTCCGATGGGGCGGCGAGGAGATGCCGATCCCCTACTACATCGAGCGCGGCGGCGCGGGCGACATCCTCGACGGCTCCGATATCGAGGCGATCCAGTCCGCGTTCCAGACTTGGGAGCACGTGGCGACGGGCCGCGTCGAGTTCCAGTTCGCCGGGCTCATCGACGCCGCCGCCGAAGAGGAGATCGCGAGCGTGGTGATGTGGCTCGACGAGGAGTGGCCGTACGATTCGAGCTTCGTCGCCAAGACCCGCCTCTCCTATGACCCGCGTGACGGGCGCATCCTCCGCGCGGAGATCCTTCTCAACGGCCGCGATTACCGCTGGTCGACGGACGGCGATTCGGGCGCCCTCGACGTGCAGAACGTCGCCACCCACGAGGTCGGGCACTTCATCGGCCTGCGGGACTCCGCGGCGGGCGGCCAGGCCATGTTCGAGTACATCCTCCTCGGCGAGACCGGGAAGCGGTACCTGTCGGACGCCGACATCGACGGGGTGCGCGCGAACTATCCGCTCGCGGGCCGGGACGGGCGCGGCGAGATCGCCCTGCGCGTCCTGCGGGCGGGCGCCGCCGCCGGCGAGCATCCGACGGGGATCCCCGCGGAGCGGTTCACGGGGATATGCGCCCTCGGCCCCGCGCGGGGGCCGGGGCAGGCGGCCGCCGTCGTTTCCGCGCGGGACGGGGAGGTCGCGGTGTCGGTCATCGGCCCCGGCGGCGAGGCGGCGGGGGAGTACGCCATTCCGGCCGTCCCCGTCCACCCGGGGAGGATCCGCGCGGTCTCCGCGCTCGACGTGGCGGGCGACGGCATCCGATCCGCCATCGCGGCGCTCGCCCGAGCGCCCGAGGGGCTCGACGTCTGGATCGCGACGACAGGCCGGTCGATCCGCCTTCCCGTGCGCGGCGCCGAGGACGTGACCGCCTTCGCCCCCCTGCCGCCGGGCGAGCCCCCGTTCGGCGACGCGGTCGCCGTCGCCGGAAAGCGCCGCTCCGGCGACGTCTTCGTCTCCATCGTCCGCCCGAGGGCGGACGCCGCCGGCGGGATCACCCTCGAGCCGCTCCGCTCCTGGTCGGTCCCCGGCTCGTCCGGCGTGCGGGGGATCGCCGTGGCGGATCGGGTCGACGGGGGGAGCGAGATCGTGCTCCTCTCGCGCACCCCGGCGGGCGGATTCGAGCTCCTCTCCTGGCTGCCCCCCTTCTCCGCCTTCCCGCTGGACGGGCGTCCGTTCCAGCCCGATGCGCGCGCGGCCGCCGCGGCGCTCACCGCCGGCGGCAATCCCCTCGGCATCGCCGCGGTGCATGGCGGCTCCCCCGCGATCATCGTCCCCGTCGCCCGCTGAGGGCGACGCCGCCCCGTCCTTTTCCCGCGACAGCACCTCGTCCCTTTTACCATAATAGCCGCGTCCGTGCGGGCGGCCGCCGGAGAACAAAAGGGGCGCGGAAACGTATACACCATGGAGACCGGCGACGAGGAGCTGATGGGGGCCGTCGCGGCGGGGGACTGCGGCGCCCTCCGGGCATTGTACGACCGGTACAGGGCCCGCATCATGAGTTACGCCTTCTACGCCCTGGGCGACCGCGGCCGCGCCGAGGATATCCTTCAGGAGACGTTCATCCGCGTCTTCCGGCACGCGGGTCGGTTCCGTCCCGGGGAGCGGTTCTCCACTTGGGCCTACGCGATCGCGGCGAACCTCTGTCGCGACGAGATGCGCCGGCTCCGCCGCCGCCGGGGGATCAACGCGCCCGTCCCGCCGGGGCCCGCCGGCGAGCGGCGGGCCCCGGCGGCGGAATCGCCGCGGCGGCTCGCCGCCGCCGGGGAGGCGGCGGATCGGCTCGCGGCCGAGATCGCCGCGCTCCCGGGCGAGCAGCGCGAGGTGCTGGCGCTCCGGTTCATCGAGGGAATGCGGTATGCGGAGATCGCGGCCGCCCTCCGCATCCCGATCGGGACGGTGCAATCGAGGCTCCACGCGGGCGTGCGCGCGCTCAGGGCGCGGCTGACGGAGTTCCGCTGAGGGCCGGCCGCGCCGCGCGGCGCCTTCGCGGGGGGGACGCATGAATTGCCCGATCGATTCTGATACAATCATCGCCTGCTGCCTCGGCGAGCTGGACGATCTGCGGGCCGGCGAGGTGCGGCGGCACGCCGGATCGTGCGAGCGGTGCGGGAGGGAACTGCGCGCTTTCGCGTCGTTGTGCGGCGCCCTCGACGCCCTCCCCCGGGTGGAGCCCGACGGCCGTCTGTGGGGGGCGATCCTCGCGCGGGTCGAGCGCACCTGGCCCCTCCTCCCCTGGAGGCCGGCCGTCGCCGCCGCGGCGGCGGCGATTGCCGTCGCCCTCGGGTACGTGTTCACGCGGGAGGCGCCCCGTCCGCCCGCCGGCGTGGCGGTCGAGGAGATGGGGAGCAGGTTCGCGCACCGGCGCATCGACGGAGGAGACCTCTCGGCATCGCTCCGGACGTACCTCGGCGACGCGCGCGCCTTCATCGATGAGGCGCTCGCTTGCGGCGGCGACCGCGACCGGTGGCGGGCGCTCAAGGAGCGCGCGGCGGAGCGCGACATGGTGTACAGGGCGCTCTGGCTCAGGGAACGGCTCATCGCCGGTGAGGGCCGGCGGGGGGGAGGGGAGGAGGATTTCGCCCTCGTCGACGACCTCCTTCGAATCCTCCGGCTGGTGAGCGATCGGCCGGCGGAGGCCCTCGCCGCCGACCGGGAGGCGATCGGGAGGGAGATCGAGGATATGGACCTGCCGCGCCGCCTGGAGAGGGGGGCCGGATGGTGATCTCCGCCAGGGTGTTCCGCCTGACGAACGTCGCCCTCGCGGCCATCCTCGCGTACGTCTGCGCCGACATCTTCCTGGCGGCGCCCCCCCCGGCGGGTGGGCGGGGCGGAGGGGCGGAGGATGCGACCGCCGCGGCGCCGCGCGAGGCGAAGGCGGCGCTCTCGAGGGCCCAGTACAATGTCATCGAGCAGGCGAACATCTTCAGAAACAGGGACGCCGTGCCCCCGCCGCCGCCGCCCCCCCCCCCGCCGCCGCCCCCCCCGCCCCCGCCGCGGCCGCTCGACATCGAGTTGAAGGGGACGAGCACCTCGCCTCGGGACGGGCGGGTGAAGGCGATTTTCTACAACAAGCGGACACGGAAGACGGAGTCCTACGGGCCGAATGAAGTCATCCCGGACACGGACGGGGCGAGGATCGTCGAGATCACCCGGACGAGAGTCCTCCTCGACCGGCAGGGCGCGCGCGAGGCGCTCGACCTGTATCCGGTGGACCTCAAGACGATGACGGGGGGCACCGCGGGCAGGAGGCTGTGACGGGCGGGGGCGGGACCCCGCAGGGCAGATGAGGGGACCGAGATGAAAACGCGGCATCGCGTGGTGTGGGCGGCGGCGCTCGCCGCGGCGCTGTGCGCCGCCCGGGCGGGGCTGGCGCAGGATCCCGAGCCGTCCGGGGAGATCGCGGAGGAGGGCGGCGAGGAACTGGTGTCCCTCGACCTCGACAACGTGGACATCAAGTACGTCATCAAGCTCATCAGCGACCTCACGGGCACGAACTTCATCCTGAGCGACCAGGTGCGGGGGACGGTGACGGTGATGTCCCCCACGAGGATCCCCGTCGAGGGGCTCCCCAAGGTGCTCGAGTCGCTCCTCGAGGTGCGCGGCCTCGCGACGGTCCCGGCGGGCGATCTCATCAAGATCGTCCCGAAACGGGACGCCGTCAAGGGCCCGATCATGTTCGAGACGATGGAGGGGGTCGGGGCGCGCGTCCCGGAGGACACGCTCGTCACCCAGGTCGTGCCGCTCCAGTACGCCGACCTGACCGAGGTGCAGCGGGTGGTCCAGGCCCTCGGCGGCAAGGACATGAGCGTCGTCCCGTACCCGCCGGCCAACATCCTCATCGTCTCGGACAGCGTTTCGAACCTGGACCGCCTCATGCGCATCGTGCGGGAGATCGACGTCCCGGGGCTCGAGTCCACCATCACGGTCGTCCCGCTCCAGTACGCCGCCGCCTCCCTCCTCGCCGAGGAGATCCTCTCCATCGTCCAGCAGCGGGGCGCCCCCGGGCGACCGGCGCCGGCCCCCCGCCGCCGGACGAGGGCCGCGCCCGGCCAGCCGGCGGCGGCCGCCGCGCCGGGGGGGGATGACGCCATCAGGATCCTCTCCGACGAGCGGACGAACGCCCTCATCGTCGTCGCGACGCCGGAGGACACCGAGCGGGTCCTCGCCCTCGTGGAGGAGCTCGACCGACCGACGCCCGAGGGGAAGACGAGGGTCCGCGTCAAGCGGCTCTCCTACTCCAACTCCGACGACGTGGCGAGCCTGCTGACCTCGCTCACGGCGGGGCGGACGGGCGAGGGCCTCCCGCCGGTCACCGTCGGCAGCTACCCCGAGATCAACGCCCTCGTCATCGACGCCTCCCCGCAGGATTTCGACCTCCTCGAGCGGATCATCGGGGACCTCGATATCGCGCGCGACCAGGTGATGATCGAGGTCATCATCTCGGAGGTGGACCTCGGCAAGTCGCTCTCGGTGGAGTTCCAGACCCAGACGCTCCGGACCCTCGACTTCACCCCCGACAAGGCGAGCCAGCTGGGGATCGACAACGCCCAGACGTGGATGGGGACGGAGTTCGACCCGTCGCTGCGGAGGCTCATCATCGACCAGATCGAGAAGGGGACGAACTACCCGCTGAGCGCCGGCGGGGGGCTCAACGTCGGCTACATCATCGCCCCGGAGAGCGACAAGAACTGGTTCGGCCCCACCGGCCTGCTCCTGAACGCGCTCGAGGCGGACACCGACATCAACGTGCTCGCCGCCCCGCAGGTGCTCACCTCGGACAACGAGCAGGTCTCCTTCAACGTCTCGGACCGGATCCCGATCCTCACCTCGACCCTGACGATCGGCACGGGCACGACCGGCACCGACACGATCGAGCAGGTGGACTACCGCGACGTCGGCACGAAGATCAAGATCGTCCCGCACATCAGCAAGGACCGGTTCGTGCGGCTCGAGATCGAGCAGTCGATCGAGTCGCTCGTCGGCGTGTCGCTCGCCGACATCAGCGGGCCGCTGACCCCGGCGACGATCAAGCGGGAGACCTCCACCGTCGTGACGGTCAAGGACGGCAACACGGTCGTCATCAGCGGGATGATCAGCGACACCTACACGACGCAGGAGACCAAGGTCCCGATCCTCGGCGACATCCCGGTCGTGGGGCTCCTCGCCCGCTTCCGGAAGATGTCGGTCGGCAAGATCAACCTGATTGTGTTCATCACGCCGCACATCGTCAGGAACCCGACGGAGCTCGCGATGATCACGCAGCGGACGCGCGACCGGAGCAGGGAT
>JAQUPF010000020.1 GCA_028716845.1 bacterium | reverse complement strand
CCCGTCATCAACACCGGCGTCGCCCACCGGGAGCCGGGGATCGGCCAGATCGGGGCGGGGCTGCTCAGGGCCGACATGCGCTGCTTCCGGGACGCGCTCGAGGCGTTCGCCGAGACGTGCGCCTCCGCGGGGGCCGCCCCGTGACGGGCCGCGACTGGCGCGCCCTCGCGCGCGACCGGGAGGGGCGGCTCGCCGCCGCCGCCCCGTGCGCGGCCGGCGGGGGGAAGGTCGTCCCGCCGGAGAACGCCGGGGCCCTCCTCGCCGCCGTCATCCGCCCCGGCGACCGCGTCGCCCTCGAGGGCGACAACCAGAAGCAGGCCGACTTCCTCGCGCGGGCGCTCGCGGGCCTCGACCCGGCCGCGGTCAACCGCCTCCACATGGTCCAGTCCACCGTCGCCCTCCCCGACCACGTCGCCCTGTTCGAGCGCGGCATCGCCTCCGACCTCGACTTCGCCTTCTCGGGCCCGCAGGCGAAGGAGCTCGCGCGCCTCGCCCGCGAGAAGAGGGTCCGGATCGGCGCCATCCACACCTACCTCGAGCTCTTCGGCCGCTATTTCATGGACCTGACGCCGCGCGTCTGCCTCGTGGCGGCGGACCTCGCCGACGGGCGCGGGAACCTGCTCACCGGCTTCAACACCGAGGAGACGCCGGCGATCGTCGAGGCGACCTCCGGCCGGAGGGGGATCGTCGTCGCCCAGGTGCGCGAGGTCGTGCCGCGGCTGCCGCGCGTGGACATCCCCGGCGACCGGGTCGATTTCGTCATCCCCTGCGGCCGGCCGCCGTACGTCGAGCCGCTCTTCACGCGCGACCCGGCCCGCATCACCGAGACGCAGATCTTCCTCGCCATGCTCGCCCTGAAGGGGATCTACCTCCCCTACCGGGTCAGGCGGCTCAACCACGGCATCGGCTACACGACCTGCGCGATCGAGCTGCTCCTGCCCACCTACGGCGAGGCGCTCGGCCTGAAGGGGATCGCCTGCACCCACTGGGCGCTCAACCCGCACCCGACGATGATCCCGGCGATCGAGGCGGGATTCGTCGAGAGCATCCACTCCTTCGGCAGCGAGCCGGGGATGGAGGAGTACATCAGGGCGCGGGGCGACGTCTTCTTCCTCGGCGCCGACGGCGGCCTCCGCTCCGACCGCCTCCTCTGCCACGTCGCCGGCCTCTACGCGATCGATATGTTCATCGGCCTCACCCTCCAGATCGACCGGAGCGGCAACAGCTCCACCGCCACCGCCGGCCGGATCGCGGGCTTCGGCGGCGCCCCGAACCTCGGCACGAATCCCCGGGGACGGCGGCATGCGAGCGAGACGTGGCTGATGGCGGGCGAAGAGGACCCCCGGGCCGCGTCGGCGACCGGCGGCATGCCGTTCGGGAGGAAGCTCGTCGTCCAGATCACGCCCACGGTGAGCGAGAAGAAGGGGATCCCCGTCTTCGTGGACGAGCTCGACGCCGTCGCCCTCTCTCGGGAGGGGCTCTTCCCGATCCCCCCGGTCATGCTCTACGGCGACGAGATCACCCACATCGTGACGGAGCGGGGGATCGCCGCCCTCCACCGCTGCACCGACCTCGAGACGCGCCGGGCGGCGGTCCGCGCGGTGGCGGGGGACACGCCGGTGGGGCGGGCGGAGAAGGAGGCCGAGACCGCCCGGCTGCGTGCGGCGGGGATCGTCCGCCGGCCGGAGGACCTCGGGGTGCGGCGGGAGGAGGCGCGCCGCTCGCTCCTCGCCGCCGAGTCTCTCGACGACCTCGTCAGGATCTCCGGCGGCCTCTACAGGCCCCCCGCCCGCTTCGCCGTCGACTGACCCACGCCCCCCATGGGGAGGCAATGATTCAACGAACCACCCCCGCAGCCGATTGCATACATGGGGTCAAATTCCCACAAGGGTTACGTACGGTGGGGGCGGATCAGTTCATGGTTCATCGTATCTTTCTGAAGAGGTAATTCGGATTCTTCACGACGAGTTCGTAGCGATTGTCCGCCATTACCACCGGCATGAGCTTCGCGCACTCATACTCGGAATTCTCGTAGGTATCATCGAAGAACATGAATCCTCCCCTTTCCAGGTACTTATCGCAGTTTTCATAATCTCGTTTTGCGTATTCAAAGTGATGATTTCCGTCGACATAGCAAAAGGCCACCTCCCCTCCCAGCTGCACGTGCCTATTGAACACATCGACCGTGCGCTCATTCCTTGCCCACATGGAGAAGAAATCGTCGGAACATTGCTCAATCGCCCAGGGAAGGTTGCGGTGGCTAAAGGTCTTTGCGTTGCGCACGAATGACTCCCTGACGAATTCCCCGAATCTTCTGAACGTGACGGCGGAGTCCCCGATATGCGTATCCAGACCGCCGCATTCATCATAGATCCACCTATCGCAGGTGAACAGCCTGTTCCTCCTGCCATATTTGCCCAACAGGTGCGTGATGATATTCGCCGACAGGCCGCAGAAGGCGCCTATCTCAAGAATGGGTTTCTCGGAGGACAGATTCTTAATCGCATAATCGAAGCAGTACAAATTCCCCTTGTGCATCATTCCTGCGTTGGCCAGCAGCAAATGCATTATGAACTGGTCATCCAGCAGATAGATGATCTCCGGCGGAGGAGGGATCACGATGTTTGCAGCCCTTCGTAACGCCTTGTACAGCAGCACGCTCGCGTGCATGGGTGCACGCACTCTCCGGTCCTGTTGCATCATCTGATTTCTCGGGGCCCTGGAGGAGGGTAGAGGCGACCCTGAATCCGCCTTATGCGAAGATGGTAGCGCCTCCGCCCGGACCGCATGACGACACGTACACGCGGAGAATACAGATCCGCCCCCGAAATCTTCACACCCGCTCAGGCGCGGTCGCCGGCGGCGATGATCCTGATCGCCTCGACGGCCGTCCTGATCGCGTCCTCGATGCCGACCTTCTTCGCGATCGGCTGCCCGGTGAACGTCGAGCCGATGACGGCGAGGATCTCCGCCGCCCGGAGCCGGCGGAAGGATGAGACGACGAAGATGGCGGACGACTCCATCGAGCTCGCGAGGACGTTCGCCTTCTGCCAGCACTTCCACCGCGCGCGGATCTCCTCGTAGCGGGGAATCTTCGGGTCGTCCTCCTCGGTGAAAAAGGCGTCCTTCGTCTGCGTGATGCCGAGGTGCGCCCTGCAGCCGAGCTTCCGCGCCGCCTCCCAGAGCGCCATGGTGAGCCGGAAGTCGGCCACGGCGGGGTAGTTGAGCGGCACGTACTGGAGCGAGGTCCCGTCCTCGCGAACCGTGGCGGTCGAGATGACGAGGTCGCCGAGCGCGACGTCCGTCTGGAGCGTCCCGGCGGTGCCCACCCTGATGAACGTGTCCGCCCCGATGCGCGCGAGCTCCTCGACGGCGATGGCGGCCGACGGGCAGCCGATGCCGGTGGAGGTCACCGAAACCTTGACGCCGTCCACCTCGCCGGTGTAGGTGTTGTACTCGCGGTTCTGCGCGACCTGCCGGGCATTCTGCAGGTACGCCGCGATCTTCGGCACCCTGCCCGGGTCGCCGGGCAGAAGGACGTACCGCCCGACGTCGCCCGGCCCCAGCTGGATGTGGTACTGTTTCTCCGCCATCGCTCCCTCCCCCTTATTCGTCGCTCGTCTCTCGCACCTCGCATCCCGCACAATCCGCAGCCGACCATGCACTCCCCACCACTGATCTTCACGGATCACTACGGATGATCACGGATACTTCTAACGATCCTCCGTGGGTATCAGTGATCATCCGTGCGAATCCGTGGTTGATTCGCGCATTGAATCCGGGGCGGCAGCCCCCGCCGCCCGTCAAAGGTCGAACGCCACGATCCTGCAGATGGACGACTCGCCTCCCACCCACCGCCAGGGGAAGCAGCCGATGACCATGCGGCGGTTGAGCACCTTGTCGATGTCCCCGCCCAGGTTCTCCGCGTGGATGATGTCGTGCGGGAACAGGTCGATGTGCATGAGCTGGTAGTGGTCGGGCGGGAACAGGTCGTCGATCCCCTTCCCGTACTTCGAGCGGAAGTAGGCCTCGCAGTCGGCGGCCTGCTTCGGCATCCACTCCCGGATCTTCGTGTTCATCGGGTGGTCGGCCGAGCCGCAGTCGAGGCCGATCCACTTGAGCCGCATCTTCCTGCACCATTGCGAGAACTCGCGCTGCGGCCCCGGGTGCTTCACCATGTACCGGACCTCGTCCGCCTCGGGCTGGTCCCAGGCGTATTTGTGGTAGCCGGTGTTGATGATGAGGATGTCCCCCTCCTTCACCTCCACCCGGTCGGTGATGTCCCGGGAGGCGTAGATGCCGTAGTCCTCCGCCATGTCGCTCAGGTCCACGACGACCCCCTCGCTCACGAGCTCCTCGAGGGGGATCGAGGCGATGTCGCGGCCGTGCGTGCAGAAGTGCAGGGAGCCGTCGATGTGGGTGCCGACGTGGTTGGAGTGCGTGACGAGCTGGCCGTTGGCGCCGTTCGGGGCGAGGCGCTTGAAGAATTTGACCTGGAGCGGCTCGTAGGTCGGCCAGGCGGGCGTCAGGACGCTCAGCGGCTGGGTGAGATCGAACATCGTGAACTTCTTCATCCCCTCCTCCTTCCGGGAACCCGCAGGCCGGCGGCCCCCACGACGACGCCGCAGATCAGGTCGGCGCCGGATGTCGCACCATATCGTAGCAACCGCCCCGCGGCACCTTCCACCCTTTTCTCCCCGCCGGCGAAGATCGCCTCGAGGAGGGCGCCCGCCCGCTCCGCGAACCTCCCCCGCGCCGCCGACCGGAGGAAGTGCGCGGAGACGGCGGTTGTCCCCGCCGCCCCCTCCCGCGCGGCGCGCGCCACCGCGGAGAGGATGCGCGGAAGACCGCCCGCCCGCGCGTACGGCGGGCCGGCGAGACGGGCGCCGCGCAGGAATCCCAGTACGCCGACGAGCATGTCGTCGCACGACGGCGTGAGCCCCCGGCCGAGGCCGACGAGGGGACGCGCCGCCCGCCCCGCCGCCGCCGGATCTCCCCGCGCGAGGGCATCGGCGAGGGGCCGCGCCGCGCGGCAGACCGCCGCCTGACAGCCCGGCGGGACCGCCCCGCCGAGGAGGGGGAGGAGTTCCGACCCCCCGCCGGCCGCCGCCCGCCCCGCCGCCGCGATGCACCGGGAGACGGCGGCGATATCCGCCGCCGCGCGGATATCGAGCGCCCCCCTCCAGGCATCCGCGCCCGCGAGCGTGACGACGGCGCCGTCGGCGCGGATCGAGCGTCCGTCCGCCTCGAACGGCGCGCCGGGGGCGAGGCACCGCTCGAAGGGGAACGAATCGTCCACGAGGACGAAGCGGGGGCCGTTGCCTGCGTCGCCGGCGGCGAGGATGATCAGGTCGCCGGCCGTCGGCCGGAGGCAGGCGGCGTGCCGGTGGACGGAGTGGACGCGCCCGCGGAGCGTGGCTGTTGCGAGGGCGCGCCGCAGTTCGCCGTCGATCGATAGGGCCGCCGCGTGCATCGGCCCCGATCATACCATACGGATTCCCGTGGATACGCGGCAAACAGTCTCCGGGGTATCCGGGCGTATCCGCGGGAATCCGTGCAATTCCGAGGTGGATGTGTTCTTCGTATCGGCGGCTGGAGATACCGACCGTATCGAGTCTCGCACGGAGATTCATTATTCCTCTCGAGATGCTATACTGCGGCCGGCGATGCGGACGGATCAAGGGACCGCGTCGGGAACCAGACACGGGAGGTCGTCATGAAGACGAGGCGCATGGGGGCGCTCGCCGGCGCCCTTCTCATCCTCGCGGCGGCGCCCGCCGCCGTTTGCGCGGCGGGGCACGAGCCCGCCGGCGAGACGGGGCGCGCCGCCGCCGAGGCGGGCCGGGAGACGGGGAACGCCTTCGCGAGGATGGGCAGGAAGACGGGGGACTTCTTCGGCAAATCGGGGAAGAAGACGGGATCGTTCTTCGCCGAGTCCGGGAAGAAGACCGGGGAGTTCTTCTCGAACTGCGGCAGGAAGACCGGCGATTTCTTCACGAACCGCTTCGGAAAATAGCGATCGAGGGGCCAGGATCCGCGGCGGGGAATCCGGCCCGCCGCCATTCCGCGCTTGCGGGCCCGCCGCCGGACGGGTAGAATGCGGGCGCGCCGGCGGCGCGCATCCAGGAGGGGGACCATGCCGACGATCGTGAAGGGAGGGCTCGTCCAGGCGGCGAACGTCATCGCGCCGAGCGCCGACACCTCGAGGATGGGCCCCGCCGACATCAGGAAGGAGCTCGCCTCCGTCAAGGAGGCGATGATGCAGAAGCACCTCGCCTTCGTCGAGCAGGCGGCGAAGGAGGGAGTGCAGGTCCTCTGTTTCCAGGAGCTCTTCAACGGCCCCTACTTCTGCGCGGAGCACCACAGCCGGTGGTACGATTTCGCCGAGCCGGTCCCGGGGCCGACGGTCGAGCGGTTCGCCGAGGTCGCCAAGCGGCACGGCATGGTGATCATCCTGCCCGTCTATGAGCTCGCCATGACCGGCGTCTACTACAACACCGCCGCCGTCGTGGACGCCGACGGGAAGTACCTCGGCATGTACCGGAAGAACCACATCCCGTACGTCCACCCCGGCTTCTACGAGAAGTTCTACTTCAAGCACGGCAACCTCGGCTACCCGGTCTTCGACACGGCCGTCGGGCGGATCGCCGTCTACATCTGCTACGACCGGCACTTCCCCGAAGGGGCGCGGATCCTCGCCCTGCGGGGGGCATGGATCATCTTCAACCCCTCGGCGACCATCGCCGGCGTGTCGAGGTACCTCTGGGAGCTCGAGCAGCCGGCCCACGCGGTCGCGAACGGCGTCTACGTCGGGGCCATCAACCGGGTCGGCACCGAGCCGCCGTGGAACTGGGGCCCCTTCTACGGCTCCTCCTACTTCTGCAATCCGCGGGGCAAGATCATCGCCCGGGGGAGCGAGGACCGGGACGAGCTCGTCACGGCCGATCTGAACCTCGACATGATCAAGGAGGTGCGGGACGCCTGGCAGTTCTTCCGCGACCGTCGGCCCGACACCTACGACGACCTGACGAGGCAGCTCCCGTAAGACGGTGGGGTGGCACGGCTGCGGCAGGCAATGAACTTCCCGCCGCGGATCTTCACCGATTATTGACGGATATTCACGGATTGTTCCCCTGCGGTATCCGCGGCGATCCGTAATGATCCGTGTCAATCAGTGGTCGATCTTCCCTTCTTCCCCGAGGCGCCCCCACCCGGCCCGTCCACGCCGCCCACAATCCGCTGGAACGGGCGCCCCGCCGGTGATATAATGTGGCGCTCTTTGAGCCACCACCGGAGGTCACCCATGAGCGGCCTGACGCACTCGATCGAGCGCCCCGTCAACGAGCGGATCAGGGACTGGAAGGAGATCCGGACGGCCGTCCCCCACAACCTCGCATCGCGGGAGGCGGAGCGCTGCAACTTCTGCCTCGAGGCGCCGTGCAGCAAGGGGTGCCCGAGCGGCGTGGACGTGAGCGCGTTCATCCGGCGCATCCGCACGGGCGACCTGAAGAGCGCGATCCGCATCATCAAGGAGTCGAACCCGTTCGCGGGGGTCTGCGGGCGCATCTGCCCCGCCGACCAGTTCTGTATCGGCGAGTGCCGCAATCGGTTCGCCACCGCCCCCGTGGATGTCGCCTCCCTGCAGCGCTACGTCGCCGACGTCGAGCTCCTGAAAGGGTACCGCCCGCCCAGGATCGAGCGGCGGAAGGGGGCGAAGAAGGTCGCCTGCGTTGGCGGAGGCCCCGCGGGCCTCGCCTGCGCCGTCTTCCTCGCCCGCCGCGGCCACAATGTCACCGTCTTCGAGGAGCGGGAGCGCCCCGGCGGCATGCTCACCTACGGGATCCCCTCCTACCGTCTGAGCCAGGAGATCGTGGACGCCGAGATCGACCAGATCAGGCAGCTCGGCGTGCGCGTCGTCACCGGGCGGCGGATCACCGACCTGCGGAAGCTGAAGGCGCAGGGCTTCGCCGCCGTCTTCGTCGGCGTCGGGGCCTGGAACTCGAAGTGGCAGAACATCGAGGGGACGACCCTCAGGGGCGTCTGGGACGCCATGGATTTTCTCACCGCCGCGAAATTCGGGCCGAAGCGGCCGAGGGTCGGGGAGACCGTGGCGGTGGTCGGCGCGGGGAACACCGCAATGGACTGCGCCGGCGCGGCCCAGCGGCTCGGCGCCGGGCGCGTCATCATCATCTACCGCCGGGGGAGGGCGGAGATGCCCGCCTGGGAGAGCGAGGTCGCCCTCACCTTCAAGGAGGGCACCGAGTTCATGCTCCTCACCGCCCCGAAGCGCATCCTCGGGAAGGACCGGGTCGAGGCGGTGGAGTGCGTCAAGATGAGGCTCGGCCCGAAGGACGAGAGCGGCCGGCCGCGCCCGATCCCCGTCCCGGGGTCGGAGTTCGTCCTGAAGGTCGACACCGTCATCCAGGCGCTCGGCCAGGAGACCGACCGCGAGCTCCTCGCCGGCCTCGGCCTGAAGACCGACCGCGGCGGCCTCGTCCGCGTCAGGAAGAACGGCGCCACGGGCATCCCGGGCGTCTTCGCCGGCGGTGACGTGACGAACGGTGGGGCGACGGCCGTCGAGGCCATCGCCGCGGGGAAGGCGGCGGCGGAGGCGATCGACCAGTACCTGCGGCGGAAATAGGAATCGGGCGACCGGGAAACGAGGGAGGGCCCATGACAACCGCTGTCGAGCACACGCTCCTCAACGTCGACTTCTGCGGCGTGAAGTTCATCAACCCGTTCATTCTCGCCTCCGCCCCGCCGACCACGACGGGCGAGATGATCATGCGCGCCTTCGATGAGGGGTGGGGCGGCGCGATCATCAAGACGCTCGTCCCCGAGGGGGAGGTGGTCCGGAACGTCGCGCCGCGCCTCGCCTCCCTCCCCTACGGGAAGCAGCGGATGGCGGTCCTGGAGAACGTCGAGCTCACCACCGACCGCGGCGTCAAGGTCTGGCTGAAGGAGATCGGCCAGATAAAGCGGCGCCACCCGCGCCGCGTCGTCATCGGGAGCATCATGGCCGCCGGCCCGGCGAAGAAGGACTGGCAGGAGCTCACGAGGCGCGTGCAGGACGCGGGCGCCGACATGATCGAGTGCAACCTGGGCTGCCCGCACGGCATGCCCGAGCGCGGGATGGGGAGCGTCTGCAGCCAGGACGCCGAGATCACGAAGCACATCACGCAGTGGGTGAAGGACGTCGCCCGCGTCCCCGTCATCATCAAGCTCACCCCGAACATCACCGACATCAAGGTGACCGCCCGCGCCGCGCAGGCCGGCGGCGCCGATGCCATCTCCGCCATCAACACCGTCGCGGGGCTCGCGGGGGTCGACCTCGACACCCTCGTGCCGCTCCCGTCGGTGAAGGGCCTCAGCACCTACGGCGGCCTCTCGGGGCCGGGGGTGAAGCCGATCGCGCTCCGGGCGGTCTGCGAGATCTTCAAGTCCACCAACTGCCTGATATCCGGGATCGGGGGGATCGGCACCTGGCGCGACGCCGCCGAGTTCATCCTCCTCGGGTCGACGACCGTCCAGGTCTGCACGGCGGTCATGCACTGGGGCTACCGGATCATCCATGACCTCTGCGACGGCCTCTCGAACTACATGGAGGAGCACTCGTTCGCCTCGATCGCGGACATGGTCGGCCTCGCCGCGCGGAAGATTACGATGCACGAGTCGCTCAGCAGGGAGTACCGCCTGGTCTCCGCCATCGACCGGGACCTCTGCATCGGCTGCGGCCTCTGCCACGTCGCGTGCAGGGACTCCGCCTACCAGGCGATCGAGTGGGACCCGAAGCGGCGAGAGCCTTCGGTGGACGAGGAGGCGTGCGTCGGCTGCGGCCTCTGCTCGCACGTCTGCCCGGTGGACGGCTGCGTCGCGCTGAAGGAGTCGAAGGTCCCGCTGAAGAAGAAGCGGTAGCTGACGCACCGACCGGGGGCGCGCCCCCCGCAACCGGAGGTCCCATGAGCACCATTCTCAAGGGCGGCACGCTCGTCACCGAGACCGACGCCTTCCAGGCCGACCTCGTCATGGACCGCGGCACGATCGCGGCGGTCGGGCGGAACTTCCAACCCCGGAAGGGGACGGAGGTCGTCGACGCGCGCGGCATGTACGTCATGCCCGGCGGCATCGACGCCCACGTCCACTTCCAGCTCCCCTTCTGCGGGACGGTCTCGTCCGACGATTTCCTCAACGGCACGAAGGCGGCCGCCTGCGGCGGCGTGACGACCGTGATCGACTACGCCATTCAGACCAAGGGGCGCCCCGTCATGGAGGCGGTGGAGAAGCGCCGGGCGGAGGCCGACGGCAGGGTGTGCGTGGACTACGCGCTCCACGCGGGCATCACCGACTGGAAGGACGGCTCCCCCCGCGACCTGCGACGGCTCGTCGCCTACGGCATCCCCACCGTCAAGATGTTTATGATCTACAGGAAAGAGGGGTGGATGGCCGACGACTACATGCTCTTCAGCGCCCTCGAGGAGACGGCCCGCTGCGGCGCCATGATCGAGCTCCACGCCGAGAGCGTCTCCCTCCTCGACGGCCTCGTCGCCCGCTATCACCGGAACTGGAAGCGCCTCGGGGCGCGGGGGCACGCCCTCTCGCGGCCCGCCTTCGCCGAGGAGGAGGCGGTGCGGCGGGCGATCATGTGGGCCGGGGCGACGGGCGGGCGCGTCTACATCGTCCACATGTCGGCCGGCGCCTCCGCCGACGCCGTCCGGGAGGCGCAGGAGCGCGGCGTGCGCGTCTACGCGGAGACCTGCCCGCAGTACCTCCTCCTCGACGACTCCGTCTTCCGGAAGCGGAACGGCCACCTCTACGCCACCTGCCCCCAGATCAAGTCGAAGGCCGACGCCGAACGCCTCTGGCGGGGCGTGACGAACGGCGAGGTTTCGCTCATCGCCACCGACACCTGCACCTTCACGACGCGGCAGAAGGCGATGTGGGGCGGGGATTTCACGAAGATCCCGTACGGGATGCCCGGCGTCGAGACGATGGTTCCGCTCATGCATACCTTCGGCGTGGGGGCCGGGCGCTTCTCGGTGAACCGGCTCGTCCAGCTCGTGAGCGCGAATCCCGCCCGTCTCCACGGCCTCTACCCGCAGAAGGGAACGCTCGCCGTCGGCGCCGACGCCGACGTGGTCGTCTTCGACCCGCGGCGGAAGCACGTCATAAGCCCCCGGCGCCTCCAGACCAACTGCGACTGGTCGCCCTACGACGGCTGGCGGCTCACCGGCTGGCCGGCGCTTGTCTTCAGCCGCGGCCGGCTCGCGGCGCGGAACGGGAAATTCGTCGGCGAGGAGGGTTGGGGCAGGTTCGTCAGGCGCGAGCCGTGGGGGGGGATCGAGGGACGGATACAACAGTGACTCGTTTCTCGTTCATCGTTTCTCGGGATGGAATTCAATCAGGCATGATGTCGCCCGTCACCCGCCGTTCGATGCGAGGATCCGGGGCAAGGAGGGGAATATGACCTTGAAGAAGTACACGACGGAGGAGATCGGGAAGATGCGGGAGGAATACCTCCTCCCGAGCACGATGACCTACTTCACGGAGCCGCTCAGCATCGTCCGCGGCGAGATGCAGTACGTCTACGACGACGCGGGCAGGAAATACCTCGACGCCTTCAGCGCGGTCGTCACCATCAGCGTCGGGCACTGCCACCCGGACATCGTCCCGAAGGTGGTCGAGCAGGTCAGGACGCTCCAGCACATGACGACCCTCTACTACCACCCGGTCATCGTCACCTACGCGAAGCGGCTCGCGGACATCATGCCCGGCGACCTGAAGGTGAGCTTCTTCGTCAATTCCGGCTGCGAGGCGAACGAGCTGTCGGCGATCCTCGCGAAGAACCACACGGGGGCCCAGGAGTTCCTCGCCCTCCGCCACTCGTTCCACGGCCGCACGCTCATGGCGATGAGCCTGACGGGCCAGTCGCTCTGGCGGCACTCCCTCCCCTACGTCTTCGGCGTCTCCCACATCCCCGCCGGCTACTGCTACCGCTGTCCCTACGGCATCTCCTATCCCGCCTGCGACCTCGCCTGCGCGCGGCAGGCGGAGGAGGTGATCAGGTACAGCACCTCCGGGAGGATCGCCGGCTTCATCGCCGAGCCGATCCAGGGCTTCGGCGGCGTCATCTGCCCGCCGAAGGAGTACTTCGGCGTCGTCGCCGAGATCGTCCGCCGCTACGGCGGCCTCTTCATCTCCGACGAGGTCCAGACCGGCTTCGGCCGCACCGGCGGGGCGATGTGGGGGATCGAGCATTGGGGGGTGGTCCCCGACATCATCGCCATGGCGAAGGGCATCGGGAACGGCGCCCCCCTCGGCGCCGTCACGACCACGCGCGCCATCGCCGACTCGATGCGCGGCAAGGTGCACTTCAACACCTACGGCGGGAACCCGGTCTCGATGACGCAGGGGCTCGGCGTCATCGAGGTGATCGAGAAGTACGGCTACCCGCGCAACGCCCGTGAGATGGGCGACCGGCTCGTCGCCGGCTTCCGCGGCCTCCAGGAGCGGCATCCGCTCATCGGCGAGGTGCGCGGCATGGGACTCATGCTCGGCATCGAGCTCGTGCGGGACCGGAAGACGAAGGAGCCGGCCGCGCGGGAGACGCTCCGGATCATGGACCTCTGCAAGGAGCGGGGGCTGCTCGTCGGGAAGGGCGCCATGGCGGGGAACGTCGTCCGGATCAAGCCGCCGCTCTGCATCGACGCCGCGGACGCCGACTTCATCATCGCCACGCTCGACGAGTGCCTCGGCATCGTCGAGCGGGGGGGCGAGGCGGCGCCTCAGTAGTCCCCGAGGAGACGGAGGTTGTACCGGGCGCGGCGCTCGAGGTCGCTCCCCTCCCCGGCGCCCTCCGCGGCCCTCCTGAAGTAGTGGACGGCGTCGTCCCGCTTGCCCAGCCGCGCGTAGACGCACCCGATGCTGTAGAGGGCGGGGGCGTATCCCGGCTCGAGCCAGAGTACCTGCTTGAACGCCTCGGCGGCGTCCCGGTACCGCTCGTGCGCCTCCCGCTCCCGGCCGGCGGACTGGAGCCGCTCCCCCTCCCGCTCGCAGGCCGTCCCCAGGCCGTACTGGAGGTCCACGTCCGCGGGGCCGTGCCCCGCGGCCCTCCGGAAGTCCTCGGCGGCGGCGGCGTACTCCCCCATGCGGAGCCGGATGCCCGCCCGTTCCCTGTGGGCGGCGGCATGGCCGGGGTGCTGCTCCAGGAGCGCGGAGAGGATCGCGGCGGCACCCCCCTCGTCCCCGTGCGCCAGAAACGACACCGCCTCGGCGAAGAGCCCGTCGGCGGGCGCCGCGGAGCCGCCCGTATCGGGCCCCCGGAGGAGTGCGGCCGCGGCGGCGAGGGCCTGCCGCTCGGCGGCCGCCCTGCCGCCGGCATCCTCCTCGGCCGGGCGGCGAGCGGCGCAGGAGGGGGCGGCGACGGCGATCAGGAGGAGGAACGGTACGGGGTGGATTCCCATGTCGCGGCAATCAGCGGAGCTGCCTTCCCATCGCGCACGGCGATATGGTAGCATAATGCCGCTCCCCGAACCAGACGGGGGGCCGCGGAGGCGCACATGAAAATCGCGGGACTCATCCTGCTCGCGGCGCTCCTCGGCGGCATCGAGGAGGGGCCGGAGCCGTCAAGCGTATCCTCGATCATCTGCTTCTCGGACTCAGGCCGCGGGATGGCGTTGGCGGAGAAGGCCGCGGAGTTCCTGACGTCGCGCGGGCAGGCGAACAGGTTCAGCAAGTCGTACGTCGTCAGCGCGCTCGACGAGCAGGAGGACAACCGCCTCCTCATCCTCATTCTCTCCGAGGAGGGCGAGACGGCGTTCCGGGAGTCCCGGGCGGCGTTCGAGCCGGTCCTCCTCTCTCTCCTCCGGGAGATGAAGGCCCACTTCGAGGGCAACAACGTCTCCGTCATCCTCCAGGGCCCCGACAAGGCCAACCTGCTCGAGGCGTCGCTCGACGGGGAGGGGATCGCCTCGCTGAAGAGCTTCACCCCGCGCCCCGCCCCCGGCGACTGAACCGCACGCCGCGCCCGGGCAAAGAGCGGGACATTGTTTGCCACAGAGGGCACAGAGAAGGCCGGAGGACGCCGAGGGGGGTATCTCGCGTTGCGGGAACATGAGGGGGGGTCTCTCCATGGCCTCTGTGCCCGCTCTGTGATCTCTGTGGCAACCGTTGAAGCCGATATTCGGGAAACCCCTGGGGCGAAAAGGACTTGCAGACGCGCCCCCTTCGTGTATAATGGCGCCCCGATGAAGATCCACAGAATGGGCATCCTCGGCAGGAAGATGGGGATGACCCAGATATTCGATGACGAGGGGAGGGTGATCCCCGTCACCGTCATCCAGGCGGGGCCGTGCACGGTCGTCCAGGTGAAGACCCCGGACGCCTGCGGCTACGGCGCCGTCCAGCTCGGCTTCGACGAGGGGAAGGAGACCTCCTTCACGAAGCCGCTCAGGGGACATTTCGCGCGGGCGAAGACCCCCCCCTTCAAGTTCCTCCGCGAGATCCGGCTGCCGGCGGCTGACCTCGCCGCCTACGCCGTCGGCCAGGCCGTCGGCGCCGACATCTTCTCCCCCGGCGAGTTCGTGGACGTCACCGGCGTCTCCAAGGGGAAGGGCTACGCCGGCGTCATCAAGCGCCACCATTTCAGCGGCTCCCCCGCCTCGCACGGCTCGCACGAGTATTTCCGGCACGGCGGCTCGATCGGCCAGCATTCGTACCCGGGGCGGGTCTTCAAGGGGCTCGGGATGGCCGGCCACCTGGGCGCCGCCCGGGCGACGGTGCAGAACCTCAAGGTGGTCAAGGTGACCCCCGGAAAGAACCTCCTCCTCATCAGGGGAGCCGTCCCCGGCCCGACCGGCGCCTACGTCGTCGTCAGGAAGGCCGTCAAGCGGACGCGGGCCGTGCCCGCATAGGGAGGTCCCCCATGGGATCGATGGACAAGGCGAAGCACGAGGAGCGGAAGAAGCCCCAGAAGTCGCTGAAGGAAAAACGCCGCGAGAAGAAAGAGAAGCGGCGCCTCTACTGACGGCGCGCCCCCGTCCGCCTCCCGCCGCCGCGCCGAACGCCCGCCAGTCTCCGCGCGCATCCCCGGACCGTCATCTCGAGGAGGATGCGCCCCATCCGGGGGAGCGAGAGCGGCGGGTTCACGCACTCCACCCGCCCGGCCCTGACCGCCGCGACGACGCCCGCCGCATCCCGCTCCGCATCCACGAGCGTGTAGCTCCGCCCGAACTGGAACCTGAAATGCGCGTCGGAGGTCCCGACGAGCGGCAGGCCGTGCCGCCGGGCGAACGCCTCCGCCCTCCTGTTCAGGTTGAGGCGGCTCGAGGAGAAGTGCGACGACTCCACGGCGTCGAAGAGGGCGACGTGCTCCTCGAGGAGCCGCCCGAGGCAGACCGGCGCCCGGTGGAACGGGTGCGGCGCGATGATGAGCGTCCCCTCGTCCTTCAGCGCGGCGAGGTCAGCGAGCGTCCCCACCCGCTCGTCGAGCCGGTCCCCGCGGAGCGGCGAGTTGATGACGAGGACGTGCCGCCGCCCGCAGACCGACAGCTCCGTCCCCGGCAGGAGGAGGATCCCCCGATCGGCGGCGTACCGCCGCAACCCCTCGTCGAAGGTGACGACGTTGTGGTTGGTGACGGCGAGGACGCCGTAGCCGAGGCCGCGGGCCGCGTCGATGAGCTCGTGCGCGGTGAGCTCGCACGGATCCTCGGGATCCTCGGCGGTGTGGACGTGGAAATCGGCCTTGAGCGGCATGGCGCGGGCGGCGATGCGATCCGCGATTCGGGCGCGGCGGCTGAACGAATCAGGTCAAAAGGCGTAGACGAGGGCGACGCCGCCCCAGATCTCGTCCTTGTCGCTCCACGTCCCGGTCTTCCGGTCGAGGTTCTTCGCGTCGATCGCGTAGCGGAGGAACGGCTCGATGATGATCTTCGACCCGCCGAAGACGCCCCAGGCGCGGCGGTCGAGGCCGAGCCACCCGCCCGCGTCGAGGATGAGCGGGAGCGCCATGCCGAACTCCGCGTCCTGCATGCCGCTCGGGAGCCCCGGGAGGACCGACGGCCGGTCGATGATCCAGATGGCCGAGTCGAGCTTGAGGAGGCGGAGGACGCCGGCGGTCGATTGGCCCACGGCGTCCGGGAAGGGGAGGAGGAGGTTGAACTCGATGTTGTGCCACCACCAGTTGTTCGGGTAGCCGTGGAAGCCGTATTCATCCGTCGTCGGGGTGAAGCTCGTCGAGCCGAAGGCGCAGTAGGCCCCGTAGTGGACGCCGAGCGGGATCGCGGTCACCGGCTCCCCGTAGCCCGGGAGAGACACCTCCCCGAAGAGCGGGATCGCGTTGAAGCCGGCCCGGATGAGCAGCTCCTCGAAGTCCCGGCGGCGGTCGTCGAACGGCGGGAGGCCGTAGTGCTCGTAGCCGACGTCGAGATCGATGTACTTCAGGAATCGGTTCTCAAGGACCGCCATCACCTTCCACCGGTCGACGTTCTCGTGCCCCGATTTCAGGGCGTACGCCCCGGCCACCATCGAATGGAGCCCCACCTCCCAGATGTCCCGCCGCCGGTCGTCGTCGGAGGGGGTGAGGTCCAGCTTGAAATCGCCCCCGAGCAGGTAGGCGGGGTCGTTGTCGACGAACCAGTCGATCCCCCGCCAGATGTCCCGCGACTCGAAAATGTTGGCGACCGAAAACTCCATGCGCCCCTTCGCCGCTCGGACCCATGCCTCCGCGCCGGAGGCCACGGCCGGCGCGGCCGCCGACGCCGGCGGCGGGGTGTCGATTCCCGTCTCCCCCTCGAACGAACGCTCCTCCTGGGCACCGGAATGCGCCGCGGCGAGCAGCAGGACCGCCGCGGCGACGGCGGCCCGCATCGTCGCGCGTGTCTTCATGTCCCCTCCCCCGGATACCGCACCCGCACCAGGCACAGGCCCCGCGCGGCCGCCGTCGGCCGCGCCGCGGCCCTGTCACGGGCCTCGAGGATGCGGCGGAAATCATCGGGCGCGAGCTTCCCTCTCCCCACGTCGATGAGCGTCCCCGCGATTGAACGGACCATCTTGTACAGGAAGCTCACCGCCTCTATCTCGATCAGGACGAGGTCGCCGCGCCGCTCGACGGCGGCGTCGAGCACCGTCCGGACCGGGTCGTCGTCCCTCCCGGCGTTGCAGCCGAACGATGAGAAATCGTGCGCGCCGACGCAGTGCCGGGCCGCCTCCCGCATCGCCTCCAGGTCCAGCGGCCGCGGCACGTGGAGCGCGCGGAACCGGAGGAGCGCCGGACGCGCCTCCCGGTTGAGGACCGCGTACCGGTAGCGCCTGCCGCACGCGTCGTTCCGGGCGTGGAAATCGTCCGCCGCCTCATCGAGCCGCAGGACGGCGATGTCGCGGGGGAGGACGGCGTTCAGGGCGAGGAACATCCGCCGGGCCGGCATCGCGCCGCGGGTCGTGAAGTGCGCCACCTGTCCCTCGGCGTGGACCCCCGCGTCGGTCCTCCCGGCGCCGACGACGCGGCCCGCCTCGACCGTGATCGCGCGGAGCGCCCGCTCGATCGCCTCCTGGACCGTGGGGCCGGCGGGCTGGACCTGCCATCCCAGGTAGCCCGTCCCGTCGTACTCGATGAGCATCCTGATCCTTCTCGCGCTCTCCATGGGCGTCGGCCCTAGAACATCCTCCGACCGAGCAGCAGCTCCGCGATCTGGACGGCGTTCGTCGCCGCGCCCTTCCGCAGGTTGTCGGCCACGACCCAGAGGTGCAGGCCGCGCTCGACGTCGGGGTCCCTCCTGATCCGCCCGACGAACGTCTCGTCCCTGCCGGCCGCCTCGACCGGCATCGGGTAGCGGCCCTCCGCCGGGTCGTCCACGAGGACGACGCCGGGGGCGGCGGCGAGGAGCCGGCGGACCTCCTCCACGGCGAGCGGCTCCTCCGTCTCGATGTAGACGGACTCGCTGTGGCCGTTGAAGACGGGGACCCGGACGGTGGTGGAGGCGATCTGGATCGAGTCGTCGTGGAAGATCTTGTGCGTCTCCAGCCGCGTCTTCCACTCCTCCGTCGTGTAGCCCATCTCCCCGAATGAGCCGATCTGGGGGATGACGTTGAAGGCGATCCGGTGCGGGTAGGCGGCGCACCGCGCCTCGTCCGCCCGCCCGTCGAGGACGAGCGGCGACTGCTCCCGGAGCTCCTCCATGGCGGCGCGCCCGGTGCCGGAGACGGACTGGTAGCTCGAGAGGATGATGCGCCGGATCCGCGACCGGCGGTGGATCGGCCAGAGGGCGACGACCATCTGGATGGTGGAGCAGTTCGGATTGGCGATGATCCCCTCGTGCCGCGCCGCGTCGTCCGGATTCACCTCCGGGACGACGAGGGGCACCTTCGGGTCCATCCTGAAGTCGGCCCCGTTGTCGATGACCACGGCGCCCCGGGAGACGGCCTCGCCGGCGAGCGTGACGGCGGCCCCCTTCTCCCCCTCCGTGCCCGCGAAGAGGGCGAGGCGCGCCCCCTCGAAGGCCCCGGGCTCCGCCGTCCGCACCTCGTAGGAGACGCCGTCCACCTCGATCCGGCGCGCGGAACGGGCGAGCACCGTGAGGCCCGCCGCGGGAAACCGCCGCTGCCGGAGCACCCGGAGCATCTCGACCCCGACCGCCCCGACGCCCACCACGACGACATTCAGCGCCCGTGCCATCCGTTCGTTCCCCCCTATCCCTCCGCGACGAAGCCGGCGACCATGTCGCCCACCTCGTCCGTGCCGCGGCCCATCCTGCCCGCGGCGAGGCTCTCGATCCCGCCGTTTACCGTCCGCATCACCGCCCGCTCGACCGCCGCGGCCGCCTCCCGCTCGCCGAGAAAGTCCAGCATCATCTGGCCGGCGCAGACGGCGGCGAGCGGGTTGATCTGGTTCCTGCCCGTGTACTTGGGCGCCGAGCCGCCGATCGGCTCGAACATCGAGGTCCCGCCGGGGTTGAGGTTCCCCCCCGCGGCGATCCCCATCCCCCCCTGGATGATGGCGCCGAGGTCGGTGATGATGTCCCCGAACATGTTGGAGGTGACGATGACGTCGAACCACTCCGGGTTCTTGATCATCCACATGCAGATGGCGTCCACGTGGGCGTAGTCCCTCGCCACGTCCGGATAGTCGCGCCCGACCTCCTCGAAGACGCGCTGCCAGAGGTCGTGGGCGTAGGTGAGGACGTTCGTCTTGCCGCAGAAGGTGAGCTTCCTCCTCCCCCCGCGCGCCCGGGCGTACTCGTAGGCGTAGCGGACGCAGCGCTCCACGCCCCTCCTCGTGTAGATCATCTCCTGGATGGCGACCTCGTCGGGGGTCCCCTTCTTGAGGAAGCCGCCGATCCCCGCGTAGAGGTCCTCGGTGTTCTCCCGCACCACCGTGAAATCGATGTCCGCCGGCCCCTTACCCCTGAGCGGCGTCTCCACGCCCGGGTAGAGCTTCACCGGCCGGAGGTTGATGTACTGGTCGAGCTCGAAGCGGATCCGGAGGAGGATCCCCTTTTCGAGGATGCCCGGCCTGACGTCCGGGTGGCCGATCGCCCCCAGGTAGATCGCCCTGAAGCGACGGAGCTCCCCGAGGACCGAGTCGGGGAGCGTCTCGCCGGTGCGCAGGTAGCGTTCCCCCCCGAGGTCGTAGTGGACGGCGTCGAGGTGGAATCCGAACCGGTCGGCGGCGGCGGCGAGGACCTTCATCCCCTCGCGGATGACCTCGGGGCCCGTCCCGTCCCCCGGAATCACGGCGATCTCGTATCTCCTCTTCATCTCCCCTCCCGCGGCGCGCGGCCGGACGCGATCCGTTCGCGCAGGTATGCCATGAGCCCGCCCGCGCGCACGAGGTCCTCCATGAACGGCGGGATCGGGCTGGTGGCGTACGTCTCGTCCCTCGTCACGTTCCGGATCCCGCCGGTCCGCGTGTCGATCTCGACCTCGTCCCCCGCCCCGATGCGGCCGGCCGCCTCGGCGCACTCGAAGATCGGCAGCCCCGTGTTGAAGGCGTTCCGGTAGAAGATGCGGGCGAACGACGCGGCGATGACCGCGCCCACGCCCGCGCCCCGGATGGCGATCGGGGCGTGCTCCCGCGAGGAGCCGCATCCGAAATTGGAGCCGGCGACGATGAGGTCCCCGGGACGCACCTTCGAGGCGAACGCCGGGTCGGCGTCCTCCATGCAGTGGGCGGCGAGCGCCGCCGGGTCGGTCATGGAGAGGTACCGGGCGGGGATGATGTCGTCCGTGTTGACGTCATCCCCGAATGTCCACGCCCTGCCCCTGATCTTCATTCCGCCTTCTCCCCGCGCGGCGCCGTCACAGGTCGTCCGGGGAACAGATCCGCCCCGCGACGGCGCTCGCGGCGGCGACCGCCGGCCCGCTGAGGTAGACCTCGCTCCCGGCGTGCCCCATCCGGCCGCGGAAGTTCCTGTTGGTCGTCGCGAGGGCGCGCTCCCCCTCGGCGAGGACGCCCATGTGTCCTCCCAGGCACGGCCCGCAGGTCGGCGTCGAGACGGCCCCCTCGGCGTCGACGAAGGTCTCCACGAGCCCCTCCCGGACGGCCCGGGCGTAGACCGCCTGCGTCGCGGGTATCACGATGAGCCGGACGCCCGCGTGGACCTTCCTCCCGGCGAGGATCCCCGCCGCGATCCGCAGGTCCTCGATCCAGCCGTTCGTGCACGACCCGATGACGACCTGGTCGATGGGCACCTCCCCCGCCTCGCGCACGGATCGCACGTTCCCCGGCGACGAGGGGAAGGCGACCTGCGGCTCGAGCCCCGAGACGTCGAGCTCGATCACCCGCTCGACCGCCGCGTCCGGATCGCCCGCGAAGAGGCGGGGGGGGCGCGACGCGCGGGGCCGGACGTACGCGAGCGTCGTCTCGTCCGGGGCGATGATGCCGCACTTCCCGCCCGCCTCGATCGCCATGTTGCACATCGTGAACCGGTCGGCCATCGCGAGCCGCCCGATCGTCTCCCCGGCGAACTCCATCGCCCTGTAGAGCGCGCCGTCCACGCCGATCCGCCCGATGGTGTGGAGGATGAGGTCCTTGCCGCCCGCCCACCTCCCCGGCGCGCCGCGGTAGATGAACCGGACGGTCGCCGGCACCCTGAGCCACACCGTCCCGGTCGCCATCGCCGCCGCGAGATCGGTGCTCCCCATCCCCGTGGCGAAGGCGCCGAGCGCGCCGTAGGTGCAGGTGTGGCTGTCGGCGCCGATGACGAGGTCTCCCGGGACGACGATCCCCCGCTCCGGCAGGAGGGCGTGCTCGATCCCGGCGCGGCCGACGTCGTAGTGGTGGACGATGCCCTGCGCGCGGGCGAATTCGCGGATCAGCCGGCACTGCTCCGCCGCCTCGATGTCCCTGTTGGGGGTGAAATGGTCGGCGACGAGGACGACCCGCTCCCGGTCGAACACCTCCCGCGCACCCGCCTTCCGGAACTCCTCGATGGCGATCGGGGCGGTGATGTCGTTGCCGAGGGCGATGTCCACGCCGGCCATGACGATCTCGCCCGGGGAGACGGCGTCGCGGCCGCAGTGCGCCGCGATGATCTTTTCGACGATGGTCATGCCCATGGCGTCCCGCCCCGCTTCGGATTCGCCGGATTATATATCAGGGGGAGGGTGAAAGCAATTGACTTCAAGCCGGTTCCGGCCGATAATTCGTCCCTGCGGTGGGGCTGTAGCTCAGCTGGGAGAGCGCTTGAATGGCATTCAAGAGGTCACGGGTTCGACTCCCGTCAGCTCCACCAGTTTCGCGGCGGGGCGGGGTCAGCCGTAGTACTTCTGCAGGAAGCCGGTGAGCGCGGCCGTCGCGGCCTCGTCGCCCGAGAGGAACGCCGCCTTCAGCCGGGAGAGGCCGCCCGACGGCTCCGGCCGGGCCTCCACGACCTCCGCCGCGAGCCGTATCGTGTCCCCGCCCCCCGGCATGGTGATCGAGAGATCGATGACCTCACCCGCCGCGTAATCCCCCGGGACGTCCAGGACGAATCCCTCCGCGGTGTTGTCGCTGTCCCTGGACGGCTGCAGGAACACCAGCCGGTGCCGCTTGAGCCGGATGTGGACGCGCTCGCGCGGACCCGAGGCCGCGCCGGCGCGCTCGCACCGGACGGCCGCCCACGAGGGGACGCGCAGGTACCTGCCTCCCTCCCGGGTGTCGTTCATCGCCTCCCCCCGCCGGCGAGCCGGATGCGGTCCAGGTGGAGGACGCCGGCCTCCCCCGGCCGCCAGCAGAAGAAGCTCAGGTAGGTGATGTCCGCCAGGTCGAGTTTCGAGGCGAGCGGCCCGAGCGGGATCGACACCGTCGCCGCCTCCCCCGGGGGGATGGGGCGGTCGAAGGTCACCTGCCGGGCGTGGTTTCCGCTCTTCATCTTTATCGACATCCTGACCGGCGCGCGCCCGGGGTTGCGGCAGTCGACCTCGAACCGGTCGAAGCCGGTGAAGTCGATCCCCGGCCCCTCGCGCCTGAACGCCGGGGCGCGCTCCCCCGCCGCCGGGAACTCGAGCCGCACCGAACGCTCCCCGCCGGTCGCGTGCTCCGGCGAGAGGGAGGCGACGAGGCCGTCCAGGCGCCGCCAGTCGCGAAGCGCCCCCTCATCCTCGAAGTCCCAGAGGATCCTGTCCGCGGCCGCGACGGCCGCGTCGATCCGCTCGATGCAGTCGGCGATCCGCTCCCGCTCATTGTACAGCAGGACCGGATCGTACGCAAACGAGTCGAACGAGCGGACGATCCGGTCGTCCACCGCGAGGAGCCGCTCCGCCTCCCCGAGGAGCGCCTCGTCGAGGCCGCGCGGGCGCGCGTCGCGCACCCGCTCCCGGAGGAGCCGGAGGTACTCGTAATCCTCGAGGCCGTCGCGGAGCGCCTCGAGCCGGAGCGTCCCGACCGGCCCGCCGGCGCCGGGGTAGTAGAGGAAGCCGCCGCCGTTCTGCCCCGGATACGTCGCCGTCGTCGTCCACGGATTCCGCTCCCAGTAGTTGATGCACCAGTAGAGGTAGCCGTCGAGACCGAACTTCCAGCACATCCACGGGATGATCCGGCAGTTGATCAGGTCCCAGTCGAGGACGAGCGTGGGGAACGGCGGGTTCGGACCGGAGGTGTAGATCCAGAGCTCTTTCCCCTCCCGCTGAAACCGCCGGCCGAGGGCGAGCCGCTCCGGCGTCAGCTCGTACATCCGGGGGCACCAGATGTCCACGTCCGGATACCCCTCCTGCACCATGATGGTCAGGAGGTTCCTGAGGCCGGGATGCGCCGCCCGGATGAGGGCGCAGATTTGCCTCGTCCACTCCCCCGGGTGCTCGTCGATCGAATAGACGTAGGCCCGTTCGATCCAGCCGCGCTCATCGAGGTGCCGGCCGATCGCCCGGAACGTCTCCCGGAGGGCTGCCGGGTTCCTGAAGCCGATCCATTTCGCCGGCTTCCACTGCTCGAAACGGTCCGTCCCCCAGTCCGGCCACTCCGGCGCCACGGCGAAGGCCGGTTGCCGCATCTCCTCGACGTAGAAACGGTGCCGGGCGTCGAATTCGGTGAAATCGAAGCGGTACTCCCCCTTCTCGATCCCCGTGAACGCCGGGTAGCCGAGGTTCCGCATCGGGCTGACGCGGTGCCGGAGCATGTCGACGTAGTACGCCCGCTCGAGCGCCTCGATGCGGTCCCGGTAGGCGGCGGCGGATTCGTCCCCGCGCCGCGGATAGGAGGGCCTGATGTCGTAGAAATCGAACGCCGCCGGCAGGTGCATCTCCGGCGGGAGGGCGAAGCCGCGGACCCGCGCGGCGACCCGGGCGCGGCAGACCTCCCTTCCCCCCTCGCGGATCACGACCGCCCCCTCGTAGAGGCCGGGCGGCGTCTCGGCCGGCGCGTGGACGAGGAGCCAGAGCGGCTGGAGCTCCCCCTCCCGGACGGCGACGACGCCGGGAGCGGCGTCCCACGACGTCGCGAGCGGGTCCGGGTGGGGGCCCGGATGGTCCCGGCCGTAGGAGAGCTCCGGCGGGTGGACGTAGCCGACGGCCGAGAGGCGGAGGTGCTCGGCCCCGATCGCGCCGCTCCTCCCGGCGAGGCCGGTCGCCTCGAAGGAGAGCGTCCGGACCCTCCGCTCCGCCCCGTCGGGGACGGGGTAGAGGACGATCTGGACCGCCTCGTATTCCCCGCGGGCGAGGGAGAGCCGGGCCTCGCCCGGGGGGAGGCCCCGGAAGGAGGCGGGGTCCCGGTACACCTTCGCCGTCGGCCCCTCCCACCCGGCGAGGATCTTCCCCGCGTCCCCCGGCCCCGTCGCAAGGCCGACCCGCGGGGAGCCGCAGCGGGGGCAATACCGCCAGCCGGGCTCGACCGCGGCGGCGCAGGAACGGCAGGCGGGGGCCGCCGCGGCGAACGCGGCGGGGAGCAGCATCGCGGCGGCGCCGATGAGCCGCATGGTTCCCGCGCTCATGCCACACATCCCTCCTTCATATCCCTCTTCCAGCGGACGGCGACAACGCACCCCTTGCCGCGGATCCGCACGGATTCCTGACGGATCTTCACGGGTCCAATCGCAGCTGAAAGTTCAAAGATGATCCGCGCACATCCGTGGTGGATTGCCTGCTTGTGCTGTCGGCTTTGGGCCTTGCACTTTCCACTAGAGTGCTATCCGTGTGAATCCGTAATGATCCGTGTCAATCCGCGGTCGATTCGTGCCTGATTGTGAATTTTTCTTTTGTGTTCCGGACCCCTTTTCCTATAATGGCCTCGCCATCGCCCGTTCGGTCGCTCGCGCGTCGGGAGAGGCGGGACGGCTCCACCGTCACAGGTCAAAGGAGGTTGTCATGGCCGATGTGCTGGTAGTGGTCAGCAAGGTCAAGGCGTACATCAAGGGCAAGGGATGCAACACGTCCGGCGAGGCGGTCGACGAGCTGAGCAGGCGCGTCCAGATGATCCTCGACATGGCCGTGAAGCGGACCGAGGGGAACGGCCGCAAGACCGTCAAGGCGCAGGACATCTGAGCCGGACGACACGCGGACGTGCGGGGGCGGGGTGATGCGTCGCATCGCCCCGCCCCCCTTTTCATCTTCCGTGTCGATCGTGCTCACCCCCTCCGCCCCTCCCGGCGCCGCTACTCTCCGATGATCTTCACGAGCACCCGCTTCCGGCGCCGCCCGTCGAACTCGCCGTAGAAGATCTGCTCCCAGGGCCCGAAATCGAGCCTGCCGTTCGTGACCGCGATGACGACCTCGCGTCCCATGACGGTCCGCTTCAGGTGCGCGTCGGCATTGTCCTCGCCCGTGTCGTTGTGCCGGTACCGGTCCGCCGGCCCCTGCGGGGCGAGCGTCTCGAGCCACCGGTCGAGATCGGCATGGAGGCCGGGTTCGTCGTCGTTGATGAAGACGCTCGCGGTGATGTGCATCGCGTTGACGAGGCAGAGCCCCTCCCGGATGCCGCTCTCCTCGAGGCAGCGCTCGACCTGCGGGGTGATGTTGATGAACTCCCTCCTCTTCCTCGTCGTGAAAGAGAGCTGTCCGGTGTATGCCCTCACGAACGCCTCCCGGGCGGCGCCCCGCCCCCTTCCGCCCGCGCGACCGCCACCTCGCCGATCTCCTCCCCCATGAACACCCGTCCCACCTCCCTGAACCGATCCGGCATGTCGCTCACGAAATATTCGATCCCGCCCTCCCCCCCCCGGAGAGACGCGAGCCGCTCGCGCACGAACGCCGCGCAGCTCTCCCCTGAATCCACGAGCGTCACGCCGTCCCCCATGACGAGCCTGATCACGCCGGCGAGCGCCGGGTAATGGGTGCAGCCGAGGATGAGGACGTCGATGTCCGCCGTCCGGAGCGGGAGGAGGTATTCGCGCGCGATCTCGACAGTCGCGGGCCTGTCGAGCCACCCCTCCTCGGCGAGCGGCACGAAGAGGGGGCACGGGACGCCGGTAACGGCGGCGGCGGGGTTCCGGCGCGCGATCTCCCTCGGGTAGACGCCGCTCATGATCGTCGCGCGCGTGCCGATGACGCCGATCCTCCCCGACCTCGTGGCCTCCGCGGCCCGGCGCGCTCCGGGGCCGACGACGTCGAAGACCGGCACGGGGCACTCCTTCCGGAGGGCGTCGAGCGCCACCGCCGAGGAGGTGTTGCAGGCGACGACGACCGCCCCCACGCCCCGGTCGAGGAGGAAGCGGCAGCTCTCGAGCGAGAAGCGGACGACCGCCTCCGGCGACTTGGTCCCGTACGGCACCCGGGCGGTGTCGCCGAAGTAGACGATAGCCTCGCCCGGCAGGAGGCGCCTGAGGTGCCGCACGACGGTGAGCCCCCCGAGCCCCGAGTCGAAGACGCCGATCGGCCGTTTCATGACGCGGGCGGGGAGGCGACCCGCTTCGAGCAGACGAAGCAGAAAGCGGGCGGGATGTTGCGCGGCTCGAATTCCACCCGCACGTCGCCGAACACCTCGCGCAATCTCCCCAGGAGATAGGGCGAGTACTGGTAGAGGATGAACTTCCCCGACGGCTTCAGCGCCCGATGCGTCGCCCTGAGGATGGCGAGGCGGAGGTCGCGGGGCATCGTCGTGAACGGGATGCCGGAGAAGACGCAGTCGGCGCCGCTGAAGCCCGCCGCGGCGAGATGCTCGACGACCCGCTCGGCGCTGTCGTGGACGACGGCGAGGGAGGGGTGCGGCAGGTCATCGCGGAGTGCGCGGACGAACTCCTCGTTGACCTCGAAGGCGAAAAGCGTCGCGCCCGGCGGCAGCCGTTCGAGGATCCCGCGGGTGAGGCACGCCGTCCCCGGTCCGTACTCCACGACGCACTCGCACCGGGAGAGCTCCGCCGCGCCGAGCAGCCGCCTGCAGAGCCACCGGCTGCTCGGCGTCACCGAGCCGACCTGCCGGGGATTTCGCAGGAAATGGCTGAAGAAACGGCGCCTGCCCATTCCCCTACCGCGCGAAACCCGGCCGCCTCGGGCGGCCGTAGGAACCGTCCCATTTCTGCTGGATGTATGCCGTCGCCTCGTGGACCCCCGGGAACGGCCCGTGGATGTCGATCGTGTAGTCCCCCGAGGCGGCCTGGTTCCTCGCCCTGTTGAGGGCGATCTCCGAGCCCACGATCTCGATGAACATCCCCGCGGGCCTGTGGTGCCGGATGGCGAAGAAATCCCCGCCGCCCGGGGTGACGCTGTAGCCCTCCCCGGGAGCCGAGGAGGCGGCGGGCGGCCGATCCACCTTCACGTGGCGGCCCCCGTCGAAACGGTCGTCGATCGTCCCCCGCGCGCAGCCGGCGACGGCCGCCAGCATGCAGCATGCAGCCACGGTTGCCCTCATGCCCCACCTCCCGTGCGTTGCAGGATCACGTCCACGGCGTAACTCGTCTCGCCCCGCCTGACGGGGACCTCGAGGCGACGCTCCTCGAATCCGGGCGCCCTGAGGAGGAAGACCGCCCGCCCCGCCGCGGCGGCGGCGCGGAACCTCCCCTCGCGGAAGCAGACGCCCGTCATCCTGTTCCACTGCGGCGCGCCGAAGGCCGCGTCGCGCGGGGCGCCCCGCGCCGTCACCTCCTCGATGGAGAGCGGGGGGATGACCGTCTTCCCCTCGGCCCGGTACAGGATGCGCTCCTCCGGCAGGAAGAACGCCTCGGCGGAGTCGAGCGGGTCCATCCCCTCGGGGAATACCCTGATGAGGACCGCGCACCGCTGCAGGATGAACCGCCCCCCCTCCTCCTGGGGGATCAGGCGTCCGTTCAGGAACGACGTGATGTACCGGTAGGTCGGATGCCCGCGCGAATCGACGCGGGCGATGCTGAAATGCGCGTGGGCGGTGGAGCGGACACTCGCCCCCCTGTACCCGATGTCGGCGCCGGAATCGAGGAGCCAGACGTGGTTGATGTTGGCGCTGTAGGACTTCACGAGGCCGTCGTCCTCGTCGCGGCGGAACGAATCGAAGATCCGAATGGGGCCGTCGAACCTGAAGATGTCCCACGCCTCCCCCATCTTGAGGAGCCCCTCCTTCCGGAAGACGGATTGGAGCTTTACCGGGTCGCCGATGAGGCAGAGCACGGGGACGTCCGCCGCGCGGAGCGCCCCGTCGGCGTCGGCCGCGGCCAGGTCGGAGGGGGAGAGGGGGCGCTCGGTGTCGAGCCGCCGGAACGAGGTGAGGTTGACCGCGCTGCCGATCTGGTTTTCCCGGACCTGGATGTCGCCGTAGCCGGGCACCCCGCCCCTGAACATCGGGAGCGACCGGCGGAAGAGCCGCTCCGGCGGGATGAACCGGTCATGCGCGATGTTCGCGATCTGGCTGCCGGAGAGGGAGCCGGCGACCGAGGTGAAGCTCGCGACCGTCTGCCGGTATTGCCCCGAGCGGATGGCGGCCGCGAGCGCGCCCGCCACGGCCGCCGGGTCGGCGGTGTCGACGCCGCGGAGGACGTCGTCCGCCCTGTGGATGACGTACTTCAGGCACAGGACGGACCCGAAACTGTGGCCGACGAGGTGGACGCGCTCCACCCCCTCGTCCCGGAGGATGTCGCCGATGAAGCCGGCGAGCTCGTTCTTGAACCCCTCGACGCTCTTGGAGTCCTCCACCGTGTCGTACGAGAAGACATACACCTTGAAAAAGCGGTCGGCGGGGCCGCCGGGGGCGACGTCCTCCCGCGCGAGGAGCACCGGCATCCTCCCCCACGACGCCCTCGTCTCGCTCAGGCCGTGGACGAAGACGACGACCTCCTTCCGGCGCCCCTCCCGCTCTCGGAGGGCGGCGAGCGCCTCCTCCTCCACGACGAGCCGGTGGTAGTCGTCCAGGTCGCGGGCCATGTAGAAGGCGTTGACCTCGCCGGCGGGGGGAAGGTCGTTGGTGACGTACTCCTCCTTCAGCCGGGCGAAGGCGAACTCCGCCCGCCGCCGGGCGATCCGGAGCTCGCGCCGGTCGGCGTCGGGGCGGCGCGCGAGCTCGCGGTACTCCCGGTCGCGGTCGAGAAAGGCGGCCCGGAAATGGTCGGAGCGGGATTTCTGGAACGCGTACTTGTTGATGTAGCGGGTCCAGGTGTACGGCCATCCGACATAGTAGCGGTGCACCTGTTCGAAGACGCGCTGCAGCTTCTCGAGGTTCTCCTCCGACGGCCGGCGCCGGTACTCGTAGGCGACGGTGTTCGGCTCCGGCCCCTCGAGGCGGGCCTTCATCTCGATCTGCTCCTCGAGCCGGTCCGCCCGCACCTTCAGCCTGTTGTGGAAGATGACGAACGGATCGCGCACGCGGTCGCAGAGCGTCTTCTCGTCGAGGCTCAGGAAGCCCCGCTCGCGGCGGCTGCACCGGCGGCAGAGGTCCTGCATCTCGACGTAGCGGTCCCGGAGCACCTCCGCCGCGAACGGGTCGTCGATCGCCTCGAACCAGACGCGCTCCGCCTCGTCGAGCCGATGATCGAGGGCGCGGAGCTCCGCGACCGCCTCGGCGCCGGGCGGAGGCGCGCGGAGGACAGCGCAGCCCTGCGCGGCGGCGAGGAGGATCAGGGCGAGGACGGCGAGGCGTCTGCTCATGGGTCCTTATTATAGCACACGGCGACCGGCGGGGCGGATGCGGCCGGAGATGGGCGGTGACCCCCTCCCGACGGTTCCTGTACAATGGCCGCCGGGGGACGGCGAATGGCGGTCTGGCGGATCGAGCGGGGGGGGGAGGCGGCGGCGCGGCGGCTCGCCGGCGGGACCGGCCTGCCGCGGCCGGTCGCGGAGGTCCTCGTCCGGCGCGGGATCGCGACGGCGTCGGCGCTCCGCGCCCATCTCGAGCCGCGGATCGCCGACCTCCACGATCCGTACCTCATGGACGGCATGGACGGGACGGTCGCGCGGCTCGCGCGCGCGCGCGAAACCGGCGAGCGCGTCCTCCTGTTCGGCGACTACGACGTGGACGGCGTGGCCGCGACCGCGGCGATGGGGAAGGTCATGGAGGCGATGGGGCTCCGCTACAGCGTCTGCCACCCGGACCGCTTCGGCGACGGCTACGGCTTCAACCGCCGCGGCGTGCGCGCGGCGGCCGAGCGGGGCTGCGGCCTCATCGTGACCCTCGACTGCGGCACCGAGGCGGCCGCGGCCGTCGGAGAGGCGCGCGACGGCGGCATCGACGTCCTCGTCATCGACCACCACCTCCAGCGGGACGCCCTCCCGCCGGCGGTCGCCGTCGTCAACCCGAAGAAGGAATCGTGCCCCTACCCGTTCGAGGATCTCGTGAGCGCCGCCGTCGTCCTGAAGGTCGCCCGCGCCCTCGTCGAGCGCGTCCCCCTCTCCATTCCGTGGGACGATCTCCTCCAGCTCGCGGCCCTCGCCACGGTCGCCGACGTCGCCCCCCTTACCGGGGAGAACCGGGTCATCGCCTCGCTCGGCATCGCCGCCATGGGCCGCGCCCCCCTCCCCGGCCTCCGCGCCCTCGCCCGCGCCGCGGCCGTCGACCTCCGCGCGATCAACGCCGGCCACTGCGCCTTCGCCCTCGGCCCCCGCCTCAACGCCGCCGGCCGGCTCGGCGACCCGTCGCTCTCGACGATGCTCCTCCTCGAATCCGACGTCGACAGGTGCGCGGAGATCGCCCGCGACCTCAACCGCATGAACAGCCGCCGGCAGGCGCTCGAGCGCGCCGCGCTCGGGGAGGCGCTCGAGCAGATCGAGCGGGGCGGGGCGGGCGGCGGGAAGGTGCTCGTGGTCGCCGGGACCGGCTGGCACCGGGGGGTCGTCGGCATCGTCGCCGCCCGCCTCATCGAACGGTACAACCGGCCGGCCGTCGTCATCGCCCTCGACGGAGAGACGGGGCACGGCTCCGCCCGCAGCATCCCCGCCTTCGACCTGTTCGGCGGGCTGTCGCGCTGCCGGGACCTGCTCGCCGCCTTCGGCGGCCACCGGCACGCCGCCGGCCTCACGATCGAGGCCTCGGCCGTCGGCCCGTTCCGGGAAACGATCAACCGGATCGCCGACGGCCTCCTCTCCGACGGGGACCTCGAGCCGACGATCCACGTCGACGCCGTTGCGGGCCTCGATGAGATGGACCTCCCCCTCGTCCGCCTGCTCGACCGGATGGAACCGTTCGGACGCGGCAACCCCCGGCCGGTCTTCATGGTCGCCCGCGTCCGGCCGGTCCGGCCGCCCCGGCCCATGGGACGCGACGGCCGTCACATCTCCCTCCACGTCGCCCCGGCGGGCGCCGACGGCCCCGTCCTCGAGTGCGTCGGCTGGAACATGCGCGCGCGGATCGAGGATCTCCCCGCCGGCATCCTCGACATCGCCTGCGTCCCGCGCCTCGACGCATGGGGGGGGAGGGAGCGGGTCCGCCTGTTCCTCAAGGACATCCGGGGGCACGTCCCCGCGGAGGGTGGGCGCGCGTGAACCGGTTCCTCGCCTACTTCATCAACACCTTCTACATCTGCTACAGCTACTTCACCTACTTCCTCTTCGCGGTCATCCTCATGGAGATGGGGATGGGCGGGGGCCGGGCCGGGGTCCTCCTCATGGTGTACACGGCGACGGCGCTCGCGGCGTCGTTCGCGATCGGCCTCCTGGAGGACCGGTTCGGCGCGCGCGGAAACACCGTCTGCGGCCTCCTCCTCATGTGCGCCTTCTATCTCGGCCTGCTCCGCTGCCGGTCCTTCCCCCTCCTCATCGCCCTCTTCTTCCTCGGCGGCCTCGGCAACAACCTCGTCCGCGTCACCATGAACGCCCTCTTCTTCAAGACGCACGACAGCGCCCGGCAGGGGCGGGAGATCGGCCTCTACAACTTCCTCGGCCAGTTCGCCATGGGCTGCGGCGTCATCGCCGGGAGCCTCCTCGCCGCCCGGATGGAGTTCCGATTCCTCCTCATCGCCTCCGCGGCGCTCTCCCTCGTCCTCATCTGCTTCGCCGCCGTCCTGCGGCCGGTCGCGGTGCGCGTCGAGCCGCTGTCGCGCTACCTGGCCGACATCGCCACCAGGCGCGTCCTCCTCTTCGTCGTCGCCCTCGCCCTCTTCTGCCTGCACTGGGGGGCGGAGATCACCTGCTACGCGCCGTTCCTCAGGGAGACGCTCGGCCTCGGCACCGCTGCCGCGGGCGCCTTCATGGGCCTCCCGATCATCTTCCTCGCCTTCTGCTCGTACTACTTCGGCTGGCGGCGCGACCGCGGCGAGTCGAGCATCCGCCTGGCCGTCACCGCCATCGCCCTCTCCGGGGCGGGGCTCATCCTCTTCAGCGCCGTTCGGAGCCCGTCGCTCTCCTTCTTCTTCCGGCTCGTCCACGAATCGGGCGACGCCGCGTTCACCGTCTTCGCCTATGTCGGCATCGCCCACCTCTTCCCCCGCGAGCGGCTGGGCGGCACGAGCGGATCCATGTACGTCGTGATGGTGGGCGCGCAGGCCGCGGGGGCATGGCTCTTCGGCTGGATGGGGTCCTCCTGGGGCTACACCCTCCCCTACCTCGTCGCCGGCGCCTGCGCCCTCGCGACGATCCCCCTCATCCTCTGCGCGCACCGCTACTACCTGTTCGCCGCCCCCGTCCCGCCGCGGGCATGAAGAACCGATCCGCCACAGATAGGCACGGATCCTTACGGATGCACGCGGAGAGCACCACGGTTGAACGTTCAATGTCCAAAGCGAAAAGGAACAGATTTTCCGCCGCGGATGAACGCGGATCCCCGCGGATGAAGCGAAAAGCGGAGTAATCTGCTGTCATCTGCTGCACAATTCTCTCTCTTGCCACTTTAAACTTTCAACTTTGAACTGCAGGTACATCCGTCAGTAATCCGTGGGGATCCGTGGCGTGGAGTGCATTGTCGTCATTTGCGGCGGCTTCCGCTTCCCGGCCGGGCGGATTTCGGCTATAGTGAGGCGCGGTCAACCGCGGGAGGTCACCATGCTCGGATGGTGCATCGTCCTCTTCGTGCTGGGCGTCTTCAACATCCTCCAGGACGCGGGCGCGGTCGGCGCCATCGGCCAGGCGGGGCGGGTGACGACCTCGGCCCTGATGCTCGCCGTCATCGGCCTCCTCTTCCGCGTGAAGTGGAAGGAGGAGGAGGGCGAGAAGGAGAAGCTCATGGCCCGGGTGCGCGAGCTCGAGGAGAGGATCCGGAGCATGCGCCGCTGAGGGCGCCCCGGCGCCTCAGCGGCAGATGCGGGAGAAGGGGCAGCGGCCGCAGAGGCGCGGATCCCCCTCGTCGGCCTCGAACGGCCGCGCCGGGTCCAGGATCTCCAGGACGACGGCCTCCAGCGCCCCCTCGCACGCCCGCGTGAGCCGTTCGTCGCCGTCCGCGAATCCCTCGCCGGGGAATTCCCTGAGGGCGGGCTCCCCGCCGAGGAGGTAGAGGGCCGTCCCCACCTCCGCCCCCGGGTACTCCATCCGCGCGAACGTCCGGGAGAGCGGGAGCTGGAACGAGCGGAGCGCGGCCCGCACCGCCTTCCGCGGGAACGACTCCATCCCGAGGAGAGACCGGCAGCGGGGGGTCTCCGCGGCCGAGCCCGTCTTGTAGTCGACGACGAGGATGCGGCCGTCGTCGAGCGCGTCGATCCGGTCGGCCCGGCAGGCGAACCGGACGGTCCGGCCGGCGAGCGCGAGCGGTCTCCCGATGTCGCGCTCGACCGCGAGCAGCCCCCGCACCTCCCGCCCCCGTTCGTGATCGAGGAAGCGCTCGAGGCGGTACTCCATCACGCGGGCGAGCATGAATGAGTCCGACCGCATCCGCCGCTCGAACTCGTCCGCGAACCGCCGCCGGAACTCGTCCATGAGGCGCCGCCGGAAGCCGGCGTCGACGGCCGGCCGCCGGCCCTCGTGCGGCCTGAATGCGTCCGCGAGGAGCGCGTGGATGAAGGTGCCGACGTCCGCCCGCTCCGGCTCCTCCGCGGGGGCCTCCCGCTCCCGCAGGCGCAGGACGTACCGGTGGTAGAAGGCGAGGGGGCAGCAGAGGTAGGCGTCGAGGCTCGTCGGCGAGAAGGTGAAGGCGGCGAGGCGCTCGACCGCCCGCCCGTCCTTCTCGACGACGCCGCGCCGGGGGACGACGGCCGCCCTGAACGCCGCCCGCCGGGGGGCGGGGGCCTTCTCCCCGTCCCGCTCCGCCCGCCAGACGAGCTCCTCGATGAACCGGCTCCGCTCCCGGTCGGGGCTGTCGTTGTAGACGAGGTGGACGCGGCGGGCGCCGGCGAGGAGGCGCATGAGGTGGTGGCGCTGGTCCTCCTCCTCCCGCTCGACCCGGTCGAGGCCGAGCGAGACCATCACCTCCCGCGGGATGAGCGGTTCGCAGGGGCGGAGCCTCGGGAGGACCGATTCGTTCGCGTCCATGACGATGACGGTGTCGAAGGAGAGCGCCCGCGTCTCGAGGAGGCCGAGCACCTGGAGCCCCTCGAGCGGCGCGCCGGCGAAGGAGACCGTCTCCCCCGCGAGGAGGTGGAGGAAGATCCTGAACAGCTCCTCCGGCGGGAACCGCTCGCCGGCGAACGACGCCCTCCCCATCTCCTCGCCGAGGCCGATGATCCGGGCGGCGGCCCGCAGGTTGAGGAAGTGGCGCTCGAGGCCGCTCCGCTCGAGCAGCGTGTCCATGAACCGGCCGAGGACGCCGGCGAACGACTCGAACGTGCGCGGCTCCTCCCAGGCTCGGAAGGCGATCGCGTGGAGGGCGGCGAGCAGGCCGGGAATCTCCCCCGGCTCGGCCCGGACGCCCATCCCCGAAAGGGCCGTCGAGGCCGCCCCGAAGAGCTCCCCGAGCCCCTCCATCTCCTCCAGGCGGATGAAGAGGGCGCCGCCGACCGGCGAGGGGACCCTCCCCGAGAGCACCTCCTCGACCGCGTGGACGAGCGTCCGGGTGACCGCCGGGTCTGCGTCGAAGCGGGCGTTCTTGAGGAGCGGGTGCGCGAGGACCCGCAGGTAGTCGCGGGCGCGGTAGGCCCCCTCCCTCCGCGAGGCCTGCGCGGCGGCGACGGCCTGAAGGAGCCCGGCGGGGGCGCAGCGGGCGAGCGGGTAGCCGACCGACACGTTGAACTCCCCCGCGACCGCCGCGATCTCCGTGAGGAGCGGAATGAGGCTGCCGGGGTCGGGGAGGACGACGACCGTCCGCTCGTCGCAGCCGCCCGCGGCGAGGATCCCCTTCACGATCGCCGCCTGCGACTGCGTGTCGGCGCCCGCGTGGAGGGCGAGCCCCCCGACGCGCCCGTCCCACCTGCCGGGCCGTATGCCGCGCCCGAGCGCCCGCGCGGCCCCCTCGAGCGCCCACCATGCGCGGGCGTCCCCCTGGACGAGGAGCGCCGCCCGCCCGCGGTCGAGGAGCGCG
>JAQUPF010000019.1 GCA_028716845.1 bacterium | reverse complement strand
CCCGGCCGGGGTCGAGCCCCGCGCCCGCCGCGGCGTCGGCGGCCGCCCGGAGGGCGAACGCGGCGGGGCGGCCGCGCCCCGCGGGGAATCCCCCGTCCCGCACCGGGCAGAAGCGGCGCAGCCCCGCGGCGGCGAGCGGCCCGCCCGGGACGGCGACGCCGTCCTCGCCCCGGACGAGTCGCCGCCAGACCGCCTCCTCCCCGATGCCGAGCGGCGTCACGAGGCCGAGCCCCGTCACCGCGACCTCCCGCCTCACGCCCACCGGAAGATCCTCCCGTCGAGATTGAAGAGCTGCCCCGAGACGGTCCGCATGCCGGCGAGGTGCGCGATGAACCGCGCCGCCGCCTCCGCGTCGCCGAGCCGGCCGAGGACGCTCTCCCGCCTGATTTCCTCCCGCTCCGCCTCGCCGACCGATCCGGTCATCCCGGTGGGGAGGAACCCGGGGATGACCGCGTTCACCATGATCCCCGACGGCCCGAGCTCGCGCGCGAGGCTCTTCGTGAGGCCGATGAGGCCCGCCTTCGCGGCCGCGTAGGCGGCCCCGCCGCGCGCGCCGCGGACGCCGAGGATCGAGGAGATGTTGATGATGTGCCCCGAGCGGCGCGGGACCATCGATCGGGCGGCCGCGCGCGCGCAGTTGAACGCCCCGGTGAGATTGACCGCGATGACGGCGTCCCAGTCCTCCTCGGACAGCCGCGCGAGGAGCGCCTCGCGGAAGATCCCGGCGTTGTTCACGAGGATGTCGAGCCGGCCCCAGCGCGAGACGACCTCCGCGACCATCGCCTCCGCCTCGCCGGCGCCCGCCACGTCCGCCCCAAGGCAGACCGCCTCGCCGCCCGTCCGGCGGATGTCGTCGGCGACGCGCTCGGCGGAGTCCCGCCGGGCGCGGTAGTTCACGGCGACGCGCGCGCCCGCGGCCGCGAGCGCCCGCGCGACCGCCGCCCCGAGGCCGCGCGACGCCCCGGTGACGAGCGCCGTCCGCTCCATCCGTCTCACCCCCGCCCCTCGACCTCGAGGCCGAGCCGCTCGAGCATCCGGAGGTCGTCCTCCGGCGCGCCGCCCCGCATGGTGAGGTAGTCGCCGATCATCATGCCGCTCGCGCCGGCCGCGAACGCCCGCTCCTGCATCCGCCCGAGGACGGCCTGCCTGCCGCCGGCGAGTCGTATCTCCGCGCGGGGGAGGAGAAATCTGAACAGGGCGACGATCCGGAGCGCCTCCTCGGGGGGGAGCGCCGGAGTTCCGGCGAGCGGCGTGCCCCGTACCGGCATGAGGAAGTTGACGGGGACGGAGCAGGCGCCGAGCCGCCGGAGGTCGAGGGCCAGGTCGACCCTGTCCTCCCATCCCTCGCCGATCCCGAAGATCCCTCCCGCGCAGATCCCCAGGCCGGCCGCGGCGGCCGTCCGGACGGTCCTTTCCCGCTCATCGCGGCGGTGCGTCGTGCAGACGGACGGGAAGAACCGGGCGGAGGTCTCGAGGTTGTGGTGGTAGTGGCCGATCCCCGCGGCCTTCAGCCGCGCGGCGGCGGGGAGGGAGACCGCGCCGAGCGAGGCACAGGGGGAGAGGGCGCCGGCCCGGACGATCAGCCGCGCGGCCCCGCAGGCGGCCTCGATCTCCGCCTCGCCCGGCCCGCGGCCGCTCGTGACGATGCCGAACCGGGATGCGCCCGTCCGGGTCGCCGCGGCGGCCCGCCCGGCGATCTCGGCGGCGGGGAGCATCGGATGGACGGGTGCGCCGGTGTCATGGCGGGCGGACTGGGCGCAGAAGGCGCAGTCCTCGCCGCAGAGACCGGCGCGCGCGCTCACGATGGCGCAGAGCGAAACCGTGTCGCCGAAGAAGGCGCGCCGGAGCTCTCCCGCCCCGGCGATGAGATCCTCCGCCGGCGCTCCGGCGAGGCGGAGCGCCGTCCCGCGGTGGATATCCCCCCCCGAGAAAACCGTGTCGATGGCGCCCCTGACGGATTCGTTCATGATGGCCGATTGTCACGCATGGCCGATGCCGACATTGACGATTGGAGCAAAAAAAGAAAACGCCCGCAACTTCATACCTCCGTCCGTTCGTGCGTCCGCTCCACGAAGGCCCGCGATGCAGGGTCCCACCTGAACCCCCGGACGAGGAGGACGATCACGATGACGCCGGCGACGATCGAAACCGCCATCTTGAGCGGCCGGAGCCGGCCGACGGCGATGTCGAGCGCCTCGAGGTACCCCTCCTTCCGGAAGACGCCCCGCACCTGGGCGTAGCTCCCCTCCTTCAGGCGGGGGCTCCCCCCGCGGACGGGCATCTCCCGGCCGTTCCAGCGGATCGTGAACTCGCCGTCGGCGATGCGGCCGATCCGCGTCTCCATCGGCGTGCAGACGACCGTGCCGTCGTGCTCGTCGGGCCGCTCGAGGCACTGGTCGAGCGTGACGCCGGGCAGCCGGCGCGCCCCCTCGCGGCAGAGGAGGGCGACGGCGACGGCCAGGATGATCGCGGCGAGGATTCGCATGCCTTCACCCCGTCCCCGCGAGCGGCGCGAGCGCCCGCCCGAGCTCCCCGGCGGCGTGCCGCCACGTGTGCGCGAGGGCGATCTCGCGCAGCCCCTCCCGCCGGCCCGCGCACGCGGCGAGGAGTTTCGCCGCCAGGTCCGCCGGATCGGACGGCCGCGCGAGCCATGGGTAGCCGTCGCCGAGGATCTCCCGGACGGGCCCGAGCGCCGTCGCGACGACCGGCACGCCGCAGGCGAGCCCCTCGAGGACCTTGAGCGGGAACGAGTAGTCGGTGTAGGCGTTGGACGGGTTCGGGACGGCGACCGCGTCGCAGGCGTTGATGAGGGCGGGGATGTCGGCGTGCGGCACGAGGCCGAGGTGGACGACGCCCTCCCCCCGCGGCGCGCCTTCCCCCGCCGGCCCCGCGAGGAGGAGCACGGCGCCGGGGGCCTCGCGGCGCAGCAGGCGGTGCGCCTCCCGCAGGACGCCGCTCCCCTTGTAGCCGGTGATGTTGCCGAAGTAGCCGACGACCGGCGCGCGCGGCGGCAGCGAGAGGGAACGGCGGCACGCCTCGCGGTCCATCGGGCGGAACCGATCCGCGTCCACGCCGTTCCCCACGACCGCGACCGGGCCGCCCCTCGCGGGGCGCACCTTCTCGGCGAGCGCCCGCGTGACGCAGACGACGAGGGCGGCGGCGCGGATCGAGCGCCGGTCGAGGGGCCGGACGAGGGGGAGGCGGTAGATGTCGTACGTCTCGTAGTTGTCCATCAGGTCGTAGACGAGCGGCACCCCCGCCCGGGCGCAGGGGCCGAGGGCGAGGATGGCGAAGGCGGGGTCCCCCTCGGCGACGAGGAGGTCGTGGGCGCCTCGCGCGAGTTCGCGGACGACGGCGCGCCTGAACGGGATGAGGCGCGGGATGTCGAGGGGCCGGATGAGGAAACGGACGCCGTCCCGCTCCTCGTCCCGGCGCTCGCGCTCGGTGTAGTCGCCGAGGAGGAAGGTCACCCCGTGACCGAGCCGGCGGAGCGCGTCGAAGAGCAGGAACGGCCTCCCGACCCCCTCGCGGGAGATGTCCTTCGCCGACGTGTAGCGCTTGGTGAGGACGAGAATGTTCATCGCGCCGCCGCGCACCCCGTGCCGTCCCGCGCCACGGGGTGCCGCAGGTTCCACCCGATCGCCCGAAGGATGGCGCGGACGACGTCCCATCGCCCGGCGAGGGCGGCCGCCGCGGCGGGCCTGAGCACCTTCGCGACGGCGAAGTAGGGGAGGAAGAGGAGGAGGAAGCCGCCCCACCCGAGGTGCTTCCGCGCGTAGATCAGCCGCCCCCTCGTGAGGTAGTAGGCGTACGCGGGGCTGCCGGCGTCGAGCGTCGCGGCCTTCCGGTGCCGCACGAGCGCCGCGGGCGCGTAGACGATACGCCGCCCCGCGGCCGTCGCGCGCCGGCAGAGGTCGAGCTCCTCCGAGTACGCGAAGAACTGCTCGTCGAAGAGGCCGACGGACTCGCAGAGCCCCCGGTCGAGGAGCATGGCGCACCCGGGCGCCGCGCGCACCTCGCGCGGGCGGTCGTACTGCCCGCGGTCCGTCCGGCCCTCGCCGACCGGCACGCCCTGCGCGAGGAGGTGGATGTTCCTGTAGCCGGCGTACTGGATGACGCCGGGGCGGCGGGCGTCGTGCACCTTCGGGCTCACGATCGAGGCGCCGCGCGCGCGGGCGGCCTCGACCATGGCGGCGACGGCGTCCGGCGCGACGGTGCAGTCGTTGTTGAGGACGAGGACGTAGTCGGCGCCCCGCCGGAGCGCCTCCCTGATCCCCAGGTTGTTGCCGCCGGCGTAGCCGAGGTTCTCGCCGCTCCGGAGATGGACGAGGGAGGGGAAGAGGGAGGCGAGCCGCTCCGCCGAGCCGTCACCCGAGCCGTTGTCCACGATGATGATCTCGGGATCCGCGCCCTCGGAGGCGAGGAGCGAGCGCACGCACGCGGCGGTGTCGTCGGCCCTGCGGTAGTTGAGCACCACCGCCGCCGTCCTCGCGCCGCCCCGCTCATCCGGCCGCATCGCCGCCCCCCTCCGCCGCCCGCCGCGCCGCCCCGCCCCTTCCGCCCGCGAGGAGCGCGGCGTACACCTCCCCGTACCGGGCCGCGTTCTCGTCGACCCCCATCGGAAAGCGGGGGAGCGGCCGCCGCAGCCGCGCGAGGAGCGACGGGTCGCGCGCGACGCGCATGATGCGGTCCCTGAGCCCCCGCCAGTCGCCCGGCTCGAACGAGAGGCCGCCGTCGCCGTCCCGGACGAAATCGGACAGCGCGCCGACCCTGGAGGCGATGACCGGCAGGCCCGCCGCCCACGCCTCCCAGAGGACGAGATTGAACGTCTCGTGCCAGAGGGAAGGGATCGCGAGGATGTCCGCCTCCGCCAGGATCCGGCCGAGGTCGCCCGGCGCGTACATCCCGCTCAGCGAAACCCGGCCGGGCGGGAAGCGGCGCACGACCTTCCCGACGTACCGGGCGAACCGTTCCGGGTAGGGCCGGCCGTGCATCGCGAGCGTGACCGCGCCGGGAGGGGTGCCGCGCACCGCCCGGAGGAGGGTTACGATCCCCTTGTGCGGCATGATCGTCCCGATGTAGGCGACGGCGAGGGGCCTTCGACCGTCGTACGGCGCGCGGCCCCCCGCGGCCGCCTCCGCGGCGGGCGGGGGTGCGCCGTGCGGGATGACGATGATCGAATCCGCCTTGACGCCGAGGGCCGCGTAGACGGCGCGCGCCTTCTCCGACGGGGCGATGAGGATGTCGGCCTCCGCGAGGCCGCCCATGAGGCGGCGGCATCGGTCGCCGTAGGCGCGGGCGAGCCGCCCCGTCCGGCGGCGGAAGAGGGCCTTCTGGACGGCGGCGAGCGGCCCCGAGATCCGTTTCGCCACCGCGAGGGGCGCGGTGTGTCCCCCCGCGCCGGCGACCCGTTCGAGCGCCGCCGCGGCCATGGCCGGGAGCGACCGGCGCGCGCAGTGGAGGGCGCAGGCGCGGCCGCCGTCCGGCCCCGGGCAGATGGTCATGTCGGGCCTGAGGAGCTGGACGCGCTCGCAGGCGTACCAGTAGTCGTGGAGCGAGACGACGAGCGGGATCCCGCGTCCCTTCACCATCCGCGGGATCCCCCACGAGGCCCCCGCGAGGTGCTGGATGTGGACGAGATCGGGGCCGAGGCGCGCCAGCTCCTCGCCGACGATCTCCTCGATCCTCGGGTGGAAGTCGTACAGGCGCCGCTCTTCGAGGCGGGTGAAGTTGTTGACAACCCTGAGGAGGGGGACGCCGTCGAGCTCGTCGCGGATGATCTTGTATTCCGGCTGCCCCGGCCGTTCCTCGCGGAGGATGACGAACGGCTCGTGCCCCGCGCGCCTCAGGGCGGCGCAGAGCCGCCGGGCGCAGATCTCCGTCCCGGCCATCGCGGTGGGCGGGTAGCCGTGGACGATGAAGAGGATCTTCAGCGGCCGCATCCCGCCCCCCCGCGGATCAGGGCCTGTCTCGAGAGGAACCGGTGGACGGCGCCCGGCAGCCGGTCGGAGTGCTCGCCGAGCCAGCGCCCCGAGGCGCAGGCGGCGTGGAACGGGACGCACCCGATGAGCCGCCAGGGGGGGATCCCCTTCCGGCGCATGTACCGGGCGTCGTCCCGCAGGGAGACGAGCGCCGTCTCCACCGACCGCCGCACGCCGATGACCGCCGCGAGGCGGGCGCTCCGGACCATGCGGCCGTAGTCGTAGTGCTGGCGCATCTGCTCGCGGAGCGTGTAGTCGTGGCTGTGGAGGACGGCTGAGGAGGGCTCGTACACGATGGCGTGGCCGGCGAGCAGGACCCGCTCGGCCCAGTCCACGTCCTCGCCGAACTCGACCTCGCTGAAGGGGATCCGCTCCCAGACGGCGCGGCGGAGGCAGGAGCTCGTGTTGGCGAAATAGGTGTAGAACGGCTTCCGCGCCTCGAGCTCGGCGCGGGACGACACCCGCTTGACGATCCGCTCCGGGCCCCCCGCCTGCCGCCACTCCTCCTCGATCTGGCGGGCGAGGGAGATCGAGCAGCCGGGGCGCGGGATGTGCCGGGAGAACGAGCCGGCGACGCCCGGGTCCTCGTCGAGCGGGCGGACGAGGTTCGCGAGCCAGCGGTCGTCCGCGGGCGTCGCGTCCTGCGTGAGGAAGACGAGGCGGTCGCCCGCCGCCTCCCGCGCGCCCAGGTTCCTCGTCCGGCCGTGGTTGAACTCCTCCGGCCGGATCCGGATGAGGCGCGCCGGCGCGCGCGCGGCCGCCCGGAGCGTGCCGTCGGTCGAGCCGGAGTCGATGATGATGATCTCGGGCCGGGCGACGCCGGCCTGCGAGAGGATCGCCGCGATCTGCCCGTCCAGGTACCGCTCCGCGTTCTTGACCGGAATGATGACCGAGATGCGTCCGCCGTCCATGGGGGCCTCGTGTGAGTATAGGGGAACGGGAGGGCACAATCAACTGCGGCCCGGGGCCGGAGGGCCGCGGCCGCCGGAAACAAGAACGAATCCGCCACGGATTGACACGGATCCTCACTACAGTTCAAATTCGATCCGCGTTGATCCGCGGCTTGTGGTCCATTGTCATCCGCGGCGAGAAAATGGTTCACTGCGGGGTCCCCGAACCGCTATCATGTCGGAAGCGCGACGGGAAGGGGGGGGAGATGCGGGCGGATGAGGCGAAGGGCGGGCGCGGCCGTCTGATGCGGCGGGTCGGGTGCGCCCTCATTGCCGCCGCCATCTGCCTCGGCGGCCGGGCCGGCGCGGACGAGACCCCCACGGAGACGCCGAGCCCCACGGAGACGCCGAGCCCCACGGAGACGCCGACGCGGACACCCACCCGGACGCCCACCCCGACCCGGACCCCGACGCCCACGCCGACGCGGATTCCCGCCCGGACGCCCACGCCGGTCCCGAATTACCTCACGCTGAATGCGGCTGCCGGATCGGAGGGGATCGTGTATCTGGATTACGCGTGCGATTTCACGATGGACGATTACGAGGGCGTTCCGCTCGCCGTCTTCCTCGCGGCCGTCCGTGACCCCGCCGTCGGCGGGGGGCCGGCCGGGATCCGGGATCTCTCCTCCGGAGGGGACGTCCGCATCTTCGGCCCGGGAATGCGGGGGACGTACCTCTCCAGGGGTGCCCTCGGGCCCCCGACCTCCTCCGGTGCCTCCTTCCCGCCCCTCCCCGTGAGCGGATCGGTCGCGATCGACGCGGTCGCCGCTGAAATCTACGACGGGACGCACGCCGTCGCGGCGGTCTTCGTCCGCATGGACACCGGCCGGTTCGTGCGGGACGACGATACGCCGGCGGCGATCTCGGATCCGTTCACGCCTTTCCTGCACCGCGCGGCGCTCATCGACAAGACCCGCCACGTCGGTGACGCCTACGACCCGTACATGGCGAAGTGGGAGGTGCCCCGCCCCGAGGGGACGACGGTTTCCGAACAGTTCTTCCTCGATGCGGCGCCGTCGGGGCCGGTGGTGCTGCGCGGCTGGTACTTCGGGACCTACGACGCGGACAACCCGGTCTCCATCAACGGCCGCTTCCTCGGCTGCATCCCGGGCCTCCGCAACGCGAACGCATGGCGCCGGGACCGGGCGGTCGTCCCGCCGTGGTTCCTCAAGGCCGGTTGGAACCAGATCACCTTCAAGTCCGCGCGACGGCCGGACACCGGCCACTACGACGATTACCTGGTGAAGGGCTGGGAGATCTTCTACAACTGAAGGGCGGCACGCTCCGCGCGCGGAGCGGCCGGGGGGACGCGCGGCGCTACCGCCCGGGGCGGCGGAGCGGCTTGAAGGCGAGTCCCTTGTTGTGGGCGATGCTGTTCCACTTGTAGCGCATCGCGAGCTGCGTGAGGGACGCCTGCGCCTCCCGGTTCATCTTCCCGTCGAGGCACTCCTGGCAGACCTGGAACATGCCGTTCTGCTTGAAGTCGGGATCCTCGGAGAGCTCGGTCCCCCTGACCTCCCTCCCGATGAGCTTGCCGCACGCCTCGCATCTCGAGGCGGCGACGGGGTTCTCGGCCGCCGCCGGCTGCACGGCGGCCGCGACGGCTGCGACGCAGGCGACAAGTATCAGTGTCTTCATGTGTGGGGGTATCCTTTCCGCAATCAATGTAGCCCGATACGGGCCGCGTGTCAAGGGAGGCGACATGATTTCCATGGATAACTATTCTCATTCACCGCGGCACGGCCGCCCGGCGGCCGCCGCGGGGGAGGCGACGCGATGAAGGCGGGCGTCCCGCTCTCGAACGCGTACCGGCTCATCAACCACGGGCCGGTCCTCCTCCTCTCGACCCGGCGCCGCGGGCGGGCGAACGTCTGCGCCGTCTCGTGGGTGACGCCGGTGGACGCCGACCTCGTCGCGGTGGTGCTCTCGGAGGAGAACGACAGCTTCCGGAGCGTCATGGAGACGGGGGAGTTCGTCCTCAACGTGCCGAACCGGTCGCTCCTCCGGCAGGTCGTCGGCTGCGGGAGCGTCTCGGGAAGAGAGTGCGACAAGTTCAGGCGGTTCGGCCTCACGCCGACGCGGGCGAGGAGGGTGCGGGCGCCGCGGGTGGCGGAATGCATCGGCCACCTCGAGTGCAGGGTGCTCCCCGGCGGGGCGCGCCTCGCGCGGAGGCACAACCTCTTCATCGCACGGGTCGTCGCGGCGGCCGCCGAGCGGGGGCTCTTCACGAAACGATGGATGATGCGCTCGCCCCGCGCGCGGAGCCTCCACCATCTCGGGGGGAACGTATTCGCCGTCCCCGACGGGCGGGAGCTGCGGTAGGCGCGCCGGAAAAAAAGGGGCGGCGGGCCGCGATCGGCCCGCCGCCCCTTGCCGCAGGCGTCCGGCTTCGATCCTACTCCATGTCCGGCGGCGCCGGGGCCGTCTCGGTCGTGGTGACGTCCGCCGTGGTCGCCGGGGCCGCCGGCTCCTCGGCCTCGGGCGCCGTCTCGGTGGTGGTGACGTCCGCGGTGGTCGCCGGTGCCGCGGCCTCCTCGGCCTCGGGCGCCGCCTCGGTCGTGGCGACGTCGGCGGTGGTCGCCGGTGCCGCGGCCTCCTCGGCCGGGGCCGCGCCCGTCTCGACGGTGACGTCCTCCGTCGTCATCACCTCCGCCGTTGTGGCGGGGCTCTGCGCGGGCTGATCCTGGGCGACCGCGATCCCGGATGCCGCAAGCACGAGCACCGCGGAGAACACCATGCAGTTCCTCACGCTCTCACCCTCCTTTCTCGCGCTCCCTGGGGATGGGACACCCTCGCGGATATGACAGCGCGAGTGTGGAGGGAATTATGGATCATTCCCGGCCCCCTGTCGACAGAAAAAATCCGCAGTGTCCGGGGGGAACGCGACGAAACGATTCCCCACGTATCAACCCACTGTTGAAAGTTCAACGCCGAACGTGGAACGCCTCAGGCGGCGGAGTTCCCGCCTCGGTTGATTGCCGCGTCGAACCGCGGCTGAAATCAGACCGTGACGTGCGGCCTGAGCCGCGCCACGATCCGGGGGCCGATGCCGGGCACCCGGTCAAGGTCGTCGACGGAGCCGAACGGCCCCCGCGCGCGCCGGTCGGCGACGATGCGGGCGGCCCGCTTCGGCCCGATGAGCGGCAACTGCTCGAGCACCACCGCCGCGGCGCGGTTGATGTTGACCCTTCTCTTCATCGCCTCCTCCCCCGGCAACTATAGCGCGGCGCGCCCCCGCCCGTCAACCGCCGCCGTCCGCCGCGGACGACAATGGACCCTGCACCACGGATTCGCACGAATCATTAACGGATCTTCGCGGCTCCGATTACAGCCGAAAACCGAAAGAGAAAGTGCACGTGCCGCTGATCAACGCGGATTCCCGCGGATGTGACCACGGTACCGCGTTGAAAGCCGAGGGTGGGAAGCTCCTCCCCCGGCGTTCAATCAGCGAATATCCGCTTCCATCTGCGGCTGAACTCTGTCCCCACCGACTGTGGTATAATCCCGAACGGCGGCGCGCGATCGCGGAGGGACCATGAGAACCCGGCTGATCTTCAACGGACCGTGGGAGATGGAGGGGAGCCGGGATCCGTACGGCGGCGAGACCGCCGGGGCGGTCTCGCGGGAGGCCCGTTTCGACCCGGCGATCGACGTCTTCGAGACCGAGGAGGGAACGGTCGTCAGGATGGAGATCGCCGGCATGCGGCGGCGGGACATCAGCGTCGAGCTCGTCGCCGACATCCTCGTCATCAGGGGGCGTCGCCGGGAGCGGCCGGCCGGCCGCAAGGTGACCTACCACCGCCTCGAGATCGAGTACGGCGCCTTCGAGCGCCGCGTGCGGATCGCCAGCCCCGTCCGGGAGGACGCCGTCTCCGCCGTCTACCGCGAGGGGCTCCTGGAGGTCAGGCTGCCGAGGCGGCGGGGCGGGGGGGAGGGGTGAGGATGCAGGAACAGCAGCCGCAGGCAGACAACGCCGCGAGGCCCTCCATCCCGGCCGAGCTGGGCGTCCTCCCGCTCCGCGACACGGTCATCTTCCCGTTCATGATCGCGCCCCTCCTCGTCGGCCGGGAGAAGTCGATCCGCCTCATCAACGACGCCCTCTCGGGCGACAAGCTCGTCGGCCTCGTCGCCCAGCGGAAGGCCGACACGGAGGACCCCCGTTCCGGCGACCTCTTCTCGTTCGGGACGGTCTGTCGGATCCACAAGATGATCCGCTTCCCCGACCAGCGGGTGAACATCATCATCCAGGGCCTCCAGCGGTTCCGCCTGGAGCGCGTCATCCAGGAGGAGCCGTACCTCAGGGCCGCCGTCACCCCCCTCGACGACATCGTCGAGGGGGGCAAGGAGCTCCAGGCCCTCACCCGCAGCGTGTCGAACGGATTCCAGAAGATCCTCTCGCTCTCCCCGGTGCCCGCGAGGGAGCTCCAGATGACGGTCCTCAACATCTCGGAGCCGAGCAAGCTCGCCGATTTCATCGTCTCGAACATGGACGTCGATCTCCCGGGGAAGCAGGAGCTCCTCGAGGAGCTCGACGTGCGGGAACGGCTGCGGAAGCTCCTCCACACCATCAACCGGGAGCTCGAGATCCTCGAGCTCGGCACGAAGATCCAGTCGAGCGTGCAGAGCACGATCAACAAGGGGATGCGCGAGCACTACCTGCGGGAGCAGCTCAAGGCCATCCAGAAGGAGCTCGGGGAGGAGGACGAGCAGTCCCGGGAGGTGCGCGAGTTCGAGGGGCGCATCGCGAAGGCCCGGATGCCGAAGGAGGTGGAGGAGACGGCGCGCCGGGAGCTCGGCCGCTTCGCCACCATCAACCCGGCCGCGCCCGAGTACACGGTGTCGAAGACCTACCTCGAGTGGCTCGTGAGCCTCCCCTGGGCCGCGGCGACGGAGGACTCCCTCGACATCCGCCGGGCGAAGCGGATCCTCGACCGGGACCACTACGACCTGGAGAAGGTCAAGGAGCGCATCCTGGAGCACCTCGCGGTGCGGAAGATCAAGCGCGACACGAAGGGACCGATCCTCTGCTTCGTCGGGCCGCCCGGGGTCGGAAAGACGTCCCTCGGCAAGTCGATCGCGGCGGCGATGGGGCGGAGGTTCATACGGATCTCGCTCGGGGGCGTACGGGACGAGGCGGAGATCAGGGGCCACCGCCGGACCTACGTCGGGGCGCTGCCGGGGCGCGTCATCCAGAACATCAAGAAGTGCGGGTCCAGGAACCCGGTCTTCATGATCGACGAGGTGGACAAGATCGGCGTCGACTTCCGCGGCGACCCGTCGAGCGCGCTCCTCGAGGTGCTTGACCCGGAGCAGAACTACTCCTTCTCCGACCACTACCTCGAGGTCCCGTTCGACCTCTCCCGCGTCATGTTCATCACCACCGCCAACATCCTCGAGCCGGTCCCGCCGGCCCTCCGCGACCGGATGGAGGTGCTCGAGCTCCCCGGCTACACGGAGGAGGAGAAGGTCCGGATCGCCCGCGGCTACCTCATCCCGCGGCAGCTCCGCGAGCACGGCCTCACGGCGGCGCGCGTCCGGTTCGGCAAGGACGCGATCGAGGGGATCATCCGCGACTACACCCGCGAGGCGGGGCTCCGGAACCTCGAGCGCGAGATCGCCGCGGTCTGCCGGAAGGTCGCGAAGGCCGTCGCCCAGGGCCGCACGAGGCCGGTCGCCGTCACGCGCGCCTCCCTCAAGTCCTTCCTCGGCCCCGTCCGCTTCTTCCCGGAGCTCGCCGAGCGGACGAGCGAGCCCGGCGTCGCCATCGGCCTCGCCTGGACGGCGACGGGGGGGGAGATCCTCTTCATCGAGGCGAAGCGGATGCGGGGGAAGAAGGGCCTCACCCTGACGGGGCAGCTCGGCGACGTCATGAAGGAGTCGGCGATGGCCGCCATGAGCCTCGTGCGGAGCAACGCCCGCCGGCTCGGCGTCGCGGAGGATTTCTTCGACAAGAGCGACGTCCACATCCACGTCCCCGCGGGCGCCATCCCGAAGGACGGCCCGTCGGCCGGCGCGGCGATCGCCGCGGCGCTCGTCTCGCTCCTCAGGGGGCAGCCGCTCGACTGGCGGGTCGGGATGACGGGGGAGATCACCCTCACCGGGAAGATCCTCCCCGTCGGCGGGGTCAAGGAGAAGGTGCTCGCCGCCCGCCGGGCCGGGCTGCGGAAGGTGATCATCCCGGAGAAGAACCGGAAGGACCTGCTCGAGATCCCCGCCGTCCTCCGCCGGGAGCTCTCCTTCGCCTACGTGCGGGATGTCGGGCAGCTCCTCAGGCACCTCTTCCCCGGGATCCGCCGCGGGCGGCGGGGGAGGGCATGATGCGCGCGGGGGCGGGGGCGATCGGCGTGCTCACCGGCGGCGGCGACTGCCCGGGGCTCAACGCGGCGATCCGGGCGGTGACGAAGACGGCGATCACCGACTACGGGATGCGGGTCGTCGGCTTCCGGAACGGCTTCGAGGGGCTCGTCGAGGGGGAGGCCCGGATGCTTTCCTTCAACGACGTCTCCGGCATCCTCACGCTCGGCGGGACCATCCTCGGCACGACGAACCGGGCGGACCCGTTCCGGTACCGCCGCCGGGGCGCCCCGGCCGGCGCCTTCGAGGACCTCTCGGGGCGGGCGCTCCTGAACGCCCGTCGGCGCGGCATTTGCGCCCTCGTCTGCATCGGCGGCGACGGGACGCTCGCCATCGCGGGGCGGCTCGGCGGGAAGGGGCTGCCGTGCGTGGGGGTCCCGAAGACCATCGACAACGACCTCCCCGAGACGGAGGTGTCGATCGGCTTCCACTCGGCGGTGACCGTCGTGGCGGAGGCGATCGACCGCCTCCACACCACCGCGGAGTCCCACCACCGGGTGATGGTCATCGAGGTCATGGGGCGGTACGCCGGCTGGATCGCGCTCTGCGGCGGCGTCGCCGGCGGCGGGGACGTCATCCTCCTGCCGGAGATCCCGTACCGGATGGACGTCGTCTGCGACGTCGTCCGGCGGCGGTTTCGCCGCGGGAGGCGGTTCAGCATCGTCGTCGTCGCCGAGGGGGCGCACCCGAAGGGCGGCGGGATGGTCGTCGACCGGACGGTCGCCGACAGCCCGGACCCGGTCCGGCTCGGCGGGATCGGGAAGGCGGTCGCCGCCGGCATCGAGGAGGGGACCGGCCTCGAGGCGCGCGTCACCGTCCTCGGCCACCTCCAGCGGGGCGGGACGCCGACGCCCGTCGACCGCCTCCTCGCCACGCGGCTCGGGGAGGAGGCGGTGCGCCTCGCGGCGGCGGGGCGGTTCAACCGCATGGCGGCGTACCGGAACGGGACGGTGACCTCCTCCCCCTTCAACCGCGTCCTCGGCAGGATCAGGAAGGTCCCGAGACGTTCGCCGCTCATCCGGGCGGCGCGGTCGGTCGGGACATCGTTCGGCGCATGACGTCCGGTCTCCGGCAGCGGCTGCGGCGCCTCCTCCAGGCCGGCTCCTCGAACCACGAGATCGCCCTGGGGCTCGCCGTCGGCGTCTGCGTGAGCTTCTTCCCCGTCTACGGCCCCCAGCTGCTCGCCTGCGCCGCCATCGTCGCCGTGTTCCGGAACCTGAACAGGGCCGCCGTCTTCCTCGGCGTCCAGTTCTCCTGGCTCTACCCGCTCGTCCTCTACATCGACTACCGCGTCGGCCGCCTCCTGCTGCCGGGCGATTACCCGGCCCTCGGCCTCGGGGAGCTCCGCGAGGGGGGGCTGCCGCACCTCGCCCGGCTGGTCCGCGAGCTCTTTCCCATGCTCCTCCTCGGGAGCGTCGTCGCGGGCGCGGCGGCCGCCCTCGCGACCTACGCCGTCGCCCGGGCGCTCCTCGCCCTCCTGCGGAAGGAGCGGCATCCGGTGGAGGAACCGTCGCCGGCCGCTGGCGGCGGCCGGCTGGAAGGGAGGAATACATGAACCCCAGTCGCGTCTGGATTCTCGCGCTCCTCTGGGCGCCGGCGGCGGCGCGGGGGGCGGATGCCGTCGGGGCCGCCTCCTCCGTCGTCTCGGTCGTCGTCTACGAGGACAGGGCGCTCGTGACGCGCCGCCTCGAGATCGAGCTCGAGGCCGGGGAGCGGACGGTGCGGTTCGACGGCCTCCCGGCGGGCCTCGTGGACGACTCGCTCCGCGCCTCGGGGCGGGGCGCGGCGGGGGTGACGATCCTCGGCCTCGAGGCGGAGCGCGAGTATCTCGCCGAGCCGGCGGACGAGCGGGTGCGGGCCCTCACGGACGAGATCGAGGCGCTCGAGCGGAAGGCGACCGCCCTCGAGGACCGCGCCCGGACGATCGACATGCAGGTGAAATTCATCGACTCGATCGGGTCGTCCGCGGGCGAGGGGATCTCGCGCGAGATGCTCATGCGCGAGCCGGACCCCGCGGGGTGGGGGAAGGTGGTCGCCTTCCTGGGCGAGGAGGGGGACGCGCTCCGGCCGAGGCTCCGCGGGGCCGGGGAGGAGCTGCGGGCGGTGCGGAAGGAGATCGAGGCGGCGAGGAAGCGGCTCCAGCAGATCGTCTCGAGGCTCCCGCGGGAACGGAAGAACGTGCGGGTCGCCCTCGAGGCGGCCTCCCCCGGCCGGCTCTCGCTCGACCTCTCCTACGTGGTCCCCGGGGCCTCCTGGCGGCCGGTCTACGACGCCCGCGCCGACCGCGCGGCCGGGACCGTGGCGCTCGTCTACGGCGGCCAGGTGCGGCAGGGCACGGGCGAGGACTGGAACGATGTCGAGCTCGAGCTCTCCACCGCCCGGCCCTCCATCGGCGGCCGGCCGCCGGAGATCGAGCCGTGGTACGTGGACTTCCCGCGCGTCCGTCCGCTCGCCGCCGGGCGGGCGGCGATGGCGCCCCTCATGGAGGTCGATCAGGCCGTCGGCGGGCCGGAGGAGGAGGCGGGGATCGCCGTCGCGGACGCCGTGCGGCGGGGGGACGCCGTCGTCTTCAGGATCGGGAGGCGGGAGACCGTGCCGGGAGACAACTCCCTCCGCCGGACGACGATCGCCTCCCTCGACATGCCCGCCGCCTTCGAGGACCTCGCCGTTCCGAGGCTCGCGGCGCACGCCTACCGCACGGCGAAGGTGGAGAACCGGGCGGCGTATCCGCTCCTTGCGGGCGCGGTCAATATCTTCGCCGGCCCCGACTTCATCGGCTCCTCGTCCATCGATCACGTGGCCCCGGGGGAGACGTTCGATCTCCCGCTCGGCGTGGACGACGCGGTGACCGTCCGGCGGCGGCTCCTCGAGGAGGAGGCGGACCGGTCCCTCGTCCGGCGGCGGACGGGCCGGCGGAGCTTCCGGTACCGGATCGAGGTGGAGAACCACGCCGACCGGGCGGCGAAGGTCACGGTGCTCGACCAGATCCCGGTCTCGCGCCATCCGGACATCGCGGTGCGGCTCGAGGGGGCCTCGCCCGCCCCGGTGACGCTGGAGGAGCGGGAGCGTCCCGGCGTCCTCGCCTGGGTGCTCGACCTCGCCCCGAGGGAGGCGGCGAAGATCGAGTTCGGCTTCAGCGTCTCCTGGCCGAAGGACCGGGAGATCGAGGGGCTCGACTGACCGGGCCCCGGCTGACGGGAGGATCGTCATGATCGTCATGAAGTTCGGCGGCACGTCCGTGGGGGACGCCCGCGCGATCGAGCGCGTGTGCGCGATCGTCGCCGACAGGCGGCGGCGCGATCCGGTCGTCGTCGTCTCGGCGGTCGGGGGGATCACCAACCTGCTCCTCGAGGCGGCCCAAAAGGCGAGGGAGCGCTCGCGGGAGGGGATACGGCTCTACGAGCGGTTCTGCGCCGTCCACGCCGCCATCCTGCGGGATCTCGGCCTCCCGGAGCGGCTCATCGAGCGGGAGCGCGTCCAGCTGAAGGAGGTCCTCCACGGCATCTACTACCTCGGCGAGCTTACCCCGCGATCGCTCGACTGCGTGGCGAGCTTCGGCGAGCGCGCCTCCGCCAGGATCGTGAGCGCCCGCCTCGCCGCGCGCGGCGTTCCGAGCCGGCCGTTCACCGGCTGGGAGGCGGGGATCGTCACCGGCGACGAGCACGGGAACGCGAGCCCGCTGCCGCGGACCTACCGGGCGGTCCGGGCGAGGCTCGGGCGGGCGAGGGCGGTGCCGGTCGTCACCGGCTTCATCGCGAAGAACGCGCGCGGGGACATCACCACGCTCGGCAGGGGGGGGAGCGACTTCACCGCGGCGATCATCGGCCGGGGCATGGAGGCCGACGAGATCCAGATCTGGACCGACGTCACCGGGATCATGACCGCGGACCCCCGCGTCGTCCCGGCGGCGCGGACGATCCGGCGGCTGAGCTTCACGGAGGCGGCGGAACTCGCCTACTTCGGCGCGAAGGTCCTCCACCCCCGCACGATCGAGCCGGCGGTGGAGCGCGACATCCCGGTGCGGATCCTCAACACCTTCCGGCCCGCCTCCGCGGGCACCCTCGTCGTCCGGCGGGCGGCCCGGCCGCGCCGCCTCGTGCGGGCCATCGCCTGCAAGAAGAACAACATCCTCATCAATCTCCGCTCGACGCGGATGCTCGACGCGCACGGCTTCCTCGCGCGGATCTTCGAGGTGTTCAGGCACCACGCGGTCCCCGTGGACCTCATCGCGACCTCCGAGGTGAGCGTGTCGGTGACGGTGGACGGCGTCGCCGCGCCGCGCCTCGGGAGGATCATCGGCGACCTCGGGAAGATCTGCACGGCGGGGACGATCGACGGGCGCGCGATCGTGTGCGTCGTCGGCGACGGGATCGGCGACACGCCGAACATCGCCGCGAAGGTGTTCGGGGCCGTGGGACGGCGCGGCATCAACGTGGAGATGATCTCGCAGGCGAGCTCGGCGATGAACATCAGCTTCCTCGTGCGGAACCAGGACGCGGACGCCGTGGTGCGCCTCCTGCACCGGGCGTTCCTCGAGAGGGGACGGTGAGGGAAACGGTGGAGAGGGTCGTCGTCAACGTGGGGTCGCTCAACAGGATCAAGCGCCGCGCGGTCGAGGAGGCGTGCCGGGAGCTCTTCGGCGGCGCGACGGTCCGGCCGTTCCGGACGGACTCCGGCGTCTCCCACACCCCCGCGACGGACGACGAGATCATCGAGGGGGCGGCGAGGCGGGCGGCCGGGGCGTTCGGCGAGGGGGGGGCCGATTTCGGCGTCGGCCTCGAGGGCGGCGTGGCCCAGACCCCCCACGGACCGATCCTGAAGGGATGGGTCGCCGTCTTCGACGGGACGAGGACCTTCATCGGGGCGACGCCGGGCCTCCCCCTCCCGGCCTCCGTCATGGAGAAGGTGCGGGGGGGGCGCGAGCTCGCCCACTTGATGGAGGAGATGACGGGGGTCGAGGACGTGCGATCGAAGCAGGGGGCGTTCGGCGTCCTGACGGGGAACCGCATCACGCGCCTCCAGAGCTTCAAGCTCGCGCTCTACTGCGCCTTCGCCCCCGTCGTGAACGGGAAGCTGTACGCCGGCGAGGCGCGCTGACGCGCCGGGGGCCGTCCCTCGGCGGCCGCGGCTGATCGGAGAGGCGTTCTTCCGAATGACCGGAATCCACTGGGGCGGCCTCGCCTGCATGGGGGCGTTCTACGCCCTCATCTTCTTCGTCGGGATCTGGTTCCCGAAGCGGCGCGACACCGGCGCCCCCGCCGACCTCCTCCTCGCCGGCAGGAACATCCCGCTCTGGATCGCCCTCCTGACGATGACCGCCACCTGGGTCTGCGGCGGCTACGTGAACGGCACGGCGGAGAACGTCTACCGCAACGGGATGACGTGGGGGGCCCAGGCGGGCCTCTGCTACGCCGCGAGCCTCATCCTCGGCGGGCTCTTCTTCGCGCGCACCATGCGGCGGATGGGGTTCACGACGCTCATCGACCCGTTCGAGCGGCGGTTCGGGAGAGGCGTCGCGGGCGCGCTCTTCTTTCCGGCGCTCGCGGGGGAGGTGTTCTGGAGCGCGGCGATCCTCACGGCCCTCGGGACGACGTTCGGCACCATCCTCAACATCGACCTCTCGACCGCGATCGTCATCTCCGCGGCCGTGGCCGTCGGCTACACGGCGGTGGGCGGCCTCTGGTCGGTCGCCTACACGGACGTGCTCCAGCTCGCCTTCATCCTCGCGGGGCTCCTGGCGGCGATCCCGTTCGCGGCGGCGCGGGCGGGGGGATTCGCCGCGGTCGCGGCGCAGTTCCGGGATGCGGGCGGCTCGCTCACCTCGTTCCTGCCGCCGCTCCGCGACGTCGCGGCGCACCCGCCGTGGACGGTGCCGCTCGTCCTCAACTGGTGGGACTGGACCTTCCTCCTCATGCTCGGCGGCATCCCCTGGAACGTCTACTTCCAGCGGGTGCTCGCGGCGCGGAACGAGCGCGTCGCGGCCCGCTTCTCGATCTGGGCCGGCCTCCTCTGCGCGCTCATGGCCGTGCCGCCGATCGTCATCGGCGTTATCGGCAGCGTCGTCCCGTGGCGGGAGCTGGGCCTCGACGTGGAGTACCCGGCCATGATCCTCCCCTACGTCCTGCGCTACTGCACGCCGTACTGGGTCGGCATGCTCGGCCTCGGCGCGGTCGCCGCGGCGGTCATGTCGTCCGTGGACTCGTCGGTCCTCTCGGCCTCGTCGATGTTCACCTGGAACTGGTACCGCGGGATCATCCGCCCGCGCGCCGGCGACCGCTCGCTCCGCGTCTGCCTCCGGCTCTGCACGGTCGCCGTCGGGGTCGCGGCGACCGTCATCGCCCTGCGGGTGCGGAGCGTGCAGGCCCTCTGGTACCTCTGCAGCGACGCGGTGTACGTCATCCTCTTCCCGCAGCTCGTGGCGGCGCTCTTCATGCGGCGCGCCAACACGCCCGGCGCCGTCGCCGGCATCGCCGTCTCTGCGTCGCTCCGCTTCGGGGGCGGCGACCCGCTCCTCGGCATCCCCCGGCTCATCCCGTACCCGTGGTGGGAGCCGGAGACGGGGACGCTCTTCCCGTTCAAGACGCTCGCGATGCTGTGCGGCCTCGCGGCGATCGTCGTCGTCTCCCGCCTCACCGCCCGCCGCTTTCCCCCGCGTCCCCTCGGGAGCGCGGCGGCCTGAACCGCCGCCCCGTCACCGCGCGCCGGCGCGACCCGCCCCGCCGAAGTGGATCCCGAACGACGCGATGAGGTAGTACGCGCAGTAGAGGAGCGAGGCGCGGAGGAGGAGCGGGTTCGGCCGCCGCATCGTGGCGATGAGGACGATCCCCGCGGCGGCCCATGCGATCGTGAGCGGGACGGTGAGCCGGCGGAGCGGGACCGTCTTGAACGGGTCGATGTAGCGAACCGGCCAGAAAACGAGGGCGGAGAGGAGGAGGACCACGGCGAGGTTGACGGCCGCCGGCCAGCGGAGGAGCCAGAGGTGGAGGACGACGATGTTCCAATAGCTCGGGAAGCCGGTGAAGAAGCCGTCGGCGGTCTTGGCGTCCTCCCGGCAGAAGCCGTACGCGCTCGCGAGGGCGGGGACGCAGGCCCATCCCCACGCGCCGTCGGGCAGGAGGCCGCCGGCGGCGAGGATGACCGCCGGGACGAAGACGTAGGCGCAGTAGTCGACGATGTCGTCGAGCCGCCTGCCGTCGAACCGGGGGAGGACCTCGGCGACGCGGAACCGGCGGGCGAGCGCCCCGTCCGTCGAGTCGATGAGGAGCGCCGCGGCGAGGAGGCCGAACGCCCGCCGCGCGCTCCCGTCCAGGAAGGCGTGGAGGGCGAGGAGGCCCGCGGCGGCGCCGAGCGCCGTGTAGGCGTGGACCGCCCAGGCGATCGCCTTCCGACGTTCCATCGGGCAGGACTATACCAGCGGCCCGCGCGCCGGTCAATCCGGGGGATGGCGTGAGCGTCCCCGGTATTCCTCCGGCCTCGGTTCGGCTTGCCCGCCGCCGCGCGCGCGGGCTATAATCACCGGCGCATGACGGACGAAATCCACGAACTCATCATCGTCGGTGGCGGGCCCGCCGGCCTCGCGGCGGGCATCTACGCCGCCCGCGACGGCCTCGACTGCCTCCTCCTCGAGAAGGGGATGGCGGGCGGGCAGATCGTCGTCACCGCGGAGGTCGCGAACTACCCCGGTTTCCCCGAGCCGCTTGCCGGGATGGAGCTCGCCCGGCGGATGGAGGAGCAGGCGCGGGCGTTCGGCCTGCGGATCGCCGAGGAGGCCGTCACCGGCCTCGTCCCCGAGGGGCGGTCGATCCTCCTCCGGACGGCGGCCGGCGAGCGCCGCGCCCGCGCGGTCATCGTCGCGACGGGGGCCTCGTACCGGAGGATCGGCGTGCCGGGCGAGGAGCGGCTCGCCGGCCGCGGCGTCTCGTACTGCGGCACGTGCGACGGCCCGCTCTTCGCCGGCGGCCGGGTGGTCGTCGTCGGCGGCGGCGACACCGCCGTGGAGGAGGCGCTCTTCATCGCGCGCTTCGCCTCCTCCGTCACCGTCGTCCACCGCCGGGACAGCCTGCGGGCGGGCCGCCACCTCCGGCGGCGGGCGTCGGCGGAGCCGAAGATCGCCTTCGCCTGGAACACCGTCGTCCGGGAGATCCTCGGCGGGGAGAAGGTGCAGGGGGTCATCGCCGAGGACGTCGCGAGCGACCGTCGCAGGGAGATACCCTGCGACGGCGTCTTCGTCTTCGTCGGCACGATGCCGAACACCGGCTTCCTGGAGGGGGCGGTCGCCCTCGACGACCGCGGATACGTCGTCACGGACATCCGCATGCGGACGTCCGTCCCCGGCGTCTTCGCCGCGGGGGACGTCCGCGCGGACTCCGTCCGGCAGGTCGCCTCCTCCGTCGGCGACGGCGTGACGGCGCTCCTCGAGGCGGAGTGCCATCTCGCGGGCCTTGAGGGGTGACGGCGGGCGTCATGCCCGCCACCCCGCTCATAATGTGCCCCGCGCCATGCCGGCGAACGCGGACCGGGGAAAGGTCGAATCCTGATGCGGGAAGAAAGACATCGGATCACCGCGAAGAAGTATGACGCGGCCATCTTCGACCTCGATGGGGTGGTGACCGATACCGCCGGCGTCCATGCGGAGGCGTGGAAGAGGATGTTCGATGAGTTTTTATCGAGGGACGCCGCCCGCCGGAACGTCCCCTTCCGGCCGTTCGACATCGACGGGGATTACCGTCTCCATGTGGACGGAAAGCCGCGCGTGGACGGCGTGCGGAGTTTCCTCCGATCGAGGGGCATCGATCTGCCGGAGGGCCGGCCGGATGATCCGGCCGGCACCGAGACGGTGCAGGGGCTGGGCACGCTCAAGAACGAGTATTTCCTGCATTCCATCCGGGAGCGCGGCGTTGCTGTATATGCCTCGACGGTGGATTTCATTCATGCCGCGAAAAGGCATGGCCTGAAGACGGCGATCATATCCTCGAGCAGGAATTGCGCCATGATCCTCAATTCGGCGAATCTCCGCCATCTGTTTGATGCCAGTGTGGACGGCACCGATTCCGAGGCGATCGGCATCAAGGGCAAGCCCGCGCCGGACATCTTCCTCGAGGCGGCGCGACAATTGCGGGTGAAACCGGCACGTGCGATCGTGGTTGAGGATGCGATCGCGGGCGTTCAGGCGGGCCGTGCCGGCGCATTCGGCCTGGTGATCGGCGTGGCGCGGAAAGGCGACGCGGAATCGCTGCTCGGAAACGGGGCCGATACGGCGGTCGAGGATCTCTCGCAGATCGAAATCACCGACGGGGGCGAGGCGATGCATGCCCTGCCCTCCGCCCTGGAGCGTTTCGAGGAGATCGCCGGCGCGGCGAGGGGGAAACGCATTGCGGTCTTTCTCGACTATGACGGAACGCTCACCCCCATCGTCGAAACCCCCGACAGGGCGATCATGTCGGAGGAGATGCGGGCGGCCGTGGTGGAACTTTCACGCTGCTGCACGGTGGGGATCATCAGCGGCCGCGATCTGGAGGACGTGCGGGACAAGGTGAAGATAGACTCCATCGTCTATGCCGGGAGCCACGGCTTCGACGTCGTCGGCCCGGAAGGACTGCACGTGGCGCATCAGGTGGGGACGGAGTTCCTGCCGGTGCTGGACGAGGCGGAGGGGGAACTGCTGCGGGAACTCGGCTCCATCCCCGGCGTGCTCGTCGAGAGAAAGCGGTTCGCGATCGCCGTCCATTACCGGCTCGTCGCGCAGGAAAAGGTCGAATCCATCGAGGAGGCGGTGGACAGGGTCTCGGCGGGCCGTCCGGAACTCAGGAAGGCGCGCGGGAAAAAGATATTCGAGCTCCAGCCGGCCATCGACTGGCACAAGGGGAAGGCCGTCCTTTCCCTCCTGGGCGCCCTGCGGATGGACGGCACGGATGTCCTGCCGATCTACATGGGCGATGACGTGACGGATGAAGACGCATTCCGGGCCCTGCGGGGAAGGGGCATCGGCATCGTGGTGTGGGATGAACCATACGAGACGGCGGCGACGTACAGCCTGCATGATCCTGACGAGGTCGGGGAGTTCCTGCTGAAGGTCGCCTCGTTCCGCAAAGGAGGCCGCCATGGGCAATGACGGCTGGACCCTCGCGTACGACGCCTTTGAGCCGTCACGAGAGGGCCTGCGGGAGGCGCTCTGCACGCTCGGCAACGGCTTTTTCTGCACACGGGGCGCGGCGCCGGAGTCGGAGGCGGACGACGTACATTATCCCGGCACCTACCTCGCCGGCGGATACAACCGCCTGAAGACGGAAGTGGCGGGGCGGGTGGTTGAGAACGAGGACCTCGTCAACATGCCGAATTGGCTCCTCCTGAAGTTCAGGCCCGAAGACGGCGACTGGCTCAATCTGATGTCCGTGGAGATCCTTTCCTACCGCCAGGAGCTCGACATGAAGGCGGGGGTGCTCATTCGGACCGTTCGGTTCAGGGACGGGCGGAGCCGGGAGACGACCGTCATGCTCCGGCGTTTCGTGCACATGGCCGCGATGCACCTGGCGGCGCTCGAGATGACGATCATGCCCGAGAATTGGTCGGGGCGCATCCGGATACACTCCGCCCTGGATGGAACGGTCGTCAACGCCGGCGTCGAGCGCTACAGGCGGCTGAACGGCGCGCACCTCGCGCCCGTGGGGAGCGGACCGGCGAACGACGATGGAATCTACCTGCTCGTGGAGACCAATCAATCCCGCATTCGCGTGGCGGAGGCCGCGAGAACCCGTGTGTATTTCGGGGATGAACAGGCGGATGTGGCGAGGAACATCCGGCAGGAGCCCGGATACATTGCGCAGGACTGCCTCGTCGAGGCGGTGAAGGGCCGGCCGGTGAGAATCGAGAAGATTGTCTCCATCCATACCTCAAGGGATTTCGCCATCTCGGAGCCCGTGACCGACGCCGTGGAAGGCATCAGGCAGGCGGCCCCTTTCGACGCACTCCTGGCCGGTCACATGAAGCAGTGGAGCCATCTGTGGGACCGGTGCGACATTCAGGTATGGGGCGATGAGCGCGCCCAGATGATACTCCGCCTGCATGTGTTCCATCTCCTGCAAACCGCATCGAGAAATTCCATCGACCTCGACACGGGCGTGCCCGCGCGCGGCTGGCACGGCGAGGCATACAGGGGCCATATCTTCTGGGACGAGTTGTTCATCTTCCCCTATCTGAACATGAGAATCCCCGTCCTGACCCGTTCGCTCCTGCTCTACCGTTACCGAAGACTTGACAGGGCGCGAACGGCCGCGTGGGAAGCGGGTTTCCGGGGGGCCATGTTCCCCTGGCAGAGCGGAAGCAACGGGAGGGAGGAGACGCAAGAGCTCCATCTCAATCCCGAATCGGGACGGTGGCTGCCGGACAACACCCATCTGCAGCGTCACGTCAATGCGGCCATCGCGTATAACCTATGGCAATACTACCAGGCGACGGGCGATGAGGAATTCATGGCCACCTACGGCGTCGAGATGATGCTTGAAATCGCGCGGTTGTTTTCAAGCATCGCAACGTATAACGAGGAACTCGGCAGGCATGAAATACTGGGCGTCATGGGCCCTGATGAATATCACGACAGGTATCCGGGCTCCGACAGGCCGGGCGTCGACAACAATGCCTACACGAATGTCATGGCCGTGTGGGTGATGCGGACGGCCATGAAGGCCCTCGATGTCATACAGGCAGGGAGAAGGAGCGACCTGCTGGATACGATCGGGCTCGATCATTCGGAAATCGACCGCTGGCGGGATATCGTCCGCACGATGCGCGTCGTCTTCCACGACGACGGGATCATAAGCCAGTTTGAAGGGTATGACCGGTTGGCCGAGTTCGACTTCGAGGGGTATCGGCGGAAATACGGAAACATACGCCGCCTCGACCGGATCCTGGAGGCCGAGGGGGACAGCGTGAGCCGCTACAAGGTCTCAAAGCAGGCCGACGTCCTCATGCTGTATTATCTTTTCTCCGCGGAGGAGCTGCGGGAGCTGTTCGAGCGGATGGGATACGATTTTCATCCCCTGAGTATCCCGAAGAACATCGAATATTACCTGCAGCGGTGTTCCAACGGCTCGACGCTGGGCAATGTGGTGCATTCGTGGGTGCTCGCGAGGTCGGACCGGCCCGGGGCATGGGAACTGTTCAACAGGGCGCTGGAGAGCGACATCTCCGACATCCAGGACGGCACCACGCACGAGGGCATCCACACCGGCGCCATGGCCGGGACCGTCGACATCGTGCAGAGATGTTTTACCGGCATGGAGTTCAGGGATGACGTCCTCTGTTTCAATCCGCGCCTGCCGGGGAACCGGACCAGGCTGGGCATGAAGATCAAATACAGGGGGAACTGGTTTGATCTCATGCTGGACGGGGAATCGATGACCATCGCCTCGAGGACATCCCAGATCCGGACGGCGAAGATCGGCCACGACGGAAGGGTGTACGAACTTCCCCCGGGAGAACGCCTGACCTTCGCCGTGCGGAACAAGGGGGCGGGTTGAGGCCGTGCGTTCCGGGAACGGAGATGCCCGTCGTATTGTTCCGTCCGGGAATGTGATATAATTTTCCATGATGGATTCCGCTACGCGTTGCGCGGGGAGGTGCGACATGAAGAAGATTGCCGGGTGCGCGGGGACGCTGCTCGTCGCGGCCCTGTGCGTTGCGCTCACGGCGGACTCGGCCGCCGGGCAGACGCCGGGCCTGGCCGAGCTCGGGGTGCGGGGCCTCATGGAGCAGTCGCTTTCGAGCGGAACGGAGGCGGGCGCGGCCCCGGTCCTCCTCGCCAGGCGGCGCCGCCGGAAGAAGACGACGAGGACGGACAGCTACAGCGGCGTCGGCGAGGGAATCCGCCTCGATCCGAACACGGCGAAGCTGAAGGAGCTCATGCTCCTCCCCCTCGTGGACGAGCCGACCGCCCGGGCGATCATCGCCCACAGGCCGTACGCCGAGGCGGAGGACCTCGCCAGGGTGCCCGAGGTGGGGCCGCAGAAGTTCCGCATCTTCAAGCACCTGATCGAGGTCAGGGGGCCCGCCGATTCGGCCGCCGCGCCGGGAGGGGAGCCGGCGACGGAGGAGGACGAGGAGGAGATTTCGTAGGCCCCGTGCCGGCGGGGCGGTCAGCGCCCCCTGCGGGGTATGAAGAGCTTCTGACCGGGACGGATCAGGTCGGCGTCCTTCAGGTCGTTCGCCTCGACGATGTCCCCGAGGCGGGCCTCGTATTTCTTCGCGATCGCCGCGAGCGTCTCGCCGGCGGCGACCGTGTGCTCCCACCCCGAGGCGACCGCCGTTTTCTGCGACTTCTCGATCGCCGCGCGGAGCTGGGCGTTCTCGCTCTTGACCGCCTCGATGACCGCCTGCATCCGCCGCTCCGTCTCGGTCCTCAGGCCGGCGAGGTCCCGCTCGATGGCGGCGAGCCGCCGCTCGATATCCCCGATCCGGGAGACGGCGCGGCCCGCGCCGTCAGACTCGTCGGAAAATCTCCGCTCGTGGGCCTCCCGGGCCGCCTGGAGGGCGCGGACCTCCCCCTTGAGGGCGGAGATCTCCTCGATGATCGCCGCCTGCCGCGCGCGGAGGGCGTCCGTCTGGGCGGCGAGGCGGCCGGGGGAGGCGCAGGCGGGGAGGAGCAGCGCCGCGGCGACCGTCCGGAGGATGCGTGATTTCATGCGGTCCTTCCGACATGCGAAGGCCCGGGGATGCCGCCCGGGCCCTCGCGCGTCGCTCGCGTGCGGCGGCCGTCAGCGCGGCGCGCCGAGGAGGAAGTGCCCCCGCCGGTTCCGCGACCAGCAGCCCTCGTTGCTCTCCGTGCAGAGCGGCCGCTCCTCGCCGTAGCTGATCGTGTAGATCTTCTCCGCGGAGACGCCGAGGTTGGAGAGGTAGCTCCGGATGCTGAGCGCCCGCCGCTCGCCGAGGGCGAGGTTGTACTCGTTCGAGCCGCGCTCGTCGCAGTGCCCCTCCACCTTGATGATGAGCTGGGGGTGCTCCCGCAGGTAGACCGCGATCCCCTCGAGGATCGGGCGCTCGCTCGCCCTGATGTCGTACTTGTCGTAGTCGAAGTGGACGTCCCTGAAGATCTCCCGGGCGACCGGGTCGGGGTAATCCTCCGGCTCGACGAACGCGCCCTCGGGCATCTGGGTGAGCGGGATGTCGCCGAGGAGCCCCTCGTCGCCGAGGAGGCCGCGCCCGTGCGACGGGATGGTGACCTTCGCCTGCTTCGCGCAGCCGGCTGCGGCGACCAGCACGGCCACGGCCATCACGGCGGCGACCCTGAACCTGTCCATCGTCTTTCCTCCTCCGGTTTGACCGTCGGCGGCGGAGGCGCGCGCCCTCCGATCCCGCCGACAACGATGATAGCCGAACGCCCCGCCGCCGGCAAGCGCAATCGCTCGTCCCGGCGTCAGTACCGGTACGTGCTCCCCCCGATGAACTCCCTGAGGAGCGAGGTCCCCGGGATGCAGGAATCGTCCTCGAGGACCCGGACCTCGCTCAGGAGCTTCTGCACGCGCGACGCCCTGATGGAGGCGTCCTCGCGCCGCGGGTCGTTCCCGTACTCCTCGATCGCCTTCGCGAAGAACGGGAACATGTACTTCTTGTGGACCGGCAGCTCGTACGGGAGCGCGCCGTTCAGGACGAAGTCCACGTTCGTGATGAAGGGGACGATATGGCGCATCTCGCTCTTCCGGACGTAGTGCCAGTGGCCGATGGTGCGGACCGGGTCGTAGCTCCGGTGCCAGCTGTCCCTGACCATGCGGCGCAGGAGGCGGATGTCGGTCCAGCGGACCCAGTTCCCCTCCCCGTCCCGGATCTGGCTCAGCGTCTCGATGTAGAGGCGGAACTTCATCTCCCGCGGGACGCTCTCCGTCATCGCCTCGTAGAGACCGTGGAGGCTGTCGATGAGGAGGATCTGGTTTCGCTCGAGCCGGAGCGGGTCGGTCTCCTCCTCCCGGAGGCCCGTCTTGAAGTTGTAGCGCGGGACCTGGATGGTCCTTCCCTCGATGAGGTCGAGGAGGTGCCGGTTGATGAGGGCGAGGTCGAGCGCCTCGGGGACCTCGAAATCGTAGTCGCCGAACTCGTCCTTCGGGTGCTTCTCGAGGTCGAAGAAGTAGTTGTCGAGGTTGATGGGGACGATGCTCATCCCCTCCTTCTTGAGGCGCTCGTTGAGCTTGATCGTCGTCGTCGTCTTCCCCGAGGAGGAGGGGCCGGCGATGATGACGATCCGGATCCGCCCGCGGTGGCGGATGACCTCCTCGGCGGCGCGGGTGACGTTCCGGTGGTACTCCTCGTCGCCGTCGCGCACCAGCTCGGGGAAGGTGCCGTCCCCGACGCGCCTGTTCAGCCCAAGGATCGTGTCGACCCCGTGGGCGATGTTCCAGTCGAGGACGTTCTGGATGACCATCCTGGGGATGTGCTTCCGCTCTTCCTGCTCGTAAACCCGTTCGGCGTTCGCGCGCATGTTCTCCATCGGTTTCGGTCTCCCGGACCGCCTCCGCGCGGCGGATCGTGCGCCCCCATTGTAGCCGTAGACCGGTTTCTGTCAACCGCGAACTCGCCCGCAAACGTCGAATAATCAATGCCGCAATCCACCGCGGATTTCCACGGATCCGTACGGATCTCCACTGATGCCGCTGGAGAATGATCCGTGAATATCCGTCAGCGATCCGTGAAGATCCGCGGCAAAGGTGTTCCTTGCGGATTCGGGCGGGGGGCTAGGGGCGGGCGTCCGCCCAGACGCCGCGGCCGAGCGTCCGGGCGAATTTTTCGAGGGAGAGGAACGCCTCGCGGTACGGATGGTCGGGCGCCTCCTCGTCGACGCGCGCCCGGCCGTGCTCAAGCAGGCGGGCGTTGACGAGGGCGTTGTCGACGACGACGTAGGCCTCCGCGTCGCCGGCGGCCGCGCCCTGGGGGCCGGGGTAGAGGCGGGCGGTCCTCCCGGCGACGAGTCCGGCGAGATGCTCCGCCGCCTTCCGCGCCGCCCGCCGGCCGTCCGCCGCCGCCGGGGGCGCGACCCCGAGCAGGCGCACCCGCCCGCCTCCCTCGAGCTCGATCGTCACCGAGTCCGCCGCGCCGGCGCAGGAGACCTCCACCGCCTCGCCCGGGGGGAGGAGCAGTTGCGGGACGGGGGCGGCGCGTTTCGGCGCCGGGAGGATCACCCGCGCGAGGGGGAAGTGGCGGGAGGCGGGCTGCGGCGTCGGGTGGGCGCCGCGCGGCATGAGGTACCAGAGCCGCCCGTCCTTCGTGGTGATCCGGCTGATCTCCTCGTAGTCGAGGTAGCGGCCCGGCTCCCCCTCCGCCTTCCTGAGAACGATCCCCCGGTTCCGGAAGACGAGGAGGCCGCCCTCCAGCCGCTCGCCGCTCCTGAGGATGATGACCTCCGCCGCGGCGGGCGCCGAGGCGGCGGCGAGGATGGCTGCAAGGATTGCGCGTCCCTTCGCGTTCATGGTGCTCGAATGCCCCTGCTCATTATAGGGAACCCGGCGCGCCCCGTCCACATCCGTGCCGCCCGCCGGCAAGCGACAAAGAATCAATCCACCGCGGATTCACCCAGCTATTGAGTTTTCGCCGCGGATTCACGCGGATTTTCGCGGATCTGACTGCAGCACGGGGTGTATCAGGACCGGCTGGTGAAGGAGATGCGGTTGGAGGGGATCCGGACGAGGGAGGAGGGGAATGCGTTTCTGGAGAGGGGCTTTCTGAAGGATCTCAACGAGCGGTTTGCCGTGGCCCCTCACCACGATGTGGATCTGCACCGCCCCGTGCCGAAGGGGGTGGATCTGCGAAGCATCTTCTGTTTCGAGGAGACGCGCGTGGTTGATAACGACTGGACGGTGCGATGGAACAACCGGATCTTCCAGATCAGGAAAGAGAACAGGGTGCTGCCTCCCGCCCGGAAGAAGGTGACGGTCCAGGAGTGGCTCGATGGCAGCATGCACATCGTCTACAGGAGGATGGAGGTTGCCTATACGGAACTCCAGCGGATGCCGGTGAAAACCGTGAAGCCCCCTCGGGGAAGAGCACAGAGAACACCCTACAAGCCGCCGCCCGATCATCCCTACAGGCAGTTCAAAGTCAGGCCCTTGCTCGTGGCCTCACCACGATGAGATCGTCCATTGAAGGGATGCTCGGTGGGTGCAATCGATGAACAATAAAGACGCGCGCGTTTTCCGCACAGCGGCTGTCTCGGGGAGGGGGGGCAATCTCTTCTCTCCCCCCTCACCCCACCCCTCTCCCCCCATTCACTGGGGGGAGAGGGAGTCATCAAGGGGACATTTCTAATTTGCTAAGAAGGGGACATTTCTAATTTGGCGGGACATGCGGGGGGATTTGCGTTGCGGGGCGCCCGCGCCGATACTACAATAGTTGGGCGTCGGACGGGGAGGCGGCGATCGCGCCCATGCAGTTCGACCTTTTCGACAGCGAAAGGAACCGGATCCTCGAGGCCGATTCCTACGACGAGTTCAAGCGGCTTCTCGAGGGGTACGACTGCCGGGCGTGCGACCTCCACCGGCACCGGAACCGGATCGTGGTGGACCGCGGCAACCCCTCCTCCCGGATCATGGTCATCAGCGAGCGGCCGGGCGAGAACGAGGACAGGACCGGCCGGGCGTTCGTGGGTCGCGCGGGCGAGATGCTGGACAGGATCTTCGCCTCGATCGGCCTCGACTCCGACCAGGACATGCTCATCTCGAACGTCGTCAAGTGCATGCCGGTGACGGTCCGGGAGGACGGCACGGCGGAGGACCGCGCCCCCCAGGCGGAGGAGGTCAGGGCGTGCCTGCCGTTCCTCCACAGGCAGATCGACCTGATGCGGCCGAAGGTCATCCTGCTCCTCGGGGCGGTCGCCCTCAGGCACATCGCCCGCGTGCCGTCCGATTTCACGATGGAGGAGAAGGCCGGCGCCTTCTTCACGATGGAGGAGTACCCCGGCGTCCAGTTCATGGTGCTCTACCACCCGGCGTTCCTCCTCCGCGATCCGCGGAAGAAGAAGGAGATGTGGGAGCACGTCAAGCGGCTGCGGGACCACCTGCGCGAGCGGGGGATCGGGGGGGCCGCCCCCCGCGACGCGTAGGGCCCGGCGACCGGAACGGAGGTGCGGCATGGCGAGGGTTCTCGTGGCGTACTATTCGCGCACCGGCAACACGGAGAAGATGGCGCGGTCCGTCGCGGAGGGGGTGCGGGCGGGCGGCGCCGAGGCGGACCTCAGGCGCGTCGAGGACGTCGCCGCCGGCGACCTCCCCGGCTACGACGGCATCATCATCGGCTCCCCGACCTACTACGGGACCATGGCGTGGGAGGTCAAGAAGCTCCTCGACGAGAGCGTGGCCCACCACGGGGCCCTCGACGGGAAGGCGGGGGCGGCGTTCACCTCGGCCGCGAACATCGGCGGCGGCAACGAGACGACCGTCCTCGCCATCATCGAGGCGATGCTCATCCACGGGATGGTGGTGCAGGGGGACCCGGAGGGGGACCACTACGGCAGGGTCTCCATAGAGGCCCCCGACCGCCGGGTGGACGCGCAGTGCAGGCGGATGGGCGAGCGGGTCGCCGCCCTCCTCGCCCGCCTCGGGTGAGGGGAGGGGCCGCCACGGTCAACGGGATGAGAGCACGGGCCGCATGCCTCCTCCTGCTCGCCGCGGCGGGGTGCGCGACGATCGACCTCGAGCGCTTCCCGCCGCCGGGGCCGGCCCGAGAGACGCGCCTCGATCCGGAGGCCCCGCTCGTCCTCGCCATCCCGGGGATGCGGATCCCCACGGTCAACATCACCCAGGAGCAGCACTTCGGCGGCCTCGTCCGTCTCCTCGCCGGGGAGGGGATCCCGTGCCGCATCCTCACCTACGACACGCGCGAGTATCCGCTCCCCGCCGCCGCGGAGATCTTCTCGGACGAGATCGCCATCGCCTGGACGCGGGTCGGCCCGGCGGCGGTGCGCGAGATCGACTACGAGAACGAGCGGCGCGCGGCGCTCGGCCTCCCGCCCGTCCGCCGGGTGGTCTTCATCGGCTACAGCCAGGGCGGGGTGATCATGGCGCAGATCGCCCGGCGGATCTTTTTCACCTTCCGGAACGAGTACCGGCGCCTCGAGCGCGCCTTCGGCGAGGAGTGGCGCGCCCTCCTGAACGACCCGGAGTTCAGGATGTTCATCGACGCGCTCGACGATTACCTGATCATCAAGAACATCAGGGTGCAGCGGCCGCGCGAGTTCGAGGGGGACCCCGATCTCGGCCGGTTCTACGAGCGCGCGGCGTCGCGGGCGGAGCGGCGGTTCGGCGCGTTCATGGAGTACCTGATCGACCCCGCGAGCCGCTACCCCGATATCGACCGCTTCGAGGGGCCGTCGACGCCGTTCTACCCGAAGCGCTACGAGCGGCTCCGGCTCTGCGCCTCCGACCTGCGGCACTGCAGCCTCGAGGAGCGGGAGCGGATCAGGCGGTTCTTCATCGACTATGCCGAGTACAAGGAGATGCTCGACGTCGATCCGTACTTTCTGTCGATGGCCGCATCCTTCTTCGGCTCGCCGCGGGCGAACGAGTCGTTCCTGCTCTTCAAGTGGCTGCCGCCCCTGCGGCTCCTCTTCGGCTCCGAGCTGAACCAGATCAGGCAGACGAAGCTCGGCGGCCCGCACCAGCTGAGGAACGTCGATTTCCTCATCGCCGGGGACGCCGGCGGGGCGTGCCCCGTCCACGAAAGGAACACCCTCTCCATCGTCGGGGCGAACGGCAACCGCGGGGACGGCCTCGTGGACCAGTCGAGCGCCCACCTGAGCGACCATCTCTACCTGCGGGCGAGGATCGCGCCGTCGGCGGAGGGGGGCGGCGCCGTCGAGCTGCTCGAGCGGGTCCGCCTGCCGGACCTCGTGGTGATCCCCCTCCGGCTCCGGCATTTCCCGGAGAAGCTCCTCTGGGGGCTTGGCGGGAGGCGGCACGGCGCGGCCTACATGGTCCCCGACCATCCCGCCCTCCCGTACGTCATGGGCTTCATGCGGAACGACTGGGACCGCATCTGCGGCGATCTTGCCGGGAACGAGATCCCGCTCAGGCAGTTCATGCTGGAGGTCTGCCCGCCGGAGGGGGCGGCCGTCAGGACGGCGGTCCGCGCGGCCGCCCGCTCTCCCAACATCAGGATCGACGCCCGCTACGACAACGAGCTGAGCGGGGCGATCGTCTGGACCGGGCATTTCCGCCTCCCCGGGGACGAGATGGACCTGGTCGGCTCCGAGCGGCCCGAGGGGACGATCGACCTTGAGTTTTTCCTCCCCGGCGGCGCGCGGGCCCCGTTCCGCGGCCCCGTCTACCCCGGCACGAACACCTTCATCCGGCTCGAGGCGGCCGCTCCCGCCGGGACGTGACGCGGCCGGGCGTCTGTGCTACGATGGGCGTCCCGGAGGAGGGACAAATGATGCGCATCTCGGCGGTGGTGCTCCCCGCGCTCCTGCTCTGCGGGTGCATGGTGACGAGGGGGAGCTTCGAGACGCTCGCCCGCCGGAAGCTGGCCCTCGAGGAGCGGGTCGCCGTGCTCGAGCGGGAGGGGGAGCGGGTGGCGGCCGAGCGGGCCTCGCTCGAGGCCCTCGTCGGAAAGGCGTCGAGCGACCTCGCCGAGGCCGAGGGGCGGTTGCGGGAGCTCCGCGGGGCGAACGCGGAGATGCGCGCCCGCCTCGCCGGGGCGGAGGAGCGGGCCGCCGAGCTCGACGTCCGGGCGGCGGAATGCGGCCGGTCGCTCGAGCGGATCTCGGCGGAGATGGCCTCGCTCGAGCGCGCGCACGACCGGCTCGAGCGGGAGAAGGCCGACATCGTGGAGAAGTACGGCGCGCTCATGCGGATGTACGAGGAGCTCCGGCGCGCGGCCGCGGGAGCCCCGGCCGCCCCCCCCGCCGCGGGCGCCGGGGACTGACGGGGGAACGCCGATGCCCTACCGCGCCTGGTTCGAATGCTTCGCCGGCTGCGGCGAGCGCTATCCGCTCGACGAGATCGTGTACGAGTGCCGCGCCTGCGGCGAGCTCCTCGAGGTCCGGCACGACATGGACGCCCTCCGGCAAACCCCGCCGGAGGAGTGGCGGCGCATCTGGGACGGCAGGTACCGCCGGACCGAGTGGCCGTACGGCAGCGGCGTCTGGGGGAAGAAGGAGATGGTCTGCCCGAACGTGGCGGACCGGAACATCGTCTCCCTCTACGAGGGGGGCACCAACCTCTTCCGCGCCGCCCGGCTCGGCGGGATCGTGGGCCTCGAGAACCTCTGGATCAAACTCTGCGGGAACGAGCACACCGGCTCGTTCAAGGACCTCGGGATGACCGTCCTCGTCTCGATGGTGAACCAGATGATCGCCGACGGGGCCGACATCCTCGGGGTCGCGTGCGCCTCGACGGGCGACACCTCGGCCGCCCTCGCCGCCTACTGCGCCGCCGCGGGGATCCAGGCGATCGTCTTCCTGCCGCGCGGCAGGGTCTCGACCGCCCAGCTCATCCAGCCGATCGCCCACGGGGCGCTCACCCTCTCGCTCGACACCGACTTCGACGGCTGCATGGAGCTCATCCGGCGGATCTGCCGGCGGGAGAACGTCTACCTTGCCAACTCGATGAACTCCCTGCGCGTCGAGGGGCAGAAGACGGTGGCGGTCGAGATCGTCCAGCAGCTCGACTGGCAGGTCCCGGACTGGATCGTGATCCCCGGCGGCAACCTCGGGAACGTGAGCGCCCTCGGGAAGGGGTTCCTGGAGATGCGGGAGCTCGGCATCATCGACCGGCTGCCGCGGATCGCCTGCGCCCAGGCCGCCCGCGCCAACCCGCTCTACCGCAGCTACCGCACCGGGTTCGCCGAGTTCCGGCCGGTGAAGGCGGAGTCGACCGCCGCCACCGCCATCCAGATCGGCAACCCGGTGAGCGTCCGGAAGGCGATCAAGGTCCTCCGGACGTTCGACGGCGTCGTCGAGGAGGCGACCGAGGACGAGCTCGCGAACGCCTGCGCCCTCGCCGACCGCACCGGCCTCTACGTCTGCCCGCACACGGGGGTGGCGCTCGCCGCCCTCATGAAGCTCGCCGCGGGCGGCCTCATCGGATCCTCGAACCTCGTGGTCGTGATCTCGACCGCCCACGGCCTCAAGTTCTCGGAGAGCAAGATCCGCTACCACGAGGGGAAGCTCCCGGGGGTCTCGCCCCGCCACGCGAACCTCCCCGTCGAGCTGCCGGCGGACTACGACGCGGTGCGGGACGCCATCCTGGGGGCCGTCGGGAGACGCGGCCGGGGCGCCTGAGCGGCGCCGGCGGTCTCAGAATATCCCGTCCCTGTACCGGCGCCACCGGCGGATGACGTACGTCACGTAGCGCCGCGTGATCGGGTAGCTGATCGCCTCGATGAACTGGTCCGGGTCGCCCCTGTCCCTCGTCCGCTTGAGCCAGCGGTCGACGTTCGTCGCCCCCGCGTTGTAGTGGGCGAGGGCGAAGGGGGCGGGGTCGGGGAAGTGCCGGTAGCGCCGCATCGCCTTGCCCAGGTACCAGCAGCCGACCTCGATGTTGAGCGTCGGGTCGAAGAGCCGCTCGGCCTTGAAATACGGCCGCTTCCTCGACGCCGCGTACTCGCGTCCCACCGTCGGGGTGACCTGCATGAGGCCGATCTCGCCCTTGCCGCCGAGGGCGCGGGGGTCGAAGTTGCTCTCGCGCCGGATGACCGCCTTCACGAGGAGCGGGTCGAGGCCGTGCCGCTCCGCCGCGGCGGCGATGATCGGGTTGAAGCGGTTCTCGCGCCAGTGCGCGTACCAGAGCATGACGGCGCAGATGGCCGCCACCATGATGACGACGATGACGGGCGGGGAAAAGCGGTGTCCGGCGCGCATGTCCATGTGGTAAAATTATATCAGTCTTGTCCAAAATAGGAGTCAAATAGCCTGAGACAAAAAGCCTCCATGATGCGGTAAGATGGAGTGGTCAGAACACCATCGGAGCGGTGCACGAGCACCGCAACACCACATCAAGGAGGCGTCATCATGATACGGGTGGCGAGCTGCTTTGCGCAAGTGTTGTCTTT
>JAQUPF010000018.1 GCA_028716845.1 bacterium | reverse complement strand
GACGCCCTTCAGGAAGGTGATCATCGCCCCTCCGCGCCGATCGTCGGCCGCCGCCGCGCGAGGGCATGGCAGATGGCGACGGCGAGCGCGTCGGCGGCGTCGGACGGCTCCGGCCCCTCCGCCATGCCGAGGATCGACTGCACCATGTACCGCACCTGCTCCTTCCGCGCGCCGCCCCGCCCGAGCACCGCCTGCTTCACGCGGCTCGGGGCGTAGCCGGCGACCGGCACGCCGTGCTCCGCCGCGGCGAGGAGCGCGACGCCGCGCGCCTCGCCGAGGCGGAAGGCGGAGGCGGCGTTCCGGCAGAAGAAGAGGTCCTCGACCGCCGCCTCGTCGGGGCGGTACTCGGCGAACACCTCGCCCAGCCCGCGGTGGATCGCGAGGAGGCGCGCCGGGATCGACACCCCGCCCCTGTTCCGAACGCAGCCGGCGGCCACGAAAAGGAGCCGCTGACCCGCCGCCTCCACGATCCCGTAGCCGGTCGCGAGCGTTCCCGGGTCGATGCCGATGATCCGCACTGGCGCCGCCCCTACCGCCTCCCCGCCGCCTCGAGGACGTCGTCGGGGATGTCGAAGTTGGAGGAGACGTTCTGGACGTCGTCGTGGTCCTCGAGCGCCTCCACCAGTTCGAGGAGGTGCTCGGCGTCCCGCCCGGCGACCTTCACCGTGCTCTTCGGGACGAGGGTGACCTCGGCCGCCGTGTGGGCGACCCCCTTCCGCTCGAGCGCCTTCTTCACCGCCTCGAGGGATTCCGGCTCGGTCTGGATTTCGTACGTCTCCGGCCCCTCCGCCCTGAAATCCTCCGCCCCGGCGTCGAGCACGAGGGCGAGGAGATCGTCCTCCTCCGCCGCCCCGCGGCCGACCGTGATGATCCCCTTCTTCACGAAGTTCCACGCCACCGATCCGGCCCCCGCCAGCCGCCCGTTCTTCTTGTCGAAGATGTTGCGGATCTCGGACGCCGTCCGGTTCCTGTTGTCCGTCAGGCAGCTCACGAGGATCGCCGCCCCGCCGGGGCCGTACCCCTCGTAATTGACCTCCTCGTACGAAACGCCCGGCAGCTCCCCCGTCCCCTTTTTGACGGCCTTGTCGATGTTGTCGGCGGGCATGTTGACCGCCTTCGCCTTCAGGATGACGGCCCTGAGACGGGGGTTCGCGTCCGCGTCGCCGCCGCCGGCGCGCGCCGCCACGGAAAGCTCGCGGACGATCTTGCTGAACACCTTCCCCCGCTTCGCGTCGGCCGCGGCCTTCTTGTGCTTGATGCTGTGCCACTTGGAATGTCCGCTCATCTGGCTTCCTCTCCCCCGCCGGCCGGAACGCGGCGGTCAACCGTCACGGCATGATTGTACCCGATGCGCCCCGCCGGGGAAAGCCCGACCGCCGGCAGGTTGCACTCGAACCGCTCGCCGAGGAGCGGCGCGGCGCGGCCGGCCGCCGCGCCGCCCGGCGCGGGGAGATCCTGGACCCACCCGTTCCGGAGGCCGTTCTCCGCGAGACGGCCTGCCGCCTCCCGGTATTCCGCCGGCGTGACCGGCCGTCCGATGACAGGGTCGTCCCGCGCCCGGCCGCACGGGACGTACTGGGCCATGAGGCTCACCGTGACCTCCCGCGAGACGCGCCGGGCGAGGAAGCGGCAGACCCCCGCCGTCCCGGCGGCGCCGCCCGGGAGGACCAGGTGCCGGACGATGAGGCCGCGGGCGGCGATGCCGCGCGCGTCGACGGCGAGCGGGCCCGCCTGCCGCCACATCTCCGCGATCGCCTCCCTGTTGACCGCGGGGTAGTCCGCCGCGTCCGAGTACGCCGCGGCGGCCGCCGGCGAATCGTACCGCATGTCCGCGAGGTACACGTCCACGCAGCCATCGAGCAGGGCGAGCGCCGCGGGGGACTCGTAGCCGCTCGTGTTCCAGACGAGCGGCAGGTCGAGCCCCGCGCCCGCGGCCTCGTCGAGCGCGGCGAGGACCTGGGGGAGGAAGTGGGAGGGGGTGACGAGGTTGATGTTGTGGCAGCCGCGCGCCTGGAGGCCGAGGAAGACGGCGGCGAGGTCCCCGCACCCGATCTCGACCCCCGCCCCCCCCTGGCTGAACGGGTGGTTCTGGCAGTAGGAGCAGCGGAGGCCGCAGCCGCTGAAGAAGACCGTCCCCGATCCGGCGGTGCCGGAGAGGGGCGGTTCCTCGCCGGGATGCGGCGCGGCGCGGAACACCTTCGGCGCCGTCCCCGTCCCGCAGCGCCCGCGCGCCCCCCCCGCCCGGTCGGCAGCGCAGGCGCGGGGGCAGAGGCGGCACGGCGACTGGAGTGCGAGCGCCGCGGCGGCGCGGCGGCGGAGCCCGCCGTCGCGGTGGAGGCGCGCGTACGAGGGCGTCATCGGCGGACGGGGAGCGCGCGGGGCATCCCGCCTCACTCCTCCGCCTTCTTCGTCGCGGCGACGATCCTCGGGAGGAGGCCGGCGGGCACCTCCTCGTAGAAGGCGACGTCCAGCTCGAACGTCCCCCTGCCGCCGGTGAGCGAGCGGAGCTCGGTGCAGTAGCGGAGCACCTCCGCCAGCGGGATCTGGGCCTTGATCTTCTGGAGATCGCCCATGCTCTCCATCCCCATGATGCGGCCCCGCTTGCTGTTCAGGTCGCCCGTGATCGCGCCCATGTACTCCGCCGGCACGGTGACCTCGAGGGTGCAGATCGGCTCCAGCAGGACGGGCCTCGCCTTCCCCATCGCGTCCTTGAACGCCTTCGAACCGGCGAGCTCGAACGAGAGGTTCGAGGAGTCCACGTCGTGGTAGGAGCCGTCGTAGCAGCTCACGCGGACGTCCACGACGGGGAAGCCCGCCACCACGCCGGTGCGCATCGCCCCCCGCACCCCCTTCTCGACCGCCGGCAGATACCCCCTCGGGATGACGCCGCCGACGATATCGTCCACGAACTCGAACCCCGCCCCCCGCTCCATCGGCTCGACCCGGATGTAGACCTCGGCGAACTGCCCCCGCCCGCCCGTCTGCTTCTTGTGCCGCTCGTGCCCCTCGGCCCGGACCGTGATCGTCTCCTTGTAGGGGACGGTCGGGAGGCGGAGGTCCACCTCGACGCCGAACTTGTTCCTGAGCCGCTGGACCACGGTCTCGATGTGGAGGTCGCCCATCCCCGAGAGGATGAACTCCTTCGTCTCCGCGTCCCGCGTGATCCGGAGGGTGGGGTCGTCCTGGGTGATCCGCTGGAGGCCCGCGGCGATCTTCTCCTCGTCGCCGCGCTTCTTCGCGTAGACGGCGAACGAGATGACCGGCCTCGGCAGCCAGAGGTCCTCGAAGACGACCGTCCTCCCCTCGGCGCAGAGGCTGTCGCCGACGCCGGTGTGCTTCAGCTTGGCGACGGCGACGATGTCGCCGGGGCCGGCCTCGTCGACGGCGATCTGCTCCTTCCCCCTGATGAGGTAGAGATGGCCGAACCGCTCCGATTCCCCCTTGCTCGCGTTGGAGAAGGAGCCGTTCGGCTCGACCGTGCCGGAACAGACGCGGAAGTACGTGAGCTGACCGACGAACGGATCCGTCACGCTCTTGAAGACGAGGGCGCTGAACGGCTCCTCCCGCCGGGGCCTGACGGCGCCCTCCTTCGCCTTCACCTCGCCCCGGTCCTCGGGCGACGGGAAGAGGTCGCAGATGCCGTCGAGGAGCTCCTTCACACCCGCCTCGGTCTCCGCGGAGCCGCAGAAGACCGGCACGAGGGAGCCCCCCCGGACCGCCGCTCGGAGGGCGGGGTGCAGCTCCCGGGCGGAGAGCCCTCCCGCCTCGAGATACTTCTCCAGGAGCGTGTCATCGGTCTCCGCGGCCGCCTCGGCGAGCCGCTCCCCCGCCTTCGCCGCCGCCGCCTGCAGATCGGCCGGGATATCGCCGCCCTCCCCGAGCACGGCCGCGGCGCCGGCGAGGCCGCTCCGGGCGCCGACGGGGAGGACGACCGGGATGCACCGGTCGCCGAAGCTCGCCCGCACGGACTCGAGGCACTTCGCGAAATCCGTGTTCTCCTTGTCGAGTTTGTTGATGAAGATTGCCCGCGGGAGGCCGTGCTGGTCGGCGAACCGCCACCCGCGGATCGTCCCCACATCCACCCCCGCGAGGGCGTCCACCACCACGATCGCCGCGTCGGCGACCCGCAGGGCGCACGCGACGTCGCCGATGAAATCCGCGTAGCCGGGGGTGTCCGTGACGAAGATGCCGTGCCCCTTCCAGGCGCAGTGGAGCGGGTGGGACTGGATGCTGATCCGGCGCTCCCGCTCCTCGTCGCTCGAGTCCCCGATCGACGAGCCGGCGTCCACCCTCCCGTGCCGGTCGCTGGCGCCGGCGAGGAACAGCATCGCGTCGAGGAGGCTCGTCTTGCCGGCGCCGCCGTGGCCGATGAGCGCGAGGTTCCTCACCTTCTCTACGGGCATCCCCTTCATCTGCGGTGTCCTTTCGACGCGGGTGCGATCCGATCGCCGGTATCGGCGGAGGAATGCCGTACTATAGCAGGGCGGGGGGCGCGGAGGCAAGGGCCAACGCCGCCCAAAGTCGAAGGGACAAGGAACCAATCCACCGCGGATTACCGCGGATTCTTACGGATCATCGCGGATACTTCAAGGAATCCGTGCATATCCGTAAGTATCCGTGAAGATCCGCGGCTCGTGGTTCATAAGGCACCAATTCACCGCGGATTCAAACTGATCATCACGGATATCCACTGATGAAGTGGAATCCGTGCATATCCGTAAGTATCCGTGTAGATCCGCGGCTCGTGGTTCATAAGGAACCAATCCACCGCGGATTACCGCGGATTCTTACGGATCATCGCGGATACTTCAAGGAATCCGTGCATATCCGTAAGTATCCGTGTAGATCCGCGGCTCGTGGTTCATAAGGAACCAATCCACCGCGGATTCATGACGGTTGTCGCGACCGTCTCCCATGGGCTATAGTACGGGGGAAAGGACGGCTGTCCCCCGCGGCGCGCTCGCGCCCCTGCTCCGGAATGAGCCATCCCCGATCGCGGCCCGGTGCACCGGCGGTCGACCGACGGCCCCGCGGCATGAGATGAAGATCGCGCGCTCCGACCTCGCGGTCATCCTCGTCCTCCTCGCCGTCATCCTCTCCCTCTTTCCGCCGTCGGTCTTCCTGCCGTCGCGCCTCCTCGCCTCCGCCTCCAGCGACGCCATCACGCAGTTCCTGCCGCACCAGCTGTTCATCAGGAGGTCCCTCCTCGAGGACCGGTGCCTGCCGTTCTGGAACCCGTACGAGTGCGCCGGGACGCCGGCGTTCCCCAACCCGCTCTACCCGCTCTTCGCCTTCCCGCACCTCCTCCTCCACCCGCTCCCGCCGGCGCTCGCGCTCAACGCCGGCTTCCTCCTGCACCTGTTCCTCGCCGGCCTCCTGATGCACGCCCTCGCTCGGCGCGCGGGCTGCTCGCGTCCCGCTTCGCTCCTCGCCGCGCTCGTCTTCTCGATCGGATCGAGGGGCCTGTCGCACGTCCAGGCGGGGCTCTACTCCCGCATGATCATCTACGCGCTCGTCCCGCTCCCCTTCCTCGCCGCCGAGCGGTGCCTCGCGCGGCCGTCGGCCCGGTCGGCGTCGCTCCTCGCCCTCGCGCTCCTTCTCGCCATGCTCCCGCTCGAGTTCCAGTTCCTCGCCTACCTCGTCTTCTTCATCATCGCGCACGCCCTCCTGCGGCTCCGGCTCTCGCGCCCGATATCGCCGTTCCGTCCCCTCGCCTGCGTCGCGCTCGGGATCCTCGTCGCGCCGGCCCTCGGGGCGTTCTGCCTCCTGCCCGGCCTGCGCCTCTTCCCGCTCCTCACGCGCGCCCGGCCGCTCGGCGGCGAGCTGTTCTCGCTCATGCCGGGGTGGGGCGACGCCCGCCTCCTGCTGAATCCGCTCTTCGCGGGCGAATTCGGCGCGGGCGGCGCGCTCCCGTGGGAATCGGCGGTCTACGTCGGCCTCGTCCCGCTCGCCCTGGCGGCGGCCCTGTGCGGGACGCGTGACGGGAGGCGCGACCTCGCCCTCTGGGGGATTCCGGCCGCGATCGCGGTGTTCCTCTCCCTCCGGGAGCTCGCCCCCCTCCACCGGATCCTCCTCCGCGCGTTCCCCCCTCTCGGCGCCTTCAGGAATCCCGGCCGTATGCTCGCCTTCACGCCGCTCTTCCTCGCGATGCTCTCGGCGAGGGGACTCGACGGGTTCCGGCGGACGCGGGAGCGGGGGGCGCGCTGTCCGCGCACGGCGGTCGCGCTCGCCGCGATCGGGATCGCCCTCGCCGTCTCGTGCGGCGGCCACCTGCGGCGGGGGGAGGACGAGCTCATGCGCCGCTCCCGCGACCGCGCGCGGGCCTTTTTCGGCGCCGGCATCGCGCCGTCCATGGATGCGGCGAGCGCCGGGTGCGCCGCGCATCGGACGGCGGTCGCCCGTTCCGCCGCCGCCCAGCTCGCGATCCTCGCCGCCGCCGCCGTCTGCGCCCTCTGCGGCGGCCGGCGCATCGGGCGGCTCGGGCCCGCCGCCCTCGTCGCCCTCTCCCTCGCCGACCTCCGCCTCTTCGGAGGGGCCGTCGCGGAGGTCCGTCCGCTCGCCGAGCTCTACCCGCGGTCGAGGCTCACGGAGGCGGCGGCGCGCGGGGGTGGTCGGCTCCTCGACATGACGCCGCCGCCCGGCGCGGCCTTCCTCACGGCGCTTCCCTATTACGACAGCGTCGCCGCGCGTGTCTCCCGCGCGGACGGCTACACGCCGGTCAATTTCGAGTGGTACGCCCGCTTCCTCGACGCCGCGGCGGGTATCAGGACGTCCCCCCTCCCCCGCTGGTCGCTCACCGTTCCCCGGGTGGCGCGGCCGGCGATGCTCTCCCTCCTCGGGACCGAATGGATCATCTCGGAGTCGCCGCGCCTTCCGCCGCCGTATGCCCCCGCGGCCGTGTTCGACGACGTGCCCGTCTTCCGGCAGTTCATCGGACGGGGCGTGATTCCGCGCCTCTATCTCCACCGCGATCCCGGGATGCTCCCCGCGGCGTGGCTCGTCCCCTCGGCCGTCCGCCCTCCCCCCGGCGGGGAGCGGGCGGCGCTCGGGATGCTCGATCCGAGACGGGAGGCGATCGTCCCCCGGGACGCGCCGCCGCTCGCGGGGGGCGAGCCGTACCGGCCGGTGGGAATGGCGCGGCACGGCCCGAACCGGATCACAATGGAGGTGGAGACCGGCCTGCCGGCCTACCTGTGCACGGGCGAGGTGTGGGCGCCGGGCTGGACGGCGACGGCCGGCGGCGGGCCCGCCCCCCTCGTGCGGGTCAACGGCATATTCAGGGGGATTCGCCTGGAGTCCGGCAGGCACGCCGTCCGGATGCGCTACCGGCCGCCGGGGCTGCGGGCCGGGCTGCTCGTCTCCTGCCTCACCGCGGCCGCCCTCGCGATCGCCTGCGCGGCAGGAAGACGCGGGAAGTCGGGGTGAGGCCGGCCGCTAGCGCCGCCCGAGGAGGCGGAGGAACTCCTCCTCGGCGATGATCTTCACCCCGAGTCCCTTCGCCTTCGCGTACTTCGAGCCGGGATCGGCGCCCGCGACGACGTAGTCGGTCTTCCGGCTGACGCTCCCGGAGGCGCGGCCGCCGGCGCCCTCGACGAGCCGCGCCGCCTCCTCCCTGGTGAGCCGCTCGAGCGAGCCGGTGAAGACGAACGTCCTCCCCGCAAGCGCGCCGGTTGCATCCCCCGCGGCCGGGGCGCACGTCACGCCGCCCTCCCGCAGCCTCTCGATGGCCGCCAGATTCGCCTTCTGGCGGAAGAAGGTCGCGATGCTCCGCGCGATCCGCGGCCCCACCTCCCTGACCGCCGTCAGCTCCTCCTCCCCCGCCTCCTGGATCGCCTCGAACGTGCCGAACCGGCGGGCGAGGACCTTCGCGACGTGCTCTCCCACGTGCCGTATGCCGAGGGCGAAGATCAGGCGGTCGAGCGTCGCCTTCCGGCTCCGATCGATCGCCGCGATGAGGTTGCCGGCCGACTTCTCCGCCATCCGGTCGAGGGAGAGGAGATCGTCCTCCTTCAGGCGGTACAGATCCGCGACGCTCCGGACGAGGCCCCGCTCCACGAGCCGGTCGATGATCCGCTCGCCGAGGCCGTCGATGTCCATCGCCCGCCGGGAGGCGAAATGCCGTATCGTCTCCTTCAGCCGGGCCGGGCACGATATCCCCGTGCACCGGCTGACCGCCTCCCCCTCGGGCCGCTCGACATCGGCGCCGCAGACGGGGCATTTCGCGGGGAGCCGGTAGGGGCCCGTCCCGGGCGGGCGGGCGGCGGTGACGACCTTGACGACCTCCGGGATCACGTCCCCCGCCCGCTGGACGACCACCGTGTCGCCGACGCGGACGTCCTTCCTGTCCACCTCGCCCTGGTTGTGGAGCGTCGCCCGCCGCACCTCGACCCCGCCGATCCGAACGGGATCGAGGACCGCCACGGGCGTGAGCGCCCCCGTCCGGCCGACCTGCGCGACGATGTCGAGGACCTTCGTCGTTTCCTGGCGGGGCGGGAACTTGCAGGCGATCGCCCAGCGGGGGCTCCGGCTGATGACGCCGAGCCGCTCCTGGAGCGCGAACCGGTCCACCTTGATGACGACACCGTCGATTTCGTAGGGGAGCGATCCCCGTCGCGCCTCCATCTCCCGGTGGTAGTCGATCGCCTCCCGGATGCCGCCGCACCTCCTGACGTGTCGGTTCACCCGGAGGCCCCATTCCGGCAGCCGCCGGAGGAATTCCCACTGGCTCCCGATCGCCGCCCCCTCGATCCGCCCCGGGGAATAGAGAAAGATCCTGAGCGGCCGGCCGGCGGTGATCGAGGGATCGAGCTGGCGGAGCGAGCCCGCGGCGGCGTTCCGCGGATTCGCGAAGAGGGGCTCCCCCCTTTCCCCGCGCTCCCTGTTCAGCCGGTCGAAATCGCCGATGTCCATGTAGACCTCGCCGCGGACCTCGAGCCGGCGCGGCACCTTCTTTCCCCGCAGCCGGAGGGGAACGCCCCTGATCGTCCGCAGGTTGGACGTCACGTCCTCCCCCGTCACGCCGTCGCCCCTCGTCGAGCCGACGGAGAGCGCGCCGTTCTCGTACACGAGCTCGACGCCCACGCCGTCGAACTTGGGCTCGGCCACGTACTCGATCGCCCCCTCCTCGGGGAGCTTCAGGAAGCGCTTCAGCCTCCGGTCGAACTCCCGCATCTCCTCCTCGTCCGTCGCGTTGGCGAGGCTGAGCATCGGGACGGCGTGCGTCACGTGGACGAACTCCTCGAGCGGCGCGGCGCCGACGCGCTGCGTGGGGGAATCCGGCGTGACAAGTGACGGATGCTCCCGCTCGAGATCGAGGAGGCGCCGCATGAGCCGGTCGTACCCGGCATCGGAGATCTCCGGGTCGTCGAGGACGTGGTAGCGCCAGTTGTGGCGCTCGATCTCCGCCCGGAGCCGCCCGATCTCCCTGCGCGCCGCCCGGATATCCATCAGGAGCCTCCCCCCCGGTCCCGCCCCCGTTCCCGCCCCGTCCGCAGGGCGCCCCGCTGCCGCGCGAGGAGGACGACGAGCGCGACCCCCGCCCATCCGGCGGCGAGGTCGGCGAGGCTGCATTCCCGGTTCGGGAGGAAGTCCTGGACGACCTCGATCGCCGCCGCGTAGACGAGGCCGAGGAGGAGGGCGATGCGCAGCGCCCGCCGTGCGAGCCGGATGTCGGAGGAGTGGATGAACGCCTTGTAGACGAGGAAGGAGAGGAGGGCGAACTCGACGAAGTGGAGGACCTTGTCCTCGTGGGCGAAGAGGGCGAAGGCCGCCGGCACGTGCGGCGTCACCGAACCGACGAGGATCGCAGCCGCCCACAGGAACGCGGCGAGCGCGAACGGTCTCGCCATGTCAGCGCCCGGCCTCCAGCCGGAGGGCGAGGAACGGCGGGAGCCCGGCGTCCAGAATCTTCCGCCCGGCGCGCCCGACGTCGTACGCGACCCGCCGGATCTCGACGCGCCCCGCCCCCTCGTCGAGGATGCCGTAGGAGGCGCGCGGGTCCCCGTCGCGCGGCTGCCCGACGCTCCCCACGTTGATGATGTAGCGGGCGCCCTCGTCGAGGACCGTCGCCACGTCGCAAATTGTGGAGATGCCGCCGTCGCGCCTGAAGGTGACGGGGACGTGCGAATGCCCGATGAAGCAGGCCCGCTCCCCGAGGAGGTCGAAGCAGCGCGCCGCCGCCTCGCGGTCCATGATGTAGCCCCATTCCGCCGGCCGGTCGAGCGTGGCGTGGACGAGGATGAAGCCCCCGAGCGGCATCGTCAGGGGGAGCGAGGCGAGCCATGCCTTCTCGTCCCCGCCGAGCCGGTCGGCCGTCCATTCGACCGCCGCGCGGGCGTAGGGGTTGAAATAGTCGAGCGGCGTGCCCCCCGTCGCGGCGGAGTCGTGGTTGCCGAGGATGCACCCGATCCCCAGGGAGCGGATCCGCCGGATGCAGGCCTCCGGCTCCGCCCCGTAGCCGACGATGTCGCCGAGGCAGAGGAGGCGGTCGACGCGCATCCGCTCGACGTCGCCCAGGACCGCGCCGAGGGCCTCGCTGTTCCCGTGGATGTCGCCGAAGATCGCGTACCGCACCGCCGAGCCTCCGTCCCGCATTATACACGCCTCGCCCGCGGCCCTCCACAGAATACCGCCCGGACTTTCCCCCGTTCTTGGAATAGCAACCTCAACGCATGCCACAGAGATCACAGAGCGGACACAGAGGACACAGAGAACACGGAGGATAGTGGTTCTGCCGCTGATTCATACTGGTGAATGCAGATTGGACGGGATGCCTCCTCCGGATGCTCTGTGGTCTCCGTGATCTCTGTGGCGGGAGGAAGTATCCGTCATCCGCGCCAATCCGCGGCAGGGAAGCACCTCGTGGCCGCCACCCTGATGCGTCAGCGCGGAAGGGACGGGATGCCGGGCGTGCGGCCGGCGGCCGCTGGTCCGGCGCGGAGGAGGGCGGCGATCTTTCCCGGCTCCTCGAGCCGGAGGAGGCGGGCGGCGAGCGCGAAGACCGCCGCCGCGACCGCCGCCGGGACGGCGAAGCGCACGAACGCCCCCCCGAGCGGCGAGGCGAAATCGACGGCGCGCACCGCGCGGAGAACGACCGCCGCCGCGGCGGCCGCGCCCGCCGCGCCGATCCCCATCCGCGCGACGCCGTCCATGACGTAGCCGCCGCGGAGGCCCCCGATCATCCTCCGGACCGAGAGGAGCATGAGGGACATGAGCACGGCGTACACCACCGAGGTCGCGAGGGCGATCCCCGCCACGGGCGGATCGGTCAGCCGCATGAGGAGGAGGTTGAGCCCCGCGTTGAGCGCCACGCCGAGGACCGTCAGACGAATGAGCGCCGACATCCGCTGGAAGGCGAGGAAGACCCTGACGAGGAGGAGGGTGACGGTGAAGAAGAACAGCTGGAGGACATAGAAGGTGAAGACGGAGGAGGTGAGGGCGGCGGCCTTCGGCACGAAGGAGCCCCGCTGGTAGAGGAGGGTGACGAACGGGTGCGCGAGGACGGCGAGGACGAGGGTGAGCGGCAGGAAGATGAACGCCGTCATCCGGACGGCCTTCGCGATCGAGTCGCGCAGCTCGTCGATCCGGTCGCCCGCCGCCTGGGCCGAGAAGAACGGGAAGGCGGCGGTCACGATCGGCATGGAGAAGATCATGATCGGCGCCTGGACGAGCTTGTCGGCGTAGCCGAGGGCCGCGATGCTGCCGGCGGCGAGGAAGGAGGCCATGATCCGGTCCACGACCACGTTCATGTGGGAGGCGACGATGGTCGCGAAGAAGAGGAGGGAGAGGGTGACCATCCCCCGCACGGCGGGGTGGTCGGACCGCATCGAGAGGAAATGCTGGTATCCCTTCCGGGCGACGACGGGGATCAGGATGACGAGCTGGACGGCGAGGCCGACGATCATCCCGTACGGGAGGACGAAGATGCCGGACCGGCTCGCGAGCGCGAGGATGAAGACGATCGTGCTGACCGTGATGCACATCTGCGAGAAGGCGGGGGCGGCGAAATGCTCCTGCGCGTTGAGGACGCCCGAGATCATGCCGATGAGCCCGCTCAGGACCACCGTCACGGACAGGACCCTCAGGACCTTGACGGCGATCAGGGCGGTCTCCGGGGGGAGGCCGCGGAAGACGATCCCGACGACGGCGGGGGCGAGGAGGGCGAGCAGCGCGGCGAGGGCGAGGAGGAGGAGCGAGATGCAGTTGATGACGACGGAGGCGATGTGGTTCGCCTCGTCCCTGTTCCTGAGCCGGTACTTCACGAAGATCGGGATGAAGACGGCGCCGAAGGTGGAGATGAGGACGTTGTTCAGCAGCGTGGGGATGGTGAGGGCGGCGAAGTACGCGTCCATCGCGCGGGTGATGCCGAAGGTGGCGGCGACGAGGATCTCCTTGGCGAGGGAGAGGACGTGGCCGATCGCGCTCGCCGCCATGAGCGTCGCCGAGGCCCTCGCGATCTTCCTGTCGGTGCTCATTATGGAAAGGGCAGGCCCCTTCTCCGCCCGCCGCACACGCATATCCCCGGGATGGATTGACGGTCAGCCGATAATATAGCACATATTCCGCCCGCCGGGCACGCCATCCGCCGCAATCCGCCGGGGGGGATCGCGGAGCGGGGGACCGCCGCGGACGCAACGAACCAACTGACCACGGATTGTGTTTTCACCTTTCCCTTTTCAACCTTGAACTTTCTGCTGTAGTTGGGATCCGTGTGAATCCGTGAAGATCCGTGGTCGATTGTTTCATCTCTCTTCCGGGCCGGGGCGTTCAACCTCGGGACGCAGGCTCCCCCGGTCGAAGTAGAAGAAGGGGAGGTCGCGCTCGGGGGAGCCGTCGAGGAGGCGCGTGCGGCTCGCCGCCGCGTACGGGGGCGGCCGCTCGAGGAAGAAGCGCTCGATGAGGCGGTCGCCGATCCACTCGTAGTTCGCGCCGCCGACGCCGTGGATGAAGAAATCGAGCAGGTGGAGCCGGAGGAAGAGGGTGAGGGTGACCGCGCGGGGGATGATGTCGTCCGAGGAGGGGTCCGCGGCACCCTTGAAGCACCGCTCCCGCCGGCCTCCCCGCACGACCCAGAACGGGAGCTCCCCCTCCCCGAGCGGCGGGAACGGGTAGCGCCGCCAGCGGAAGCGGAACTCCTCCCTGAATTCGCCGAGCGCCGTGTTGAAAATGTCGCGGAATCGGGCGTCGTCGTCGAAGATCCGCAGGACGAACGCGCGGTACGGCTCCCCCCGGAGGAGGTTCGAGAGGTGGACGTAATCGCCGGGGAGCCCCGCGTACTCGAGGAAGGCGCCCGCGAGGGCGTCCTTGAGGAGGCCGCCGCCGCGGCGGCGCAGGATCGCCCCGAACTCCCGCACGCGCGGGATGCACCCCGCGGCGCCGGGTATCCCGGAGCGCGCGAGCGCCCCCTCGAGGCGATCGAAGAAATCACGAACGGCGGCGTCGGGAGGGGCAAGGAGGTCGCGCAGGATCGCGTCCGACTCGAGGAGCGCCATCCGCTCGGGGGGGCCCCCGCCGCGGGGCACCTTCAGGGCGACGACCGCCCGGTCCGTATCGATGAAGATGCGCGTCTTTGCGCCGCGCGGGAGCGCGTCGAGCAGCTGGAACTTCAGGGCGACGCCGGCGTTGAAGAAGCCCGGCTGGTGCGCGGTCCCGACGCGATCGTCGTCCCCGATCCGGGAAACCCACTCGTCGAACGGCGGGACGAGGAGCATCCCGCCGTCCTCCGGCGGCGGCATGAGGAGCCGTTTCTTCACGGGAGCCGGGGCGGAACGGCGGAGCCGGGCGCCCTAACCGGGGGGCGCGTGTTCACGTTCGATCTCATTCCTCTTCCGGGCGATGACGCCGAGGTAGTGGAGGAGCCGGCGGCGCGGATCGTCGAGGCCGTCGAGGAACCGCCGGCCGGGATGCGGGTACACCGCCTCGACCGGCACCTCCCGGAACCGGGCGCCCAGCCGCACGATCTCGAGGAGGATCTCCAGCCCCAGTCCGTACCCCTCCTCGGTGAGGCGGGCCTCCCGCAGGAAGGTGTCCCGGTACGCCCTGAAACCGCAGAACGGGTCCGTGAACCGGACGCCGAACAGGACGCGCAGCAGCCCCGCCGCGTAGCGGTTGACGGCCAGCCGCTCCCCCGGCGCCTTCGCGTACGCCGTCCCCTTCGGGTAGCGCGTGCCGAGCGCGGCGTCCCGGCCGTCGAGCGCCCGCGCGAACCGGCCGATGCGGGCGGGGTTGTGCTGGAGATCGGCGTCGATGGTGACGATCCTCCGGAACCCCCTCCCGAGCGCCTCCCGGAAGCCGGTCAGCAGCGCCGCCCCGTAGCCGAGGCGGCGCGGATGGCCGATGACGGCGGTCCGCCAGTCGCCCATCGCGCGGAGGAGATCGCCGGAGCCGTCGCCGGAGCCGTCGTCGATGAAGATGACCTGGCCGGAGAAGCAGCCCCGCAGCTTCCGCGAGAACCCCTCGAGGAAGGGCCGCTCGTCATGGACGGGGCAGACCACGCAGACGTCGCGTCTCATGCCTCCATCGAATCGATGATGCGCGCCATGATGAAATCGTTGCGCGTGAGGCCCCCGGCGGCGTGGGTCGTGAGCGTCACCTTCAGCTTGCCGTACGAGAGGGTCATCGCCGGGTGGTGCCCCTCCTCGTCGGCGACGACGGCGACCATGTCGAGGAAACGCCGCGCGGCCCCGAAATCGGCGAATGTGAACTCCCGGACGATCTTCCTCCCCTCCACCGCCCGCCAGGAGGGGCAGCCCCGGAGGAGGGATGCGACCTCCCCCTCCCCGAGGGGCGGCACCCCGCCCTCGCACGGGACGCACCCGCCGGGATCATCCGGCGGCGGCTCGACGTGCGGGGAGCCGATGACCTCCTCGAGGCGCGCGAGGGCCTCCCCGTAATCCGGCTGGTCGGCGAGCTCGCCGACGACCCGTGCGTAGCGCAGAACGTCACCCCCGTCGAGGATGAGGACGGCCCTCGCCAGGAGCCCGAGCTCCTCGATGAGCAGGCCGTAGTTGACGCCGAAGGAGGCGTGCCGCCAGTCGGAGAGGACGAGCATCCGGTCGATCGTGTTCTCCTCGCAGAACCGCTTCTGCGCGAACGGCAGGTCCATGCTGACGCCGATGACGACGACGCCGGAGAGCCCGGCGGCCCGCCTGTTGAACTCCTTCAGCTGGAGGTCGCAGACCGGCGTGTCGAGCGACGGGAACGAGGTGAGGAGCTTCACCTTTCCCGCGAAATCGGCGAGCGTGACCTGCCGCATCTCCCTGTCCGTCACCCTGAAGCCGGGCGCCCGCCGGCCGGCGACGAGCGGCCTCCCGGCGAGCGTGAGCGGCGCGCCCTTCAGCAGGACCGTTCTCTTCATGGTCAGGCACCTCCCTGTCGTTCGAGCCGTGCGCGGCCGGCGCCGGCGTCACGCCGCGCCGAGGTTCCCGGCGGCGAATTCCCAGTTGAGCAGTTTCTCGATGAGCGCCTCCACGTACGCCGCGCGCCTGTTCTGGTAGTCGAGATAGTAGGCGTGCTCCCAGACGTCGATGACGAGGAGGGGGACGACCTCCTTCCCGGCGGGGATCTCGGCGTTCGGCGTCCTGGCGGCCTTCAGCGTCCCGCCGTCCCGGATCAGCCACGCCCAGCCGCTGCCGAACTGCGCCGCCGCCGCCTCGGCGAGGGCCTTCCTGCACGCCCCCACGCTCCCGAACGACGATTCGATCCGGCGCTTCAGCCCCGCCGGCGGCTCCCCTCCCCCCTTCGGCTTCAGGCTCCGCCAGTAGAAGGTGTGGTTCCAGGTCTGGGCGGCGTTGTTGAAGATCGCGGCCCGGTCCGGCCTGCCGGCGGTGGCGGCGACGATGCGGTCGAGCGGCATGCCGGCGTACTCGGTTCCCGCGATGAGCCGCAGGAGGTTGTCGAAGTAGCCCCGGTGGTGCTTCCCGTAGTGGAAGGAGATCGTCCGCGCGGAGATGACCGGCTCGAGCGCCCCCTCGCCGAACGGGAGCGGCGGGAGGATGAGCGGTTCCGCCGCCCCGGCGAAGCGGGGCAGGCCGCCGAAGGCGGCGGCGAGCGCGGATCCGGCGGCGGTGGCGAGAAAGCGCCGGCGGGTCATGCCGGCGGGCCCCGTCGGATGGCGATTCTTGTTCATATGCCCTCCCTTCGCTCGGATGTGCTCCCCCCGCGCGGCTGGACGCGCCGCGACGGAGAAATTATAATTGACCCGCGGCGAGTCGAACACACAAGATTCCTCGCTGCCACGGAGGAGGCGGGTCATGGAACGGCTGGTGCGGTTCGGGGTCTCGCTCGAGGAGGGGCTGCTCAGACGCTTCGACGGCCTCCTCCGCCGCTGCGGCTACGGGAACAGGTCGAAGGCGATCGCCGATCTCGTCCGCGAGCGGCTCGTCGAGGAGGAGTGGCGGGCGGAGGGGGAGGTGGTCGGGATCATCAGCATGCTCTACGACCACCACCAGCGCGAACTGTCGAACAGGCTCACGCATGTCCAGCACGACCACTACACGAGCATCCTCTCATCCCAGCACATACACCTCGACCGGGACATGTGCCTGGAGGTCGTCGTCGCGCGGGGGAGGCCGGGGGAGATCCGGCGGATCGCGGATCTGATCAGGGCGAGCCGCGGCGTCAAGCACGTCCGGCTCTCGATGAGCTCGACGGGGAAGAAGCTATAGTGGATAGTATGTAGTATGCAGTATGTGGTATGTGGTATGTGGTATCAGAAGGGGAAGCGGCGGGGAGAGGAAACAGCCTACAGCGCCTTGGAGGCGATCTCGGCGCCGAGCGCCTCGATGAACTCCGCCAGCGACCTCGCCCCGAGGTCCCCCCGCGCGCGCGAACGGACGGCGACGGTCCCGGCCTCCTCCTCCCGCCCGCCGACGACGAGCATGTAGGGGACCTTCCGGACCTGCGCCTCGCGTATCTTCAGCCCCATCTTCTCGTTCCGCCGGTCGCACTCCGCCCGGATCCCGTGCTCCCGCAGCGCCGCGTGCACCCCCTCCGCGTACGACAGGTGCTTCTCGGAGACCGGGATGACGACCGCCTGGACCGGGGCGAGCCATGCCGGGAACGCCCCCTTGTAGTGCTCGATGAGGGCGCCGACGAACCGCTCGAGCGAGCCGAAGAGGGCCCGGTGCACCATGACGACCTCGTGCCGCCGGTTGTCGCTCCCCACGTAGGAGGCGCCGAACCGGCCGGGCAGGTTGAAGTCGAACTGGATGGTCGAGCACTGCCATTTCCTGCCGAGGGCGTCGAGGAGCTTGATGTCGATCTTCGGGCCGTAGAACACCGCCTCCCCCTCGATCCGCCTGAACGGAAGGCCCTTCGCCTCGAGCGCCTCGAGGAGCGCCCGCTCGGCCGTCTCCCACGCCGCCGGCGAGCCGGCGTAATCGGCGGGGCGCGCCGGGTCGCGGACGCTCAGGTCCACCTCGTACTCCCGGAAGCCGAACGTGCCGAGCACCTCGAGGACGAGGTCGAGAACGCCCGCGATCTCCCCGGGCAGCTGCTCGGGGGTGCAGAAAATGTGGGCGTCGTCCTGCGTGAACCCCCGCACCCGGAGCATGCCGTGGAGGACGCCCGAGCGCTCGAACCGGTAGACGGTGCCCATCTCGGCGTAGCGGATGGGGAGGTCTCGCCAGCTGCGCACGGCCGACTTGTAGATGAGGATGTGGCCGGGGCAGTTCATCGGCTTGAGCACGTACTCCTCGTCCTCCGCCCGCAGCGTGTACATGTGCTCGCGGTAGAACTCGAAGTGGCCGGACTTGTGCCAGAGGCCGGCCCGGGCGATGTGGGGGATGGCGATGAGATCGTAGCCGCGGGCGAGGTGCATCTCCTCCCAGTACGTCCGGATGGTCCGCCGGAGGATCGCCCCCTTCGGATGCCAGTAGACGAGGCCCGCCCCGGCTTCCTCGTAGACGTCGAAGATGCCGAGCTCCCTCCCGAGCCGGCGGTGGTCGCGCTGCCTCGCCTCGTCGAGCCGGGCGAGATGGGCGGCGAGCTCGGCCTCCGTCCCCCAGGCGGTTCCGTAGATCCGCTGGAGCATCGGGTTGTTCTCGTCGCCGCGCCAGTAGGCGCCCGCGACGTGGAGGAGCTTGAACGCGCGGATCTCGCCGGTGCGGCCGACGTGCGGGCCGCGGCAGAGGTCGACGAACTCCCCGTCCCGGTAGACGCTCACCGTGTCGTCGGCGATCCCCTCGAGGAGCTCGACCTTGTACCGCTCCCCCATCGAGCGGAACAGATCCAGGGCGCGGCGGCGCGGCATCTCCTCCCGCTCGAACGCGAGGTCCTCGCCGACGATCCGCCGCATCTCCTCCTCGATCCGATCGAGGTGCTCCGGCGCGAGGCGCTCCTCCAGGTCGAAATCGTAGTAGAAGCCGTCATGGATCGCCGGGCCGATGGCGAGGCGGGCGGCCGGGAAGAGGCGCTTGACCGCCTGCGCCATCACGTGCGAGGCGGAGTGGCGGTAGGTCTCGAGGCCCGCCTCGGTGGAGAGATCGAGTGTGCGTTCCATGCGGTGCTGAAATGTAGCACACCCGCGCGGCCCCTTCAAGCCGATTCGGCGCCGGATGCGCGCGATCCAGAAGCACCAATCGACCACTGATTCGCACGGATCACTACGGATTCACACGGATCCCGACTACAGCAGAAAGTTCAAGGCTGAAGGTGGAAAGGTGAACACGCAATCCGTGGATATCCGTCCGTCATCCGTGGAGATCCGCGGCCGGGAGTGCATGATGCCTCCGTGGCGCGCTGCGGCTTGACCGCGCGGGCCGGGACGGTGTATCCTCTGTGCCGATGAACCGCCGGTATCCTGCGCTCCTCTCGGCGATGCTCGTCGCCGGCTGCGCCGCCCCCCCGTTCCGCCCGGCGCCGCCCGCCGCCGGCCCGCGGGTCGTCCTCACGGACGTCGCCGTCCGGGGCGAGATCGCCGACGAGGCCTGGAAATCCCTCGTGGACGTCGCCGCCGACGCCGCCGGCAACGCCGCCGTCCTCGACGCCTCGACCCATCGCGTCTTCGTCTGCGACCCGCGCGGGGCGCGCACGCTCGCCATCGGCGAGACCGGCTTCTTCTCGAAGACCTTCCCCCACCCGACCGGCGTCGCCGCCGGCCCCGACGGCCGCATCTTCGTGGCCGACGCGAAGGAGGACTGCGTGCAGGTGTACGACCCGCGCGGCGCCTTCCTCGCGCGGATCGGCGGGCGGGGCGCCGGGCCGGGCCGGTTCAGGAGGCCGGGCGGCATCGACGTGGACGGGGAGGGCAATCTCTACGTGGTCGACCGGGGGAACGCCAGGGTCCAGCGGTTCGATCCCCGCGGCGCGCTCATGACGCAGATCGTGTCCGGGCCCAGGAACGTGGAGAAGATCAACATCTCCCGCGCCCAGGGGCCGGTCGTCTTCGATTCGTGGCCGGCGTTCAAGGCGCCGCGCGACGTCGCCGTCGGCCCCGGCGGGACGGTCTACCTCCTCGACGCGGGGACCTGCCTCGTGCACGCCTACACCCCCGAGGGCGGCTACCTTTTCAGCTTCGGCGGGCGGGGCCGGCGGGCCGGGTCGTTCGAGCGGCCGGCCGGCATCGCCGCCGGGGCGATGGGGGTCGTCTGCGTGAGCGACGAGCGCCGTCACGGCGTGCAGTTCTTCTCGCCGGACGGGCGCTACCTCCTCTCGGTCGGCAGGCGGGGGCGCGGGCGCGGCGAGTTCCTCCAGCCCCAGGGGGTCGGCGCGGGCCCGGACGGTCTCGTCTTCGTCGCCGACAGGGGGAACAGGCGCGTCCAGGTCTTCTCCTACGCGGTCCCCCGCCCGGTCGCCGTCCGCCTGGAGAAGCCCGTGCGGATCGCCGTCTTCGACTTCCGGAACAACAACCCGGCCGCCCAGGCGCGCGGCTACGGCGAATCCATCTCCGAGATGTTCGTCACCGCCTTCGCCGGCCGCCAGAACTTCGAGGTCATCGAGCGGAAGCAGATCCGGGAGGTCGTCGATGAGATATTCTTCGACCAGTCGGGCGTGGTGGATGCCGAGACGACGAAGCGGATCGGGAGGGTGCTCGGCGTCGACGTGGCCCTCGCCGGCGGCGTCTCGCTCGTCGGCAACCGGATCGAGATCGACCTCCGCCTCCTCGACGTCGAGACCGGGAAGGTCATCATCGCCGAGTCGTTCCGCGCCGATTACGAGGGGCAGCTCCGCGACCTCGTCAACCGGGAGGTCGGCCGGCTCGAGCAGGGCTACATCATCCGGGCCCTCCCCCCCGCCCCGCCCGCGGGCCTGGTCGTGACGGGCGACGTGCGGAAATGCCTCCTCTCGTGGCGGCCGAACGACGAGCCGGATCTCCGGGAGTACCGCGTCTGGCGCGCCCCCTCCCCCGACGGCCCCTTCGCGCTCATCGGAAGGACGACGAAGACGGTGTGGACGGACGAGGGGCTCGGCGACGGCGAGGCCTTCGTCTACCGTGTCACGGCGGTGGACGCCGACGGCATGGAGTCCGCGCCGCTCCCGGGCACCGCCGGATCCGCCGCGGCGAGGCCCGCCATCGGCGCGATCGCCGCCCGGACCGGCGTCGAGGTGCGGAGGAACGCCTTCTCGTGGACGGAGGACGAGAAGGATGTCGCCGGGTACGCCGTCTACCGCGCCGCCTCCCCCGGCGGCCCGTTCGAGAAGGTCGGCGAGACCCGCGCGCCGCGCTTCTCGGAGCGGGGGTTCGGCGACGGGGAGACGTCCTGGTACAGGGTGGTCAAGCGGTACCGGAGCGGCCTCGAGAGCGAGCCCTCCGATCCGATCAGGGTCGCCACCAAGCCGGTGCCGGCGACGCCTGCCGCCGTCGCCGCCCGGAGCGGGCTCGCCCGCCGGGTGGAGCTCGAGTGGGCCGCCGCCCCGGAGAGGGACATCAGGGAATACCGGGTCTACCGGAGCCGCGCGGAGGACGGCGACTGGCGGCGGATCGCCGCCGTGAAGCCCGGCTGGTTCTCGGGCCCCTCCTTCACCGACCGGGGCCTCGAGGACGACGCCGAATATTTCTACAGCGTCCAGTCCGTCGACAGGGACAACCTCGCGAGCCCCCGGAGCGCCCCGGTCAGGGCGAGGACGAAGCCGCGCCCCGCCGCGCCGCGGGACGTCACCGCGGAGGGGGGGAGGGCGAGGCGCGTCCCCCTCTCGTGGCGGCCGAACGAGGAGGGCGACATCGCCTCCTACCGGGTCTTCGCCGCCCGGGAGCCGGGGGGGACGTTCCGTCCCGTGGGAGAGACCGCCTCGACCACGTTCACGCACACCGGCATCGCGGACGCGACCGGCGCATGCTATAAGATCCGCGCCGTGGACAGGGACGGCCTCGTGAGCGACTTCTCGGAGACCGTCTCCGCCGCCACGCGGCCCCGCCCCGCCCGACCCTCCGGCCTCGAGGCGGTCTCGGGCCTCCCGAGGAGCGTCCGCCTCTCCTGGTCGCCGGGGCCGGAGCGCGACATCTCCCGCTACATCGTCTCCCGCCGGCGGGGGCGCAGGGGCGCATTCCGCGAGGTCGGGACCGCCTCCTCCGCGGCCCACATGGACGGGGGGCTCGAGGACGGCGTCGCCTATGAGTACGTCGTCCGGGCCGTCGACGCGGAGGGGCTCGTGAGCGATCCGTCCGAGCCGGCCGCGGCGGTCACGAGGGAGGCCCCCCCCCGGCCCGTCGGTCTCCGCGCCGAGGCGGGCGCTTCCGGCGTCCTGCTGACGTGGGAGCCCGGCGGGGAGACGGTCGCGCACTACGAGGTGTTCAGGCGGTCGTCGGGGCTCCTGCCCGGGGGCGAGACGAAGGTGGGGCGGTCGGCCGAGTCCCGCTTCGAGGACCGGACGGCGGCGCCGGGGAGGGGATACGCCTACCGCGTCCGCGCCGTGGACGCCGACGGCCTCCGGAGCCCGCCGTCGGAGGCGGCCGCCGCCCGATCCCTCGCCCGCTGATTCTTCTCCGGGGCCGCGTCGAGCCGGTAGACGAAGTAGACCGTCCCCTGGCTCTCCCCCTCGACCGGGGCGAAGGTCGCGACGAGCGTCCCCCGGGAGCCGATCGTGCGGTAGAAGTCGTTCATGAACCTGAACCGCTCCGGGAGTTCCTCCCGCCTGCCGTAGCGCCAGGCCTTGTGGTCGGAGACGACCGCGTAGTCGTAGCGCGCGAGGTCGTCGAGCATCTCCCGCATCAGCTCCGGCGTCATCCATTCCTCCTCGTACCCCTTGCCGTCGTCGACCATGTGGAAGCCGCGCGGGTGGAGGATGCGGCTGACGTCGAACGCCTTCCTGCCGCGGGCGGCCTCACGCTGCAGGTCGAAGAAGAAGCCGGACAGCTCCCTGTAGCCGTAGGGGCTCCGGGGGGACCCGATCTTGAGCGCCTGCTCGCGGGCGATGCTCTCCTCGTTCATCGGCACCGGCACGACGTCGACGAGCAGGCGGGCGTCCGCGGGGAGCCGCTCGCGGATCCATTCCGCCGCGATGAAGGAGGTGTCCGGCAGGACGAGGACCGCCACCCGGCGGACGCTCTCGACGAGCGACTGCGCGGCGACCGCCCCGCAGATGATCGCGGCGGCGGCGGCCCGGCGGCGGCAGCGGGAGGCGACGGCGTCGACGAGCGCGGCGGCCGCGATCGCGAAGAACGGGTAGCAGACGATCATGTAGCGGTCGTAGTAGAGGCGCGAGAAGCCGATGACCGCGTAGAAGAGGGTCGGGACGACGGCGATGAGGATGTCGCCGCGGCGCCGCCGGAGCCAGAGGAGGAGGACGCCCGCGATCGACAGCCATGTGAGCGCCGTTCCCATTCCCCGCGGCATGTAATAGCGGGCGAACTCGACGTGGAGGTTGGTCGGCTCGACCCAGCCGTACTCGCCGACGCTGATCGGCTGGCTCGCGAGGAGCATGATGTTGTCGAGGAACTCCCGGGGGGAGAGGACGATCTGCGGACAGGCCGCGAGGAACGCGGCGGCCGCCGCCGCGAGGCTCGCCGCCATCCGCCGCGGCCGCCGGCCCCCGGGCGCCGCGAGGTGGGCGACGACGGGCAGGGCGATGGCGACCGCGCCGATGTACTTGCTGCCCGCGGTGAGGCCGGCCGCCGCCCCCGCAAGGAGGGACCAGCGGAGGCCGCCCCCCTCCATGACCCGTGCCGAGCAGAGGGCCGCGAGGACGGCGAAGAGCATGACGAGCGGCTCGGTGCAGCCGAAGTGCGCGTACCAGACGCCGAGCGGCATGACCGCGAGGAAGGCGCACGCCATGAGGCCGACCCGCGCGGCGTAGAGTCTCCTCACGAGGGCGGCGAGGGCCAGGAGCGTCGGAACGACGAGGAGGGCGCTCAGGCCTCGGGCGATGACGTAGAAGGCGCTCGGATCGACGATGTACTGGAGGACGAGGTCGCGGGGGCCGGCGAACCACCCGGCGGCCGTGCCCGCCAGGTAGTAGAGGCCGTAGAGCGAGAAGAGCGCGTAGGTGTAGAGCGGGGGGTGGAAGAACCAGTGCGGGTTCAGGTCGCCGGTGCCGTACTTGAGCGCCGTGTAGACGAACTCGTCCTCCTCGATGTAGGTGCGGTACGGAAGGTTGTGCGCGAGCCCCCAGACCCGCACCGCGAAGGCGAGCGCGATCAGCGCCCATATCCAGGCGCGCATGCGGCGATCACCCCCGTTCATCGCGGCGTCACCCCCTCCGCCCCGCGCGGCGCGCCCGCAGCGCGCGGATGACGTCCCGCACCACCCGTTCGAACGGGCCGCCGATGACGGCGCCCGCGCTCGTCCGGTGGCCGCCGCCGCCGAACCCCCGCGCGATCCGGCCGACGTCGGTTGCGTCCAGGGCGCGCATGCTCACCCGCACCCGTCCCCGCCGCTCCTCGCAGAAGACGGCGATCGCCCCCGCGCCCCGCACCGTGAGCGGGAATCGCGTGAACGACTCCGTCGCCGCCGGATCCACGCCGCGCCGGTGCCAGTCGCGCGCGCGCACCTCGAGCCAGACGATGCGGCCGCCGTCGGCGGTGCGGATCCCCGCCAGCGTGTCGCCGGCGAGCCGCAGCAGGCGCGGCGAGTCGTTCCCGTAGATCCGGATCCAGGCCCCGGCCGGATCCACGCCCGCCCGGATGAGCGCGGCGGCGAGCTCGTGCGTCCGGGCGTTCGCGCCGAGGAAGTTGAACGAGACGGTGTCGGTGTGGATCCCCGTGTAGAGCGCGAGGGCCGTCTCCCGGTCGATCGCGCGGCCGCACGCGCCGTGGAGGTCGTAGATGAGCTCGGCAGTGGAAGAGGCCTCCGTCCGGACGACCTTCACGTCCGCCCCGACGACGTTGCCCGGGTGGTGATCGATGCAGACGCGCGTGAGGCCCGCGCGCATCGAGAGGCCGTGGACGGCCCCGAGACGGTCGTCCGTGCTCGCGTCGAGGATGAACAGGGCATCCGCCCCGGCGAGCGCCCGCGCCGCGGCGCCGCCCCCGCACGTGATGACGTCCCCCCGCCGGACCATGAAGCGGTACGCGGGGGGGACGGGCGCCGGGTTGACCCCGACGGCCGACTTCCCCATGCCGCGGAGCAGCCGGAGGAGGGCGACCATGGAGCCGACGGAATCGCCGTCCGGGTAGGTGTGGCTCGTCACGGCGAACGACCGCCCCGCCCGGATGACGTCCGTGACCCCCTTCCACAGGGGCTCGCGCCGCGAGCGGCGGCGTTCCCGCCGTTGACATGGGACCATGGCGGCCATATAATACCGGCAACCGTATCGGAGTTCAATGCCTATGCCCGGTGGAGAGCGGGAGCCGATGGACGAACGTCCGCGCGAGCGTGGGCCGGGGGAGCCCCTCCAGCCCGGCCCCCCGCGGCCGGACGCCGCGCCGGCGAAGGGCGCTCGCCGGCGGCGGCGTGCCGCCGCGCCGGCGGGCGAACCGGATCGGAAGCCGGACGGAGGGGCGGCGCCCCCCCCCGGGCCCGCCCCGCCTCCCCCGCGGGAGACGGGCGGAGAGGAAGCGGAGGGCGCCCCCCCGCCGCGCGCCGGGGGTCAGCTCGTCGCGATCCTCGTCTTCCTCGCCGTCGCCGAGGCCGCCGCGATCGCCTATTTCTACGCCCAGTACTACTCCCAGAACCTCATGAGCATCTCGCTCCAGGGGAAGCTCGACCAGACCGCCGCCGTGGCGAACGAGCGCAGCGCCGAGCTCGCGCGGCAGATCGATACCTTGAACCGCATCAAGCAGGAGTTCGTCAGGGTGGACAACGAGCGGAAGGCCCTCGAGCGCGGCATCGCCGAGAAGGAGCGCCTCGCCGCCGATCTCGATGCGCGCCTCCGGGAAACCAGCGAGAGCGAGCGGGTGGCGCGGCTCTCCCTCGGCCGCCAGGAGCAGATCGCCGCCTACCTGCGCAGGCGCCTGAAGGAGAGCAAGGAGACCGAGATGGAGCTCCACACCCGGCTCGAGGAGCTCACGGCGCGGCAGCGCGAGATGGAGGGCCGGATCGCCCGCATGCGGGGGCCGGGCGCGCCCGTCGAGGGGGCCGAGATCGAGCTGAGGGAAACCGTCGTGGCCGACGCATCCGCCGCGCCGAGGGACATCGCCGGGCAGGTGCTCATCGCCAACGAGCGGTACCGCTTCATCATCGTCAACCTCGGCAGCGATGACGGCGTCGGCATCGGCGACGAGGGGGTCATCGAGAACGACGGCGTGCAGGTCGGGAGGGCCCGGGTGAAGAAGATCTACAACAAGATGTGCCTTGCCGACGTCGTCCAGGCGGCGGCCGGTCAGCAGGTGGACAAGAAATCGACCGTTCGGTTCACCCGGCCGGCGCCCCGGGAGGCCTCCTAGGTCTCCTCCCCGATCGGGCGGGCGCCCGAGCACCCCAGGGACATGATCTCCAGATCGCAGCCGTCCACGCGGATCCTCGTCGCGGCCGGCGTCGTCATCGACGTCGTCCTCATCCTCCTCGCCGACCTCATCTCGTTCTGGCTCCGCTACGGCATCGACGTCCGCCGGGAGAACTTCGAGGCGTACCAGCGAATCGCCCCGCTCATCATCCTCCTCAGGCTCGTCTGCCTCTACATCTTCGGCCTCTACCAGCGGCCGAAATACAAGACCAACCTCGACAACTTCGCGAGCATCGTGAAGGCGGTGACGATGAGCACGGTCGTCATCATCGTCGTCGCCTTCTTCACGCGGGCGCTCGCCTACCCGCGGTCGGTCATCGTGCTCTCCTGGGGGATCACCGCCGCCCTCATCATGGCCTGGCGGATCCTGAAGCGGCACCTGATCAACGCCCTCCTCGGCCACGACTACTTCGTCTCCCGCCTCCTCATCATCGGGGACGACCGGAACGCCCTCCGCATCATGCTCCAGCTCACGCGGCGCGCCTCCGTCAAGTGCGAGCTCGTCGGCTACGTCTCCACGGGGGACGAGGCGCCGTTCGTGGACCGGAACCGCATCCTCGGCACGATCGACGACATCCCCTCCATCATCCGGCGGCACCGGATCGACGAGGCGGTGATCTCGTCGCCGGATCTCCCCCGCGACAAGGTCGCGCAGATCTTCTCCGCCTTCATCGGGACGGACATCATCTTCAAGACGGTTCCCGACCTGTACGAGGCGGTCGTTGGCAAGATCGCCGCCGGGGCGGCGGAGATGAACATGCCGCTCATCGAGCTCACCACGGCGCGCTACGGGCAGGGGTGGTACGCCGGCGTGAAGCGGGTGATCGACATCGCCCTGTCCGCGGTCGCGATCGCGGTCACCGGCCCGCTCCTCATGGCCCCCATCGCCCTCCTCATCAGGATGACCTCGCACGGGTCGGTGCTCCACCGGCAGGAACGCGCGGGGCTCCACGGCCGGCCGTTCACGATGCTCAAGTTCAGGACGATGCGGCTCGACTCGGAGAAGGAGACGGGGCCGGTCTGGGCGAGGCCGAACGACTCCCGCCTGATCCGGTGCGGCGGCTTCCTCAGGAAGACGCACCTCGACGAGCTGCCGCAGTTCTTCAACGTGCTGCGGGGGGAGATGAGCATCGTCGGGCCGCGGCCGGAGCGCCCGCACTTCGTGCAGTCGCTCATCCGCAGCATCCCGTTCTACACGGAGCGGCTCGAGGTCAAGCCGGGGATCACCGGCTGGTCGCAGGTGAACCTGAACTACGCGGGATCGCTCGATTCGAACGCCCAGAAGCTGATCAGCGATCTCTACTACATCGAGAACATGTCGCTCCTGCTCGACATCTGGATCATGGCGAAGACCGTCGGCGTCATGCTGAGCGGGAAGGGGGTCTGATCGGCGGCGGCCCCTCGCGCCGGTCCGGCGGCGTTTCGGCCGGGAACCGCGGGAGCGTCCGGTGGGCGCCGGCGGGCACGATCCTCCCGCGCAGGGCGGCGTAGATCCGCTCGCCGAAGAGGCGCCTGAAGGCATCCCGTCCCCGCTCCTCGAGGTAGCGCGGCGCGAGCGCCGCCGTGCGGCGGCCGACGATCCGCGCGACCGCCGCCGGGCCGTCCCCCGCCTTGAGACAGAACCGCCTGAGGGCGTACCGCTCGACGGGAACGGGATTGTAGCCGATCGCCGACGTGCAGACCGCCTCGTAGCCCGCGGCCGCCGCGAGCCGCGCGATCCCCGCCGGGCGGTATCCCCCGGGAAGTGAGAGGAATCGGACCGACGCCCCCAGGCGGTCCTCGATCCGCCGCCGGGAGCCGGCGAGCTCCTCGACCGCCTCCGGCTCGGGCGTCCGGGAGAGATCGGCGTGCGACATCGTATGGGAGCCGATCTCCATCCCCGCCCGCCGCATCTCGTCGAGCTGGCCCCACGTCACCCACCCGGGCCGCCCGACCGCCCCCGCGACCGCGAAGAAGGCGGCGCGCAGGCCGGCGTCCAGGAGGAGCGGGAAGAGGCGGGTGAAGGCGCTCTCCAGGCAGTCGTCGACGGTGATGACGAACGCCCCGCCGGGAGGGGGCGCCGCGAGGAGGAGATCGGCGAGCGCCAGCGAGGGCGCGCCGCTCTCACGGAGCGACGAGAAGTGCCGCCGGATCGATTCGAGGGGCAACGCGTAGAGCGGGTCCGCGATGGCGTCGCCGCGGTTCTCGCTGACGCCGTGGTAGAGGAGTATCGGGATCTTCATGGCGCGGGCGTGGGGGGGAGAGCCCCGGGGCGTCGCCCCCCCCCGTCACTCATCCCCCGGAAGGACCCGGCGCCGCCCCATCTCCCCCTCGGCCTCGAATCGGAACACCGTGAGCTCGGGGCGGCAGAAGAAGCGCATCGGCCTGGCGGTCCATCCCGTTCCCCTGTTGACGTAGAGCAGGGTGCCCCGCACGCCGTAGAGCCCCGCGACGTACGGCCCCCGCTGCGTGTAGGCGGAGAAGCGCGCGAGCGCGGGGATGCCCATCTGGTGGCCGTGGGTGTCCCCCGCCAGCACGAGATCGAAGCGGGCGAGCGCCGCCTCCTTGGCCATGAGCGGCTTCTCGGCCAGCACGATGACCGGCTCGTCCTCCGGGACCCGCTCCCCGATCGCCTTCCAGTCGAAGGCGTGGCTCGCCGCCACCAGCCAGATCCTGCGCTCCCCGGTCCCCGGCCAGACGACCGGCAGCACCTCGTCGACGAGGAGGGCGATCCCCGCCCGCCGCCATCCGTCGTCCTCCCAGGTGTCGTTGATGAGGGCGTCGTCGGTGTCGCCGGGGATCGCGTACGTCCAGATCCGCGGCTCGAGGCCCCCCGCCCACGCCCAGAAGGCGCGCAGGGCCGATCGCCGCGACACGAGATCGCCGCTCATGAAAATGATATCCGGCCCGATGCGCCTGATCGCCCGGGCGATCGACTCCTCGAGGAACCCCGCCTCTTTCCGGAAATGGATGTCCGACAGGTGGACGATCGTGAGATCGCCGAGGAGGGGGGCCAGGCGCGGAACGACCACCGTCACCCGTTCGATCTTGAGCCAGTTCGGCTCGAGGACGAAGGCGTCGATGTAGGCGGAACCCGCCGCGGCGAGGGCGAAGGCGATGAGGCATGCGGCGACAAGGAGGACCTTGCGCATCAGTCCCGCGGCGCCGGGAGATCGAAATCGATATCAGGCGTCGCCGCCGGGGCGACCGCCTCGCCGGCGGGCGCCGGATCCGGGGCGCGGTCCCGCACCCTGACGGAATGGAGCGCGGGCCGCATGAAGCCGGCGAGGAGGCCCGCCGCGAGGTACCCGAGGCCCAAGCCCACGCACGCCCCGAGGACGAGGAGGAGCATCTTCTCGGGGGACCTGAGCCGACGGGGCGAGCGTCGGTCGGCGACCCGCTCCTTGACCCGTATCTTCACCAGGACGGGATCGGTGCCCCCGCTATTCACCTGCCGCCCCTTCCCCGCCGGCCTCCGGCCGGCGGAGCCGCCTGACGGCGGGCGCCGTCCGCTGCTGGAGTTCGCTCGGGGCCGGCCTGCTCAGAATCTCCCTCTCCGTCGCGGTGACGGCCTCCTGCATCCGCTCCGCCTCCACCGACTGCTCGGGGACGCCGACCGCCGCCCGCCGGACGAGGGTCACATGCCCCACCGTCCACTGCTCCTTCGAGGTCCTGTTGAGGTACGCCTCCTTGATGAAGTCGACCGGCGTGGACGGCTCATCCTGCGTGAAGATGCCGTCCGCCCACTTGTAGGCGTTCACGTAGCGCGTCGGGCCCCCCATCCCCTCGCGCGTCCGGTAGAGCCCCGTGTTGATGAAATAGCGCCCGAGCGGCGCGTCGTGCGGGATGGGGATGTACATCGGCCCCTCGCGGTGGATCCGGCCGACCTCCCACGTGCTCGTGGACCGGAACGGATTCCGCTCGAGGTGGATGGCGTAGTGGGGTTCCTTCTCCTGGATGAGGTGGACGAAGATGCCGAAGTTCTGCCGGAACTTCCGGGCGATGCTGAAGCTCGCGGCCACCTCCATGACCCCTCCGGGGGAGACCGCCTCGGGGGCCTCGATCCCCTCGAATATCACGAACGGCTCGGTCCACTCCGGCTTGCGCCCCTTCCGGGAGACGAGCTTCACGTCGTCGATGAGCGCGGTGAGGTACCAGTCCTGGTCCTCGGGGAGCCCCCACGCCCAGAAGCCGAGGTGACGGATGTTGCCGATGTCGACCCTGCCGGCGATGTCGGCGACGGGCAGGACCATCCGGTAGACCGTTTCCGCCGGCCGGAAGGCGCCCTCCCCCTCCTCGTCGTTGTTGCGGTTCACGACGGTGTTCCGATCCCGTCGCACGGCATCGGCTCGATGATTGCGCCCCCGCGCGCTGTTCAGGCGGGCCTTCGCGAGCCGCGCGTTGTCCGGGCGCGCCGCATCAGCCTCGACGGGATACTCCACCCCCGGCCGCCTGTACTCGGTCCGCTCGATGTCGACCAGCCGCCGCTGGAACCGGCTCCCGCCGATGTCCTTCACCTGGATGCTGATCCTGCCCGCGTCGAAGGCGGCTCGCGGCGCGAACTCGCCCTGGAAGAGGAACTCGAGATGATCGTACCGCTCCCAGTCGGTGTACTCCGGCGGGGCGCTGGAGAAGAAGCTCTCGAGCATCACGATCGGCAGGTACGCCTGCGTCGGGTAGGCGAGGATGCCGGAGTACGTGCCGCTCAGCGCCTGCCCCCCCGAGACGACGCCGATCTGCCCGTCCCGCATCGATTCCCACTTCTTCAGGTCGCCGTAGCTCTCGAAATCGCTCAGCACCACCTCGATGTCGCTGTCGTTGTCCACCCCCCGCCGCGCGGTCACCTCGAGGGTGCCCACGATCCAGTCCCGGATCTCCCTGTTCGCATACGGCTCGCGCATGTAGACGTTGTTGACCGGATCGACGACGTAGAACAGGCCCATCTGGTAGAGGTAGTTCCCCGGCGGGATATCGTGCGGCACGGTCATGGAGATCGGGCCGAGCTGGACGTCCTCCCCGACGATCCAGCGCTGGGAGGGGATGGCGGTGGACGCATTCGCGTTGATGACGATCCCCTGCTGTTCCCAGCCCTGCGCGGGATACTCGCTCATGACCGCGTCGGGCCTGATGATGTGGAGGAAGATGTGCTCGGGCTCCCAGATGTTCCGGAGCGGCGTCACGAAGGCGGAGATCCTGAACTCCTCACCGTGCTCGACGCGCTCCGGCCCGACGAACCGGTTGAATTTTATTCGGGGCTCGCCGGGGCGGACCATGCTGAGGGCGAGGAGCGGCCCCCCCCGGAGGAGGAGGGCGGCGCAGACGACGGCAAACGGCACTTTCCGCACGGTCATGGAGATTACACCATTCCAACTGTTATTTTACACCACGAAGGCCGGGGAAGTCAAAGCGCCTTTTTCAGAATGACCGGCGTCCCGCGCGCCGCGCGGAGCTCCCGTGCGGCATCCCCGCCGCGCACCGCGATCTCGATGTACCCGCTGCTCCCGCGGAGGGCGATGAGCGCTCCCGGCGCCGCGTCGCTGTAGCAGCCGCTGATCCCCCGTATCCTCCTTCCCCCGACGGCGAAGACGGCATCCCCCGGCGGGGGGAGGAGGGGCGACCCGTCGGGGATATCGGTGATGAGATTGCCGAAACGGTCCACATGAATGACCCTGGCCCGCACCGTCCCGCGGGCGGTCCGTCGGGGCGACGGCTCGGCGGGCAGAACCGCGCCCCTGAACGGAGGCCCGAGCCGCCGCCAGGGGACCCCCCTCGCGACGTGGGCGGCCGCCGGGGCGAGGATGTCCCTGCCGTGGAAGGTGCGGCTCACCTCGGGAAGCCGGAAGGCGCGGTTCCTTACCGCCCGCATCCCCGCCAGGACCGCCTCCCCGAGAGCGAGGGGGAGGATGCCGTTGTCCGGGGCGATGAAGAGGTGCCCGGCCGATTCGGCGCAGAGGATCTCCCTCTCCCCTCCCACGCCGGGGTCGACCACGACGACGTGGACGGTGCCCCGCGGAAAGAAGCGGTAACTGCAGCGCAGGGCGAGGGCCGCGGCGAAGGCGTCGCCCGGCGGGACGCCGTGGCTCAGATCGATGATGACGGCGCGGGGATGGATGGAGAGGACGACCCCCTTCATCGCGCCGACGTACCAGTCGTCCAGCCCGAAATCGGTCGTGAGCGTGACGATGCCGCTCGGATTCATGCCTCGCCGGGGGTTCTCTCCGCGATCGCCCTCAGCCGCACAGGGCGATCGCCTCGATCTCCAGGCGCGCGTCCTTCGGGAGCCGCGCGACCTGGACGCAGGACCGCGCGGGCGGGCCGGACTGGAAATACTCGCCGTACACCCTGTTGACGGCGTCGAAATCCTCCATCGACTGCAGGAAGACGGTGGTCTTGACGACGTCGGGAAAGGAAAGCCCCTGCGAATGGAGGACCGCCCCCAGGTTCTCGAGCGCCCGTCGCGCCTGGCGCTCGATGCCGCCATTCACGACCGCGCCGCTCGATGGGTCGACCGGAATCTGCCCGGATATGAAGAGGAGACCGCCCGCCCGGACGGCGTGCGAGTAGGGGCCGATGGCGGCGGGGGCCTTCCCGCTCTCCACGATCACCTTCCGCATTCCCGGGCCTCGAGGATTCCCCGTCACCGGCCCTCAGGGGCCGTAGTAGACGTAGGGACGGGCGTAGTGGGAGTAGATGTAGCGGTACCGGTACAGGTAGTACGGGATGTAGCTCACGACGCAGGTGAGGACCGAGCCGATCGGCTTGGCCTGCGCCTCCCTGAGGAGGGAATGCGCCCGCTCGATGTCGATCGCCTGCGTCCAGCCCGCGCGGATGATGAGGATGCTGCCGTCGAGCTGCTTGCCGAGGACGCACGCGTCCGTGACCGGGATGACGGGCGAGACGTCGAACAGGACATAGTCGAAGTCGGAGCGGAGGCGCGCCACCATCCGGCGGAGCCGCGAGGAGGAGAGGAGCTCCGAGGGATTGGCCGGCCCCTTCCCGGCCGGGATGGCATAGAGGCCGCCCGCCACCGGGCGCTGGATGAAATGGTCGAGGTCGAAATCCTTGGTGAGGATCTCGGAGAGCCCCGGCTCCTTCGGGATGCCGAGGAGCTTGTGGATGGCCGGCTTCCGCATGTCCGCGTCCACGAGGACCGTCTTCTTCTCGGCGTCCTGGGCGAGGGCGAAGGCGAGGTTGCAGCTCGTGATCGTCTTCCCCTCGGAGTGGAGGGCGCTCGTGATCTGGATCGCCTGGAGCGGGTTGTCAGGGCTCAGCGACAGCAGGTTCGTGCGGATGGTGCGGTACTGCTCCGCGACGTGGCAGGAGGGGTCGGCGAACACGACGACGCGGGAATCGACGCCCTCATCGGTGGGATCAGGATCCGCCACGTACGAGCGGGTCGTGATCTCCTCCTGGAGGCTCTTCTTCTTCTCGAGGAAGAACGCCTTGACCTTCCCGAGGTCGAATGTCTCCGGCACGGCCGCCCTCCTACCTCGTCGTCAGGATGTACTTCGCCACGACGCCGAGGAAGACGAAGATGACGAAGACGAGCAGGCTCACGAGGCCGAGCCGCTTCTTGGACCGGTTGAACTCGTCCTCCTCCACGGTGAGGATCCGGCTCACCGATCCGAGCACGGGGATGTCGATGACCTGCCGGAGGTGGGCGATGTCGCTGAAGGAGTGGTCGGTCGCCTCGGCGATGAAGACGAGGCCGCCGCCGACGAAGGCGCCGGTCACCAGGCCGATGAGCGTGATCGCCCGGCGGTTCGGCTTGAACGGGACGAGCGGGACGCGCGGCCGCTCGATGAGCTCGAACCGCGCCCCGCGCTCGATGGTGTCGAGCCGCTCGGTGATCCTCGCCGTCTCGAGCCGCTCGGTGAGATCGATGAACCGCTTGTTGTAAATGCCGTAGCTCCGCTGGAGATCGGTGAGCTTGCGCTCGGTCTCCGGTATCTGCTGGATCTCCTTGTGGAAGTCCCTGATGAAGAGCTCGGTGATCTCGATCCGCTTCTTGAGGGAGGCGAGCTCGGAATCGGTCTTCCCGAGCTCCCGCTCGATCTCCTGGTAGTTCGGGTTGATCGAACGGGTCTCCTGCTTCACCGTCTCCTCGGTGGTCTTCTCCAGCTCCTCCTGGGTCTTCTCGATCTGCCGCTGGAGCTGCTGGACGAGCGGGTGGTTCTCCGTGGCGTCGAGCTTGAGGCGGTGGAGCTCGATCCGCTTCTCGACGAGCGTCTTCTTGAGCTCCCGCACCACCGGGTTGATCTCCTGGACCCTCGACGAGACGATGTACTGCTCGGTTTTTTTGAGCTCATCCCGGAGGTGCTGCTGCCGGGAGGCGAGCTCCTGGAGCTTGAGCCGCATCTCGATCAGGTTGCCCTGGTACTGCGTGAAGCGGAGCACGTTGACGTTCGTGACGTCGCTGACGCCGAGCTTCTCCCCCAGCTCCCGCGCGGCGGCGACCGAGAGGATCGTCTGGTGCTCCCGCTTGAACGAGGTGAGGTTCCGCTCGGCCTCCTCGAGCTTCTGGCGGTAGATGGAACGCTGGCTCTCGAGGAAGTCGATGCCGATGCTCGTCTCCTTCTTCTCCAGGTCCAGGTTCTCCTTGATGAACAGGTCGGTGAGGAGCTCGGCGACCTTCTGGCAGGTGACCGGATCGTAGTGCTCGCAGGAGATGCTGAAGAGGGTGCCGGCCTGCCGCATGTCGACCCGTATGGCGCTCCTGAGCGACGCGATGAGCGACTCGAGGCCGAGCTCCGACTTGAGCTGGGCGTCGAGCTTGAGCGTCCTGATGACCGAAATGAGGCGCGACCTGCTCTGGATCTTCTCGCGGATCATCGGCAGCCGGTCCTTGATCGGCGTGGCCGCGGTCACCCCCCTGAGGTGCGGGTTCTCGAGCTGCTCCTCCTTGATGCCGAGGATCGCCTCGGAGCGGTACTTCGGCGGGAGGACGAATCCGAGCCCGACGGCGCCGGCGGTGAAGACGATGAGCGGGACGAGGAAGATCCACTTCCGTCGGAAGATGACCTCGATGTAGCTCCTCGCGGCGCCCGTGATCGCCGCTGCGTTCACGACCATGATCCGGAATCCCCCTTCTCCCCTCCCGACGACCCTACTTGCGACCGTGCAGATCGATGCCCTTCGGGAAGATGTTCATGTTCCACGACTGGTCCCACGCGATGAGCCCCGCATCGAACGAGGCGAGGTCGTTCGGGATCTTCGAGAGGTCCTCGATCGTCACCGAGATCTGGCGGATGAGCCTCGACATCTTCGTAAAGATGGTCGTCGGGACATAGATGATCGTCCCCGGCTCGATCGTGATGTTGTGCTCCATCCGCCCCTTGTAGAGGATCGCGTAGACGTTTACCCACCGGTTGATCGGGCGCGTCTCGTGCGGCGTGATGATCTGCACCCGGCGCATCGCGGCGATCCCCTCCGAGGGGAGGCCCGCCGCGTAGAGGGCGTCCATGAGCTGGATGCTCGCATCGCCGATCGGATAGATGCCGGCGCCGATCTCCCCGAGCATGTAGAACTTCTTGCTGTTGAACTCGGTGATGAAAACGCTGACGAACGGTTGCTCGATGTACGCCTTCAGGAGATCCTCGATCTGGAGGCGCACCTCCTCGACGGTGAGGCCGTCCGCGTACACCACCTCGTTCGTGAGCGGCAGGATGACCTCGCCGGCGTAGCCGACCCGCACCGCCGGGGTGCTGAACTCCGGGTGATCCCGCACGTTGATGCTGATGACGTCACCCGGGCCGAGCGTGTAGCCGCGACGCTGCTTCTGCCGGAGGAGCACCTCCTCCTCCGCGATGAGGGCGGCGTCCGCCGGCGCGATCGAGACCCCCGGGGCGGGGGGCATCACCGTCTCGCCGAACTCGAGCTCCCGGCCGATGCCCGCCGCCGCGGGCTGTTCGGCGGGCGTCCTCGGCCAACTGAACTGGATGTCGGGGTATTTCCGCTCCAGATCGAGCCGCCGGCCCGCCTCGGCGTCTCCCGAGGCCGACACCGGAACGAGCGCCGCCGCAAGCGCCATGATGATGCACTGTTTCCGGATCATGTCCATGCCCCCCCTCGCGCAACCGCTACGGCGACGGGGGGGCGGTGACGTGCCCCCCGTCGGCCGTGATGAAATGCTCCCCCCTCGGATAGACATACGCCCGCTCGGAGAGGAACCATGTCGGAATCATCTTCTGCCGCAGGACCATCCTCTCCCATTTCGCCTGCCCTCCCCCCGGGGCGATGAACGCGTGCCTGAGCATGCCCATGCCGCGCTGCCAGCGCCTGAACTCCGCGCTGTCCGCCGGCAGCGGCAGCGTGCTGAACTCCCCGTAGTAGGCGAGCATCTCGGGGACATTGGTCATGACGATGTCCCCCGCATGCATCATGCCCCGCACATCCGACAGGGTCCTGAGACGGAGCGCGCGTCGTGGCTGCAGCCAGACGGCGGGCGGGCGCCCCACCATGGTGATGATGAACGGCAGGATGCTGATCAGGACATACGCCGTGATCATCCTCACCCTCGCCTGTTCCGCGCCGGCGCTCCGGGAGGGCAGGATGCCCATGAACACGACCGTCCCCATGAAGATGGCCACGGGGAGACACCCGTAGACCACGCCGACGGATCCCTGCCCCGCCAGACTGACAACGACCAACAGAAGGCCGCATGTGATGAAGAACCTCGACAGGTACCGCATGTGACTGTTCTCAAACCAGACCACCGGCACCAGGAGAAAGAAGCCGATCGCCGGCACGACTCCCATATTGTGTATAAGATTATCATACAATGAGAGCATTTTCAACCAGAGACATCTCCAGAATCCTCCCTCGAGGGGGGGGGTGCCGAACGGCGGACCGCGCATGGCGGCGGCATACGGCACCCCGAAGAGCGGGTTCCCGCCCTTCATGATCGTCCTGAGCACCCAGGGCGCCGCCGTCACCGCGAAGCCCACGAGGCCCGCCGCGAGATGCCGGCCCGCCAGCTCGCCCCCGCGCGCGATCTTGAACGCCACGAACGGCAGCAGGAGGATGAGGCATTCATACGACGCCAGGTAGCACGCCCCGAGGACCACGCCGAACAGAAACGAGAAGGAGAACGACTCGTTCCTGTCCATGTACGCGAGCGCGAAGAAGATCGTGAGCACCGCCCCCAGGAGCGTGTCCCGCGTCCCCGACACGGCGGCGTCGAGCAGCGGCACGCAGAAGAGGTAGGCCGCGGCGGCGACGAGCGCCGTCTGGACGTCGAATACGGCCCTCGCCATGAAGAAGAGGATCAACGCCGTGGCGACGAAGAAGAACACCGAGAGATGGATGACGGAACCGTCCGGCGGATCGAACAGGCTCCCCCTCGTGATGCCGGGCATCCTCGAGAGCAGCCAGATGTGGAGGGGGGCATGGAGGAGGTCGGGCGGCGTGACGAACGACGGGAGGCGACCGTGCAAATGGGGACGGATCACATTCGTGACCATCCCCCCTCCCCGGGCGAGGTTGCGGGCGACCTGGGCCGCGTCCATCGCCTCGCCGGACTCCAGGATGCCGCCGAAGCGGGCGTTGTAGAGTGAGATCGGCAGGAGGAGGAAGATGACGAGGAGGCTGAGGCTGACGATCAGCCGGGCGCGGTTCTCGTACCGCCGCTTCCCCTCAATGGTGCGATGAATGCGATGTCGCCGTGCCATCGTCACCTCTCCGGGCGCCGGTTCCCGCCAATCCCCGTCCCCCTGCCCGTCGCGGAGCGGAGCCCGTCGAGGCCTCGCGCGACCGCCTGCGGGGGATGCGCGGGCGACAACTCGAGCACCCACTCGACGTCCGGCCGCGCGTACGGGCCGAGGCGGGCGAAATCAACCATGCCGTCCCCGGGCGGCATGTGATCCTCGCACAGGAGCGCGTCGTGGATGTGGAACCCCCGCAGCCTGCCGCCGGCCGCGCCGAGCCATTCCTCGTGTGCCGGGAAGCCCAGATTCTCCATGACCTGGGCGTGCCCGACGTCGTGCCAATAGCCGACGGCCGCGCCGCTGAAACGATCGAGTATTTCACGGCACTCGTCGTACGAGGGTATCTCCCTGTAGTGGAACCTGTTTTCGACGGCGAGCGTCACGCCGGCGCCGGCCGCCGCGGGACACAGCGCGTCGAGGCTCCTGAACACCTGATCGAGGTGCCGCCGCGCGCGCCCCGCCCGCCGGCGCTCGAGCCGACCGCGCACGGCGCCGTACTCCCTCGACCCCTTCCGCCCGGCGCGGTAGAGCCCGATGAGCGTCCTCGTGCCGGGCGCGACCTCCACGCGCCCGAGATGCATGACCAGCACCGCGGCGCCCGCGGCGGCCGCCGTGTCGATCGAGCGCCTCGTCCGCTCGACGGCTTCCCGCCGCTCCCGATCATCGAGCGAAGACAGCAGGAGCACCTCCGACCGGGCCCGGCGCGCCTCCGGCCCGGGCGGCAGCGGGCAGAAGTTATGGACGCTCGCGATCCGGAGACCCGTCTCCCGCGCCCCCGACAGGAGCGCCCGGACCTCGTCCTCGCGGTGGAAGTAGCTCAGCTCGATCGCGCCGAAGCCGAAGCCGCGCACGGTCGTCAGGAGGCCCCGGGGGGTGAACCGCCCGTCGGCGTTCCAGGACGTGGAAAATGCGAGCATCATCCCCCGGCACGCCCCGCGCCTACCTCCTGTGGGCCTCCTGGGATTTCCGGCGGCGCTTCTGGCTCGGCTTCTCGTAATGCCGGTGCCGCTTCACCTGTTTGAGAATGCCCTCCTTGTCGATCTTCTTTTTCAACCGCTTGAGGGCCTTCTCAACCGACTCGTTCGGCCGCAGCGTGACCTTTGGCAACGGGATTCCCCCCTTCTCTCATTGCAGACTGAACCGGACCGGCCAGGAAAACGTCAGCCGCTCGCACCCGATGTCGTCCGGGAACGGCGGGAAATGCGCCGCGGCCTTCCGGAGCCCCGAGGCGAGCGCGCGCTCGAACCCGCCCGACCCCTGCGGGATCTCGACCGACTCGATCGAGCCGTCCGACCGGAGCGAGAAGCGGATGTGGAACCTCGCCTCGCGACCGCTCGAACGGGCGGCGTCCGGGTAGGAGAGCGTGCTCTCGCGGTCGAGGATCTCCTCGAGCAGCCGCTTGTAGCGGTTCACCGCGCGAACGAACTCCTCGCTCGGCCTCCCCTCCTGCGCGAGGAGCGGCGTGAGCGTCTCCCGGACGATCTCCCGGAGGATCTCCCCCGTTCCCTGGAGGATCCCCTCGCCGTACGGTTCGGGCTCCCCGCGCCCGTTCGGGTCCGCCGCCTCCCCGGCGCCGGCCGGGAGCGCGGTGAACGACGCCGCCTCCCCGGCCGCCCCGCCCGCGCCGACCCCCACCAGGTTGAACTCCACGCTGAAGGGGATCGGGTCGCCGGCGGGCCTCCCGGCGCCCGGCGCCGGGAGATGCATGATGAAGAGGGCATGGGCGGATGCGGAAAACGCCAGCCCCGCCGCGAGGAACCTGTCCATCCCCTCCCGTCCGATCCGCCGCGGGCCCCTTTCCCGAAACCACGGGCGCGCCCGCGGCGCTCCGCGATGGTGCATTCTACACGAGGGGGGGAAACGGACGCAACAGCGAAGTGTCGGAGTGACCGAAATGTCAGAGGAAGCCGTGTTCCCGGAGGAACGCCTCGGTGATCCGCCCGCCGGGGAGATGCCGGGCCGCGTGCCTGCCGATCACGTCGGTCTCCAGGTTGACCCGGCTGCCGACCTCCCGCCGGCCGAGCGTCGTCGTCCGCAGCGTGAGCGGGATGCAGTGCACATGGAACGAGTCCGCATCGACGCGCGCCACCGTCAGGCTCACGCCGTCGACGGCGACCGATCCCCGGGGGACGAGCCCCTCCGCAATCCCGGCGCCCGCCCGGATGACGAGCACGAGGTCGCCCCCCTCCCTCCGCCGGGAGACGACGACCCCCTGCCCGTCCACGTGCCCGAGCACGAAATGGCCGCCGATCCTGTCTCCCGCCCGGAGGGCGCGCTCCAGGTTGACCGCGTCGCCCGGCCGGAGCGCCCCCAGGTTGGTGAGGGACCGGGTCCGGTCGAGGAGATCGGCCGTGAATCTCCCCTGCCGCCGCCCCTCCGGCCGCACGCACGCCGTGACGGTCAGGCAGGCGCCGTTCACGGCGACACTCGAGCCGGGGGCGGCGTCCGCGGCGACGGCCCCCGACCGGATCACGACCGCCCGCCCCGCCGCCGTCGCCCGCACCGCCTCGACGATGCCGATCTCCTCGATGATTCCCGCGAACATCGCCCCTCACTCCCGCCGCGCGCGGAGTCGGCCCGTCACCCCCGTCTCGATCATCAGGTCTCCTCCGACCCGCCGGGCGTCGAGCGGCGCGAGCCGGAGGGCGCGGGCGATCAGCGGGGCGCCGCGCCCGCCCACCGGCGTCGGCGCCGACCGGCCGCCGATGACGAGCGGCGCGACGAACACGACCATCCTGTCCGCGAGGCCGCGCTCGAGCACCGAGGCGATCGCCTCCCCCCCGCCCTCGACGAGCAGCGACACGATCCCCATCCGCCCGAGCCGCCGCCAGAGCGCGCGGAGCGACACCTTCCCGCCGCGCGACGGGCAGCGGATGACCCGCGCGCCGACCGCCTCCAGCCGGGCCACGCGGGCGCGGGGGGCGCGGTCCGCCACCGCGACGAGCGTCCGTCCCGCCAGCGGGGGGGACAGGACGCGGAGCCGGAGCGGGATCCTCGCCCCGGAATCCAGGATGATTCTCCACGGCTCCCGCGCCGCCCTCCCCGGAGGGCGGGCGGTGAGGAGCGGATCGTCCCGCTCGGCCGTGCCCCGGCCGACGAGGACGGCGTCGTGCCGCAGCCGGAGGAGGTGCGCGATCCGCCTGGCCGCGGGGCCGGTGATCCAGCGGGAGTCGCCGCCCGGGGCGGCGATCTTGCCGTCGAGGCTCATGGCGACCTTGACCGTGGTGAAGGGGAATCCCGTCGTGATGAACTTCCGAAACGCGCCGTTCAGGACGGTCGCCTCGCCCCCCATCAACCCGACATCCACCCTGACGCCCCCGCGCCTGAGGGCGGCGATTCCCCTGCCCCGGTGCCGGGGGTTGGGGTCGATGGCGGCCGCGACGACGCGCCGGACACCCGCCCGGATGATCGCCGCCGTGCAGGGAGGCGTCTTCCCCCAGGTGCAGCACGGCTCGAGGGTGACGTACATCGTCGCCCCCCGGGCCCGGTCTCCCGCCCCGCGCAGCGCGATGATCTCGGCGTGCGGCCCGCCCGCCCGCTCGTGCCAGCCCCTGCCGACGACCGCGCCCCCCCGGACGACGAGCGCGCCCACCGCGGGGTTCGGGCTCGTGCGGCCCAGCCCCCTGCGCGCGAGGCGCAGGGCGGCGCGCATGCAGCGCTCATCCCGCGCGGTCCAGCGGCCGTTCCCCTCCGCTGTCATCCCCGAGCCTCTCCCTGCGGATGCGGTCCAGGATCCCGTTCACGAAGGCGCCCGAATCCGGCGTCGAGTATTTCTTCGCGATGTCCACCGCCTCGTCGATGACGACGATCGGCGGGGTGCGCCCCATGAAGAGCATCTCGTAGACGGCCAGGCGCAGGAGGTTCCGGTCGACGACGGCCATCCGGTCGAGCGCCCAGTTCTCCGCGCACGCGGCGATGAGCGCGTCGATCTCCGCGAGGCGCCCCCACGCCCCCGCGACCAGGTCGCGGGCGAACTCCCGCGCCTCGACCGGCGCCGCGCGCACCGTCCAGAACGCCTCGAGATCCGCCTCGGGGCTCCCCCCCGCGACGTCGATCTGGAACATGAACTGGAGCGCGAATTCCCGTGCCTTCCGACGAATCCCCATCTTTCCCGGATCCCGGATGCGGCTAGCGGTCCATCGCCTCGTACAGATTCGCCATCTCGATGGCCGCCTCGGCCGCCTCCTTGCCCTTGTTGCCGGCCTTCGTGCCGGCCCGCTCGATCGCCTGCTCGATCGTGTCCGGCGTGATGACGCCGTAGATCACGGGGACGCCCGTGGCGAGGGCCGCCTGCGCGACCCCCTTGGCGACCTCGCTCCCGATGAGCTCGAAATGGGGGGTCGCCCCCCTGATGACCGCCCCCAGGCATATCACCGCCTGGTGGGCGCCCTTCCGCGCGATCCGGTGCGCGGCGTACGGGATCTCGAAGGAGCCGGGCACCCAGACCACGCTGATTTCGTCCTCCTCCACCCCGTGCCGCCGGAGCGTGTCAACCGCCCCGTCGAGGAGCTTCGAGGTGATGAACTCGTTGAAGCGGCTCACGACGATCGCGTAGCGCTTCCCGCTGCTCACCATGCCGCCCTGGAATGTCGCCGCCATCTTCCCCTCCTTTCGCGTCCGTTGCCGATCGCCTTCAGGCCGACCGGGTCATCCTCCCTCCGCGGCACAACGCCCTCACGCCGGCGGTTTCTCCGGCCCGCCCGCGGCGGGATCCGGGACCTCGAGCAGGTGCCCCATCTTGCGCCGCTTCGTCTCGAGGTAGGCGATATTGTGGTCCGTCGCGCCCACCGTGATCGGCACCCTCGCGGCGACCTCCAGGCCGTACCCCTCGAGGCCGACGATCTTCCGGGGGTTGTTCGTGAGGAGCCGGATCCGGTGGAGCCCCAGGTCCGCGAGAATCTGGGCGCCGATGCCGTAGTCCCGCGGATCGGGGGGGAAACCGAGGTGTTCGTTCGCCTGGACCGTGTCGAGGCCGGCGTCCTGGAGGGCGTACGCCTTGAGCTTGTTGACGAGGCCGATCCCCCTCCCCTCCTGGCGCATGTAGAGGAGGACGCCGCACCCCTCCTCGGCGATCCGCCGCAGGGCGAAGCGCAGCTGGGCGCCGCAGTCGCACCGCATCGACCCCAGCACGTCCCCCGTCAGGCATTCCGAGTGGACGCGCACGAGGACGTCGTCCCTCCCGGCGACCGGGCCGCGGACGAGGGCGATGTGGTGGAAGTTGTCGAGCGTGCACTCGTAGAGGCGGAGGTCGAACTGCCCGTACGGCGTCGGGATCGTCGTCCTCGCCGTGCAGCGCACCTGCTTCTCGGTGACCATCCGGTACCGGATGAGGTCGTTGATGGTCACCATGCGGAGGCCGAAGCGCCCGGCGAGGCGACGGAGCGCCGGCATCTTCGCCATCGTGCCGTCGTCGTCCATGATCTCGCAGAGGACCCCGGCGGGCCGGAGGCCGGCGAGGCGGGCCAGGTCGACGCTCGCCTCGGTGTGGCCCGCGCGCCGGAGGACCCCCCCGTCGCGGGCCCGGAGCGGGAAGACGTGCCCCGGCCGGGCGAAATCATCCGGCGCGGACCGCGGGTCGGCGAAGGCGCGGATGG
>JAQUPF010000017.1 GCA_028716845.1 bacterium | reverse complement strand
ATGAAATCTTGGACAGCATTTTTGGAGACCTCAAAATGAATCGTGCGCGAATTTGTCCTAAACGGCGATTTAGCCCCAGAATCTAGCGGGTGGATTCCGAAAAACCGATTATTTTAGACAGCACTGATATTATATCATCAAGAAAGATATCGCTATTGGCTGCGGCTGGATCCGCGGTGATCCGCGTCAATCCGCGGCGAAAACATTACTCCAAGCTCGTCGCTCGTACATCGTACTTCGTACTTCGTCATGTTCAGATCCGTGATAATCCGTAATGATCCGTGGAAATCCGTGGTGGCTTTGTTCTTTTGCGGTTGTGCCAGGCGGCGGGGGTGTGCTATGCTGTGCGCACAATCGGAACGAACGGCGGCGTAGCCAAGCGGCCAAGGCGGAGGTCTGCAAAACCTCTATTCGTCGGTTCAACTCCGACCGCCGCCTCCATCATCTTATCGAGGAGACCATGACGCGATCGGCAAGACTGCGCGCGGCGGCAGGTGCGCTCGCCGCCCTCCTCGCCGGCGGCTGCGCGGCGAAGGTCGCCGCGCCGCGCATCCCCGTCCTCGAGCCCGGCATGCGGGCGCCGTACGGCGACGTGATCGCCCTCCCCGAGGGCGTCATTCCGCTCAAGGAGGCGCCCGAGGACATCGTGCCGCCGTCCCGGATCAAGTGATCCGGCCCGGCCGGATCCCCCTGCCTCTCTATCGGAGGGCCTCGCGCGCCATCCCCGCGACGAGCTTCCCGATGGCCGGTGAGGCCGTGAGTCCCGGCGACTCGATCCCGAGGAGATCGACGAGGCCCGGGAGCCCCCGGTCCGCCTCGTGTCGGATGACGAAATCCCGCACCGGCTCCCCCTCCCGGTAGAGCTTGGGCCTGATGCCGGCCATGTCGGGCGTCAGGTCCTCCTCCTCGATGCGCGGCAGGTACTCCCGCGCGCCCCGGAAGAACTCCTCCCGGTGCCCCTCGTCCACCGAGTACTCGATCTCGTCCACGTAGAAGGCGTTCGGCCCCAGCTTCATCCCCCCCTGGAGATCGATGACGGTGTGGATGCCGAGACTGATCTCCGTGGGCGGCGGGTAGACGAGGCGCTCGGGGCGGCGCCATCCCCGCGCCTGCAGCCGGAAATACTCCCCCTTGCAGGGGTACAGGGTGTAGCCGGCCGCGGCCGTGTCGATCCCCGCCATCCGCGCGACCGCCTCCGCGCCGAGGCCGGCGGCGTTGATGACGACGCGGCTCAGGAAATCGAACGACTCCCCGTCCGCGTCCCGGATCCGCACGAGCCAGCCGCCCTCCGCGGGGGCGAGCCCCTCCAGGGCGCAGTTGTAGGCGAAGACGGCCTCGGCCGCCCGATCGAGGTGCGCCATGAACGAATGGCTGTCGAATATCCCCGTCTCCGGCGAGAGGAGGGCGCCGGCCGCCGTCACGTCCGGCTCGAGGCGGCGGACCTCGTCCCGGGAGAGGAGGCGCAGCCCCTCGACGCCGTTCGCCTCCCCCCGCTCCTTCAGCCGCTCGATGTGCGATAAATCGGATTCCTGCGGGGCGACGATGAGCTTGCCGGTCTTCCGGTGCGGGATGCCGGCGCGGCGGCAGAGGTCGTAGAGCGCCCTCCTCCCCTCCACGCAGAGGGAGGCCTTGAGCGACCCGGCGGGGTAGTAGATGCCGGCGTGGACCACCTCGCTGTTGCGACTCGATGTCTCGCGGCCGAAACGGTCGTGCCGCTCGACGACGGTGATCTCGAGCCCCGCGCCGGAGAGCCCGGCCGCGCAGGCGAGCCCCACGGCCCCCGCCCCGACGATGGTGATGTCGGTCCGTTCCATCGAATGCGCTCCGTATTGACTTGGAATGCCCTGTCCGCGATGGTATAAATCAGCGCGCGCCGGAGTGGCGGAATTGGCAGACGCACGGGACTTAAAATCCCGGGTCCGCATGCGCGGACGTGCCGGTTCGAGACCGGCCTCCGGCACCAGAACTACCGTTCAAAGTTCAAAGTTTAAAGTTCAAAGTTTAAAGCTCGAAGTCGAAGGCTTATCGGGATAGCGGCGGGGCTGTCTGAATGTGCGCGGTTGGGGGCGGCGGACCATCGCGAGGCAGCGGCGGACGATGATCGCCGCGAGCCGTTCCTTCCGCATCAGCGGGAGCCGCCCGACGGGGCCGTCACGGGAGACGAGCACGGCCCGGTTGCGGTCGCTCCCGAAGCCCGCGTCCCCGCGCGAGACGTCGTTTCCCACGACGAGGTCGAGGTTCTTCTCCCGCAGCTTCCGCCGCGCCCCGGCGGCCGGGTCGCCGGTCTCCGCCGCGAAGCCGACGAGGATCCTCCCCCCCTTCCGCCGGCCGAGCCCCGCGAGGATGTCCGCGGTCCTCACCATCGGCACGGCGAGCGAGGGCGCGCCCTTCTTCATCTTGCGCCCGAGCCGGCGGCGCGGGCGGTAATCCGAGACCGCCGCGGCCATGATGACGACGTCGGCGTCCCGGTACCGGCGCATGACCTCGCGGCGCATCTCTTCGGCGCTCCGAACGCGCACGAGCCCCACCCCCGCCGGGGGGCGGAGGGAGACGGGGCCGGCCACGAGCGTCACGCGGGCGCCCGCGTCGCGCGCCGCGCGCGCGAGCGCGAAGCCCATCCGCCCGGTGGACGGGTTCGAGAGGAAGCGGACCGGGTCGAGGTGCTCCCGGGTGGGACCGGCGGTGACGAGGAAGGACGGCCTCATTTCCCCCGCCGCCGCGCGCGCCGCGCGAAGAGGGCCTCGACGGCCTCCATGATCTCCTCGACGGCCGAGAGCCGCCCGATCCCCTCCCAGCCGCAGGCGAGGTAGCCCCTGTCGGGGCCGACGAGGCGGTACCCCAGCATCTCCAGCCGCCGGACGTTCGCCCGCACCGCCGCGTTCGCCCACATCCGCGCGTTCATCGCGGGGGCGATGAGGACGGGCGCCTCCGTCGCCATGACCGTGCACGAGAGGAGGTCGTCGGCGAGGCCCGCCGCGATCTTCCCGATGCTGTTGGCCGTCGCGGGGGCGATGACGACCGCCTCCGCCCAGTCGGCGAGCCGCACGTGCGCCGGGTCGAACTCCCGCGGCGTCTCGAACATATCGGTGAAGACCGGCTCGCCCGTGAGGACCCTGAAGGTGAGCGGCGCCACGAACTCCCGCGCCGCCCCCGTCATCACCGTCCGGACGGCCGCCCCGGCCCGGACCAGCCGGCTCGCGAGATCGCACGCCTTGTACGCGGCGATGCACCCGGTCACGCCCAGGATGATTCGCCGCCCCTCGAGCCGCCCCGCGCGCTGTCTCTTCATCTCCCGCCCCCCCCCTCCCTGATCGCCCTGATCGCCTCGACGTTCCGGCCGACGCGGCGGCGCTCGGCGAGGATGATCGCCTTCAGGTCGGCGAACGCCTCCTCGAGGACGTCGTTGACGACCGCGTAGTCGTACCGCTCCGCGTACCCCATCTCCTCCCGCGCGAGCGAGAGCCGCCGCCGGATGACCTCCTCGGCGTCGGTCTTCCTCCCCCGCAGCCGCCGCTCGAGCTCGGCGAGGGAGGGGGGAAGGATGTACACGAACACCGCCGGGTACCTCGACTCCATGACCTGGAGGGCCCCCCGGACGTCGATGTCGAGGATGACGTCGCTCCCCGACGCGAGCGCCTCCTCGATGACGGGGCGCCGGGTGCCGTAGAGGTGGCCGTACACGGTCGCGTGCTCGAGGAACTCCCCCGCGGCGACGAGGCGCTCGAACTCCTCCCGGGTCGTGAAATGGTACGACTTCCCGTCCACCTCCCCCTCCCGGGGGGCCCGGGTCGTCACCGAGACGGAATAGGCGAGCATCGGCACCGACCCGAGCAGCATCTCCAGGAGCGTGGTCTTGCCCGCCCCGGACGGGGCGGTGACGACGAACAGCGTCCCCTTCCTCATGTCGGACCCTCCCGCACCGGCCGTATTCTACTGCACGTTCTGGATCTGCTCCCGCATCTTCTCGAGCTCCGCCTTGATCCCGATGACGAGCCGGGAGATCCGGGCGTCGCACGCCTTGTTCGCGCAGGTGTTCGCCTCCCGCATCATCTCCTGGACCGTGAAGTCGAGCCGCTTGCCGATCTCGCCGCGCGCCGCGAGGTGTCCCCGGAAGTGGTCGAGGTGCGCCCGGAGGCGGACGATCTCCTCGGTGATGTCCACCCGGTCCGCGTAGACGCTCGCCTCGGCGAGGAGCCGCGCCTCGTCGACCGGGACCCCCGCGAGGAGCCTCCGCAGCTTCCCGCGGATCCGCGCCTCGTGGGCGCGCGCGCTGCGGCCCCGGAGCCGGTCGACCCCGTCCACGAGCGAGGCGACGCGGCCCCGGCGGCGGGCGATGTCGCGCGCGATGGCGCGCCCCTCCCGCGCACGGCTCCGGTCGAGGCCGTCGCACGCATCCTCGAGCGCCCGCCGGAGGAGCCCCCACGCCGACCGCCTCGGCACGCCGAGCGACTCGCGCCTGACGACGGCCCCGGTCGCGACGAGCGTCGCGAGGTCGAGCCGCCCCTCGAGGCGGAGCCCGGCGCGCACCCTGCCGAGCTGCGACGCGAGGTGCCGGCAGGCGGCCTCGTCCACGGTCGCCCGCTCGGCGCTCCCCCCCGGGGGCGCGTGGGAGACCGACACCGTCACCTGCCCCCGCCCGATCCGCTCCCGGAGGAGGTCCCGCACCCTCGGCTCGAGGGCGGCGAACTCGCGGGGGAGGTTCGCCGTGATCTTCCCGTACTTGCCGTTCACGCTCTGGATCTGGACGGCGCAGCGCCCCTGCGGGCCCCGCGCCTCCCCCTCGCCGAAACCGGTCATGCTCTTCATGACGGGACCTCCGTGATGAGCAGGCCGCATCCGCCCGCGGCCGCGCGCACCTCCCATTCGCCGAGCGACGCCGGGAGGAGGATGCTGTCGCCGGGGCGGAGCTCCATGCCGTCGCACCCCGCGCACGCGAGCGCCCCCCGCCCCCGGACCGCCGACAGGACGCGGAGGCGGCCGCCCTCGAGGCGCGGCGCCCAGCGGTCGGCGATCTCAACCTCCTCCGTCTTGAAATAGCGGCAGTCGGCGAGCGCCGCCCGCGCGGCCCCCCCGTCGCGCCGCCACCGCTTCCCGACGCGCGGCTCGCCGCGGTCGCCGAAATCGAGGACGTCGAGCGCCTTCTCCCCGTGGAGCGGTCTCGCCGGCCCGCCGGCACCTCCCCTCCCCCAGTCGTGGAGCCGGTAGGTGACGTCGGAGTTCTGCTCGATCTCGAGGATGAGACTCCCCGCGCAGATGCTGTGGACCCGCCCCGCTGGAACGAAGACCGCGTCCCCGCTCCGGACGGGGAATCGCCTGAGGCAGCCGAGGATGTCGCCGGCCTCCATCCGCCGGGCGAACGTCTCCCGGTCGACCGCTCCGGCGAGGCCGCAGATGAGCTCGGCGCCGGGATCGGCGTGGAGAACGTACCAGAGTTCCGTCTTCCCCGGCTCCCCGCCCTCGTGCCGCGCCGCGTAATCGTCGGGGGGGTGGACCTGGACGGAGAGGTTCTCCGCGGCGTCGAGGAGCTTCACGAGGAGCGGGAACCGGTCCGGCGGGCCGGCCGCGGCTGATCCGCCGAGCAGCTCCTCGCGGCGCGCCGCGACGAGGTCTCGGAGAAACATCCCGTCGAGGGGGCCGCCGTCCACCACGCTCACGTCCGGGCCGTGGTCGGCGATCTCCCATGACTCGCCGACGCGGGCGCCCGGCGGCAGCCGCCTCCCGCAGAGGTCCGCCATCCGTCGACCGCCCCAGACCTTCTCCTTGTATAGCGGCCCGAACCGCAGCGGGGGAAGCGTCATGCGCCGCATCCTCCCGCGGCCCGCGCCCCCCCTCCGCGGAGGGCGGCGAGGAACCGCTCGAAATCGGCGGGGAGGGGCGCCCCGACGAGCAGCCGACGGCCGGTCCGCGGGTGCGCGAAGCCGATACGGGCGGCGTGGAGCATCGGCCTCGCGGCCTCGACGCCCGCCACGATCCGAGGCCGGCGCCGGCCGTAGACCGGGTCGCCGACGACCGGGAAGCCGAGGTGCGCCATCTGGACCCTGATCTGGTGCGTGCGGCCGGTCTCGAGCTCGAGCCGCACGAGGGCGCAGGTCCCGAACCGCTCGAGGACCTCGAAGCGCGTCACCGCCCGCCTCCCCCGGTCGCGGAGGACCGCCATCCGCTTCCGGTCGCCGGGGTGCCTCCCGATGAGCCCCTCGAGCGTCCCGCCCCCCGCCGGCGGCTCGCCGTGGACGACGGCGAGGTACTCCTTGAAGACCTCCCGCCGGGCGAACTGCGCCGAGAGGCCGAGGTGCGCGCGGTCGTTCTTCGCCACGAGGATGCAGCCGCTCGTCCCCTTGTCGAGCCGGTGGACGATGCCGGGCTTGAGGACGCCGCCGACGCCCGAGAGGCCCGTCCGCCTGCCGAGGAGGGCGTTGACGAGCGTGCCGGCGGTGACGCGCCCCGCCGGATGGACGATCATGCCCGCCGGCTTGTTGATCACGATGAGATCCGCGTCCTCGTGGAGCGCCTCGAGGGGCCGCTCCTCCGGCGCGACGGTCGGCGCTTCCGGCGGCGGGATGGCCACCGCCACCCGGTCGCCGCAGCGGACCCTGCGGTGGCTCCTCGCCGCCCGCCCGTCGAGGGCGACGCGGCCGTCGGCGATGAGCCGCTGGACGGCCGCCCGCGAGCAATCGGGCAGCCGGCCGACGAGGAACATGTCCAGCCGCATCCCGTCGTCCCCCGGACCCGCCTCCCACGCCTCTTCCCGGACCGCCCCGCCCATGGCGTGCATTCCCCTCACGGCGTGCGCCGCGCGCTCCGTCCGGGCCGCCGGATGATGAGGACGGCGGCGGCGACGAGGAACGCCGCGAGGCTCCACGCCTGCGGAAGGGTCAGGCCCGCGCCGCCCACGAAAACGGCCGCCGGGCTGTCCGCCCGGAAGAACTCGAGGGCGAAGCGGGCGGCGCCGTAGAGGAGGAGGTAGAGGCAGAAGATCTCGCCGTCGAACCGCCTCCTCGGGAAGCGGGCGGCCAGGATCGCGAATATGCAGAGCTCCGCGAGGGCCTCGTAGATCTGGACCGGGTGGACGGGGAGGCTCAGCGCGGCCCCCGGCGGCAGGATCCCCGCCTCGTAGAGCTGATGGGAATGGGCGAGGCTCCCCTCGGGGAAGACGACCGCCCAGGGAATCGGTCTCGATGGGACGGCGCCGAAGCAGCAGCCGTTCAGGAGGCAGCCGATCCTGCCGATGGCGTGGCCGAGGGCGACCGAGGGGACGAGGATGTCGAACGCCGCGGCGACGTTCCGGCCGCGGACCTTCAGGAAGACGACGGCCGCGATCACCGCCCCGAGGAGGCCGCCGAAGTACGAGAGCCCCCCGCGCCAGATCATGAACGCCTCGAGGGGGCGGCCGACGAACTCCGCCGGCTCCTCCAGGATATAGAGGATCCGCGAGCCGATGATCGAGCCGGCGAGGATGACGATGCTCGCGTCGTAGACGAGATCGGCCGGCCAGCCGGCGCGGCGCGCCCGCGCGGCCGCCGTCGTCACCGCCGCGAGGAAGGCGGCCGCCACGAGGACGCCGTAGGAGTAGATCGTCAGGGGGCCGATTTGTATGAGGATCGGGTGCATGGTCAGGAGGGCGCGGGGCCCCCGGCGCGGGCGTCCGGCGCCGACAGGAGCAGGCAGACGAGGATGCCGACGCCGACGGTGATCGCCGCGTCGGCGATGTTGAAGGCGGGCCAGTGGTACCGCCCCCAGTAGACGTCGATCCAGTCGGTGACGCAGCCGTCGGGGTCCATGAAGAGGCGGTCGAGCAGGTTGCCGACCGCGCCGCCGAGGATCAGGCCGACGGAGGCCCGCCAGACCGCCCCCCTGCCGGCGTACGAGCGGTGGAAGTACGCGATGGCGGCGATGGTGGCGATCGAGAGGATGAGGAAAAGGGACTGTCGCTCCGGGAAGATGCCGAAGACGCCCCCCCGGTTCCGCACGAAGGTGATGTTGAGGCAGTCGCGCAGCACCGCCACGACCTCATGCTCCTGGAACGTGCCCCGGATCCACGCCTTCGTCGCCTGGTCCGCGACGAGCACCGCGGCGGCGGTCAGGACGGTGAGCATTCAGGACTCCCCTTCCCCCGACTCCAGCGCCTCCTTGCACTTGATGCAGAGCGGTTCCCAGGGGACCGCCTTGAGCCGCGCGGCCTTGATCGGTTTCTCGCACCCCTCGCAGATGCCGTAGGTCCGCTCCTCGATCCGCTTGAGCGCCTCGTCGATCCGGTAGAGGGTGTCCTGCTCCGTGGAGGCGACGGCGAGGCCGAACTCGCGGTCGTAGGTGTCGGTGCCGATGTCGGCCATGTGGAGGGAGTAGCCGGAGAGGTCGCCGGTCGCCTCGCGCTGGGAGCTCCGGAGGTGGGTCTGCCGGAGGCTCATGAAATTCCCCATGAGCCGGTCCTTGTGGACGAGGAGGAGCTCCTTGAACTTCTTCAGCTCGGCGCGCGGGAGCGCCGGCGGCCGTCGGCGCGCCTTCCCCGCCGCGGCGGTCTTCCGTGCGGCCCGGGCCGCGGGCCGCGCCTTTCCCTTCCCGGTCGGCTGTTTCCGTGCCATGGCGAATCCCTCCTCTCAGTCGTTCGTTCCCCGTTCCAGAACGGCCGCGCACCGGCCGCAGACGGCGTCGGCGCCGCCTCCCGCGATGTCCGTGCAGTAGCGCCAGCAGCGGGGGCACTTCGCCCCCGGGGCGCGCTCGACGGTCACCGCCGGACCGCCGTCCGCGTCGGCACGGCCGTCGCGCAGCGCGACCCTCGAGACGATGAACAGTTCCGGCAGCAGGCGCTCCCTCGACCTGAGGAGGGCGAGCGCGGCCCCGTCGGGGCAGTCGATCGTGACCGCCGCCTCGAGCGACGTGCCGATCAGGCCGGCCCTGCGGGCCTCCTCGATCGCCTTCGAGACGCGGCGCCGCACCTCGAGGAGCCGCATCCAGTCGGCCTCGAGGGCGTCGTCGACGAGGCCGGGATCGGCCGCCGGCCAGTCCGCGAGATGCACGCTCCCGCGGGCCTCCCCGCCGGGGACCGCGCGCCACGCCTCCTCGGCGGTGAAGGCGAGGACGGGGGCGGCGAGGCGGATGAGGGCGTCGAGGATCGCCCGCATCGCCGTCTGCGACGACCGCCGCGCCGGCGACGCGGCGCCGCGCGTGTAGAGCCGGTCCTTGAGGACGTCGAGGTAGAGGCTGCTGAGGTCGACGGCGCAGAACGTGTGGAGCTCGTGGGTGGCGCGGCAGAAGTCGTACGCCTCGTAGGCGCCGGTCACGCCGCCGACCAGCCGCTGGAGCCTGCCCATGATCCACCGGTCGATCTCGTCCATCCGCCCGGCCGGCACGGCGTCCCGCCCCGGGCTGAAATCGGACAGGTTGCCGAGGAGGAACCGGAAGGTGTTGCGGATCCGCCGGTAGGCGTCCACGAGGTGCCCGATGATCTCCGGCGAGATGCGGACGTCGGCGGTGTAGTCGACGGAGGCCGCCCAGAGGCGCAGGATGTCGGCGCCGTGCTCCTCGATGACGCGCTGCGGGGAGATGACGTTCCCCGCCGACTTGGACATCTTCCGCCCCTCGCCGTCCGTGATGAAGCCGTGCGTGAGCACCCCCTCGTACGGGGCGTCCCCCCGGAGGCCGACCGCCGTCAGGAGCGAAGTCTGGAACCAGCCCCGGTGCTGGTCGCTCCCCTCGAGGTAGAGGGCGCAGGGGCAGCCGAGCTCCTCGCGGCGCGCGAGCACCGCCTCATGGCTCACGCCGGAGTCGAACCAGACGTCGAGGATGTCCTCCTCCTTGCGGAACGCCGCGCCCCCGCAGGCCGGGCAGGCGAAGCCGGGGGGGACGAACGAGGCGGCCGGCTCCTCGAACCAGACGTCCGCGCCGCGGGCGGCCGTCGCCGCGACGATCCGTGACAGGATCTCCGCCGTCAGGGCGGCCTCGCCGCAGCGCGCGCAGTAGAGCATCGGGAGCGGCACGCCCCAGTACCGCTGCCGCGACAGGCACCAGTCCGGCCTCCCCTCGATCATGGCGCTGATCCGGTTCTCGCCGCGCGCCGGCACCCACCGGACCTTCCGCACCGCCTCGAGCGCGCGCCGCCTGAGGTCGTGCCGGTCGACGCCGAGGAACCACTGCGTGGTCGCCCTGAAGATGACCGGCCGCCTGCATCGCCAGCAGTGCGGGTAGGAGTGCCGGATGCGCCCCTCGCCGAGGAGCGCCCCCGCGGCGCGGAGGTCCGCCGCGATGCGGCCGTTCGCCTCCTCCACGGGGAGGCCGGCGTACGGGCCCGCCTCGGCGGTGAACGCCCCCTTTCCGTCGACGGGGGCGAACACCTCGAGGCCGCAGCGGCGGCCGATGGCGTAGTCCTCCTCGCCGTGGCCGGGGGCGATGTGCACGCAGCCGGTCCCCTGGTCGAGCGTGACGTGTGCGGAGGCGACGACGGGGACGGAACGGCCGGTGAGCGGGTGGACGGCGGAGGCCCCCTCGAGCGCCGACCCGCGGCAGGCGGCGAGCACGACCGGCTCCCCGCCGCCGATCCCGGCGGCGACCCGCTCGAGGAGCTCCCGCGCCGCGATGACCGTGCGGCCGCCGAGCCGGGCGGCGACGTACCGGAACTCCGGCCTGACCGCGACGGCCCGGTTGGCCGGGATCGTCCACGGCGTCGTCGTCCATATCAGGAAGGCGGCGCCGGCGGCGCCTGGCAGCGCCTCCCCGATCCCCGCCGCCTCGAAGGCGACGTAGACCGACGGCGACTCGCGCTCCTCGTATTCCACCTCCGCCTCCGCGAGCGCGGTCTCGCAGGCCGCGCACCAGTGGATCGGCTTCAGGCCGCGGTAGACGTAGCCGCCGAGGTGGAGCCTGCCGAAGCACTCGACGATCGCCGCCTGGTAGGCGGGGTCGAGCGTGAGGTAGGGGCGGTCCCAGTCGCCGAAGATGCCGAGCCGCTTGAACTGCTCCCGCTGGACGGCGACGTACCTGAGGGCGTAGTCGCTGGCCTGCCGCCTGAACTCCCGCCGGCCGATCTCGTGTTTTCCGATGCCGAGCTCCTTGAACAGCTGGTGCTCGACCGGCAGGCCGTGGCAGTCCCACCCCGGGACGAACGGGCTCGCGAAGCCCCGCATCGTCTTGTACTTGACGACGATGTCCTTGAGGATCTTGTTGAGCGCATGGCCCATGTGGATGTCGCCGTTCGCGTACGGGGGGCCGTCGTGCAGGATGAACCGGGGGGCGCCCGCCCGCCGCTCGAGGATGCGGCGGTAGAGCCCCTCCCGCTCCCACGCCTCGAGGGCGAGGGGCTCCCGGGCGCTCAGCGACGCCTTCATCGGGAAGGCGGTCGCCGGGAGATTGAGGGTCTTCCTGTAGTCACGGCGCGACATCGCATCCCCCCGTGAGGAAAAACCGACTGGTGGAAGGCGCGCACGCGCCTCCCCAGCCGGTTCAGGCGAGAGGATAGCAGGGGCGCCGGCCCGAATCAACGGAAAAACGCGCCGATCCCCGGCGCCCGCAGGAGGTCCTCTTTCCGCACCCCCCTGATCGCGACGGTCTTGTCCCTCACATGCGCCCCCCGCACGACGGCGACCGCGGAACGCGGCAGGCCGAGCGCGTCCGCCAGGAGCGCGACGAGCGCCCGGTTCGCCTTGCCCCGCTCGGGGGGCGCGGTCACGTCCGCGAGGAGCGCGCCGCCCCGCTCGCCGGCGAGGGCGTTCCGGCGGGCGGACGGGCGCAGCCGGACCCGGATGAGAACGTCGCCACGGAGCGCCCCGCCGCTCATTTCCCGGCGAGCTCGGCGGCCCGGAGGCAGGCGGCCCTGATCGCGGCGATGACGGCCTTCCGCACGCCCCGGGCCTCCATCACGCCGATCGCGGCCGCCGTCGTCCCGCCGGGGGAGGTGACCCGCCGGCGCAGCTCCTCGGGCGACTGGCCGGTCGCCTCGGCGAGCTTGCTCGCGCCGATGGCGGTCTGGACCGCGATCGAGAGCGCCTGCTCCGGCGTGAAGCCGAGCTCCGCGCCGGCCGCCGTCATCGCCTCGAGCAGGTAGAAGACGTAGGCGGGGCCGCTCCCGGAGAGGGCCGTGGCGGCGTTCATGAGCTCCTCGCCGACCTCGAGCTCCTTGCCGAGGGCGCCGAGGAGGAAGCGGGCGTAGTTGACGTCGTCGTCGCGGGCGTGGGCGCCCCGCGCCCAGATCGTGAGGCCCTCGCCGATGAGGGCGGGCGTGTTCGGCATCGCCCGGATCACCCCGGCACCCGCGCCGAGCGCCTCCTCGATGCGGGCGGTGGGGAATCCGGCCGCGATGGAGAGGAAGAGCTTCCCCTCCGTCTTTCCCCCGGCGAGATCGTCGAGCGCCTCGGCCATGTTCTGCGGCTTGACCGCGATGATGATGACGTCGCTCGCCTCGGCGCACGAGGCGTTGGAGGCGGCGTGCCGGAGGCCGAAGGTCCCGCGCATGTGCTCGACCCGGTCCCTCCTCGTGTCGCTCACGCAGATGTCAGAGGCGAGGCAGCACCCCGCCTTGAGGAGGGCGTGGACGAACGCCTCGGCCATGTTCCCGCCGCCCACGAACCCGATCCGCCGGTCGTGCCTGTGCGCCATCTCATCCTCCCCGCGCGGCGGCCGCTCCGAAGACGGCCGATCCGACGCGCACCATCGTCGCCCCCTCCTCGACCGCGACCTCGAAATCCTGCGACATCCCCATCGAGAGGTGCCGCATGCGGACGCCGGGGACCGCGAGCCGGTCGGCCTCCTCGGCGAGGCGGCGGAGGGCGGCGAACAGGGGGCGCGATTCGCCGGGGTCCGCCGCGAGCGGCGTCATCGCCATGAGCCCCTCGAGCTGGACGAAGCGCATCGCGCCGAGCGCCGCGACGGCGGCGGGGAGCTCGTCCGGCGCGATGCCGTACTTGCTCCCCTCGCCGGAGACGTTCACCTCCAGGAGCATGGGGACCGACCTCCCCGCCCGCGCGGCAACGCGGTCGATCTCCGCGGCGAGCCGGAGGCTGTCCACCGAGTGGATCATGGAGAAGAGGGCGAGCGCCTCCCGCGCCTTGTTCCGCTGGAGGTGCCCGATCATGTGCATCGCGACCCGTCCGGCGAGGCGCGGGTGCTTCTCGCGGGCCTCCTGCACCCGGTTCTCGCCGATGACGCGCGCCCCCGCCCGGATCGCCTCATCGATCTCGGCGATCGAACGGCCCTTCGTGGCGAGGACGATCTCGACGTCGTCGGGGGATCTCCCCGCCCGCCCGGCGGCGGCCGCCACCCGCTCCGCCACACTCCTGAGATTATCTCCGATCGCTCCCATGTGACGGATTATTGTACATAAAAACGGGGATCAGGGACGGATGGATTTCCAGATCCCGCCCGGAAACGCAGGCCCCCCTCGCAAACAGTTGATGTTCGCGTGAATATATTCCCCCCGTTGGCGTTTCCCACGAGCCCTCTATTGACCGGGATAGAGTGAGCGGAAAGATCGTAATCGCCCCTCATATCCTGGTAGCCACAAATCCTTTTGATTCCGGTTGTAATTATACAATGGCCAAAATGGCTCATGGGAAGTCGAAGGCAGCGGGAGAAGAAAGTGGTTCTATTGCGTTTTATTGCATTTCATTTCAACCAGCAACTTGAGCTGTATGGCGGAAATATGTTATATCCTGTTGTGTTCCAATGAATTGCATAATACGTCTTTGAGCATGGCGGCGGCGAGCATCCGCCCCGGCGCCCCCCGGTCGCGCCGGTGGGAAAAGAACAGGTCCGGGCGGCAGGCGGTGCAGAGGCGCGGATTCTCGACCGCGGCCACGCCCAGGCCGCGGAGCTCCTCCTCCAGCATCCCCCACAGGTCCGCCGGGTAGCAGCACGGGCCGATGGAGGGGCCGATGGCGGCGCGGCAGTCCGCGGGGACGGTGCCGAACGAATCGCCCATGGCGGCGAGGACGGCGGAGGCGGCGCGCATCCCGGTCCCCCTCCTCCCCGAGTGGACGAGGGCGACGGCGCGCCGCCGGAGATCGGCGATGAAGACGACGGGGCAGTCGGCCCCCCGGGCCAGGAGCAGGACGCCGGGGACCGCGGTGGCGACGGCGTCGGCGCCGGGCGCCTCCGCGAACCCCTCCGCGGACGCCCCCGCGACGGCCACGCCGCGGCCGTGGACCTGCTCGCCCCAGACGACCGCCCTCGCCGAGGGGAAGCGCGCGTCCCGCAGGCGGCGCGCGAGCGCCTCCATGTTCCGGCCGGCGGGCGGCGGCGATTCCTCGAACGCCCTCGTCGTGAAACAGTGCGCGAGCCAGCCGATCCCGCCGAGGCCGTCGAAGACGAGGAGGGGGCCGGCCGTCCTCATCGCCCCTCCCCGCCGCAGACGCCGCACGCGGCGCACGACGCCGGCCGGCAGGGCGGCGTCGGCTCGCCGCGCCTGAACCGCTCGTACTCATTCCAGAGATACTCCCTGCCGGCGCCGGCGTCGATGCGCTCCCAGGGGAGGGACTCCTCCGGCCCGCGCCGCCGGAGGGCGAACGCCTCCCTCGCGGCGCGCGGGACGCGCCCCTCGACGAGGGCGCGGCCGAGCGACCGGTCGCCCCGGGAGAGCGTCGCCTCGAGGATCGCCGCACGGATGCTCCCGAGGCCCAGCCGCACGCCGGGGACCCCAGAGAGGCGCTTCCTGAGGATCCCGTACGCGCGCCGCAGCTCCGGCTCGGGCGCCATCGGCGCCCACTGCATCGGCGTCCGCGGCTTCGGCACGAGCGGGCCGACGCTCACGCTGACCGGGATGCGCCCGGCCACGGCCCGCACCTCGTCCGCGATCGCCTCGATATCCCCGTCCGTCTCCCCCTCGACGCCGACGAGGTAGTAGAGCTTGAGCTCGGCGAAGCCGGCCTCCGCCGCCCGCTCCGCCGCCTCGAGGACGAGCCCGGCGGCGACCCGCTTGTTGAGCCGGCGCTGGAGGCGCGCGGCGGGCGTTTCGGGCGCGATCGTGAGGCTCCGGAGGCCGCCCGCGGCGAGGCGCTCGAGGAGGCCGGCGCCGACGCCGTCCGCCCGGACGCTCGAGACGGAGATCCGCCCGCCGCGTCCGACGATCCGCCCGCACGCCTCCTCCAGGTGCGGCCAGTCGGTGAGCGACGCACCGAGGAGCGCGACCGAGCGGACGCGCGCCATCCCCTCCTCCGCCGCCCGCATGACCGCCCCGAGGCTCCTCGACCGCGGGGGGCGGTAGCCGTAGTCGGTGACGCAGAACCGGCACTGCCTGCCGCAGCCGCGCATCACCTCCACCATGGCACGCCCGCCGAACGCCGCGCGCGGCGTCGTGATCGGGGCGAGGGCGGGCCACCGGTCGAGGTCGGGGACCCATTGGCGGACCGCCGCGACGCCGCGCGCCGGGGGGGGGCGCGGGACATAGACGCCGGGGAGTTCCGCGAGCGACGCGAGGAGCCGGCCGCGCGGGACGCCCTCCTCCCCGGAGAGGCGCCGGAAGAGCGCCGGGAGGACCGCCTCCGCCTCCCCCAGGACGAACAGGTCGGCGATGTCGGCGAGCGGCTCCGGGTTGAGCCAGGCGCAGAGGCCGCCGGCGATGACGAGCGGATGGCGGTCGTCCCGCTCGGGTGCGAGGGGCGGGATCCCGGCGCGGCGCAGGATCTCCACGGCCCGCGGGTAGTCCGTCTCGCAGGAGAGGGAGAATCCGACGATGTCGAAGTCGCGGAGGGGGGCGAGCCCCTCGACCGTGCGGGTCGGACCCTCGGGCATGAGGAAGCCCCGCTCGCAGCGCACGCCGGGAAGGGAGTTGAGGAGGGCGTAGACGAGCTGGAACCCCATGCTGCTCATGCCCACATGGTAGCTGTTCGGGTAGACGAGGGCGACCGCGTGCCGGGCCGCGGGGCGGGCGGCCGCGCCGCGCTCGAGTGCCCTGATGCGCACGAGATCGGCCGGGGCGCGGCGGTCCATCGGGGGACCGGGGATCAGTCGGTCCCGAGGATCTGGCGGGACTCGTCCAGGTAGATCCCCTGGAGATTCATCCGGAGGGCCTCGGGGTTGGTCGCGTGGGCGAGCGCCGTCTCCTCGGTGACGAGGCCGGCCTGCACGAGCGCCACCATCGACTGGTTGAACGTCTGCATCCCGTCGTCGGCCCCGTCGAGGATGGCGGCGGAGAGCTTGTCGATACTGTTGGCGCGGATGAGCTTCCGCACGGTCGGCGTGCCGAGCATGATCTCGACGGCGGGGGTCATGCCGCTGCCGTCCGCCCGCGGCATGAGGCGCTGGCAGATGACGGCGACGACGCTCGCGGCGAACTGCATCCGCGCCTGCTCCCGCTCGACGGGGGGGAAGAAGTCCACGATGCGGAGCATGACCTGCGCGGCGTCGGGGGAGTGGAGCGTCGCGAGGACGAGGCAGCCGACGTCGGCGGCGCTGAGCGCCGCCTGGAAGCTCTCCCGGTCGCGCATCTCGCCGACCATGATGATGTCCGGGTCCTGCCGCATGACGGAGCGGAGCGCCGCGGCGAAGGTGCGGGTGTCGATCCCCACCTCCCGCTGGTCGACGATCGACTGCTTGTCGGGGTGGAAGAACTCGATCGGGTCCTCGATCGTGACGATGTGCTGGCGCTCGCGGGAGTTGATGCAGTCGATCATGGCGGCGAGCGTGGTCGACTTCCCGCTCCCGGTCGCCCCGCTCACGATGATGATGCCGCGCCCGGCGAGGGCGATCTTCTCGAGCACGCCGGGGAGACCGAGCTCCCGGAAGCCCGGGATGACGGTCTTCACATGGCGCATCACCACGCCGACCTGGTCCCGCTGGAAGAAGACGTTCGAGCGGAACCTTCCCACCCCCTCGAGCAGGTACGCGGTGTCGATCTCCCCCCGCCGCCGGCACTGCATCCACAGCCGCTCGCTCAGGATGGTGCGCGCCGCCGCCTCCGTGTCGGCGGTCGTGAGGGGGGGGGCGTCCATGGAGATGAGCCGGGTGCTCACGCGCATGACGGGGGGGGAGCCGACCTTGAGGTGGACGTCGGAGGCGCCGCGCGAGACGGCCTCCCCGAGGATCGTCGCCAGGTCGATCATCCGGCCGCCCCCGCCGCCCCGCGGCGCATCAGACGATGCCCCGCAGGCAGTCGTCGAGCCGCGCCTTCTGCTCCCTCGACAGCCCGATGAAATACGCCGCCAGGTTGTACCGGCCGCTCTTCGGGATGCGCGCGCAGCCGACGACCACGGCGCTGCACTGGAGCGCCTCCGCCTCGCGCTCGCCGCGCGGCGGCGGCAGGAGGAGGTTCACGGCGATCTCCCTGAAGAGGGGGATGTCCCGGTCGGTCTTGCAGCAGAGGCCGTTCTTGCTCAGGCTCAGGTCGTCGCCGAAGACGCGGAAGTTGGAGGAGTTGATCCTGAACGCCCCGCGCCCGGCGGCGCCGGTCGAGTACACCTCCCCCGGTTCGTACGCACGCGCCCTCTTCCCGCGCCCCTCGAATTCCCGCCGCTCGCCGGGGTCGAGGTGCGCGCGGACGTACTCGTCGAGGTCCCGCCGTCCGCCCCGGGCGATGTCGGTGAAGTGGATGGCGAGGCCGTACAGATGTTCCCGGGGCCTCGTTCCCTCGGGCTGGTTGCGCACGACGATTCCCCGGCAGGCGACCTTCCGCACCGCCTTCCGCCGGCCGCGGGCGCGCGCGGGCACGAGGAGCGACACGTCGAGCTCGGTGTTGATCGGAATGAACTTCTCCGAGAGGCAGTAGGCCCCCGTCGAGCTGATGTTCGTCGTCCGCCCGCTGACGATGCCCCGCGCCCGCCCGATCCGGACGGGGATCTTCGCCTCGGCGCGCGGGGCGCAGCGCCGCTCCCGCGGGGATTGTCGCTTTTTGGCTGAGCGCATTCTCACCACCATCGTACGAGTCTTATATAGCACATTTAGGAATATACGTCAATCTTGAGGGCCGTTTTTCAGCTCCCGCTTCAGTATCTTCCCGGTGCTCGTCCTCGGCAGCCGCTCCATGATGGTCATGCGGTGGGGGACCTTGTAGGAGGCGAGCGACTCCCGGCAGTGCGCCACGAGGTCGGCCGGCCGGGCCCTCCCTCCCTCCTTCAGCGAGACGAAGGCGACCGGGACCTCCCCGCGGTGCCGGTCGCTCCTGCCCACCACCGCCGCCTCGGCGACGTCCGGGTGGGCGTAGAGGACCTCCTCGATCTCCCGCGGGTAGACGTTCATCCCGTGGAAGAGGATCATCTCCTTCTTCCGGTCGAGGATGAAGATGTAGCCGTCCTCGTCCATCTTCCCGATGTCCCCCGTCCGCAGCCAGCCGTCCCGGATCGTCTCCTTCGTTTCGCGGGGGAGGTTGTGGTAGCCCCGCATGACGTTCGGTCCCCGCACCGCGATCTCCCCCGACTCGTTCGGCGGCAGTTCCCGTCCCTCCCCGTCCACGATCCTGACGTCGACGCCGGGGATCGGCCTGCCCACGGAGCCGGCCTTGCGCACGCCGCGGAGCGGGTTGATCGAGACGACCGGCGACGTCTCGGAGAGGCCGTACCCCTCGAGGAGCGGGATGCGCACGCGCGCGGCGAATCGCTCGAGCGTGGCCGCCGAGAGCGGCGCGGCCCCCGACACGCAGAGGCGGAGGCGGAGGAGGGGCCTGGCCCAGAACGGCAGGCCGGAGGCGGCGATCATGTCGTAGAGGTGCGGGATGCCGATGAAGAGGGTCACGCGCCGCATGATGAGCCGCGCGAGGAGGTGCCGCAGCGAGCGGACCCTCTCCACGACGATGACGCGGGCGCCGACGGCGACGGGCATGAAGATGCAGGCGGTGAGCGTGAAGGAGTGGAACATCGGGAGGACGAGGAGGAGGCGGTCCCGCCCGCGGATCTCGATGGCCCGCCCGGAGCCGGCGACGTTCGAGAGGATGTTCCCGTGGGTGAGCATCGCCCCCTTCGGCCTCCCCGTCGTCCCGGAGGTGTAGATGAGGATCGAGAGGTCGTCCCGCCGCGGATGGCGGTCGGGGGACGAGGCCGGCATGCCCCGGATGAACTCCTCGCGGAGCCGGGTGTCGCCGCCCAGGTCCTCCCTCCCGGCGGTCACGAGCGTCCTGAGCGAGGGGAGATCCCCCGAGAACCTCCGCACCGTCCGCGCGAACCGGTCCGAGGAGACGAGGACCGAGGCCCCGCCATCGGAGAGGATGTAGCGCAGCTCCGGCGCGGTGAGGTAGGTGTTGAGGGGGATGACGACCGCGCCCGCCTTGAGCGCCCCGAAGGCGGCCTCGACGAACGGCACGCCGTTGCCGAGGAGGATGGCGACCCTGTCGCCCGGGCGGACGCCCGCGCGCCGGTCGAGGGCGTGCGCCATGCGGTTCGCGGCCCGGTCGAGCTCGCGGTACCGGATGCCCCCCTCGTCGGCGATGACCGCCTTCCGGCGCGGATGGCGCCCGGCGGTCACCTCGAGCATCCGCCCGAGGCTCTCGCAGCGGTCGAGGGCGGTGAGGGGGTCGGTCGCTGCCATGCTGTCCGGTCGCGCCCGGCGGCGGGATCAGTCGTCGAGGACCACCCTGCCCCACGGCCGCCAGAGCGCGGAGTGCATCGAGGCGACCTCGGCCCCCTCGTGCTCGAGCGAGACGCGCCACCCGACGATGTTGCCGTTCCGCACGTTCTGTTCGCCGAGGTTCTTCCAGACGTACTTGTGCCGGCCGCGGGGGAGGCCCTCGAACACCTTCTCCGTTCGGTGGACCTCGACCCCCGCCGGGTACATGTACTCGAAGCGGAGGGTGAGCGGCGCCGCGAGGACCGGCTCCGGCCCCTTCACCGTGAAGACGACGACATACTCCTCGCCCTGCATCTCGGGTGGGAGGAGGCGCGCGTCGTAGCGCCACTTGTCCAGCCCGCCGAGGCCCGTGAACTTTCCGGAGCCCCTCGACCCGCGGGCGTTGATGCCGCGGGCGTCGACGAGCCGCGACTGGCCGTCGATGGCGAGGAGCTTGTCCTCCCGCTTGACCGAGGCGATGTGGAAGCCGGTCGACGCCGCGCGGTACGGCTCCACGACGGCGGCGCAGCCGGCGCAGACGGCCGCCGCGAGGGCGAGCGCCGGGACGGACGGGAACAGCTTCATGGCCGACCTCCTCGTTGTTGCCGGAGCGCCATTATAGCCCCGGGGGCGCGCCGGGCGCAAGCGCCTCCTGCAAGAAGCAACAATCGACCGCGGATTCGCACGGATCATTACGGATCACCACGGATAATTCGAATGGAGGGTCCGTGCATATCGGTCAATGATCCGCGGAGATCCGCGGTGCGTGGTCCATTATTTCCCACAGGGTCAGAAGCTGCCCATGAACGAACCGGCGGCGTCGAGGAAGCGCCCGTAGCTCTCGGCGATGCACGAACGGAACGCCTCCGCGAGGTCGGCGAGGGAGAAGGCGGGGCAGATGAACGTGAGGATGAGGCCGAGGACCGCCATGTTCATGAGGTAGATGACCGCGGCGGAGAAGAGGTAGCCGTTCCGCTTCACCTCCGCCTGCCCCTTCAGGAGCACCGAGACGGTGAGGACGGCGTGGAAGGCCCAGGTGAAGCCGATGAGAAAGACGAAGGCGCCGGTGAACCGCCCCGGCTCCCAGAAGAGCTTCCCGAGGAGATAGACGGCGATGAGGAGGATGGTGTAGACGGGGAAGAAGTAGGGGGAGAGGGCGATGAGGAAGTTTCCCTTCGTCCCCTCCACCTTGCCCCCCTTCGCGGAGGCCGAGAAGGCCGTCACCTTCCCCTGGAAGAGGAGCATCCAGATCGCGTGGGTGAGCTCGTGCCCGAAGACGTAGGTCCTGATCGGCTGCTGGAAGACTGCGAAGAGGAGGACGAAGGCGGCCATCCCCGCGACGAACCATGTCTGGGAGGCGATCTCGCCGAGGAGGTCGCGGCCGAAGGCGAGCGTCGCCCCGTGGCAGGCGGGGATGAGCGCGAGGCCCGCGAGGAATTTCGCGAGCCGAACGAGGAACTGGAAGAGCTTCATGCCCCCTCCCGTCGCGGATTATACCATGTACCCATTACCACGGATCACCACTGATCATTGACGGATGAAACAACAGTTCAAACTGCGTAATATCTGCGGTAATCTGCGGCAGAAACGCCATTCCTTTTCACTTTGAACTTTCAACTGTAGTTGTGATCCGCGCGAATCCGCGGTCGATTGGTGCTTCATGCCGGGGCGGAAGGGCGACGGACCGACCGAAAGGCGAGTCCTTCGCAGGGGCCGGCCGGCCGCCGCCCTTCACGCCGCTGCCGTCACGCGGCGGCGGGGCTCACGTGCACGCCCCGCCGCATGAACGTCGGCACGTCATAGTTCACGCCGTCGATGATGGTGGGGTCGGTCCGCTCGAACCCCTCCCCCCCCGCGGCGTCGAAATCGATGAGCGTCTGCTCGGCCCGCCTGCCCGCGGCGGCCGCAAGGGCCGCCTCGGCGCCGTCCCCGTCGAGGCTGGTGGCGAGGACGGTGACGAGCCGCTGCCCCCTGAACTCCTCGTCCGCCAGGGCGCCGAAGATCACGTGCGCGCTCCCCGAGGAGAGCTCGCTGATGGCCGCCGCGGCGTCCCTGACCTCCCGCAGGCCGAGGTCGTCCCCCCCCATGATGCTGATGAGGAGGCCGCGGGCGCGCGGCAGGGCGGCGCGATCGAAGAGGGGGCAGTCGAGCGCCCTGCGGGCGGCGTCGACGGCGCTCCCCTCCCCCCGGCCCGCCGAGAAGCCGAGCGCCGCCCGCCCGCCGTTCGACATGATCGTCCGGACGTCGGCGAAATCGAGGTTGATGAGCCCGGTCCGGTTGATGAGCCGCGCGATGCACTGCACGCCCTCCGAGAGGACGTCGTTGGCGAAGGCGAAGGCGTCCATCATGGAGAGGTTCATGTCGGCGACGTCGAACAGGCTGTCGTTGGAGACGGCGATCACCGTGTCGACGAACTCCTCCATCCGCTCGATCCCCTCCGCCGCCTGGGCCCGCCGCTTGCGCCCCTCGAACTCGAACGGGGTCGTGGCGATGCAGACCGTCAGCACGCCGCGCTCGCGGGCGAGCCGCGCGACGACGGGCGAGGCGCCGGTGCCGGTCCCGCCGCCGAACCCCGCGACGACGAAGAGCATGTCGCACCCCGCCACCGCCTCCTCGAGCTCCGCGACGGAGTCCATGGCGGCCCGCCGCCCGACCTCGGGATCGCCGCCGGCGCCGAGGCCGTTCGTGACGCGCTCCCCGATGTGGATCTTCCGCGGCGCCGACGAGCGCCGGAGCGCCTGCATGTCCGTGTTGACGGCGACGTAGTCGATCTGCTCCACGCCGCCCTTCAGCATCTGGTCGACGGCGTTCGATCCCGCCCCGCCGATGCCGAGGACCCTGATCCGGATCGGCTCGACTCTGTCCGCTATCATCCCCCGTCCCCCCGTCCCGCGCGCGCTGCTAGAAGCGGCCGCCGATCCAGGCGCGCAGCCGGCCCGCGATCCGCTCGATCCTCCCCACCTTTCTGAACCGGGAGACCTTCCCGGTGAGCCTTCCCCGGCGGCCGTAGATGACGAGGCCCGCCGCGGCCGCGTAGTCGGGGCCGTCGATGACCTCCGTGACGCCCGCGAGCCCCGAGGGCCTGCCCACGCGCGCCGGCAGGCGGAAGATGCGCTCCGCGAGCTCCGCCGCGCCGTCCGTGAGCGCCCCCCCGCCCGTCAGGACGACGCCGGCGCCGAGGAGGCCGAGGAGGCCGGAGCGCTCCACCTGCCGCCGCACGAGGGTGAGCGTCTCCTCCATGCGGAGGCCGATCACCCGCGCGAGATCCCTCCTGCGGCAGCGCAGCGGCATCCGCCCCGCGGAGGCGGGAATCTCGAACTCCTCCTCCGGGTCGACGCGCTCCGCGATCGCGCATCCCCGCTCCCGCTTGATCTCCTCCGCGGCCGGCACCGGTATCCTGAGGGCCACCGAGATGTCGTTCGTCACGTGGTCGCCGCCGACCGCGAGGACGTGCGAGTGCCGGACGGCGCCGCGGTGGAAGACCGCCGCGTCGGTCGTGCCGCCGCCGAGGTCGATGAGGAGGACGCCCGCGCCCCGCGCATCGTCGTCGAGGACGGCGACGCTCGAGGCGAGCGCCTGGAGCACGATGTCCTCGACCTCGAAGCCCGCCCCGTTGACGCCCCTGATGATGTTCTGCGCCGCGGTGATCGCGCCGGTCACGATGTGCGCCTCCGCCTCCAGCCGGACGCCGGTCATCCCCTTCGGATCCCGGATGCCCGCCTGGCCGTCCACGGCGAACTCGATCGGGATGGTGTGGAGGACCTCCCGGTCGGCGGGGAGCGACACGGCGCGGGCCGCGTCGATCGCCCGCTCGATGTCCCGCGCCGTGATCCCGCTCCCGTCGGCGACCGCCGACACGCCGCGGCTGTTGAAGCTCGCGATGTGCCCCCCGGTGATGCCGGTGAAGACCGTGTAGATCTCGGCGTCCGCCATCTTCTCGGCGTCCTCGACCGAGGCGGTGATCGCCGCCACCGCCGCGTCCATGTCCGTGACGACCCCCTTCTGGAGGCCGCGGGAGGGGACCCGGCCGACGCCGATGACGCGGAGTCCCTCCGACGCCCCCCCCGCCTCCGCGACGATCGTGCAGATCTTCGTGGTCCCCACGTCGATTCCGACGATAAGGTCCGTCCGGTTCTTCATAGAGTCCCCCCCGCCGCGCCTCACCCGCTCGGCGGCCCGCCGCCGAGCGGCATCTCCGCGACATCCCTCCACCGGAGGTCGAGGTAGCTCGCGGGGCCGGCGAGCCCGCGCGACGAACGCTGCGCGAGGATGTACGAGAGGAGGCGGAGCCGCTCCGGGAGCCGTTCGCCGCCGAGCCTGATCTCGGCGATGCTCCGGGACCGCAGCACGCAGTTGGAGGGGTCGCTCACGTCCACCCCCACAAGCTCGATCTGGCGCGGCAGGTCCGACTCCCGGTAGGCCCGCACCACCTCGAGCGCCCGCCGGGCGCCCGGCGAGGCGAGCCGCTCCCCCGGGCGGAGCGCGTCGTCCGCGAGCCCCAGGAGGACCGGCAGCGAGCGGTGCGCGCGCTCCTTGGCCGCGCTCAGCACGATCCCCTCCTCGTCCACGACGGCCCGCCGCCGGTCCGCGCCGGCGGGCTGCCCCCCCTCCGGGCGGCAGACGGCGGCGACGGGGACGCGCTCCACGACCCGGATGGAGACCGTCCCCGGGATCCGCCTGCGCACCACCGCGTCCCGGATGTCGGGGTGGGAGCGGAGCCGCTCCCGGATCGAGCGGATGTCCGCCGCGAGCAGGTCGTCGCCGACCTTCAGCCCGGCGAGGGAGACGATCTCCTCCCGCCCGAGGAGATCCGCGTTCCGGACCTCGATCCAGCGGAGGGTGAAGCCGGTCGGGCGCATGAACCCGCGCGGGGACCCGGGGAGGACGACCGCCGCCAGGAGCGCGAGCGCCGCCGCCGCCGCCGGTATCCCCACCCGGCGCCGGAGACCGTCGCCCGCCCCCGCGGCCCGCCGCCGCGGCGCCACGTCCACGTTGAGGACGATCCTGCGCCGCCGCCGCCCGATCCTGTGATTGCGCCGCCGCATCATGCCGTCGTCCCCTCCCTCCCCGCCCCCTCCCCCATGACCACGACCTCGGGCGCGAGGTCGATCCCCGTCGCCGCCCGCACGCGGTCCCGCACGAGGTCCATGAGGCGGAGGACGTCGCGCGCGCGCGCCCCGCCCGTATTCACGATCACGTTCGCGTGCCGGTCGTGGACCGCCGCGCCGCCCGACCGGGCGCCCCGGAGGCCGATCCGGTCGATGAGCTCCCCCGCCGTCGCGCCGCCGGGCGGGTTCCGGAAAACGCACCCGGCGCTCGGCGCATCGGGGAGCCACGCCGCGCGTCGCTCGATCGCGCGCCTGACCTCCTCCCCGACCGCCCCGGCCTCGCGCGGGCGCAGGCGGAGGGTGACCTCGAGGACCACCGCCGCCTCCGCGGCGGCCGAGCGCCGGTAGCCGAAGCCCATCCGCGCGCGCTCCGCCTCCCGGACCGCCCCCGCGCGGTCCATGAGCCTCGCCGACTCGACCGCGTCGCCGATGCAGCCGCCCGCCGTTCCCGCGTTCATCCTGACCGCCCCCCCGACGGTCCCCGGTATCCCGGCGAGGCACTCGATGCCGGCGAGCGACCGGCGGACCGCCTCGTCGACGAGCGCCGGGAGCCGCGCGGCCGCCCCCGCGCGCACCCGCTCGCCGCGCGCGGCGATCCGCTCGAACCGTTCGCCCGCGAGGCGCACGACGACCCCGCGCCATCCCCCGTCCGGCGCGATGACGTTGGTGCCGCCCCCCAGGACGAACAGCGGGACGCCCGTCTCCGCGCAGAGCCGCAGGAGCCGGGAGAGCGCGCGCTCGTCGAGGACCTCCGCGAACGCATCCGCCGCCCCCCCCACCCGCATGCTCGTGTGCGCCTCGAGCGGCTCGTCGAACCGCACCGCCGCGCCGGCGAGCCGCCGCAGGCGCTCCCGCACCGCCCCCGTCACCGCTTCCTTCCCGCCGCCCGGGCGATCAGGTCGGCGAGCCGCCGGGCGGCGTCCGGCACCGCGAGCGACCGCGCCGCCGTCCCCATCCGCCGTCGGGCGCCGGGATCGTCCATCAGCGATCGGACGAGGCCGGCGAGCGCGCCGGGCCGGAGACCCGCCTCCGGCCGCACGACCGCCGCCCCCGCCGCCTCGAAGACCCGGGCGTTCACGGCCTGGTGGTCGTCCGCCGCGCGCGGGAACGGCACGAGGACCGCCGGCAGCCCCGACGCCGCGATCTCCGCGAGCGTCATCGCCCCGCACCGGCAGACCGCGAGGTCCGCCGCCGCGTACGCCCACTCGATTTCCTCGAGGTACGCGAACACCGCCGCCGGCAGGCCCGCGCCCCCGTACGCCGCGCGCACCATCCCGCATCCCTCCGCGCCGCTCAGGTGCACGACCTGGACGCCCCCCCCGCGGGCGAGGAGCGGCGCGTCGGCGGCCGCGGCCTCGTTCAGCGCGCGCGCGCCCTGGCTCCCCCCCATGACGAGGAGCGTGAACCGGTTCCCCTCGAGGCCCAGGCGCGCGCGCGCCTCCTCCCTCCCCGGCGGTGAGAGCACCGACGGCCGCACGGGCACCCCGGTGAGCACGTGCCCCCGCCGGAGGCCCTCCGCCGGCGGCAGGCCGCGGGCCACGCCGTCCGCCCAGCGCGCGAGGCGCCTGTTCGCCCTTCCCATGAGCGCGTTCTGCTCGTGGACGACGATCCCGAGGCCGAGCGTCCGGGCGGCGAGCACCGGGCCGACCGAGACGTACGCCCCGAACCCGGCGACCGCCTCGATCCTCCGCCGCCGCATGACCGACGCCGACGCCGCCCAGGCGCCCGCCGCGCCGAGGGCGGCCGCGAGCGCCCCGGCCGGGCCGCCGCCGAGGCCCCGCCCGGGCAGCGGCCGGAACGGGAACCCGCTCCGCCCGACGGTCTCGCCGTCGCGCGGCCGCCGCGACACGAAGAAGAGCGCCTCGAAGGACGCATCCCGCCCCCGCAGGTCCTCCGCGGCGGCGAGCGCCGGATACAGGTGCCCGCCCGTCCCTCCCGCGGCGAAGGCGATCCTCATACCCGCATCGTCCTCCCCGCGTGCCGCTCCAGGTAATGGGCGGCCGTGTCGGTGTCCATGTGCCTGCCGACGTTCATCAGGACCCCGACCGCGAACAGATTGAACACCATGCTCGATCCCCCGAAGCTGATGAACGGCAGCGGGAGGCCCTTCGTCGGGACGGCGCCGGTCACCACCGCGATGTTGATGATCGTCTGGAGGCCGATGAGCGACACGATCCCGAGGGCGAGGAGCTGGCCGTACACGTCGATCGCGTTCCTGCAGATCCGCATCCCGCAGATGAGGAGGACGAGGAAGAGCGTCACGATCGCGGCGGACCCGATGACGCCGAGCTCCTCGCCGATGATGGAGAAGATGAAGTCGGTGTGCGCCGCCGGCAGGTAGTAGAACTTCTGCCTGCTCTGGGCGAGCCCCAGGCCGGCGATCCCGCCCGAGCCGAGGGCGATGAACGACTGGATGATCTGAAAGCCGGTCCCCTCCGGGTCGGCCCACGGGTTGAGGAAGGCGATGATCCGGCGGCGCCGGTAGGCGGAGCTGAAGACGAGGGCGTAGACGGCCGGCACCGCCGCGAGGGCGAGCGGGACGAGCAGGCGGAGCCGCGCGCCCGCGACGAAGAGCATGATGACGGCGACGGAGGCGATGAGGACGGTCGTCCCGAGGTCGGGCTGGGCGATGATGAGGCCGAGGACGACGAGGGCGAGGGCGAGCGGCGGGGCGAGCCCCTTCCAGAAGCGGTCGATCCGGCGCTGTTTCCTCGCCATCGCGTCCGCCAGGTAGAGGACGAGCGTGAACTTCGCCATCTCCGAGGGCTGGAGGCTGAACGTCCCCAGCCGGATCCACCTGCTCGCCCCTCCCGCGGCCCTCCCGATCCCGGGGACGAACACGAGGGCGAGGAGGACGATGCTCGCGAGCAGCAGCGGCAGGCTTCGCTCGCGGAGGGAGTGGTAGTCGGTGTTGACGGCGAGCGCGAAGCCCGCCAGGCCGATCGCGATCCAGGCCGCCTGCCGCTTGAGGAAATAGTAGCTGTCGTTGAACGACTCCTGCGCGAAGACGGCGCTCGTCGAGTAGATCATGACGACGCCGATGCTCAGGAGCACGACGACCGTCAGGAACAGCAGCGTTCGGCACTGCACCGCGACCCCTCCCTTCCGCACGCCCGTCAGCGGGGAATGACGAGGATCTGCCCCTCCCTGATCTTCGAGGGGTCCTCGATCCGGTTCGCCTCGATGAGCCGCGCGAGCGAAACCCGGTGCTGCCTGGCGATCATCCAGAGCGACTCGCCCTTCCGGACCAGGTGCCTCGTCCCCGCCTCGGGCGCCGTCGGGGGCGCCTCGCGGGGAGGGGCCTCATCCCTGACGGCCGCACCCTCCGGCAGGGAGAGGAGCTGGCCGACGCGGAGGCGGCTGTCCGGCGGAATGTCGTTGGCCCTCGCGAGGGCGGCGACGGAGATGCCGTACATCCGGCCGATCTTCCAGAGGCTCTCGCCGGGGGCGACCCTGTGGGTCCTCGCCGCGACCGCCGGCCCGGCCGCCGGCGCCTCGGCGGGGGGCCTGATCTCCGGCACGACCGGCGCCCGTTCCTCCCGCGCGACCGCGGCGGGCGCCGGCTCGGGCGCCGCCGCCGGGGGGGGCGCCGCAGGAATGATCTCCGGCGCGCGCGACACGAGCAGGTCCGTCTCCTCGGCGAGCCCCTTCGGCTCGAGGATCGCCTCCGGCTCCCCCTCGGGCGCCCTGATCTCCCCGACCGGGGCCGCCGCCGTGAGCTTCACATCCCGCCGCTGCCTCGCGCAGCCGCCGAAGAGCACCGCGAGGCCGAGCACGCACGCGTGCCCCGCCACGACCGTGACGACGATGTCCCGCCTGCTCATGCGAACCTCCCTTCCCGATGATACCCGCTGCCGACCGCCGCCTCAGGCGGCCTCGGCCATCAGCCGACCGACCGCACGCCTGAACGCCTCTCCCCGCTCCTCGTAGTCCCTGAACATGTCGTGGCTCGAGCAGGCCGGCGACAGGAGGACCGTCTCCCCCGGCGCCGCCTCGGCCGTCGCCGCGCGGACCGCGGCGTCCATGTCGGGGGCGGAGATGATCTTCGCCGCCCCCGCGAGTGCGCGCCCGATCGCGCCGGCGGCCTCGCCGATGAGCACCACCGCGCGCGCGCGCCGCGCCACCTCCCCGCGGAGAACCGAGTAATCGAACCCCTTGTCCCTCCCGCCCGCGATGAGGATCACCCCGCCGTCGACGGCGCCGAGGGCCCGGCGCACCGCGTCCGGGTTGGTGGCCTTCGAATCGTTGATGAAGCGCACCCCGCCGCGCTCCCCGGCGGGCTCCATCCGGTGCGGGAGGCCGCCGAATGCGGTCGCCGCCCCCCGGATCGCGTCGACGCCCGCGCCGAGGGCGGCGGCGGCCGCCGCCGCCGCGAGGACGTTCTCGACGTTATGCCTGCCCGCGAGCCGTATCTCATCCTCCCCGCATATCTCCTCCCTCCCCCGCCGCGTCTCGAGCAGGAGGGTGCCGTTCTCCAGGCGGGCCCCCTCCCCCGCCGCCGGCGACCGCCCGAAGGTGCGGAGCGCCTGCCCGTGCAGGATCCCCCGCCGCAGCCAGGCCTCCCGCTCGTCGTCGCGCACGATCGCCCAATCGCCCGCGCCCTGGCGACGGAAGAGGGCCGCCTTCGCCGCCGCGTACGCCTCCATCGAGCCGTGGCGGTCCAGGTGGTCCGGCGAGATGTTCAGCAGCGCCGCGACGCGCGGCCTGAACTCCCGCACGAGCTCGAGCTGGAAGGAGCTCACCTCGACGACGAACAGATCGTGGCGCGCCGGGTCCGCCGCGCACTCGGAGAACGGGCGCCCGATGTTGCCGCAGGCGACGGCGCGGAGGCCCGCCGCCGCGAGCATCCGCTGGAGGAGCGTCACCGTCGTCGTCTTCCCGTTCGTGCCCGTCACGGCGGCGACCTCCCCCCCGCAGAACCGGTCCGCGAGCTCGATCTCGCTCATGACGGGAACGCCCGCCGCGAGCGCTGCCCGCACGACCGGGGCGGACGGCGGCACGCCGGGGCTCGCGACGACCGCCGCGGCGCCCCGCGCGAACCGATCCGTGTGCCCGCCGATCTCCACCCGGCACCCCATCCGCTCCAGGGCGGCCGCCCGACGCGCCGTCTCCGCCCCCGAGCCGCTGTCGCTCGCCCGCACCCGCGCGCCCGCGCGGAGGAGGAGGACCGCCGCCGCCGTCCCGCTCCGCCCGACGCCGAGGACGAGGACCTCCCTGCCGGCGAACGCCGCCGACGCCCCGCGCGCGCCCCCCTCGACGCTCCTCATTGCAGTTTCAGCGCCCCCAGGCCGACAAGGCTGAAGATGAGCGCCATGATCCAGAACCGCACCGTCACCTTCGTCTCGGACCATCCCTTCATCTCGCAATGGTGGTGGAGCGGCGCCATCAGGAAGATCCGCCTGCCGGTGAGCTTGAACGAGGCGACCTGGAGGATGACGGAGACGGCCTCCATGACGAAGACGCCGCCGACGAGGAGGAGGGCGATCTCCTTCTTGATGAGGAGCGCCGTGAGCCCCACCGCCCCGCCGAGGGCGAGCGAGCCGGTGTCCCCCATGAAGATTTCGGCCGGGTGGGCGTTGTACCAGAGGAAGCCGAGCCCCGCTCCCACGATCGCCGCGCAGGTGACGGCGAGCTCCCCGCTGCCGGGGATGTAGCGGATCTGGAGGTACCGGGCGAAGACCGCGTGGCCGCTCACGTAGGTCATCACCGAGTAGGCGAGCGCCGCGATGATGACGCAGCCGATCGCGAGGCCGTCGAGGCCGTCGGTGAGGTTGACGGCGTTCGAGCTCCCCACGATGACGAGGGCGGCGAAGAGGGCGTAGAAGACGCCGAGATCGGCGATGATCGGCTGCTTGTAGAACGGCACGGCGACCTCCCCCGCGAACGGCGCCGTCTCCGGGTGGAGGAGGAGGTACGCCCCCACGAACAGGCCGAGCGCGACCTGGCCGGTGAACTTCACCTTCGCCCGCATCCCGCGCGGGTCGCCCTTCCGGACCTTCAGCCAGTCGTCGACGAAGCCGATCGCCCCGAGCCAGACGAGCGAGAGGAGGAGCAGCAGGACGAAGCGGTTGAGGATGTCCGCCCAGAGGAGCGAGGAGACAATGACGGCGAGGATGACGAGGACGCCGCCCATCGTCGGCGTCCCGTCCTTGCCCCGGTGCCGGTCGTGGAGCGGGAACCAGTCGCGCCGCACCTTCCCCCCGACCCCGAGCGCGCGCATGCGGCGGATGACCGGGGGGCCGGCGACGATGCTCACCAGGAACGCCGTCACCGCGGCGGCCGCCGCCCGGAAGGTGATGTAGCGGACGACGTTGAAGCCGAAGAACTGCTCCCTGAGCGGGTACAGCAGGTAGTAGAGCATCAGGACACCCCGTTTTCCGACCGCGTGGCCGTCAGCACCCGGCCGCCTCCCGCTCCATGATGACCCGCTCGAGTCCGACGCGGCGGGACGCCTTCAGGAGCGCGCAGTCACCGGCCCGCGCTGTCTCGCGGAGCGCCGCCGCCGCCGCGTCCACGTCCCGGCAGACGACGATCCTCCCCGGCTCCATCCCCCCCTCGCGCGCCCCCGCCGCGGCCTCCGCCGCGTGCTCGCCGACGGCGATGAGGGCGCGGAAGCCGCGCGCCGCCGCGTGGCGCCCCGCCTCCCGGTGCGCGGCGGGGGCCGCCTCCCCCAGCTCCAGCATGTCGCCCATGACGAGGATCCGCGCGCCGCGCACCGCCATCCCGGCGACCGTGTCGATCGCCGCGCGCATCGAGGCGGGGTTCGCGTTGTAGGCGTCGTTGACGACGGTGACGCCGTCCCGCTCGGCCCGCTCCATCCGGAGGGGGGGGAGCCGGACCGCGCCGAGCCCGGCGGCGATATCCTCGACCGCCATCCCGATCTCCTCGCACGCCGCCGCCGCCGCGAGGGCGTTCATGACGTTGTGGATACCCATGAACGGGGCGGCGGCCCGCACACCCCGCCCCGAGCGGGCGAAGCGGATCGTGAAGCGCGCCCCGCGCCGCGTGAACCGCACGTCGACCGCCCGGACGTCGGCCTCCGCGCCCATGCCGAAGGTCCGGACGCGCAGCCGGAACATCCCCGCCATGGCCGCCACGCGGGGGTCGTCGCGGTTGAGGACCGCGGCGCGGGCGCCGTTCCCCCCCCCCGACATGACCGCGAGGAGCTCGGCCTTGGCCGCCGCGACCTCCTCGAGCGAGCCGAGGAACTCGAGGTGGGCGGGCCCGACGTTCGTGATGACCCCCACGTCCGGCTCCGCGATCCGGGCGAGGTGGGCGATCTCCCCCCGCGCGTTCATCCCCATCTCCACGACGGCGAGGGCGTGCCGCCGCTCGATCCCGAGGACGGTGAGCGGCACGCCGACCTGGTTGTTGAGCGTCCCCTCGCTCGCGTGCACGGCGAGGCGCGTCGAGGCGATCGCGGCGATCATCTCCTTCGTGGTCGTCTTGCCGTTCGAGCCGGTCACGGCCACGACGGGGATCGGGAAGCGCGAGCGGTACCACCGGGCGAGGTCCGCGAGCGCCGCGAGCGTGTCCCCGACCCTCACGATGGCCACCCCTTCCGCCGCCCATCGCTCCGCCGCCGCCCCGGCGGGGAGGCGGGAGACGATCAGGCCCGCCGCCCCCGCCTCGACCGCCTCCGCCAGGTGGTCGTGGCCGTCGTGCCGGGGGCCGCGGAGCGCGACGAAGAAGGCGCCCGGCGCGACGCGCCGCGTGTCGGTCGAGATCGACCGCACGAGGGACGCGCCGCCCGGGGCGACAAGCTCCCCCGAGATCGCCTGCACCGCCTCAGTGACCCGTATCGGATCCATCCGATGCGCCGCCCCGCCGCGCCGCCAGGTCCCGCACGACATCCCGGTCGCTGAACGGGACCACCGTGTTCGCGAACTCCTGCGTCGACTCGTGCCCCTTGCCGGCGACGAGGACGACGTCGCCCGGCCCCGCCCGCCCGATCGCCGCCGCGATCGCCTCCCGCCGGTCCGGGATCGCGTCCGCCCGCCCCCCGGTCCCGGCGAACCCCCGCGCGATCTCCTCGATGATCGCCGCCGGGTCCTCGCCCCTCGGGTTGTCGGAGGTGATGATCGCCTCGTCCGCGCACCGGGCGGCGACCCGCCCCATCGGGAGGCGCTTGCTCCTGTCCCTGTCCCCCCCGCAGCCGAAGACGGCGATGAGCCTCCCGCGGCAGACGCCGCGGACGGCGAGGAGGGCATTCTCGAGGGCCTCCGCCGTGTGGGCGTAGTCGATGAACACCCTGAAGGGGGCGGCGCCGACGGCGACCTCCTCGAGCCGGCCCGGCACCGGGCGCGCCGAGGAGAGGGCGGCCGCGGCCTCCGGGAGCCCCATGCCGGCCGCGGCGGCCGCGCCGGCGGCGGCGAGGGCGTTCATGACGTTGTGCAGGCCGAGGAGCGGGAGGTCGACCGCCGCCCGCTCGTCCCCGCGCTCGATCGTGAACCGGCTCCCCCGCGGCGTCCGCTCGATCGACGTCGCCCGCAGCGACGCGGCGGCGGCGATGCCGTAGGTGAGGACCGGGGCCGCGATCCCGTCGGCGATCGCCGCCGCGAAGCCGTCGTCGGCGTTGACGATCGCGCCCGCGAGCGACGGCGACCGGAAGAGCGAGGCCTTGGCGGCGAGGTACTCCTCCCGGCCGCCGTGGAAGTCCAGGTGGTCGCCGCCCAGGTTCGTGAAGACGGCGACGCGGAACAGGACGCAGTCGACCCGGTGCTGCGCGAGCGCGTGGGAGGAGACCTCCATGACGAGGGAGTCGCACCCGCCGAGGACCGCCTCGCGCATGAGCGCCTGGAGCATCGGGGCCTCCGGCGTCGTCCGCTCGGCCGGTATCGACCGCGCGCCGACCAGGTACTCGATCGTGCCGATGAGGGCGGGGCGCCGGCCCGCCGCGCGGAGAAGGTCCCTCGTGAGGTAGCAGACGGTCGTCTTGCCGTTCGTCCCCGTCACGCCGATGACCTCCAGTTCCCTCGATGGGGCGGCCCAGAACCGGTCGGCGAGGACCGCGAGCGCCGCCCGGCTGTCCTCGACGAGGACGACGGTCATCCTCCCCCCGTTCGGGACCTCCCGCTGGGCGAGGATCGCCGCCGCGCCGCGCCCGCGCGCCTCCGCCGCGTGATCGTGGCCGTCGCCGCGGCGACCCGGCAGGGCGGCGAAGAGGTTGCCCGGCCGCACCGTGCGGGAATCGAGCGTGATGCCGGTGATCTCGGCGTCGCGCCTCCCGCGCACGCGGCATCCGGGGAGCGCCGCGATGAGTTCCTCGAGCCGCATGGCGGTCTCCCTCCGTTCACCCGCCCGACGCGGCCGCCCGGCGCAGCGCCGTGGCGTCTGCCGGCTGCCGGTCGGGGGGGACGCCGAGGTATTTGAGCGTCCGCGCCGCCACCGCCTTGAAGACGGGGGCGGCGACGACGCCGCCGTAGTACGCCGGCCTCGGCTCGTCGAGCACCGCGAGGACGAGGATCGAGGGGTCCCGCGCCGGCGCGAAGCCGAGGAACGACCCGATGAACCGCGAGCGCGAATACCGGCCGCCCGGATCGATCTTCTGCGATGTCCCCGTCTTCCCCGCCACGGTGTACTCCTCCAGCGCCGCCCTCGCCGCGGTGCCCTCGCGGCTCGCCACCCGCTCCATCGCCGAGACGAGCGCCGCCGCCGCCGCCTCGCTCATGACCCTCCCCCGCGGCTGGGGCAGGAACGTCCGGACGGCCCCCCCCGAGGCGTCCAGGATCTCCCGCACGATGTACGGCCGCATCGCGAGGCCGCCGTTCGCGATTGCCGCGGCCGCCGCCGCCATCTGGATCGGCGTGACCCCCACCTCGTGCCCCATCGGGACCGCCGCGATCGAGAGCCCCGACCAGCGGTGCGGCGGGTGCAGCATGCCGCTCACCTCCCCCGGCAGGCCGATCCCGGTCGGCGCGCCGAAGCCGAAGCGTTCGATCCCGCCGTGGAGCCGCCGCTCCCCGAGCTTCATGGCGATCTTCACCGCCCCGATGTTGCTCGACTTCTGCACCACCTCGGCCGTCGTGAGTGTCCCGTAGGCGTGCACGTCATGGAGCGTGTGCCGGCCGACGCGGAACGCCCCGTTCTCGCAGAAGACGGTGTCCGCGAGCGTCACCGCGCCCTCGTCGAGGGCCACCCCCACCGTGACGATCTTGAACGTGGAGCCGGGCTCGTAGACGTCCGTCACGCACCGGTTGCGCCGGTGGTCCTGCGGGGAGCGGGCCGGCTCGTTCGGGTCGTACGACGGCCAGTTGGCGAGGGCGAGGACCGCCCCCGTCCCCGGCTCCATGACGATGAGGCACCCCGCGATCGCGTTGTGCCGCGCGCAGGCCTCCTCGAGCTCGCTCTCGGCGATGTGCTGGATGACGGAATCCACCGTGAGGACGACGTCGTAGCCGTCGATCGGCGGGACCTCCTGCCGCCGGAGGGTCATGATCTCTCGACCCTTCCGGTCCCGGTGGGACGCCATCCATCCCGCCTGGCCGCGGAGGTGCTCGTCCGCCGAGAGCTCGATCCCCTCGAGCCCCTTGTTGTCCACGTCCGTGAACCCGATGACGTGGGCGAGCAGCCCGCCCTGGGGGTACACCCGCCTCGTCTCCTCCCGGAAGCCGATCCCCTCCAGGCCCAGCCGTTCGATCTTCGCCGCGGCGTCCGCGTCGAGCTTCCGCGCGAGCCAGACGAACTTCTTCCGGCGCCGCAGCCGGTCGAGGAGCTCCTCGTCGGGAAGCGGCACGTACGGGCGGAGCGCGCGCGCGACGGCGGCGGGGTCACCGATCTTCTCGGGGACCGCGTAGAGGGAGGGGACGCGCTCGCTCATCGCGAACGGGCGCCCGCGGCAGTCGAGGATCCTCCCGCGCCGCGGATCGATCTTGAGGTTGAGGCGGTGGAGGTCGAGCCCCCTCCGGAGGAGATCCTCGTGCCGGAAGACCTGGAGGGTGACGAGCCGCGTATAGAGGAGGCCGAAGCTGAGCAGGAAGAAGGCGTAGACGAACGACGCCCGGAACCTGCAGCCGTTGCTGATCACAACATACTCGCCTTTTGCGACGCGCCGCCCCTGCGAACCTACAGCTGATTGCGTCCGGCTCCGATCCTCCTCCCCGCGTAGCTCAAGAGTGTATCGGTGCCCCCACTGCTCCCCGATTCCTCCTCGCGTTCCGTTCCCGCGGGGGTCGGATTGCGGAGCCGGACGATGTTCCTCCCGGGCGGAGAGGCGAGGCCGAGATTCCGCTCGCCGAGCGCGCGCTCGATGCGGTTGGGGTTCTTCAACCGCTCGTTCGAGATCGCGGCGACCTCGTTCGCCTTCCGCCGCTGCTCAAGCTCCCGCTCCATGGCCCTGATGGCGTAGCCGGCGCGGACGAGCTGCACGTGCTGCCAGACGTAGAGGAGGGAGAGGCAGACGGCCACCGCGGCGATGGCGACCCACCTCCCCGTGAGGGACGCCATGGACCGCCCCTCGCGGCGGCGCCGGTTCCGTTTCGCCATCGTCCCCTCCCTACACGCACTGCAGGGCGCTGCGGAGGGCGTCGCCGGGGAACGGCTTCGCGAGGAACGAGCTCGCCCCTCCCGCCATCGCCGCCGAGGCGTACGCCTCGCCGAGCGCCGACATCACGATCACCGCCGTCTGGGGACGCCGCCGCTTGATCTCCCCGAGGAGGTGGAGCCCGCTCATGCGCGGCATCTGCACGTCGGTGATCACGCAGTCGTACTGCTCCCGCGAGGCCTTCGTGAGCGCCTTCTCCCCGTCCTCCGCCTCGTCGATGAGGTAGCGGCCGCGCAGCAGGCAGCCGATCAGCTTCCGCATGACCGGTTCATCGTCCACGACGAGCACGCGTTTCATGGTTTGTTCCCGCGGGGGAAGGCCGGGGGCCGGGGCCTTTAGGGTTGGAGGTGCATCATTGAAGAGCTGCACCGCGCAGCTCAATGGCCTTGTCCAATGAATGCATGTAAAGGACGAACCGGCCGTGCCCCGACCTCCCCCCGCATTTCTCATGTGCGCTCGGCGGCGCGCAGACGCGCGCTGCGCGAGCGTGGATTCCTCGCGACCTCCTCCTCCGTCGGCCGCACCGGTCGCTTCGTGAGCGGCACGAGCCGCGGCGTCCCCCCGCAACCGCACGCCGGCGCGTCCGGGGGGCAGACGCACCCCTTCGCCTCCCGCGCGAAGGTCCCCTTCACGATCCTGTCCTCGAGGGAGTGGAAGCTGATGACGACGATCCTCCCCCCTCTCGCGAGCGCCCCGACCGCGGCGGGGAGCGCCGCCCGCAGGTTCTCGAGCTCGTCGTTGACGGCGATCCGGAGGGCCTGGAAGACCCGCGTCGACGGGTCCGTCCGCCGCGGCCGCATCCCGGCCCGCGCGTAGACCCCGCGGACGAGCGCGGCGAGCCCCGACGTGTCCGGCGGGACGCCCCGTCGTGCGACCGCCCGGGCGATCGGCCGGGCGAGCGGCTCCTCGCCGTACAGCCTGAAGACCCGCTCGAGTTCCCCGGGGCGGGACCGCCCGAGGATCGAGGCCGCCGTGAGCGCCCGCCGGCGGTCCATCCGCATGTCGAGCGGGCCGGCGGCGGCGAACGAGAAGCCGCGCGCCGCCGAGCCGAGCTGGAGCCCCGACACGCCGAGGTCGAAGAGCACCGCGTCCGCCCTCTCCAGTCCCTCTTCCGCGAGCACGTTTCCGATCTCCGCGAAGTTCCGCCGCCGGAGCCGCACGTCCCACCCCGCGACGCCGATCGCCCGCCGGGCGACCTCGAGCGCCGCATCGTCCCAGTCGATCCCGACGAGCACCCCTCCCGGCATGATGCGCGCCGCGATCGCCGCCGCGTGGCCGCCGCACCCCACCGTGGCGTCCACCACGACCATCCCCCGCTCCGGCCGGAGAAATCGGAGCACCTCCCCCGGCATCACGGGGACGTGGGGCCCGGACATCAGGACATCGGCCGGATGTAGAAGCGGTAGTTCCGCCGCTGGCCGCGGCCGATGTCGATGCTCCGGCTCGCCGTCATCATCGCGGCGAGTCTGCCGGCCGGCGGGCCGCCGTCGGACGGCACGCTCCTGGCGCCGACCGCGCTGAGGATCGACGCGAGCCGCGGGCATCGAACGATCACCCGCTCCGCGAACGGCCTTCGGACACCCAGTGGGTTCATGCGGTCTCCCCTCCCGAAGTTCAACCTCCCCCACTCGATCGTCCTGCTCTCGATCACCATCTCCGGGCTCCTTTCCGCCTCGTCCGGGGCGCGTCAGAATCCCGCATCGATGAGCGTCTCGGCGATCTCCTCGTAGACGCTCCCCTTCTCGGACTCGAACCGCCGCCACGTCGCCTCGTCCCATATCTCGAGGCGGTTCACCAGGCCGACGACGACCACGTCCTTCTGGATGCCGGCCCACTTGATGAGGTTCTGCGGGATCATGATGCGGCCCTGCTTGTCGCACTCGACCTCGGAGGCGCCGGCGAAGAAGATGCGCATGAACTCCCTCGCCTTCGCCCGCGTGAGCGGCTGGTCCCTGAACTTGGCGACGAGGGATTTCCAGTCGTTCGGCGTGAAGACGAAGAGGCACCGGTCGAGGCCGCGCGTGATGTAGAACTTGTCGATGAAGTTCTCACGGAGCGTCTCCCGCAGCCGCGCGGGGATCGTGAGCCTTCCCTTGCCGTCGACCGTGTGCTGATATTCGCCGTAGAACATGTGGTTGTGTTGACCTATAATGTTAAAATAATTTTACCCCACTATTCACCACATTATTCCACTATGCGCCACAATATATACACCACCACCCATTCTGTCAATGGGAAAATCCGATTTTCCAAAAAAAAATTGCATCACAATCCCATTATGTCGGTATGTCACGGTGGGGCGGTCCGGTCGACCGGATGACCGGCATGGGGTGTATTTACGCGAGGATCGCGACGGCGGCCGTCGCGCCGCCGGCGTGGAGGGGGATTCCTACCAGCTTCCCCTGTATCGCGCGGCGGGGTATTTCCTGCGGTTCTTCACGAGCTTCGCCTTCACGGAGGCGCTCAGGTCGATGCCGAGCGTATTGCACAGACTCAGTGTGAAGATGGCGATGTCGGCGATCTCCTCCTCGATCCGCCTGCGCAGGCGCGGCCGGCCCGACTTCCGCCGCGCCTCATCGACCTCCATCCACTGGAAGAGCTCCATGAGCTCGGCCGACTCGATCGTGATCGCCATGCTGAGGTTCTTCGGCGAATGGAACTGCTCCCAGTCCCGCTCCGCGATGAACCGCGAGACCTCCCGCTTGATCCGCTCGACCGTGCACCGTTCGTCGCGCATCCCGCACCGTCCTCTCATTCGGCATCCCCGAAGAATTCATGTGCTCCCGGCCGCGGATCTCCACGGATCACTGACGGATATGCGCGGATTCCCTCCCGGGGTTATCCGTGGAAATCCGCATCGATCCGTGACAATCCGCGGTCAATTGTTGCCTTGTATCCCCGGCGGCGTGTAGTATACTGCGTGCAGGTGGGCCGTGTCTCCGGCCGAATGCCCATGCGATACGCCGTCCTCATTCTCTCCGTCCCGGTCGCCATCTACGCCTGCCTCTTCATCGCCTACTGCTCCGACATCCTCTGGCAGTTCCGCATGCGCCGCATCGTCAGGGGGCTGTCCTCGCCGCGGCGCCCACAGGAGGTGTCCCGCATGAAGCGGCTCGCGCTCGCGCTCTCGATCCTCGTCCTCGCCGGCGAGGCGGCGGCGGGAGGAATCAGCGTGAAGGTGAACCGGCACGCGATCGCCGTCGCCCCCGCCGACCTGCAGGGGACGATCGCGGTCTCCGGCCCGCCGGGATGCGTCACGGGCCTTCAGCCGATGCAGGTCGTCGCGCGGAACAGGAAGTCCGACCTGACGGTTGCGGGGGCGGTCGCCGCCGACGGGAGCTTCCAGGTGCTCATCCCGGCGCGGCCGAAGGACACGCTCAAGCTCACCTTCATCGGGGCGGACGGCAGGAAGAAGGACGTCAAGGTGAAGGTCCCCGAGGCCGTCCTCTCCTTCCCGGCGCCCGTCCGCACCGAACTCCGGACCGAGACATTGACGGTCCCGTCGGGCGTCCCCGCCGCGCCGCCGTACGCACCGCCGACGGCGGGCGACGAACTGATCATCCGCGGCGAGGCGGAACTCGGCGCGGCCGGCGTCATCGAGTGATCGGAGGGCCCGTCGGCGGGGGCGCCGTTCAGAACGGGAACGTGATTCTCTCCCTGATGAGCGTCCCGTCCGGCCGCTGGATCACCGAGCCGGCGAACCGGTCGTCCATGAAGTAGACGATCCTGACGGTCTCGCCCGCGCCCCCGGGGCTCGCGTAGTAGTAGTACCATTTCCGGTTGTGCCGTATCCCGTGCTCGGTGTGCGCCCCCCTGCCGACGCCGACCCGTTGCCTCGGCTGGCCGAACTTCCTGATGATCCGGTCGGCGTCCGTCATCGACGTCCCGCCCCGCCGCGGGGGGCGGAGCCGGCCGGCGATCTCCCGGACGGCCTCCTCCACCCGCTCGCAGCCGGGCAGGGCGAGGAGCGCCGCGGCGAGGAGCGCGAGGAGCGCCGCCGGGGATCGGAGGATTCGTGCGCGCATGGACGGCTCCGCGCGGGGTCACTCCACGACGATATTGGTCATCGTGCGGATGACGCCGGCGACGTTCTGGATCCGCGAGACGATGAACTCGCCGAGCTCGTTCACGTCATCCGCCTCCACGAGCGCGATGATGTCATGGGGGCCCGTCACCGCGTGGGCGGAGACCACCCCCTTGACGCGCGCGATCTCGCCGCAGATGTCGATCGCCCTGCCCTGCGTCGCCTCGACAAAGATGTACGCCCGTACGGCCATGGCACCCTCCCGGTTATACCGCCCGCCACCGACCCGCGGCCGCGATACCGATTTGCCGTTGCATCCGTGATGATCCGCGGGCATCCGTGGTGAATGCGTTCCTTGTCTTCCCGTCGGCTCATTCGGGCATGACGAGGTCGCCGGCCTGGAACCCCGAGCCGACGACGGGGGTAGCGAAGGCGATCTTCTCCCGCACCTGCGTCACCTCGATGGCCCCCAGCTTCTTCCGCTCCACGTCGAGGAGCTCGCCGGTCGTCGGGTCCCGGAGATCCTCGCCCCGCCGGTACACGCCGAACCGGTAGCCCGGCTCCATGCCGTCCTCCGTGCCGCCCCGGATGACGATCGGGCCCTCGCCGTCCGCCTTCACGATCGCCGAGCTCCACGGCTGCCGGTCAAGCTCCTGCATGATGAAGTAGACCGTGTTGTCGATGCACACCTGCATCGCCTTGTTGACCGGCGTGTGCTTCTGCTTGCCGTGCTCGATCCGGCCCCCGGAGACATGGGGAACCGAAAGGCCGCCCCCGGCGCCGCGCCCCTCCGCCTTCCCCTCCATCCGCTGCGAGGCGATGACGGTGCCCGAGGTCGTGTCGATGAGGTCGATGACCACCGCCATGTGGGCGCGGGACTTGCCGCCCTTCACGCCGACCCCGTACATGCTGAAGCCCTTGCTGTCGGAGAATTCCGCCTCGTCGAACTCGGTCACCGTGCCGCGGACGAGGTACTGGGCGGTGAGCGCCTTCCCGATCTCCGCCGTCCGGCTCTCCGCCATCCGGCCGCTCTGGGCGAGGTCCTGCTCGCCGAAGACGTCCCGCAGGAGCTCCTGCTCCCGGACGACGAAGCGGTCGCTGCGCTTGAGCGCGTTGATGAGCTGCGCCTGCATCCCGGTGCCGAGATCGAAACGCGAGGCGACGTTCGCCTTGTTGTCGAACTTCGCGACGGCGACGATCTTCCGCAAATTGCGCGGCCCCGGCGGCGGCGCGCCCTCGGGGAGGCCGGCGGCGACCGCCGGCGCGGCGGGGCCGCCGGGCGTCTCGCCCCGGCGGTCCACCGTTTTCTGCTCCCCGTCGAGGAGCGAGCGCTGCTGCATGATGGGGATCCGCACCGAGGCGCTCTTCTTGCCGCCGGCGGAATCGAAGGCGGTGAGCTTGATCTTGTCCCCCTGGGTGGCGTCCACGGTGACGGAGAAGCTGCCGTCAGGGTTGACCGCCGCCTCCGCCTTCTCGGCGGTGTCCCTGTCGAGGGCGATGAGCCTGATCGGATGCGCGCCGGTCACGCTCCCCGGCGTGCCGGCGATGACGTACTGCCCGATGTTGCTCATCGGGGTGAAGGTGAGCATCTCCTTGTTGATCCTGCACTTCTGCGCGGAGGCCGTCCCCGCCATGATCGCGAGCGCCGCCGCGGCGGCGATCGCGCGCACACCGAAGGTGTCCTTCATCTCTTCCTTCCTCCCGTTCCCGCCTCCTCCGCGGGCCCGGCCTTGTCCGAGAGCCGGAGGTCGATGCGGTTCCCCGTCCTGCCGGTGAGCTCCACGCCCACGCCGGGGAGTTCCTCCATCCGGCGGTCGAAATCCCCCCAGAGCGCCCCGTCGATCTCGAGGTCGAGCTCGAGCACCCGGTTCGTCCAGCTCCGCTCGGTGACGTTCCGGACGCCGCGGATGGACGCGAGATCCTCCCGGAGGGCGCGCCGGCGCTCGTTCGTCGCCTCCGCGGCGACGACCTGCACCGCGACGGTGTTGAACGTCTCGCTCCGCCAGCTCTCCAGTATCCCGTCGCGCATCGCGAGCGCGAGCCGCTAGCCGGCGATCCCGAGGGCCTCCTTCGCCGCGGTCGCCCGCCCCCCCCGCACCACCCGCCCCGAGTTGACGCTCTCCCGCGCGATGATCTGCCCCGTGTCGGTCTTCACCGCCTTCGCCGACACCTGGGCGTCGCAGTGGAAGACCGCGACGCCGTGCGGCGCGCTCCGGTCCATCTGGGCGCTCGTCGCCTCCCCCACGATGACGATCTCCGCCCCGAACCGCCTCCCGAGGGCGGCGGCCCGGGCGGGGTCGTCGAAGGCGACCGCCTCGTCGCGCGCGGCGATCGCCTCCGTCTGCCCCCTGTCCACGAGGGGGAAGGAGAGCCGGAGGAACTCCTTCTCGACCGCGGACTGGACGACCTCGCCGGCCTTGGCGAAGTCCGCCCCGAAGACCGGGTCCTCGAAGTACTCCCGGATCATCACCATGATCCGCGGGTTCCGCTTCTTCTCCCTGATGATGTTGAGGGCGCGGACGTCCTTCTCGAGGCGCGCCATGGCGACCGTCGCCCGCACGGTCACGCCGTAGACGCCCCCCTCGCCCCCGTTGTCGTCCGTCACCTCGAAGCCGGTGACGTACCCCTTCACCTGGGAGAGGACCTTGTCGTCGAGGAGCTGGAAGTTCTCCACGAGCGTCTCGGAGTCGATGACCGTGCCGACCCCCTGCTCGATGGCGCGCCGGAGCGCCCGGTTGACCGCCTCCTCGCGGGCGAGGAGGAGCGCCTCGGCCCCCTCGCCCCTGACCGCCGCCTCGCCGCGCGCGGTCACCTCCCGCCCGCCCGCCGCGGCGGCGGCCGCGCCGAAGAGGAGCGCGGCGGCGAGGGCGACACACCACCCCGTCGGTCTCATCGCACCCGTTCCCTCCCCGCGGCCGCTCAGCGGACGACCGTCGTCTCCTCCGTGACCGTCCGCGACTCCACCGGGGCGGCCGGCGCCGGGACGATGTGCCCCGCCGGCGGCGGGACGGGGACGCCCCGGATGCCGACGTCGCGCTCCGTCTCGACCGGGAGCGGCGCGACGCGGGAGCGGCCCCCGATGCCCTTCGCCCCCTCTATCTGCACCGTCTCGCCCTTCACCTTGACCTTCATCGTCCGGTCGGGCGATTTCATCTTCACCACCTCGCCGCGCGGGCCGTACATGATGTCCCTGCTGCACCCGGCGGCGAGGAGCCCGACGATCAGCACCCCCCCGAGCGCCGCGACTGTTGTGCGCATCAGTTCCCCCTCCTCATCTCACCTGCATCTCGACCTTCTCCGCCGGCCTGAACTTGAGCTCGTCGCCGCCCTTCCTGGACTCCATCTCCATCCAGCCCTGCGGCGTCGGGACCATGTACACCTTCCTGCAGCCGGCGAACGCCGCCGCCGCGGCGCAGGCCGCCACGATCGCGATCACCTTCCCCGCCATGTCGCCCTCCTCTCCGGCGCGCCCCCCGGGCGGCCGCCCGCCTCACTCGACGATCGTCTCGGAGTAGACGGGGACGCCCGGATCGATGATCTCCTCCGTCACCCTCGGGATGTACCGCTTCGTGCACCCGCCGGCCGCGAGCACCGCGCCGACGGCCGCCGCCACCGCGCACCATCCGAACAGACGCCTCATCCCCTCGTCCCTCCTCTCCCGACGGCCCCGCGGGGTCAGTCGACCCGCGCGATCCGGTCGTCGGCCATGATCCGCCACACCCCGTCGAGCGGCAGCTCCATCGTGACCTCGACGGTGCCGTCGGGCATCACGACCGGCTCCCCCGCGACCCGGGCGCCGGCGAGGTAGCGCTCCACCGCCGCCTTCACCTGATCGTCCACCGTCACGAAATCCCGCACGGTCGTCGACGCGTCGATGCGCACGCCGTAGACCTTCTCGGCGAGGTTCCGCCGCGCGACCGCCTCCGCCGCCCGCTCCGCGTTCAGGCGGGCGACGGCGCCCGCCTCGCCCTCCCTCGGCACGCCGGTTCCCGTGGCCGTGGCGACCTGCGACGACCACGGCGGCGCGGACGGGGCTCCGCCCCCCGCGGCCGGGGCGGCGGCCCCCTTCAGGTAGCCCCTCGCGGGGACGGCGCCGTTGCCGGTCGCCCGGATGACCCGCGGCGGGCCCCAGTCGATGATCCGCTCGAACTGGATCTCGCGGAAGATGAGCGTGGGGGGCCACCCGGCGTAGTACTGCTGCCGGATGGTGTTGAGCTGCTTGATGACGTCCTGGAGCGTCACCTCGACGTCGACCTCGCAGACGCCGTCCGGCAGGTAGCGGTACGGCCCCGCCTCCTTGACGCCGTTGATGAAGGTGCCCAGGCTCGTCTGCACCTGGTCGCTCACCACCGCGAAGTCGCGCACGTACGTGTTCCCCGTGATGCGCAGCCCGTGCACCGTCTCGGCGAGGTTGCGGCGCGCGTCGGTGAGCGCGCCCCGCTCGGCGAGGAGCCTCCCCTGCGGCGTCACCCCCTCCCATCCGGGGATGCCGGCGGTCCTGAGGTCCGCCCCCTTCGGGGCGGTCGACTCGGACTTCATCCCCGGGGGCAGCCCCACGCCGGTCGCCGAGAAGACCGTCTTCTTCGTGTACTGCCCCATCTGGTCGAAGCTCATCGTCGTCCGCTTCCTGTCGGGGTACTCCAGGTTGATCCGCTTCAGGCACTGCATGATCTGCTGGAGCGTCACCTTCACGTCCACCTCGCACGTGCCGTCGGGCATGTGGCGCGGCGGGCCGTCCACCTTGAGCCCCTTGATGAACTCGTTCAGGGCGGTGTTGATCTGGTCGCTCTCCGCCACGAAATCACGGACGAAGGTGTTCGAGTCGATCCTGAGCCCCTTGATCTCCTCCGTCAGCTTCCGGTAGGCGTCGACCTGCGCGGCCCGCTTCGCCATGAGCCGCTCCTGCCCCGGCGAGAGCGGCGCCTGCGCCATCGCCGGCGCGGCGACACAGGCCGCGCACGCGACGGCCCCCGCCCGCAGCAGCATCCTCTTCATCGCTCCTCCCTCCCTTCCGCGCTCCCGGCGGGACGCCCGGGGGCCGGCGCGGTCGCCGCCCCGAAGAGCTCCCGCCACTCGGACTCGTCCACGACACCGCCGTCTCGCTCCACGAGGAGCAGCCGCCGCTCGCGCGGCGCGCCGGCCCCGCCGGCCGTGGCCCCCGTCATCCCGCCCGGGGGAACGGGCGCCTCGACATCGACCTCCACGTCGCCGTTCTCGTAGTACCGCGTCTCCAGGACCCTGACCCCCTGCAGGAAACCGCTCACGGTCTCGTGCCCCGTCCCGCCGCGCACCGTGGATCGTCCCATGCCGAGGGCCGCCGAGAGGTTCTTGTACGCCTCCAGCATCGCCGCGCGCCTCGCCATCAGCATCGCCCGGGCGTCGCCCGCAGCCCGCGCCGGCGCGCGCCCCCTCCCCGTGGCCGTCAGCACCGGCTCGGCCGGCGACGGGGCAACCGCTCCCGGGAGGAGCGCGGCGACGGCGATCAGCACCGGCAACCGATACCAGGACACCCGTCATCCTCCGTTCGCGGCTATCGGCATATACTAGCAACTTCGATGCCGCCGCAACAGCGAGAACCCGACGGTCATATGATCCGCCCCGAATCCACCCCGCGACGAGGGTATGATTGTTCCCCGTCCCGCGCGACCGGGGAGGCGGACGGTCGCGGCCTGTTCCGGGACGTGCCACCCGGGCGGGTGGTGCGCCGTATCGGCACAGACACGCCCCCGCGATCGAAAGGAACAAACAGCCGCGGATCTCCGCGGATCATTGACGGATCTCCACTGATTCTCCATCTCCGGCAGCAGTGATGATCCGCAAAAATCCGTGTCAATCCGCGGTCGATTGGTTCTTCGCATCCGACTGTGCTATAGTCGGGGTGCCATGCCGACACGGCCCGAGGAACCGCGGCTCGATCTCCTCGACAGGGGGCAGCTCGCCGACCTGCTCCGGGCAGGCCGTCTCCTCGCCTCCACGCTCGACTGCGACGCCGTCCTCGGACGGCTGCTCGAGCTCACCAACCGGCTCCTCCGGACGGAGGCGAGCTCCATCATCCTCCTCGACGAGCGGCGGGAGCGGCTCCGCTTCCGCGCGAGCGTCGGCGAGCGGGCGCGCGAGGTCATGGACTGTACGCTCTCCCCCGGCGAGGGGATCGCCGGCTGGGTCATCGCCCGCGGCGAGCCGTGCACCGTCGAGGACGTCGCCGCGGATCCGCGGTGGGCCGGCGACATCGCCGCGCGCCTCGACTTCCCCACCCGTTCGATCCTCTGCGTCCCCGTCATCTGCGGCGGCGTGACGATCGGGGCGGTCGAGGCGATCAACACGACGGACGGACGCCCCTTCGGCGAGGCCGACGGGGCGATGCTCGGCGCGCTCGCCGACCTCGCCGCCGCGGCGATCCGGAACGCCCGCCGCCACGGGGAGCTCGAGCGGGACGCGGCGGCGCTCATCGAGGAGATCCGCCTCGGGGACGACATCGTCGGCCCGAGCCCGCAGATCGCGGCGCTGATCGAGGTCATCCGAAAGGTCGCGCCGACCGACGCCACGGTCCTCCTCCGCGGCGAGAGCGGGACGGGGAAGGAGCTCATCGCGCGGGCGCTCCACTACAACTCGCGCCGGCGGGCGAAGCCGTTCACCTGCGTGAACTGCACCCTCTTCAGCGAGACGCTCATCGAGAGCGAGCTGTTCGGCCACGAGCGGGGGGCGTTCACCGGCGCCTCGAGGCGCCGCGCCGGCCGCTTCGAGGGTTCGGACGGCGGCACCGTCTTCCTCGACGAGGTGGGGAGCGTCTCCCCCGGGGCGCAGCTCAAGCTCCTGCGCGTCCTCGATCAGCGGGAGTTCGAGCGGCTCGGCGGCTCGGAGACGATCCGGGCGGACGTGCGCGTCATCGCGGCGACGAACGAGGACCTCGAGGCGGCGATCGGGGAGGGGCGGTTCCGGGAGGACCTCTACTACCGGCTGAAGGTCATCGAGATCGTCGCCCCTCCGCTCCGGGAGCGACCGGAGGACATCCCGGCGCTCGCCCTCCATTTCCTCCGCCGTGAGGCGGCGCACGCCGGCAGGAGGGTCACCGCGGTGAGCCCGGAGGCGATGCGGCTCCTCGAGGCGTGGGCGTGGCCGGGGAACGTGCGCGAGCTGCGGAACACCATCGAGCGGGCGATCGTCCTCGGCAGCGGGGAGGCGATCCTGCCCGAGCACCTGCCGCCCGAGATGCGCGGCGCCGCGCCCGGCGCCGGCGGCCTCACGCTCGGGGATGCCGAGCGGGAGCGCATCCTCCTCGTCCTCGAGCGCGCCGGCTGGAACAAGAGCCGCGCGGCGAGGACGCTCGGCGTCTCCCGCAACCGGCTCGAGCGGAAGATCAGGTCCTACGGGATCTCCCCGCCGCCCCGGACCCCTCCCCCCGTTCCTCGGCCGCCAGCCAGCCGGCCGCCTCCATCGCCCAGTAGGTGACGATGATGCCCGCCCCCGCCCGGTGCGCGCCGGCCAGCAGCTCCATGGCGACCGAACGCTCGTCGATCCACCCCCGGGCCGCCGCCGCCTTCACCATCGCGTACTCGCCGCTCACGCTGTAGGCGGCCACGGGCACGCGGAGGGCGTCCCTGATCGCGCGGATGACGTCGCCGTAGCCGAACGCCGGTTTCACCATGACGATGTCCGCCCCCTCCCCGACGTCCGCCGCGGCCTCGCGGAGCGCCTCCGCGGCGTTCGTCGGGTCCATCTGGTAGGAGCGCCGGTCGCCGAAGGCGGGCGCCGATCCGGCGGCGTCGCGGAACGGCGCGTAGAGCGCGGAGGCGTACTTGGCGGCGTACGACATGATGGCGACGTCGGAAAACCCGCTCCCGTCGAGGGCCGCGCGGATCGCCCCGACGCGGCCGTCCATCATGTCGCTCGGGGCCACCATGTCCGCCCCGGCGCGGGCGTGCGCGACCGCCGTCCGCGCGAGGAGCTCGAGCGTGGCGTCGTTGTCGATCCGGTATCCGCGCGAGGAGGGACCCCGCCTCGCCACGCCGCAGTGCCCGTGGTCCGTGTACGCGCAGAGGCAGACGTCCGTGACGACGACGAGGCCCGGGACGCCCCGCTTGACCGCCCGCACCGCCGACGGGACGACGCCGTCGTCCGCGTACGCCCCGCTGCCGAGCGGGTCCTTCGCGGCGGGCACGCCGAAGAGGAGGACGCCGCCGATGCCGCGGCGGGCGGCCTCGCGGCAGAGCGGGACGATCCCGCCGACGGGGA
>JAQUPF010000016.1 GCA_028716845.1 bacterium | reverse complement strand
CTCCCGGTCGCGCGCGAGGGCGCGCCAGTCGCGGCCCGTCACGGGGCGGCCCCCGCGGAGGCGCACGTCTCGGCGAACGCCTCGAGCGCGTCCCGGAAGCAGCGCATGTCGGCCCTGAGCAGCCCCTGCCCCGATCTGGCCGATCCCCGGCTCCCGGTGGGCGACGCCGGTGTTGATGACGGGAGTGATGCCGGTCTCCACCACCTTCCGGATGTCCACGCCCGCCGGCGTCCCCCTGAAGTCGAGCGCCGGCATCTGGAAGGAGCCGTTCTCACCCCAGCAGATCTCGTACATCTCCCTCGTGAAGCGGACCGCGTCGGCGGGGACGCCGCCCACGAACTTCACGATGGCAGGGGCGCCCGCCATGGCGAACCCGCCGATCGAGGCGGTCTCGGTGATGGTGCTGTCGCCGAGGTCGCGGCAGGCGTCGACCGCCGTGTAGCCGGGGAAGAAGAGCCCCCGCACCTCGCCCGCGGGCGCGGTGAACCAGCGGTCGCCGAGCCCCGCGACGCGGACGCCGATCTCGGTGCCGTTCCGGGCCATCGCGCACATGAGCGTGCAGTACCGGAGCCCCTTCATGGGGTCCACGCTCGACTTGCAGGCGGCCATGGAGAGATTGAGGAAGAAATGGTCGTTGCCGCTCACGAAGCGGAAGACGTCCGCGACGGTCGCGCGGTCGACGTCGGCGTCGAGGAGGTGCGGGGTGAGGGTCCTGAGAAGCAGGCCGGTCGCGGCTGCGTTCCGGTTGTGGCACTCGTCGCCCATGAGGAGCGCCTGGGCCATGATGGTCTTCAGGCCGATGCCGCCGGAGAGGCGGACGGCGGCGGCGAGCGCCGGGGCGAGCGTCGCCTCCATCCATTTCAGGCGCTCGATGACCGGCGGGTCGAAGGCGCCGAACCGGAGGACCTTGCCGAGACCCTCGTTGAGCGTGGCGAAGGCGGTGTTGCCGTGCGTCGCGTTGCGGACGCAGAAGACCCACATCGAGGGGGAGATGACGCCCGCCATCGGCCCGACGGCGCCGTGGTGGTGGCAGGGAGAAAAGCGGACGCCGCCGCCCGCGGCGAGCCGCGCCGCCTCATCCGGCGTGGCCGCCCTTCCCTCGTAGACGAGGGCGCCGATGACGGCGCCCCTGACGGGGCCGCACATCGCCTCCCATGAGACCGGCGGGCCGGCGTGGAGGATGGTCTCCTCGTCCATGCCGGGGATGACCTCCCGGGCGGGCCGGAGGTCGACGAGGACCGGCTGGGCGCCGGTCAGCATGGCGAGGGCGTCATCGTTCGCCTTCCGGATCTTCTCCGCGATGGGGCGGAGGGCGTCGAGCGCGGCGAGCGCACGCGGATCGCCGCCGGCGGGCGGGCGCCAGTCCACGTGGATGACGCCCGCCCCCTGGGCGGCGATCGCGTCGGTGAAGGACCGGAGGCCCATGCTGACGACCCGGAGGCCTCCATCCCACAGCTCGCGGATCCGGTTCTCGGTCATTGTCCCGTGCGCCCCCTCACCCCTCGCCCCGCCTCAGGCGACGATGCCCCCGGCGATGCGGGCCGCCTGGGCGTTCGACCCCGCGACGATGACGCCCGCCGCCTCGAGCGCCGCCTTCTGGCGGGCGCGGCCCTGGGGGTCGCCGTCGGTCCCCGTGACGGAGGCGACCGTCGCGATCGGCCTGCCGGCCGCGCGCCTCGCCTCCTCGATGGCGGGGACGAGCTCGCGCGCGGGATCGGGGTGCGCCCCGTAGCCGAGGACGACGTCGAGGAGGATGACGGCGGTCGCCGGGTCCCGCGCCTCCTCGACGATCCGCTCGCGGCGGAGGGTGAAGTCGATCATCGGGTGCGGGCGGCCGCGGGTGAACTCGTCGTCGCCGAGGTCCAAGAGGCAGTTCCCCTCGCTCCGCCGCGCGTCCTCCAGTTTCATGTCGGGCGTGAGCGGGATGTTGGAGCGACAGTCGCCCACGGACTCCCGGAGGACGAGGAGCGCCTCGTCGCAGAGGGTGCCGCCGGAGAAGAGGCCGCGGATGAAGCGCTGCCCGTCCGCGCGCGCCCCGCGCGCCGCGCGGGCGGCCTCGGCGAGCGCGGCTGGCACGGCGGCCACCCCGCGCAGGGAGGCGAGGGCGGCGACCGCCGCCCCCTCGAGCGTCGGCGAGAACGGGAGTCCGCGCCGCTCCGCCTCGGCCGGATCGCCGTTCAGGAAGTTGACGATGACCGGCGTGCGGCAGGCCTTCGCCCGGTCGAGGACGCGCGCCGCGACGGCGGGGGCGGGCGGCTTGGAGATGAGGACGATGCGCCCGGTGGCGGCGTCCGCCTCGAGCGCGTCGATCGCCATGAGCATGCCGGTGCCGCCGACCTCCTCCCGCAGGTCGCGCCCGCCGAGGCCGATCGCCTGGCTGACGCCGGCGCCGGCGTTCGAGAGGAGGCAGCTCACCTCCTGGATGCCGGTGCCCGACGCCCCGATGATCCCGACGGGGCCGCGGCGGAGGACGTTCGCGAAGCCCAGGGCGACGCCGCCGATGACGGCGGTGCCGCAGTCGGGCCCCATGACGATGAGGCCGAGGCGTCGGCCCTTCTCTTTCAGCGCGATCTCGTCCTCGAGCGGGACGTTGTCGCTGAAGATGAGGACGTGGAGGCCGCGGTCGAGCGCCGCCTCCGCCTCGCGGCGGGCGTAGGCGCCGGGGAGCGAGATGAAGAGGAGCCTCGCGTCCGGCAGGCGGGCCAGGGCGCCCTCGAGCGAGCGGGGGGCCGCCTCGGCCTCGGCGGCCTCCGCCGGCCGCCGGCCGAGCAGCTCCTCGACCGCAGAGGCCGCCTTCCGGACGGCGTCGGCGTCATCCGCCCGGACGGCGATGATGATGTCCATCGCCCCGGCGCCCCTCCCCCCGTCGTCGAGGAGGGAGACCTGTTCGAGGAGGGCCTTGTTCGCGTCGGTCCCCATCATCGCGGAGACCTCCTCGGCGCCGGTCGCCTCCCGTGCCTTCGCGGCGAGGGCCATGAGCATGACCGAGTCGACGTACCGGTTGTGCACGACGATGTTTCGCAGCATGCCCTGCTCCGGTCGGGGAACGCCGCGCGTAGTATAGGAAACCGGCGCCGGTGCCGGCAAGCGGCAACTGCGGCGCGGGCGGCGGTCTCAATGAACGAATCCACCACGGATGTTCACGGATCATCACGGACAACCGCACGGATATTCGCGGGTGAAACCGCAGCCCGGGAAGAAAGAGTTGCAAACGCGGATTCGCGGGGAACATGCCGCAGCCGCGAAACATGCGGAGGATATGGTTCCTTCCGCGGATGATCGGGGATGGGCGCGGATTGAGTGGCGCAGTATGCTATAATACGGAAATTCACATTCGGAGACGAGCCGACACATGAAAGAGAACGCGCGCTCGACGACGGGCACGAGCCTCCGGGTGCGGGACCCCAGCCCCTTGAGCGGGATGTGCCCGATCTGCATCCGCGAGTGCCGGACGCTCTGCGAGGTGGGCAAGAGCGCCTTCCGCGGCAGGGAGGTGCTCTACCCGGAGCCGGAGCGGTACGGGGAGTCCACCGCCGCCTCGAACAAGGATTACGGCCTCAACTGGCGCGATCTCCAGATCATGGTCGAGGTGCGGGGGGCGGAGGGGGTCGAGGAGGATCCGGACCGGGCGCTCTTCCCGAACGCGGACGTGGCGCAGACGATCGGCGGCGTGAAGGTACGGCTGCCCGTCATCATCCCCGGCCTCGGCTCGACGGACGTGGCGAGGCGCAACTGGCTGGGGCTCTCCATGGGGGCGGCCGCCGCCGGCGTCGTGGACATCATCGGCGAGAACGTCTGCGGCATGGACGACGAGGCGCGGTTCGACCCGGACGGCCGGGTCGCGGACTCGCCCGCCCTCCGCTTCAGGGTGGACCATTACCGGTCGTTCTGGGACGGCGAGCACGGCGGGATCGGCGTCCAGACGAACGTCGAGGACCAGCGCGCGGGCGTCGACCGGTACGCCGTCAGGGAACTCGGCGTGGAGATCATCGAGCGGAAGTGGGGGCAGGGGGCGAAGAACATCGGCGGCGAGGTCCGGATCTCGACGATCGAGAAGGCGGCCATGCTCAAGCGCCGCGGCTACATCGTCATCCCCGACCCGGAGGACCCGGCGGTCGAGGAGGCGTTCCGGCAGGGCGTCTTCGACTCCTTCGAGCGGCATTCCCGGATCGGCATGCCGGAGGCGGCGCCGTTCGTCGAGGACGTCGAGCGGCTCCGCGACATGGGGGCGAGGAAGGTGTTCCTCAAGACCGGCGCGCCGAACCCGGCCGCGATCGCCTTCATCCTCAAGTGCGCCTCGCAGGCCCGCGTCGATCTCCTCACGCTCGACGGCGGGGGGGGAGGGACGGGGATGTCCCCCGTGCCGATGATGCAGGACTGCTCGACGCCGACCCTCTACCTCGAGGCGATCGTCCTGGAGGGGGTGCGGATCCTCCGGGAGCGGGGGAGGTACGTTCCCGACATCGTCATCGCCGGCGGCTTCGTCAACGAGACCCAGATCTTCAAGGCGATCGCGATGAGCAACGACGGGGACGGGCCCGTCGTGAAGGGCGTGGCGATGGCCCGCGCCCCGATCACGGCGGCGATGAAGGCCGATTACTTCATCAAACTCGCCGAGGCGGAGGACCTCCCCGCCGCCTTCAGGGAGCGGTACGGCGACGACCCGGAGAAGTTCTTCATTACGCTCACGGAACTGCGGGCGCGCTACGCGGACGCCGTCGGGAGGGATCTCCCGTGGACGGCCGTCGGCGTCTACACCTACTTCGACCGGCTCAAGGTGGGCCTCCAGCAGCTCGTCGCCGGCTGCCGGAAGTTCCGGCTGAACCTCATCGACCGCGGCGACCTCGCCTCGCTCACCCCGCTCGCGCGGGAGGTGACGGGGATCCCGATGATCCACGAGTACGGGCGGCGGGCGTTCAGGGACATCCTCGAGTTCTGATCCGCCCGTCGCCGCGCCTCACGCCTCCGCGTGCGCCCCCGTGCCGGACCCCGCGAAGCGCCGGTGGAGGAGGGCGGTCGAGAGGGCGCTCACGACGATGCCGTTCAGCGGCGGGATCGGGACGCCGCCCCGCTCGCTCGCGTACGCCGCCCCGACGCCGAGGAGGAAGCCGATGATCCCCGCCGGCCGGAATCGCGCGTCGCGGCCCTCCTCCGGCCGCGGCGGGTCGCCCCGCCGGGCCAGGAGATAGTCGCCGAGGATCGCGCCGCCGACGGGGGGGATGAGGATGCCCATCGCCGCCATCCACGCGTAGACGATGTCGTAGGCGCCGCTGATGGCGACGAGGAACCCGACCGCGCCGCAGACGATGATGAACGGCCGCTTCCGCGGGAGGCGGAACATGTTCGCCGCCGCGACGCTGAAGGCGTAGGCGGCGTTGTCGTTCGTCGTCCAGACGTTCAGGACGAGGAGGAGGAGGCCGAGGCCCAGGAAGCCCTGGATCTTGAGCACCTCGGCGAAGTCCGGCTGGTTGTAGACGTTCCCGCCGACGGCGCCGAACCAGAGCATGAGGCCGTTCCCGACGAGGAAGGAGATGATGCTCGCCCAGAACGCCGCGCGGGGCGACCGGGCGAAGCGCGCCCAGTTGGGCGCCTGCGTCCCGCCGCTCGCGAATGTCCCCACGATCAGCGTCATGGCGCTGCCGAAGCCGAGCGCGCCCGTGACGGGGATCCGCGCCATCCCCCCGAAGGCGGCGCCGGCGTCGGCGAACGCCCGCGCCGCCATGAGGCAGCCGAGGACGAGGATGAGGGGGACGGCGACGAAGGAGAGGGCCTCCATGCCGCGGTAGCCGTAGTACGCCGTGAGGCTGTGGCAGAACGCCCAGAGGAGGCAGACCGAGACCATCATGGCGCGGTTGTCCCAGCCGGCCTGGATGATCCCCGCCTCGTGGAGCCACGCCGTGAACGGCTTCGCCATCAGGGCGACCGTGACGCCGAACCAGCCGAGCTGCGTGCCGCCGAGGATGACGTCGGTCGCCTTCGAGCCCCACTCGCCGAAGGTTGAGCGGGCGAGGAGCACCGTCGTCAGCCCGGTCCGCGCGCCGAGGGCGGAGAGGGCGGCGACGTAGACGCCCAGGATGACGCTTCCCGTGGCGAGGACGAGGTAGAGGTCGGGCCAGTACCGGAACGACGAGCCGACCCGGGCGCCGGCGTACATCGTTGCGTAGAAGAAGGTGAAGCCGAGGAGGACGACGGTGATCGAGGCGAGTCCCTTCCGCGCCCCGGGGGGGACGGGCCTGAGCGGATAGTCCGGATCGACGCGCGCCATGGCGCCGGATGGTACCACAGCCCCGCGGCCGGGCGCAATCCGCCGCGCATCAAATGGAAGAAGCTACCGCGGATCAGTGGTGCGGGGTTCATTGCGTCCCCGCGGCGGATCAGGAGGTGAGCGGCTCGAGGCCGAGGCGGGCGAGGGTTTCGGGGGTGGGGACGCCGTCGGCGTCCCAGCCGCGGAGGGCGTAGAGCTCGGCGCGCATCCTCTCCAGGTCCGGGAGGACGCCGGCGGCGCCGCCGTCGGGGCGGGCGTGCGTCGCGAGGCGCGGCGGGAGGATGTCGTCCTTCCGGCGGACGCCGAGCCGGACGTTGTACATCCGCTTCAGGTTGATGAGGCGCTCGGAGGTGCGGAGGATCTCCTCCATCGTCGTGTCCCATCCGGTGATCCGGTTGAGCCAGCCGCTGATCCAGCGCGGGCCGACGCGGGCGAGGAAGAGGAATTTGCAGAGGCCGAGCGGGTTGAAGAGGCCCTGGTAGTTCTGGGTGTCGTAGCAGATCCTCCCCTTTCCCTCGTTCGAGTGCGGGTCGGGCGGGGTCGTGTAGCCCATGTCGGCGAGCGGGATGCCGCGTCCGAGGAAGTAGGAGAGCGCCTCGAGGTGGCAGGCGCCGCGGTTCGCGGTGGCGTAGTTCGCCGCCATGGAGGTGAAGGCGCGGGGGTCGTGGTAGGCGTATTCGAGCCCCTTCGTGTGGACCGCCCACCCGGCGGAACCCTTCCCGATCCGCTCCGAGGCCGCCCGCACGCCCTCGCCGAGGAGCGAGGCGAACTCCCCGTCCCGGGCGCCGATGCGGGAGACGAGCTCGACCACCGCCGGGCCGTTGCCCCACGAGAGGGCGGTGCCGCCCGTCTCGGCCGGGCCGACGGCGCCCCGGTCGGCGCACTCGATGGCGAAGGCGACGGCCGCGGAGCAGGAGATGGTGTCCATGCCGAGGCGGTTGCAGCGCTCGTTCGCCGCCATGATGGCCTCGTAGTCGTCGACGAGGCACATCGCCCCGAAGCCGGCGAGCGTCTCGTACTCGGGGGCGTGGCCGTGGAGCGGCGCGTACGGGCCCGCGTCCACCCGGATGATCTTCGCACAGCGGATGGGGCAGCCGTAGCAGGCGTAGTGGCGGTCGAGCGTCTTCGGGATGAACGCCTGGCCGGCGATCTTGCGCGTCGCCTCTCTCCATGATCCCAGGTACCAGTTCCTGATCGGGAGGTCGCCGTGGAGCTCGACCGCCTCGATCCCGCCCGCCGTCGAGAAATCCCGCAGACCCTTCGTCGCCTCCATCATGACGGGGATCTGCCCCTTCAGCTCCCCCTTGAGCCCCTCGGGGTCGGCGAGCGGGAGTTTCCTCGTCCCGCGGACGACGACCGCCTTCAGCCGCTTCGACCCCATCACGGTCCCCATCCCGCAGCGCCCCGCGGCGCGCGCGACGATCCCGTCGAACATGATGGAGGCGAACTTCACGCCCCGCTCGCCGGCGGGGCCGATGCAGGCGACGATTGCCTTCCCGCCCGTCTCGGCCTTCAGCCGTTCCTCGGTCTCGAAGGTGTCGAGGCCCCAGAGGCGGGAGGCGTCGCGAAGCTCGGCCGTGTCGTCATCGATCCACAGGTACACCGGCCCCGGCGAGGCGCCGGTGAAGAGGACGCCGTCCCAGCCGGTCGCGGTGAACTGCTGGTGGAAATGGCCCCCCGCCGCCGACTCCCCCCAGATGCCGGTGAGCGGCGAGCGGGCGCAGACGTTGAACTTGCTGCAGCCGGGGAGCGTGATGCCGTTCATGAGGCCCCGGATGAAGAGGAGCGGGCTCGCGGGATCGAGCGGGTCGCGGGCGACGTCCAGGCCGTCGGAGAGGATCCTCGCCGCGAGGCCGCTCCCGAGGAAATAGTTCCTCGCGTCATCCTCGCGCACGGACAGCTCGCCGAGCGCGCCCGTCGTCAGATCGACGGTCAGCATCCTCCCCCAGAACCCGTATGGCATTCGAGCCCCCCCTTTCGGGACGCACTATCCTACCGGAGCCGGGTCCGGCAGTCCAGCGGATTGGCGGGCCGCCGTGCACCCGCGTTGTTTTCAGCCGCGGATTAGAAGCACCAATCCACCGCGGATGAACACGGATGATCACGGATCAGCGCGGATATTGCGGGGGAACAATCCGCGCATGTCCGTCAATGATCAGTGGAGAACCGCGGTGAGCGGCGCATGATGACCGAGCGGATGCGGGGGGCCGCCGCTCAGGAGCGCTCGCAGAGTTCGATGAGGACGCGGCGGGTCGAGCGGGGGTGGATGAAGGCGATCGCGTACTCGCCGCCGCGCGTCCCCGGCTCCTCGTGGATGAGGCGCAGGCCGGCGGCCTTGAGGCGGGCGAGCGCCCCCCTGATGTCGTCCGTCCGCAGGGCGATGTGGTGGATCCCCTCCCCGCGTTCCCGGATGAACTTCGCGATCGGGCTGTCGGGCGTGAGCGCCTCGAGGAGCTCGATCTTCACCTCGCCGGCCTTCACCATCGCGACGCGCACCTTCTGCTCCGGCACCTCCTCGGTGCCGAGGTGGGGGAGGCCGAGGATCTCCGTGTAGAGGGGCAGCACCTCGCCGATGCTCGTCACGGCGATCCCGATGTGGTCGATCTTCCTGATCATCCCGGTGAACCTCCTCTCTCGCCACAGCCCGCATCCCGCGCGTGATGCACTAATCTACCACGGATGGACGCGGATTATTGCTGATCACCACGGATCAAAATGCAGCGAGGCGCGAAATACGAGATGCGAACGACGAACTGCCGCTCCTCGATCCGTGAATAGCCGTCAATGATCCGTGGCAATCCGTGGTGAGGATTCCATTGTCCATGGGCCGCCCGAGGGGCGGGGGTTCAGAGCGACTCGATGATTTCCTCCGCCAGTGAATAGGGATCGATCGAGCCGTCGAGGAGGCGCGCCGCGCGGCGCTCCATCTCCCGGTCGTCCGGCAGGCGGGCGGCGATCTTCTCGAGGAGCCGTTCCCGCACGATCGAGCGGAGGTGGTGCGCGGCGTTCGCGAGCCGCTTTCGACCGAGGATGCCTCCCCCGGCGATGAACCGTCCGTGCCGCTCGATCGCCGACGCGAGCCCCCCGATTCCCTCGCCGTCCCGCGCCCTCGTCCGGACGAGGGGGACGCGCCAGCCGCCCGGCGGACGCATCCGAAACGCCGTCTCGATCGACCGGGCCGCGACGTCGGCGTCCGGGAGGTCGTCCTTGTTCAGGGCGACGATGTCGGCGATCTCCAGCACCCCCGCCTTGATCGCCTGGATCTTGTCGCCCGCCGCCGGCGTGCAGACGAGGACGACGGTGTCGGCGATCCGCGTCACGTCCACCTCGCCCTGGCCGGTGCCGACGGTTTCCACGATGACCGTCCGGCACCCGTGCGCCGCGAGGACGCGCACCGCGTCGGCCGCCGCCCGGCTCAGCCCCCCCGGCCAGCTGCGGCTCGCCATGCTCCGGATGAAGACGCCGCCGTCCGTCGCGTGCCGCTGCATCCGGATGCGGTCGCCGAGCACCGCCCCGCCGCTGATCGGGCTCGACGGATCAACGGCCAGGACGCCCACCCGCTCGCCGCGCGCGCGGTACCGCCCGACGAGCGCGTCGGCGATCGTGCTCTTGCCGGCGCCCGGCGGCCCCGTCAGGCCGAGGACGGAGGAGGGGGCGGGAAGGCGGTAGAGCTCCTTCAGCTCGGCCGCGGCGCGGCGGTCGCCGTCCTCGATCCAGGAGAGGAGGCGGCTCGCGGCCCGCGCGTCGCCGTTCGCTATGGCAGCGGCAAGTCCCATGACGATGATCGTCCCGGAAGCCCGCCTTCGAGGCGGGCGTGGAGGGTCCTATGGAATCAATCCTCCGGTTGAAAAGGAGAAGGATAATGGGCTCATCCGGAATCTCCGGTCATGTGATTGATCTTCGAAGATAATCGATGATCTCCGCGGTCATCGTGCCGGGCCCGAAAACGGCGGCGATGCCGGCCTCCTTCAGGCGGGGGATGTCCTCCTCGGGCACGATGCCGCCGCCGAAGACGAGGATGTCGCCCGCGCCCTTCTCCCGAAGGATCTCCACCACGCGCGGGAAGAGCCGCAGGTGGGCGCCGGAGAGGCAGCTCAGGCCGACCGCGCGAACGTCCTCCTGCACCGCCGTCGCGGCGATCTGCTCGGGCGTCTGGCGGATGCCGGTGTAGATGACCTCGAAGCCGGCGTCCCGGAGGGCGTGGGCGACGACGATCGCCCCGCGGTCGTGACCGTCGAGGCCCGGCTTGGCGATGAGCACCCGTATCGGCTTCTTCATCTCCCCCTCACAATGCCGAGGAGCGGCATGGGACGCCGCTGCTATACCGCGGATTTCCACGGATTATCGAAGATCCATGATGTTACCGCTCGGCCTTTGTCTTTCAACTTTCGGCTGCAGTTGGATCCGTGTGAATCCGTCGATGATCCGTGATTATCCGTGGTAATGGGTGCATTGTCCGCTGCCTTCCTCGGCGGCTCAGCATATGCCGGTCTCGGGGCGGTGCTCGCCGAAGACGACCCGCAGCCGGTCGCAGATCTCGCCCACGGTCGCGTACGCCTTCACGGCGTCGATGATCGGCGGCATCAGGTTGTCCGTCCCGCGCGCCGCCCGCTCGACGAGGCCGAGCGTCCGCTCGACCCCCGCGCCGTCCCGCGCCGCCCTGACCCCCGCGAGCCGCGCACGCTGCCCCTCCTCGACCTCGGGCCTGACGCGCAGGAGCTCGCCGCGGGACTCCTCCTCCACGACGTACTCGTTGAGGCCGACGACGATCCGCGTCCGTGCCTCGACCGCCCGCTGGTACTCGTAGGCGCTCGCCTGGATCTCCCGCTGGACGAAGCCGCTCTCGATCGCCCGCCGCATCCCGCCGATGGCGTCGATCTTCCGGATCAGGGCGGCGGCCTCCTCCTCGACCCTCGCGGTGAGCCACTCGACGAAGGGGGCGCCGCCGAGCGGGTCGACCGTGTCGGCCGCGCCGCTTTCCTCAGCGATGATCTGCTGGGTGCGGAGCGCGGTGCGCACCGAATCCTCCGTGGGGAGGCAGAGCGCCTCGTCGCGCGAGTTCGTGTGGAGGCTCTGCGCGCCGCCGAGGACGGCGGCGAGGGCCTGGATCGTGACCCGCGCGATGTTGTTGTCCTGCTGCCGGGCGGTGAGGGTCGAGCCGCCGGTCTGGGCGTGGAAGCGGAGGGCGAGGGAGCGGGGGTCCCTCGCGCCGAACCGGTCCCGCATGAGGCGCGCCCACATCCGACGGGCGGCGCGGAACTTCGCGACCTCCTCGAACAGGTTGCTGTGGGCGTTGAAGAAGAAGGAGATGCGGGGGGCGAAGGCGTCCACGGCGAGCCCCGCGTCGATGGCGGCCTGGACGTAGGCGATGCCGTCGGCGAGGGTGAAGGCGAGCTCCTGGACGGCGGTCGCCCCGGCCTCGCGGATGTGGTAGCCGCTCACGCTGATGCCGTTCCAGCGCGGCATCTCCGCGGTGCAGAACGAGATGATGTCGGTGACGATCCGCATCGAGGGGCCGGGCGGGAAGATGTAGGTGCCCCGGGCGACGTACTCCTTCAGGATGTCGTTCTGGATCGTCCCCCGGAGCCCCCTCCGGCCCGCGCCCCCCTTCTCGGCGACGGCGACGTACATCGCCGTGAGGACCGCCGCGGTGGCGTTGATGGTCATCGAGGTGCTGATCCGGTCGAGCGGGATGCCGCGGAAGAGGGTCTCCATGTCCGCGAGCGAATCGATCGCGACGCCGACCTTCCCGACCTCCCCCTCGGCCATCGGGTGATCGCTGTCGTAGCCGATCTGGGTGGGGAGGTCGAAGGCGACGGAGAGCCCCGTCTGGCCGTGCTCGAGGAGGTACCGGTAGCGCTCGTTCGACTCCTCGGCGCTCCCGAAGCCGGCGTACTGGCGCATCGTCCAGAGGCGGCTCCGGTACATGGTCGGCTGCACCCCCCTCGTGAAGGGGAATTCGCCGGGGAAGCCGACGTCGCGGAGGTAGTCGAAATCCGGCAGGTCGGACGGCGCGTAGAGGACGTCGAGGGGAATGCCGGAGGAGGTGTCGAACGCCGCCCTCCGTTCGCCGATCTTCCCGATCGCCCGCCGCAGCGCCCCCTCGCGCCACTTCTCTTTCGCATCGGAGATAGAGCCGCCCATGCGCGCCTCCGCCGCCATTATACACGAGGGGGGGGACGGCGCGGCCCTGAAAAGTGCGCCGCAGTGAATCTCCCCGCCGTTTGGGGCGGGGAGATTCACTTGGACGTTCGGCATTCGGCTGCATTTGATCCGTGTGAATCCGTCGATAATCGGTGGGGATCCGTGGTGCGGAGTGCCTTGTGCCGCGGCGGGCGCCCGGACGGTCAGATGACGCCGTCGGCGCGCATCGACCCGATCTCGGCGGCGGAGTAGCCGATTTCCCGCAGGACCTCCTCGGTGTGCTCGCCGAGGAGGGGGGGAGGGGAGGAGACGCCGCCGGGCGTCCCGGAGAGCTTCACGGGGATGCCGATGGAGCGGAGGGGGCCGACCTTCGGGTGATCGGTGGTGAGGACCATCTCACGGACGGTCGATTGCGGGTTGGTGAGCGCCTCCTCGACGGAGAGGATGGGGCCGGCGGGTATGCCTGCCTCTTCAAAGAGCCGGATCCAGTGGGCGCTGTCGCGGCGCGCGATCTTCTCCCCGATGCGGGGGACGAGGCGGCCCCTGTTCTTCACCCGCTCCGGGTTCGTCCGGAAGTCGGGGTGGTCGCGGAGGTCGTCGAGGCCGAGGAGCGCGCAGAACTTCCCCCAGAGGGCGTCGTTCCCGACGGCGATGGTGATGTACCGGTCGGCGGCGCGGAATGTCTCGTAGGGGCAGATGGTCGGGTGCCGGTTGCCCATGCGGACGGGCGAGACGCCCGTCATGAAGTAGAGGCCCGCCTGGAAGGTGAGGAGCGACAGCTGGCAGTCGAGCATGCCGACGTCGACGAGCTGCCCCTTCCCCGTCCGCCCGCGGGCGATGAGCGCCAGCAGGATCCCCTCGGCCGCGTACAGCCCCGCGATGAGGTCGGCCTGCGAGACGCCGACCTTGCAGGGGGGGCCGTCCGGCTCGCCGGTGAGGCTCATGATGCCGCCGAGCCCCTGGACGGCGAGGTCGTACCCCGGCTTCGAGGCCCAGGGGCCCGTCTGGCCGAAGCCGGAGACGGAGGCGAGGATGATGCGCGGGTTGATCCGGGACGCGTTCTCGTAGTCGAAGCCGAGCCGCTTGATCGCGCCCGGCCTGAAGTTCTCGACGAGGACATCGGCGCGCTCGACCATGCGCCGCAGGGCCTCCCTGCCCCGCTCCGACTTGAGGTCGAGCGTGGCGCTCCGCTTCCCCCGATTGATGCTTAGGAAATAGGCGCTCTCCCCCTCCTGGAACGGCGGGCCGAAGGCCCTCGTGTCGTCGCCCGTTCCGGGCCGCTCGACCTTGATGACGTCCGCCCCCATGTCGGCGAGCAGCATCGTGCAGAACGGGCCGGCGAGCAGCCTGCTCAGGTCGAGGACCCGTATCCCATCGAGTGGTTTCATCATGCCATCCGCCTCCGGCGGCCCGACTGCGGGTGGATTATGGACCAGGCCGTGCCGGTTCGCAACCTAAATAGTGTCGCCGCGGCGGCCAGGAAGCAGCAATCAACCACGGATTTCCACGGATCATTGCGGATCTGCACGAATCTGACGGCAGCGGGAAGAATAATCGCTTTCGCCGCAGATCATCGCAGACAAGACGCGCATTCAAGCAGCTTCCGCCTCTTTGCCCTTGTTCGATCTGCGCTCATCAGCGTGAATTCCGCGGCGAGGAAACGGGTTCTGCTGAGGACCTTGCAAGATGCGAAATACGAGATACGAACGAAGAGCCGCACGGGAATCCGTGGAGATCCGTGGTGCGGGGCGCGTGATGGCACGTGCCCCCGCCGATGTACGAAGGGAGGGAGACATGGTATATTTATGCGGAAAATGCCGGAAAGGGAGCGCGGCGATGCTGCTGAATATCGTCCTGTACGGGAACAAGGTCCTCCACGGGAAGGCGGAGGAGGTCGGGGGGGTCACGCCGGAGATCAGGCGCCTGGCGGAGAACATGCTCGAGACGATGTACTACCACGAGGGGCTCGGCCTCGCCGCCCCGCAGGTGGGGGTGCCGCTCCGGCTCGCCGTCATGGACGTCCGCCACGAGGGGAGCGGCAAGATCATCCTCGTCGACCCGGTGATCATCCGGCTCGGCGAGACGATCGCGATGGAGGAGGGGTGCCTGAGCCTGCCCGGCATCACGGCTCCCGTCGAACGGGCGGTCGAGGTCACGGTGGAGTATGGCACGCTCGGAGGCTCCCGGAAGACCATGCGGGCGACCGGTGTGACGGCGCAGGCGGTCCAGCACGAGATCGATCACCTCGACGGCATCCTCATCCCGGACAGGGTCGGCGTCGCGCGCCGCGCCCTCATGGCCGCCGGCCTGCGGCGGCTCCGCGCGAGGAGCAGGAGGGGGGAGCACAGGTGAGGGTCTTCGTCACCGGCGGGGCCGGCTATATCGGGAGCGTCACCGCGGCGGAACTCATCGGCCGGGGACACGAGGTCGTCGTCTACGACAATTTGGAGAAGGGCCACCGCGAAGCGGTCCCGGCAGGGGCGACGCTCGTCGTCGGCGACCTCGCCGACGGGGGGCGCGTCGAGGAGGCGCTGCGCCGGCAGGGGGCGGAGGCGGTCATCCATTTCGCGGGGTATAGCCTCGTCGGCGAGTCCGTCGCCCATCCCGGCCGCTATTTCCGCAACAACGTCGGCAACGGCCTGAACCTGCTCGGGGCGATGCGGCGGGCGGGGACGTCGCGGATCATCTTCTCCTCCACGGCGGCGGTGTACGGCTCGCCGCGCGCCGTCCCGATCACCGAGGAGGAGCCGGCCGCGCCGATCAACCCCTACGGCGAGTCGAAGCGGTTCTTCGAGACGGCGCTCTCCCGCTTCCACGCCGCCTACGGATGGGACTGCGTGTCGCTCCGGTACTTCAACGCGGCGGGGGCCACCGCCGCGCTCGGGGAGGACCACGATCCCGAGACGCACCTCATCCCGATCGTCCTGCGCGCGGCGCTCGACGGGAGGGGGGGCGTGGACGTCTTCGGCGACGACTACGACACCCCCGACGGCACCTGCGTCAGGGACTACATCCACGTGACGGACCTCGCGGCGGCGCACGTCCTCGCCCTCGAATGCGGGGGGGACCGCGCCTACAACGTCGGCGTGGGGCGGGGCTATTCGGTCCTCGAGGTCATCGAGGCGGCCCGCCGCGTCACCGGCGCCCGGATCGAGGCGAGGGCCGCCCCCCGCCGGCCCGGCGATCCGCCGGCGCTCGTCGCCTCGGCCGAAAGGATCCGCCGCGAACTGGGCTGGTCGCCGCGGAGGGACGGGATCGAGGGGATCGTCGAAAGCGCCTGGCGCTGGATGCGGGAGCACCCGGGCGGGTACGGCGGCGGTGGAAAGCTATCATTGTAAAGGGTTGACCCCATGCTGAGGGAGCTGTGGCGGAGCGCGTCCGACCTCGGCTTCTACGCCGAGGTGGCGCTCCGTCCGTTCGGGCCGGCGTTCCGCTACCTGCTGAAGGTCACCGCCGTCTGCGGGACGGTCGCCGCGCTGGTCGTCTGCCTGAACGTCTACTTCCTCAACGGCCTGTGGCGATGGTGCCGGGACAACCTGCCCGTCGTCACGGTGCGGGACGGGGAGGCGTCCGCGGAGGTCGCCCAGCCGTTCCTCGTCGAGCGGACGATCGGCGACGGCGAGAAGGGCGCCATCATCATCGACACGACGGGCGGGACGGAGCGGGTGGGCGCGGAATACGCCGCGGGGGCGCTCGTCGCGAGGACGGGCGTCGTGGTGAAGCTGGGCGACGCCGTCCTCTCCTGGAGCTACGCCCGGAAGCGGGATTTCGTCATGGACGCCGCCTTCTTCGACGGCCTCATCGTCAGGAGACGGATGCTCGCCCTCTTCGCCGCGGGCACCTACGCCGCCCTGCTCTTCGGCCTCCTCCTCCAGTCGGCCGCGGGCGCCCTCCTCGGCGAGGGGATCGCCCTCCTCCGGGGCGCCGCCTACTCATACCGGCAGGTGTTCCAGATGAGCATCTACGCCGCCGCGCTCTCGCTCTTCGCCCTCTTCCTCCTCCTCATCTTCGGCATCTGGCTCAGGCCGCTCGTCGCCGTCGCCGCCTGCGCCTCGATCCATCTCTCGTTTCTCGTCGCCGCGCTGTTCGCCGCGGGGAGGGAAGAGCGTGCCGCGTAGGATGGCCGCCCTCGCGCCGATCGCGGCGGCGCTCCTCTCCTGCTCCGGCGATCCCTCGCCGCTGCCGCTGGAGCGGGCGACGCTCACGGCGGGGGGAAAGGCGGCGAGGGTCGAGGTCGCCCGGCGGCCGCACGAGCAGGCGCGGGGGCTGATGTTCAGGCGGCGGCTCGGCGAGGACGAGGGGATGCTCTTCGTCTACGACTCCCCGCAAACGCTCTGCTTCTGGATGAAGAACACGCGCCTGCCGCTCGACATCGCCTTCATGGACGCGGGCGGCAGGATCACGCAGGTCGAGCGGATGCGCCCGCACGATGCCGGCACGCGGCACTGCTCCGAGACACCCGCGCAGTTCGCGCTGGAGATGAACAGGGGCTGGTTCGAGCGGAACGGCGTGGGGGTGGGGGACCGGGTCGAGCTCCCGCGTGACATACACATTGCAGATCGCATATGAACGGGGAACTCCTCGCCACGGAGAACACAGAGGGCACAGAGAGCAACTGCAGCGAAATGGGGAAGCCCGGGACTGAATGTGAACACTTCGGAGCGGCACGACGAACAGTTGCCACGTGATCTCCGTGGCGGAATGAATGATCTATGATCCGCGCGAATCCGTGATGATCAGTGGCAATCAGCGGTGAATCGGTTCATTGAATCCGCGGCGGGGGAGGCGGGGTGAGGATACTGTTCATGGGGACGCCGGCGTTCGCGCTGCCGTCCCTCGAGGCGCTCGTCGACGCCGGCCACGAGGTCTGCGGCGTCGTCACGCGGGAGGACCGGCCGAAGGGAAGGAGGCTCATCGTCTCCCCGACGCCGGTCAAGGCGCGGGCCGTCGAACTGGGCCTCCCCGTCCTCACGCCCCGCTCGCTCGCGGACCCGTCGTTCATGTCGGCGGCGCGGCGCATCGCCCCCGACCTGGTCGCGGTCGTCGCCTACGGGGCGTTCCTCCCGCGGCCGCTCTGGGAGATGCCGCCGCGGGGGACGATCAATCTCCACCCGTCGCTCCTCCCGAGGTGGCGCGGTGCCTCCCCCGTGCAGTACGCCATCCTCTCCGGCGATGCGGAGACGGGGGTGACGGTCGCCCATCTCTGCGATCGCGTCGACGCGGGGGACATCATCGCCCGGGAGCGGCTGCCGATCCTCCCCGGCGACACCGGCGGCAGCCTCTCGTCGAAGCTCGCGGAGATCGGGGGCCGGCTCCTGGCGGAGGCCGTCGACGTGATCGATCGGGGCGCGGCGGAGCGGTCGGCGCAGGACGAGGAGGCCGCCACGTACGCCCCCCGGCTGCGGAAGACCGACGGCCTCATCGACTGGCGGATGCCGGCGCGCGAGATCGTCCTCCGGATACGCGCCTTCAACCCCTGGCCGGGCGCGTACACGTACGTGCCGCGGGACGGCGGGAAGGCGCTCGTGAAGATCCTGCGGGCGGAGGCGTCCGCGGGCGCGGGCGGGAAGCCCGGGGGCATCGTCGAGTGCCGGCGCGACGGGATCCGCGTCGGGGCGGGTGAGGGATGCGTGGTCGTGCGCGTGGTGCAGGTCGAGGGGAAGCGTCCGGTGGACGCCGGCGCCTTCCTGTGCGGGCGGCCGGGGCTCGAGGGCGGGCGCCTCGGCTGAGGCGCGCCGCCGGGGGGTCCCCCGCGGGGACCGCGCGCGGGATCGCGCTGCGGGTCCTCCGCCGCGCGATGCGCGGCGGCCTGTTCGCGGGCGGGCTGCTCGACGGGGAATTCGTCGGACGCGCGTGTCCCCTTGCGGAGCGGCGCCTCGCCACGGAGCTCGCCTTCGGCTGCCTGCGGCGCCGGGGGACGCTCGACCGGGTGATCGAGGCGTGCGCCGGCAGGAGGATGGAGGCCGTCTCGGCGGGCCTCCGCGACATCCTCCGGCTGGGGGCGTACCAGCTCCTCTTCCTCGACCGTGTCCCGGCGTACGCGGCGGTGAGCGAATCGGTCGAGCTCGCCCGGCGGCACGGCCCGCGCGGCTCCGAGGCGTTCGTGAACGCCGTGCTGCGCGAGGTGCAGCGGCGGGGGCGCGCCGCGCTCGCCGCGGCGGCCGGGGGAACGCCCGCGGCGCGCATCGCCGCGGTCCACTCCCATCCGCCGTGGCTCGTGGAGCGGTGGATCGGGCGGTGGGGCGAGCGGGAGACCGAGGCGCTCTGCGCGGCGAACAACGAGACGCCGCGCGTCACCGTCCGGGCGAACGCGCTCCGGTGCGACCGGGACGGCCTCGTGGCGCGGCTCGCCGGGGAGGGGGTCGCCGCCGCGCCGAACCCCGGCCACCGGCTCGCGGCGGATATCGGGGACCTCCCCGGGCCGATCGGCGATCTCGCCGCGTTCCGGGAGGGGCTCTTCCAGGTGCAGGATGTCGCCGGGATGCGCGTCGTGGATCTCCTCGGCGCGCGGCCGGGGGAGCGGGTCGCGGACCTCTGCGCGGGGCCTGGCGGGAAGGCCACGGGGATCGCCGAGTCGATGGGCGACGGCGGGGAGGTCGTCTGCGTCGAGCGCAGCCCGGGAAAGGCGGATGCCATCCGCCGCTCCGCCGCGCGCCTCGGCCTCCGCTCGGTGAAGGTCACGGTCGGCGACGCCCTGCGGGCGGCCGCGATCGTCGGACCGGGCACGGCGGACCGTGCCGTCGTGGACGCCCCCTGCTCCAACACCGGCGTCCTGCGGCGGAGGCCCGAGGCCCGGTGGCGGCTGGGGCAGGCCGACATCGCGCGGCTCGCAGACCGGCAGGCCGCCCTCCTCGTGGCGGCGGCGGCGGTCGTCCGGCCGGGGGGGACGGTGCTCTACAGCACGTGCAGCATCGAGCCCGAGGAGAACGAGGAGGTCGTGCGGCGCTTCCTCCTCGAGAAGGAGGCGTTCGGCCTCGAAGGGGAGATGCTCTTCCTTCCCCACAGGGACGGCTGCGACGGCGGGTACGCCGCCCTCCTCGTATCGCGCGCCTGATCAGGTGGGATCTTCGGATATGAGAACCGTCATGGGAGAAGGCGCGCGGAGGCACGGCCGCATCGCGGCGGCCGCGCTCCTCCTCGCGTGGCCGGCGCCCGCCGGCGCGGCGGACGGCGGCGGGACGCCGGCGGCGGTCGAGGTCGTCTGGCGGTACAGGGCGAGGGGCCCGATCGCGGTCGCCCCCCTCGTCGCCGCCGGCAGGGTGTACGTGAGCGCCGGGGACGGGACGATCGCCTGCCTCGATGCAGCGACGGGCCACGAGGAGTGGCGGTTCGGCGCCCGGCACCGGGGGATGTCGCCGCCCGCCGTCGCCGCCGGCAGGGTGTACGTCGCCTCGAGCGACATCGGCCTCGTCGAATACCATGACGAGGTCCGCGTCGAGGAGCGCGGCCTCCTCTACTGCCTCGACGCCTCGACCGGCGCGGAGGTCTGGCGGCGGCGCTACCCGGAGCGCGTCCTCGCCGCCGCGGCCGTCATGGGCGGGCGGATCTACGTGGGGAGGATGGACCGGCGGCTCGACTGCCTCAACGCGGAGAGCGGGCGGCGGCTCTGGGATTTCGCCGCGAGGGGCGACATCCCGTCGGCGCCGGCGGTCGAGGGCGGGGTGGTGTTCTGCGGCAGCGAGGACGGGCGCGTCTACTGCCTCGACGCCGAAGGCGGGGCGGAGCGCTGGCGGCGCGACCTGAAGAGCCCGGTGCGCGCCTCGCCGGTCGCGGCGGGCGGGAGGGTGTTCGTCGGCTGCGTCGACGGGACGGTGCACTGCCTGGACGCCGCGAGCGGCGCCGCGCTCTGGAAGGCGAAGGCGCGGCGGGAGGTGTCGGTCGCCTCCACGGTCGCGGGCGGCCTGGTGATCGCGGGATCGGCCGACGGCTCCGTGTACGGCTGGGGGGCGGACGACGGCGCGCTCCGCTGGCGGTTCAGGGCGGACGGAGCGGTGGCGGGCCCGCCGGCCGTCGACGGCGAACTCGCGGTCGCGGCGGTCGAGGGCGGCGTCATCCACGGCATCCGCGCGCGGGACGGCGGGCAGGCGTGGAAGGCGGCCGTCGCGGGGAGGACGCTCTCGCCGCCGGCATTCTCCGGCGGCATGGTCTACGTCGGCTCGGGTACCAACGTCTTCTTCGCCCTCGGCCCGCGCCGCCCGCGGCCGAAGGCGGAGCGGACCGCTCCCGAGGTGACGGACGAGCAGCTCGAGGCCGCGCTCGGGCGCGTGCGCGGCTTCATCGCCGACGGCCGGTACCGGGACGCGGTCGTCGTCTGCAAGGGGCTGCTCGAGGCGCGGGAGGATTCGGCGCCGGCCCGGCTCGAGCTCGCGCGGGGGTACGAGGGGCTCGGCGAGATCCGCGCCGCCGACCGGGAGTACCGGCTCGCGGTGCAGCTCGAGCCGCGGTCGGCCGCCTACCGGAACGCCTTCGGCCGCGCCCTCGCCCGGTCGGGGCGCCTCTCGGAGGCGCTCGCGGAGTTCGGCCACGCGAAGGCGATCGATCCGCGCGACCCGGCGGCGTACCTCAACGCGGGGAGGGTGTTCCTCACGCAGGGGAAGACGGACGCCGCCGGCGAGGAGTTCGGGCGCGCACGCGCCCTCCGCCCGGACGACCCGGACGCCCTCCTCTGCATGGCGGAGCTCGCGGTCACGCGGCTCGATTTCGCCGGCGCCCGCGCCCACCTCCGCCGCGTCCTCGAGCTGCGGCCGGGCGACCCGGCGGCGCGGGAGATGCTGGAGGGGCTGCGGGAATAGGGAATGACGATGCGGCGGGGAGTGGGAGGCGGCATGCGGGGGGGGCGGTTCCGGAGGCCGTGGCACGCGCGGGCGGCGCGCCTGCTCGTCGTGGCCGCCCTCGCCCTCCTCCTCTGGGCGGCGGCGGTCGCGAGCCCCTTCGTGGCCGCCCATGTCCTGAACCTCCAGGGGACGGCCGCGCAGGCGAGGGCCCTGCTCGCGTTCGCCGGGTCCGTCCTCGCCCTCGTCGCGTCCCTCTGCCTGCTCCTCGACCGGATCTGAAGACCGGCATGAAGCCAGCGTTCAGGATCGTCTCCGATATGCGGCCGTGCGGCGACCAGCCGCAGGCGATCGACGCCCTCGTCGACGGGGTGCGCCGCGGCTTCCGCCGCCAGACGCTCCTCGGCGTGACCGGCTCGGGGAAGACCTTCACGATGGCGAACGTCATCGCCCGCGTCGGGCTGCCGGCCCTCGTCCTCGCGCACAACAAGACGCTCGCCGGCCAGCTCTTCTCGGAGTTCAAGACGCTCTTCCCCGGGAACGCCGTCGGCTTCTTCGTGAGCTACTACGACTACTACCAGCCGGAGGCGTACATCCCGCAGACCGACACCTACATCGAGAAGGACACCGCGATCAACGAGCGCATCGACATGCTCCGGCACGAGGCCACGGCCATGCTCTCGGAGCGGGAGGACGTCGTCATCGTCGCGAGCGTCTCCGCCATCTACGGCCTCGGCGTCCCCGAGGAGTACCGCCGGATGAACGTCCGGATCGAGCGGGGGATGGCGCTCGACCGGGACGACCTCCTCCGCGCCCTCGTGCGGATCCAGTACGCGCGCGGCGACTTCGATTTCCACCGGGGGACGTTCCGCGTCCGCGGCGACACCGTCGAGATCTTCCCGGCCCACGAGGAGGAGCGCGCCGTCCGGGTCGGCTTCCTCGGCGACCGCGTCGAGTCGGTCTCGGAGATCGACCCGCTCCGGGGGGCCGCCGTGCGGTCGCTCGACGCCGCGGCGATCTACCCGGCGAGCCACTACGTCACGCCGGAGGACCGGCTGCGGCGGGCCCGAGAGGGGATCCGCGCCGAGCTCGAGGAGCGGTGCGGGGCGCTCGAGGCCGCGGGGAGGATCGTCGAGGCGCAGCGGCAGCGGCAGCGCACCGAGTACGACCTCGAGATGCTCGCCGAGTTCGGCTTCTGCACGGGGATCGAGAACTATTCGCGGCACCTCGACGGCCGGCGGCCGGGGCAGCCGCCGGCGACGCTCCTGAGCTACTTCCCGGACGACTGCCTCATCTTCATCGACGAGAGCCACGTGACGGTGCCGCAGCTCCGGGCGATGTACCGCGGCGACCGCTCCCGGAAGGAGACGCTCGTCGAGTACGGCTTCCGCCTCCCCTCGGCGCTCGACAACCGCCCGCTCATGTTCGAGGAGTTCGAGCTCATCGCCCGGCGGGTCGTCTTCGTCTCCGCCACCCCCGGCCCGTACGAGCGCGCGGAGAGCGGCGGGCGGATCGTCGAGCAGGTGGTCCGCCCCACCGGCCTCGCGGACCCGGAGATCGTCGTGCGCCCCGCGCGGCACCAGGTGGACGACCTCGTCGGCGAGATCAGGGAGACGGTCGGCCGGCACGAGCGCGTGCTCGTCACGACGCTCACGAAGCGGACGGCGGAGGAGATGGCCGACTACCTCGGCGAGCTCGGCGTGCGGGTCCGCTACCTCCACGCCGACATCGGCACCATCGAGCGGATGGAGATCCTGCGCGACCTCCGCCGGGGCGCGTTCGACGTCCTCGTCGGCATCAACCTGCTCCGGGAGGGGCTCGACCTGCCGGAGGTCTCGCTCGTCGCGGTCCTCGACGCCGACAAGGAGGGGTTCCTCCGATCGGAGACCGCGCTCATCCAGACCTGCGGGCGGGCCGCGCGGAACGTCCGCGGGCGCGCCATCCTGTACGCGGACGCGCCGACGCGGTCAATCGAGGCGGCGGTGCGGGAGTCGGCGCGCCGACGCGACGTCCAGCTCGCCTACAACAGGGCGCACCGGATCACGCCGCGGACGGTGCGGAAGGCGGTGCACGACGTCATCGGCAGGATCTGCGAGTCCGACTACGTCCCCGTCCCGGAGGCGCCCGCGCCCCTCCGGGACCCCGCCGCCCTCCGCCGGGAGATCGCCGCCGTGCGGAAGCGGATGCTCGATGCGGCCGCCCGGTTCGACTACGAGGACGCGGCGGCGCTGCGGGACCGGCTGTTCGAACTCGAGAGGGCGGAGCTCGAGGCGCGGGACGGGGCGTCGGCCCCCTCTCCGCGCCGGCCGCCCGGTTCGACTGCGGGGAAGCCGCGGCGGAGGAACCCCAAACGGCGCCCATGATCACGCGCGAGGATATCCGCAGGCTCCCCGCCGGGCCGGGGGTCTACATCGTCAAGACCGCCGCGGGGGAGGTCCTCTACGTCGGCAAGGCGCTCGACATCCGGCGGCGCGTGGCGGCGCACTTCCGGCGGCGGGGGGGGGCCTTCGCCGCCGCCTTCGCCCCCCGCGCCGAGGCGGTCGAATTCATCGTCACCGGAACGGAGCGGGAGGCGCTGCTCCTGGAGGGAACGCTCATCAGGGAGCGCCGGCCGCGCTTCAACATCCGCCTCGAGGGGGCGGGGGCGCGCGCCTACATCCGCCTGACGGTGCACGAGCCGTGGCCGCGCCTCGAGGTCGCGCGCGAGCCCCGGCGGGACGGCGCCCGCTATTTCGGCCCGTACCTGTCGGCGTCCGCGGCGCTCAGGATGGCGCGCTTCCTCCAGCGGACGTTCCCGCTCCGCGACTGCCCCCTCGCGGAGGCGCGGCGAAGGACGCGGCCCTGCCTGAAGCACCAGATCGGACGGTGCCCGGCCCCCTGCCGCGGCCTCATCAGCGGGCGGGCGTACCGCGAGCGCGTCCGGCGCGCCGCCCTCTTCCTCTCGGGTCGCGCGGGAAAGCTGCTCGACGGCCTCAGGGCCGAGATGGAGCGGCACGCGGCGGCGCTCCGCTACGAGCGGGCGGGCCGGATCCGCGACGCCATCGCCGCGATCGGCGGGGCCCTCGAGCGGCAGCGGTGCGTCCTGCCCGACGGCGCCGACAGGGACGCGGTCGGCATACACCGCGAGGGGGGGCGCGGCGCGGCGGCGGTTCTCTGCGTGCGCGGCGGCCGGCTCATCGGCAGCGCGGCGTCGCGGTGGGAGGGGGAGGCGGCGGCGGACGGCGCCGTCGTGCGGGAGGTCCTCCTCCGGCATTACCCGGGCGGGGCCTCCGTTCCGCCCGAGGTCCTCGTGCCGGCGATGCCGGAGGACCGGGAGGCGGTCGAGCGGCTCCTCTCCGAGGCGCGGGGCGGGCGGGCGCGCCTCGTCGTCCCCCGGCGCGGCGCGAGGCGGGACCTCGTCCGGATGGCCGCTGCGAACGCCGAGGCGGTCCACCGGTCCCGGCCGGCGGAGGGGGAGGAGGCGGCGCTCGAGGCGATCCGCGCGCGGTTCCGGCTCCCCCGCCTCCCGCGCCGGATCGAATGCGTGGATGTCTCCCACACGGGCGGGGCGGCCGCCGCGGGCGCCGTCGTCGCCTTCCTCGACGCCGCGCCGCGCCCGGACGGCTACCGGCGGTTCCGCATCAGGGGCTCCGCCGCCGCCGACGACTGCCGGATGATCCACGAGGTGCTCTCGCGCCGGTTCCGCGAGGGGCACCGGGAGTGGGGGGTGCCCGACTTCCTCGTCGTCGACGGCGGCAGGGGGCAGCTCGCGGCGGCGGAACGGGCCGTCGCCGGGGCGGGGGTGCAGGGGGTGAGCGTCATCGCCGTGGCGAAGGAGCGGGAGGCAGGCGGGCGGAAGGTGCCCGACCGAGTCTACCGGTCGGGGAGGGCGAACCCCGTCCCCCTCCGGCCGGGGGATCCCGCCTCCCTCCTGCTCGCGCGGGTCCGCGACGAGGCGCACCGCTTCGCCGTCCGCTCGCACCGGCGGATGCGGGGGAAGGCCCTCCGCGGGTCCGCGCTCGACGGCATCCCGGGGATCGGGCCCCGGCGGAAGGCGAGGCTGCTCGCCGCCTTCGGCTCCGTGAGCGGGATACGGTCCGCCCCGCTCGATGCGGTCGAGGGGGCGCTCTCGAGCGCGGCGGCGGCGCGGGCGGTGAAGGCGCGCCTCCGGGAGGGGGGGCGCCCCCGCCGCTGAACGGCAAGGAACCACGCGCCACGGATCTTCACGGATCATTACGGATGATCACTGATTGCGGAGCCGCGGCGCGCCGTTCGTATCTCGAATTTCGCATCTCGGAGGAGACGCGGTGGAAGATGGTGCTTCGCCGCAGATCCGATAGTGTTCTTGCCGCGGATGCACGCGTATACACGCGGATTGATTGAGCCACGGAGATCACAGAGAACACGGAGGAAATGGCTCCTGCCGCGGATAATCGTTGATTGTGTCGAATGCTCTGTGGCCTCTGTGTCCTCTGCGGCGAACATCTTGATCTGTTTCCCGGAAGGAGAATTCGGGAGGAGTTGAACCGGCGGCGATCCCGTATTATACTAATCTCCGCCGCCCGGGGAATCGCCCGTGATCCGATCACCGCTGCTCGACAACAGGACGATCATGGTGGTGGACGACGAGCCCACCGTCCGCGACATCATCGCGCGGGGGCTCGCCCTGCACGGCTACTCCTGCCATGCGGCGCCTGATTCCCTCGCGGCCGTCGCCCGGATGGAGACCGCCGCCGCGGCGGTCATCATCAGCGACATCAACATGCCCGGCCGGAGCGGCTTCTGGCTCCTCCATCAGGTGAAGCAGCGCTGGCCGGAGACCGGCATCATCATGCTCACCGCCATCGACGAGACGCAGAGCGCGGTCAACTGCCTGACGCAGGGCGCCGACGACTACATCGTCAAGCCGATCAACCTCAAGGAACTGGCCGTCGCGGTCGGCAAGGTGCTCGAGAAGCGGCGCCTCGTCATCGAGAACAGTGAATACCAGCGCACCCTCGAGCTCCTCGTGGAGGAGCGGACGAACGACCTCCGGAAGACGCTCCAGCAGCTCAAGCACTCCTACGACATGACGCTCCAGGCGCTCGTGGCCTCCCTCGACGCCCGCGAGCACGAGACCGGCAACCACTCGCAGCGGGTGAGCATGTACGCGCTCATGCTCGCCAAGAAGATGGGGCTCAAGGGGAAGCGGCTCGAGTGCATCGCGAAGGGGGCGCTCCTGCACGACATCGGCAAGCTCGGCATCCCCGACAGCATCCTCCTCAAGCCCGGCGACCTCACGGAGCAGGAGTGGGAGCTCATGCGGACGCACCCGGTCATCGGCTACAACATCCTGAAGGAGATCGACTTCCTCCAGCCCGCCCTCGAGATCGTCCTCCGCCACCACGAGCAGTACGACGGATCGGGGTACCCGGGGGGGCTCAAGGCGGAGCATATCCCCCTCTCGGCGCGCATCTTCTTCGTGGTCGACGCGTTCGACACCATCACCATCGACCGTCCCTACCGCCGCGGCATCTCCTTCGAGGAGGCCGCCCAGGAGATCCGGCGCTGCGCGGGGACGCAGTTCGACCCGCGCGTCGTGGAGGAGTTCATGCGCGTGCCCCTGGAGGAATGGCTCAAGGTCCGCACGTTCACGCTGCCGGGATAGGCGCCGCGCGCGAAGGGGGGATGCACCGTGGAATGCAAGATCGATCGGAACAGGGGGATCTGCACCTGCAGCTACGAGCCGTGCGCCCGGAAGGGCGTCTGCTGCGACTGCCTCGCGTCCCACTGGCGGGCGGGGGAGCTGCCCGGGTGCCTGTTCCCGCCGGACATCGAGCGGACCTACGACCGGAGCGTGGAGCGCTTCGTGCAGACGTACCGGGAGAGGGGGAGATGGTGGTAGGGGAGGCCGGGCCGCCCCGACCGGGGCGCCGCCCCGCCGACTCCGCCCGCCGGCCATGAGCGCCGATCTCGTCCTCGTCCAGCCGCCGCTCCCCGCCAACGAGCGCCACAAGAAGGTCTTCCCGCTCGGCCTCGCCTACCTCGCCGCCCGCGCGCGGGAGCGCCTCCCCGGCCTCTCCATCCGCGTCATCGACGGGCAGGCGCACAATCTGCCGGTCGCGGCGGTCGTGGAGGCCGCCGCGCGGCTCGCGGGCGAGCGGACCGTGGTCGGGATCGGCTACTGGACCTGCCAGGCGCCCGCCGCGCGCGCCATATCGGCCGGGATCAGGCGGGCGGTCCCCCGCGCGATGATCGTCCACGGCGGCGTCCACCCGACGATCTTCCCCGCGGAGGCGCTCGAGACGGCCGATCTCTGCGTCCTCAACGAGGGGGAGGAGACGCTCTGCGACATCCTCCGCCACCGCCTCGGGGGGTCGCCGCGCCCGGAGGAGATCCCCGGCCTCGCCCTGCGCGAGGGGGGGGAGGTGCGACGCATGCCGCCGCGGGACTTCATCGAGGACCTCGACGCCGTTCCGTTCCCGGCCTGGGACCTGTTCGACATGGAGCGGTACGACTCGCCGCTCCACGTCGTGGGCGGGCGGCGGCTCCCGATCATCGGCTCGCGGGGGTGCCCGTACGGCTGCACCTACTGCGGATCGCCGCTCATGTGGAAGCGCCGCGTCCGGTGGCGGAGCCCAGAGAACATCCTCGGCGAGATCAAGGCCTCGATCGCCGCGCTCGGGATCGACCAGTTCCATTTCTGGGACGACAACCTCATGCTCGACCGGCGGCACATCGAGCGGCTCTGCCGCCTCATCGTGGAGGAGCGGCTCCGCATCCGGTGGACGGGGCTCACGCGCGCCTCGCACGTCGCCCGGAACGGCGACCTGATGGGCCTCCTGCGGGAGGCGGGCTGCATCGGCCTCGAGGTCGGCATCGAGAGCGCGAACCCGGACACCTTCGCCGCGATCCACAAGGACGAGGACCTCCGCCTCATCCGGGAGGTGGCCCGGCTCCACAAGGCGCACGGCATGAGCCCCCTCTTCACCTTTATGGCGTTCAACCCGGGGGAGACGATCACCGGCTACTACCGCCAGGCGCGCTTCATCGACGACCTGATCGCGGGCCTTCCCTGGTACGAGCACTTCCACATGTTCCCGTTCCCCCTCTACGTCGGCCAGTTCTCCACCGCCCACCCCGGGACGGAGCTCCACGCGCAGGCCCCCTCCCTCGGGGAGGTGCTCGCCGAGGGATGGGAGCAGTATCACCACCACGAGATCAACTTCGTGCCGCGATCCCTCCTCGGCGACGTGCCGGCGCGAAACGCCGCGGAGATGGGGGAGTACCACTACCGTCTCTGCAACTTCGCGGCGCAGGTCGTCCTCTGGGGCGATTTCAACCGCTCGGTCCCCGTCGCGCGACAGCGGGAGGTCCTCACGCGCCTGCGTGATTTCCTCGATCTCTTCTGGCGGTCCTGCGACGGGAGGAGGACCGTGATGGACATCTGCGCGCGGGCCATGCGGCGACAGGGGCTGAGCCGGAAGGATGCGATCCGCTTCGGCGCCCTGGCCTGCCTCGTCCTCGGGCAGGTGGGGCTCATCGTCTCCGCGGCGGACGCGGATCGCGGCGCGCCCCCCATCATGGAAGTTGCAAAACCGGATGAAATCCCTATAATGATGCAGCCCGACCCCCGTCCGTCGCGGGCGGCATCCATCCTGTCGTTTCTGCGCGGGGCGCGCGCGCGGCGCCGTCCGGGGGGCGGATCGGGCGCCAAGGGGGGGGATGCGTGAAGATTATCCGGAGGATCGCGGCGCTCCTCACCGTGTACAGGGAGCTCCTCATCCATCTCGCGCTCAAGAACCTCAAGATCCAGTACAAGTACGCCTTTCTCGGCTTCCTCTGGGCGTTCTTCGTGCCGCTCTGCATGGCGCTCGTCTTCTGGTTCATCTTCTCGTTCCTGTTCAGGAGGCCGACGCCGCCGCTCTCGATCGTGACCGCGCTCTTCGTCTGGCAGTTCATCAACATGAGCGTGATGGGGGCGACCTGCTCGATCATCGACAACGCCGGCATCCTGAAGAAGGTGTATTTTCCCCGCGAGATCGTGCCGATCTCCCTCGTCCTCTCCAACCTGATCAACTTCATCCTCTCGCTCATCGTCATCGTCCTGTTCGTCCTCTTCTACAACATGGCGAAGGGGCAGTATCCCCTCTTCCCGCTCACCGTGTTCCTGCTCCCCGGGATCGTCCTCATCACCTTCCTGTTCGCGGTCGGGCTCGCCCTCCTCACCTCGCACCTCCAGGTGTATTTCCGCGACGTGCGCTACGTCGTCGAGATCGTCCTCATGCTGACCTTCTACCTTTCGGGGGTGTTCTACGGAATCGATGACGTCGCGAAGGCGGGGGTCGGATGGATGACCAGGCTGTTCATGCTCAATCCCGTCTACGATCTCTTCGCCATGTACCGGATCGTGCTCCTCAACGACGCGACGACGAAGGCCTTCTACCCGACGTCACTCCTGGTGGCACAGACGACGGCGTTCAGCGTCGTGGTCCTCTACATCTCCTACAGCCTGTTTGCGAGGAAGGAGCACGAGCTCATCGATCTCATTTAGGGCATGAAAACCGTCTCGGTCCAGAACGTCAGCAAGCAATACCGCGTCTACTTCGAGAAGCCGGCGCTCGTGCGGAACATCATGCCGTTCCTCATCTCGCAGGGGCGGCCGCAGGAATTCTGGGCGATGCGGGAGGTCGAGTTCGAGCTGGAGGAGGGGGAGTGCATCGGCGTGATCGGGCCGAACGGCTCCGGGAAGAGTACGCTCCTGAGCGTGCTGGCGGGCGTCACGGCGCCCACCATGGGGTCCGTCCGGGTCAACGGGAGGATCTCCTCGCTCCTCTCGCTCGGCGCCGGTTTCCAGTTCGATCTCACGGGGCAGGAGAACATCTACCTCAACGGATCCATCCTCGGCCTCCCGAAGGCGCACATCGACAGGATCTACGGGGAGATCGTCGAGTACGCGGGGCTGGGGAAATTCATCAACGCCAAGATCGCGACGTACTCGTCCGGGATGAACATGCGGCTCGGCTTCGCCATCGCCATCACCGTCCCGTTCGACGTGCTCCTCATCGACGAGATCCTCGCGGTCGGCGACATGGAATTCCAGACGAAATGCTACAACACGATGAAGACGTTCTACGAGGACGAGAAGAAGACCATCGTCTTCGTCTCCCACGCCCTCGAGCGAATCGAGGCGCTCTGCAGCAGGGTCCTCTGGTTCGAGCACGGCCGCATCGAGGAGTTCGACACGACGGACGTCGTCCTCTCGAAATATCGGGAGCGGTACAAGGAGAAGTTCCAGCACATGCCGCTGAAGACCGGCGCCGCCGGCCGGCGGCTCGAGACGGAGAAGGTGGGCCTCGCGCGGATAGAGGTCGACGCGGACCGCGTCGTGCGGCGCGTGCCCGCCGGCCTGTTCGGATCGAATCTCGACTGGCTCAACGAGGGATTCTATTTCTGGGACAGGAAGAACCGCCGCGTCCTGCCGGATGTCCTGCGCCACCTCCTCCCGTATTCGATCAGGTCCCTGCGGTATCCCGGCAGCGTGCAGACGGATTTCTTCCACTGGCACGAGGCCGTCGGGGATGCGCGCAGGCCCCAGCGCTGCGGCTATCCCGGCAACCCGGACGCGTACCCCTACTTCGGCCCCGACGAGTTCCTCTCCATGTGCGCCGCCGCCGGCGCCGAGCCGTTCATCTCCCTGAACGTCGGAACGGGCACGGCGGAGGAGGCCGAGGCGTGGGTGCGGCACTACGCGGAGCGGGGCCTGCGCGGCCTGCAGTGGGAACTCGGGCACGAGTTGTACTACGACGACTTCCATCCGCTCGGCGTCGAGTTCCCCTTCTCGCCGGAACAGTACGCGGAGAAGGCGGCGACGTTCATCGAGCGGGTCAGGGCGGCCGATCCGGAGGCGCGCGTGGGGGCCATCGGCTGCTGCGACAGCGGCGTCTTCACGCGGTACCGTCGCCCCGACTGGAACGCGGTGGTCCTGGGGGCGCTCGGGGATCGCATCGACTTCCTCGCGGTGCACAACAGCGCCGCCCCCGTGCTCAACGTGACGCCGGACGACCGCACGCCGGACTGGGACGAGACCTATGCCGCCCTGATGGCGGCGCCAATCTACGTCGCGAACAACATGGAGATCGTGAAGTCGCATCTCGCCGCGCACTGCCCGGAGCGCGTCCGGATCGCCGCGAGCCAGTACGGCGTGCTGTTCGATTTCGTGCCCGGCTTCCTCCACCGCACCCGCCAGGTGAAGGGGAGGCGCGACACCGACGAGAACTGGCGGCAGAACAAGACCCTCGGCGCCGCCCTCTATGAGGCGATGCTCCTCAACCTCTTCATCAGGGAGCCGCGCGTCACGCACGCGCACCGCTACTCCATCATGCACACCCTCTACTCCTCGCTCTGGGAGACGGGGGGGCAGGAACCGCTGCTCCACCCGCAGGCGTACGTGCAGCGGCTGTACTGTATGCTCGCGGGGAAGTGCCTGGTCGAGACGGCGGTGCGCGCCGATACCTTCTCCACCAGCCCCGTCGGCGTCATCCCCGCGATGGAGGGCGTGCCGTATCTCGACGTGATCGCGGCGAGGAACGAGGAGGGGACGAAGCTCTCGGTCTTCGTCGTCAACAGGCACCTTTTCCAGGAGATCGGCGCGGAGGTGCTCCTCAAGAACTACGCGCCGGTCCAGGTCGTCAGCAAGGTCCTCACCGGCCCGTTCTTCGACGCGAGCAATCAGCCCCACGATCCCTGGAACGTGCGCTGCATCGAGTCGACGAGGACGGTCGCGGAGAGCACGGACACCGGCACGGGATGTCTGCGGGTGCTCTTCCCCAAGCACAGCCTCACCGTCCTCTCGTTCTCGCCGGACGAGTGGCTCTGAGGGCGGCGATCCGCCTGGTTCCGCACGCTGCGGGGTCTGCCATGGGAAAAGTGCGCGGCATGTTGCGGAGGCTGCTGGCGGCGCCCCGCGGGACGGATCCAATCCTCCGCGGTATCCGCCACGGCTCGCGGGCGTTTTGCGGCCCCGAGGAGCTTTACATCGACCTTACGAACAGGTGCACGCTGCGGTGCATCTCCTGCTGGCACCGCTCGCCGCTCCTCCGCCCCGACGAGGTCCTCCCGCACTGGGACGGCGCCCACGAACTGCCCTTCGAACGGGTCCGCGCCCTCATCGACGAGGCCGCCTCGATGGGGGTCCGGAAGATCATCTACAGCGGGGGCGGTGACCCGCTCCTCCACAGGGATATCGTCCGCATCCTGGAGCACACCTCGGCGAGGGGGCTCGAGGTTCTTCTCATGACGAATCTGACGGCGGCGACCGGTGAGATGGTGCGTCGCATCGCCGGGGGGATGCTGAGCCAGCTCTGCGTCAACCTCTGGGCCGGGTCTCCCGCGGTGTACGCGGCGACACATCCCGGGGCGACGGAGGAGACCTTCGCCAAGGTAGTGGATCTGATGCGGCTGTTCGCGGGCGCCCGGCATGCCCCTGCGGAGCCCGAGCTCATCATTGCCTACGTCATATCCGCCCTCAATTATGAGGACATCGGGAACGCGGTCCGGCTGGCGGCGGAGATCGGCGTCAACAACATCTGGTGGCAGACCACGGATGTCGAATCGGCGAACTTGCGGGGGCTCCTGCTCACGGGGGAGCAGATACAGGCGGTCGTCCGAACCATGGAGGAGACACGGAAGGAGCATGCCCCCGTGCTCGGGGAGCACCAGGGGAACATCGTGATCTTCGACGATGTCCTCTCCAAGCTGCGGAACAGCCGTGCCGCCGAGGGGATCTACCACTCGGACGTCATCGACACGATCCCCTGCTACATCGGGTGGGCGGCCTGCAGGGTCCTCGCGAACGGGAACGTGGTGCCGTGCTGCAAGGCGGACAGGAATCCGCTCGGCAATATCTTTGAGGAGCGTTTCAGCCGGATATGGTTTTCACGGCGCTACGACGGGTTCAGGGAGCGGGCCCTGCGGCTGCCGAAATCCGACCGCTATTTTGCGAGGATCGCCTGCGCGAGGATCTGCGACAACTGGTGCCTCAATACGTCCATCCATAGGCGCTATGCCGGGTATCTGAATGACCCGGCGGCGCGGAGAGGGCCGGGGAGGCGTGCCGGCTGATCATAGAGTCAGCATGAAGGTTGTCTTCATCTCCATCCACGGCAGGCAGATGGCCTATTCCAGGGTCCGTTGTTACAACTTCGCCGCCATTCTCCGGGGGCGGGGCTTCGACGCCGAGGTGCTCACCTTCCAGGAGAACTTCTCACCGTGGGTGAAGGATGACGGGATGCTTCGCCTCGGCGACCGGGAGAAATGCATCCAGACCGGAAGGGCCCTCGCGCGGCTCTTCCCGATGCGGGATGCGATCCTCTACACGCAGAAGGCGCACTGGCATGCCGCGGCACCCTTCCTCCTCAAGCGGCTCGGCATCAATCGGTTCATCCTGGACTACGATGACTGGGATCTCGACCGCTCGCCGTTTTTCGGGAGGGATTTCCTCAACAGGGCGCTCTTCGGCGCGACGGGGATGGAGCCGATCACCGCCGCGGTCGCACGGCGGGCGGACGCCTGCGTGGCCTCCACCTCGCCTCTCCTCGCCCTGATGCGTTCGTACAACGCCTCCTCGTTCCTCATTTCCACGGGGGTCGACGCGGACCGATTCAAGAGAAAGCGCCGGCCGCCGGACTCTCCCCTGACGATCATGTGGAACGGGAAGGTCTGGGGGAAGGTGCTGTATGAGAACCTGTGCTTCGCCCTCGACTGCTACTCGATGGTGCGGCGGCTCCATCCTACGCTGCGCTTCATCATCGCCGGGGACGGGGCATGGATGGGGAGGGTGCGGGAGTACGCGGGCAGCGAGGGGATCGGGGGGGTGGAGTTCCCGGGATGGATAGAGCCGGACCGCATGCCAGAATCCCTCGAGCGCGTGCACATCGGCCTCCTCCCGCTCATTCCGGACCGGGAGAATGCCGAATGGATGAAGTGCAAGAGTCCGACCAAGCTCTTCGAATATATGGCGATGGGAATCCCCACCGTTGCAAGCAGATTCGGCGAGGTCCGTGCCATCATCAACGACGGTGTGGAGGGTTTCCTGGCATCAGGGCGTGATGAATTCATCTCTGGACTGCGGCTGCTTGTGGAGGACCCGGCGCTCAGAGAGCGAATGGGGGCGCAGGCGCGCGAGAAGGTCGCGGAAAGGTACTGTCACCGCGCGATGGGTGACGAACTGGTGAAGGTCATCACATACGTCGCGGAACGGAGGGTGCGCGGATGACCGCCCCTGCACAAGGCGGGACCCGTCGCGTGCCCGGGAACATGCCGCATGTGTGCTGAGATTGATCCGGTGCGCCGTCCCGACGAGGTTCCATGCGCCCGCCGCCGCCCGGCGTGGGGCGCCCTCCTGCTGGAGGATTACCGCCTGATCAAACGGCAGTTCCTCGGGCTGTCGTGCCCCGTCTGCGGCAGCTATCGAATCAGGGATCATGGGAGGAGCTACCATTACACCTATGCACGCTGCGACGTTTGCGCGATGGTGTTTGCCAAGGACATACCGACCCGCCGGCGGCTGCACGACAGGTACGTGGAGGGGTATATCGAGCAGCGCAGGGCGTTCTTCGGGTGCGCCGACGGGCGGACATGGGATGACGCATGGGAGAACGACAGGAACGAAATTTTCGATCGGTTCCTCCCCGGCTTCGAGGCGGTTGCCGGTCCCGGGAGGCGTGCGCTGGAGGTCGGGTGCGCCGAGGGGAGGCAGATTGAACTGCTCGCCCGGCGGGGGTGGGAGGTCGTGGGGGTTGAGATCGGTGCGGATATGGTGCGCGAGGGACGCGCGCGCGGATTACGCATTCTGCAGGGCATGATTGAGGATTTTTGGTTTCCCTGCAAGACGTTCCATCTGATCGTCATGTCGCATGTGATAGAGCACCTCGCCGATCCGTTGCGCGTGCTGCGAATGTTGCGGAGAATGGCCGGGCCGGGCGGCCTGATTATCATCGAGACCCCGCTCCTGCATGATTTCGGGGACAGGGATCATTTCCACTTCTTCACGGAGGCCACGCTGCAGGCGATCCTTGACCGGGCGGGCTTCATCTGGTCGGATCATTTTGTGCGGGAATACCGGCGCAGCGGGGTGCCGCATAAGAATGTCATCGCCTGCGCCAGGAGGAGATAGGGAGGGAGGTCGCGCGCAAAGGCGGCGGCGCTAGGAGCGTGCCGTCGCCTTCTTGAGGGCGCGGAGGACCCAGGCGAGCGGCCCGCGCCGCCCCTCCCGCCTGCCGGCGGCATGCGCATTCCACCTGCGGACGGCGGCGTTCCGCTCCTCCTCGAGTTCGCGGGCGCTCAGCCGCTCGGTGTTCACCACGCAGTGGAAGTAGCCGTCGTACTTCTCCCAGTCCCTGCAGACGATCCGCCCCTCGCGCGCCATCTCCTCGTAGAAGCGGCTGCCGGGGAACGGGGTGGTGAGGGAGAACTGGACGGTGTCGGGGTCCATCCGGAGGCACCAGTCCACGCTCCGCCGGATCGACTCCCGCGTCTCGCCGGGGAGGCCGAAGGTGAAGGTGAGGTGGTAGAGGATGCCGAGGCGGCGCGTCGCCCGGATCATCGCCTCGGTCCTCCGGATGTCCATCTGCTTGCCGCACCGGTCGAGGATCTCCTGGTCGACCGACTCGACGCCGTACTTGAGGGCGTGGAGGCCGGCCCCCTTGAGCGCCCGGAGCATCTCCTCGTCCATCAGGTCGGCCCGCGCCATGATCGCCCAGGGGACGGCGATGCCGCGCCGCCTGATCTCCGCGCAGAGGGCGAGGATGCGGGGCTTTCCGATGTTGAAGGTATCGTCGTCGAAATAGACCGATCGGAAGCCCGCCTCTTTCACGAGCTGCTCCATCTCCTCGGCGACCTTCACCGGGTCGCGCGCCCGGTAGTCGTGGCTCCCGTAGACGATCTGCGGCCAGGCGCAGAAGGTGCAGCGGAACGGGCAGCCGCGGCTCGCCCACATCTGGACGCTCGGCTCGGGGATCCCGCCCGGGGTGTCGCAGTAGTTCGTCATCGGCAGGTGGCGGCGCGCGGGCCACGGGAGGGAGTCGAGGTCGCGGAGGAGCGGCCGGCGCGGGTTCGCGCGGGCGGCGCCGTCGGCGCCGCGGAAGACGAGGCCCGCGATCGGGGACGGATCGCCGCCGGCGGCGAGGCAGCGGGCGAGCTCGAGGGCGGTCATCTCGTACTCGCCGATAAGCGAGAAGTCGATCTGCCGGTGCTCATCGAGGAACGCCGGGGAGAAGGCGTGGACGTGGAGGCCGCAGACGGCGACGCGGGGCCGCCCGCCCATGGCCCTCCGGACCAGGTCGATGACGCGCATGTCCTGCGCGATGGAGATCGTGGAGATTTCGTGGATGACGAGGTCGGGTGAGAAATCGCGCAGGCGGGCGAGGTACTCCTCGTCGCCGATGCGTTCGGCGACGCCGTCGACGAGCGCCACCTCGAAGCCGTCGCGCTCGAGGACCGCCGCCGCGTAGGCGAGGCCGAACGGGAACGGCATGTAGCGGCTCGACTCGTGCTCGAAGTGGGGCCAGCGGGAGCCCGCCCGCACGCCATAGAAGCCCGGCTTGCGCCAGGGGGGATTGCCGAGGAACACCTTCATGGCCAAGGATTATGCACCAACGGCGCGGCGTTGTATAGGCGGATTGCGGAGGGGCGGATTATCGGCTTGTGACGGACGGAGGGATGTTGTAACATGAAGGTGCGAAAAGCAATCAATCGCGCCGCGATCATCCGCGCCCGTTCAAGGGAATGCCAGCAGCGGCCCGCCCGCCGCGGGTAATGCCATGATGAGACTTCTCCGAGGAAGACTGCGCCGCGCCGTCCGCCTCTACGCGATTGCCGCCGCCTGCATGGCCGCCCTCCTGATCGCGCATGCCCGGATCCGGGACTGGCGCACGTTCAGGCCCAACGTGATCCTGATCACGGCGGATTCCATGCGCGCGGATCACCTCGGCTGCTACGGGTATCTGCGCGCCACCAGCCCCGACATCGACCGTCTCGCTTCGGAGGGGGTTCTCTTCGAAAACGCCGTCACCCCCGGTTTGTGGACCATGCCCTCTTTGCCCTCCCTGATGACCTCGACCCATCCGCGAGTCCACAAGGTGATGCTGGTCGACAAAAAACTCCCCCCCCGGTTGCCCCTGCTTGCGGAACTCGTGCAGGGCGGGGGTTTCGAGACCGCGGCGTTCGTCAATCATCAGTGGGTGGGCGCGGAGGGCCAGGGCCTCGACCGAGGCTTCCGGTACTTCGACAACTCCTATTCCGCCGGCCACGGTCACAGTCCCGAGCTCCACCATCTGGGGGATGCCGCCGCCACCGACGACCTCATCGCGTGGCTTGACAAGAACATGGGGAAGAGGGTATTCGCCTGGATCCACTATGTGAATCCGCATTACCCCTATACACCCCCGCCCCCCTATGACGATATGTTCGAGGACGACGGTCTCTACAGAACCGGCGCATGGGCGCCGATAAGCCCCACCCCGTTCTTATTCGGATTCATATATGAAAATACGGCACGGCACATGCGCCGGCCGCACGATGTGGACCACTACGTGTCGCAATATGACGGGGAGATACGATTCGTCAATGATCAGATCCGGAGGATAACCCGGCATCTGGATGCAACCGATATGCGCCGTCGAACGATCATGATCATCTCCACCGACCACGGGGAGTCCCTCGGGGAACATGACTGGTATTTCGAGCACAACAAGCCGTTCGAAACGGTTGCCCGGGTGCCGCTCATCATGCGGGGCTACGGCGTGCCCCGCGGCCGCCGTGTGGACGCCCTTGTGTCCCTCATTGATCTCGCACCCACCGTGCTCGACATGCTGGAACTCCCCGTGCCCCCGTCGTTCGAAGGCAGGAGTATGCGCTCCCTCATCCGCGGGAAGGGGCGGCAGATACGATCCTACGAATACGGAGGCGATCCGTGGGCCCAGGATTTTATGCGAACCGAGCGCTACAAGCTGGTGATCCTCCGTCCCTTTGAGGAGAATCATGCCTATTTCGGCATCGAGAGGAGGCGCCGTGGAATTCTCCGTTCGATCGCCCGCATGCTTCGGCTGGACAGGTCGGAGGATGAAGAGGAAGTCGTCGAGATTGTCCGGCTCCATGATCTGCTTGAGGATCCAGGGGAGAAGGTCGATCTCTCCTCGGAAAAGCCCGACATCGTCTCCGATCTCCGCTCGCTCCTGCGTCACCACAACAAGATCGACGAGCAGAAGGCGAGAATGCTGCGTGATGTTTCGGGGGAGACGATCACGCTCGATGCGAAGACGACCGATTTCCTCAAGGCGCTCGGCTATATCCAGTAGATGACGCGGGGTCATCCGATCCCGGATGACACTCCGCATGCGGGATCATGCTCCCGTCATCGCCCTCTTTCGGCCACCCGGCCGCCGCGCCGCGCGTTCGCCGTCCATTCCCGGAGACCATCCGCGGGTCGCATCCTCCGCCGGGACACGTCCGCCGGGCGACCTTGACTGGCGGTGTGATCTGGGAGACAATGCTGGCGCGCGCGTGTCTCTTCCATGACGATCCTTCGCTGGCTTGTGGCGATCGAGATCCTGGGGCTTGCGAGCTGGCCGCTCTGCTTCGCCCTGTTCCGCGGCCTGCCCGACCGCGGCATCGGCCTCGCACGCCTGGCGGGCCTTCTCGTCGTTTCGTACGCCGCCTGGCTCGCCTCGAGCCTCGGCCTCTTCCCCCTCGACACCCCCTCGATCGCCTCCTTCCTCGTCCTGTACGCCCTCGCCGGCGCGGTCATCTGGCGGCTCCATGCCGCCGGGATGCGCGACTTCATCGCCCGCCGGAAGCGCCTCCTCCTCTTCGAGCAGGCGTTCTTCCTCGCCCTCTTCGCCGCCGCCCTCCTGATCCAGGCGTACAAGCCCGACATCACCGTCGCGGAGAAGGAGGCGGACATGATGTTCCTCCACGCGGTCCTCGCGGACGGCCGGATGCCGCCGCAGGACCTCTGGTTCGCCGGCAGCCCCGTCAACTACTACTACTTCGGCTACGTCGTCTTCGCCGCCCTCGTGCGCCTGGCGGGCGCGGCCCCGGAGACCGGTTTCAACCTCGCGGTTGCGACCGTCGTGCCGCTCGCCGGCCTCGCCGCCTTCAGCATGGGGTACAACCTGACGGAGCGGTACGGCGCCGCCCTCCTCGCGCCGCTCTTCCTCCTCGGCCTGGGCAACCTCGGCGCCTTCGCCCGGGCGCTCGGGGGAGGGCTCGGGGGACGGGACTGGTGGGTCGAGATGTTCGCCCGCGGTTCCCGCGAGATCATCCCGGGCACGATCCACGAGTTCCCGCTCTTCAGCTTCCTCCTCGGCGATCTCCACCCGCACTACATGTTCATGCCGTTCGCCTTCCTGCTCCTCGCGGCGGCGCTCGCGATCCTCTCGGCGGGCGGGGAGGGCGGCGCGTCGCGGCGGCTCCCCGCCGGCCTCCTCCCGCTCGGCCTCTTCACCGGCCTCGCGCTCGGGACGGTCTTCATGTTCAACACGTGGGACCTGCCGCTCTACGCCGCGCTCCTCGCCGCGGCCGCCGTCTGCGCCGCCCGGGCGGGCGCATCGCCGCCGGGGGCGTGGGTCCGTTGGGGCGCGCTCGCCGCCGCGCTGTGCGTGGCCGTCCTCCTCCCGTTCCGGCTCCGCTTCGAGCCGGCCGCGGGGATCGACATCCGGCTCGTGGACGCCGCCCGCCGCTCCCGGCTCCCCGCTTTCCTCACCGTCAACGGCCTCGGCTGCTTCGTCGCCGCGAGTTTCCTCGCGGCGGAGGCGCGCCGCCGCGGGCGGGCCGCCGTCTCGCTCCTCCTCGCCGCGGCGGGTGTCGCCGCCGGCTGGGCGGCGACGGGGAGCGCCGTGGCCGGCGTCTCGCTCGGGGCCCTCGCGGCCGCGGCGGCGCTCCTCGCCGCCCCCGGCTCCTCGCCGCCCCGGCGGACGTTCGCCCTGATCCTCGTCCTCCTCTGCGCGGGAATCTTTCTCGGCTGCGAGCTGTTCTACCTGAAGGACTTCTACTCGGAGCGGCTCCAGCGGCAGAACACCGTCTTCAAGTTCTACTTCACGGCATGGATCCTCCTCTCGGTCGTCTTCGCCGCCGGGACCGCCGCCGTGACCGGGGCGCTCCGGGGGGCGTGGAGGGCGGCCTGGGTCTCGGCGCTCGCCGCGCTCGTGGCGGCCTCCCTCATCTACCCGGTGCTCGGCACCTGGCACCGCTGCGGGCGGTTCCGGGGAGGGCGGGGTTCCCCCTCGCCGTACCTGCCGACGCTCGACGGGATGGCCTACATCAGGCACCGGCATCCGGACGAGTATGCGGCGATCATGTGGGTGCGCCGGAACGTTTCCCCCGGGGCGGTGGTCCTCGAGGCGACCGGCGACCCGTACAGCTTCTTCGGCCGCGTGGCGACGTTCGGGGGCCGGCCGACCGTCCTCGGCTGGGGGAACCAGGAGTCGCTCTGGCGTGACTGGAGCTGGCGGCTCATCATGGAGCGGACGGAGGAGATCAAGCGGATCTACGACGCGCCGCGGAAGCGCGACGTGGCGCACCTGCTCGACAGGCACGCCGTCCGGTACGTCTACGTCGGCGCGCTCGAGAAGAAGAAGTACTCGCCGGCGGGGCTCGCGGCGTTCGCGCGCGAGTACCGGACCGCGTACGCGGGCGGCGACGTCCGCATCTACGCGGTCGGCGGGGAGGGGCGGGGAGGGGGGGCATGACCGCACAAGGCAAAGGCGGGCAGGCGCCGTTCATCTCCGTCGTCATCCCGGCGTACAACGAGGAGGAGCGGCTCGGCGAAACGCTCGAGCGCGTCTGCGCCTACCTCTCCCGGCAGGCGTACGGCTGGGAGGTGATCGTCGTCGACGACGGCTCGACCGACGGGACCGCGTCCCTCTGCCGCGCGTTCGCCGGCCGCGACCCGCGCGTGCGCCTCGCCTCCAACCCCGGCAACCGCGGCAAGGGCTACTCGGTGCGGCACGGCGTCGATGAGGCGCGCGGTGACTGCATCCTCTTCTCCGACGCGGACCTCTCCGCGCCGATCGAGGACGTCGAGCGGCTCCTCGAGCCGGTCCTCCGCGGCGGCTTCGACATCGCCATCGGCTCGCGGGCGGTCCCGGGGGCCGACATCCGCATCCGGCAGCCCTGGCACCGGGAGCTCATGGGGAGGATCTTCAACGGGATCGTGCGGCTCGTCGCCCTTCGCGGCTTCTCCGACACCCAGTGCGGCTTCAAGCTGTTCAGGGCCGCGGCGGCGAAGGACCTCTTCCGGCGGCAGCGGATCGAGCGGTTCAGCTTCGACGTCGAGGCGCTCTACCTCGCGCGCCGGCTCGGCTACCGCGTCGCCGAGGTGCCGGTGACCTGGTCCGACTCGCCGAGCAGCCGCGTGCGCGTCGCCGCGGACCCGTACCGGATGTTCCTCGACGTCCTCCGGATACGGCTGTACGACCTGAGGGGGTGGTACGATTGAGCGGGACGACGCGGAGGGCGTGGCTCGCCGCCCTCGCCGCCGCCCTCGTCCTCGGCGCCGGGCTGCGGTTCCACCGGTCCGACTGGGGGAGGCCGCACCACCTCTTCCACCCGGACGAGGCGAGGATCTCCTACGCCATCGGCGACATCGACCGGCAGGCCGCCGGCCTCGCCGCCCGGATCGCCCGCGGCGAGCGGCCGACCCTCCGGGAGCGGATCGACGCCTTCAACCCCCGATTCTTCGCCTACGGCTCGCTCCCCCTCTACCTCATCCGCTCGACGCACCGGCTCCTCCGGGGGAGCGACCTCTTCACCGTCGGCCGCGCCTGGTCCGCCTTCTTCGACACGATCACCATCCTGCTCGTCTTCCTTCTCGGCCGCCGGCTGTACGGGGCGCGCGCCGGCGCCCTCGCCTCCCTCTTCTTCGCCTTCACGGTCTTCCACGTCCAGCTGTCGCACTTCCTGACCGTGGACGTGATGCTCGCCTCCCTCGTCACCGCGACCCTCTGGGCCTGCGCCCTCGTCATGGGGGAGGGGCGGATCCGCCACTCCCTCCTCGCGGGGCTCCTCGCGGGGCTCGCCATGGCGACGAAGGCGAGCGCCGCGCCGCTCGTCGTCCCGATCCTCGTCGCCCACGCCGCCGCCCGCCCGCGAGGCGGGGCGATCCGACCGGCCCGCCGATTGGGGACGGCCCTCGCGTCGCTCCTCGCGGCGGCGGGCGTCTTCCTCGTCTGCGAGCCGTTCTTCCTCCTCGACCACGCCGAGTTCATGCGGCAGCTCCGGGAGCAGAAGAACATGGTCAGCGGCAACTGGGCCCCCCCCTGGACGCTCCAGTACGAGCACACCGTGCGCGGGTTCTACCAGCTGCGGAACCTCGTCGCGTACTGCATGGGCCCGCCGCTCGGCCTCGCCGTCCTCTCGGGGACGGGGTACCTCCTCGCCCGCTGGCTGCGGCGGCCCTCCCGCGGGACGCTCCTCCTGCTCGCCTGGGTCGTCCCCGTGGGCGCCGCCACCCTCTCGTTCAGGGTGAAGTTCCTCCGCTACCTCGCCCCGCTCATCCCGTTCCTCTGCCTCCTCGGCGCGCAGGGCCTCTGCCTCCTCCACGACCGGATCCGCGGGCGGGCCGGGCGGCTCGCGGTGCGCGCGGTCGCCGGCATCGCCGTCGCCTCCTCGCTCTTCTACGCCGCGGCCTTCGCCCGCATCTACGGGCGCGAGGACCCGAGGGTGCGCGCCTCGGACTGGATCTACGAGCACCTCCCGCGCGGCTCGCGGATCCTCAATGAGACCTGGGAGTTCGGCGGCCTCCCGACCGGGACGAGGCGGGGGACCCCCGGCATCTACACCGTGCGCCAGCTCGACATCTACCGGCCGGACGACCGCGGCAAGGCGCGCGCCATCGCCGAGGAGCTCGAGAAGGCGGACGCCGTCGCCATCCCCACGAAGCGGATGTACGGCTCCGTCCTCCGGGTGCCGGAGAAGTATCCCGTCACCTCGAACTACTACCGCCTCCTCTTCGGCGGCCGGCTCGGCTTCCGGCTCGAGGAGGGCGCGGTCTCGTATCCGCGGCTCATGGGCGTGACGTTCAACGACGACTTCGCCGACGAGAGCTTCACGGTCTACGACCACCCGAAGGCGCTCGTCTTCCGCAAGACGGTCCCGCTCCCGAGGGCGTACCTCGAGCGGCTCATCGCGGCGTCGCCGGGGATCGACTACTGGCCGGTCCTCGAGGACGCCCTCGGCGCGACCGCGGAGAACCGCCCGGCGCCGCTGGAGGAGTCGCTCGGGGCGTGCGTGACGGCCGACGCCCCCCCGCCGCCTCGCCGCGCGGCCGCGGCCACGATCGCCTGGCTCGCCGCCGTCACGCTCCTCGGCCTCGCCGCCGCGCCGCTCGCCGGGGCGCTCCTCGGCAACCTCGCCGACCGCGGCTGGGCGCTCTCCCGGACGCTCGCCGTCGCGGTCACGGGCTACCTCGTCTGGCTCGCGGCGAGCATCGGGGCGGCGCCGTTCTCGCGCCCGCTCATCCTCGCCGCCGCCGGCCTCGTGGCGCTCCTCTCGGCCGCCTGCGCGCGCCGTCCCCGCGCGCCCCTCTCGCCCGCCGGGAGGAGCGGGATCGTCGCCGCCGAGGCCCTCTTCTTCGGCACCTTCCTCCTCTTCCTCCTCTTCCGCCTCTTCAACCCGGACATCTTCTGTAGCGAAAGCTCCATGGATTTCTCGTTCATCAACTCCGTCCTCCGGAGCCGAACCTTCCCGCTGATCGACCCGTGGACCTCGGGCACCTACCTCAACTACTACTACTACGGCCACTACCTCGCGGCGATGCTCATGCGCCTTGCGGGCGTCCCCGCCGAGGTCGGCTACAATCTCGCCTTCTGCCTCGTCCCCGCCCTCGTCGCGAGCGGCGTCTTCTCCATCGGGCACACGCTCACCGGGAGGATCCGGTGGGGGCTCGCGGCGGCGGCCGCCGCGTGCTTCATCGGCAACCTCGACGGCCTCGTGCTCCTGGCGGACATGGGCGCCTGGCGGGAGGCGTTCCACCGGCTCCTGCCGCTCGCGGTGCCGACGAACGCCGAGCACGTCTTCCGTTTCTTCCGCTGCGCGCACGAGGTCATCCCGAGGACGGTCCACGAGTTCCCGCTCTGGAGCTTCATCTTCGTCGACCTCCACGCGCACGTGATCGCGATGCCGTTCTCGGTGCTCCTCCTCGCGATCGCCCTGAACCTCGCCCTCGCGCCGCGGCCCGGCCTCGGGGCGTTCGGCGGCGGGCCGCGGGGGGTGTGCGCGCTGCTCCTCGCGGCGGTGGTCCTCGGGATGACCGTCCCGACGAACACGTGGGACTTCCCCGTCTACCTCGGCGTCATCGGCCTCTCGCTGCTCCTGAACGACGCGGCGCGCGGCGCCGGCCGCCCGCTCTCCTCGCACTCGGTCTGGTGGGACTGCGGCCTCCGGGCGCGGATCGTCCGCTGCCTCCTCTCGGCGGTCCGCCTCGAGGGGGCGCCGGGGCTGCTCCCGCGCCTCGCCGTGCGGACGCTCGCGCCCGCCGCCGCGCTCGCCGCCCTGTCCCTCGCCGCCTACGCCCCGCTCTTCGCCTTCTTCGGGAGGGAGGGGATGGGGCTCGGCCTCGTCGGCGATCTCACGACGCCGCTCCAGGCGTTCATCCGCTTCTTCGGCCTCTTCCTCTTCATCATCGCGAGCTTCCTCGCAGCGGAGATCGCGCGGGGCGGCGGGCGGCGGGTCGCCGCCGGTGCGGCCCTCGCGGCCGCGGCGCTCCTGCCCTGGGCGATCTTCGCGCTGAAGGGGACGAGGGACTACGCGACGCTCTCGGCGACGCTCCTGCTCCTCCTCCCCGGCGCCCTCGTCCTCGCCGCGCGCCGGCGGGACCGCCGGACCGCCTGGGCGATCGCCCTCGCCCTCTGCGGCCTCGCCGTCGTCGTCTTCTGCGAGCTCGCCCACATCCGCGACTTCTACGGCGAGGGGCCCTACAAGCGGTTCAACACGGTCTTCAAGTTCTACATCGCCGCATGGTTCTTCTTCTCGATCGCCGCCGCCCCGTTCCTCGCCCGGCTCTTCGCCCGCCCGGCGGGGCGGCGCGCCGCCCCGGCCGCCGCGGGGCGGTGCGCCTGGCGCGCCGCCCTCGCGCTCCTGGCCGCGTCCTCCCTCGTCTTCACGGTCATGGGGCCGCGTGCGCGGACCATCGGCGACGACACCTATCCCCGCGTCTCGCTCGCGCCGCCCCGCTCCGCCCTCCTCGGGCGCCTGTTCCCTCGGCTCCTCGCCCGGCCCACGCTCGACGGCCTCGCCTGGCTGCGCGAGCGGCTCCCCGGCGAGTACGCCGCGATCCGCTGGCTGAACGAGGCGGTCGCGGGCCAGCCGGTCATCATGGAGGACACCGGCGCCGACTACCTCTACGAGTTCGGGAGGGTCAGCTCCAACACGGGCCTCCCCACCGTCCTCGGCTGGTGGAGCCACGTGGACCAGCGCGGCTACCGGCGCGGGGAGGAGCGGCGGAAGGACGTCTTCAAATTCTATCGCTCCGCGGACCCGGTCGAGCTCGCCGCGCTCATCGCCAAGTACGACATCCGGCTCGTTTTCGTCGGCCACACCGAGCGGAAGCGCTACCGGCCCGAGGAGCTCGCGAAGTTCGACCTCCTCGACGGGCTCTTCCGGCCCGTCTTCCGGTGCGGACAGGTGACCGTCTACGCGACCCGGCCCTTCGGGGGCGCCGCCGCCGCCCCCGCCGCCGAGGCCGGCGAGCGCCCGCCGCCGCCGCGCGTCTCGATCCTCCAGGGAGGGCGGGGGGAGGGGCCCGGCCAGTTCGACGAGCCGCGGGGGATCGCGACCGACGCGGCCGGGAACGTCTACGTCGCCGATTTCAGGAACCACCGGATCCAGAAGTTCGACGCCGACGGCTTCTTCGTGACCTCGTGGGGGGAGGAGGGGGAGTACCCGGGCCTGTTCAGGGACCCGTGCGGCGTCGCGGCGGCCCCGGACGGGCGGGTGTACGTCGCGGACACGTTCAACCACCGCGTCCAGGCCTTCGATCCGGACGGGAAGTACCTCGACCAGTTCGAGGGCGGCTTCTTCGCGCCGCGCGGCATCGCGGTCGACGCGGAGGGGCGCGTCTGGGTGGCCGACACGGGGAACGGCGTCGTGAAGCTGCTGTCGGCCGACGGGAGGCTGCTGAAGACGATCGGGCGGAAGGGGAGCGGGGAGGGGGAGTTCGACTGCCCGACGGGGATCGCGATCGACGACGGGGGGAACATCTACGTGGCGGACGCCGGGAACCGGCGGGTGCGGATCCTCGACCGGGAGGGGAACCTCGCCGGCGGGTTCCCCGTGGACGGCTGGGCGGCGGCGGTTTTCAACGAGCCGTACATCGCGGCGGCCGGCGGCGACATCTACCTCACCGACCCGACGGGGCACCGCGTCCTCAGGTACGCGGCGGAGGGCCGCCTGACGGGCGTCCTCGCGCCCCGGGAGGGGGCGGCCCCGCTCCTCTCCTTCCCGATGGGGATCGCCGTGGCGAAGGGCGGTGAGGCGCTGTACGTCGCTGACTGCCGGAACCACATGGTGCGGCGCTTCCCCGTGCGCGATTGGAACTCCCCCCCCTCGCAATAGCACCCCGTTGTTTGACGGTCACGAAGGGGTGGAATTCCACGGGCCTGTCCGTGGATGAATGACGAGGCGGCGATATGGCATACTGGCAGTGTGGAAACGGGATTGTATGGCCGAGGAAGAGGAATAAATGCGCAACGTGCCGCATTGCATGAAATTCTGCGTGGCTGCTTCGCCACATGCCATGGGCTTGCCCGTAAGTATCTCCAGGCCGGCGTCGCTGGCTGAGGATGAATCGGTTGATGCGAGGACGCGGTGAAACGATCATTACTGCCGATCGGCATCTTGCTCTTCTTCATCTGCATGGTATTTTCCCTGGCGTTTTACGACCTGTTGCCGGGGGGAACGATCAATGACGAAGCGGTAGAGCTTCTTCAGGCCCGCGATCTCCCTATAGACCATTTCCGCTTTTTCGCACCCTCATATCGCGGGGGCAATGTCGATCTGGTCGAATCCCTCGTCCCCTATGTGAACCATTTCCTCGGACGCCTGTTTGGCGATGCCCCGATCTTTATCCGCATCTTCTATGCATGTTGTTACGGGGGCGCATGCCTTGTCTTCTTCCTTCTCGTCATGGCGCATTTCCGCGATCCATGGTTTGCGTTCCTGGGGGCGCTCGTGCTGGGCGGATCTTCCTATGCTGTTTTCTTCAATCGTGTGCTCACACGGAACGGAATCTCGATACTCTGGACCTGCCTGATGCTCTGGCTCATGTTGCGTTTGATGGAGGGGAAAGGCGGCAGGGCCAGGGCTGTCAGGCACGCTTCCTGTCTTTCCCTCGTCTCGGTTCTTGCAGTGATGACGTATACCTCTTTCAAGTTCATCGTGCCGGCATTGTATGCGACTCTGATCGTATGGTCCCTCCACCGCCGCGGCAGGGGAACATTGAAGTACGCCTTCATGAGCCTGCTGATGACGGGCGCCGCGACCTATGCCCTTCTCGCGATGAGCCGCACCCCTCTGCGCAGCGTGCTTTTCAGGGGAAGTTATGTCTTGGGCGGGAAATTCACCTTCCGGCATTACCTCTGGCATCTCCTGTATTCGTTCCTGCTGCCGTTGTGCTACACCAGAGGAGGGGATTTTCTCGTCGAGGTGATGCATTCCGCATACAACAGGCAGACGCTGTCATTGCTGCTCGCTCCGTTTTTTGCCCTTGGCGCGGGCAATGTCCTCTGGAAATGGAGGATCCGTTTCGGATTCCCCCAGGTGGTGCTTCTTTCCTGGGCGCTCGCGGTTATGTTACTCGCGCCCGGAGGTCCTAACATCAAGTATCATTACGCGCTTTTCCCGCTGGTGATATTCATCACGCTGTGCGGGATGAAACTGCTTCATGATGTCGCCTCCCCGCTGTTCCCGCGCGTGATGATACGCCTTGCGGCGTTCGTGTTCATGGGCCTGTTTCTCGTCGGCGAGGCGCGCCACCTGTTTTGGGTTATTCCGACCGACGGGTTGTTCATCATGGATCTATCCATACCAAGGACCGTCGCGGATGCGGCGCTTGCGTGCCTTCCGGAGAATGAAAAGGTATATATCGTTGAAGGATGGGGAAGGGATGCGGTGCGATATCTGACCAGGGGGCGGCCGCAGATAAGATACATCCACAGGGGTGGTAATAGAATGGATCCTGAATTGGCATCAGACATATCACATGATCGGCCGGTCGCCATCGTCGCCGAGGGAGACCGTCCGCCGCCGTTCCTCTCCGCGCATCAGGTCGCCGATCGGAATATTGAAAAGAGGGTGTGGCAGGGGAGACGCGGCGTGGTTACGTCGTATAGCGTCAGGGGGGGCGGCGCCCCTCTCAGGAAGCAGCGACGGCCTTTGCAGGGCACTGAAGGGGCCCGGTTGCTCCCCGGCGGCCGGGGTGATGCGGCGGGCCAGTTCGACGAGCCGCGGGGGATCGCGACCGACGCGGCCGGGAACGTCTACGTCGCCGATTTCAGGAACCACCGGATCCAGAAGTTCGACGCCGACGGCTTCTTCGTGACCTCGTGGGGGGAGGAGGGGGAGTACCCGGGCCTGTTCAGGGACCCGTGCGGCGTCGCGGCGGCCCCGGACGGGCGGGTGTACGTCGCGGACACGTTCAACCACCGCGTCCAGGCCTTCGATCCGGACGGGAAGTACCTCGACCAGTTCGAGGGCGGCTTCTTCGCGCCGCGCGGCATCGCGGTCGACGCGGAGGGGCGCGTCTGGGTGGCCGACACGGGGAACGGCGTCGTGAAGCTGCTGTCGGCCGACGGGAGGCTGCTGAAGACGATCGGGCGGAAGGGGAGCGGGGAGGGGGAGTTCGACTGCCCGACGGGGATCGCGATCGACGACGGGGGGAACATCTACGTGGCGGACGCCGGGAACCGGCGGGTGCGGATCCTCGACCGGGAGGGGAACCTCGCCGGCGGGTTCCCCGTGGACGGCTGGGCGGCGGCGGTTTTCAACGAGCCGTACATCGCGGCGGCCGGCGGCGACATCTACCTCACCGACCCGACGGGGCACCGCGTCCTCAGGTACGCGGCGGAGGGCCGCCTGACGGGCGTCCTCGCGCCCCGGGAGGGGGCGGCCCCGCTCCTCTCCTTCCCGATGGGGATCGCCGTGGCGAAGGGCGGTGAGGCGCTGTACGTCGCTGACTGCCGGAACCACATGGTGCGGCGCTTCCCCGTGCGCGACTTCGCGGGGGAGGGGAGATGACCGGGACGAGGCGGGCAGGCGCGCTCGCGGCGATTCTCATCCTCGTCCTCCTCCTCGCGGCGGCGCTCCGGCTGGCGGGGCTGCGCGATTTCCCGCAGGGCTTCTTCTGCGACGAGGCATCCATCGGGTACAACGCCTGGACCGTCTCCCGGACGGGGAGGGACGAGCACGGCGAGCGGTTCCCCCTCTTCTTCAGGGCATTCGGCGAGTACAAGAATCCCGTCTATATCTACTGCGCCGTCCCGGCGGTCGCCCTCCTCGGCCTCGACGAGTTCTCCACGCGGCTCCCCGCCGCCCTCTTCGGGATCCTCACCGTGTGGTTCACCTTCCTCCTCTTCAGGGAGCTGTTCACCCCCCGCGAGGGGGTGCTCGCCGCCCTCATGCTGGCCGTGAGCGCCTGGCACATCCATTTCAGCAGGATTGCCTTCGAGCTCATCAGCTTTCATGCCTCTTCACCCTCGGCCTCTTCCTCCTCTATCGCGGCGCCACGAGGAGGACCGCCTGCCTCTTCCCCGGCGCGG
>JAQUPF010000015.1 GCA_028716845.1 bacterium | reverse complement strand
CCCCCCAAAATGAGGGGGGGGGGGGGGGGGGGGGGGGGGGGGATAGAAGAGATGTCCTTCCCCTCACTGAGACAGCCGCTGTGCGGGGAAAACCCGCGTTGTGCGTGAACATCGATTAGACCCACCCTCTCAAATGGCCTACAGCGAGCGATCTCACCGTGGTGAGGCTGCCACCATGGACGTTATGGGATACCGTCGCCAGGGGTGATCCGGCGCTGGCGTACAGGATCTTCTCGTCGCCACCGTAGCTTCAATCTGTTTCTTCGCCCTCACTGGTTTCTCAGCAAGTTCCTCATACGAGACCTCTTCCCCCTTGTAGAAGATGTGGATGCTCCCATCAAGCCACTCCTGCACCTTCACTTTCTTCCGCGCCGGAGGCAGCACTCTGTTCTCTTTTCTGATCTGGAAGATGCGGTTGTGCCACCGCACCGTCCAGTCATTGTCTATCCCCCGATCCTCCTCGAAGCAGAAGACAGTCCTCAGATCCAGTCCCTCAGGTACGGGGCGATGCAGATCAACATCGCTCCGAGGAGCCACCGTGAACCGCTCGTTGAGGTCTTTCAGAAAGCCCCTCTCCAGAAACGCATTCCCTTTTTCCCTCGTCCTGATCCCCTCCAGCCGCATCTCCTTCACCAACCGATCCTGATAGACGCCGTGCTTCCTCTCGACACGCCGCTGGGGATCTTCACCCTCATGCTCGACGGGCGGATCGTGGGCGGGATCCGGCCGATCGCGAGGAATGTTCCGAGGATCGAGGCCCCCTTCGAGGCGACGGTGCTGGAAAACCTGCCGTGCCCCGCGGGGATGCAGGGGGCGACGTGGTTCTACCTCGTCATCGTGGATGCAGGAAGGATGCCTCCGGTCAGCAGGCCCGCAGAACTGAACCTGGGGACTGAAAACATCATAACCTTGGCCGCGAGGATGATGACCGTCGGTCCGTAGATTATATTCCGGACGAAAAGGGGATATTGCTAGCTTATGGAACTCACTGACTAGAGAGAATACCTGCTCCGATACAAAGTGCGAAATAGTATGGACCCTACCTGATTATCCGATCACTCACTAGCTGGTTTTGATGTGACCGGTGACAACAATTTTTACTTTTTGATAATTTTGATAATTATATTCCCGTAATATAACCCAATTGCCAATATTGCAACTATTAACCAAGCTTTAAAAATGTTTATTAATGGGTGTGTATTCCCCCTTTTTAAAATAAAATAAAACAATACCGACCCGGCCAAATAAAGTGCAACTAATGCAGTTTCCTTGATAGTTGTCATATGGGGTAACATCTCTCCTGTGATTATTACCTGTGATTAATGAGATTTTATTTACACATGTTTATTACATAAGTAGAACCAGCCCCAAGGCCCGCACCTAATGCAGCATTGAGTATAGCTCCGCCAACATTTGGTTCATCACTAGTAAGCAAATGTGACCCAAGCCCTATCCCACTTCCTACAAGAGCAGCAGCTCCATATGTGGATATTAAAACTCCGGTAACTGCACCTGCACCAGTATTAGCTATAAACTCTACTAAACTCCAATCTGAAGGTGGAGTAGTAATTGAATATCCTATCCCCCCTACAGCACCGCCAATAACAACACCAGGAACCCACCACCACACCAACCCGTGAGGATCTACCATATTAACAGGATTATTGGTGACGAAACTATACAGATTCAATCCGTCGTAGTAACCGATCGGATCCTTGCTCAGCCAGACGCCTTGCGCAGGATCGTAATACCGATACCCATAATAGATGAGCCCTGATGCATCATCATATTCCTTCGTGCTGAAACCGTACGGGCTCTCGAATGTGCCGGTTTTCTCCGCCACATTCCCGAACGCGTCATAGCGATACCGCGCGACCTCGCTCCCGCTCGAGTCCGTCACGGAAACCACGTCCCCGCGATGATTATAGTGGTAGAAATAATCCCCGGTGTGACATCCGCCCGGGTACATTGCCGGCGTGCCGTTTCTATGGACCGCGATGATGCCCCCGATCCCGCCCCCGAGATCAATCCCCCGCGTGTAGTAGGAGACGAAATCATCACTCCCGGCGCGCCTTTCTCCGATCACATTCCATCCGTCGTACACGAACCTTCTCTCCACGCCGTTCTCGATACTCTTCAGTCTCCGTCCCGCGGCGTCATAGTGATGCTGCTGCCTCGTCCCGTCGGGGAGGCTTATCCCCAGCAGCCGGTTCAGCTGGTCCCAGGTATAGATGGTCGTCCCCGTGGCACCCGTCCGGGATGTCATGTTCCCGCGGGCATCATAGGAGTAGCTTATGTCTTCCGCGGGGAGCTTGACGATCGATACGGTATCCGTAGCTGTCTCCTGCGTGGAAGGATTGAGCCCTGATGCCGTCACGCTGTGCTGCCCCGGAGTGAGATCAAGCCCTTCGTAAATGAATGTCCCGTCACTCTCAACAATGGCATCATTGCCGTTGACCTTCACCTGCCAGTCACCGTTCTCCGCCTTCCCGATTATATCCACCAACGCGCCCATAGTACTACCGATCATCTGGTTGTCTCGGGAGAATATCGAGGTTCTGACTCTCCCATCAGGCGTGTTAGATTACCCAAGCTAAATGTTTGCAGTATTTCTATTCAAAAGATGGCAGTATTTCTTTAACTCTATTATTCGAATCATAAATTACGTCTATAGGTTCTATACCTAGTATACGATAGCTCTGGCAATATTCACCATTTTGCAGTCTCAATCTCGTACCCCAAAGAGAGTTATTTATATCTATAATACGCGTTGAATAAAGAAACAAGCAGCATTCCAGTTCTGCTTTATCGGAAGGGTTGATTCTGATCAACCTTTCATATTGGAAATTCGCCAACAGATAGGATACTAGCGAACTAAAGAACAGTGCGAAGCAGATTAGGGTCGGAATCGAAATCAATAATATTTTCTTTTTCACTTGCATAAGATTCCATTAATCTGATTGAGCTCATCTTTAGTAGCTTCCCTAAAGCCAGAGGCCGGCGTACCACTCTCATTAATGATATAAGTCCAAGGGCCGATCTTGTACCACTTCCCGTGTACCTTTACGAAATCATAATCCCTCCACATCGGGGACCGTAATCCTCCCCCAAAGACATAAATCACTTCCCGATTGTCTATATCTACCGCCTGAACGGTTCCGCTCGAATAATTGACAACTACACCATTTGCAGGCCAAGGTCGATCTGTGAGTCCTAAAGGGTCAATCCAATTGACCGGATTATTGGTTACATACGCGTACAGATTCAGTCCGTCGTAGTAACCGACCGGATCCTTGCTCAGCCAGACGCCTTGCGCAGGGTCATAATACCGCTACCCATAATAGATGAGCCCTGATGCATCATCATATTCCTTCGTGCTGAACTGATACGGGCTGTCGAATGTGCCGGCTTTCTCCGCCACCTTTCCAAACGCATCATAGCGATAGTGGGCGACCTCCACGCCGGCGGAATCGGTCACACTGACCACGTCACCCCGGTGATTAAAGTGGTAAGAGTAATCTCCCGTCTCAAAGCCATTCGGATACACCTCGGGAGTGCCGTTGCGGTGCATCGAGATTATCCCGCTGATCCCTCCGCCCATGCTCGACCCGCGCGTGTAGCAGGAAACGAACTCATCGAGAGAAACTTACTTCTTAATAAACTTTAAAAATACATTAGCGGCATAAAGTGTAATGGCAATCATTGCACCTGTTTGCCATGCTTTAAAAACCGTTAAAAATGGATGTACATTATCTTTTCTAAATATGAAGTAATAGACGATCGTTACAATGATAGCGACTATAACTACCGCTGTTTCCTTTATCGAAGTCACCTTGGCCCCTGACAATCGGACTATTCTCTCAACTCAGTGAATAGATCAGGCTAAAGCGTTCCCCTCTTGATGATTCTTAGCAGTACATTGCCCCAATGAAATCCAATAGTTAAAATCGTAACTACCAGCCATGCTTTGAATATTGTTATGATTGGATCTTCATTGGCACGTCTAAATACAAAGTAATAAATAACAGAGAGAATTAAGGCAGACGCTACCAGGCCAATTTCCCGTGTTGTTGTAATGTTAGAGGGCATTTATCTAATATCTCCATTGATGGTTCTACTTGCACATATTACCTAGGGAAGTCGCGCCCGCTCCTAGACCTGCGCCCAAAGCCGCATTATATAGAAGTTCCCCCCACCTCCAATCTTCTTTCGAATATAAGTAATATGCAACGAAACCTCCACTACCCGCAATTGCTCCCATTCCAACTGTGGATATTAAGACTCCTGTCGCTGCTCTATAGCCAGTATTAATCCAGAAGCCACCCCATGTCCACTCGGAATAGGGAGTGCTGACCAAATACCCTCCGCCACCAATGCCGCCACCAATAACTACACCAGGTACCCACCACCATACCAATCCATATGGATCCACCCAGTTTACCGGATTATTGGTGACAAACGCGTACAGATTCAGTCCATCGTAGTAACCGATCGGATCCTTGCTCAGCCAGACGCCGTGCGCAGGATCGTAATACCGATACCCATAATAGATGAGCCCTGCAGCATCATCATATTCCTTCGTGCTGAACTGATACGGGCTGTCGAATGTGCCGGCTTTCTCCGCCACATTCCCGAACGCGTCATAGCGATACCGCGCGACCTCGCTCCCGGTCGAGTCCGTCACGGAAACCACGTCCCCGCGATGATTATAGTGGTAGAAATAATCCCCGGTGTGACATCCGCCCGGGTACATTGCCGGCGTGCCGGATCACCCGATTTCATACCATCCACGACGGGCCGCGACAAGTGAATTCTTCACCAGGACCATTTGTGTCCCTGATCACATGTCATAGGGACGATCCGTGAAGATCAGTACGCATCCGCGCCGATCCGTGGTCGATGTGTTCCCTGTTCCCGCGGCGGGGGAATTCGGCTTGACGGTGCCGGGGCGATATGCTTCAATGCGGGGCGGGTTGGAGTCCGCTGCGCGAGAGGAGGCGGGCCGATGAGCAACATATTGCGGAGACTCGGGGCCGAGGGCGCGGGATCGGGGATCCCGAACTACCCGGCCAGGGAGGAGGGGCAGAAGATGGTCATCCAGGACAAGCTGCAGCAGCCGATATCCCACGGCGAACTCAAGGAGACGGTCATCAGCCCCGACGCCGAGTTCAAGGGGGCGCTCAAGTTCAAGGATTCCCTCCGGATCGACGGCGGCTTCGACGGCGAGATCGATTCCCAGGGGACGCTCTTCGTCGGCAAGACCGGCCTCGTCAAGGCCGAGATCCACGTCGGCAACATCGTCGTCGAGGGGAAGGTCGAGGGGAACGTCACCTGCGACGACAAGGTGGAGCTCCGCTCCACGGCGAAGATGTTCGGCGACATCCAGGCCGCCCGGCTGACCATCGCCGAGGGGGTGAGCATCGTCGGGAAATGCTCAGTGACGTCCCAGCGCCAGGCCGAGGCGGCGCGGACCGACCGCGGGCCGCGCCCCGACTTCCGGAAGGGGAAGGAGGAGAAGCCCGCCGAGCGGCCGGGGGCCTCCGTGCCGTCGGAGTGACGGCACCCTCCGCCGCCTCATTCGTCCCGCTCCAGCCGGTCGAGCGCCCGCCTGCCGAGCGCTGAGTCGTAGCCGTACAGTCTCGCCGCCCGCTCGAGGTGGTACCGGGCGAGGACGTATCGACCCGCCTTCTTGTAGCTGATCCCGATGTTGTAGTGCGCCTCGGCGTTGTCCGGCTCCCGCTTGAGGACCGCCTTGTACTCCCGGATCGCGTCCTCGATCCGCCCCATGATGCCGTAGAGGAACGCGAGGTTGAGCCGCGCCCCGGCGTAGTCCGGCATGAGCGCGAGGGCCCTCGCGAACGACTCCTGCGCGTCGGGAAAGCGGTTGATGCGGGTGTAGATCAGGCCGAGGTAATTGTGGGCGTAGGGGTTGTCGGGGTCGAGGTCGAGCGCCGTCACGCACTCCCGGTAGGCCTCCAGGTACTCCTCCTCCCTGATCCTCGTCCAGGCGAGGCCCGTTCGGAGCGACGGGTCCGCCGGCGCCTTCTCGATGCCGCTCCGGTAGACCTCGGCGGCGCGGGCATAGTTCCCCCGCCGCTCGTGGTGCTCGGCGAGCGCCGTGTAGGCGGGGATGAAGCGGGGGTGCCGCTCGATGATCCCGCCGTAGCGTTTGGCCGCCTCGTCTCCCCTCCCCAATTTCTCGTGCAGGAGCCCGATCCGCATCGCGAGCTCCGGGTCGTCGGGGAGCCCCGCGGACGCCGCGGTGAACGCGGCGAGCGCCCCCTCGAGATCCCCCTTCCTGAGCAGCGCCTCCGCCCTGAGCCGCTGCGTTTCGGGGTTCGACGGCCCGATGGCGAGCGCCTTCTCCGCGGCCCTGATGGCGCCGTCCGCGTCGCCCGATGCGAGCATCAGGGCGGCGGAGCGCCGGTGGGCATCCTCGATCTTCGGCGCCAGGTCCGGGTCCGGGCCGCCCCGGAGGGCCGTCTCGTACTGCTCCGCGGCGACGCGCCACTCCCCCCGCGCCGCCGCGGCGTCGCCGAGGCAGCGGTGGGCCGCCGCGAGGCTCCCGCCGACGTCGGCGTCCGGGGAGAGCTCGCGCGCCTTGTGGAACATCGCGAGCGCCCGCTCGCACTGCCCCCCCTCGAGGAACGAGGCGCCGAGCCGGAGGTAGAACTCGGCGTTCTCCTCCGCGCCGATCGGCATCGCCCCGGCGGCGAACGCCGACAGCGCGGCGGCGATGATGCGGCGGCGCCCCCTCATCACTCCCCGCCTCCCGCGCCGGCCGGCGCGATCGATCGCCGGCAGCGCTCCATGTACTCGGCCGCGGAGCGGTTCGACGGATCGAGCCGGAGGACCTTCTCGAACTGGGCCGCCGCGCCTCTGGGGCGCCCCTCGCGGAAGAGGCGGATCCCCTCCGTCATGGAGTCGATCGCCGCCCGCGCCCGCAGCTCCGCCCCGGCGGCGGCGGCCGCCCCGCCCCGCGCCGGCGCCGGCACGCCGGTCGCGAGGCGGCAGGAGAGGAGGATGAGCGTCCCGGCCGCTCCGATCTCCACGCCGCGCCGTCTACCGGACGCCGATCTCATATTCCCGCTCAAGGTAGCGGACCCGGACGCCGTCGCGCCCGATCTCCATGACCGTGGCGCCCCCGACCTCGTCCCCCCGCTTCACCGTCCTCCCCTCGATGATCGCGAGCGGAATGGACTCGTCCCAGATCACGCCGTCGAGCCGGAGGACGGGCGGCGGGGGGGCGGTCCGCGCCGGTCGGCGGAGCGACCGCAGCGCGAGCCCGCCGGCGATCGAGGAGGCCGCGACCAGCCCGGCGGCGATGAGGATCGCCCGCAGCAGCCGGCGGGAGGGGGAGGGGCCGCCGGGCGCGCCGGCGGGGGGGGGCGGAAGGGCGGCGCCGACGCCCTGCGCCTTCTCGAGCGCCTTCAGGATCGTGCTCACGCCGAACCGCCCTCGCCGACGCCCCGGTCAAGGCGCGGGTACGACGCCCCGGCGCCGAGGCTGCGGAGCAGGATGAGCTCATTGCTGCCCGCGACGCCGTCCACCGGCAGGCCGTGCCCCGCCTGGAACCGCCTGACCGCCTCCGTCGTCTCCGGACCGTAGCCGCCCTCGTCCGCCCCGAGCCACGACGATTCCCGCAGCATCTCCTGAAGGTGCTCGACGGCGGCGCCCGACATCCCCGGGGCGAGCACGCCCTGCACGGGCGCCCCCGGCGGCAGGAAGAAGACGGCCCGCCCGACCATCCGCCGGTCGAGCTCGGCGGCGGAGAGCGTCCATTCGCTCCCGTCGCCGGTGACGAGGCGCACCATGCCGCCGCCCGCCGATTGGATCACGGCGGGCACGGGGTCCCCGCGTCCCTCCACCGCCAGCTCGACGAGGCACGGCATGTTCGCCGTCAGGATGAAGGCCGCGTCGGCCCAGCAGCCGGCCGCCTCCATGCCGAGGCCGGCCGCGAGGGACGCGAGGTCGCCCCCGCCGCGGAGGTGGGCCGGGAGTTCGCCGCCCCGCCCCCATGCCGCCGCGAGACGACCCGCCGCCGCCGCCCGCGGATCGAGCGGGGGAACAGGGTCGGGCGCGGGCGGCGACTCCGGCGCGGCGGATTCTCCCGCGGCCGGCTCATCCGCGGCGGCGACGGCCGCCGGGGCCTCCCCGAGCGCGGCGGCGACGGCGGCCGGCGGCTCCGCGGACGCGGCCGGGTCGACCGGCCGCGCCTCGTCCGCCGCGGGGGCACGGCCCGGCCCCGACTCATACGCCCTCCGCCCGATGAGCACCGCGGCGAGCGCGGCGGCCGCGCATGCCGCGACGAGCAGCGCCGGGCGCCGGCGCCGGCGCCGCCGCCCGCGCGCCGCCCGCGGGTGCCGGCGGATCTCCTCGAGCGCGCCGCGGACGACCGCGTCGCCTATCCGTCGCTGCCCGCGCACGTAGCCGACGAGCAGGGCCCGGTCGCAGACGATGTTGATCTTCCGCGGCACGCCGTCGGAGTAGAGGTGGATTCTTCTCAACGCCGCGCGGCTGAAGCGCGGCTCCTCGGCGGCGCCCCCGCCCGCGACCCGGAGGCGGTGCCGGACGTAGTTGACCGTCTCCCGAAAGTTGAGCGGCTTGAGGTGGTAGGAGACGCTGATCCGCTGGGCGAGCTGCCGCAGCCCCTCCCGCTCGAGCTTCTCCACGATCTCCGGCTGTCCCACGAGGACGATCTGGAGGAGCTTCTCCTTCTCCGTTTCAAGATTGGAGAGCATCCGGATCTGCTCGAGGACGGGGAGGGCGAGGTTCTGGCTCTCGTCGACGATGACGACGACGGTCCTGCCCCTCGCGTGCTGGGCGAGGAGGAAGCCGTTGATCTCGTCGATGAGCTCCTTCTTCGTCCGGGCGCCGGCGTGGCAGCCGAGGTCCTCGCTGATCGCGCGGAGGAGCTCCTTCGCCGAGAGGAAGCTGTTGAGGATGAAGCCGACCTCCGCGTCCCCCTCGATCTCCCGGATGAGCGACCGGCAGAGCGTGGTTTTGCCCGTCCCGACCTCGCCGCTGACGAGCATGAACCCCTTGCGCTCCCTGATCCCGTAGAGAAGATGGCCGAGGGCCTCGCGGTGCTGCCGGCTCATGAAGAGGAAATGGGAGTCGGGGGTGAGGCTGAACGGCTGCTCCTTCAGGCCGTAATATTCCGCGTAGAGCGTCGTGCGCGCCGCCATGTCGAGCGGCCCCCTTCCGAAGGCCCCCCCGCCTCAGACGCCTTCCGCGTCGAGGAGGGAGCGTATCTGCTCCTGCACCTCTCGCGCCTGCGAGAGCCCGATGCCGGGATCCTCGACGAGGATCGACTCGCCGCTCCCGGCGAACTCGTAGACGATGATCCGCCTGCCGCCTCCCCCCTCGACGATCGTGTCGCGGGGGATGAGCTTCTTCCTGCGCTCCAGCATGACGGCGAGGATGTAGCGGAGGTTCACGTGCGCCGGCTCCGCCGACTCCGCGTACCTCCGCAGGAGGCGCTCGGCCGCCGTCCCGCCGATCGCCTCCTCCCGCGCCTTCGCGGGCTCCTCCCTGAACCGCCCCCGCCAGCAGGAGAGGCAGCCGTCCCGCTTCCCCGCCGCGAGGCCTCCCCAGCAGGCCGCGCAGTAGTCCTCCCGCGCCAGCTCCTCCCCCCCCTCCAGAAGGACGGAGCTGTAGCCGTCGCCGTCGGCGAACGGGGTCCCGCACGCGAGGCAGCGCCGGGCGCGCTTGAGGACGCTCCACTCCGCGGCCATGGCGCCTCAGCCCCCCCCCGCCTCCGGCGCGCCCCCCCCGCCCGCCGCACCGGCGTCCGCGCGCGCGCGCTCCTCGACGAAGTTGAGCCGGAGCGCGCTCAGGCAATTGGCGAGCACCTTCCCCTCCTCCGCGGAGAGGTTCCCGTGCGTCTTCGCCTGGAGCGTCTCGAGGAGGTCGATGCTGCCCCGGGCCGCCTCCAGGTCCCGCTCCACCTTCCCCGTCACGGGGCTCGCGACCTTCCCGAGCGCGACCCACGCCGCGTTGTAGAGGCTCACGACGAGCGAGAGGAATCGCGCCTCGTGGATCCTCGCCGGATCATCGTCCATCGCCCACCTCCTCCGAACTAGCCGCCGGCGTCCCGCCCCCCGAACGCGTCGTCGAACGCCTGCCGGAAATCGTATCCCCCCTTGAAATCGTCCCTGCTGTCGCCCTCCGTCGCGTTGAGGACGCCGCCGTCGACGAGGTTGAAGACGATCTCGCCGATGTCCTCGCACCGGCGGATGCCCCAGTGCTCGAGCACGGTCCTGGACATCGGGCCGTACCGGTCGAGGGCGTGCCGCCGCGCCCCCTCCAGGAGCTCCCCGCCGCGCACGTGCCGCCGCTCGCCGAGCATCCGGTAGGTGCAGTCGAGGGCCTCCAGGACGAACTCGTACGCGTCCGCCCCGTACCGGCCGTCGCGCTCGACGAGCCGGCCGATCACCTCCTCGACGGTCCGTTTCCGCTTCACTGCCGCGCCGCCTGGGGGATGAGCGCGGCGTAGGCGATCTGGTAGCGCGCCCGTTCGGGGGGGTCGAGCAGGTCGATGTTGGACCGCTTCAGATCGCTGTAGGCCGCGCTCGCGTAGAGGATGAGCTCCGCGAGCTTGTCGAGCAGTTCCCCCTCCATCCCCCTGCTCCGTTCCTCGAACTGGGCAAGTCGCACGATCCCCGTCCCGAGAAATCGCTTAAGGAAGCTCTTGTCCTCCTTCAGGAGCGCCTCGTGGTGGGCCATGACCTGCGCGGCCTTCGCGGCGTCGTGGATGAGGTCGAGGAACTTGACGAACAGATGCTCGGCGCGCGTGCCGCGGCGGCCGCGGAGCGCGAAGACCGCCTCGGTGCGGGCCTCGCCGATGTGGCGCAGGACCCGCTCGATCCGCTCCCGCCGCCGCGCGATCGACGACTCCTCGTGCCGCCGCTCGAGGAGCTCGATGCAGAGCCGGTAGTGCGCGTCCCGCTGCGCGAGGTGCACCGCCCTGTTCATCGCCACGTTGACCATGGCACCTTCCCGATCAGCTCACCGGCGCCGACGGCCGGCCGGCCGCCGCGCCGCGCGGGCGGCGCACTCGACCGCCCGCCCCCGCAGGATCTCCACGGCGTGCGGGAGCGCCGGCCAGACGTGCGAAAGGCACGCCGCCGCGCCGCGGGGGCTGCCGGGGAGGGCGACGACGATCGACCCCCCCCTCGTCCCGGCGAGCGCCCGCGAGAGGACGGCCGTCGGCACGGACCGGACGCTCCGCATCCGCATGCACTCCCCGATCCCCGGGAGCAGCCGGTCGAGGAGCGGCCCGATCGCCTCCGGGGTGACGTCCCGCGGCCCGATGCCGGTGCCTCCCGCGGTGAGGATGACGTCGACGCCCTTCCGGTCCGCCATCGCCCGCACCGCCCGACGGATCGCCGCGATCTCGTCGGGGACGATCGCCGTCGCGACGACCGCCGCCGCCCGCCGGGGGAGCGCGCCGGCCACGGCGGCCGCGCAGGCGTCCTCGCGCACGCCGGCCGCCGCGCGGTCGCTCACCACGACGACGCCGACCGTGACCCTCCTCACCGGCGCCGCTCCCCGCCGGCGGGGCGAATCGGATCGCCGGCACGGACCGGGCCCCCCTCCACCACCGAGCAGAAGACCCCCTCCTCCGGCATGATGCAGAAGCCGACGGCGCGCGCGATGCCGCACGGCCTCGGGCAGCTCTTCCCGATCTCCAGCACCTCGAGGACGGGGCCGCTGCCGACGAGGAGCCGGTCCCCGACCCGGAGGCGCCCCAGGTCGATCCCCTCCGTGGTGATGTTCTCGCCGAACGAGCCGCACTCCACCCCCGCGCCGCGGGCGCGCATCTCGAGCGCGCGCTCCCAGGCGAGGAGGCTCACCTGCTTCCGCCCCGGCCCCGCGTGGGCGTCCCCGGCGAGTCCCCACCCGGCGATGAGCCTCCCCGCCGGGACCGGGCGCTTCGGCACCCCTTTCCCCCCGCTCGCGTTGACGGACCGGACCCTGCCGGCGGGACGCGCGGACGATCGCCCCTTCATGCGCCGGATGCCTCCCCCGCGGCGGCCGACGTCTTCCGGACGAGCCGTATGCCGGTGATGCGCATCGAGTCGTCCACCGCCTTGCACATGTCGTAGATCGTCAGCGCCGCCGCCGCCACGGCGGCGAGGGCCTCCATCTCGACGCCCGTTCTCCCGACGACTGAGGCGCTCGCCTCGATGTCGATCCGGGCGCGGCGCCCGGCCGGGCGGGGAATGAAATCGACTTCGGCGTGCGCGAGGCAGAGCGGATGGCAGAGGGGGATGGTGGTGCCGACGCCCTTGGCGGCCATGATGCCGGCGATCCTCGCCGCGCTGAACACGTCGCCCTTGGCGATGGCGCGGCGGGCGATGAGTTCGAGGGTGCGCGGGCGAAGGGTGACACGTCCCCGCGCCACCGCCCGCCGGAGGGTTTCCGGCTTGCGGCTCACGTCGACCATGCGCGCCCGGCCGGCGCCGTCGATGTGCGTCAGATGCCGGCGCGCGGGGCCCCTTGCGCCTTGGCGCGGTACCGTTCTCGCCACGGGATTCCTTCCCCGCGTGTCCCGTCGGCCGCCGGGAGTCGTCAGGCCCTCTTCTTCCTGTCCTCGTCCTTCTTCCGCTTCCGCACCCGCACCGGGACCGGCGTGTCGACCATTTCGCAGACGGCCATCGGCGCGCCGTCGCCCTTCCGGAAATCGGCCTTGATGATGCGGGTGTAGCCGCCCGCCCGCTCCGCGTAGCGCGGCCCCAGGACGCCGAAGAGGCGCGCGACGGCCTCCCGGTCGCGCAGCTCGGCGAGGGCGAGCCGCCTGCCGTGGAGGTCGCCCCGCTTGGCGAGGGTGACCATCCGCTCCGCCATCCGGCAGACGGCGCGCGCGCGCCCCTCCGTGGTCCGGATCCGCTCCGCCTTCACGAGACTCGAGACGGCGTTCGCGAGCATCGCGCGGAGGTGCGCCGGCTTCCTGTTGAGCTTGAGCGTCCGTTTCCTGTGCCTCATGCCTTCCCTCGTCCCTTCCCCCCGGGGGCCTACTCCAGTTCCGCCCGGATCGCCGGGAGCGTCATGCCGAGCGTCAGGCCGTAGCCGGCGAGCTTCTGCCTGATCTCGTCGAGCGACTTCTTGCCGAAGTTCCTGTACTTCAGCATCTCGGCCTCGGACTTCACCACCAGGTCGCCGATCGTCCCGATGCCGGCCGCCTTGATGACGTTGGAGGCGCGGACGGAGAACTCGATCTCGTCGATCGAGGTGGCGAGGATGCGCTCGAGATCGCGCTCCCGCTGGATCTCCTCCGCGGCCTTCTCCTGCTCGTCGAGCCTGATCGAGTGCTTCTCGTAGTCCACGAAGACGTTCAGGTGCTCGCGGAGGATGAGGGAGGACTGGATGAGCGCGTCCTCCGGCTTGATCCTGCCGTCCGTCCACACCTCGAGCAGCAGCCGGTCGTAGTCGGTGATGCGCCCCACGCGCGTTTCCTCGACGCGGTACGCGACCCGCGTCACCGGGGTGAAGACGGAGTCGACGGGGATGATCCCGATCGGCTGCCCCTCCCGCTTGTTCCCCTCCGCGGGGCGGTAGCCCCTGCCGATCTCGACCTCCATCTCCATGTCGAGCTCGGTCTCCTTGTTGAGGAGCGCGATGTGGTGGTCGGGGTTGACGACCTCGACCGTGCCGTCGGTGGTGATGTCGCCGGCGGTGACCTCCCCCTTCCGCTTCACCTTGAGCGCCACCTTCTTCGGCTCCCTGCTGTGGGAGATGAAGAGGATCTTCTTGATGTTGAGGATGATCTCCGTCACGTCCTCGACCACCCCGTCGATCGTGTCGAACTCGTGCAGCACCCCCCCGATCCGCAGCGAGGTGACCGCCGCCCCCTCCAGGGAGGAGAGGAGGACCCGCCGCAGGGCGTTGCCGAGCGTGTGCCCGTACCCCCGCTCGAACGGCTCCGCGATGAACTTCGCGTACGTGTCGCTCTCCGGCTCATCCGCCCGCAGCAACCGCTTCGGCATCTCGAACTTCCCCATGCGTATCACCATGGCGCTCACCTCGCTTGATCGGCCTCTTCGCGCGCCCCCGCTCCGGGGGGCACCGTCACTTGGAATAGAGCTCCACCACGAGCTGCTCGTTCACCGGGATGGTGATGTCCGCCCGCTCCGGCAGCCGGACGACCTGCCCCTTCAACTCCTGCCGGTCGAGGGAGAGCCAGGCGGGGATCTCGCGCTTGACGGTCATCTCGAGATTCCTCGTCGCGGCGGCCCGGCACCGCTCCTTTGCCTTCACCCGGATCACCTGTCCCGCCCGCACCTGGTATGACGGCCGGTCGACCGGCCGGGCGCCGATCGAGAAGTGCCCGTGCTGCACCATCTGGCGGGCCTGGGCCCGCGAGGCGCCGAAGCCGAGGCGGAAGACGACGTTGTCGAGCCTCGTCTCGAGCAGCTTGAGGAGGTTGTCCCCGGTGATCCCCTTCCGCCGCTGCGCCCGCAGGAAGGTGATGCGGAACTGGCGCTCCATGAGGCCGTAGAGGCGGCGCAGCCGCTGCTTCTCCCGGAGCTGCTCCGCGTACGGCGATATCTTCCGGCGCCTCGTGCCGTGCGCGCCGGGGATCGGCCGGCCGCGGTCGATCGCGCAGCGGGCCGTCTCGCACCTGTTCCCCTTCAGGAACAGCTTCATCCCCTCCTGCCGGCAGAGCCGGCACACCGGACCCGTGTATCGCGCCATGCTGTTTCCCGCCTCCCTCTCAGACCCGCCGGCGCTTCGGCGGCCTGCAGCCGTTGTGCGGTATGGGGGTCACGTCGCGGATGGCCGAGATCTGGAGGCCCGCCGCCTGGAGCGCCCGCACCGCCGACTCCCGGCCCGCCCCCGGCCCCTTCACGTTGATCTCGATCTCCCGCAACCCCTGCGCGAGCGCCTTCCTGCCGGCGTTGCCGGCGACGACCGTCGCGGCGAAGGCGGTGCTCTTCCGGGCCCCCTTGAACCCCGAGGAGCCGGCGCTCGCCCAGGCGACCACGTTTCCCTTCGTGTCGGTGATGCTCACGATCGTGTTGTTGAACGTCGCCATGACGTGGGCGACGCCCCGCGGACCGCTCTTGACGAACTTCCTCCGGGCCGGCCTCGGCCCCCCCCGCCGCTCCTGTTCCTGCCGCATCGTCCGTTCCCTCTCAGGTCACGCAGGACGGCGTCACGCAGCGCCCTGCTTCTTGACCGCCGCCTTCCGCCTGACCCCGACCGTCCGCCGCGGGCCCTTCCGCGTGCGGGCGTTCGTGCTCGTCCGCTGGCCGCGCACCGGCAGCCCGCGCCGGTGGCGGATGCCGCGGTAGGAGCCGATCGTCATGAGCCGCTTGATGTTCTGCGAGACCTCCCGGCGGAGATCCCCCTCCACCCGGTGGCCGGCCTGGATCACCGAGGTGATCTTCGCGATCTCCTCCTCGGTGAGGTCCTTCGCCCTCGTCGCGGGGCTGATGCCCGCCGCGGCGAGGATCCTCGCCGAGACGGACGGACCGATCCCGTAGATGTACGTGAGCGCGACCCCGATCCGCTTGTCCTTCGGCACATCCACCCCGACTATCCTCGGCATATCCGGACCCCTCTCATGGGAAACGAGCGCCCGCCGTCAGCCCTGCCGCTGCTTGTGCCGCAGGTTGACGCAGATGACGCGCACGACCCCCTTGCGGCGCACGATCTTGCACTTCTCGCATACCCGCTTGACCGACGCTCTCACCTTCATCGTCAGACCGGCCCCCCTCCGCGCGCACCGCTCACTTCACGCGGTACACGATCCTTGCCTTCGTGAGGTCGTACGGCGACATCTCGATGAGCACCTTGTCGCCCGGGAGGATCCTGATGAAGTGCATCCGCATCCTCCCTGATATGTGCGCGAGCACACGGTGCCCGTTCCGGAGGTCCACCCGGAACATGGTGTTGGGCAGGACCTCCGCCACGACCCCCTCGATTCTTATCGCATCTTCCTTCTTGGGCATGTCAGTATCTCGGGGCCGTCCTCCGTGACGGCGACCGTGTCCTCGAAGTGCGCCGAGGCCGCCCGGTCCCGCGTGACGACCGTCCAGCCGTCCGACAGGAGCCGCACGGCGGCGCCCCCCATGTTCACCATCGCCTCGACGGCGAGCGTCATCCCCGCCTTCAGGCGCGGGCCGGTGTGCGGGGGGCCGTAGTTCGGGATCTGCGGATCCTCGTGCAGCCGCGACCCGATCCCGTGCCCCACGTACTCCCGGACGACGGCGTAGCCGCCCGCGGTCGCCCGGCGCTCGATCGCGTGCGAGATGTCGGAGAGCCGGCCGCCGGCGCGCGCCATCGCGACCGACTCCTCGAGCGCGAGGCGGGTCACCTCGATGAGGCGCGCCCGCTCGCCGTTCGTCCCGCCGACCGGGATCGTGCGCGCCATGTCGCCGTAGTAGCCGTCGCGCTCGACGCCGACGTCGATGCTCACGATGTCTCCCTCCGCGAGCGCCCGCCCGCCGGGGATCCCGTGGACGACCGCCTCGTTGACCGAGACGCAGATGTGCGCGGGGTAGCCCCGGTACCCCTTGAACGCCGACCGCCCCCCCCGGCGGCTGATGAGATCGGCGGCGGCGCGGTCGAGCGCGCCGGTCTCGAGACCCGGGGCGACCATCCGCTCGAGCGCCTCCATGACCTCCGCGGCGATCCGGCAGCTCTCGCGCATCTTCTCGATCTCGCGCGCCGACTTGATGATGATCATCGCTCCCCGAGCGCCCGCATGACCTGGGCGTGGGTCCCCTCCACGGGGGTGTCGCTGTCGACGGTCGAGAGGAGGCCCCGCTCCCCGTAGTACGCCACGAGCGGCGCCGTCTGCTCCTCGTAGACGCGCAGCCGCTCGAGGATCGTCTCGTCGGCGTCGTCCGGCCGGCGCTCGAGGGCGCCGCCGCAGGCGTCGCACGTCCCCTCGACCCGGGGCGCCATGTTGACGACGTGGTAGTTCGCCCCGCAGGACCGGCACACCCGCCGCCCGCCCAGCCGCTGGAGGATCACCTCCCGCGACGTCTTCATGTAGATGACCCTGTCGAGCGGCTGCCCCCGCTCGGCGAGGAGCGTGTCGAGCATCTCCGCCTGGCGGTGCGTCCTCGGGAACCCGTCCAGGATGAACCCCGCGCGGCAGTCGTCGCGCGCGAGCCGTTCCCGGACGAGCCCCACCGTCACGTCGTCGGGGACGAGCCTGCCCCGGCCCCAGTAGAGGTCGTGGGCGGTCCTTCCGAGCTCGGTGCCGCGCGCGGCGGCGTCCCGGAACATGTCCCCCGTCGAGATGTGCGGCACGCCGAACCTCTCCTTCAGCACCTTCGCCTGCGAGCCCTTGCCCGCACCCGGCGGCCCGAGCAGTATCAATCGCATGCCGTCCGCGGCCGGCCCGACCTAGCGCCCCCGCACCCTCCCCTTCCGCATGAATCCCTCGTAGTGCCGCATGACGAGATGCGACTCGACCTGCCGCATCGTGTCGAGCATGACCCCGACGATGATGAGCAGGCCGGTGCCGCCGAAGAACTGCGAGATCGTGTAGCTCACGTTCATGTAGCTCGCGATGACGCTGGGCGTCACGGCGATCGCCGCCAGGAAGATCGCCCCGGGGAGCGTGATCCGGTTCATCACCCGCTCGAAGAAGTCGGCGGTCGGCCTGCCCGGCCTGATGCCGGGAACGAACGCCCCGCTCTTCTTCATGTTCTCCGCGAGGTCGATCGGGTTGAAGGTGATCGCCGTGTAGAAGTAGCAGAAGAAGATGATGAGGATGACCTCGAGGAGGATGTAGAGGGCGGCGCCCGGCGTGAGCATGCCCATGAGCGCGCGGAGCCACTCCGCCTGGACGAAGCCGCCGATGGTGGCGGGGAAGAGGAGGATGGAGGAGGCGAAGATGATCGGGATGACCCCCGCCTGGTTCACCCGGAGCGGGATATACGTGCTCTGGGCACTGTAGATCTTCCTGCCGCGGATCTGCTTCGGCCGCTGGATCGGGATGCGGCGCTGCCCCTCGGTCACGAGCACCACGGCGGCGATCACGAGCGCCATGAGGATCGCCATCCCCGCGACGGCGTAGGGCCGCATGTCCCCCATCCGGACGCGCTCGTACACCTCGTAGCCGGCGCTCGGCAGCCGCGAGATGATTCCCGCCGTGATGATGAGGGAGATCCCGTTCCCGATCCCGTTCTCGGTGATCTGCTCGCCGAGCCACATGATGAACACCGTCCCGGCCGTGATGGTGATCATGACCAGGAGGCGCGTCCCCCAGCCCGGGTTCGGGATGATGACCCGCCCCTGGAAGTTCGCCGGGTTCTCGAGGAACCGCGTGATCATGCCGGCCTGGAAGAGGCAGAGGAGGACGGTGCCGTACCTGGTGTACTGGTTGATCTTCCGGCGGCCCGTCTCCCCCTCCTTCGCGAGCCGCTCGAGCGTGGGGACGACGGCGGTGAGGAGCTGGAGGATGATCGAGGCGCTGATGTAGGGCATGATGCCGAGGGCGAAGATGGTGCACTGGCTCAGCGCCCCGCCCGAAAACATGTTCATGAGGCCGAAGAGGTTGGCCCCGGTGTCCTGCGTGAGCGTCCGGAAGAAGTCGCTGAGCTCCCGCGCGTCGACGCCGGGCGTCGGGACGTAGGTGCCGAGGCGGTAGACGATGAGGAGCGCGAGCGTGAACAGGATGCGGCTCCTGAGCTCGCCGATCTTGAAGATGTTCCTGAACGCGCTGATCATTCCGTGCGCCCCTCGCCCCGTCCCTCCGGCGCGCCGGCGAGCCTGGCCGTGCCCCCGGCGCCCTCGATCTTCCTCCTCGCCGAGGCGCTGAAGGCGTCCGCGACGACCTCGAGCCGCCTCCCGAGCTCCCCCTCGCCGAGGACCTTGACGGCCGCGTCGCTCTTCCGTATGAGCCCGCGGGCGCGGAGCGCTGCCCGGTCCACGACGCTCCCCTCATCGAAGCGGTTGAGGGCGCCCACGTTGACCGGCTCCGGCCGCACCCGGCGGGGCCCGCGGAAGCCCCGCTTCGGGATCCGCCGGACGAGCGGCATCTGGCCGCCCTCGAAACCGGGCCGGACCCCCCCGCCGGAGCGGGCCTTCTGCCCCTTGTGGCCCCGGCAGCTCGTCTTGCCGTGCCCGGAACCGGGCCCGCGCCCGACGCGCTTCCGCCTCTTTCGCGCGCCCGGGTTCGTCCCCAGCCGATGGAGTCTCACCTTACTCGAGCCCCCGCATCTGCATGATATGCTCCCGCGTCCGCAGCCGGCCGAGCGCGTCGAAGGTGGCCTTGACGACGTTGATCGGGTTCCGGGATCGGATCGATTTCGCGAGCACGTCCTTGACCCCCGCGAGGCTCAGCACGATCCGCATCCCCGCGCCGGCGATGATGCCGGTGCCGGGCGACGCGGGCTTCAGCAGGACGCGGGCGCCCCCGTAGGTGCCGACCGTCTCGTGCGGGATGGTCGTGCCGTGCCGGGGCACGTACAACGACTGCTTTCGCGCCGCCTCGGAGGCCTTCCGGATCGCCTCGGCGATCTCCTTCGCCTTGCCGAAGCCGTAGCCCACCCTCCCGTTCCGGTCGCCGTACACGACGAGCGCGCTGAAGCTGAAGCGGCGCCCGCCCTTGACGACCTTGGCGCACCGGTTGATGCTGACGACCTTCTCGTCGGCGTCCGTCGTGATCGTCCCCCGTCTCTCCGCCACCCGACCCTCCTTTGCGATGGTGTCCGGCCCCCGCCGGCGCGGTCAGAACCGGAGCCCGCCGCCCCGCGCACCCTCCGCGAGGGCGCGCACCCGCCCGTGGTAACGGTACGACCCCCGGTCGAATACGACCGCCCCGATCCCCTTCCCCTTCGCGATCTCCGCGATGAGGCCCCCGACCTCCCGCGCGGCGTCCGTCTTCCCGAGCGCCCGGAGCCGTTCCCTGCACGACGGCGACAGCGACGAGACCGCCGCGATCGTCCTGCCGGCCCGGTCGTCGACCAGCTGCGCGTAGATGTGGGAGGAGCTCCTCGAGACGGTCAGCCGCGGCCGCTCCGCCGTGCCCGCGATCTTCGCGCGCACCCGCATCTTCCGCCGCCACCGTGTCATCGCCTTTCGTTTCATGGCATCGCATCCTCATCCGCCCGCCGGTCACGAGGCGGCGGCCACCGCCTTGCCCGCCTTGCGGCGCACCCGCTCGTCCCTGTAGCGGATCCCCTTCCCCTTGTACGGCTCGGGGGGCGCGAAGCCGCGGATCGTGGCGGCGACCTGCCCGACGGCCTGCTTGTCGCACCCCGAGACGGTGAGGGTGTTCTCCTTGCCCGGGACGATGGAGATCCCCGCGGGGATCGGGAACTCGATCGGGTGCGAGTAGCCGAGCTGGAGGGTGAGCGTGTCCCCCTCCACCTTGATCTTGTAGCCGACGCCGACGACCTGGAGCGTCTTCTCGTACCCCTCCGAGACGCCCCGCACCATGTTGGCGATGAGCGTCCGCATGGTCCCGTGGAGCGCGCCCCCCTTCTTCAGCCCCGGGGCGCACGTCACGGCGAGCTGCCCGCCCTCCTGCCGGACGGAGATCCCCTCCGGCAGGCGCAGGCCGAGCGTCCCCTTCGCCCCCTTCACCTCGACCGCCCGCCCGTCGATCGCCACCCGGACGCCGGCGGCGACCGCAATCGGCTTCTTCCCTATCCTCGACATCGCTCCCCCCGCCTCACCACACCCAGCAGATGACCTCGCCGCCCGCCCGCTCGGCCCTCGCCTGCCTGTCCGTCATGATGCCGCGGGGCGTGGAGAGCAGGGCCACGCCGAGGCCGCGGTACGGCCGCGGGATCCTCCCCACCCCGACGTAGGTCCGGCGGCCCGGGCTGCTCACCCGGCGGAGACCGCGCAACACCGGCTCGCCCCCGCGAGCGTATTTCAGGAAGATCCGCACGAATCCCCGGGGCTCCATCTCCACGACCTTGAAATCGTCGATGTAGCCCTCGCTCTTGAGCACCCGGGTGATCGCGAGCTTGAGCTTCGAGGCCGGGATGTCGACGCTCTCCTTCCGCGCCCTGTTCGCGTTCCGTATCCTCGTCAGCATGTCCGCGATCGGGTCAGTCATCGTCATGAATCGTATCCCCTTCCTCCCCCGGCGCCGGCTACCAGCTCGCCTTCACCACGCCGGGGACCTCCCCCCGGGACGCGAGCTCCCGGAAACAGATCCGGCACATCTGGAACTTGCGCAGGTAGCCCCGCGCCCGCCCGCACCGCTTGCAGCGGTGGTACCGGCGGACGCCGAACTTCGGCGCCCGCTGCGATTTCACGATGAGACATGTCTTCGCCATACCGTCCTCTTCGCGTTGGCCTACTTCTTCGCGAACGGAACGCCGAACGAGGCGAGGAGCGCCATCGCCTCCTCGTCCGTCGCCGAGCTCGTCACGATCGCGACGTCCATCCCCTGGCTCCGCTTCATCTTGTCCAGGTCGATCTCGGGGAACATGGTCTGCTCGGCGAGGCCGAAGCTGTAGCCGCCCCTCCCGTCGAACGCGGCGGAGGGGAGTCCGCGGAAGTCCCTGATCCGAGGAAGGGCCACGCTCACGAGCCGGTCCAGGAACTCGTACATCATCCTCCCCCGCAGGGTCACCTTGCAGCCCACCTTCGCCCCCGCCCGGAGCTTGAAGTTCGATATGCTCTTCCGCGACCGCGTGAGCGCCGGCCGCTGGCCGGTGATGAGGGCGAGGTCGGCCGCCGCGTCCTCGAGGACCTTCACGTCCTGCGTGGCCTCGCCGACGCCCATGTTCACGACGATCTTCTCGATCCGCGGGACCTGGAGCCTGTTCCGGTAGCCGAACCGCTCCATCATGGCCGGCACGATCTCGCTCCGGTACCGCTCGAGGAGCCTCGCCGGGACGGCCGGCGGCGCCGCCCCCTTCCCGGGCCTGTCCGCCCGCGGCGGCGCCTGCCGCGCCGGGGGTTTCATGTCGCTCCGTTCCGCGCTCATCTCACCCTCTCCCGATCACCTCGCCGCACTTCCGGCAGTACCGGTGCCTCGTCCCGTCGGCGAGGAGCCGCCTGCCGACGCGCACCCCCCGCTGGCACTTCGCGCAGTAGGGCATGACGTTGGAGAGGTGGATCGACCGCTCCTTCTGGATGATGCCGCCCTTCGGGTTCTTCTGCGTCGGCCGCATGTGCCGCTTCGACAGGTTGAAGCCCTCGACGATGGCCCGTCCCGTGCCGGGGAAGACCTTCAGCACCTTCCCCGTCTTCCCGGAGAACCGCTCCTTCCCCGCGACGGCGATGACGATGTCGTCCTTCCTGATGAGCATTTTCATGGTCGCCACGTGCCGCGCGCCGCGCGGCGCATCTCCTAGAGGACCTCGGGGGCGAGGGAGACGATCTTCATGAAGTTCCGCTCGCGGAGCTCCCTCGCGACCGGGCCGAATATCCGCGTCCCCTTCGGGTTGTTCTGATTGTCGATGATGACGGCCGCGTTCGTGTCGAACCGGAGGAGGGAGCCGTCCCCCCTGCGGATCGGCTGCCGCGTCCGCACGACGACGCCGCGGACGACCTCCCCCTTCTTGATGATGCCGTCGGGGGCGGCCTCCTTGACCGACGCGATGATGACGTCGCCGATATGGGCGTACCGCCTGCCGGTCCCCCCGAGGACCTTGATGCAGGAGATGCGCCTCGCGCCGGTGTTGTCGGCGACCTCGAGCCGCGTGCGGAGCTGGATCATGTCGCCGCCTCCGCCTCCCCGCCGGCCCCGGCGGCACCGGACGCCGCCTGCGCCTCCGCCCCGCCCCGGATCGACTCCTCGAGGGCCCGGACCTCGGCCTCCCCCGCCCCGGGGACGGGGGCGCCGCCGCCGCGCCTGAGGATCGCCTCGAGCCGCCACCGCTTCAGACGGCTCATCGGCCTGCACTCCGCGATGCGGACGGTGTCCCCCGCGCGCGCCTCCCCCTTCTCGTCGTGCGCGTAGTACCGGGTGGCCGCGCGGATCACCTTCCCGTACCTCGGGTGGCGGTAGACGCGCTCGACGTCCACGGCGATCGTCTTCTGCATCCGGTCGGACACGACCGTTCCGGTCCTCCGCTTCCTCGCGCCCCGCGCCGTCATCTCGTCCCCCTCTTCCCGGCGGCAGCGGCGGGGGCGGGCGGGCGCCCGAGCACCGTGAGGGCGCGCGCGATGTTCCTCCGCATCTCCCGCATCCTGCTGTACTGCTCGATCTGCCCCGTCATCGATTGCACGCCGAGCTTGAACAGCTCCTCCCGCCAGCCGGCGACGAGCGCCCGGAGCTCCTCGGGGTCCTTCTCCCGCATCTCCTTCGCCTTCACGCCGTCCTCCGTCGCGTCATGCCGGCGTCTCCCGCGACACGAAGCGCGTCCGCACCGACAGCTTCGACGCGGCCCTGCTCATCGCCTCCTGCGCCATGGGGAGGGTGATCCCGTCGATCTCGAAGAGGATCCTCCCCCTCCGGACGACGGCGACCCACGTCTCCGGCGCCCCCTTCCCCTTTCCCATACGCGTCTCGGCGGGCTTCTTCGTCACCGGCTTGTCCGGGAACACCCTGATCCAGACCTTGCCGTGCCGCTTCATGTGCCGCGTGAGGGCGACGCGCGCCGCCTCGATCTGCGTCGTCGTCACCCATGCGGTGTCGAGGGATTGGAGGCCGTACTCGCCGAAGGCGATCGTCGTCCCCCGCGTCTCGGCCCCCTTCATGGAGCCGCGCTGCGCCTTCCTGAACTTCGTCTTCTTAGGCTGGAGCGCCATGGCCGCCCGCCTCCCCCGCCGTCATCCGCTCCCCCTTGTAGATCCAGACCTTCACGCCGATCCGCCCGTACGTCGTCCGGGCCTCGGCGAAGCCGTAGTCGATGTCCGCCCGCAGCGTGTGGAGGGGGATCTTTCCCTCCCGGTAACTCTCCGACCGGGCGATCTCCCCCCCGCCGAGCCGGCCCGCGCACTGGATCTTGACCCCCTGGGCCCCCGCATCCATCGTCGTGGAGACGGCGCGCTTCATCGCCCGTCGGAACGAGACCCGCTTCTCGAGCTGGGTCGCCACGTTCTCCGCCACGAGCTGCGACTCGATCTCCGGCCGCTTGACCTCCGTGACGTCGATGATGATCTCGCGCCCGGTCATCTCCGCAAGGTCGTCGCGGAGCCGGTCGATCTCCGAGCCCTTGCGCCCGATGACGATGCCGGGGCGGGCGCTCCAGATGTTGATGCGCACCTTCGTGCCGGTCCGCTCGATGCCGATGCGCGACACGCCGGCGAACTGGAGCCGCCCCTTGATATGGTCCCTGATCCGCACGTCCTCGTTGAGGAGGGCGCCGTAGTCGGCCTTCCCGGCGTACCATTTGGACCGCCAGTCCTGGCTGACCGCCAGCCGAAAGCCGATCGGATTCACCTTCTGCCCCACGGCCTACCTCCTCGCTCTCCGCGTTCCCGTGCCCGCGGCCCGCGCCGCGAGGCCCCCGGACGCCGGCGCCTCCCGCTCCCGGAGCACGATCGTGATGCGGCTCGTCCGCCGCCTGATCATCGTCGCCCTGCCCATCGCCCGCGCCATGTACCGCTTCAGCATCGGCCCCTCGTCCACGAAGGCGCGGTGGACGACGGTCGTCTCCGGGCGCTTGGAGGCCTGGAGGTTCGCGAGCGCGGAGCGGAGGATCTTCCCGACCGGGTGCGCGGCCCGCTTGCGGCTGAGGGCGAGCGCGGCGAGCGCGTCGTCCGCGGCGCGCCCGCGGATGAGATCCACGACGAGCCGCGCCTTCCGCGGCGCGACCCGGACGTAATTCCCCACCGCACGGCTCTCCTTCATGCTGCCCCTCTTCCCGTTGCGCCCGGCCGGCCTACTTCGCCGCCGTCGATTTCTCGGTGTGGGCGCTGTGCTTCCTGAACGTCCTCGTCGGGGAGAACTCCCCGAGCTTGTGCCCGACCATGGCCTCGGTCACGAAGACCGGTATGAACTTCTTGCCGTTGTGGACGGTGAAGGTGTGGCCGACGAAGTCCGGCACGATGGTGCTCCTGCGGGCCCACGTCTTGACCGGCCGCCGCTCGTTGAGGCGGTTCATCCGCTCGATCCTCGCGAGCAGCTTCTCGTCCACGTACGGTCCCTTCCTGAGCGATCGACCCATCATTCACCCCCTCGACCCCTACCTCCGCCGCCGCTTCCGCGCCCGCGGGCTGACGACGGCGCGCGACGGCTTCCTCCGCGACCGCGTCTTGCCGCCCTTCGCGGGCACCCCCGTCGGCGAGCACGGGTGCCGGCCGCCGCTCGACCTCCCCTCGCCGCCGCCCATCGGGTGGTCCACGGGGTTCATCGCGACGCCGCGCACCCTCGGCCGGCGCCCGAGCCACCTCGACCGGCCCGCCTTGCCGAGGCTCATCGCCTCGTGCTCGGGGTTGCCGATCTGCCCGATCGTCGCCGCGCACCGCTCGCTCACGCGCCGCACCTCGCCCGAGGGGAGCCGCAGGTGGGCGTACCCGCCCTCGCGCGCCATCAGTTCGGCGGCGGATCCCGCGCTCCGGACGAGGACCCCCCCCCTCCCGGCGGCGAGCTCGACATTATGGACGAGCGTGCCGAGGGGGATCCGGGCGAGCGGCATGCAGTTGCCCACCCTCGGCTCGACGCCGTCGCCGGCGACGACCGGGTCGCCGACGGAGAGCCCCGCGGGCGCGAGGATGTACCGCTTCTCGCCGTCCACGTAGTGGAGGAGGGCGATCCGGGCCGAGCGGATCGGGTCGTACTCGATGGCGGCGACCCGCGCCGGGATGCCGCTCTTGTCCCGCCTGAAATCGACGATCCGGTAGCGGCGCCGGTGTCCGCCGCCGCGGCGGCGGACGGTGATCCTCCCCGTGAAATTCCGGCCCGCCTTCCGGCGGAGGGCCGTCGTCAGGCGCCGCTCGGGGGCGCGCCTGGTGATCTCGCTGAAGTCGCTCCCCGTGATCCAGCGCCTGCTCGGCGTCGTCGGTTTATACCGTTTCAATCCCATCGCCTGCCCCGTCCCTCGACCGTCCCGCTAGGTCGCGTACTCGATCTTGTCCCCCTCCCGCAGGGTGACGACGGCCTTCTTCCAGTCGGAGGTCCGGCCGACCTGCCAGCGGACGCGCTTGAGCTTCCCCCGGACGCGGGAGGTGTTCACCTTCGTCACCGTCACGTTGAACGCGGCCTCCACCGCCCGCTTGATGTCGATCTTGTTCGCCCGGCGGTCCACCATGAAGCAGTACTTCCGATGCGCCTCCGACCCGCCGGTCGCCTTCTCGGTGATGATCGGCTTCCTGATGACGCCGCCGCCCGCCTTCATGCCAGCCGCTCCTGCAGCGATTCGAGATCGCCCCTCGCCATGACCACCTTCCCGTGGGCCATGAGCACCAGGGCGTTCAGGGAGCCGCGGCGGACGACCGCCGCCCCCGGTATGTTCCGCGACGCCCGGATGACGCCCTGGTCCTCCCCCGACACGACGATGAGCGGCCGCGCGCCCGCGCCGATCCGCGCGAGCCACCGGGCGATCTCCCTCGTCTTCGACCCGACGCGGTCGGTGGTGTCGACGACCACGAGGTCGCCCTCCCGGAGCTTCGCCGCGAGGGCGGCGACGAGCGCCCTCCTGCGGAGATCCTTCGGGATCGGCCGCGCATACCCCCTCGGCCTCGGCCCGAAGGCGGCGCCGCCCCCCCGCCGGATCGGCGAGGCGATCGTTCCGACCCGGGCCCTGCCGGTGCCCTTCTGCCGGTACGGCTTCCTGCCGGAGGCGCGCACCTCCCCCTTCGTGAGGGTCGAGGCGGTGCCCCGGCGCCTGTTCCGCATGTAGCCGACGATGACGTCCCGGACGAGCTGCCGATCGGCGGCGGCCCCCTCCAGCCGGTCGGACACCCTGACCTCGCCGACCGCCTCTCCGTTCCCGTTCACCACCGTGAGCATCCGCATCGGGGCCGTCCTCGCCGGGCCTAGAGCCTGATCCTGATGTCCACGCCCGCGGGCAGGTTGAGCTTCCTGAGCTCGTCGATCGTCCGCGCCGTCGGGTCGAGGATGTCGAGGAGCCGCTTGTGCGTCCGGATCTCGAACTGCTCCCGCGACTTCTTGTCGACGTGCGGCGACCGCAGCACCGTGTAGCGCTCGATCTCCGTCGGCAGCGGGATCGGGCCGCAGACCTTCGCGCCCGTCCGCTTCGCCGTCTCCACGATCTCCCCGGTGGACTGATCGAGGACCCGGTGGTCGTACGCCCTGAGCCTGATCCGTATTCTCTGCTTCGCCATTCCCGATCCCTTTATTCGCCCATCGCCTCGATATACGATGTACGATGTACGAAACTACTCCACCACGTCGGACACCCGGCCCGCCCCGACCGTCCGGCCGCCCTCGCGGATCGCGAACCGCAGCCCCTTCTCCATCGCGATCGGCGTGATCAGCTCGCAGTCGATCGACACGTTGTCGCCCGGCATCACCATCTCCACCCCTTCCGGCAGCTTCACCACCCCCGTCACGTCCGTCGTCCGGAAGTAGAACTGCGGCCGGTACCCGTTGAAGAACGGCGTGTGCCGCCCCCCCTCCTCCTTCGACAACACGTACACCTCCGCCTTGAACTTCGTGTGCGGCGTGATCGAACCGGGCGCCGCCAGCACCTGCCCCCGCTCAAGCTCCTCCTTCTCGATCCCCCGCAGCAATACCCCGATGTTGTCCCCCGCGCGCCCCTCGTCCAGCAGCTTCCGGAACATCTCCACGCCCGTCGCCACCGTCTTCCGCGTCGGCCGCAACCCCACGATCTCCACCTCGTCCCCCACCGTCACCTTCCCGCGCTCCACGCGACCCGTCCCCACCGTCCCGCGCCCCGTGATCGAAAAAACGTCCTCCACCGGCATCAGGAACGGCAGGTCGATGTCGCGCTTCGGCGTCGGTATGTAGCTGTCCACCGCCGCCAGCAACTCCCAGATGCACTTCACCTCCGCGCTCTCCGGCTCCTCCGCCGCCGCGTTCGCCTTCAACGCGCTCCCCCGAATCACCGGTATCTCCTCCCCGGGAAACTCGTACTTCGTCAGCAGCTCCCGCACCTCCAGCTCCACCAGATCCAACAGCTCCGGATCGTCCACCAGATCCACCTTGTTCAAAAACACCACGATCGCCGGCACCCCCACCTGCCGCGCCAGCAGTATGTGCTCCCGCGTCTGCGGCATCGGCCCGTCCGACGCGCTCACCACCAGGATCGCCCCGTCCATCTGCGCCGCCCCGGTGATCATGTTCTTCACGTAGTCCATGTGCCCCGGACAGTCCACGTGCGCGTAGTGCCGGTTCTCCGTCGCGTACTCCACGTGCGCCGTCGCGATCGTCAATATCTTCGTCTCGTCACGCCGCCCCTGCGCCTCGCTCGCCTTCGCCACCTGGTCGTACGTCACGTACGAACAATACCCCTTCTTCGCCAATACCCGCGTGATCGTGCTCGTCAACAGCGTCTTCCCGTGATCCACGTGCCCGATCGTCCCCACGTTCACGTGCGGCTTCGTCCGCTCGAACTTCTCCTTGCCCATGTCCGGTCCCCCCTGATCCCGTATCCCCTATCTCTGCGGCCTGGTCCCGTCGAGCAGCTGCTCCTCCGCCTGCCTCGGGATCTTCTCGAAGCAGGACGGCTCCATGGAATAGGAGGCCCGTCCCCGCGTGAGCGAGCGGATCGCCGTCGCGTAGCCGAACATCTCGGCGAGGGGGACGAACGCCCGGATGATGTGGGCGTGGCTCCGCGCCTCCATCTCCCGGACCTTCCCGCGCCGCGAGCTGACGTCGCTGATGATGTCGCCGAGGTAGTCCGTCGGCGTCGTGATCTCCACGTCCATGATCGGCTCGAGCAGCGCCGGGGCGCCGCGCCGGATCGCGTCCCTGACGGCCATGGCGCCGGCGTGCCTGAAGGCGACATCCGAGGAATCCACCTCGTGGTACGAGCCGTCCGTGATGACCGCCTTCAGGTCCACCATCGAGTAGCCGGCGAGCGGCCCGGCGAGGCAGGCCTCCCGGACCCCCTCGGCGGCGTCCTTGATGAACTCCCTCGGGATCGCGCCCCCCTTGACGGCGTCCTCCACGACGATCCCCGATCCCCGCTCGCCGGGGACGAGGTCGACGCAGACGTGGCCGTACTGCCCCCGCCCGCCGGTCTGGCGGATGAACCGCCCCTCGCCGCTGCAGGGGGCGGTGATCGTCTCGCGGTACGCCACCTCGGGCCTCCCCACCTTCGCGGAGAGCCTGAACTCGCGGAGCATCCGGTCCTTGAGGATCTCGAGGTGCAGCTCCCCCATCCCGGAGATGATGAGCTGCCCGGTCTCCTCGTTCATCTTCGTCTTGAAGGTCGGATCCTCCTCGGCGAGGCGGTGGAGGACGTCGAGCAGCTTCTCCCGGTCCGCCTTCGTGCGCGGCTCGATCGCCATCGAGATCACCGGCTCCGGGAAGTGCATCGACTCGAGGACGATCGGGTGCCGCTCGTCGCAGAGGGTGTGCCCGGTCACCGTCCGCTCGAGCCCGACGGCCGCGACGATCTCGCCGGCGGTCGCCTCGTTCACGTCCTCCCTGCGGTTGGCGTGCATGCGCAGGAGCCGGCCGACGCGCTGCCGCTTCCGGACGGCGGGGTTGTAGGCCTGCGCCCCCTTCCGCAGCGTCCCGGAGTAGACCCGCAGGTAGACGAGCTTGCCCACGAACCCGTCCGTGACCACCTTGAAGGCGAGGGCGGCGAGCGGCCCCGCCGCGTCGGCCCGCCGCTCGACGGCCTCCTGCGTCTTCGGGTGCGTGCCCGTCACCGGCGGCATCTCCTCCGGCGACGGCAGGTAGTCGACCACCGCGTCGAGCAGCGGCTGGATCCCCTTGTTGCGCAGCGCCGACCCGCAGAGGACCGGCACGACGCGGTTGGCGAGGACGAGTCGGCGCAGGGCCGTCCTGATGTCGCCCTCCGTGGGGCTCCTCCCCGCGGCGTAGAGATCGAAGAAGGCCTCGTCCTCGCTCGCCACCGCCTCGAGCATCCGGTCGCGCGCGGCGGACGCCCGGTCGCGCAGGGCGGGGGGGATCTCCTCCTCCCTGAAGGAGGCCCCGCGCGTCTCCTCGTCGTGGACGACCGCCCGCATGGTCACGAGGTCCACGATCCCGCTGAACGCCGCCTCGGCGCCGAGCGGGAGCTGGATCGGCACGGCGTTCGCCGCGAGCCGCTCCCGCATCCGGCGCACCGCCCAGTCGAAGTCGGCGCCGACGCGGTCCATCTTGTTGACGAAGGCGAGCCGCGGCACGCGGTACCGCTCCGCCTGGCGCCAGACCGTCTCGGACTGCGGCTCCACCCCCTCGACGCCGCAGAAGATGGCGACGGCGCCGTCGAGCACCCGGAGGCTGCGCTCCACCTCGACGGTGAAATCCACGTGCCCCGGGGTGTCGATGATGTTGATCCGGTGGCCGCGCCAGATGCAGGTCGTGGCGGCGGAGGTGATGGTGATGCCGCGCTTCTGCTCCTCGGCCATCCAGTCCATCGTCGCCGTGCCCTCGTCCACCTCGCCGATCTTGTACGTCTTCCCCGTGTAGTAGAGGATCCGCTCGGTGGCGGTCGTCTTGCCGGCATCGATGTGCGCCATGATGCCGATGTTCCTGATCGTGTCGAGGGACGCGTGCGTCTCCATGATCCCGTGCCTCTTCCCCTGTGCGACGACATTCAGCGGCATCGTCCCGACTCTCCGGCCCGCGCCCCGCCGGCCTACCAGCGGTAGTGGGCGAACGCCTTGTTCGCCTCGGCCATCTTGTGCGTGTCCTCGCGCTTCTTGATCGCCGCCCCCTCGCCCTTGTAGGCGTCGAGGAGCTCCGCGGCGAGGCGCTCCTCCATCGGCTTGCCCTTGCGCGCCCGCGCGTACGAGAGGATCCAGCGGAGGGCGAGGGCGACCTGCCGGTCGGAGCGCACCTCCACGGGGACCTGGTAGGTGGCGCCGCCGACCCGCCTCGACTTGACCTCGAGGATCGGCCGGACGCGATCGACCGCCTTCTCGACGACCGCGAGCGGCTGCGCATCCGGCACCCGCCGCCCGATCAGGTCCATCGTCGAGTAGACGATCCGCTGGGCGACGCTCTTCTTCCCCTCCCGCATCATGTACCTGATGATCTTCGCGACGAGGGGACTCCCGTACCGCTCGTCGATGACCACCCGCTTCCGTATCACCCGTCGACGACGCGCCATGATGATCCTCGTCTCCCTCGTGGACTCTCCCCGCCCGATGCGCCCGTCACTTCGGCGTCTTCGCGCCGTACTTGGAGCGGCTCCGCCTGCGGCCGTCGACGCCGGTCGCGTCGAGCGTCCCCCGCACGATGTGGTAGCGGACGCCCGGGAGGTCCTTCACCCTCCCGCCGCGTACCATGACGATGGAGTGCTCCTGGAGGTTGTGCCCCTCGCCCGGGATGTAGGCGGTGACCTCGACCCCGTTCGTGAGCCGCACCCGCGCCACCTTCCGCAGGGCGGAGTTCGGCTTCTTCGGCGTCTGCGTCTTCACCAGGAGGCACACCCCCCGGCGCTGGGGGCACGCCTCGAGCGCGGGGGCCTTCGTCTTCCTCCGCGGCCTCCGCCTGCCCTTTCGCAGGAGCTGGTTGATCGTCGGCATCAGATCCCCCTCACTTCTTCTTTGCGGCCTTCTTCGTCGCGGCCTTCTTCTTCGCGGCCTTCTTCGCCTTCTTCGGCGCCGCCTTCTTCGCGGTCTTCTTCTCCTCCTCCCCGGCGGGCTCCTCCCCGGCGGCCGCCGGCGCGGGGACCGCCGCGGGCGGGGCGGCGAGCTCGAGCGGCGGGGCGGCGAGCTCGACGAGCGGCACGATGTCGATCCGGCCGTGCGTCTTGAAGCCGCTGCCCGCCGGGATGAGGTGCCCCATGATCACGTTCTCCTTGAAGCCGGCGAGCGAGTCGGCGCGGCCGGTGGCGGCGGCGTTCGTGAGCACCCTCGTCGTCTCCTGGAAGGAGGCGGCGGAGATGAAGCTCTCGGTCTCGAGCGACGCCTTCGTGATGCCGAGGAGGAGCGGCGAGGCCTCCGCGGGACGCTGTCCCTTCCGGACGAGCCGGTCGTTCTCCCGGTCGAAGACGTACTTCTCCACGTGCTCCCCGAAGAGGAACTCGCTGTCGCCGGGGTCGACGATGCGCACCTTCCGCAGCATCTGGCGGATGATGACCTCGATGTGCTTGTCGTTGATCTCGACGCCCTGGAGCCGGTACACCTCCTGCACCTGGTTGACGAGGTACTCCTGGAGCTCCTTCGGGCCGCAGACCTGGAGGAGCTCCTGCGGGACGATCGGCCCCTCGGTGAGCTGCTGCCCCTTCTTGACCTCGTCGCCCTTGTAGACGACGAGGTGCTTCCCGAACGGGATGAGGTGCTCCTCCTCCACGCCGGTGACCTCGTTCCGAACGACGAGGAGGCGGCGGCCCTTCTGCGTCCCCCTGAACTCCACGATCCCGTCGATCCTCGATATCTCGGCGGCGTCCTTCGGGCGCCGCGCCTCGAAGAGCTCGGCGACCCGGGGCAGGCCCCCCGTGATGTCCTTCGTCTTGCTGATCTTGCGCGGGCTCTTGGCGAGGAGCTTCCCCGGGGTGACGTGCTCCCCCACGTCGACCATGATGTGCGCCCCGGGCGGGATCGTGTAGTAGGCGAGGATCTCCTTCCCGTCCGGGCCCGTGATCACGATCTGGGGATGGAGGTCCTCCTTGTGCTCGATGATGACGCGGCCGACGAGACCGGTGGACTCGTCGATCTCCCGCTTCATCGTCTTCCCCTCGTGGATGTCCTCGAAGGAGACGACCCCCTCCTTCTCCGAGAGGATCGGCGTGTTGTACGGGTCCCAGCGGGCGACGACCTCGTCCTTCGCGACCACCTCCCCCTCCTCCTTCGCGAGGATCGATCCGGCGGGGAGGGTGTAGGTCTCGAGCTCCCGCCCCTCCCGCACGTTGCCCTTCGAGTCCCGCATGACCTCGTGGATGCTGACGCTCCCGTTCTTGTTCACCACGATGCGGGAGCCGTCCTCGGCGACGACGACCTTCACGCCGACGTACTTGGGGATCCCCTCCACCCGGACCCTGATCTGGGGCTGCTTGAACACCTGGCTCGCCGTCCCGCCGATGTGGAACGTCCGCATCGTGAGCTGCGTGCCCGGCTCGCCGATCGACTGCGCGGCGATGATGCCGACCGCCGCGCCGAGCTCCACCTCGCGCCCCATCGCGAGGTCGTTCCCGTAGCATTTCACGCAGACACCGCGCTTCGACTCGCAGGTGAGCACCGAGCGGATCCTGATCTGCTCGATCCCCATCTCCTCGAGCCGGTCGGCGAGGCGCTCGGTGACGACCTCGTTCGACCGGACGATCACGTCGCGGGTGACCGGCTCCGTGATGTCCTCGAGGCTCGTCCGCCCCATGATGCGCTCCTTGAGCGAGACGACGACGTCCTCCCCCTCGTGGATGGCGCGCACGGTGATGCCGTTGAGCGTGCCGCAGTCGACCTCGGTGACGATGACGTCCTGGGCGACGTCGACAAGGCGGCGGGTGAGGTAGCCGGAGTCGGCCGTCTTCAGCGCCGTGTCCGCGAGCCCCTTCCGCGCCCCGTGCGTCGAGATGAAGTACTCCAGGACGCTCAGCCCCTCGCGGAAGTTGGAGACGATCGGCGACTCGATGATCTCCCCGGACGGCTTCGCCATGAGGCCCCGCATCCCCGCGAGCTGCCGGATCTGCTGCTTGCTGCCCCGCGCCCCCGAGTCGACCATCAGGAAGATCGGGTTGAGCCCCGCCGCCCCCTCCGGCTTCGCGAGGCCGTTGTACATCGACTCGGCGATCCGGTCGGTGGTGTGGGTCCAGATGTCGACGACCTTGTTGTAGCGCTCCCCCTCGGTGATGCTCCCGCCGCGGTACTGCCGCTCGACCTCATGGATCTCCCTGTTCGCCGTCTCGATGAACCCGCGCTTGTCGGCCGGGATGGTCATGTCGTCGGTGGCGATGGAGATGCCGGCGCGCGTCGCCTCCCGGAAGCCGAGGTCCTTCATCCGGTCCAGGATCTCGACGGTCCGCTCGCGGCCGACGGCCCGGTAGCAGGCCATGATCACGTCGCCGAGGCGCTTCTTGTTGAGCTCCTCGTTGAAGAAGCCGATCTCCGGCGGCAGGAGCTCGTTGAAGAGGACCCGCCCCGGGGTCGTCTCGATGAGGTCCCCGTCGATGCGCACCCGCACCTTCTCGTGCAGGGTGACGACGTCGAGGCTGTAGGCGAGGAGGGCCTCGGCGCGGTCCGCGAAGGTGAGCCGCGCCGGCTGCTCCTGGAAGATCTCCTTCGTCACGTAGTAGCAGCCGAGCGCGATGTCCTGGGTCGGCGTGTCGATCGGCTTGCCGCTCGAGGGGGAGAAGATGTTGTGGGGCGCGAGCATGAGCAGCCGCGCCTCGAGCTGTGCCTCGACCGAGAGCGGCACGTGGACCGCCATCTGGTCGCCGTCGAAGTCGGCGTTGAAGGCCGCGCAGACGAGCGGGTGGATCCGGATCGCCTTCCCCTCGATGAGCACCGGGTCGAACGCCTGGATGCCGAGGCGGTGGAGCGTCGGGGCCCGGTTGAGGAGCACCGCGTGCCCCCGGCTGACCTCCTCCAGGATGTCCCACACCTCGGGGATCTCCTTCTCGATCATCTTCTTGGCGCTCCGGATCGTGTGCACGGCCCCGCGGTTCTTGAGCTCGCGGATGATGAACGGCTCGAACAGCTCGAGCGCCATCTTCTTCGGCAGGCCGCACTGGTGGAGCTTGAGCTCCGGGCCCACGACGATCACGGAGCGGCCCGAGTAGTCCACCCGCTTCCCGAGCAGGTTCTGGCGGAAGCGGCCCTGCTTCCCCTTCAGCATGTCGCTCAGCGACTTGAGCGGCCTGCTCCCCGCGCCCACGATCGGCCGCCCGTGGCGGCCGTTGTCCATGAGGGCGTCCACCGCCTCCTGGAGCATGCGCTTCTCGTTCCGGATGATGACCTCCGGGGTCTTGAGCTCGAGGATCGCCTTGAGACGGTTGTTGCGGTTGATGACCCGGCGGTAGAGATCGTTCAGGTCGGAGGTCGCGAAGCGGCCGCCCTCGAGCGGGACGAGGGGCCGGAGATCGGGGGGGATGACCGGGATGACGTTCATGACCATCCACTCGGGGCGGTTGCCCGATTTCTTCATCCCCTCGACGATCTGGAGCCGCTTGCTGAGCTTCTTCTTCGTCTGCTTGCTGCTCGTCTTCGCGAGGCGCCGGTGCAGGTCGTCGGAGAGGGCATCGAGGTCCTCGGACCGCAGGAGCTCGCGGATCGCCTCGGCGCCCATCCCCGCCTTGAAGCGGCCCCCGTGCTCCTTCAGGCACTGCTGGTAGTCGGCCTCCGCGAGGAGCGCCTTCTTCTTGAGGTTCGTGTCCCCCGGGTCGGTGACGATGTAGTCCTCGTAGTAGAGCACCCGCTCGAGCTCGGCCGTGGAGAGGTCGAGGATGTTCCCGATGCGGCTCGGCTGTGTCTTGAAGAACCAGATATGGGAGACCGGGACGGCGAGCTCGATGTGCCCCATCCGCTCCCGCCGCACCTTCGACTGGGTGACCTCCACCCCGCAGCGGTCGCAGACGACGCCCTTGTGCTTGATCCGCTTGTACTTGCCGCAGTTGCACTCCCAGTCGTGCGTCGGCCCGAAGATCCGCTCGCAGAAGAGGCCGCCCTTCTCCGGCTTGAAGGTGCGGTAGTTGATCGTCTCGGGGTTCTTGACCTCCCCCTTCGACCAGGAGCGGATGACCTCCGGCGAGGCGATCCGGATCGTCACGGAATCGAACACGCCCTCGTCGCCGTCGAGGCCGAGGAAGACCTTTGCCGCTTTGACGTCAGTCACCGTGGCGTCCCCCCTTCGGAAATCCCGCCGTCGAGCCGGGCTGCGGACGGGCGGTCGGTCTCATGAGGCCTTCTCCGTCCGGACGTCGAGGCAGAGGCTCCGCATCTCCTTGATGAGCACGTTGAACGACTCGGGCGTCCCCGCCTCGAGCGAGTTCTGCCCCTTGACGATCGACTCGTAGATCTTGGTCCTCCCCGCCACGTCGTCGCTCTTGACGGTGAGGAGCTCCTGGAGGGCGTAGGCGGCGCCGTACGCCTCGAGCGCCCAGACCTCCATCTCCCCGAACCGCTGGCCGCCGAACTGGGCCTTCCCGCCGAGCGGCTGCTGGGTGACGAGCGAGTAGGGGCCGGTGGCGCGCGCGTGGATCTTGTCGGAGACGAGGTGCGAGAGCTTCATCATGTAGAGGTGCCCGACGGTGACCTCCTGCCGGAAGCGCTCCCCGGTCCGGCCGTCGTGGAGCACCGCCTTGCCGCTCCGGGGGAGGCACGCCCGCTCCATGAGCCCCTTGATCGTCTCTTCCCTGATGCCGTTGAAGACCGGGGTCTCCAGCCGCATGCCGAGTATCCTCGCCGCCCACCCGAGGTGCGTCTCGAGGAGCTGCCCCACGTTCATCCGGGAGGGGACGCCGAGCGGGTTGAGCACCATGTCGACGGGGGTGCCGTCCTCGAGAAACGGCATGTCCTCCTCGGGGAGGATCTTCGCGATGACGCCCTTGTTCCCGTGCCTCCCCGCCATCTTGTCGCCGACCTGGAGCTTCCGCTTGCTCGCCACGTACACCTTCACCTGCTTGATGAGGCCGGGGTCGAGCTCGTCGCCGCGCTTGAACTTGTCGATGGCGCGGTTCTCCGCCGTCTCCGCCTCCTCGATGGCGTGGCCGTACTCCATGAGCACGCCCTTGATCTCGTTCCCCATCGACTCGTCGTCGGTCTCGATGTCGCTGAAATCGACCTCCTGGAGCTTCTCGATGTGCGTTGTGCCGATCTTCTTGCCCGCCGAAATGATCACCTCCCCGGTCTGGAGATTGATCACCTCCGCCTCCGCGACCTTCCCCGAGAGGAGGTCGGTGAGGCGCTCCTCCCGCCGCGACCGGATCTTCGCGATCCGCTTCCGGAACTCCTCGGTGATCTCGCGGATCTTCCGCTTCTCCTCGAGCCGCTCGTCGTCGGTCTGGGCGGCGTCCTTGCGGGAGAAGACCTTCACGTCCATGACGATCCCCTCGGTGCCGGAGGGGACGATGAGGGAGGCGTCGCGGACATCCGCCGCCTTTTCGCCGAAGATCGCCCGGAGGAGCCGCTCCTCGGGGGAGAGCTCGGTCTCGGTTTTCGGGGTGATCTTCCCGACGAGGATGTCGCCGGGCTTCACCTCCGCCCCGAGCCTCACGATGCCGTCCTCGGCGAGGTCCTTCAGGGACTCCTCGCCGACGTTCGGGATGTCGCGGGTGATCTCCTCCTTGCCGAGCTTCGTGTCGCGGGCCCCGATCTCGAACTCCTCGATGTGGATGGAGGTGAAGCTGTCGTCCCGCACGAGCCGTTCGCTGATGAGGATCGCGTCCTCGAAGTTGTGCCCCCCCCAGGGCATGAAGGCGACGAGCACGTTGCGCCCGAGGGCGAGGCACCCCTCCCTCGTCGCGGGGCCGTCGGCGAGCACGTCCCCCTTCCGCACGCGGTCGCCGACCGCCACCGTCGGGCGCTGGTTGATGCAGGTCCCGGCGTTGGAGCGGAAGTTCTTGATGAGCCGGTAGGTCCTGCCGCCGGCCACGATCCTCGTGCTGTCCACGTACTCCACCTCGCCCGGGGCCTGCGCGAGGACCATGACGCCGGAATCGCGGGCCACCTGCCGCTCGAGGCCGGTCATGATGATGGGCGCCTCGGTGGTGAGGAGCGGGACCGCCTGGCGCTGCATGTTCGATCCCATGAGGGCGCGGTTGGCGTCGTTGTGCTCGAGGAAGGGGATGAGCCCGGCCGCCACGCTCACGAGCTGCTTCGGGGAGACGTCCATGTACTGGATCTCCCGCGCCGGCACGTAGACAAAATCCCCCCGGAAGCGCGCCGATACCTTCTCCCCCGCGAGGTGGCCGCGCTCGTCGGTCGGGGCGTTCGCCTGCGCGATGACGCACTCCTCCTCCTCGTCGGCGCTCATCCAGACGACCTCGTCGGTCACCCGCCCGTCGACCACCTTGCGGTAGATGGTCTCCAGGAAGCCGAACTCGTTGACCCGCGCGTAGGTGCTCAGCGAGGAGATGAGGCCGATGTTCGGGCCCTCCGGCGTCTCGATCGGGCAGATGCGCCCGTAGTGGCTCGTGTGGACGTCGCGCACCTCGAAGCCCGCGCGCTCCCGCGAGAGGCCGCCGGGGCCGAGGGCGGAGAGCCGCCGCTTGTGGGTGAGCTCGGCGAGCGGGTTCGTCTGGTCCATGAACTGGGAGAGCTGGCTCCTGCCGAAGAAGTCGCGAATGACGCTCGTGAACGCCTTCGGGTTGATCAGCCGGTGCGGCGTCACGGTCTCGGCGCTCATGTCGTAGAGGTTCATCCGCTCCTTCGTGAGCCGCTCCATCCGGGCGAGGCCGATGCGGCACTGGTTCTGGAGCAGCTCGCCGACGGAACGGACACGGCGGTTGCCGAGGTGGTCGATGTCGTCCAGGGTGCCGCCCTCGCCGTGCCGCAGCCTGAGCAGGTAGCGACACGCCTCGGCGACGTCCTCCTTGCGGAGGATGCCGACCCGCAGCGTGCGCTCGGTCACCTCGAAGCCGAGCTTCCTGTTCAGCTTGAACCGCCCCACCCTCCCGAGATCATAGTGGCGGGGGTCGAAGAAGATCCGCTTGAGCATGCTCCGCGCGCTCGAGATGTTGGCGGGGTCGCCGGGGCGGAGGCGCTTGTAGATCTCCTTGAGCGCCTCGTCCTGGGCGTCGAGCTGCTTCTGCCGGTCCTTCTCGATCATCTGGAGGATGCCCTTCTCCCCCAACGTGGAGGCGGCGACCGCGAGCGACCCGACGCCCGCCTTCCGGAGCTCGCCGAGGCGCTGCGCGGTGAGCCGCTCGCCCGGGGAGACCATCGGCGCGCCGGTCCGGGGGTCGGCGACCGGCTGGAGGACGATCCGGTTCGCGAGCGCCTTGTCGTCCGGCCCGCCGAGGGAGACCTCCTCCCGTCCGAGGAGCGCCTCGAGGATTTCCCCGTCCGTGGCGTAGCCGATCGCCCTGAGGAACGTCGTCGCGAAGATCTTCCGCCGGCGCCGGCGCCGGTCGATGTAGAGATGGATGACGTCGTTCGGGTCGAGCTCGCCCTCGAGCCAGGAGCCGCGGTAGGGGATGATCCTGAACCAGTAGCTCGGCACGCCGCGGGGGTGCGCCGCCCGCTCGTAACAGACGCCCGGGGAGCGGTGGAGCTGGCTCACGATGACCCGCTCGGCGCCGTTGATGATGAAGGTCCCCTGCTCGGTCATGAGGGGGATGCTGCCGAAGTAGACCGTCTCCTCCTTGATATTGCCGTTCTCCCGGAGCCGGAGCGTCACCCGGAGCGGGGCCGAGTAGGTCAGCCCGCGCCGGTGGCACTCGATGATGTCGTATTTCGGCACGCCGAGCGAGTAGCCCACGAACTCGAGCGCGCAGGTCTCGTCGTAGCTCTTGATCGGGAAGACCTCCCTGAACACCTCCTGGAGCCCCTTGAGCCGCCGCTTCGTGGGGAGGGCGTTCGGTTGCAGGAAATCCTCGTAGGATCTCGTCTGCACCTCCACCAGGTTGGGGATCTGGACGATCTCCCGCGCCCGGGAGTAATCGGTGATGTCCTTCTTCGACGACATGGCAGCCTCGCGCGCCTCTCGTGCCGGCCTTCCCCTACTTGATCTCGACCGCGGCGCCCGCCGCGACGAGCTTCTTCCTGATCTCCTCCGCCTCTTCCTTCGTCACGCCCTCCTTCACCGCCTTCGGGGCGCCCTCGACGAGGTCCTTGGCCTCCTTGAGCCCGAGGCTCGTGATCGCGCGGACCTCCTTGATCACCTGGATCTTCTTGTCGCCGGCCGACGTGAGGACGACGTTGAACGAGGTCTTCTCCTCGGCCGCCTCGCCGCCCGCGCCCGGCGCCGCCGCGGCGACGCCGACGGCGGCGACGGGGAGCGCCGCGGAGACGCCGAACTCGTCCTCCATGGACTTCACCCACTCGGAGAGCTCGATCACCGTCAGGCCCTTGACCACCTCGAGCCCGAGCGCCTTGCGGTCGGCCGGGCTGAGATCGCCGATCTTCTTCAGGATCGCCTTCACCTCGGCGGAGAGGTCCGCCGCGGCCTTCCCTTCCGCCTTCGACTCCGCCTTCCCCGTCTCATCGGTCATTGTGGTCTCCTCCTCCGATCCCGGCCGAGGCCGGTTCAACCGCCGCCGGCCTTCCGGGCCAGCTCGTTCAGCACGCAGGCAAACCGCCGCGGCGCGTCCGCCATGCAGCGGAGCAGCCCCGAGAGCGGCGCCGCGAGGCCGCCGACAAGGCGGGCGAGCAGCACCTCGCGGGGGGGCAGCGCCGCGAGCGCGCCGATCTGCGCCGCGGCGAGGGCGCTCCCGCCGAGGAGCCCAACCTTCACCTTCGGGGCCCCGTTCTCCTTCGCGAATGCGACGATGATCTTCGACAGGGCGGCGCAGTCGCCGCTCGTGACGGCGATCGCCGTCGGCCCGGCGAGCCCCCCCTCGAGGGCCGCGAGCGAGGCGTCGTCGAGCGCCCGCCGGAGCAGCGTGTTCTTCACCACCATGTAGCGGGCGCCGCTCCTGGCGAGGACGGCACGGAGCTCGCTCATCCCCGTCGCGGAGAGGCCGGTGTGGTCGGTCAGGATGAGCATCGCGCTGCGGTCGAGCGCCCCCCGGATCGCCTCGACGATGCCCTTCTTCTCCGCTCTCATGCCGCGCTCCGCGCCCTCAGGGCGTCACGTACTGCCGGAGGTCCACCCCGACGCCCGGCCCCATCGTCGTCGACACGACGCACTTCCTCACGAACGACCCCTTCACCCCCGCGGGCTTCGCCTTCAGGAGGGCCTCGATGATCGCCTCGGCGTTCTCCGCGAGGGCGCGGGCGGCGAACGACCGCTTCCCGATCGGGACGTGGACGTTCGCGCCCTTGTCCGTCCTGAACTCGATCCTGCCCGCCATGAGCTCCCGGACGGTCTTGCCGATCTCCCGCGTCACGGTCCCGGTCTTCGGGCTCGGCATGAGGCCGCGGGGGCCGAGGATCTTCCCGAGCCGCCCGACCTCCTTCATCAGATCGGGGGTCGTGACGGCCGTGTCGAAATCCGTCCAGCCCTCGCTCACCTTCTTGATGAGGTCCTCGTGGCCCACGATCTCGGCGCCGGCCGCCCGCGCCTCGTCCGCGCCGCTCCCCCTGGCGAAGACGGCGATCCGCACCTTCTTCCCGGTGCCGTGCGGGAGGGCGACCGTCCCCCGGACGAGCTGGTCGGTCTGCTTCGGGTCGATCCCCAGGAAGAAGACCATCTCCACCGTCTCGTCGAACCGGGCCGGCGGCAGCTCCTGGAGGAGGGCGATCGCCTCGCCGAGCGGGCGCACGCCCGGGCCGCCCGCGCGCTCCCTCGCCTGCCTGTACCGCTTGCTCTGCCGCTTCACCGATGCCGCCTCCCGCGGGCTCACTCCTCGACGATGTCGATCCCCATGCTCCTCGCGGTCCCCTCGACAATCCGCATCGCCGCCTCCTCGCCCCCCGCGGTGAGGTCCGCCTTCTTCTGCCGGGCGATGTCGCGGACCTGCCCGCGCGTCACCTTCCCGACCTTCTCCTTGCCGGGTGAGGGCGAGCCGACCGCGAGCCCCGCCGCCTTCTTGAGGAGCGCCGCCGCCGGGGGCGATTTCAGCACGAAGGAGAAGGAGCGGTCCCGGTAGACGCTGATGACGACCGGGACGGTGATGCCGCCCTTGTCCTTCGTCGCCGCGTTGAACGCCTTGCAGAACTCCATGATGTTCACGCCGTGCTGGCCGAGGGCGGGCCCGACGGGCGGGGCCGGGTTCGCCTGCCCCGCGGGGATCTGCAACTTCACCATCGCCGCGATCTCTTTCGCCATTGAACGTCCCGCCCCGCTCCGGCCCCGGGGGGCCGCGCCTCAACCCTTCTCGACCTGCCAGTATTCAAGCTCCACCGGCGTGGATCTGCCGAAGATGGAGACGAGCACCTTGAGCTTGCCCCGGTCCGGGTTCACCTCGTCGATGACGCCGTTGAAGTTGACGAACGGCCCGTCCGTGACCTTCACCGTCTCGCCGACCTCGAAGAGCACCTTCGGCTTCACCCGCTCCCGCTTCACCTCGATCTGCGAGAGGACGTCCGAGACCTCGTGCTCCCTGAGCGGGATCGGCGAGCCCGCCCCGATGAATCCGATGACCCCCGGCGTCTGCCGGACGAGGTAGTAGGAATCGTCCGTGCGGATCATCTCGACGAGCAGGTAGCCGGGGAAGAATTTCCGGGCCGTGATCGTCTTCTTCCCGGCCTTCACCTCGGCGACCTTCTCCGAGGGGATGAGGACCTGGAAGATCTTGTCCTCCATCTCGTGGCTCTTCGCCCTGCTCTCGATCATCTCCTTGACCCGGTACTCCTGGCCGGAGAGCGTGTGGACGACGAACCACTGCCGCTCCGGCGCCCCCTCCGCCCCCGTCTCCCGCACCTGCTCGTCGGCCATACGCCACCCGTCATCCGATGAGGACACGCATGAGCGAGGAGAGGACGAGGTCGGCCGCGCCGACGTAGGCGGCGAGGGCGACCGACGAGACGATCACCATGATCGTCGAGTCGGAGAGCTCCCGGTACCGCTCCGCCGGCTTGATGTCCTTCCCCCGCTTGATCGGCCACGAGACCTTGCTCATCTCGGCGACCACCTCGGCGATGAACGTCCGCGCCTTTCCGAACATGCGGCACCCCTCGTCCGCCCGCCGCGCCCCCCGGCGGGGCCCCTCTCCGCGCTCCCTGTCTCTGGCAGGCGGGACAGGAATCGAACCTGCAACCGCCGGTTTTGGAGACCGGTGCTCTACCTGATTGAGCTACCCGCCTGTTCCTTCATGCGCCCGCCGCCCGTCGCACGGAATCACGATGGGCGGCGGACGAAGTCACTTCGTTTCCTTGTGCAGCGTATGCTTCCTGTCGAACCGGCAGTATTTCTTCAGCTCGAGCCGTCCCGGGTGCTTCTTCGGGTCCTTTGTGCTCGTGTAGGTGCGCCGCTTGCACTCGGTGCACGCCAGGGTGATGATCTCGCGTACCATATATACCGCCCTGCGTATTCGCCCATCGCCTCGATGTACGATGTACGAAACTACTCCACCACGTCGGACACCCGGCCCGCCCCGACCGTCCGGCCGCCCTCGCGGATCGCGAACCGCAGCCCCTTCTCCATCGCGATCGGCGTGATCAGCTCGCAGTCGATCGACACGTTGTCGCCCGGCATCACCATCTCCACCCCTTCCGGCAGCTTCACCACCCCCGTCACGTCCGTCGTCCGGAAGTAGAACTGCGGCCGGTACCCGTTGAAGAACGGCGTGTGCCGCCCCCCCTCCTCCTTCGACAACACGTACACCTCCGCCTTGAACTTCGTGTGCGGCGTGATCGAACCGGGCGCCGCCAGCACCTGCCCCCGCTCAAGCTCCTCCTTCTCGATCCCCCGCAGCAATACCCCGATGTTGTCCCCCGCGCGCCCCTCGTCCAGCAGCTTCCGGAACATCTCCACGCCCGTCGCCACCGTCTTCCGCGTCGGCCGCAACCCCACGATCTCCACCTCGTCCCCCACCGTCACCTTCCCGCGCTCCACGCGACCCGTCCCCACCGTCCCGCGCCCCGTGATCGAAAAAACGTCCTCCACCGGCATCAGGAACGGCAGGTCGATGTCGCGCTTCGGCGTCGGTATGTAGCTGTCCACCGCCGCCAGCAACTCCCAGATGCACTTCACCTCCGCGCTCTCCGGCTCCTCCGCCGCCGCGTTCGCCTTCAACGCGCTCCCCCGAATCACCGGTATCTCCTCCCCGGGAAACTCGTACTTCGTCAGCAGCTCCCGCACCTCCAGCTCCACCAGATCCAACAGCTCCGGATCGTCCACCAGATCCACCTTGTTCAAAAACACCACGATCGCCGGCACCCCCACCTGCCGCGCCAGCAGTATGTGCTCCCGCGTCTGCGGCATCGGCCCGTCCGACGCGCTCACCACCAGGATCGCCCCGTCCATCTGCGCCGCCCCGGTGATCATGTTCTTCACGTAGTCCATGTGCCCCGGACAGTCCACGTGCGCGTAGTGCCGGTTCTCCGTCGCGTACTCCACGTGCGCCGTCGCGATCGTCAATATCTTCGTCTCGTCACGCCGCCCCTGCGCCTCGCTCGCCTTCGCCACCTGGTCGTACGTCACGTACGAACAATACCCCTTCTTCGCCAATACCCGCGTGATCGTGCTCGTCAACAGCGTCTTCCCGTGATCCACGTGCCCGATCGTCCCCACGTTCACGTGCGGCTTCGTCCGCTCGAACTTCTCCTTGCCCATGTCCGGTCCCCCCTGATCCCCTTATCCCTTATCCCCAATCCCCGCTTCACTGGAGCCCACGACCGGGGTCGAACCGGTGACCTCGTCCTTACCAAGGACGTGCTCTGCCGACTGAGCTACGTGGGCGTCATGTCGCCGAAAAGACAGCATGAAACATTCCACAGACAAAAAGCAGGCGCAAAAATACCTTTGCGCCTGCGATGGTTGCTCGACAACCTCGCAAGTCAACAATCAAGATATTGGCGTACCATGCCTATTTTGCGGGGTTATTCTATTCCTCGGCCTTGCGAGGTGTCAAGGGTATATTTGAAAAAAACGGCGATATATTTCGATTTTTTTCGGCGCATTCCTTAACTTCCTCGACTGCATTGTATTACACAGAATAAGGCATTGGATATGCTTTAAATATGGTTCCAGGAAAATGGTCTCGCCCGATACCGCTTCCTTTCGGGGCACCTCCATTCATGATTCATACTCCACTGTTTGTCATCCCCCAATGGACGAAATGCCCCTCCCCGAGGCGCCGGGCGACCCGCTCCGCGATTGTCCTCGCCTCCCCGGCACCAGGCGCGAGGCAGAACACGCTCGGCCCGCTCCCGCTCATCGAGGCGCCGACACCGCCCGCGTCGAGAAGGAGCGATTTGATCTCCGCGACGAGGGGCATGTGCGCCCCCCCCGCCGTCTCGAGCCGGTTGAAGAGGCATTCGCCGATGCGGCCGGGATCCCCGGCGGCGATCGCCCGGAGCAGATCATCCTCGCCCACCGGTGCGAAGCCCGGGGACGAATCGAGGGAGGCATACACGTCGGCCGTCGAGACGCGAACAGGCGGGGTCACGAGCACATACGGGAGCGAGGGGGCGCCCTCGATCCGGCGCACCATCTCCCCCCGTCCGGTGCACAGGGCGGTGCCGGCGCCGATGAAGAACGGGACATCAGACCCGATGCCGGCGCCGATATCTTCGAGGGCGGCGTTCGACAACCCCTTTCCCCAGAGGATGTTGAGTCCGCGGAGAACGCCGGCGGCGTCGCTGCTGCCGCCGCCGAGGCCGGCCGCGACCGGGACCGATTTCATGAGGAGGATCCGCACCCCCCTGTCGCCTCCCGCACGGCGCCGCATCGCCTCCGCCGCCTTCCAGCAGAGATTGCCGGGATCCGCCGGAACCGTCGGCGGATCGCAGCGGAGGTCGATCCCCCCCCCCGCCTCGTCGAGCCGCAGCTCGTCGCGGAGATCGATCGCCTGCATGACGGTGCGGACCTCGTGGTAGCCGTCGAGCCGCCGCCCGACAATCTCCAGATGGAGATTGATCTTCGCCGGGCAGAAGACGGGGAGGACGGCCGGCGCGGAAGGGCGGGGGGAGGCGACGTCATTTCCGGGCGCGGAGCCGCGCTCGGGGACGGGTGCCTCATCGCGATTGCCGCCCGGACCGGCGGCGGGATCGGTCTGCATGCGGGGGGGCGGGCTATTCCCGCACGACCTCGGTCTTCGGGCCCTCCCCGGCGCCCCGGTCGTCGCAGCCGACCTCCACCCTGCGCCGGATCCGGTCGACCTTCAGGCGGAGGGCCTCGTTCTTCGGATCCAGCTCCAGCGACCTGCTCCAGGCCTCGAGCGCCTCCTTCGGCATCTTCTTCTCCGCGTAGGCGTCGCCGAGGTGCTCGAGGACGACCGGATCGTCGCCGATGATGGAGGCGGCCCGCTGGAGGGCGGCGAGCGCCTCGTCGAAGAGCCCCTTCCGGAAATAGACCCACCCCATGCTGTCGATGTAGGCCCCGTTGTCGGGGTCCATCTCGAGCGCCTTCCCGATGAGCGTCTCGGCCTCGTCGAGGTTGACGCCGCGCTCGGCGAACATGTAGCCGAGGTAGTTGTACGCCTCGGCGTTGTTCGGGTTGAGCTCGATCGATTTCCTGAACGCCGCCTCCGCCCTGTCGTACCGGCCGAGCCGTTCGTGGGCCGCGCCCATCTGGAAGTGGATGCCCGCCCCCTCGATCCCGAGCTCCAGCGCCCGTTGGAACGACTCGAGCGCGGCGTCGTACGCCTGCATGGAGCTCCGCGCGAGGCCGATGTAGAAATGGAGCGCGGCGGATTCGAGCCCGCGGGCGACCGCCTCTTCGAGGAGGGCGACGGCCTCCTCCTTCCGGTCCTGCATCAGGTAGACCTGCGCGAGCGAGAGGTAGTGGCGGACCTCCCCGGGGGTGAGCTCGACGAGAAGGCGGAAGCGACCCTCCGCCTTGTCGAGGTCCCCCATCCGCCGGTAGAGGTTGCCGAGGAGGCCGTAGATCTCCAGCTTGAGCGGCTGGATCTTGAGCGCGTTCTCGTACTCCTCGATCGCCGCCTCCCGCAGGTCGAGGAGATCGTACACCTGGGCGAGCTTGTAGCGGATCTCGAACGCGTTCGGCGCGAGTTCGGCGGCGCGCCTGAGCGCCGCGACCGCCGGCGAGACGTCGTCCTCGCCGCAGTGGAGGAGGCCGAGCTTGAACCAGAGCAGCCAGGCGTCGGGACACGCGCGGACGCCCCGCTCGAACGCCTCGATCGCGTCCTTCCGCCTCCCCTCGGTGAAATGGATCTGCCCGAGGGAGGAGTAGACGTCCTCGCGGTCCGGGGCGAGGCGCGCCGCCTCCTCGAACTGGGCGACCGCCTCCTCGACCTCGCCGCTCGCGTAGTACGCCTTCCCGAGGAGGAGCCGCGCCTCCACGACCTCCGGTCCCTTCGCGACCGCCTGGCGCCCCTCCTCGATCGCCCTGGCGAACTCCTGCCGGCGGAGGTGGATCCGGGCGAGCCGGAGGTGGATGGGGGCGGCGGCGGGGTCGAAGGAGAGGGCGGTCGCGTACTCCTCCGCCGCCGCGTCGAGGTCCCCCTCCCCCTCGTTGAAGACGCCGAGGCAGTAGTGCAGGTAGGCGCGCGGCCTGTCCGCCGGCGCGGCCGCCGCGGGGGCCGCGCCCGCCGCGGGGGACCGCCCGGCGGCGCAGCCGGCCGCCGCGACGCAGACCAGGCACGCGGCGACGGCCGCCCGCCGGTCGGACCGCCCTCCCATGAGGCTACCTCCTTTTCTTCTTGTGCCTGTCCTTCCGCATCCGCTTCCTGCGCTTGTGCTTGGCGATCTTCTTCTTCCGTCTCTTCTTCCCGCACGGCATGCGTCATCCCTCCCTTGCCACGCCCTCAGGGAATCACCTTGTTGAGCGGGTACTCGATGATCCCTTCCGCCCCCGCCTCCTTCAGCCTGGGGACGAGTGTCCGGAACATGCGCTCGTCGAGGACCGTCTCGACGGCGTACCAGCCGCTCTCGCTCAGGGCGGAGACCGTGGGACGCCGGAGCGCGGGGAGGAGCGCCGAGACCGCGTCGAGCGCCGCGGCGGGAACGTTCATCTTCACCCCCACCTTCGCCTCGGCCGCGAGCGCCCCCTTCAGCAGCACGGCGATCTGGTCGATCTTCGCCCGCTTCCAGCCGTCGCGGAGCGCCTCCCTGTTCGCGACGAACCGCGTGGTGGATTCGAGCACCGTGTCCACGATCCGCAGGTTGTGCGCCCTCAGCGAGCCGCCCGTCTCCGTCAGTTCCACGATCGCGTCGACGAGCCCCGGGACCTTCACCTCGGTCGCGCCCCAGGAGAACTCGACGTGGGCGGTGACGCCGTTCCGGCGGAGGTACGCCCGCGTGAGGTTCACGACCTCCGTGGCGATCCGCCTCCCCTCGAGGTCGGCGGGGGAGGAGATCGGGGAATCGGCCGGGACGGCGAGCACCCACCGGACCGGCCGGAAGCCCTGCTTCCCGTACACGAGGTCCGCCACCTCCTCGACATCCGAGCCGCTCTCGGTGATCCAGTCGAGGCCCGTGACGCCGGCGTCGAGCACCCCCTCCTCGACGTAGCGCGATATCTCCTGGGCGCGGATGAGAACGCCCTCGAGCTCATCGTCGTCGATGCGCGGGAGGTACGATCGCCCGCTCACCCCCACCCTGAAGCCCGCCTTCCCGAAGAGATCGAAGGTCGCCTCCTGGAGACTCCCCTTCGGCAAACCGATTCTCAGTTTCACGTCCGCCCGCCCCCGATGATTCCCTATCGGCTTCATGCTATCACGGCGCGCCCGGCCGGCGCAATCGCAATCCGGCGGCGCAATCCGGCAGATAGAAGCGGCAAGTGAATCCGTAATCATCCGCGCGAATCCGCGGTCGATTCTTTCTTTGCTTTTCGGCCTTCAGCCTGCAATTTCGGGCGCCGAATATATGCGGCAATCCGCGGCGGCGATCGCTATCATAGAGGTACCATGCGCGCCGCCGCCGTCGCCCTCATCTCGGCCGCCACCCTGCTCCTGGAGATATCCTGCGCGCGTCTCCTCTCCGTCTCGCACTGGCACCATTTCGCGTTTCTCGTCATCAGCACGGCGCTCCTCGGCTTCGCGGCGAGCGGCCTCGCCCTCTCCGCCATGGGCCCCCTCCTCGCGCGACGCGGGGCGGACGTTCCGGCCGCCGCCGCGGCGCTCTTCGCCCTCGCCGCCCCCGCGGCGGTCGCCGCCACGAACCGGATCGGTTTCGAGGAGGTGCTCTTCTCCTGGGAGGTCCGGCAGCTCGCCCTCTTCGGCGCCTTCTACGCCCTCTTCGCCGTCCCGTTCTTCTTCGCGGGGCTCGCCATCGGCGGCTCGATCTGGCTCGAGGCGGCCCGGCCCGGCCCGGTCTACGCGTCGAGCCTCTGCGGGTCCGCCGCGGGCTGCGCCTCGGTCCACGTCCTCTTCGGGCCGTTCGGCGGCGTCGAGATCGTCTTCCTCTGCGCGGCGGCGGGGGTCGCGGCGGCCGGCCTGTTCGCCGGGGGCAGGCGGACGCCCCTCGCCGCGGCGGGGGGGGCGGCGCTCTGCGCGGCCCTGCTCCTCCTCCTGCCGGCCCCGTTCGAGCTGCGCGTCTCGCAGTTCAAGGCGCTGAGCGGCATCCTCTCCCTCCCCGGCGCGCGCGTCGTCGAGACGCGGTGGAACGCGATCTGCCGCCTCGACGTCCTCTCGGCCGGCGCCATCCGGCTGCCGCCGGCGGGGACGAGCCTCCGGAGCACGGCCGAGATCCCGCCGCAGCTCGCCGTCGTCTTCGACGCGGATTCCCCCTCCCCCGTCACGAACTACTGCGGCGACCCCGTCCGGCTCGGCTTCGCCCGCGCGGCCCTCGGCGCGCTCCCCTACCGCCTCGGGAGGACGGGGAGCGTCCTCGTCATCGGCCCGGGCGGCGGCCTCGACATCCTCACCGCCCTCGCCGGCGGGGCGCGGCGGGTGGACGCCGCCGAGATCAACCCGGACATGATCGACCTCCTCGCCCGCCGCTTCGCCGGCTTCTCCTGCGGCCTCGCCGCCGATCCCCGGGTGCGGATCATGCGCGGCGAGGGGAGGAGCCTCCTCAGGGGCCGGGAGGGGTCGTACGACGTCATCCAGATTCCGCTCTTCGACTCGATCGCCGCCGCGAGCGCCGGCGTGCACGGCTTCAGCGAGACGTACCTGTACACCGTCGAGGCGTTCCGCGACTGCCTCGAGCGGCTCGGGCCCGGCGGCGTCCTCTGCATCACCCGCTGGATCAGGCACCCGCCGCGCGACTCCCTCCGCCTCTTCGCCATCGCGCTCGAGGCGCTCGCCGCGCGGGGCGCCCCGTCCCCCGTCGACCACCTCATGCTCATGCGGAGCTGGTCGACGACCGCGCTCCTCCTCTCCCCCGACCCGTTCACCCCTTCCTGCGTCGAGGCGGCGAGGGCGTTCTGCGACGAGATGGGTTTCGACCCGATCTTCTTCCCCGGCATCGCGCCGGAGGACGCGAACCGCCATGTCCGCCTCGACGACGACCTCTACTTCCGTCTCGCCGCGCAGATGGCCGATCCGTCGGGCAGGGAACGCCTCCTCCGCGACTACATCTTCGACCTGCGGCCGCCGACCGACGACCGGCCGTTCTTCCACCACTCGCTGCGGCTGCGGGCGCTCCCCTTCCTCATCCGGGGGATGGGGAAGGACTGGCTGCCGTTCGCCGAATGGGGGGAGATCGTCCTCCTCGGGGCGCTCCTCCAGGCGGCGGTCGCCGCCGGCTGCCTCCTCCTCGCGCCGCTCCTCGTCGTCCGGCGCCGGGCGCGCGCGGGCGTCGCGGGGGCGCGGCTGATCCTCTTCTTCTTCGCCATCGGCATCGCCTTCATCGCCGTCGAGATCTGCCTCATGCAGAAACTCGTCCTCTTCCTCGGTCACCCCGTGTACGCGATGAGCGTCGTCCTCGCCGCGATCCTCCTCCTCGCCGGGGCGGGGAGCCTCCTCTCGGGGCGCCTGCCGCCGCGCGCCGCCCTCCTCCTCGCCGCCCTCCTCCTCGCCGCCGAGGCCGCCGTCCTCTCCCGCGCCCTCGACGGCCTCATCGGCCTGCCGCTCCCGCCGAAGGTGCTCGTCGCCGCCTGCGCGGCCGGGGCGCCCGCCCTCTTCATGGGGACCGCCTTCCCGGCGGGGATCCGGGCGGCGCACCGCCTCGACGACGTCCTCGTCCCCTGGGGATGGGCGGTCAACGGCTCCGCCTCCGTCCTCGGATCCGTCGCGGCCGTCGCGGCCGCCCTCGCCGTCGGGTTCAGCGCGGTGCTCCTCGCCGCGGCGGCCATCTACGCCGCGGCGGCGATCGCGCTGCCCGGGGCGGCCGGCCGGAATCGACCGGAACCGGCAACGGTGAATGAGCCCGACTGACGCCGGCGCCTTGTGCCACAGAGGGCACAGAGACCGCGGAGAAGGAAGCAACGGCGTTTGCCCCAGGCGGCACCGGGTATCCTACGCTGCGGGCACATGATGGGGGGGCTCTCTGTGGCCTCTGTGGCTGCTCTGTGATCTCCGTGGCAACCATTGAAGCTGCTGTTCCGGGAACGGGGGAAAGTCCGGGCCGGCGGAGGTTGCCGGGAGGGGCGGCATCTGATATCCTCGACACCATGCGGACGGTCACGGCGGCGGCGGCGATCGCGATCTCCTGCGGCCTCGCGCGCGGCGACATCCTCCATTACGGCGACGGCAGGGCGGTTAGGTGCGTCGTCCTCGGAGAATCGGAACGGTCGGTGACGGTCAGCATCCACGGCCAGCGGGTCGAGGTCCCCCGCTCGATGCTCTCCTCCGTCGAGCGAGAGACGGCGGAGGAGAACGCCGCGCTCGAGGCGCGCTGGGAGGGCCTGCGGAGCCGCTACGCGACGGAGGCGAGGCGGGCGAGGGAGCGGGAGCCGCTCGCCGCCCCGACGACGGAGGGCCCGCCCGCGCCGCCGCGCGCCACCCCCTCCCCCGCCCCCCTGCTCAGGCCGCTCCTCCGGCCGGCGCCGGTCACCACCGCCCCCGCCCCGACGCCCCTCGACGCCGTCCGCGAGCGCATCACCTGGCGGCAGGAGGTCAAGACGGCGATCGCCCGGAGGCAGGTCATCCCCGGCATGACGCAGCGGGAGGTGCGGGCCGCCTGGGGCTGGCCCGAACAGACGCACCCGGTCGGCGGCGTCGACGGGACCACCGACCGCTGGACCTACCGGCGGCCGGGCGAGGGCCGCGTCGATCTCTACTTCAGGAACGACATCCTCACGCACGAGGTCCGCTGACCCCGCCGCCTTGAAGAACCAATCCACCTCGGATTTCACGGATCATTACGGATCACCACGGATGGACAGAGAAGAATCCGTGTAGATCCGCAATGATCCGCGTGAATCCGTGGCTCGTAGTTCATCGTTCCCCTTGGCGTTCCCCCCGGCGGCTTGTGCGGCGGCGGGGCTGATGCTACACTACGGCCGCAATGCCCACGAACTTCTTCTGGCTGACCGACCGCCGCATCGCGGGGATGGAGCGGCCGGGGAGCGTCCGGCCCATCGAGGAGGACCTCGCCTTCCTCGGGCGCCAGGGGATCGGGATCGTCATCTCGCTCACCGTCGAGCCGCTCCTCCTGCCTCCCGAGGCGAACGGCCTCGAGCTCTTCCACATCCCGGTCCCCGACGGGACCGCCCCGACGCTCCCGCAGATCGAATCGTTCGTCGCCTACGTCAACTACGGCCTGAGCGGGGGGAAGCGGATCCTCGTCCACTGCGGCGCGGGCCTCGGCAGGACGGGGACGATGTTCGCCTGCTACCTCGTCCACCTCGGCTACACCGCGCCGGAGGCGATGCGGGAGGTCCGGCGGCGGTCGCCCCGCGCGATCGAGAACAGCGCCCAGGAGGAGCGCGTCCGCGAGTGGGAGCGCTCCCGCCGGGAGCGGGGGGCGGCGGAGGAGGAACGCACATGATGGACACGCTCGTCTCCCTCTGCAAGCGGAGGGGGTTCATCTTCCAGTCGAGCGAGATATACGGCGGCCTCAACAGCTGCTGGGACTACGGCCCGCTCGGCGTGGAGCTGAAGAACAACATCAAGCGGTTCTGGTGGCGCTCGATGACGCAGCTCCGGGACGACATCGTCGGCCTCGACGCCGCCATCCTCATGCACCCCGCCGTCTGGGTCGCCTCGGGGCACGTCGAGCAGTTCACCGACCCGCTCGTGGACTGCCGGTCGTGCGGGACGCGCGTCCGGGGCGACGAGGCCGCGGAGGGGAAATGCCCCCGCTGCGGCTCCCGCGAGATCACCGCGCCGCGCCAGTTCAACCTCATGTTCAAGACGTTCATGGGGCCGGTGGAGGAGGAGGGCGCGATCGTCTACCTCCGCCCCGAGACGGCCCAGGGGATCTACGTCAACTTCCTCAACGTCCTCACCCCCTCCCGCCGGAAGGTGCCGTTCGGCATCGCCCAGATCGGGAAGGCCTTCCGCAACGAGATCTCCCCCGGCAACTTCATCTTCCGAACGCGGGAGTTCGAGCAGATGGAGATGCAGTTCTTCGTCAGGCCGGGGACGGACGGGGAGTGGCTCGAGCGCTGGAAGGCGGAGCGGCTCGCCTGGTACGCCGAGCTCGGCCTGCGCCCGGAGCGGCTCCGCCTCCACCGGCACCCGAACAAGGAGCTCGCCCACTACGCGAAGGACGCCTACGACATCGAGTACGAGTTCCCCTTCGGCTGGAAGGAGCTCGAGGGGATCCACAACCGGACCGACTACGACCTCTCCCGCCACGGGCGGCACGCCGGGAAGGACCTCTCCTACTTCGACGGGGAGACCGGCGAGCGGTACATCCCGTTCATCATCGAGACCTCGGCGGGCGTGGACCGGACGCTCCTCACCTGCCTCGTGGACGCCTACCGGGAGGAGGAGGTCCGCGGCGAGAAGCGGGTCGTCCTGCGGCTCCACCCCCGGATCGCGCCGATGAAGGCCGGCGTCTTCCCCCTCGTGAAGCGCGACGGGCTGCCCGAGCTCGCCCGCCGGGTCGAGCACCTGCTCCGGCCCCGCATGACCGTCTTCTACGACGAGTCCGGCTCGATCGGCAGGCGCTACCGCCGCCAGGACGAGGCGGGGACGCCGTTCGGGGTCACCGTGGACTCGCAGACGCTCGCGGACGGGACGGTCACCGTGCGCGACCGGGACACGATGGCGCAGGAGCGGGTGAAGATCGACGACCTGCCGGCGCTGCTCGAGCGGCGCCTCTCCGGATCATGACCTGCGCGCGCTGCGGCGAGTGCTGCCGCCTCCGGGGATTCGTGCGCGTGACCGGGGAGGAGATCGGGCGCATCGCCGCGTTCCTGGGGATCGCGGATGACGACTGCATCGACCGGTACACGCGCCTCGCCGGCAACCGCCACGGCCTCGAGCTCGCCGAGCGGGTGAGCGGGGAGTGCGTCTTCCTCGACGGGAACGACTGCGGCGTCCACCCGGTCAAGCCGCTCCAGTGCCGGACGTTCCCCCGGCTGTGGCGCTATCCTGGCGCGGATGCGCTGTGCCCGGCCTGCGGGCCGGACGGGACGGGAGGCGCCTTCCCCGGCCGGGAAACGGCGTGAGAGGAGGTTCGTGATGGAGATCAGGATCGAGAAGCCGGACAGGGAGGCGCTGCGTGCCCTCGGCGTGGACGGCTGGGAGACGTGGGAGTGCGAGCCGTCCGTCTTCGACTGGTCGTACGACGCCCCGGAGACCTGCTACATCCTCGAGGGGAGGGCGCGGGTCCGGACCCCGTCGGGGGAGGTGACCTTCGGCCCGGGCGACCTCGTCCGGTTCCCCGAGGGCCTCGCCTGCACCTGGACGGTGGTCGAGCGGGTGCGGAAGAAATACTCGTTCGGATGACACGGGCGGCCGCCGCCGCGGCCGGCAACGGCATGAAGCGACGCACGGTGAGACCCGGAACGCCCCCGCCCGCGGCGCGCCCCACGCGCCGCGAGACGATACTCGTCGTGGACGACGACCCCCTCTTCCGGCGCGAGTTCATGGAATGCTTCGGGGAGTACCGGTTCATCGAGGCCTCGCGCGCCGAGGAGGCCCTCGCGATCCTCCGGAGGCCCCACGAGATCGACCTCGTCGTCCTCGACGTCCGGATGCGGGGAATGGACGGCATCCAGGCGCTCGCGGGGGTCAGGGACGCCGCGCCCGGCGCGGGCGTCATCATCGTCACCGGCCACGGCACGAAGGAGACGGTGATCCGGGCCCTCCGCGCCGCGGCGGACGACTACATCGAGAAGCCGTTCGACATCGAGGCGACACGGAGGATCATCCAGCGCCATCTCGAGCGGCGGCGGGACGGGATCGACGTCGCCGACGACGACCTCCGCGGGAGGATCGCCCGGGTGCAGCGGTTCGTCATGCGGAACTGCCTGCGGCGGGTCGGCCTCGCGGACGCGGGCCGCCTCGTCGGCCTGAGCCCGAAATACCTGAGCCGCGTCTTCAGGGAGCAGGTCGGCGTGCGCTTCTCCGACTACCGGACGCGGCTGCGGATGGAGCGGGCGAAGGAGCTCCTGGCGGAATCGGGCTGCACGATCCAGCAGATCTCGGACCGGCTGGGCTACGAGAACGCGGAGTCGTTCACCCGGCGCTTCAGGAAGCTGACCGGCTAGACCCCGACGGGCTATCGGCGCGCGCGGCCGAAGCGGCGCGCGGGCGGGG
>JAQUPF010000014.1 GCA_028716845.1 bacterium | reverse complement strand
AATCCGCGGCGGCGCGCCGGAAGGCGGGGAGACGCCGCGCCGCCTCCGGCAGGTCCATCTTGTTGGCGGCGACGAGCCGCCGCCGATCCATGAGCTCCTCCCGGTGGAGCCGCAGTTCGCGCTCGAGCGTCCTGAGCGCGGCGATCGGTTCATGGCCGTCGACGGCGGCCATGTCGATGACGAAGAGAATGACGCTCGTCCGCTCGATGTGGCGGAGGAACTCGTGGCCGAGGCCGGCGTCGCGGTGGGCCCCCTCGATCAGGCCGGGCACGTCGGCCACGACGAACGACCCGTCGCCCCCGCAACGGACGACCCCCAGGTGCGGCTCGCGCGTGGTGAACGGGTACGGGGCGACCTTCGGCCGCGCGGCGGAGATCGCCGAGATGAGCGTGGATTTCCCGGCGTTCGGGAGGCCGACGAGGCCGACATCGGCGATGAGCTTCAGCTCGAGCTCCAGGGAGCGCTCCTCGCCCTCACCGCCCGGCTCCGCCTCCCGCGGCGCCCGCCGCGTCGGGCCCTTGAAACGGGCGTTCCCCCGCCCGCCGCGCCCGCCCCGCGCCGCGACGCACCGGTCGCCGTCGCGCAGCAGTTCGCGGACGGCCCCGCCCCCGTCCGCGTCGCGGATGATCGTGCCGGGGGGGACGCGCACGACGAGATCGCCCCCGCCGGCGCCGGTCTGGAGTTTCCCCTTCCCGTGGCGGCCGCGGCCGGCGCGGAGGAGCGGACGGTAGGAAACATCGAGGAGGGTGCGGAGGTTCTCGTCCGCCTGGAGGATGACGTCGCCGCCCTTGCCGCCGTCGCCGCCGTCGGGACCGCCGCGGGGGACGTACTTCTCCCGGCGGAAGCTCATGCAGCCCCTGCCGCCGTCGCCGCCCCTCGCGACCACCCTGATCCGGTCGATGAACACGTGGCTCGGTGCCCTCCGGGCGCGCTCAGCCGCGGGGCGGGGCGGTCAGGATACGGCCGCGGGGGCAGGGGTGACGCTGATCCTGCGTCCCTGGAAGGTGACGACGCCGCTCGAGAGGGCGAACAGGGTGTCGTCCCGACCCCTCCCCACGTTCTCGCCGGGGAGGAAGCGCGTGCCGCGCTGCCGCACGAGGATGCTGCCGCTCGTCACGAACTGCCCGCCGAACCGCTTCACGCCGAGGCGCTGGGCGTTGCTCTCCCGCCCGTTCCTCGAGCTCCCCATTCCCTTCTTGTGTGCCATGACCAGACCTCCGTCAACCGGCGATGATCGCCTCGATCCGCACGGCCGTCGCGATCTGCCTGTGGCCGATCCGGCGGCGGTAGCCCTTCCGGCGCTTCTTCTTGAGCGGGTGGAGCTTCTTGCCCTTCCGCTCCCCCTCGACGACGGCCCGGACCGTCGCCCCCTCGATGCGGGGCCGCCCGACGGCCACCTTCCCCTCGTCCGCGAGGAGCAGCACCCGGTCGAACTCGACCTTCCCGCCGGGGGCCGCGCCGAGCCGCTCGACGAGTATCCTGTCGCCCACCGATACCCTGTACTGCTTCGCGCCGGATTCTATTATAGCGAACATGCCTTTCCCCCTCAAGCCGGTCATAGGGGGCACACTCTACCCCCATGGCCTCGCCCGCGTCAAGTCCGAAAATCCGTCTGAAAATCCGTCCGGAAACCGGAGTGCGGCCGGAGGAGACGGATTTTCAGTCGGCGGGATCGAGCGGCCGGGTGGAGACCTCGAGCGGGCGGTCGAGGATGTCGAGGTATGCCTCCTCCGCCTCCGGCCCGCCGTCCGCCGGGAAGTAGAAGTACGAGATGAACGTGTGCGTCCCCTTGGGGACGGTGGTGATGTTGAAGCGCCACCCGTTGTAGCCCCAGTGGCCGCTGCATCCCTCGGGCGGATCCTCGATCGTCCTGTCGTCGATGTAGAGGAGCTCCTTCTCCATCACGAGGCTCTCGGAGAGCCAGAGGCGGCTCATGATCGTGCCCTGGGATCCCGAGAGCGCCGACCAGTCGTACGGGCTCCGGTCGAGCCGACGCTCCGCCTCCGACATCACGCCGTCCACGAGGACCGGCGCCCGGTTCCTCGAATTGTAGTACGTCATCCCGGTCGCCGCCTCGTTCCAGTCGCAGCCGCTTGTCAGGTGCGCCTCGGTCGCGATCGTCGCGACGTTGAACGGGAGGGAGATGTAGGTCGGCCACTCGATCGAGTCGCGGTAGTAATAGTTGTCCACGACGCTCGACGGCGAGCGGATGCCGAACTTCAGGTAGAGCGAGTTGTCGCACTCCCGCACCGCCCGAACCAGCCCGTCCCGCCAGCCGACGAGCACCGATTTCATGTCGTCCTCGTTCCGGCTGACCGAGACGATCGCGAAGAAGAAGGTGATATCCACGCGGAACTTGAACCGATCGAGGATGTCGGGGGAGCGGCCGGCGGGGCCGTTCTTCAGGATCAGGGTGCTGAAGTACGATTTCATCCCGCCCGGCTCGTAGCCGAGCTCGTAGCGGTCGGCGGTCACGTAGTCCCGCGCCGGGTCGTAGCGGACATACCGGTGCCCCTCGTACGGGACCGGGGCCGGCATGGCGACGCAGTAGGCGTAGCCGGCGGCCCCGGTGCGCGGGTCCCTGCACTCGATCTCGACCGCCGCCGTCGCCGCCGACGGCAGCTCGCCGCCCGCCGCACGCCCGCCGAGGTCCCCGCCCATGAAGACGAGCTCGTCGTTGCCGTCGAAGAGCCCGTCGTCCTGGTTGACCGGCCGCCCCGACGGCCCCGTGAGCGACAGGGCGCCGGCGGCGTTCCGCTCGTCCACCTGGAACGGGAGGGGGGCCCCCTTCCCGTCCCGGACGGCGTAGAGGGCGAGGCGCCCGACCGGGACACCCGCCAGCGGCGCGAGACGGTCCCCCCGCACGACGACCGGATCGGCGTGCCGCGGGAAGGCGGCGGGTTCCGCCGCGGCGGCGAGCGCGGATGCCGCCGCCCAGGCGAGGAGGCCCGCCGCAGTCCGCATCAGACGTACTCCCTCACGAAGGCGGTCACCCGCTTCCGGTACTCATCCGGCGCGAGCAGCACCGCCTCGTTGTGCCGCGCCCCCGGGACGATCCACATCTCCTTCGACGCCCGGATGCGATCGTAGAGCCATCGGGCGTGGCGGGAGTCGATGTAGTTGTCCTTCTGGCCGTGGATGATGAAGACGGGGATGGTCGTGTTCCGGCGGAGCGACCACTCGATGGTGAGGAGCTTCAGGCCGAGCCGCCGCTGCGCCGCCTTGAGGCCGAGCCATGACAGATACGCGATGACGAAGCCCGGCAGCCGCCGCGCGAACAGGGGCGGGAAGTAGATCGGCGCCCACTTGCGCACGTAGCTCACGAGCGTCTCGCGCGTCGAGAACGCCCCGTCGCAGACGACCGCCCGCACCCCCGGGTTCCTCCCGAGGACGCAGAGGCAGGTCGTGGCGCCGCGCGAGACGCCGAACAGGCCGATCCGGTCGGCGTCCACGTCCGGCCTCCCCGAGACGTAGGCGATCGCCCCGAGCAGGTCGTAGTACTCGTTCTCGCTCGCCCACTGCGTGGGGTTGTAGTGCATGCCCCGCTCGGCGTGCTGGCCGCGGAAGTCGAACGAGAAGATGTTGTAGCCGGCCTCGAGCAGGAAGGCGCAGTACCGCTCGTAGGAGTTGAGGCCGGCGCCGACCTCGTGCGCAAAGACGATCGTCCCGCCGCGGCCGCCGTTCGCCTGGACGAAGATGCCCCGGAGCTCGACGCCGTCCAGGCTCAGGAACCGCACCACCTCGGCGTCGATCTCCCACCGCGTCCGGGGCGGCGCCGAGACGGTCGCGTTCAGGAAGACGGTGGCGAGGAGCCGCACGTACTTGACCGTCAGGTAGACGGCGTACGCGGCCGCGGCCGCGAGGATCGCGAATGCCGTCCGGATCATCCCCCGGCCCCCCACGCCGCGTCGCGCATCCCCTCCTCGAACCCGACGAGCCGGCCGCCGCAGAGGAGCGGGGCGCGGTTGTCGATGCAGATACTATCATACCGGCTCATCCGCACCTGTTCCAGGTTGATCCGCCCCTCGCGCCGGAGGGCGCGGGCGGCGAGGCCGAGGGCGTAGGCGGCGGGATACGGGATGCCGACAATCCTCCGCCGGAGGCCCATGACGCGGAGCAGCCGCTCGACCATCTCGCGGAGCGTCATCGCCTCGGGCCCCCCCGCCTCCCACGTGCCGCCCTCCCCGCCGCCGCCGGTGAGCGCCGCGGTCATGCAGGTGACGAGGTCGCCGATGAAGATCGGCTGGATGCGGTTGCCGCCCGACCCGATGATCGGGACCGCCCGCCGCTCGGCGGCGAGGGCGGCGAGCTTCCGGATGATCTTGCTGTCGCGCCTCCCCACGCGGCGCCCGAAGACGAGCGACGAGCGGATGATGACGTGCGGGAGGCCCGCCCGCCTGATCTCCTCCTCTGCCTCCCCTTTCGTCCTCGAGTAGAGGTTGCCCGCCGACGGCGAGGCGCCGAGCGCGCTCAGGTACACCAGGCGCCCCGGGGTCGGCGGCCGGCTCCCCGGCCGCGTCTTCCGCGACGCCGGGAGGGCCGCGCGGAACGCGGCGACGAGGCGCCGCGTCGCGAGCGTGTGCATGCCGCGGTAGCCGCCCCGCGGCGGGCGCTCGATGCTCCCGACGAGGTGCGCGACCGACCGGGCCCCCTCGAGCGCCCGCATGAGGGCGGCGGGGTCATCCAGGTCGGCCTCGATGACCTCCGCCCCGAGCGCCGCGAGGAGGCGCCGCTCGCCGTCGGCGCAGCCGGTCCGCACGAGGGCGCGGACCGCCTCCCCCCCGCCGCAGAGGCGCTCGACGAGGTGCGTGCCGATGTAGCCGTTCGCGCCGGTGACGAGGATCATGCGCCGCCCTCCCCCTCGTGCGACTTGAACCATTCGATCGTCTCGCGCAGCGCGGCCTCGAACGGGACCGGGGGCTCGTAGCCGATCTCCCGCCGGGCCTTCGATATGTCGAAGGTAAGGTGGGTGTGCATGAACTTGAGCCGGAAGCGGTTGAGGATCGGGGGCGTCCGGAGCCGCAGGAGTTTCGCCGCGAGCTCGCAGACGGCGCAGACGGCCGCCGCGAGGGGGTACGGGATGTTCTTCCGCGGCCGCGGCAGGCCGAAGCCGTCGGCGATCCGCTCGATGAGCTCCCGCCGGGTCACCGCCGCCCCGTCCGTGATGTTGTAGACCTGGCCGGCCGCGGCCGGCGCCTCGGCCGCCCTGCGCAGCCCCTCGGCGAGGTTCCCGGCATAGACGAGGGTGAACGGGTTCCGGCCGCCCGCGACATAGGCGTACCGCCCGTTCCGCAGGTAGGCGAGGATGCGCGGGAACATCTGCCGGTCGCGGGGGCCGTAGACGTACGGGGCCCGGATGACCGTGACCGGGAGGCCGCGCGAGCGGGAAAAGGACCAGAGGAGCCGCTCCGCCTTAATCTTCGTCGTGTTGTAGTTGTCGCCGGTGCGGACGAACGGCGCCGACTCGTCGAGGTTCTCCTGCCGCCCCATCCCGAGGACCACCATGGAGCTCATGTACACGAACCGTCGCACGCCCGCGGCCGCGGAGGCCTGGAGGAGCAGTTCCAGGCCGCGCACGTTCACGAGCCGCATCTCCTCCAGGCCCGCCCAGTCGCTCACCTGGGCGGCGCAGTGGAAGACGACTTCGATCCCCTCGACCGCCCCGGCGAGCGACGCCGCGTCGGCGAGATCCCCCTCCCGGAGCTCCGCGCCGAGCGACCGCAGGAAGGCCGTGTCCGATCCGCGCCGGACGAGCGCCCGCACCCCGTGCCCGCGCGAGACGAGCAGCTCGGCGAGGCCGCTCCCGACGCAGCCGGTCGCCCCCGTCACCAGCGCCTTCATCCGTCCTCCTCCCCCGCCCTCACGCGCGGGCGTCAAACCAGTTCCCGAGGTCCTCGATGTACTCTTCGCGGCACGCGTCGAACTCGAGCGTGTGGCGGGCCCGCTCGTACACCTTGAGGACCTTGTCGGGGCTCGCGCAGGCGGCGAAGAGGGCCCGCACCCCCTCGTTGTCGATGATCCGGTCCCTCCCGGCGAGCAGGAGGAGCACCGGGACGGGGATCCGCCGGAAGGCGGCGCGCGCCCGTCGCTCCAGTTCCCTGCTCTCGTACAGGAACCGCGCCGTCACCGTCCGGAGGCCGAAGGCGTCCTCCTCGATGTAGTTGCGCTCGTCCGGGTCGTCGGTGAACATCGCCGGGTCCTCGAGCGGGATGGCGAACATCCGCCTTCCCCCTGCGAGGAGGGCGGCGGCGACGGCGACCTTCCTCCATGCGGTGTAGCCGGCGAGGGAGACGAGGCCCGGCGTCGAGAAGACCGCGCCCCTGACCGGCGCGCCCCCCGCTGCGATGACCGCGACCAGGCGGGCGCCCCAGGAGATGCCGAGGAGGTGGACGGGCTTGCCGGGCAGTTCCGCCTCGGCGAGCGCCACGAACTGCTCGAGGTCCCTGCGCCACCGCTCCCACCGCTCCAGTCCGTCCGCCCTGTCCCTGTTGAGGCCGGATCCGCGGCGGTCGGGGAACAGCACCCGCCATCCGCGCCCGCAGAGGCGGGCGCAGGACTCGAGATACCAGGCGCCATGGCTGCGGATGCCGTGGGCGCAGACGATCGTCCCCCGCGGATTGTCCGGCCGCCAGTCCCTGTAGCGGAGCGCCGCGCCGTCGTCGAGGACGGCCTCCCCGACGACGGGATGTGTCTCCTGCATGTCCATCGTGCGTTCCTCCCGGATGCGGCCGCGGCGCGCCTCAGAGGTCGATCTCGATCCTCCGCGCGGTGAGGGCGTCGAGGGCCCCGCGGTCGACCGTGACGCCGAGCCCCGGCCCGCCGAGCGGCGGGGCCCAGCCGCCGTACCCGAACGTGAGCTTCTCCCTGACCGGATTCCTCGCGAGGATATGCCGGTCGTAGGACCCCTCGGCGTGGAGCAGTCCGGGGGCGAGGGAGGCGAAGTGCCGCCCCGCCGCGGAGAGGATCCCGCTCTCCCCCACCTGGCAGCCGAGCTGGTACCCCGCGCCCCGCTCCTCGAGGAGGCGGGCGAGGCGGAGGGAGGCGAGGAGGCCGCCGCACTTCGACAGCCGGATGTTCACGAGCCGGCACGCGCCGCTGTCCAGCGCCCGCGCCGCGTCCGCCGCGTCGCAGACGGACTCGTCGAGCATGATGGGCACCCGGACCCCCGCCGCGAGCCGGGGGAGGTCCCCCCTGCACCCCGGCGAAAGCGGCTCCTCGACCGACGAGATGCCGTACCGCTCGAGCGCGGGGATGAGGCGCATCGCCGCCGCCGTGTCCCAGGCGCCGTTCGCGTCCACCCTGATGTCGACCCGGGGCCCCAGCAGCAGCCGCGCCATCCGCACGAGCGCCTCGTCGCGGCCGCCGCCGACCTTCAACTTGACCGCGCCGAAGCCGTAGAGCCTGAACGCGGCGAGCCGGGCGGCCGCCGCCGGCATCGACGAGGCGGAACAGACGGCGCTGTACCGGACGCGGCCTGTCCGGACGGCGCCCCGCCTGAACGGCCGCGCGAGGGCGGTGACCCCCTCCCCGGCCGTCCTCCCGACGGCGTCGAGGAGGGCGAGGCCGAGCGCGCAGCGGGCGGCGCCGGGGAAGACGGTCCCCTCGCGGGTCGCGCCGCCCTCCCATTCGTCGAGCGCGCGCACCCCCTCGGCGGCCGTCCCCCACCCCCCCGAGAGGAACGAGTAGTCCATCCGCTCGAGGGCGGCGGCGGCGGACTCCGCCGTTTCCCCGGTCACGTACGGGCGCGGGACGCCCTCGCCGAAGCCGGCGAGGCCGCCGTCCGTGACCGCCTCCACCACGACGTTCTCAGTCGCCTTCCGCGCCGCCCCCGCGTGCCTGAACTCGCTCCTGAGGGGCAGGCGGACGCGGCGGACGATGATCTTCAGTATTCTCATCGTCTAGGGGATCGGCGCGACAATGTAGCCGAACCCGTACTCCCTGTTCGATCGGTCGAAGTCCCGCGTGCCGAGTCCGGTGTCGGACCGGAGGTCGCGCCAGCGGTATTTCTCGAGCAGCTCCCCCTCCCAGCCGTAGCTCTCGACGGAGAGGGGCAGCCCCGTCTCCGCGTCCATTTCGATGAGCGTCCTGTGCGCGGGGTAGCCGTCCTTCCGCGGCAGGATCCGCTCGAAGCGGCGCGTCGGCCGTCCGTCCGCCTCCCCCGGGCCGAGGTCGCGCACGTCGAGATCGCCGCGCCGCGCGGCGGACTCGCAGACCTCGAGGAGCAGGTTGACGGCGTTCAGGATGCCCGCCTCGGTGATCGGGCGCAGGTTCCCCCGCATGGCGAGCATGCCCCGCGGATCGAGCGAGACGGTCGGGGCGAACAGGTTCATCAGGCCGCCCGGGTGGACGAGCAGCCGGTCGCCGTGCTCGCCCCGGACGAACAGCGCCTCCCTCCCCGCGTGCGCGCCATCGAGCCACTTCATGTACACCATGAACGGCTTCCTGAACTTGAACAGGATCTTCTCCTCGGCGTGGAGCGTCCCCCCGACCCGCTGCTGCTTGTGGAAGACGGCCGTGTAGTCCTCGAGGGACTCGCCGTGCGCGCGGGCCGCCCGCAGCATGGGGATGAGGTCTCCCTCCCCCGGCGCGGCCGCGGACGCGATCGAGGCGGCGGCGGCGAGCGCGGCGAACGCCCCCCTCACGCGCACCTCCCCGCCGGCACCTCGTCCCCGTCGACGAGCCGGAACCGGGAGCAGTGGTCGAGGGAGGGGTTCAGGTAGGCGTGCTTGTACTGCTCCATGCGCCCCCCGCTCCTGCAGATCCGGGCCGCGCGCTCCCCGTCGAACGACCCCTCCTGCACGAGGCGCGCCGCCGGCGGTCCCAGGCGGCCTGAATCGCGCTTGCCCCCGTATTCCATGTTGCGCTCCCGGAGCTCCCGGTCGAACTGCTCGGCGATCGCGTCGAGGAGGCGGCCGCCCGCGAAGAGGCCGTCGCGCCGGTCCTCGAGGAGGATCACGTACCGCGGCGGCTCGCCCCAGCCCGGGCAGACGGTGAACTGCGGCACCTCGAAGGCGAGCTGCCGCTCGCACGCGCGGAACGCCTCCACCACCTGGTGCTCCGAGAGCTTCTCGCCGGTGAGGGAACTGATCCTGCTCCCCTTGTGCAGGAACTGCACGATCGGCGTGTCGCCGTGGAAGCCGTTCACCCGGACCACGTCGGAGATATTGTACCGGAAGAAGCCCGACGACGTCGTCATGATGAGGAAGTAGGTCCCCCCCTCCTCGAGCTCGTGGGCGAGGAGGGTGCGCGCGCCGCCGCCCCCGTACGGGATGAACTCGAAGAAGTGGCTGGCGACGTCGAGGACGCCGCCGCGCCCGCCGTCCTCGAGGGGAATGGTCATTCTCCCCTCGGAGGCGATGAGCCCCGGGTCGCGCAGCGGGGCGTCGCCCCAGGAGCGCCGGACGAGGTCGAGCCAGGGGGTGAGCGTGCCGCCGGTCCAGCAGCTCAGGACGCGCAGGTCGGGCCAGGCGTCGACCGGCAGGAGCGTCCCGCGCCGCGCGCACGCGCGATCGAGGGCGGCGGCGCGGGGCCGGTCGGGGCGGCATCGGCGCGCGACGGCCGACCGGACGGCCGGGTCGATCGCCGCGTCCGCGGAGAGGGTCCCGTCGCGCACGTCCCTGATGAGGCGCTCGGCGTTCCGCGAGAGGCAGTCGGCGAGGGAGACGAGCGTGCTCGGGTTGGCGGCGATGGCGAGGCTGATCCGCTCGCGGAGGGCGAGCCGGAGGATGCAGTAGTACTTCGCCGCGTAGTCGGGGATCCGGAAGACCGGCAGCGGGATCGCGTACTTGATCCGGGCGATCGCCCGCTGCGACTCGGCGACGAGTCCGGTGGCGGCGCCGCACGGCACCCCGCCGGGACCGTCGCACTCGCGGCTCGGCGAGACGATGTGGAGGATCTTGCCGGCGATCGCGCCGGGATGGTCCCCGATGACGCGGACCCCCCAGACGAAGTTGCCCCGCTGCAGCTCCCGACAGTACGGGCGGGTGACGGGGACGTATTTCGGCGTCCCGGTGGTGCCGCTCGTCATGGCGAACATCAGCAGCCCGTCCCCGGCGGGGAAGAGGACGTCGCGCTCGCCGCGGAGGATCCGCTCGACCCAGGGGCGGAGCGCCTCGTAGTCGACGATCGGGACGGCGGCGCGGTAGTCGTCGGGCGTCCTGATCGAGGAGAACCGGTGGCGGCGGCCGTAGGCGGTCCCCGCCGCCCGCGCGACCTTCTCCCGGAGGACGCGCCGCTGCGTGTCGGCGCAGCGGGCGGTGCGGCGGTCAAAGGCGCGCAGCGCGCGCCCCCCCTGGATCCTCGTCACGCGGTACAGAACGGGCGTGAGCATGGCCGTCAGCATAACGCCTTTCCCCTCGGCGGGGTTCGTCGTCAGGGGGCGGGGGGCGGAGGCTACCGCTTCGAGGCGTCGATGATGCCGTAGACGCCGAGCGGGTCGGAGCGCACGCTGCAATTGCCGAACCCGCTCTCCTCGAAGAGCCGCATGATGGCCTCGGGCGAACGGTAGTTCAGATGCCAGTTGAAGACCCGCCGGAGGTATCGGTCGACGCCGTGGCTCGAGATCATGCTGTTGACCAGGACGCTGCCGCCCCGCGGCAGCGCCCGGTGGCTCACCCGCAGGAGGGCCCGCACCTGGTCGTCCGTGAGGTACTCCAGGATGCCCACCATCTTGACGATGTGCGGCACGACGTCCAGCAGGTGTTCGAGATTGATCGCGTTGCCGGCGATGTACCGCACCCTTCCCCGCAATCCCATCCGCTCCGCCAATTTCTCCCCGAACGAAAACGCGTCCGTGTCCTCGTCGATGCAGTACGCGAACACCCGGTCCGTCTTCGCGTCCACCATCGCCTCGAGCACGTTGAAGCCGGGCCCCGTCCCGATGCCGACGATATGGACGTCGCCGCCCGTGCTGTACCGCTCGATGAGCTTCCCGATCGACCGCACCGCCATGCGCCGGCGGTTCCGGGCGCTCAGCGTGAGGATCGCGTCCTTGAGGATCCGCCTGTCGACGAAGCCGGTCGGCTCGCCGTTCTCGTAGGTGATCTTCATGGCGCGCCAGCCGCCGGGCCGCATGATCGATTCGAGGACGAGCGGGCTCCCGCTCCCGCGCAGGAAATCGCGCAGCACCCGCGCGGGGACGATGTAGTTGATGAGCGGATTGATGACGGCGCGGTTGACGATCCGCTGGATGAGCGGGAGCGTCTCGTACCGGATGCCGTCGATCTCGATGGTCGGGCTCATCGGGGGTATCGCGATATGACGAGGCAGACGTTCTGCCCGCCGAAGCCGAACGAGTTCGAGAGCGCGATCTCCACGCGGGCCTCCCGGGCCCTGTTCGGCACGTAGTCGAGATCGCAGCCCGGATCGGGATACTCGTAGTTGATCGTCGGCGTGATGAGGCCGCGGTTGATCGTGAGGAGGCAGAAGGCCGCCTCGACGGCGCCGGCCGCGGCGATGAGGTGCCCCGTCATCGACTTGCTCGACGTCACGGGGAGGCGCCGCGCGCGGTCGCCGAAGACGTTTTTGACGGCGAGCGTCTCGACACGGTCGTTCACCTCAGTCGATGTGCCGTGCGCGTTGATGTAGTCGACGTCGCAGGGGCCGATCCCGGCGTCGCGGAGGGCGTTTTCCATCGCCTGGGCGGCCCCCCGCCCCTCGGGGTGGGTGTCGGTGATCCGGAAGGCGTCCGAAGAACAGCCGTAGCCGATGATCTCCCCGTGGATCCGCGCGCCTCGCGCACGGGCGTGCCCCTCCTCCTCGAGGATGAGGATCCCCGACCCTTCCGAAACCACGAAGCCGTCCCGGCGCGCGTCGAAGGGGCGACTCGCCCGCTCCGGCTCGTCGTTGCGCCGCGAGATGGCCGTGAGGAGGCTGAATCCCGCCAGCCCCCACGGGTGGATCATCGAGTGCGCCCCCCCCGAGAACATGACGTCCGCCTCGCCCCTGACGATCGCCCACGAGGCCTCCCCGATCGCCTGCGCGCTCGCGGCGCAGGCGGTGAGGCAGTTGGAGTTCGGGCCGAGGGCGTCGAACTCGTTCGCGATGTGGTAGACGGGCTTGTTCGGCTCGTACTCGATGTCCCTCGCGGAATCGAGCAGCTCGAGCCCCCGCCGGAGGAACGTCTCCATGCGGACCTCGCCGTCGTCGAGCGACTCGGCGACGCGGCTCGCGAGCCAGAGGAAGCTCGGGTCGCCCTCGCCGCAGCCGAGGTAGACGCCGGTGCGTTCCGGATCGGAGGCACGGCCGGGAAGGCCCGCGTCCTCCGCCGCGAGCCTCGCGGCCGCGAGGGCGAACTTCGTGTGGGTGCCGAGCGAGGGGATGTCGGGGCGGTCGCCGATGAGCGCGGCCGCGTCGAAGCCCCGCACCTCCCCGGCGATCCTCGTCGGGAAGCCGGAGGCGTCGAAGTGCGTGAGCGGGCCGACGCCGGACCTTCCGGCGGCAAGCGCGTCCCAGTTCGGCTCGATCCCGATCCCGAGCGGCGTGACGAGGCCCATCCCCGTGACGACGACGCGCCGGCGGCCGCTCATGACGGCGCCCCCGGCCGCCGGAGGACGATGCTCACGTTCTGCCCCATGAAGTCGAACGAGTTGCAAAGCGCGCAGGAAACGTCGGCGCGGCGGGGCGCCGGGACGTAATCGAGATCGCACGCCGGGTCGGGCGTCTCGTAGTTGCGCGTGCACGGGATGAGCCGGTGCCGCATGGCGAGCACCGTCGAGATGAGGCCGAGGGCGCCGGCGGCGGGGCCGAGATCGCCGATGTTCCCCTTGATCGAGCTCACCGGTATCCCCGCCGCCCGGTCCCCGAAGACCTCCTTGACGGCGCTCGTCTCGAGGCGGTCCGTGAACGGGATGGAGTTGCCGTGGGCGCTGATGTAGCCGATCCCCCCGGGGTCGAGGCCGCCGTCGGCGAGGGCGGCGCGCATGGCGCGGGCCTTGCTCGACGGCTCGACGCGGCGCTCCTCGCCGCACCGGATGTCCACCGAGTTCCCGTAGCCGACCACCTCCGCGTGCACGGCGGCGCCGCGGGCGCGCGCCCCCTCCCACTCCTCCAGGACGACGACCCCCGCCCCCTCGCCGATGACGAATCCGTCCCTGGCGGCGTCGAAGGGGCGGCTCGCCCGCTCCGGCTCGTCGTTCCGCCGCGAGAGGACGCCGAGCCTGTCGTACCGGATGAGCTTGAGGGGCGTGATGGAGGAGCTCGCTCCGCCCGTGATGATCAGGTCCGCCCCCCCGCGCGAGATGATCCGGTACGCCTCCCCGATCGCGTGGGCGCTGCTCGAGCAGCCGGTCGTGATCGTGTTGCTCGGTCCCTGCGCGTCGTAGATGATCGCCACGTGGGAGGCGAGCATATTGGGCAGCTGCTTGAGGAGCCAGAGGGGGAAGAGGTGCCTGATCCCCGCCTTCCCGAAGCGGACAAGATCGAACCGCCCGTCGGGTCCGCGCGAGTGCCGGATCGCGGGGGCGATCTCCTCGATGTCCGTCGAGATCATGCCGGCGCCGAAGACGACGCCGATTCGCTGCGGGTCGATCCCGGCGCCCTCGAGCCGCGCGTCCGCCACCGCCTCCTTCGCCGCGGCGACGGCGAACTGCATGTCCCGCATCATCACCTTGAGGGACTTGCGCCGGGCGACGTAGCGGGAGGGGTCGAAGCCCCTGACCTCCGCCGCGATTCTCGTCGGGAGGGCGGCGGCGTCGAAGAGCGTTATGGATGAGACTCCCGACCTGTCTGCGACGAGGTTCGTCCAGAAATCCGAGGCGGTCAACCCGAGGGGGCTTATGACACCGATGCCGGTGACGGCCACCCTTCGTTTCCGGTCGATCATCGCTTCCCCGTGCGCGACCCGGGCGCCCGGCGCGCGGGCGCGGGGCACGGTTCTCAAGCCTGGGTGGAACCGAATATAGGCGAAGCGGGGGGCGAAGTCAAGGCGGAATGCGGGCGCGGAAAGCCCGAAGCCGAAGCACGATGCACGAACAGCCGCGGATTTCCACGGATCATCGCGGATTCACACGGGAAGTCCCGCATACGAATCGGTGGATATCAGTCAATGATCCGTGATGATCCGTGGTGGAGTGGTGCATTGTCCCGGCGCGGAAGGTGGAGAGCTCGACCGTTCCGCCGCCGAGGCGCACGGTCACCGCGCCGTGCAGGTCCGTCCTGAGCACCCTGCAGCCGCGCTCCCGCAGCCGGCCGAGCGCCTCGGGCGACGGGTGGCCGAACCGGTTGTGCCTGCCGACGCTCACGACGGCGTGCGAGGGACGCGCGCGGTCGATCAGCGCGGCGGTTGAGGATGTCGCGCTCCCGTGGTGCCCGACCTTGAGCACGTCCGCCCGGAGCGGCAGCCCGACCGCGCAGAGATCCTCCTCGGCCGCCCGCTCCAGGTCGGCGCAGAGGAGGATGGCGGCGCGGCCGTCGTCGAGGCGGAGCGCGATCGACGCGTCGTTGAGGTTCTCCGGCGCCCCGCCCGGGCGCCGGCCGGGGTTGAGCACCGTGACCGTCACGCCGCCGCCGCGCGCGAGGATGTCGCCGCGGGCGACGCGGCGCACCGGGACGCTCCGTTCCCCGGCGAGCCGCACGAGACGGAGGAGCGGCGCGCACGGCTCGCCCCAGTCGGCGATGATGAGCCTCCCGACCTCGCAGCCGGCGAGGACGTCGAACAGGCCGGTGATGTGGTCGTCGTGCGGGTGGGTGAGGACGACGGCGTCGAGCGAGGACCGCCCGCGGCTCCGGAGGAACGGAAGGATCACCGCCGAGCCGGCGGCCGCCCCGCCGTCGATCAGCATCGCCTCGCCCGCGGGGAACTCGATATAGATCGCATCTCCCTGGCCGACGTCCAGAACGGTCATCTCGACCCTCCCCTCCCCCCGCGGGAAGGCCGCAGGGAGGATGAAGACGGCCGCCGCCGAGAGGAGGAGGACGCCCCGAACGGCCGGGCGCACCCTCGCGAGGAGGCCGGCGCAGGCCGCGGCGAGGGCGGCGTAGTGGATGAGCATGCGCGCGGGCGAATGGGCGGGGACCGCCCGCCATCCCCACGGGAAGGCGGCGAGGCGGCGGAGGCAGGCGATGAGGCACGAGACGACGAGGAGATTCAGGCGGTTGATGAGCGCCGCCGGCGCGGACCAGACGAGCGAGGCGGCGGCGGCGGCGAAGCCGAGCGCCACGACGGCGATTCCCGCCGGGATGACGACGGCGTTGCAAGGCAGGCCGAGGAGGGAGATGAGGTTGAATGACCGGGCGATGAGGGGGGCGAGGCCGAGGAAGACGGCCGCCGACGCGGCGCAGAGCGCGGCGGCCGCGCGCCCCGCCCTCCACCGCAGGAGGTCCGACTGCCGGACGATGAGGAGTCCCGGCTCGGGTCCGCACGGCCACAGCCGGCGCAGCGCGGCCTCGATGGGCGGCTCGAGCAGGAGGATGGCCGCCACGGCGGCGAACGAGAGGTGGAGGCCCGTGTCGAAGAGCTGGAGCGGATTCGCCGCCAGGATGACGAAGGCGGCCGCCCCGAGGGCGTTCAGCGGATTGCTCCGCCTGCCGAAGAACGGCGCGGCGAGGAGGGCGGTGAACATCACCGATGCCCGCAGGACGGGGACGGCGGCGCCGGTCAGGAGGGCGTAGGCCCAGATGAGGGGGATCGCGGCGAGCGAGGAGGCGCGCCGGGGGACCTGGAGGGCGCCGAGGAGCCCCCGAACCAGCAGGAAGAAGAATCCGACGTGGAGGCCCGATATGGCCAGGATGTGCGCGCTGTTCGTGAGGCGGAACGGCCGCATCGTCTCCTCCTCCAGCCCCTGCCGGAAACCGAGCAGCATCGCGAGGATGATCCGCCGTTCCTGGCAGTCGGGGATGCCGGTCTCGAGGCCCGCGCGGAGGCGGCGCCGGACCGACTCGATGACCCGGCGGCAGGCCGCGGCCGCACCGGCCTGCGGCCGCCGCGTGATCGACGCGCCCCGGGCGTGGAACTCGTACTCCACCCCCCTCCTCCGCCAGTATGCCCGCCGGTCGAACTGACCGGGGTTCGTCGCGCCGCGGATTCTCCGGAGCGCGCCGCTCATCTGCAGGAGGTCGGCGGCGGCGAACTCGAACGGCCGCTCCGCCCGGATCGTCGCGCGCAGCCGCCCGCGCGCCGGGATCCAGCCCGCCGGCCCCCGCACCGCGGTCGTCTCGAGGGAGAGTGTCGTCCGGAACGCCGCCCCCTCTTCCGACCGGCATGCCCGCCACGGTTCCGATGCCGAGACGACGCCCCGCACGTCCAGGAAGACCTGCCGGTCCCCCGCGAGCGCCCGCAGGTCTCCGCATGCGAGGACCCGCTCGGCGAGCGACAGGGATGAGAAGCCGGCGAGACCCGCCGCGACGAGCGCGGCGGCCGTGGCCGGTCGATCCCGCCGCATGAGCGCCGCAAGCGAGGCCGCTCCCATCGCCGCCGCCGCCGCGGGGACGACGGCATGCACCGCTGAAAGGCGGCAGAGGACGATTCCGGCGGCGAAGGCGGCGGCGAGGGACATCGCGGGCATGTGCACGGCATCCTCCGGATGGGATGGAGCGCAAGTTCCGTACCGGCCCCGCTGAATTTCAGATGAAGAGAACGCCCCCTGCGGCCTCCAGGAGCGATTTTAGGCAACCGACCCGCGACGGGGCCGCCGCACTGTCAACCCCGGTTGACAGTGTCACCGCCGGTTGACACCGCCGGCGGTCGTCAATCATGAAGAACCAATTCAATCCGCGTGCATCCGCGCCCATCCGCGGCAGAGACGCTGTTCCTTTGGTTCCGTGCATGCGGACAGCGGCGCAATCCGTGGTATAATGAACCGTGATCGAGGCATATTCACATCCCCCCATGAGGACCCGCGCCTCCCGCTTCAGGCGAAGGCGATGGATCGCCGCATCGGCGGCCGCGCTCGCCGCGCTCGCGGCCGGCTGCGCCGGCGGCGGCGATATGCGCGCCGATCCCCGGTACGGGCCGTACGAGAACCTGCTCGAGATCGTGAGCGACGTCCAGCGGCACGCCGGCGACAACACGTACCAGTTCCCCGCGCCGCGCGATCCGAGCGGCCAGAACCTCTACAAGGCGAGCCTCATACGGCTCATCAACTTCGAGCGGATCTACCCGCGCCGCCTGACGGACGTCGTCCATTTCTCCAAGGGGATCTGCATGGAGCGCCTGCACGATTACGGCGGGGCGATCAGGGCGTTCCGGGTCGTCGCCGAGAGTGAATCACCGCTCCGCGAGCAGGCCGCGGTCAAGATACGGGTGCTCGAGAAGTTCAACGCCCTCGCGGAGTACGCCATCCAGAAGAAGACCGTCGGCGACTACCTCACGGAGATGGAGTTCCGGCTCGACGGCTGGGGGCGGCTCATCGGCGAGGTGAAGGGGACGCCGTACGAATGGCTCGCGCTCGAGGAGGAGGAGAACGCTGAGCAGCGGCTCGCCGAGTTCATCGCGCAAAACTACCCGCTCGTGGAGAACGGGATCGAGACCGCGCTCAATCTCTACCGGCAGCTCACGGTCAAGCACGCGCGGAGCAAGAACATCAACATCCATTACCTCAACTGGGCGGATTTCTGCGCCCTCCTCTCCAAGCGTTACGCCCAGGAGGTCTCCCCGCAGAGTCTCGATTTCGACATGGGGACCTTCAACAAGTCCGCCGACGCCGCCATCCGCCTCTACAGCCTCGTCGCGCAGAAGGACGGGGCCGTCGAGAAGGTCGAGGCGCTCGGGAAGCTCCAGGCGTTCAACGCCTTCGTGGCGAAGGTGCAGGGGGAGAGCGAATGACCGCGCGCCGGCTCGTCATCGCCCTCCTCCTCTCGGCGGCCGCCGCGTCCCATGCCGCGGCGTCGTCCGGGGCGGACGAACCGCGCCCGCCGGCGGCCGTCGGAGCGGACGGCCCCTCGGACATCGAGCGGCGTGTCGCCCGCGCCATCGCCTTCGCCTATCTCCACAGGGCGGAGGACCTCGAGGAGGAGTACCTCTACTTCAAGACGATGGACGCCTTCCTCAGGGAGCAGGGGCAGCCGACGACGGGCCTGGGCGACAACCTCCTCGATCTGATGGTGAGCACGATCGAGGACCGGGACGAGTACATGACCGCCCAGCGGCATCTGCTCGGGGAGGCGCGGGACGGGACCCTGCGGGAGCGGGTGGCATACCGGCTGAGCGACGAGGTGCGGACCGCCGACTCCCTCATCCGGACGGACCGCTACAACCGCTTCGCCTTCATCTTCAACACGTTCGTCCGCCCCCTCAGCCTCCTGAGCGTCGGCTATTTCCCGGCGCTCATCGACGCGGGCGTGGCGACCGCGCTCAACGTGAACAGGCTCACCGAGCTGAGCGTCCGCGAGCGGAAGGCGCTCGATCTCTACAACCGGTTCCTCGAGCGCTACCCCGACAGCGACGGCGCGGAGATCCTGCGGCGGAAGGTGACCGGCCTCGACCGCAAGCGGATCGCCGCATGCCACGACGGAGAGGTCGCCGCCGCGCGGGAGCATCTCGCAAGGGAGGAATTCTGGCAGGCGCAGCAGCGCTTCAAGAACGCCCTCGCCTACATGCCCGCCTCGCGCGGGGCCGCGGAGGGGCTCGCCCGCGCCCGGCAGCTCGAGGCGGAGCGGAACCGCCTCCGCGAGCGGAGCCTCCGGCCCGCCGCGGACACCCTGCCGCCGCCGACGCCCGAGGAGGAACGCCGCTACGAGAAGGTGCTGTACGCGGCGGCGCGTGCCGTCCCCGAGGAGATGATCGACGAGGCCGAGGGCTTCCTCGAGCGCCACCCGCACAGCCGGTATGCGCCGACCGCACGCTACGCGATCGCCGTCGCCCATGACATGAAGGGGGCGCACGAGAAGGCAAAGGATCTCATGGGCGCCATCGCGCGGGAGCACCGCGGGACCCTCGTCGCCGGCCGGTGCGAGGCGTACCTCGCCGATCCGGCGTACAATCTGCGGAGCGCGTTCGCGCAGTCGCGGGCGGCGCACGGCAGGCGGACGGCGCGGTTCGTCGTCCTGGGCGAGGAGTTCGTCAAGTCGAACATCATCCTCAGCACCTCCCGCCTCATCACCCAGGGCCTCCATGCCGTCCAGAGCCTGGGGACCTTCAACGTCATGGCGATGGCGATCCGGGGGGCGAACACCTTCATCGGGAACCCCGTCTCCGACCAGGAGGTGATCGACGCGGGCGTCTCCTATCTCCGCCGCCACCCGGACTCGCCCGGGGCGCGCGACGTCCACGCCGTCCTCGCGAAGGCCTACGCGCGGCGGCAGAACCTCGCGAAGGCCCTGTACCATTACGAGGCGAGCGGCACGCTCTCGGAGCGGCGCCTCGCGGGGCTCCGCGAGAAGGCCGCCCGGCAGTACCTCGACTTCGCCTCGGCGACGGAGAGCCGGGAGGAGAAGATCCGCTGCTGCGAGTCGATCCTCGACGAATACCCGCGCACGAAGGCCGCCCTCAAGGCGCTCGAGATGCTCGCGGTGCTCGAGAAGAGCGGGGATCCGCTGTTCGAACTCGACCGAGAGGCCATCGCCGCGAATCCCGTCATCTACAGGGTCGTCGGCTCGCCCCTCGGCCCGCACCTCCTCGACGGCGACCCGGACAACGGCGAGATCGCCGACCGCGGCGTCTACTCGCCGCGGCGGGGCGCCGTGACGATCGTCCTCGCCGGCGGGCGGGAGGAGACGTTCGAGATCGAGGCCGCGGCATACCGGTCGCTCGCCGCCATCGCCGAGGAGCACGCCTACAGGAAGCGGCTGGCCGGCGGGGACGAGCGGGCGCCGGGGGGGGCGGTCCCGGTGGAGCTTCGGGGAACGGTCAGCAGCGCCGGGGTATACGTCTACCCCCGGCTGAAGGTGAGGGAGTACCAGGAGAAGGACCTTTACCTGTACCGGTAGCCTGCGGTGAATCCTCCCCCCGACAACTCCATGCTCACCGCTAGCAACCATCCTCCCCCGCGATATCGTCCAGCCTGAAGCTGAACGCGGCATCGGCGAGGGCCCGGGCGGTCTCGATCGGCAGGTCGAGCCATTTCGCCATCCGGACGATCTCCCAGGTGAGCTTCGTGTGCGATATCCACCGGTTGTCCGTGCAGACGGCGACCGGGAGCCCCTCGGCGAGGAACACGGCGAGCGGATGCTCGGCGAGGGAGCGGACGTTCCCCGTGTGGAGGTTGCTCGAGGGGCACACCTCGATCGCGATCCGCTCCCGCGCGAGCCGGCCGCGGAGCGCCGCCTGCCGCGCGGCGAGCGCCTCGATCCGGCGCGCGTCGTACGGCCGGCCGCGCATGTCCTCGCTCCCCGCGAGGCGCGCGGGGTCGATGCCCGCCGCCAGGCCGTGGCCGATGCGCCGCGCGCCGAGGATCTGGACGGCGCCCTCGATCATCCCGATCCCGTCCTCGAGGCAGGCGAACGCCTCGCCCGCGTGGCAGACGACGGCGAACCCGGCGGCGCGGGCCCGCGCGAAGACGTTCGCGTGCCCCTCGATGGCGAACCCGAGCTCGTTGCCGGCGCTGTCGATCCCCCTGACCCTGCCCCGGACGCCTGCCCGCCCGTTCGCCTCGATCACCTCGTCGAGGAGGCGCTCGACGACCTCCGGCTCGTAGTCCTTCACGAGCGAGAGGATCAGGACCGCCTCGAAGCCGGGGAGCTCCCGCTCCGCCCGTTCCGCACCCTCCGCGAGCGCCTCGATGTATGCCGCCGTCCGGATCCCGCCGGTCAGCATGTGGGGGTTGAATCTGATCTCCAGGTACCGCACCCCCTCCCGGTGGTTGTCCTCGCAGACCTCGAAGATGACCCGCCGGAGGGCGGCCTCGTTGGCGAGGACCGTCTTCGGCAGGGCGTAGGAGAGCATGTAGTCGGAGAGGCTCCCGCCGGCCTTTCGGTACTCGAGGAGCCGCTTCGCGTCCTCGAGCGTCCCGCCCGCGACGGCCGGGCCGACCCCGTAGCCGAACCCCGCGTCGCAGAAGCTCCAGTCGAGGTCGGGGATGGACCGGGCCAGTTCGCGGAACGTCTCCGGGCGCATCGAGCCCGCGAGATGGCAGTGGAGCTCCGCCTTCGCGGCGCCGCGGACGGCGGCGAAGTATTCCTCCCAGAAGGGTCGACGGTCCGCCGTCTCGCCCCGGCAGAGCTTCTCGAGGAACAGAAGGTCCGCGTCGTCGATCACGGCGCCCCCCCCGGCCACTTCCCCATCGGTCATGTCAGAACGCTCCCCGCAGGGGGATGGGGGCCGGGACGAAACAGAGGATGAAGATGCCGAGCGCGGCGAGGGCGACCAGCCGGCGCCCGCCGCCGATCGGCGTCACGTCGTCCACCGGCGGAGCGTGGCCGGGGCCGATGAGCAGGATGAGGAGGACCCATCCCCACCAGGGCGGCCAGTACAGCCCGAGGAGGAGCAGCGAGACGACGGTCGCCCTGGCGATGATCGCGTGCCGGCGTCCCGCGACCGCGTAGATGATGTGCCCCCCGTCGAGCTGCCCCACGGGCATCAGGTTGAAGGCGGTCACCAGGAGGCCGACCCAGCCCGCGAACGCCACCGGCGAGAAGAGGATGTCCTCCCCCTCCCCGAGTCCGCCCTTGATCGCGCGCGTCACCAGGCGGACGAGGAGGGAATCGCCGAACTCCATGACGTCGCCGTCCTGGAGGAGCGGCCCGATCTCGACCACCTCGGAATGGTGGATCCCGACGGCGAGGGCGACGAGCGCGACGAGGAAGCCGCAGATGGGGCCGGCGGCGCCGATGTCGAGGAGGCTCCGCCGGTCCGGTATCGGCGACCGCGTCTTGATGACGGCCCCGAACGTGCCGATGATCGTGGGGGCGGGGATGAAGTACGGGAGCGACGCCTTCACGCCGTGGCAGGCGGACATCAGGTAGTGCCCGAACTCGTGGACGAGGAGGATCGCGAGGATGCTCGCGGCGAACGGGACGCCGGCGCGCCACCTCCCGGGTTCGGCGATGATGTCGACCCCGGCCATCGCCGCCCCGACGAAGAGGGTCGACGCCGCGGTGAGCAGGAAGAGCACGACGTTGACGAGGGGGTTGGGCCGCGGCGAGTCGCCGGCGCGGACGACCCTGACGGCGATCCCGTCGCCGTCGCGGGACACCATCGGGATGACGCCGAGCGGAGCGAACCGCTCCCGGAGACGGGCGGCGGCCTCCTCGACGGGCAGCGCCGGCGCGCCGCGGAGCGTGACGGTGCGGGTCCCCGCGACCGTCTCCCTGACCTCCATCACGTCGGCGGCGATGCCCCGCAGTTCGGCGGCGAGCAGCTTCAGGTCGTCCGTGCGCATGGCGGGGGATGCCGTGGGGCGGCGGGCGGCCGCCTCAGAGCTCCTTCCTGATCAGGTACTTCTCGAGGGCCATGAGCGCCTTCTCCATGGCCCGCGCGCGGTGGCTGATCCTGTCCTTGATCTCCGGGGAGAGCTCCGCGAATGTCCTGCTGTACTCCAGCGGTTGGAAGAGGGGATCGTAGCCGAACCCGCCGCCGCCCCGCTCCCGCGCCACGATCGTGCCGGCGCAGGTCCCCTCGACGACGTCAATGACCTTTTCCGGGTCCGCGATCGCCACGGCGCAGACGAAGCGCGCCTGGCGGCGCCGCTCGGGGACGTCGCGGAGGAGGGCGAGGAGCTTCTCGTTGTTCTCCTTGTCCGTCGCCCCCTCTCCGGCGAACCGGGCGGACAGGATGCCCGGCGCCCCCGCGAGCGCGTCGACCTCGATCCCCGAGTCGTCCGCGAGGGCGATCCGGCCCGTGAGCCGGGCGACGTGCACCGCCTTCTTGACGGCGTTCTCGCTGTAGGAGCGCCCGTCCTCGACGACGGCCTCGCAGCCGGGAAAATCCTGGAGCGAGAGGAGGTTGATCGCCAGACCGGCGCGCTTCAGCATCGGCGTGAGCTCGCGCACCTTCGCCGCGTTCCTCGTCGCCAGCACCAGGTCAGTCACCGTCATCCTCGAGCGCCCGCCGCTGCTCCGCGATGAGCGCATCGATCCCCCCGCGGGCCATGCCGATCATCGCCGACAGCTCCTCGATCGTGAACGGGGAGGCCTCCGCCGTCCCCTGGATCTCGATGAGCCTCCCGCCCTCGGTCATGACGAGGTTCATGTCGACCTCGGCGCGGCAGTCCTCCTCGTAGTTCAGGTCGAGCAGCAGCTCGCCCCCGACCCTGCCGACGCTCACGGCGGCGAGCGCCTCCCCCACCGGGGAACGGGGGATCACCCGCTCCGACACGAGCCTCCGGACGGCGAGCGCCATCGCGACGAACGCGCCCGTGACCGCGGCCGTCCTCGTCCCGCCGTCGGCCTGGAGGACGTCGCAGTCGATCCAGATCGTCCGCTCGCCGAGCCCCCGCAGGTCGACGACCGCGCGGAGCGCCCGGCCGATCATCCGCTGGATCTCGTGCGTCCTGCCGCCGATCCTCCCCCTCGTGGACTCCCGCGCCGCCCGCTCCGGTGACGAGAAGGGCAGCATCGAGTACTCGCAGGTGATCCAGCCGCCCTCCCGCTTCTGCTCCCGCATCCACCGCGGCTGGCCGTTCTCGGAGGTGGCGGCGCAGACGACCTTCGTGTCGCCGAACTCGACGAGCGCCGAGCCGAGCGGGTATTTGACGAACTCCCTGGTGATCCGGACCGGCCGCAGCTCGTCGCTTCGCCGACCGTCTTTCCTCTGTAGCATCACGGTATTCCCGCGCGAAAGGCCTTGCAGGTTCTTCTACGAATCGAAGCTGGTCCGAACGTCCGCCTTGAACCTGAAACGTGCAACTTTGAACTGTAGTAATGGCGCGCCCGGGGCGGCTCGAACGCCCAACCTTTGGCTCCGGAGGCCAACGCTCTATCCAGTTGAGCTACAGGCGCGCGGAGGAGTGCGACTCATGGCCCGCCGTTGGAGGCCTGCCGCGTCTGTCTTCCGCGGCATGCCGCCGGCGGCGTGCCATGCGAGATGGCCGTGCGAAACGGCTGTTACTCCTTCTTCAGAAACGCCGCGAGGGCGATGCTGTCCAGCGAAATGAGGAAGCACAACATGATGAGGTCGTTCGGCGAGTCGATCTTGCCGATGAGCCGCGCGAGAATGAACAGAATCGTTCCCATGGTGACCTCCTTTCAGGTCGACGACCATCTATATCACAACAGCCCTCCCCGGTCAACAGCGGAGGACGGCCGCGGCCGCCTCACGCGAGCTCGCGGAGGGCCTCGATCCCCCGACGGAGAACCTCGTCCGGCGCCGCGAAGGAGAGTCTGAAGTGCGTGTCCCGCTCGGAGAAGACGGCGCCGGGGACGAGGATGAGCCTCCTCCCGAGGGCCCGCTCGACGAAGGCGGCGCCGCTCCCCCCGGGCGCCTCGGGGAAAAGGTAGAACGCCCCCCCCGGGCGGACGAACGAGTATTTCCCCTCGAGCCCCGCGCACACGAGGTCCCGCTTCCTCCTGTACGCCGCGAGCCGCCCGCCCATGTCCACGGCGTAGGCACGGAGAACCCCCCGCTGGAGCGGGGAGGGGGCGCAGACGAACGAGTACTGCTGGAGCTTGACCATCTCCCTGATGACCGCGGCGGGGCCGGCGGCGTATCCGACGCGCCAGCCGGGGATGCCGAAGGTCTTGGAATGCCCCCCGAGGACGAGGGCGTCCGCCGCGTGCCGTGCCGTGCTCTCGTGGGACGCGTCGTAGGCGAAGAAGTCGTAGACCTCGTCGGAGATGATGAGGGCGTCCCTCCGGCCGCAGAGGTCGGCGATCTCCCGCAGCCCGTCTCCGCCGATGAGGTTCCCGGTCGGGTTGGACGGGTTGTTGAGGACCACGGCGCGCGCGCCGCGCCGGCCGAACGCCCGATCGAGACGCTCGGCCGTGATCCGGAAATCCGGGTACGTGTCCAGGAAGACGGCCTCCGCCCCGACGAGGCGGCACATGTGCTTGTAGATGACGAAATACGGGTCCGGTATGACGACCCGGTCCCCGGGGTTGAGGAGCGCGAGGAAGGAGAGGAGGATGCCGCCCGCCACCCCCGAGGTGATCATGACCTCCTCCGGCTCGATCCCCTTTCGCTCCCGCAGGTGCCGCCGGACCTCCGCCCGGAGTTCGTCGAAGCCGTGCGTGAGCGAGTAGCGGTGGAAGCCGGAGCGGAGGGCGGCGGCCGCGTCCTCGACGAGCTCGTCCGGCGGGCCGTAGTCCGGCTGGCCGATGCTCAGGTCGATCGGGTCCTCGACCCGGCGGGCGAGCTCGAACGCCTTCCTGATGCCGGAGGCGTCGATCCCCCGCATGCGGTCCGCGATTCTCATGGCTGTGGGACGAGCGGCACCCGTTCCTGCGCGCCGCCCTCCCCGTCGCTCGAGCAGATGATGAACGTCTCCGCCGTGCCGGTGTTGACGACGGCATGGGCGATGCCCGGGGCGATGGTCACGCGGACGAACTCCCCGGCGCCGAAATCGTACTGCTCCCGCGCGCCCGCGGCGTCCCGCACGACGATCCGCATGGGCCCCGCGAAGGAGATGGATTCCGTCCGCCCCGGGTGCGCGTGATTCCCCCTGACGGCGCCGGGACGCATGGTGGCGACGTGGATGTCCGCGACGGCACCGCGGGCAAGGATGTCGGCGGGGACGGGGGCGAAGACGACGCCGCGGTCATCCCGGCGCGCCTCGATCCGCTCTATCGTGACACCCCGCATGGACGCCCCTCCTCCCGCCCCTACATCGCCTCGAGCGCCCTGACCCGCTCCTCGATCGGCGGGTGCGTGGAGAAGAGGCGGTTGATCGCCCCGCCCTTGAGCGGGTTGACGATGTACATGTGCTCGGTGGCCTTGTTCGCCGCCCGGAGCGGCTCCGTGTCGGATGCGATTTTCCGCAGGGCGTCCGCCAGCCCCTTCGGGTAGCGGGTGATGAGGGCGCCGCTCGCGTCGGCGAGGAACTCGCGGCGGCGGGAAATGGCGAGCCGCACGAGCTGGGCGGCGATCGGTGCGAGGACGGCGAGGAGGAGGCCGATAATGACGATGATCGCCGCCCCCTGGCCGCCGCCGCGGCGATTCCTCCTCCCCCCCGCGCCCCCCCAGATGAAACTGCGGAGCATCCAGTCGCTCAGGAGGGCGACCACGCCGACCATGACCACGACGAGCGAGCCGAGAAGAATGTCGTAGTTCTTGACGTGCGAGAGCTCGTGCGCGATGACCCCCTCAATCTCGAGCCTGTTGAGCTTCCTGATGAGGCCCGTGGTGACGCAGACGACCGCGTGTCGGGGGTTCCGGCCGGTGGCGAAGGCGTTCGGGGCGTCGTCGTCGATAATGTAGACCCGCGGCTTCGGGATGCCCGCGGCGATGGCGAGCCCCTCCACGGCGTGAAAGAGGTGGGGGTATTCGTGCTTTTCGAGCGGCCGTGCGCGGCTGATCGCGAGGACGATCCGGTCGCTGTAGAAGTAGCTGCCGAACGTCCAGGCGAGGGCGATGAGAACGGCGAGGAGGATCCCCGCGTTGCCGAAGGCCGAGATCTGCCCGAACACCCACCCGAGGAAGGCGACGAAGAGGATGAAGAGCACGCAGAGCAGGACCGAGTTTCTCTTGTTCGCCGCTATCTGGTCGTACATTGTTGAAATACCCGTCTCCCTGCCCGTCGGGCGTCCATCGTCCTTCGCCTACACGATGTACGATGTACGACTGACGATGTACGAATCAGAACCGCACCTTCACCGGCTCTCGCGCGGCCTCCTCGCCGATCTCGAAATACTCCTTCGCCGGGAAGTTGAAGGCGCGGGCGATCATGCTCGAGGGGAAGACCTGGCACGTCATGGCGTACCGCATGACCGAGTCGTTGTAGAACTGCCGCGCGTAGGCGATCTTGCTCTCCGTCCCCGCCAGTTCCTCCTGGAGCATGAGGAAGTTCTGGTTGGCCTTGAGGTCCGGGTAGTTCTCCGCGACGGCGAAGAGGGACTTCAGCGTCGCCGAGAGCGTGTTCTCCGCCTGTCCCTGTTCCCGCACGCCGTGTGCGTTGATCGCCCGCGCGCGCGCCTCGGTGACCTTCTGGAGGAGCTCCCGCTCATGTGCCGCGTAGCCCTTCACCGTCTCGATCAGGTTCGGGATGAGGTCGTATCGCCGCTTGAGCTGCACGTCGATCTGCGACCAGGCGTTCTCGATCCTGTTCCGCAGCCTTACGAGACGGTTGTACGCGACGACGACATAGAGCGCCCCAACCGCGAGTACGGCAAGCGTGATCCAGACCATATGCACCACCTTTCTCCGCGGGCATCCTTATCGATGCTTTCCGATATTATGTAGCATAAAGGAACGAGCAATACACCTGAGAAGTGGAAACCCTGTCATAATATGCTAAAATTTGCTAGTTTGAAAAAATGGATTATCCAAAGGTGATACGCCGTTGTGTCCCCGCCGGCATCCGCTCCCTTTTCAAAAACCTGCTCGGCATTTCAACCCTCCAGCAATCAATTCGGGAATGCGATCTGCGCTTCCAGCAATCAATTCGGGAATGTGATCTGCGCTTCTTGGCAACGGACCGTCGCCTTGACAATGTCGGCAGTCGCCTCGTCGCAGCGGAGGTGCTCCCCCCTGAAGTGGAAACGGCGGCCGGCTACCTCCAGGCGCTCCACAACCGGAACGGCCTTTTCACAGTGAAAGGATGGATCATGCTTCCCGACAGGGAACTCCATGCCGCCATGCTCTCCATCAACGGAACGAGGATTGCCCGGGTGCCGCTCACCCCCTCGGACACCAGCGCGCGCAGCTACCCGTACGCCGCCTATGCTCGTCGTGTCGATTTCGATTTCAGGGTTCCCCTCTCGAAGGAGGATACCCGCGGCTTCGTCGGGGTTGTCATCACCGGCCTGGCAGGGGGGAAAGAGGTCGCCAGGATGATCAAGTGGTACCATGATGACCTCGATGCGGACAGCCCCATCCTGCCCCCGCCGGCGATCATGAAGCGCTCGATCGGCACCACGAACCGCGATCATTTCCTGATCACCGGCCTGCAGTCCTTCAAGGAGTTCTGGGACGCGATCTGCAGGCACACGGACCCGGGCCGCGTCACCCGGATGCTGGAATGGGGATGCGGCTGCGGGCGCATGACAAGATTCTTCATTCGGCATACCACAATTCCCGAAATCCACGGCTGCGACATCGATGCGGAGGCGGTTCGGTGGTGCAGCAACAATCTCTCGCCGGGACGCTTTGCGACAAGCGGGCCGTATCCGCCGACCCTCTACGCTGACAACCAGTTCGACTGTGTCATCGCCTATTCCGTTCTGACGCATCTGGCGAGAGACCTCCAACTGAAGTGGCTGGACGAACTGGCGCGGATACTCGGCCCCGGCGGCCTTCTTCTCGCCAGTGTTCACGGCGAATTTGCCGCATCCCTCGTCTTTCACCCGCGCGCCCTCAACGACCTGCTCGCGGAAGGGATAGATGACGGGATGAAAGATAGCGGGCTCGACGGCATCGCCGAACCAGGCTATTACCGCGGCGTATTTCAGACGAAGGAGTATGCCTTCAGGGAATATTCCCGCCACTTCGAGATTCTCGACTACCTGGAACGCGGCGCCTTGAACCAGCAGGATTTGATCATCATGCGGAAACGGGCCGGGTGATTTCCCGGCTGCGCGTTGCCGCGGCTATGCAGCGGCCGCCGCGTAGAGATCGTTCCCCGCCGCGTCCGTCGCCACAATGACGGGAAAATCCTCCACGGTCAGTTCCGTGATCGCCTCGGCGCCCAGGTCCGCGTAGGCGACCGGTTTCGCCGCCTTCACGCACTTGGCGAGGAGCGCCCCCGCACCGCCGACGGCGGCGAAATAGACCGCGCCGTGCCGCTTCATCGCGTCGATCACCTCTTTTGCCCGCGGTCCCTTCCCGATCATCCCCTTGAGACCGAGCTCCATCGTCTTCGGGGCGAAGGCGTCCATCCGGTAACTCGTCGTGGGGCCCACGGATCCGATCGGCTTTCCCGGCGGGGCGGGCGAGGGGCCCGCGTAGTAGAAGATCTGCCCCTTGAGGTCGACCGGCGGCCTCTCCCCCTTCGCCACCGCCTCCGTGAGGCGCTGGTGTGCCGCGTCGCGGGCGGTGTAGATGACGCCCGTGATGAGGACGCTGTCCCCCGCCTTCAGTTTCCTCGCGACGGCATCGGTCAGCGGCGTCGTAACTCGAATTGCGGCCATATCCTCCCCCCTCCCTCCTGCGCTGTGACTTTGAACTTTGGACTTTGAACCTTAAACTGTTTTGCCCGCGTGCCGGTACGCGTGGCAGCAGATGTTCACCGCGACCGGCATCCCGGCGATGTGCGTCGGGAAGGCGTTCACGTGGACGGCGAGCGCGGTCGTCTTCCCCCCCAGTCCCTGAGGGCCGATCCCCGTCTTGTTGATCTCGCCGAGCAGCTCCTCCTCGAGCCGCGCGAGATCCTCCCGGCCGCTCCTCTCGCCGAGCGGCCTCGTCAGGGCCTCCTTCGCCATGATCGCCGCCTTCTCGAAGGTGCCGCCGATGCCGACGCCGACGACGATCGGCGGGCAGGGATTGCCGCCGGCCTTCCGGACGCACTCGAGGACGAATTTCCTGATGCCGTCAAAGCCCGCCGTGGGGGTGCACATCTTCACGAAGCTCATGTTCTCGCTCCCGAACCCCTTGGGGGCGACGGTGATCTTCACCCCGTCTCCCGGCACGATCCGCGTGTGGATCACGGCGGGGGTGTTGTCTCCCGTGTTGCCGCGCGTGACGGGGTGCTTCACGACCGATTTCCTGAGGTAGCCCTCCCTGTAGCCCTTCCGGACGCCCTCGTTGACCGCCTCCTCGAGCCCCCCGCCGACGAGGTGCACGTCCTGGCCGATGTCGAGGAAGACCACGGCCATCCCGGTGTCCTGGCAGATCGGGAGGCGCTCCTCCGCGGCGATGCGCGCGTTCTCGAGGAGCGTCCGGAGGACCTCCCTCGCGACGGGCGACTCCTCTTCCTCCATTCCTTTTCTGAACGCATCCAGGACGTCCGTGTCGGCGACGATGTTCGTCTCGACGCACAGATCCCTGACGGCCCGTTCGATCTCCCTCACGTCGATCTCACGCATCGCCCGCTCCCTCCCCTCTTCGCTGCCGGGCCGAGGTCCGGCCCGCACCCTGCTTCCGATCGCCTCTCGCGCGGAATCTCCACTTCATGCGGACCCCGTTCAGGGCATTTTACCGATTCGCCTCAGGGAGAGCAACTTGACATATGGATGGATGAAGATTTTGAGCGCCCCCCCTCCACAGATGGCCGCCCATTGCAGCAGGGGATCGCAATCCTTTCTGAACACCATCCGATGGATTGGAGTGAAAAGAAACTTCACAATTTCGAGACAGAAGGGCCTGAGATAGTGTGCCTCGGGCGTGTGCCATGTGCCCTCGATGTAATCGGGAAAATTGAAGATGAACAGGCCGCGGGGCGGAAGGGCCCGCGTTGCCCGGATCACAACGGAGAGCGGGTCGAGCGTGTGCTCCAGGACATCCATCATGAAGATGACGTTATACTTTCCCTCGATGGCGCCCGGCAACGTCGGGATCCTGGTCTGGTCTCCCTCGAGCGGGATCCGGGATGGAATGCGTTCGCATCTGACCCGCCCGGCATGAGCCCTGAACTTGAATGCGCAATATGAGACCACCACGGGGTCCACGTCCATGAGGCGAAATCTGATGTCAGGAAGATCCAGCAGATGCTCCACGAAATTCGCCGAGCCGCATCCGTAGTCGAGAATATCGATGCCGTTCCCCGCCTCTCTCCGATAGTCGATGATGATGTGCCTCAGCTCATCGAAAAGGCCCCGGATCTCCGGTGTCCGCCTGTAGATTTCATTGTGCAGGATCTTCGCCCCCACCGCGTTCCAGCTCCACCCCTTCTCCCGCGCGACGGCATTCCGGATCCTCCGGGACTCGGCGGAATCCCAATCATTGACCCAGTCGGCAAGTTCGCCGAAAGGATGCGGCCACACGCGCGCGGTGTTTCCCAGGAAGACCTCATAGACGCGCTTCACATCACCAATGGGAATATTGAAGTGCTCGGCGAAATCCCTGATCCACGGAGTATGCTCCCAATCCCGCATCCCGCATCGTCTCCACTGTAGGCGACCTGGAGGCCGGTCCGGTTGCCGCGCCGCCGCTTCCTCCGCCGGGAAGCCCGCGCGAGGAACCGGTCGAGCGTCCGCTCGAAGTGTACCGGTACGGCAGTGAAAAGTGAAGGGTGGAAAGTGAAGCGTGGCGGGGCGTCCCCGCGGGTTACTTCCTCTTCCTGTAGTATTCGGACTGCTCTGTGTACTTGATGATTTCGTTCATCATCCGGACCGTCTCGGCCGGGTGCCGCCCCGCCGCCGTCTCAGCGGAGAGCATGACGTAGTCCGTCCCGTCGAGGATGGCGTTCGCGACGTCGGAGACCTCGGCCCTCGTGGGGCGGCGGTTCTCCACCATGCTCTCGAGCATCTGCGTCGCCGTGATCGAAAACCTGCGGAATCGGCGGCACCGGGCGATGATCTCCTTCTGGATGATCGGGATCCTCCAGATCGGGAGGGACACGCCGAGGTCCCCCCGGGCGACCATCACGCCGTCGCTCGCCCTGATGATGCCGTCGAGGTTGCGGAGCCCCTCCGCGTTCTCGATCTTGGCGACGACGGCGCACGCCGCCCCGAGGACCTCGAGTTCTCCCCTGATCCGCCCGATCGCCCCCGCCGACCGGACGAACGACTGGGCGATCATGTCCACCTCCTCGGAGACGCCGAGCCGTATGTCCGCGAGGTCCTTCTCCGAGACGTCGGGGATGGAAAGGCGGGCGCCGGGCGCGTTCAGCCCCTTCCGCTCCCGCAGGATGCCGCCCGTGACGACCCTCGTCCTGACGCGTTCCGCCTCGACGGCTTCGACCTTGAGTGAGATGTTCCCGTCGTCGATGAAGATATGCTCCGCCCCGCGGAGGTCGGTCAGCGGGCCCTCGTAGTCCAGTGGGACGGAGCGCCCGCCCCCCGCGTACTTCCCCTTCCTGAGCCACAGCACCTGCATCTTCTTCAGGGGGATAGGCCCGCCTCCATCGAGCTTCCCGATCCGTATGCGGGGGCCCTCGAGGTCGAGGAGGACCCTGATCCTCCGGCGGTATTTCCGGTTGAGCGCGCGGACGCGCGCGATCGAGGCGGCGATCTCGCGGCGGCCGGCGTGCGAGCAGTTCAGGCGGACGACGTCCATCCCGGCCCGCATCATCCCGCGGAGGACGGTCTCGGAGTCGCTCGCGGGTCCGATCGTGCAGATGATCTTCGTCGCGGGTGCCATGGATGCCCTCCTCGCGCTATTGTACCCGGGGGTTCCGCCGGCCGGAAGAAACAATACACGGATCGGCATTCACGGGGATTCGGTCCGTGGGCGAGCGATGCGAAGAATGAACGGTTAATATCTCTCCGCGGGGGAAAGGGGTCGTCAGTTGCCGGGATACGGGCGCGGGCGCCGGTCGGCGAGCGTTCCGACGTACGCGCCGAGCATGTCGCCGATGTCGAATGGAACGCCCTCGCGCATCAGGCCGATTCCAACTTGGTATGCTTCCTTCTCCGGGAGATAGCGTTCCGAGTCATCCCTGAACACTTCCTGGATCATTTGCGATTCCACGAGCGGGATCCCCCTGGCGTACGGGAAGACGCCGCGGGCGATGTCGTTGCCGGGGAGGATCGAATAGATCTTTCGATCCGGCGTCCTGACGAGGATATAGAGGTCGAAGGGGAACGATGTCGGCTGGACGCAGGCGGAAACGCTCAGGGAGACGCCACTGAAAGGAGAGGCGGCGCCCCATCCACCGGCCACTTTGACCCCGACCGGCAGGATGTGCGTCGGCCAATCAGTGTAATGGCGGATGGCGTTCGCCTCAAGCGCCCAATATTGATTTCCCTCGCCCGCATGGATATCGCCGATCTCTCCCAGCGAACTCTCGACGGGAGTGACCTGCTCCTCCTCGATATTGAAGACACCACCGCTCCCTATTCCATAGACGCCAGACCCCATCCCCCTCCTGAGCCTCCGTATGCCGGTCACGCCGGTCTTCTGCCAGGCGGCACCATCGTAATACATGATGGAGTACGCCGCGATGGAAGGGGTAAATGCGGTCATCGAGACCAGCCACACGTTCTTGTCATCACTCGCGAACATATCCAGGATATCCATTCCGGCGCCATCGACCTTTATCTCATCAATCTCTCCTCCATGATAGTACGAGATGTACCGGTCTCCGGCATCGGACGACAACAGCCAGAAATGCTCCGCACCGAGCGCCGAGAACCGCATGATCCGGCCTTTGACGGGTGTGGGTATTTCATACAAATCCTTCCCTGTCCCCGGATAGTGGTACATGGTCGCATCCTTCATGACGATGGCCTCTCCGGAGGGGAAGAACTGCACCTGCTGAACCCCGGGTACACGCCCTATCGGAATCCACCGACCGGCATCTCTGTAAAAAAACCATCCCTCCCCCATGGCCCACACGCGGTCTCCGTCCAGGGCCCACACGCCCGTCAGGTCCACTAACGTGCCGCTCCGCTCGGGCACCCACCGGGAACCGTCATAATGGAGGATAAGACCATTGTTGCCAACGGCCCAGAGAGGATGCGAATCCGCCCCTGAGATGGCATTGAGTATTCCATCCGCCACATACTCGTAGTACCCATACTCGACGGCGCGCGCGCCCGGAACCGGATAGAGCGCCACGAGCAGGATGAATACTGTCCATATATTCTTCATATACTGATATTTTAAACTTTTCGCTTTGAACTTTCAACTTCGAAACGATTCCGAAAAGCAGCGAAGGCCCCGGGATCACCGAGGCCTTCGGAAAGAATAGTCCCGGCGACGTCCTACTCTCCCGCCCTTTGGAGGCAGTACCATCGGCGCTGGAGGGCTTAACGGCTCTGTTCGGAATGGGAAGAGGTGTGGCCCCTCCGCCATGGTCACCGGGAATAACTTCAGCCGAAAGCCTAAAGTAATATGGCAGCCTTCGGCACGAAATTTCTGGATAGAGAACCTGATTGCGCGAGTCTCATTTCAGGTCTCCGGCTTCAATCACGAGAAACGGGAAACCGGAAACGAGAAACGGGAGTTATGGTTAAGCCGATGGACCGATTAGTACCGGTAAGCTCAAACCCTTGCGGGCCTTCCACCCCCGGCCTATCAACCTCGTCGTCTTCGAGGGGTCTCATAGGGATATCTCATCTTGGAGAGGGCTTGGCGCTTAGATGCTTTCAGCGCTTATCCGTTCCGGACATAGCTACCCAGCAATGCCCCTGGCGGGACAACTGGAACACCAGAGGTCCGTCAATCCCGGTCCTCTCGTACTAGGGACCGCCCTCCTCAAATATCCTGCGCCCACGGCAGATAGGGACCGAACTGTCTCACGACGTTCTAAACCCAGCTCACGTACCACTTTAATGGGCGAACAGACCAACCCTTGGGACCTTCTCCAGCCCCAGGATGTGATGAGCCGACATCGAGGTGCCAAACCGCTCCGTCGATATGAACTCTTGGGAGCGATAAGCCTGTTATCCCCGGAGTACCTTTTGTCCGATGAGCGACGGCAATTCCACGTTCAACCGCCGGATCACTAAGACCTGCTTTCGCACCTGCTCGTCTTGTGGGACTCGCAGTCAAGCTCCCTTGTACCTTTACGCTCAACGCACGATTGCCGACCGTGCTGAGGGAACCTTTGTGCTCCTCCGTTACCCTTTAGGAGGAAACCGCCCCAGTCAAACTGCCCACCTGACAATGTCCCGAACCCGGATTCACGGCATTCGGTTAGAACCTCAGTGCGAAGAGAGTGGTATTTCAAGGTCGGCTCCGCCGGGGCTGGCGCCCCAGCTTCATCGCCTCCCACCTATCCTACACAGATCGAACCGAAGTCCAATATCAGGCTACAGTAAAGGTTCACGGGGTCTTTCCGTCTTGCCGCGGGAAAGCGGAGTCTTCACCGCTACCTCAATTTCGCCGAGCCCCTCGTCGAGACAGCGGCCAGATCGTTACAAGATTCGTGCAGGTCGGAACTTACCCGACAAGGAATTTCGCTCATCGCGTCCGGGACTTTCATCCCGGGATGGACTCTCTCTTGATCCTGAGATTCCGCGGCCTGCCGCGGTTCATCATTTCGGCGATCCGGCGGATCCGCTCGAACCCTTCCGGGGTGAGATGATCGCCTCTCGCCATCAGTCTGACGACCTTGGCAAACCTCCGAAACTCAACCCCCTTCTTTGATTTCAGCGGATGCCTCATGAAGAACGGCACGATCGTTTCCGCGAGATTCTTCAGGTCACGGACGCGCCAGCAGTACCGGTCGCCGTGATTCCTCCTCACCACGCCGCACCCCATCGCGGTTCGGAGCATGTGCAGCAGCCCGATGTCTCGCTCGTGCTGAACGACGGTCAGCTCCGGCAAAATCTGATACCCGGACCTCAGCTCGGGATGCCGGCTGATGCCGATGTGAAAACATCCCTCGCCGTCGATGAATCCGGTTATCCAATCAGGGGAGAGCCTCGTGGAATACGCAGGACCACCAACGTTTGGTCTCTGAGGGGTCATACGATCGCTCGCAGACTTCCCTGCGGATTGTCCCCATGTGCGCCGCATTTTTACTGCTCCGGCCTTGCGGCCGAGCGAGTAGCGGACGCCCGTGCGAGGAGTTTCCCGCATACAGTTGGTTGTTGCCTCCGGCATTGCTGCCGGAGCAGGCTAGCGTGTGACGTTAACCTTAGGACCGTTATAGTTACGGCCGACATTCACCGGGGCTTCGGTTCAGAGCTTCTTCCGGCATTGCTGCCGGAATAACCCCTTACCTTAACCTTTCGGCATTGGTCACTTGTCAGTCTCTATACGTCATCTTGCGATTTAGCAGAGACCTGTGTTTTTAGTAAACAGTCGCCTGGCCCCTTTCACTGCGGCCCCCGCCGGCTCCATCCGAAAGGACTTCACCGGAAAGGGCACCCCTTCTTCCGAAGTTACGGGGCTAGATTGCCGAGTTCCTTAACGAGGGTTCTCTCGAGCGCCTTAGGATATTCACCCCACCCACCTGTGTCGGTTTGCGGTACGATCGACCGAGCGACTTCATAGGAGCCATTTCTCGGCAGCGTGGTGTCAGCCAATCCGCTTCACCCGTGGGTTCCGCGTCCCATCACCCCTTGAGGTTGAATGCCCCGAGGGATTTTCCTCCCGGGACCCTCTACAGGCTTGGACTCCCACTTCCAGTCGGGAGCTGGCCTAACCTCCTGCATGCTCCATAGCACTGTCCGACGCAAGGCCGGACAACGCCGCTCAGCCGGTAGCCGAATATTAACGGCTCGTCCATCACCTACGCCTTTCGGCCTCGGCTTAGGTATCGACTAACCCTGGGCGGATTAACCTTCCCCAGGAAACCTTGGGCTTTCGGCGTCCCGATTTCTCAGCGGGATTATCGCTACTCATGCCGGCATAAGCACTTCTGCACGCTCCACCGCTCCTTCCGGTACGGCTTCGACGCGGTGCAGAACGCTCCCCTACCACGCCGGTGCGAAACACCGGCGTCCGTAGCTTCGGCAGCAGACTTGAGTCCCGATCATTATCGGCGCGAAATTACTCGACTAGTGAGCTGTTACGCACTCTTTAAATGATGGCTGCCTCTAAGCCAACATCCTAGATGTCTTAGCAATTTCACATCCTTACTCACTTAGCCTGCATTTAGGGGCCTTAGCTGACGATCTGGGCTGTTTCCCTCTCGACCACGAAGCTTATCCCCCGCAGTCTGACTCCCGTAATAAGGTGCAGCGGCATTCGGAGTTTGATTGGGTTTGGTAGGCCGGTAAGCCCCCTAGACCATTCAGTGCTCTACCTCCGCTGTCCATTTTACGAGGCTAGCCCTCAAGCTATTTCGGGGAGAACCAGCTATCACCGAGTTCGATTAGCTTTTCACTCCGACCCACAGCTCATCCAGACACTTTTCAACGTGCAAAGGTTCGGGCCTCCACTCCGTTTTACCGGAGATTCGCCCTGGCCATGGGTAGATCACCCGGTTTCGGGTCTACTCCGCGCGACTCAAGATCGCCCTGTTCGGACTCGCTTTCGCTTCGGCTCCTCCCGCTCGGCGGGATTAACCTTGCCGCGCAGACGTAACTCGCCGGCTCATTAAGCAAAAGGCACGCCGTCATCCGCCACACCGCCTTGCGGCGATGTGAATCGGACTCCGACCGCTTGTAGGCTCACGGTTTCAGGTACTATTTCACTCCCCTCTCCGGGGTACTTTTCACCTTTCCCTCACGGTACTGGTTCACTATCGGTCAGCAAGGAGTATTCAGCCTTAGGCCGTGGTCGGCCCGGATTCACACGGGGTTTCACGTGTCCCGTGTTACTTGGGTGGCTGGCCCAGCCTGCCTCGCCTGTTTCGCCTACAGGATTATCACCTTCTCTGATTCCCCTTTCCAGAGGATTCGGCTACAGACTCGGTTTGTAACAGGCCCTCCGCTCTGCATCGCGGGGCGGCCAACTCCCACAACCCCCCGCGCGGCAACGCATGCAGGCTTGACACCGCGCGAGGTTTAGGCTCTTCCCGTTTCGCTCGCCGCTACTCGGGGAATACCTTCCGGTTTCTTCTCCTCGGGTTACTGAGATGTTTCACTTCTCCCGGTATCGCCTCCCGCCCAAGCGGGATACCCCGACATTACTCGGGGTGGGTTTCCCCATTCGGAAATCCCCGGATCAAAGCCTGCTTGCGGCTCCCCGGGGCTTATCGCAGCTTGCCACGTCCTTCATCGCCTCTTGCTGCCAAGGCATCCACCGTAAGCCCTTAGTAGCTTAACCGATTCCCGTCTCGGCAAATCGAGGTTCTCTATCCAGTTGTCAAAGAACGGTACTACAATTTCGCGTTTCTCGTTACCACGACATGACTTGAAACGAGAAGGCAGCAACGATCAACTGCGGTTTTGGTGGAGCTGAGGGGATTTGAACCCCTGACTTCCAGCTTGCAAAGCTGGCGCTCTCCCATCTGAGCTACAGCCCCCGACGCATCCGCGCGGTCGCTAACCGCTGCTCAAGGCAATGTCCGCTTTGAACCTTCGGCCTTGAACTTTCGGCTGTTTCTGTGGTGGGCCTGGGTAGAATCGAACTACCGACCTCACCCTTATCAGGGGTGCGCTCTAACCGTCTGAGCTACAGGCCCTCGCTGCAGTTACTCGTTTCCGGTTTCTCGTTTCTCGGGTAGTGGTGCTCACGGGGAGCTCCCCACGGACGAGCAACTAGAAACAAGAAACGAGCAACGGTAGTTTCGGCCCGCGGCCCTGAGCGTCTCGTTCAAAGAGCGTGCCCGTTGAAAACCAGATTGTGCGATGCGCCTGCGAAGTCGTGCCGCCGTCGTTCGCCGTCATCCGCTTCCCGCTCCCCGCGCCCCGCTTTCGCGAGGCGCGCGTCGCGTTCCACGGACCACGGCCTTTCGTCCTTAGAAAGGAGGTGATCCAGCCGCACCTTCCGATACGGCTACCTTGTTACGACTTCATCCCAATCATTGACCATACCTTCGGCACCTGCCTCCCGTTGACGAATCGCGGGGTTGGTTCGGCGACTTCGGGTACAGCCAACTTTCGTGATGTGACGGGCGGTGTGTACAAGGCCCGGGAACGTATTCACGGCGCCGTAGCTGATGCGCCATTACTAGCGATTCCGGCTTCATGAAGTCGAGTTGCAGACTTCAATCCGAACTGGGGCCGGTTTTTGGAGATTCGCTCCATCTCGCGATGTCGCTGCCCATTGTACCGGCCATTGTAGCACGTGTGCAGCCCGGGGCATAAGGGCCATGATGACTTGACGTCATCCCCACCTTCCTCCCCATTGACTGGGGCAGTCTCCTTAGAGTTCCCACCCGAAGTGCTGGCAACTAAGGATAAGGGTTGCGCTCGTTGCGGGACTTAACCCAACACCTCACGGCACGAGCTGACGACAGCCATGCAGCACCTGTGCAGCACCCTCGAAGGCTTCCCGGCTTTCACCAGGCGTGCAGCTGCATGTCAAACCCCGGTAAGGTTCTTCGCGTTGCGTCGAATTAAGCCACATGCTCCACCGCTTGTGCGGGCCCCCGTCAATTCCTTTGAGTTTCAACCTTGCGGCCGTACTCCCCAGGCGGTGCACTTAATGCGTTAGCTTCGGCACTGAACCTCGCGGCCCAACACCAAGTGCACATCGTTTATGGCCAGGACTACCGGGGTATCTAATCCCGTTCGCTCCCCTGGCTTTCGCACCTCAGCGTCAGTTTCAGGATAGAGAGTCGCTTTCGCCACCGGTGTTCTTCTCGATATCTACGCATTTCACCGCTACACCGAGAATTCCACTCTCTTCCCCTGAACTCGAGTCCGGCAGTCTCGAATGCAGTTCCACCCTTGAGGAGTGGGATTTCACACCCGACTTGCAGGACCGCCTACATGCCCTTTACGCCCAATGAATCCGAACAACGCTCGCTCCCTCCGTATTACCGCGGCTGCTGGCACGGAGTTAGCCGGAGCTTCCTCTGCCCGTACCGTCAATCTACAATGAAGCAGATCTTCTTCCGGACTGACAGGAGTTTACAACCCGAAGGCCTTCATCCTCCACGCGGCGTCGCTCCGTCAGGCTTTCGCCCATTGCGGAAGATTCTCGACTGCAGCCTCCCGTAGGAGTCTGGGCAGTGTCTCAGTCCCAGTGTGGCCGGTCACCCTCTCAGGCCGGCTACCCATCATCGCCTTGGTGGGCCGTTACCCCGCCAACAAGCTAATAGGACGCGGGCTCATCCCCGATCGGAACCCTTGCGGGCTCCTTTCACCGCTCCGCCATGCGACGGTGCGGTTTCATCCGGTATTAGCCTCGCTTTCGCGAGGTTATCCCCGATTCGGGGGCAGATTACCCACGTGTTACTCACCCTTTCGCCACTCTGTCGCGGCCTTGCGGCCGCGGCATCGTTCGACTTGCATGCCTCATCCACGCCGCCAGCGTTCGTTCTGAGCCAGGATCAAACTCTCCGTGGAGAGTTCACTATTGACGTCGGCTCGTCTTCCGGCGCATCGCACGATCCGGTTTTCAAAGAGCGAACTGCCGCCGCGGAGCGGCGACACCAACAAAAAGGACATCCGAAGATGTCCACGATCTTCGCATGAAAGAACGCACAACCCAGGTTTCAGGAGCTGTCAGACATCCATACCCTCACGGGTCGGGGAACGCTCCTCCCCAGCTTGTTCGACAACATGTTAGCATTGCAGCCCTCCCCCGTCAATGGGAAAATCACTTGAATGCGCGAATAATCGCCCCGGGGACGGATCCCGCAACTCCTTCATCTCAAAGGTATTGCGGCTACGCCGTCGGGCGGGCTCCGATGCGGGCGATTTTTTTTCTCCCGACCCTGAGGATTTTCCGATCGCGGTCGCCTTCGCCGATCTCCAGAACGGCCTGCTCGTCGGTGACCTTCACGTCGTCGATCCGGACCGCGCCCTGGCGCATGAGCCTCCTCGCCTCCGAGGTGCTCGCGGCGAGGCCGCAGTCCTTCATGACCTGCGGGAGCCAGTGGCTCCCCGGCGGGAGCGCGATCTCCCGCACCCAGTCGCCGTCGTCCGGAATCCCCTTTCTCGAATAGGCGATCGTGAAGTTCTCCCGCGCCGAGCGCGCGGCCTCGTCGCCGTGGAAGCGCCGGACGATCTCGCCCGCGAGCGCCATCTTGATCTCCATCGGATGGCCGAGGCGGGACCGGAGGTCGTCGAAGTCGAGGTCCGTCAGGAGCTCCACGTACCGCGGCATGAGGTCGTCCGAGATGCTCATGAGCTTGCCGAAGATCTCGAACGCCGGCTCGGTGATGCCGACATGGTTGCCGAGGCTTTTGCTCATCTTCTCGACGCCGTCGAGGCCCACGAGGAGGGGCATGGTCATGATCACCTGCGGCCGCTGGCCGAACGCCCGCTGGAGCTCCCGCGCGAGGAGGAGGTTGAATGTCTGGTCGGTCCCGCCGATCTCCACGTCGGCCTCGATCCGGATCGAGTCGTACGCCTGGGCGAGCGGGTAGAGGAACTCGTGCAGCGATATGGGGACTCCCGCCGCGTACCGCGACGCGTAGTCGTCCCGCTGGAGCATCTGGGCGACGGTCACGGTCGAGGCGAGCCGGATGAGGTCCTCGAAGCGGAGCGGGTCGAGCCACGCGCTGTTGGAGACCACCCGCGTCCGCCCGGGGTCGAGGATCCTGAATACCTGGGCCGTGTAGGTCTCCGCGTTGCGCTCGACCTCGTCCCGGGACAGCTGCGGCCTCGTCTTCGACCTGCCGCTCGGGTCGCCGATGCGAGCCGTGAAGTCGCCGATGATGAAGACGACCTCGTGCCCCATGTCCTGGAACGCCCGGAGCTTGCTGAGGACGACCGTGTGGCCGAGGTGGAGGTCCGGCGCGCTCGGATCGGCGCCGAGCTTCACCCTGAGCGGCCGCCCCTCGCGGAGCCGCGCCGCAAGCTCGGCCTCCGTCTCGAGGGAGACCGCGCCCTTCCTGATGCGCGCGATCCGGGAGTCGATGCTCTCTCGGGGCATGGGTCACCAGCCGCGGCCGTCCGGCCCCCGGCGGGGCACCCCGCCCGATCAGCGGCGCCGTTCTTCCCGCTCGTCGGGGTTGATGCCGGGGATGTCGATGTCGTGTCCGAGAACCGGGTTGTCGAGCGACGCGTCCTGCCGACCGGCGGCGGGGGCTTCCCCCTCGTCCGTATCCTCGCCGGGGGGACACTCCTTGATGCTCAGGCCGATCTTCCGCTCCGACGCGTCGATCCGGAGGATCCGCGCCCGCACCCGGTCGCCGGTCTTGTAGGCGGCCTTGATGTCCTCGTCGGGCCGCTTGTCGACCTGGGAGATGTGGACGAGCCCCTCGATGCCGCCGCCGAGGTCCACGAAGAGTCCGAAGCCGGTGATGTTGCTCACCGTTCCGCTCACGATCTGGCCCACGCGGTACTTGGCCTCGACGTCGTCCCAGGGATTGGCCGCGAGCTGCTTCATGCCGAGCGCGATTTTCTTGTTCTCCCGGTCGACGGAGAGGATCTTCGCCTCCACCACCTCGCCCCGCTTGAGCACCTCGGACGGGTGGTTGAGCTTCCGCGTCCACGATATGTCCGATATGTGGAGGAGCCCCTCGATGCCGTCGTCGATCTCGACGAACGCCCCGTACGGGACGATGTTGCGCACCTTGCCGCGGACGACCATCTCCGGCGCGTACTTCTCCTCGACGCCCGTCCACGGGTTCGTCTCGATCTGCCGGAGCCCGAGCGAAATCCGCTGCGCGTCGCGGTCGATGCCGAGCACCATCGCCTCGACGACGTCGCCGATGCCGAGTATCTCTGAGGGGTGGCCGACCTTCTTCGTCCACGACAGCTCGGAGATGTGGACGAGTCCCTCGACCCCCCGCTCGAGCTCGATGAAGGCGCCGTACTGCACGATGTTGACGACGCGCCCCTTCACCTTCGACCCGGGCGGGTACCGCTCCTCGACGCCGTCCCACGGGTTCGGGGCGAGCTGTTTGAGGCCGAGCGAGATCCGCTCGCGGCCCCGGTCGACGTCGAGGACCTTCACCGTGATCTTGTCGCCGACCGCGAGCACCTCGGACGGGTGGCTGACCCTCCCCCAGCTCATGTCGGTGATGTGGAGGAGGCCGTCGATGCCGTTCAGATCGATGAAGGCGCCGAAGTCCGTGATGTTCTTGACCTCGCCGGTGATGATGTCGCCGGCCTTGATCGTGGAGAGCACCTTGTCCCGCTGCTTCCTGCGCTCCTCCTCGAGGAGAACGCGTCGCGACAGGACGACGTTCCGCCGCTCGGGGTTGATCTTGATGACCTTGAACTCGAGCTCCTTCCCCACAAAGCTGTCCAGGTTCTTCACGTGGCGGAGGCCGATGTGCGAGGCGGGGAGGAACGCGTCCAGACCGATGTCCACCATGAGGCCGCCCTTCACCTTCCGGAGCACCCTCCCGGTGACGATCTTCCCCTCGTTGCAGAGCTTGACCGTTTCCTCCCAATGGCTGAGCTTGTCGGCCTTGGTCTTGGAGAGCACCACCACGCCGTCCTGGTTCTCCTTCGACTCGAGAAAGACCTGCACCTTGTCGCCCACCTTGAGCTCGCCCCTGTTGGCGAACTCCTCGATGGGGACGATCCCCTCCGACTTGTAGCCGATGTCGACGACGACGTGGTCGTCCCTGAGGTCGACGATGGTGCCGTCGACGATCCCGCCCTGGCGGATGTCCTTGAAGGATTCCGCGTAGAGCTTGCGCATCTCCTCGCGCTGCTGTTCCTTCCGCTCGCGCTCCTCCCGGCCCTTGTCCAGCAGGGACGCGTCGAGGTGGTTGTCAAGTACCATTGATTCTTCCAATCCTCCTTCCCGCGGGCGCAGCGCGCTGCTCGTCCGCAAGGGGCACAGAGTACCATCCGGCGGGTGCGGTGTCAACGGCCGATCCGGCCGATCCGGCCGGCGTTCAGGAACCGGCGCGAGCCCCGCGGGTAAGATGAACCACTCTACCACGGATTCGCGCGGATCCAAACTACAGTCCAAAGTTGAAAGTTCAAAGTCGAAAGAATGATGAACTCCACCTTGAACTTTCGACTTTCAACTTTGAACTGTAGTTGCATCCGTCGATGATCGGTGAAAATCCCCGGCGGGCGGCATCCCGCATCACCGTTCGGTTTCCGACTTCGGGCTCCGCGCCATGAGATCGCGGACGGCGACCTCCGGATCCTTCCCCCGGTAGAGGATGGCGTGCACCTGCTCGGTGATCGGCATCTCGACCTGGTGCATGCGGGAGAGCCTGTACGCCGCCCTCGTCGTCCGGATCCCCTCGGCCACCATCTCCATCCCCTCGACGATCGATCGGAGGGACCTGCCGGCGGCGATCATCGTCCCGACGCGCCGGTTCCGGCCGTACCCGCTGATGCAGGTCGTGATGAGGTCGCCGATGCCCGCGAGCCCCGCGAACGTCTCCGGCCGCGCCCCCATCCTGACGCCGAGCCGCGCGATCTCCACGATCCCCCGCGTGATGATGGCAGCCTTGGCGTTGTCGCCGAAGCCGAGGCCGTCCGCCGCCCCCGCTGCGATGGCGATGACGTTCTTGACCGCGCCGGAGATCTCGACGCCGAGGGGATCGCGGTTCGTGTACACCCTGAACCGATCCGTCATGAGGAGCCGCTGGGCCCCGTTCGCGATCCCCGGCGTGCCGGAGGCGACGACGACGGTCGTCGGCAGGCCCCGGGCGACCTCCTCGGCGTGGCTCGGACCGGAGAGGACCGCCACCGGCACGCCGGGGATCTCCTCGCCGATGACCTCCGACATCCGCATGAGCGTCCGGGGCTCGATCCCCTTCGCGCCGCTGATGACGAGGCGGGGGCCGCTCCCCTTCGCGCCGGCGATGAGCGGGGCGGCCCTGCGGCAGACCGTCCGCATGTACTGCGAGGGGACGGCGGCGATGACGACCTGCGCCCCCCCGATCGCCTCCGCGAGATCGGCGGTGATGCGCAGCCCCCCTGGAATGGCGACGCCGGGCAGGAACTTCCTGTTGATCCGCTTCCGGCGCAGGTAGTCAACGTAGGAGGGGAAGGCGCCCCAGAGGACCGCGTCGATCCCCTTCCGGTGCAGGAGGATTGCGAGCGTCGTCCCCCATCCGCCGTCGCCGAGGACCGCGACGCGGAGCGGCTGCGCGTCGGAAGGCCCGGCCATTCGCCGGCCCTCCCTCTTTGCCCCTCCGACCCGCCGTTTCATCGCTTCACCTCCTCCATGCCGGATCGGGCATCACTCCCCCACCCGCTCCCCCAACCGCCGCTCGGTCCCCGCGAGCAGCCGCCTGAGGTTCTCGCGGTGCTTCGCGATGAGGCCCGCGGCGACGAGGACGGCGAACCAGCCGTAGACGGCGGGATCACCGTAGAGGAACATGAACACGGGAAGCGCGATCCCGGCCGCGATCGATCCGAGCGAAACGTAGCGCGTGCATGCGACGACCGCGCCCCAGACGCCGACGGCCGAGAGCGCTGCGAGCGGCGAGAGGGCGAGGAACGATCCGCCGGCCGTCGCGACCCCCTTCCCGCCCGTGAACCGGAGGAAGAGCATCCAGTTGTGGCCCGCGACGACGGCGAGGCAGGACGCGATCCTCCAGAGGGGGAGGGCCTCCCCGCCCGGGTACAGGAGGAGAGGGACGAGGAAGACGACAAGGTACCCCTTCAGCGCGTCGATGCCGAGCGTCACGAGCCCCGCGGCGGTGCCGAGGACGCGCATGACGTTCGTCGCGCCGACGTTCCCGCTGCCGTAGTCCCGGATGTCGATCCCCCGCGTGAGACGCCCCATGAGGTAGGCGGTCGGGACCGAGCCGACGACGTAGGCGGCGGCGAGCATGAGCAGGAAACGCGCGGCGGCATCCATGCGATCCCCCTTCCGGGTGCCGTATTATACACGATGCCCGGCCGGTTCCACCACCAGGCACCATGAACAGGCAACATGAACAAATCCACCACGGATGGCCGCGGATCCAGCTACAGTTAAAAGTTGAAAGTCGAAAGTTCAAAGTGGAGTTCATCATTCTTTCGACTTTGAACTTTCAACTTTGGACTGTAGTTTGGATCAGCGCGAATCCGTGGTGGATTGGTTCTTCTTACCTTCGGGGCTCGCGCCGGTTCCTGAACGCCAGCCGGATCGGCGCCCCCTCGAATCCAAAGGCCCGGCGGAGGGCGTTCTCGAGGAAGTTCGCGTAGGATGCGTCGAGGAGCGCCCGGTCGCTGACGAAGAGGACGAACGAGGGCGGCCGCACGCCCGTCTGGGCGGCATAGAAGAAGCGGCACGGCCGCCTGCCGCGCGCCGGCGGATTCCGCCCCTCCCACGCCCCGTGGAGGGTCCTGTTGAGCCTCGGCGTCGGGACGCGCTTCTCCATCTGCTCCCGGACGAGGAAGGCGGCCTCGAGCGACGAGGCGATGCCGAAGCCGGTCCGCGCCGACATGAAGACGACGGGGACGTGGTCGAGGAAACGCGCCCGGCGGCGCATCGCCGCGCGGTACTCGCGCCGGCTCGTCCCGCCGGCGAGGTCCCACTTGTTGACGCAGAGGACGCATCCCTTCCCGGCGTCGAGGACGGACCGGGCGATCCGCTCGTCCTGGCCCGACGGCCCCTCCGCGGCGTCGACGAGGAGGAGCGCCAGGTCGCACCGGCGGATGCTCGCCCGCGTGCGCGCGAGGCTGAAGAAATCGGCGGTCGTCCGCACCTTCCCCTTCCGGCGCACGCCGGCGGTGTCGATGAGCGTCAGGGGGCGGCCGCGCCACGCGGCGCGCACGTCAACCGCGTCGCGCGTCGTCCCCGGCGCGGCGTCGATGATCATCCGCTCCTCGCCGAGGATCCTGTTCACGTAGGACGACTTGCCGACGTTCGGCCTCCCCAGGACCGCGATCCTGAACGGCGCCGGCCCGGCGTTCCCCGCCCCCGGCCGGATGCCCGACGCGACGGCGTCGAGGAGGGCGCCCGCGCCCCGGCCGTGCGTCGCCGACACGGGGAAGAGATCGGGAAAGCCGAGGCGGTGGAACTCCGCCGCCGCCGCCTCGAGGTCCGCGTTGTCGGCCTTGTTCGCGGCGACGATGACCCGCTTCGAGGCGCGCCGGGCGAGATCGGCGATGTCGCGGTCGAGGGGGACGAGCCCCTCCTGGACGTCCGTCACGAGGATGACGGTATCCGCCTCCGCGACGGCGCGCGCCGCCTGGCGTCGCGCCATCTCCCGGACGCCGGCCGCCCGGTCGAAATCGAGACCACCGGTGTCCACGAGCGTGAACGAGACGCCGCCGTGGGAGACGTCGGCGGCGACGCGGTCGCGGGTGAGGCCCGCGGTCGGATCCACGATCGAGATCCGCTTCCCCGCGAGCCGGTTGAAAAGGGCGGACTTGCCGACGTTCGGCCTGCCGATGACGGCGACCGTGCGGGCGGGGCCGCCGCCCCGCTCAGCGTCCTTCCGCGTTCTCATGGAGCTGCCGGACGCCGAGGGCGACGTACTCGCCCCCCGAGATGACGGTGAAGAGCGTCGCGAGGAGGAGCGGGAGGAGGGGGTGCGGGACGCGCAGGAGGATCCAGACGACGGTGAGCATCTGGAAGAAGGTCGTGCACTTCCCCGCGGGGAGCGGCGTCGGGGTGACCTTGCCGGCGAGCATGTGGATGAGCGCCGAGCCGAGGACGATGATCAGGTCGCGGCTGATGACGAGGAGCGGGAACCAGCTCGGGAGGCGCGCGAGGCCCGCCACGGGGATGCTGAGGACGATGACCGCGGTGATGAGGAGGAGCTTGTCGGCGAGCGGGTCGAGGAACGACCCGAGGACGGTCTTCCGGTCCTTGAGGCGGGCGACCATCCCGTCGACGGCGTCGCTCGCCGCCGCGACGAAGAAGACGGCCACCGCCCACCAGCGGAACGACTCCGCCCCCGTCTCCCGGTAGCGGAGGACGAGGCCGAGGAAGACCGGGACGAGGACGATGCGGCCGAGCGTGATGATGTTGGGCAGATTGAGCATCGGATCCCCTTCGCGCGAGCCACCGCCACAGTATACCCGCGGGGGCGGGCGGTGAGAAGCGGGAAGTGGGCAGTTGTGAGAAGTAAGACGTGAGACGTGAGAAGTAAGACGTCAGAAGTGTTCTGTGGCGGTGGAAGAGGCACCAATCAACCACGGATGGCTACGGATCCAAACTACAGTCCAAAGTTGAAAGTTCAAAGTCGAAAGAATGATGAACTCCACTTTGAACTTTCAACTTTTTACTTTGAACTGTAGTTGTATCCGTGAAGATCCGTGGCTCGGGGTGCATCGTGCTGCGCGGAGTTCATTGTTCCCGCCGCACCGCATCGGGTATAATGCACCTCGACCGCTATGGGCGACCCCAGGCCGCTGTTTGACGACGAGGCCCGGAAGTGGGACGGGCTCTACCGCGACTCCCCCGGCGCGCGCTGGGGGCTCCTCCAGGGCTACGCGCAGCGGAGGGTCAGGGGGCGGATGGCGCTCTGCCTCTCGCTCCTGCCGGATGTCGCCGGTCTCGACGTCATCGAGATCGGCTGCGGCCCCGGGCACTACGGCGGGCGCCTCATCGGCGAGGGGGCGCGCTGGACAGGGGTCGACCTCTCGAGCCGGATGCTCTCCATCTGCAGGGCGACGACGGGGAGCGGTCGGCTCGTCCGCGCCGACGCCGTGCGGCTCCCCCTCCGCGCCGCTTCCTGCGACATCATGCTCTGCATCGGCCTGCTGAGCTACCTCTCCCGGGCCGAGATCGCGGATCTCCTCGAGGACGCCCGCTCGATCATCCGGCCCGGCGGCCTGCTCCTCGCCCAGACAGTCCGCTTCGACCCGATCACCTGGGTCCGCTGCCGCCTCCCCCGCGCCGTGCCGCGCCCGGTCCGGATACCGGGGCCGTTCCACCCGAGGAATCCCCGCACGATCGCGCGCCTCATCGCCGCGAGCGGCCTGCGCCTGGAGCGGACCGTCCCGTACCGGAAGTTCCTCGTCTATCCCGCGGGGACGATCTACCTGGCGCGCAGGGAGTAGGCCGCCGTGGCGAAGATCGTCTTCATCGACCTCCTCTTCAACTGGCCGCCCGACGGCGGGGCGCGCGTGGACCTGAAGGAGGTCATGACGCGGCTCGCCGCCGCCCACGACGTGACGCTCCTCGCGGCGGATTTCCGGGGCTACTTCCCCCGCGGGAGGATCGAGGGGGAGTTCCCGTTCCGGATCGTCCGTGTCCCGTTCACGGCGGCGACGTTCAACGCCTGGACCGTCCCGCGCGCCTTCCGGCGCCTCGTGGACGGGATCGGGCCGGACCGCGTCTTCATCGCCGACGGCTGGTACCTCAAGTTCCCGCTCGCCGCCGCCCTCGCGCCGCGGCGGCCGATCCTCCGCTTCTACGCGTACGAGGGGCTCTGCATCAAGCACTACGGCACGCAGTTCCGGTACGGCAGGATCTGCCCCCTCGACATCCTCACGCACCCGGCCGCCTGCCGCCGCTGCGCCTTCCGGCACCACCGGTTCCGCCCGCTCGACGCCTTCTCCCACGAGTTCCTCTCGTCGCTCGCCTTCACGCCGCTCTACCGCGCATGGGTCCTCCGGGCGATCCGGTCCGCCTCGCGCGTCATCGTGTACAACAGCTTCATGCGGGAGACGATCATCCGATGGGGCGGGTCGGCGCTCCTCGCGCCCTCCGGCGTGGATCCGGCCGCGTTCCGCGTGCCGGCTGCCGGCCGGCCCGCCGGTCCGTGCACCATCCTCATGACGAGCCGCACCGGCGACGAGAACAAGGGGTTCCGCGTCCTCGCGGAGGCGTGCCGCATCATGCGGGAGCGGCGGCTCGACTTCCGGATCGTCGTCCCCACCTACAGCGAGCCGTCCGTCCGCGACGAGGCGATCCGCTACCTGCCGTGGCAGCCGCCCGAAAAACTCCCCGCCCTCTACGCGGCGGCGGACATCTGCGTCGTGCCGTCGGTATGGCGGGAGCCGTTCGGCATCGCGGCGGTGGAGGCGATGGCCGCGGGCAGGCCCGTGGTCGCCTCCAGGAGCGGCGGGCTCGCCGACATCGTCGAGGACGGCGCGACCGGCCTCCTCGTCGAGCCCGGCGACGCCCGGGCGCTCGCCGCCGCCCTTGAGCGGCTGGTCGTCGATCCGGCGCTGCGCGGGGAGATGGGGCGGGCCGGGAGGGAAAGGGCGGAGCGCCTCTACTCGTGGGAGGCGGTCATGCGGACCGTCTACCTCCCGCTCTTCTCCCCCTGACCGGCAACCCAGCCAGATCAAACACCTCCCTCGCGACGGTGGCGGGATAGCGGCCGGCAATCCTGCCGAGGACTGATGCGCGGAGCCGGTCGAGGTTCCTGAAGGTGACGAGCGAGCCGGGGGTATTCCCCGCCCGCCGCGCCAGGAAGATGAAATCGCACAGCGCCTGCTCGGGAGGGGCATGCAGTCCCCGCGACGGCGGCGCATAGACCGGCTTCCTGACGCAGACGAAGATGAATATCCCCGCAGCCGTCGCCCGCTCGCGCCGGCGGCCGTGCCGTCTGCTCGTCATGCAGGTGATCTTCACCGGCTCCTGGGTGATGATCCCGTGCCGGAACAGCGCGGCGCTCCCCGAGATGTAGGCACTCGGATCGAGATGCGGCAGCAGCATCGCCGCCGTGGCCCGCCCCGGCAGGCCGTACCTTCCCTGCGCGTAGCGCGCGAGGATGCCGTGCCGCATGAGTCGGCTCAGCTCGACGTTCACGGCGCGCCGTGACGTGCCTCCCAGATGGGCGAGCTCCGTCACCGTGAAGACGTGCTTGCCGTGGCGGTGCGCCAGCTCATCGAGACGGGCCCACCATTCCAGCATCTTCACGAGCGTTCCCCTCCGTCGAAGCGGAGCAGCGGCGCGAGTATGTCCGTGACGCGGTCGAACACCATGCCGGCGCCCCCCGCCGCATTGATGTTCGCCGCGACGGGCGGGTCGACCTGCTCGTCGATGATCGCCCGTATGTTCCGCTCGTGATGCGAGCGGTCCGCGACCATGGCGCGATACGCCCGTGCGATGCTGTCCGCCGGCAGCGGCAGCCGACGGAATTTCTCCCCGATGCGCGCGGGCGAATCGGGGAGGAACCGGTCGTGGAAGAGGAAGATGTCCACGATATCACGCTCCTCGACGCGAAGACGGTTGAAGAGGCAGAGGACCTTGCCCTCGATCATGTCCGCGTCGGACACCGAAAGATACACGACGCCGCCGACCGCGCGCACGACGGGCGGATCGAGGCGGACGATCCTCGTTATCTCGACGGGAATGTCGATCCGACTGCCGGCAACGTCCCGGCTGAACAGCGCGACGTCGATCGTCTTCGCGGAAGGATTATCCGCCTCCGGACCCCGCCCGAACGACACCATGCCGTCCAGTCCATATCGCGTTTTTGCCTCGGGGATGAGTTTCCTTCTGAGAAGGGAAGCCACCTCCCGCTGCCTGATGGCGAGGTCACCATCGTAATGGTAATCGACGTCGAGCGACCGCCGGGGACTGCCGTCCAGCAGCCTGTATCGGAAACCGCCGATCAGGCAGAGATTCTCCCCCGCCGGATTGGACGCGATGAGGCGCGCAATCAGTTCCTGAACCGACAATCTTATATCTGATGCCGTCTTGTTCACGTCACTTAATATAACATATTAGTTATACAATGTTACACATTATAATCGCCTATCGGCCACATCAGAAACGGGTATTGGATGGGAATGGCGGGCGGCCTCCCCGGTCAGTCCACGGGGCCGGCGAGGACGACGCAGGCGCGGTCCGGGTGGAGGTACGCCGCGGCGGCCCTGCGGACATCCTCCGCCCCCACCCTCCCGACGAGGTCGGTGTACCGCTCGTAGTAATCCAGCCCCAGGTTGAAATAGTCGAGGTCGGCGAGCGCCGCCGCGACGGCGCCGTTCGTCTCGAGCTTCCGGGGGACGCTCAGGACGAGGTACGCCTTGCTCTCGTTCATCTCCTCGTCCGTGGGTCCCTCCTCCATCATCCGCTTCACCTGGACGAGGATCTCCCCCACCGCCGCGTCGACGTCCCCCGGGGCGACCCCCGCCCGCACGACGAACGGGCCGACGTGCCGGTACGGGACGAAGGCGCTCGAGACGTAGTAGGCGAGCCCCCGCTCCTCGCGGATCGCCCTGCCGAGCCGGCCGCCCATGCCGAAGCGGCCGAGGATGGTGTTCATCACCTCGAGGGCGTGGTAGTCGGGGTTGTCCCGGGCGATGCCCCGGCAGCCGATCGCGATGTCCACCTGCGTCTTGCCGGGGACCTCGACCGCCGCCCGCCTCGTGCCGGGCGGCAGCGGCGGCGTGAGGACCGTCGGGGCCGAGAGCGGCCGCTCCGCCCTCCACCGGCCGAAATAGCGGGCCGCGACCTCCGCCGCCTCCGCGGCGGAGACGTCGCCGGAGAGGACGATCGTCGTCGCCCTGGGGCCGTAGTGCGAGCGGTGGAACTCGACGAGCTCGCCGCGACGGATCGCCCGGACGGCCGCCGCGGTCCCCTCCACGCGGTGCCGGTACGGGTGCCCCGGCGGGTAGATCAGCTCGTACAGCCGGTCGACCGCCACGCGCTGCGTGTCCCGGAGGGCCTCGCCGATCTCCGTGGCGATCCGGCCGCCGACCTTCCCGATCTCCTCCTCCGGGAAGACGGGCGACGTGACCATCTGGGCAAGGACCTCCATGACGAGGGGGAGCTTCTCCCTGAGCATCCTCGCGGTGACGGCCGCCCGGTCGCGCCCGCAGGAGATGTCGAGCTCCGTTCCCGAGGAGTCGAGGACATCGGCGATGAGCCGGGCGCTCATGGCGGTGCTGCCGCGGTCGAGCATCCGGGCCGTGAAGTGGGCGATGCCGGGCAGCCCCGAGGGGTCGCACGAGCTGCCGGCGGCAATGTCCACGCGCGCGACGACCGACGGCGCCGCCCTGTTCTCCCGGACGATGAGCGTGAGGCCGTTCGGGAGTTCGGCCCTGACGGCGTCGAGGCTGGCGCGGACCGGCAGGCGGACGCTCACCCTGTCCCACAACGCGCTGATGGCGCCCCCGTCCCTCCTCGCGCGCGCGGGCACCGCCTCCCGCCGCGCCGGAGGCCGAGGGGGCTCCGCCGGCCGCGCCTCGGAAGGCTTCTCCGTCTCTCCCCGGAACAGGGATCGGATGCGGTCGAGGAGGCCGGGCCGGCCGCCGCGGGGGTGATCGCCGTAACGCGCGAGCCGGACGGCGCCCCCCTCCCCCGCCGTCCCGACTTCCCCGGCCGCCGGTTCAAGCGGCACGAACCGGCCCACCGTCCTCCCCGACGGGGTCAGGTAGCGACGGGCGGCAGCGGCGACCTCTGCCGGCGTGAGCCGGGCGAGGCGGGGCGGGATCTCGTCCGGGAGGCCGCGGGCGCCGACCGTGTCGAAGAAGCCGAACGCCTGGGCGCTGCCGGTGACGCTCTCGCGGTCGTAGACGAGCCGGGCGCGCATCTGGTGCGTGATCTTCGCGAACTCGTCGGCGGGCACGCCTCCCTCGCCGACCCCCTCGACGATGCGGAGCGTCTCGCGCTCGAGGTCGTCGAGGGAGACCCCCGGGGCGGCCGTGGCGTAGACGCAGAAGACGGCCGGGTACTTCGTCGGCAGGAGGAGCGAGCCCGCCTTGGCGGCGAGGCCGCCGTCCACGAGGCCCCGGTGGAGGCGCGAGCTCCTCCCCCCCTGGCCGCGCCACTCGACCTCGGAGAGGTTCATGCTCTCGGGACCGCCGAGGAGCGTGTTGACCGCCAGGAGCGGGATGAAATCGTCGCTGTCGGCGGCGGGGGCGCGGTAGAGGACCTGGAGGTAGGCCGCCCCGCCCGGCCGCTCGACCGTCACCCGGCGCTCCCCATCCTGCGGCGGCTCGACCGTGCGGATCCTCCCGACGTCCGCGCCTCGGGGTATCGGCCCGAACTCCCTGTTGATGAGCCGGAGCGCGGCCTCCTCCTCGATGTCGCCGACGACGACGAGCGTCGCGTTGTTCGGGACGTAGAAACGCCGGTAGAACCGGTACAGGTCGTCGCGGCCCATCGCCTCGACGTCGCTCTGCCAGCCGATCACGGGGCGGCGGTACGGGTGCGCCTTGAACGCCGCGGCGGTCGTCTCGATGTCGAGGAGGTTCTCGGGGTCGTTCTCCCCCATCCTGAGCTCGGAGAGGATGACCGTCCGCTCCGATTCCACGTCCTCCGGGCGGAAGAGGCTCCGCGCGAGCCGCTCCGCCTCGATGTTGAGGGCGAGGGGGAGCGACTCGGCGGGGAGCGTCTGGTAGTAGGCGGTCTGGTCGAGCCAGGTGTAGCCGTTCCAGGCGCCGCCGCGGGATTCGATGACGCCCTTCATCTCGTCCCGCCCCCAGCGCCGCGTCCCCTTGAAATTCATGTGCTCGCACCAGTGCGCCGCGCCGGAGCAGCCGGGCTCCTCGTTCGCCGATCCCGCGTGGATCCATGACCAGACCGAAACGAGCGGCATCCCCTCCACCCGCCTGAGGAGGACGGTCAGGCCGTTCGGGAGCCGCTCCTCGCGGACGTTCGGTTCGCTTCGGGCCGGGGGGGCGGCGATGATCGCCGCGGCGGCGAGGACGGGGATCAGGAGCGTCCGCCACCGGTTGTCACGGGTCATGAGGCACATCCTGGCCGTGTCCACGGGGGAGGGTGTCGCGGGTCCGATCCGTGGACGGGAAACGATCAGCCGCTTTCCCGCTCCGTCGGGAGCGCATCGTGCCCGAGCCCCTCGAGCAGCGCCCTCCATGTGCCCGTGATCGGGTGACCGTCGGCGGGCGGCGGCCCGCCGCCCGTCGGGAGGCCGGCGAGCGCGGCGAGATCGTCGTTGAAGAGGGTGAGGGCGAACAGCGCGTGCCCCCGCTCGCCCATCTCGCGGCAGACCGCGGCGAAGCGGCCCCGGTCCCGGGCGAGGTCGCTTCCGTCCACGAAGACGCACCGCACCCGCCCGCCGCCGCCGCCGATCCCGCCGAGGATCGCCTCCCTCGCCGCCGGATGGCCGAGGAGGCGCGGGTCCACGAGCGTGAACCGGGCGCCCGTGCGCGCCGCGATCTCGGCGCCCAGGACATCCAGGAGCGGCGCCGGCGCGCCGTCCTCGGCGGCGCGTATGGCCAGGGACGCGGGGCAACCGCCGGATGAGGCGTGGAGGCGGTCCATGTCGGGCGGGCGGTCCTCGATGAAGAGGAGGAGCGGGGCGAGGTTGGCCGCGCTCCTGATGCCCGCCGAGATCGCGGGGCCGAGGCCCTGGATGAGTTCGAACGGGATGCGCATGACGTAGACCGGGAGCCGGAACAGCTCCACGAGGGCGAGGTTCATGGCCTGCATGGTCATCCGCATCTCGGTGCACCCGGCGAGGACCGTGATGCAGAGGACGAGCGAGAGCCATGCGAGGAGCCGCCTGCGCATGACGACAGGATGCCATATCCGAAGGGGAGTGTCGAGTGGCGAGTGAAGTGGCGAGTGAAGAAGCACCAATTTACCACGGATAATCACGGATGCAACTACAGTTCAAAGTCGAAAGTTCAAAGTCGAAAGTTGAAAGAATGAAGAACCAATCAACAACGGATTTGCACGGATACTTACGGATATCCACTGATACTCTTGAAGTGGGATCCGTAAGCATCCGTGGAAATCAGTGGCTCGTGGTTCGTGCGCCCCTTCTCTCCACTTTGAACTTTCAACTTTTCACTTTGAACTGTAGTTGCATCCGCGTGGATCCGCGGCAAAAAACGACCCTTTTCAAGTGCAATCCGTGAATATCCGCACGCATCCGTGCATATCCGTGGTGGATTTGTTCTTTGTCCCCGCCGCGGATTGACGCGGATTATCGCGGATTCATCTTCTCTTTGACTAAAAATCGATTTTCGATTAGCATGTTGACCAGGGGAAAACGAATGAAGAAAGAGGATAAGTTCAGCGCTACGGAAGTGGGCACGCTTATCGAAGCCATTCGGTCTGAGATTAAACCTGTTCTGGAAGCAATTCCGGGCATGAAGGAGAAATTAGACAGGCTGTTTGAAAAGGTTGAAGGAAATACTGGGAAGATCGAGCTTAATCGAGTTCTCATAACCCGCGTCCTGGAAGAATTGAAATCAAAGGTTGCCCGCGAGGATTTCGAAATCCTCGCCCGGAAGGTCTCCTCCCTCGCCGGCTGAACGCATCCCCGCCGCCGGAGAGAAAGACAATCACTTTTCGGGAACGGATACGACTTCGCCCCGCACATCGCACGGGGCGAATATCGTCACAACTCCTTTTACCGCAAATAGCAGCATACAACGTCTATATCACCAGCCGTATCCCTTCGCGCCAGCGGGGCCCCAGTGATCGGCCGGCGGCTCCCCGGCGTCGCGATAGTACTCACCGACGGGTAGCGCCTCCTCCGGCTGGAAGTTCACCCGGACCGGCCGGCCCTCGGGCGCCACGCACGCCGTCTCCGTCAGCTCCGCGTCGTAATACGTCGAGCCGTCCGCGGCCACGTACAGCGTCACCGGTTCGGCAACGCTCATGAGCGCCGGCAGGTACACCGCCATCTCCTCCCCCGCCGCGTTCGCGATCAGGAGACGGTCCCCCGCCGCCACCTCGATCGCCACGTGCCACGGCGTGATTCGCAGCGCCACGGGCCCGGCAAGATAGCTGTCCCCAGGCGAGAACTCGTTGTACCCGTCCCAGATCGAGCCCATGTCCGTCCCCGCCGGATCGGCAGCGCATGCGAGCGTGTACAGGAACCCCTCCTCCTCACCCGCGCGCGGCACCTCCACACGCATCCACGTCACCGCTCCGGCCGTCAGCGGATTGACCGCGGGGATCGGCGTGGGCGTCACCGTCGGCGTCGGCTCCGGGGTTTGAGTCGGCGTTACCGTCGGCTCGGGCGTCTCCGTCGGCGTCGCCGTGGCCTCAGGAGTCCCGGTGGGCGTGGCCGTCGGCTCGGGCGTCTCCGTCGGCGTCACAGTGGGCGTCGGCGTGGCCGCTCCCGTCGCCGTGGTGAACGCCGCCCAATCACTGAACGAATAATGGTCGCTCCCCAACATGTCCGAACCGTCATACGCCTCCACCCGCCACCGGTAGAGCGCGCCCCCGCTCAGGAGACCGGCAGGTACCGTGTACTCCGTCGATGTGCCCCAGGGAGCCAGCGGGGCGTAGATCATATTGTAATCCTGGTCGACGATCATCACCCGATAGTAGATCGTCTCACCGTAA
>JAQUPF010000013.1 GCA_028716845.1 bacterium | reverse complement strand
GGAGCGGAATGAGGCTGCCGGGGTCGGGGAGGACGACGACCGTCCGCTCGTCGCAGCCGCCCGCGGCGAGGATCCCCTTCACGATCGCCGCCTGCGACTGCGTGTCGGCTCCCGCGTGGAGGGCGAGCCCCCCGACGCGCCCGTCCCACCTGCCGGGCCGGATGCCGCGCCCGAGCGCCCGCGCGGCCCCCTCGAGCGCCCGCCAGTCGCGGGCGTCCCCCTGGACGAGGAGCGCCGCCCGCCCGCGGTCGAGGAGCGCGCGGACGAGCGCCGCCTCCGTCCGGGCGAGGCGGAACGGCGCGCAGAAGACGACGCGGTCGAACGCCGCGAGGTCCGCCTCCGCCGCCGCCCGCGAGGCCAGGAGGTAGGCGAGTCCCCTCGAGAGCTCCCCCCGCTCCTCGAGGGCGCGATGGTACGCCTCCCGGAGGGCGACGAGGCGTTCGAGGAGGGCGTTCACCCAGGGCGGCGCGTCGTAGCCGATCGCCGCGCTCGCCTGGATGTTCCGGAGCGCCGCCGCGGGCACGTCGTCGAGGTCGAGGCGCTCGATGAACGAGGCGATCTCGCGCGCCCAGGGCAGGAACCGCGAGAACTCCTCGCGCCCTTCGAGGATCTCCGGCACCGCCCGCCGGGCGAGCCGGTACAGGAGATGGCAGGCGTCCATCTCGGAGATGCGCCGGACCGGTTCCGAGGGGGAGAGGAGGTACTCGGCGAACTCGTCCATCGAGAAGCAGCGGGGCGGAACGAGGCACCCGCCGCGCCGGCGGGCGAGCTCCCGGCGCAGGAAGAGCGCGGGCCGCCGCCCGCCGAAGACGACGGCGGTCCGGCCGAGGTCGGGCGGCGCGCCGGCCGATCCCTCGAGGAGGATTCCGGCGAGCGCGGGGATGATCTCCTCCCCGAGACGGAGCGAAATCACACTCATGCGGTCAGACCTTCACCGTCGACTGCGCGGTCATCCCTCAGACCGCTTCAACCCGCCCCTCCTCGATGTACGCCACCACCCCGCTCACGGCGCGCCCGGGAAAGACCGCAGCGGCAATCCGCATGTACTCCCGCACCTGCTCCCGGTACGCCGCCGGGGCCGCCGCCGTGCTCTTGAAATCCGCGACGAGCGCCCCGCCGGCCGAGAGGACGAGGCGGTCGATCCGCCTGAGCCGGCCCTCCTCGTCGGCGACCTCCCACTCCGTCCTGACCTCCGCGCCGGGCGCGTCGAAGAGCATCGCCGCGCTCGCCGAGGAGATGAGCGCCCGCGCGGCGGCCGCGCACGCGTCGACCGGCGCCGGCGCGGGGAAGAGTCTGCGGGCGGCGGCCGCCGCATCCCGCAGCGCCCGCTCGGGATCGACGCCGTGGAGGTTCCCGATCCGGGACAGGATGAAATGGACGATCTCCCCCCGCCGCGCGTCGGCCCGCCGCCTGAGGAGCGCCGGGTCGAGCCGCTCCTCCCGCACCCGCGCCCGCCAGTCCCCGAACGACGGCTCGAGGGCGGGCGTCGGCCCCTCCCCGCGCGCGCCCCCGCCGCGGCCGCGTCCCGGGCCGCCGCGCGCCATGCACCCCTCCGGGATGAGGCACCCGTCGTCCCCCTCCCCCGCCGGGATGAAGAGGTGGAGCTCGTCCGCCGCCCTCGTGCAGGCGACGTAGGCGACGTCGAGCTCGTCGACCCATCGCCGCTCGCGCTCCCGCCGGGCGGCGGCGGCGACCTCGGGGGAGAGCCGGGCGTAGCGCGCGTCCAGCCGGATGAGCCGGAAGCCGTCCGCGGTCTCCTCGACCGCGGGGCGCACCGGCCCCCGCCCGCCGGGATCGACCCCGAAATACGGGAGGATGACGGCGGGGAACTGGAGCCCTTTCGCCTTGTGCACGGTCATCACCCTGACGGCGTCGGCGCCGGCCGCCCGCACGTACAGGTCGTCGCGGCCCGCCGCGTCGAGGGACCGGAGAAACTCGTCGATGGCGGGCCGCTCCTCCTCCCCCTCCCGTATGAGCTCCAGGAGCCGCATGACGTGCGCCGTCGATCCGCCGAACCGCTCGCAGACCCTGAATCTCCCCGCGATGTCGGCGACCAGCTCGTAGAGCGGCATGAAACCGGCGTTCCTGAAGGCCGCGTCGAGGTGGGCGTCCCAGGCGGCCGGGAAGCGGTCGCGGAAGGCGCGGTAGAGGAGGGGGCCGCCCCGGCGCGCGGAGCGCCCGCCGAGCGAGAGGATGAAGGCGCGCGTCTCGGCGGGGGGGATCCCCGAGGCGCCGGCGAAGAGGTCGCCCGTGATGAACGAGGCGAAGGCGAGGTCGTCCGCCGGCGCGTGGAGGAAGGCGAGGAGCGAGAGGATCTCCTTGATCCGGGGGTTGTTCAGGATGTTGAGCGTCTTTTCCGACTCCGTCTCGAGGCCGTCCTCGATGAGCCAGGCGGTCACGAGCTCGACGGCCGCGTTCTCCCGGACGAGGACGGCGATCTCCCCCGGCCGGTACCGGCCGGCGATCTCGCGGAGGAGGCGGGCGAGCATCTCCCTCGTCCGCGCATCCCGCTCGTCGCCGTCCGGCACGCGCGCGACGCGCACGCAGCCGCCCGCCATTTCCTCCGGCGTCTCCTGCGGCTCGGCGCCGAAGATCGCGGCGATCCGCGCGATCTCCTCCCCGCCGAGCCTCGCCGGCCCCTCTTTCCCGCGCGCCTCCCGCGCGCGCAGGAAACGCTCCACGTTGGCGGACGAGAAGACCTCGTTGTTGAACCGGACGATCTCCCGCCGGCTCCTCCTGTTCAGCGGCAGCCCCTCGCGGCGGACCGGCGCGTGCCGGCCGAGGTCGGCGGCGACGCCCTCGAAGAGGCCGACGTCGCCGCCCCTGAACCGGTAGATCGCCTGCTTCCGGTCTCCCACGTAGAAGAGCGATCCGCCGACCGAGAGCGCCTCCCGCACCATCTCGCGCACGTTGCCCCACTGGAGGGGGCTTGTGTCCTGGAATTCGTCGATGAGGTAGTGGGAGAAGCGGCAGGCGAGCCGGTAGTAGATCTCGGGCACCGGCATCCCGCTCCCCGCGAAGATGCCGGCCGCCAGCCGGTTGAGCTCGTCGAGGAAGACGACGTCGTCCCGCCGCGCGCGCTCCTCGACGCGCGCCATGACGGCCCGGAAGATCCCCGCGGGGCAGTCGGCGAGCGACCGGGCCTCGTCGAGCGCGAGCCGCGCGATCTCCTCCCGGACCCGGCGCCAGCGGCGCGACGCGGCGGCGTCCGCGGCGGCGCCCTTCCGCAGGGGGATCTCGTCTCTCGTGAAGTACGCGCTCCGGAGCGCCGAGAGGTCGAACCCCGCGGCCGTCCGCCCGAGGCAGGCGCGGATCGCCTCCCCGAACCGCGCGTGCGCCCCCTCGGGGAGGGCCCCCTCGAGCTCGGCGAGCATCCGCCGGATGACCGACCGGCGGCGGGAGGGGGCGGCGGGGCGCACGCCGGACGGCGAGAACCGCCCCTCGCGCGTGTTCGCGACGGTGAAGAGGGAGGCGACGAGGCCGAGCGCGTCGTCCTTCGCGAACCAGCCGCTTCGCCGCTCGAGGAGGAGGAACTGGTCGAGGAACCGCCTGAAGAGCCCCATCAGCCGCCGGTCGCGCCGCGCCGCGTCGATGCACTCGTCGAGACCCGCCGCGAGGGCGGCGCCCGCGTCCTCCCGCACCTCGAAGGAGGCGGAGAGGCGAAGCTCGGCGGCGCAGCCGGTGATGAGCGTCTTCACGAAGCTGTCGATCGTCTGGACCTGGAAATGGCTGTAGTGCCCGACGAGGTAGTCGACGATCCCGCGCGCCCGGGCCCGCGCCGCGGCGGATTTCGCGCCGAGCGCCCGCTCCTTCAGAAGGCCGAGGATCCGCTCCTTCATCGAGCGGGCGGCGGCGTTGGTGAAGGTGATGGCGAGGATGCCCCGCATGGCGGCCGGGGGAGTCCCCGCGCCGGAGAGGAGGCCGATATACCGTTCCGCGAGCGCGCGCGTCTTGCCGGCGCCGGCGGAGGCCTCCACGATGACGACCCCCGCGGTCCCGGCGTTCCTCCCGGGCGCCCTCATGACCGTCCCGGGCGGCGCGCCCGGCGCCGGACCGGCGGCGGGACGGGGCCGGCGCCCGCCGCATCGAGGAGCGCCGCAAGGCGGGCGAGCGGGAGGCCGAGCACGTTCGTGAAGCACCCCTCGATGCGCTCGACGAACGCCGCCCCGGGACCGCTCACGTCGAGGCCCCCGGACACCAGGCGGGGCGAGGCACGGCGCACGTAGGTCCGGATCTGGGCCGGGCGCATCCGCCGCATGACGACCTTCGTCCGCTCGCAGGCGGTGGAGGCCCTTCCGCTCTCCGCGTCGACGACGGCGAGCCCCGTGTACACCCACTGCGTGCGGCCGGCGAGCCGGCGGAGCATCGCGGCGGCGGCGGCGGCGGTCCGCGGCTTGCCGATCGTCCTCCCCCCCTCGACGACCACGGTGTCGGCCCCGATGACGAGCCCCGACCGGACCCGCCGGGCGACGTCCCGCGCCTTCCGGAGGGCGTTCGAGACCACGAGCGCGCGGCAGCCGCCGCGCGCCCGGCGCGACTCGGGAACGGCGGGGCGGGCGGTGGTGAAGGGGAGACCGATCCGGCGGAGGAGGGCGCGGCGCGAGGCGGAACGCGAGGCGAGGATGATTCTCCGCATGGCGTGTCCCCGTGCAGGCGGCGCGCCGGCCGCCGTCAGGAGGGGGCCGTCTCGCCGAGGGAGAACGATTCCACCCTGCTCCCGGACCGCTTCGCCTTGTAGAGCGCCTGGTCGGCGAAGGAGATGAGGAGGGAGCCCGACAGCGGCGCGTCGGCGTTCCTGAAGGCGACGCCGACGCTCATCCGCGGCCGCACCCCCTCGTCGGCGTACTGCCTCGAGAAGTCGTCCGCGATGACGGCCTCGAGCCGCCGCGCGACCCCCGCCGCCTCGCCGCCGGTCTCGGGGAGGATGACGGCAAACTCGTCGCCGCCGTAGCGGAACGGGATGTCGCTCTCGCGGACGGCGTCCCTGATGAGGCAGGCGATCTTGTTGAGAATGAAGTTGCCGTTCGAGTGGCCGAAGGTGTCGTTGAACTTCTTGAACCGGTCGATGTCGCACATGATGAGGGCGAGGGGATGGCCGTAGCGCTTCGCCCGGCGCACCTCCTCGTCGAGCCGCGTCCGGAAGTGCTGGTAGTTGTAGAGGCCGGTGAGCTCGTCGGTGATCGAGGAGAGGTGGAGCGCCTGGTGGACGCGGTCCTGCTCCCGCTGCATGAAGCCCGCGAAGCCGCCGACGAGGAAGAAGAGGATGATCTGCGGGAGGAGGAACCCCTCGCCGATCTCCTCCCCCGCCATCCACATGACCGCGGCGGCGAGCCCCGAGCAGAGGGCGGCGCAGCCGAGGCCGCCGGCGAGGCCGTAGTAGCTCGCCGCGAGGATGATCGGGATGATGAAGAAGGTGAGGGCGAGGATCTTCTGCGGGATGCTGAAGCAGAGGACGATTGCGAAGATGATGCTCAGGGCGAAAAGGAAGACCCTCTCCCAGCTCGGCCGCATGTCTCTCATGGCACCTTAATATGCAAATTTAACATGATCGAACGCCTCGCGCAACTCCCCTTTTCCCGCTCCCCTTTTCCCCGCTTCGACCCGATGCACCCCCCATCACGGATCCCGTTCCGCCGTTCGTATCCCGCATTTGGCATCTCGCCCGATCCCGAGCGGAACATATTGCCTTGCCCTGGACGAGGATTCCACCTACGAGGTGGAAAGCGGGGCTGGCTGTATTGCGGGAATGAGGGGTGTAGGCATCATTGTATTGGGGGCATTGAAAACATGCCGTTGGCGGTGCGATCCGTGTGGATCCGTGATGATCCGTGCGCATCAGTGGCGGATCGGTTCCTGGTATCCGCCGCGGCGGATCGGGGGCGCGCCCTACCTGATGCGGGGGTCGATCGCGTCCCGGAGGCCGTCGCCCAGGAAATTGAGCGCGAAGAGGGTCAGCGCCATGGCCCCGCCCGGGAAGACGAGGAGCCACCAGTAGATCCGGAGCATGGTGATCGCCGAGGCCCCGTCGGCGATGAGCGTCCCCCATGAGCTCGCCGGGGGGGGGACGCCGAGACCGAGGAAGCTCAGGAACGCCTCCTGGAGCATGACGGCGGGGACGGTGAGCGTCATGTAGACGACGACGGGGCCGAGGACGTTCGGCAGGATGTGGTTCCCGATGATCCGCAGGTGGCCGGCGCCGACCGCCCGGCTCGCCTGGACGAACTCCTTCTCCCTGACCGCGAGCACCTGCCCGCGGACGATCCGGGCCACCGTCAGCCACTGCACGGCGCCGAGGGCGACGAAGAGGAGGAGGACGCTCCTGCCGAACACGGCGACGAGGATGATGACGAAGAACATGTAGGGGAGCGAGTAGATGACGTCCACGAACCGCATCATCACGTCGTCGACCGTCCCGCCGGCGTAGCCGGCGACCGCGCCGTAGGTCACGCCGATGACGATGCTCACGAGCGTCGCGACGAGGCCGACGGCGAGCGAGAGCCGGGCGCCGTAGAGGACCCTCGTGAGAACGTCGCGGCCGTGGATGTCGGTCCCCATCGGATGGGCGCGGGAGGGCGGGTTGAACTGCGCCGGGGACGTCTCGTCGTAGCCATACGGGCTCACGAGCGGGGCGCCGAGGGCGAGGAGGCCGATGAGGGCGACGACGATCCCGCCGGCCACCGCCATCCTGTTCCTGAGGAGCCGCCGCCAGGCGAGGCGCCAGAGGCTCCGGCCCCGGAGCGGGGCGGCCCGGGAGGGATCGGCAATCTCATTCATCGCGCGTCCTCTGATCGGGCAGGGATGCCGTCGGGCAGGGGCGTCACTGCCGAAACACCGACTCGATCAACTCATGGCCGCTGCCTGATCAGCGGCAATCCGTCATGATCCGTGTGCATCCGCGGTGGTTTGGTTCCTGTTGCCGCCGCGGCAACCCGAACAGCCGCATCGCGTTCTCCGTGGTGGCCGCGGCGACGTCGCCCGCGGCGGCGCCCCGCACCCGCGCCAGTTCCTCGGCCACCGAGATGATGAACGCGGGCTCGTTCCGCCTCCCCCGCGCCGCCTGCGGCGCGAGGTACGGGCAGTCCGTCTCGATCAGGATGCGCCCGATCGGGAGCGACCGCGCCGTCTCGCGCAGGTCGCCGCTGCCGGGATAGGTGAGCGTCCCGCCCACGGAAATGAAATACCCGAGCTCGAGGAGCGCCTCGGCGTCCGCCCGCGAGCCCGAGAAGCAGTGGATGACGCCGCCGGCCCCGCCCCCGCGCTCGTCGCGGAGGATGCGGATGAGGTCGCCGTACGCCTCCCGGCAGTGCATGATCACCGGCAGCCCCTTTTCCGCCGCGATCCGGAGCTGCGCCCTGAAGAAGGCCTCCTGCCGCGCGCGGGGGCTCCGGTCCCGGACGTGATCGAGGCCCGTCTCGCCGACGGCGACGACCCTCGGGGAGGCTGAGAGCGCCGCGATGCGGGCGGGATCGTCATCCGCCGCGCGCCCCGCGTTGTTCGGGTGGATGCCGACGGCGGCGAAGACGGCGTCGTGCCGGGCCGCGTGCCCCACGCAGCGGGCGGATGTCCCGACGGAGTCGCCGACGTCGATCACCGCGCGGACGCCCGCCGCGGCCGCCCGGGCGAGGACCTCGTCCAGGTCGCCGTCGAACCTCGGGTCGGTCAGGTGGGCGTGCGTGTCGGTCAGTTCGTCCATCGTACTTCGTACATCGTACATCGGGCGGCGCGCGGCACGAAACGCGGGTTCAGTCCGTCTTCGGAAAGAGCGGCTTCACCTCCCCGATCGGGGCGCCGTCCGGCAGGAGGCCGAACTCCGCCGCCTCCGCGAGGCACCCCGGGGGGAAGGCGGCCGGGAGGCCGAGCTGCGCCCGGACCGCCGACGCGGTCGCCGGCATGAACGGGTGGATGAGGATCGAGAGTATCCGGAGCGATTCGCAGAGGTGGTACATGACCGCGGCGAGCCGCCCGGCGCGCGCGCGATCCTTCCGCAGCCTCCAGGGGGCCGCCTCGTCCACGTAGCGGTTGCAGCTCCCCACCGCCGCCCAGATCCGCTCGAGCGCGGCGCTGAACCGCATCCCCTCCATGTCGCGGGCGGAGGCTTCAGCCGCGGCGGCGAGCGCGCCCCGGAGGGCGCCGTCCGCGTCCGCCGCCTCCCCCCCGGGCGCTGGGAGGACGCCGCCGAGGTGGTTCCGGACGAGGACGAGCGTCCGCTGGCAGAGGTTCCCGAGATCGTTGGCGAGGTCGGCCGCGTAGCGCCGGCGGAACTTTTCCATCGTGAACTCGCCGTCCCGGTCGAACGGGACCTCGCGGAGGAGGAAGTAGCGCAGGGAATCGGCGCCGTACCGCCGGGCGATCTCCACCGGGTCGACGGCGGTCCCGCTCGTCTTGCTCATCTTCTCCCCCCCGAGGTGGACGAAGCCGTGCCCCCAGACGGCGCGGGGGAGGGGAAGGCGGGCGGCCATGAGCATCGCCGGCCAGATGAGGCAGTGGAAGCGGGTGATGTCCTTCCCGATGATGTGGACGTCCGCCGGCCAGCGCCGCTCCAGGGCGGCGGGGTCGCCGGGGAACCCCGCCCCCGAAAGGTAGTTGATGAGGGCGTCGAACCAGACGTAGACCGCCTGGGACTCGTCGAACGGGCAGCGGATCCCCCACCCCGCCCCGGCGCGCGAGACGCTGATGTCGGAGAGGCCCTCGTCGAGGAATCGCAGGATCTCGTTCCGCCTGATCTCCGGGCGGATGAACCCGGGGTTCTCCTCGATGTGCCGCCGGAGCGGCTCCCCGTAGCGGGAGAGGGCGAAGAAGTAGTTCTCCTCCTCGATCCACTCCGGTCTCCTCCCGTGCGACGGGCAGTTCCCCCCGACGAGGTCGGCGTCCTTGAGGAACGCCTCGCAGGAAAGGCAGTACCACCCCCGGTAGGACCCCCGGTAGATGTCGCCGCCGTCGTGGATCCTGCGGAAGACCTCCTGCACGGCGGCGACGTGGGCCTCCTCGGTCGTCCGGATGAAGCGGTCGAACGAGATGCCGAGGGCGCCCCAGACCTCCCGGAACCGCTCGCTCATCATGTCGCAGTAGGCGAGCGGCGGCATCCCCTGGGCGCGCGCCTGGCGATCGACGTTGGCGCTGTGCTCGTCCACGCCCATGAGGAAGAACGTCTCCGCCCCGGCGATCCGCTTGAAGCGGGCGAGGGCGTCCGCCCCGATCTTCTCGTAGGCGGTCCCCACGTGCGGCAGGGCGTTCACGTAGTCGATCGCGGTGGTGAGGTAGAAGGCCTTGCTCATTCCCCCCTCCTCCCCCGCGGCCGCGTGACGTCCTTCGCCTCCACGCGGACGACGCGGCCGTTCTCGAGCTCGACCGTCACCGACTGCCGGAGGAGGCAGACATCGGTCACGCGCCCCTCGCCGGAGGGCGTGGCGACCATCGTCCCCTCCCGCGGCATCGTCCGCTGGAGCTCCCGGTAGGTCTCGTACTCGTAGCGGAGGCAGCAGAGGAGGCGCCCGCAGAGTCCCGAGATCTTGGACGGGTTGAGCGGCAGGCGCTGCTCCTTCGCCATCCGGATGTTCACCGCCTCGAAATCCTTCAGGAACGTCGCGCAGCAGAGCTGCCGCCCGCAGCAGCCGATCCCGCCGAGCATCCGCGCCTCGTCGCGGACGCCGATCTGCCGGAGCTCGATCCGGGACCGGAAGCGGGAGGCGAGGTCCTTGACGAGCTCGCGGAAATCAACCCGGCCGTCGGCGGTGAAGTAGAAGATGATCTTCGAGCGGTCGAAGGAATACTCCGCGTCCACGAGCTTCATCGGGAGCTTCCGCTCGGCGATGCGCGCGCCGCAGACCTCCATCGCCGCGTGCGCGTCCCGGCTGTTCTCGGCGATCCGGCGCTCGTCGTGCGGCGCGATCCGCCTGAGGATCCTCCGGAAGGGCCGGTCCACCTCGTTCTCGTGCACCGTCTCCGGCTCCGACATCACCATCCCGTAGTCCTCGCCCCGCTCGGCCTCCACGATGACGCGGTCCCCGACCGGGTAGGTCTCCTCCCCGCAGCTGAAGTAGCGCATCCGTCCGCGCTCGCGCATCCGCACCTCGACGACCCTGTACATCATCTCCTCCGGCCCGTCCGCTCCCCGCCGGTCATGCGGACGAGCAGGCTCTCCGCGACGGCGTGGAAATCCGCCCCCCAGTCGAGCATCGCGAGCGCCCCCTCGATGGAGCGCGCGGCGCCCTCGATCCTTTCCTCGTCGGCCCCGGCCGCGGCGGCGTCGACCGCCGCCGCCGGCGCGGCGCTCAGGAGCGGGGCGCCGGCCCCCCCGCGCCGCCGGACGATGAGGTCCCTGCACCAGAGGAGGAGGTCCCGCAGGATCTCCTCCTGCCGCCGCCGCTCCTCGCCGACGACGATCGCATCCAGCCGCTCCCTCGCCGCCCTGTCCTCCTCCTCCGAGCCCGACGGGCGGTCCGAAATTCTGATTCCCTTCTCCCGGAGGCCGCCGGCCGCGTGGGCCGTGCTCCGCTCGACGGCGTCGACGATCAGCTCGAGCGCGGGGGCGACCGCGTCCCAGTAGCCGCCGCCGCCGGACACATGGCCGATGAGCGCCCGGGCGTCCTCGAGCCGCCCGATCTGGATCCCCCGCCGCGCCTCCCCGTACCGCCCCTCCGTGATCCTGCTCAGCGCGCGCGCGTCATCCTCGCCGAGGTGGTGCTCGCGCCGCAGGATGCCGGCGAGTGCCCCCTCCTCCATCGCCTCGAAGCGCACCGCCCGGCACCGGGAGACGATGGTCGGCATGAGGGCGTCCGGCCGCGCCGTCACGAGGATGAGGATCGTCCGGTCCGGCGGATCCTCGAGCGTCTTGAGCAGCGCGCTCCCGGCGGGCGCCTCCACGCAGTGGGCGTCGCAGAGGATGCCGACCTTCCACCTCCCCCTGAACGGCGTGAGCGAGACGGCGTGCTGGAGGTGCCGGACGGTACCCGGCTTCGGCGAGGTCGCGTCGCCGATGTAGATCACCCGCCGCCTCCCCATCGGCATGAGCCAGTGCAAATCCGGGTGGAGCCCCTTCGCGGCGAGGAGGCAGTCCCCGCAGTAATCGCAGGCGTCCCCTCCCTCCGGGGAGCGACAGTTGAGGAGGCGGGCGAAGTTGGCCGCCGCGAGCTCCTTCCCGACCCCCTCGGGGCCGTGGAACAGGTAGGCGCGGGCGAGCCGCCCGGCCGCCGCGTCCGACGCCAGCATCCGGATCGCCCGCTCCTGTCCCCTGACCGCCTTCAGCGCCACGTCGCCCCCCTCCCTACCGGCCGCCGGACAGCCGGGCGAGGACTGTGTCCACGACCTCCCGGATGGCGGCGCTCACCTCCTCGATGGAGCCGCTCCCGTCGATCACCTTGATCCGCTCCGGGAAGGTCCGGGCGAGGTCCAGGTACCCCTGCCGGACGCGCTCGTGGAAGCCGATGTCCTCCTTCTCGAGGCGGTCCCCCTCCCCGCTCTTCGCCTCCGCCTTCTCGACGCCGAAGGCGCGCCGGAGGCCCGTCCGCACGTCGATGTCGATGACGAGGGTGAGGCCGGGCCACACCTTCCCGGTGGCGATCCTGTTCGTCTCGTTGATGAGGTCGATGTCGAACCCCCGCCCGCGCCCCTGGTAGGCGATCGTGGCGTCGGTGAACCGGGAGCAGACGACGACCCTCCCCGCGTCGACCGCGGGCTTGATCTTCTCCAGGACGTGCTGGGCGCGGCTCGCCGCCATGAGGAGGAGCTCCGCCCGCGGCGTCATCTCCCTGTACTCCGCGTCGAGGACGAGCGCCCGTATCCGCTCGCCGATCCTCGTGCCGCCCGGCTCGCGCGTGAGGACCACCTCGTGCCCCTTCCCCCGGAGGTGCTCGACGAGCATGTTCGACTGCGTCGTCTTGCCGCACCCCTCCGGCCCCTCGATCGTGATGAAGATCCCTCTCATGCGATCCTCCCTGTGCGCGACGCGGGCGGGGCGGTCAGCGGCCGGCGGCGCCGGCCCCCCCCCGGTAGACCGTGCTGCCCCCGCCCTTCCGGTCGCGGATCTCGTACCCGAACTCCAGCAGCCTCGCCCTGATCCGGTCGGCGAGGTCGAACCGCCCGTCCTTCCGGAGGGCGTCCCGGAGCCGCGCGATCTCCTCCGCCTCCCCGTCCGTGACCGCCTCCCGCGCGATGAACCGCCGGACCGCCTCCTCCGGCGCGGTCGCCGTCCCGCCGCCGCCCGCCGGCGCGGCCGCCACCTCCCGCCCGCGCCGCGCGACGGTCTCGATGCCGAGGACGCCGCAGCACCGCAGGATCCCCGCGGCGAGCTCCCCCGCGCGCCGCCCGTCCCCCCCCGCGTCCACCTCGGCGTTGAGGGCGTGGGCGAGGCCGAACAGGACGCCGAGGGCGCCGGTGGTGTTGAAATCGTCGTCCATGGCGGCATCGAAGTCGGGGGGGCAGGACGCGGCCGGCGCCGGGAGCCCGCCGAGCGCCGCCGCCGCGCGCGCGAGGCACTCGTCGAGCCGCGTGAGCGCCGCGGCCGCGTCGAGGAGGGAGCGCTCCGAGAAATCCATGGGGCTCCGGTAGTGCTTCGAGACGAGGAGGAAGCGCACCGCCCGCGGGTCGTGGCGCGCGAAGATTTCCTTCAGCGTGCGGACGTTCCCGAGCGACTTCGACATCTTCGTGCCGTCCACGGTCACGTGGGCGTTGTGGAGCCAGTAGCGGGCGGGGGGGCGGCCCGTCGCCGCCGCCGACTGGGCGATCTCGTTCTCGTGGTGCGGGAAGATGAGGTCCTGGCCGCCGCCGTGGATGTCGAACGTCTCCCCGAGGTACTTCGCGGACATCGCGGAGCACTCGATGTGCCATCCCGGCCGCCCCGGCCCCCACGGGCTGGGCCACCGCGGCTCCCCCTCCTTCGCCGCCTTCCAGAGGGCGAAGTCGAGCGGGTTCCGCTTCCGCTCGTTGATCTCCACCCGCGCCCCCGCGAGCAGGTCCTCCGGGTGCCTCCCCGAGAGCGAGCCGTAGCCGTCGAGGCGCGCCACGTCGAAGAAGACGTCCCCCCCGGCGCGGTAGGCGAACCCCCGATCGAGGAGCGTCGCGACGAGGGCGACCATCTCGTCGACGTGCGCCGTCGCCCTCGGCTCCTCCGATGGCTCGAGGAGGGCGAGGGACCGCATGTCCTCGTGGAACGACTCGGCGGCGCGGGCGGCGAGCTCGGCGGGCGCGACGCCCGTCTCGGCGGCGCGGCGGATGATCTTGTCGTCGATGTCGGTGATGTTCCGCACGTACCGCACCCGGTAGCCGCGGTGGGCGAGCCATCGCGCCACGACGTCGAACGCCACCATCGCCCGCGCGTGCCCGAGGTGGCAGTCGTCGTACACGGTCGGGCCGCAGACGTACATCCCCACGTCGGGGGGACGGAGCGGCCTGAACTCCTCCAGGCGCCTCGTCGCCGTGTTGTAGACCCTGACCGTCGCCTCCATGATCATGCGCCGCGCCTTTCGGGACCGGGCGAATCGGCGGACGGGGCCTCCGCGAGCGCCGCCACCGCCGCCGCGGCGATCCCCTCGCCCCGCCCGCAGAACCCCATCCCCTCGGTCGTCGTCGCCTTCACGCCCACCGCCTCCTCCCCGCAGCCGAGCGCCCGCGCGATCGCCGCCCGCATCGCCGGGACGTGCGGCCCGATCTTCGGCTCCTCGAGGATGACCGTCGCGTCCACGTTCGCGACCCGCCAGCCCCGGTCCCTCGCCAGGCGGGCCGTCCGCCGGAGGAGCTCCGCGCTCGAGATCCCCCGCAAGGCCGGGTCGCGGTCGGGGAAGTGCGCGCCGATGTCCCCGAGGGCGAGGGCGCCGAGGATCGCGTCGCAGATCGCGTGGAGCAGGACGTCGGCGTCCGAGTGCCCCGCGAGCCCCACCGGGTGGGGGATCTCGACGCCGCCGAGGACGAGCCGCCGCCCGCGGGCGAAGCGGTGCGCGTCGAACCCGATGCCGACCCTCATGCGTCCCCCGATCCCCCGCGCGCCGCGAGGATGCGCCGGGCGCGGTCGATGTCCTCCGGCGCGGTGATCTTGATGTTCTCCGGGCTCCCCTCGACGAGCGCGACCGGCAGGCCGAGCCGCTCGACGAGCGCGGCGTCGTCGGTCGCGTCGTCCGCCCCCGCCTCCCGGTAGGCGCGCCGGAGCAGCCGCGCCGCGAAGACCTGCGGCGTCTGGACCGCCCGGAGTCGGTCGCGCGGGAGGGTCCGCACGACGACGCCCCCGCCGTCGATCTCCTTGATCGTGTCCGTGAGGCCGATCCCGGGGACCGCCGCCCCCGTCGCCGCCGCGGCGGCGACGACCCGCGCGAGGAGCGCCTCGTCGAGGAACGGCCGCGCCGCGTCGTGGACGGCGATGAGCGCCGCCTCTCCCGGCACCGCCTCGAGCGCCGACCGGACGGAATCCCGCCGTCGCTCCCCCCCCTCGACCCAGGCGAACACCTTCGTGCACGGCCATCGCGAGGCGAACTCGCCGCTGAAGCGGCCGAGCTGCCCGGGCGGGACCGCCACGCATATCCCGTCCACGAGCGGCGACGCCTGGAGCGCCTCGAGCGAACGGCAGAGGAGCGGCCGGCCCCCGAGATCGAGGAGGGCCTTGCAGACCCCCCCGAGCCGGCGGCCGGCGCCGGCCGCCACGACGATCGCCGCCGTCCTCATCCGTCCGAGCCGATCGCCCGCTCGATCGCCTCGCGAACCGTGGCGCACGGGACGAGGGCGAGGCCGAACCGCCCTTCCCCGCCCGAGGCCGCGGACCGCGAGGCGGGCAGGACGGCGCGCCGGAAGCCGAGCTTCCCCGCCTCCCGGAGGCGCCGCTCCACGTCCCGGCAGCCGCGGAGCTCGCCGCCGAGGCCGACCTCCCCGACCGCGACGGCCGCCGCGTCCACCGCCCGGCCCGAGAGGCTCGATGCGAGGGCGAGGGCGACGGCGAGATCTGCCGCCGGCTCCTCGACCGTCAGACCGCCCGCCACGCTCACGAACACGTCCCGGTCGCGCAGGTTGACGCCCGCCCGCCGCTCGAGGACCGCCAGGAGCATGCAGAGCCGGTTGTAGTCCACGCCGACGCCGCGCCGCTGGGGGACGCCGTAGCAGCGCGCCCCCACGAGCGCCTGGATCTCCACGAGGATGGGGCGCGTCCCCTCCATCGCGGGCGTCACCGCGCTGCCGGGGCTCCCCGGCCGCCGCTCCCCGAGGAAGAGCCGCGAGGGATCCCCGACCTCCGCCAGCCCCTCCGGCCCCATGGCGAAGATCCCCACCTCCTCGGTCGAGCCGAAGCGGTTCTTCTGCGTTCTGAGAACGCGGTACGACTGGTGGCGGTCCCCCTCGAAGTAGAGCACCGTGTCCACCATGTGCTCGAGCATCCGGGGGCCGGCGATGTCGCCCGATTTCGTCACGTGCCCCACCACGAAGACGCTCACCCGCCCGGCCTTCGCGGTCCGCATGAGCCGGGCGGCGCACTCCCGCACCTGGTTGACGCTGCCCGGCCCCGACGGGACCTCTGGACTGTACACCGTCTGGATCGAGTCGACGACGAGCACCGACGCCTCGAGCCGCCCGGCCTCGTCGAGGACGGCGTCGAGGTCGGTTTCGCAGAGCAGGTAGAGCGTCGTCGCGTCCGCCCCGATCCGGGCCGCGCGGAGGCGCGTCTGCTCGACCGACTCCTCCGCGCTCACGTAGAGGACGCGGCCCCCGGCGGCGGCGAGCCGCGCCGCCACCTGGAGCATGAGCGTCGACTTCCCGATCCCCGGCTCCCCGCCGAGGAGGATGAGCGACCCGGGGACGATCCCGCCCCCCAGGAGGCCGTCGAACTCCCCGATGCCGGTCCGCGCGCGCGCGCACGCCGCCGCCGGCGCCCCGCCGAGCGACCGCGCCGGCTCGCGCGGGCCCCCCGCCGGCGCCCGACCCCGCCGCGGGGGGGCGGTCTCCTCGAGCGTGTTCCAGCCGCCGCAGCCGGGGCATCTGCCGGCCCACTTCGCCGACTCGTGCCCGCAGGCGGCGCAGACGAAAACGGATTTTGCCTTCGCGCTCATCATGGGTGGTGCGCGGCGCGCGACGGTCAGCCGAGGCCGGGGAAGGTGAGGGATCCGCCGTCCGAGCTCACCGGGACGGTCGCGCCCTTCTTCACCCGCCCCCGGAGGATCTCCTCCGCGAGCCGGTCCTCGATCCCGCTCTCGATCGCCCGCCGGAGCGGCCGGGCCCCGAACTGCGGGTCGTACCCCTTCTCGATGAGGAACTCCTTCGCGCGCTCGTCGAGGACGATCGTGATGCCCCGGCCGCGGAGCCGCTCCTGCACCTTCCCGGTCTCGATCTCCACGATCCGCCGGAGGTCGTCGCGGTCGAGGGCCCTGAAGACGATGAGGTCGTCGAGGCGGTTGAGGAACTCCGGCTTGAACGTCTTCCTGACCTCCTCCATGATCTTGTCCCGCATCCCCCGGTAGTCCGCGGCGACGTCACCCGCGCCGAAGCCGACGGCGGTCTGGCGCCGGAGGAGGGAGGCGCCGACGTTCGACGTCATGATGATCACGGCGTTCCTGAAGTTGACCGTGCGGCCGAGGCTGTCGGTCAGCTTCCCCTCCTCGAGGATCTGGAGGAGGACGTGCATGACGTCCTGGTGGGCCTTCTCAATCTCGTCGAAGAGGATGATCGCGTACGGCCGCCGCCGCACCCGCTCCGTGAGCTGCCCCCCCTCCTCGTAGCCGACGTAGCCGGGAGGGGAGCCGGTGAGCCGGGAGGCGGAGAACTTCTCGGCGTACTCGGACATGTCGATCTGGATGAGGGCGTCCTCGTCCCCGAACATGAACTCGGCCATCGCCTTCGCCAGGAGCGTCTTCCCGACGCCGGTGGGCCCCAGGAAGATGAACGAGCCGATCGGCCGCCGCGGGTCCTTGAGCGCCGCCCGCGAGCGCCGGAGCGCCCGCGAGATGGTGCCGACGGCCTCGTTTTGCCCCACGACCGTCTTCTGCAGCTCCTCCTCCATCCGGAGCAGCTTCTCCGTCTCGGCCTCCTCGAGCCGGGAGAGGGGGATGCCCGTCCAGCGGGAGACGATCTGCGCGACGTCCTCGCCGTTGACCGTCACCACCCTGTCCGCATGCTCGCTGCGCCACTTGGCGACCACCGTCTGGAGGCCCGTCCGCCGACGCTTCTCCTGGTCGCGGAGGCTCGCCGCCTTCTCGAAATCCTGCTGCCGGATGACCTCCTCCTTCTGCTGCCGGAGGGATTCGATCTCCCCCTCGATCTCCCGGATCTCCGGCGGCCGCGTCATCACCGAGATGCGCGCCCGCGCGCCGGCCTCGTCGATGAGGTCGATCGCCTTGTCGGGGAGGAAGCGCCCCGTCACGTACCGGTCGGAGAGGTCGGCGGCCGCCTCGAGCGCCTCGTCCGTGTAGGAGACCTTGTGGTGCTCCTCGTACTTCCCCCGGAGCCCCCGCAGGATCGCCACGGTCTGGGCGACCGTCGGCGGGTCGACGACGATCGTCTGGAACCGGCGCTCGAGCGCCGCGTCCTTCTCGATGTATTTCCGGTACTCGTTCATCGTCGTCGCGCCCACGCACTGGAGCTCGCCCCGCGAGAGGGCGGGCTTCAGGATGTTGGAGGCGTCGATCGCCCCCTCCGCGGCGCCCGCCCCGACGATGGTGTGGAGCTCGTCGATGAAGAGGATGACGTTGCCCGCCTTCCGGATCTCGTCCATGACCGCCTTGATCCGCTCCTCGAACTGGCCGCGGTACTTCGTGCCGGCCACCATGAGGGCGAGGTCGAGGGTGATGAGCTCCCGCTCCCGGAGGATCTCGGGGACCTCCCCCGCGACGATCCGCTGGGCGAGCCCCTCCACGATGGCGGTCTTGCCGACGCCCGCCTCGCCGATGAGCACCGGGTTGTTCTTCCGCCGCCGGCAGAGCACCTGGACGACGCGCTCGATCTCCGCCTCCCTCCCGATGATCGGGTCGAGCGTGCCGGCGCGCGCGAGCCGGGTGAGGTTGCGGCCGAACGCCTTCAGCGCCGGTGAGCGCGTCTTCGCGGCGGCCGGCGCCTGCGCGGCCTCCTCCGGCGGCGCGGCCTCCTCCTCGCCCGCCTCCCCCTCCCCCATCGCTGACCGGAGCTCCCGGAGCACCTCCCGCCTCGTCTCCTCGACGTCGACGCCGAGGGTGCGGAGGATCTTCGCCGCCACCCCCTCCCCCTCCTGGAGGAGGCCGAGGAGGATGTGCTCGGTCCCGATGTAGGTGTGGCTGAGGTTGCGGGCCTCCTCGACGGCGAGCTCGATCACCTTCTTCGCCCGCGCCGTGAGGGGGATGTCGCCGACGACCTTCGTCTCGGGGCCGCTGCCGACCGCCTTCTCGACCTCGATCCGGATCGTCTCGAAATCGATCCCCTTCCGGCGGAGGACGTTGACGGCGACGCCCTGCCCGAGGCGGATGAGGCCGAGGAGAAGGTGCTCGGTCCCGATGTAGTTGTGGTTGAACCGGTCGGCTTCCTTGCGCGCGAGGATGATGACCCGCCGCGCCCGCTCCGTGAACCTGTCGAACATGGCCGGATCCCCTCTCAGGCCGCCGCGCCGGGGGGCGGCGCCCCCCCGCCCGGCGCCTTCGGCTGCCCCCGCTCCTTGAGCCGCCGCCGGATGATGTCCGCGCGCATGGCGTCGCGCTCCTCGGGCTTCAGCTCCCTCCCGGCGAGCTTCTGGAGGTGCGCCGGCTGCGTGACGATGAACAGGTCGTTGATCGTCCCCCGATCGATCTCGACGAGGCCGAAATCGAGGCCGAGCTTGAGCGCGGAGAGGAGGTCGATCGTCTCCTTGGAGGTGATGATCCGCGCGCTCGTGATGAGGCCGTACGCCCTGCAGACCCTGTCCTCGAGCGCCCTGAAGTTCTTCCGGTAGAGCGCCTGCCGGGCCTTCTTCTCGTGCTCCGCGATCTGGTTGATGACCCCCTCGATCTCCTCGATGATGTCGCGTTCCGCCTTGCCGAGGGTGCCCTGGTTGGAGATCTGGAACAGGTTCCCCGAGACCTCCGTCCCCTCGCCGTAGAGGCCCCGCACCGCGAGCCCCAGCTTGGCGATCGCCTGGATGACCTGGCCGATCTGGTTGGCGAGGACGAGGCCGGGGAGATGGAGCATGACCGAGGCCCGCATCCCCGTCCCCGTGTTCGTGGGGCAGGAGGTGAGGTAGCCGACCGTGGGGAGGAAGGCGTACTCCATCGCCCGCTCCAGGTCGTCGTCGAGGGCGTCCACCTCGCGGTAGGCCTCGCCGAGCTGGAAGCCCGATCGGAGGGCCTGGAGGCGGAGGTGGTCCTCCTCGTTGATCATGACGCTCATGATCTCCTTCTCGCCGACGGCGAGCGCGCTCCCCTCGTCGCCCCGGGCGTGCTCGCGGCTGATCAGGTGGCGCTCGACGAGGAACTGCCGGTCGATCTCGCCGACCTCGTCCAGCCGCACCGCGATGGCGCCCTGCATGAGGGCGGATCCCTCGAACGCCTCCTCCGCCATCTCCCTGACCCTGACCCGGGCGTCCCGCTCCGCCCGCCCCGGGAACGGGATGCCGCGCAGGTTCCGCGCGAGGCGCACGCGGCTCGACACGACGACGCCGGAATCGGGACCCGATCCCATGAGCCACTCCGCCTCCCGGTTGAGCAGGACCTCGATGCCCATGCGCGTTCCCCCGGCCGTTACGCCTTCGCCCCCCGCGCGCGCTCCTTCCGGCTTCTGGCGCGCGCCTCCCGCTTCAGCGCCTGGATCCTGTCCCTGAGCGCCGCCGCCTTTTCGAACTCCTCGTTCTTCACGGCCGCGCACATCTCCGCGTCCAGCTCCCCGAGGAGACGGAGGCGGTCCACCTCGCCCCGGGCCCGTGACGGCACCTTCCCCGCGTGCGTCACGCTCTTGTGGATCGCCTCGAGGACGCCGTGGAGGCCGTTCAGGAACGTCGTGTAGCAGCGGTCGCAGCCGAGCCGGCCGCTCTTCCTGAAATCGAGGAAGGAGAGGCCGCAGCCGTCGCAGACCTTCCCGGCGTCCTCCCGGGCCCGGGAGCCGAGGTCGGCGAGCCCCGAGAGGAGGTCCGCGATCGTGAACGGGGCCTGGATGCTCACCCCCTTCTTCTTCGCGCACTCCTCGCAGAGGTTCATCTTCACGACCTTCTTCTCGACGACCTCCGTGTAGCGCACGGTCGCCTCGGCCTTCTTGCACATTTCGCAGGTCATGTCGCCTCCGCCCGGGGGGAGTCGTCCGGGCGCCTCAAAACCGGCCAATTATACCATACCGCCGACCCGAATCCAGACCCCCCCTTTTCAATGTACCGCGAGCCGCGGATATTCACGGAACACCACGGATAAACGCGGATTCCCGACGTTCCCGCCGCTGATGAACTGAGAAACCTCGGAGGTATTGTTGTGCCTCGGATCAACGCGGATATGCGCGGATACAACTACAGCTGGAAGTTGACAACCTGAAACCGAACGATCAAGAACCAATCTGCCGTGGAATGCCGTGGTGTATTTCGGATGTTCACTGCTTGGAGGGAGTGGGGAAAGTGGGGGGCGTTTCAATCTGCGTTCGGATCCGTGTGGATCCGTGCTGGTCCGCGCCGATCCGTGGTGGCTTTGTTCTTCGTGCCCGCGCGGGGGCGGCGGTCAGCCGCGGCGGACGAGCTCGTGGAAGGCGGCCATGAGCTTCCGGGTGATCCGCCCCGGCCTGCCGCTTCCGATCGTGCGGCCGTCCACCTTCACGACGGGGATGATCTCGGCGGCCGTGCCCGTGAGGAAGCACTCGTCGGCGTTGAAGATGTCGTGCCGGGTGAAGACCGTCTCCATGACCTCGATGCCGAAGTTGGCGGCGAGCGAGATGATCTCGTCGCGGGTGATCCCCTCGAGCACCCCCATGAAGAGCGGTGGGGTCTTGATGACGCCGTCCTTGAGGATGAAGATGTTGTCGCCGGTGCACTCCGCCACGTAGCCGAACGAATTGAGCATGATCGCCTCGTGGCAGCCGGAGTTGATCGCCTCGATCTTGGCGAGGATGTTGTTGAGGTAGTTGAGCGACTTGATCCGCGGGTTCACCGCCTCGGCGAGGTTCCGCTGCGTCGGCACGGTGATGACGCTCAGCCCGTTCTCGTAGAACGTCCTCGGGTAGAGGACGATCTTGTCGGCGATGATGATGACCTGCGGCTCACGGCAGTTGAACGGGTTGAGGCCGAGCGTGCCGAGGCCGCGCGTGACGATGAGCCTGATGTAGGCGTCCTTCAGCCGGTTGACGCGCACCGTCTCCGTGACGGCGTCCATGAGGTCCTTCTTCGAGAGCGGGATCCGCAGCATGATCGCCTTGGCGCTCTCGTAGAGGCGGTTGATGTGCTCGCGGAGCTTGAACACCCTGCCGGCGTACGCGCGGATCCCCTCGAAGACGCCGTCCCCGTAGAGGAGGCCGTGGTCGTAGACGGAGACCTTCGCGTTCGCCTTTGAACAATATTTCCCGTTGACGTAGATTTTCATGCGCCCCCCGATGCCCCGCACGATACCCTATATCCCCCGCCCCGTCAACAGATTGCGCACCCGCACGTCATAAAGAAGAACCAATCCGCCGCGGATTGACACGGATCATCACGGATCCGCACGGATCATCTTCACGACCATCCGTGGATATCAGTCGATGATCAGTGGAGATCCGCGGCTCGGGTTTCATTGTCCGCCCCGGATCGCGGGGCCTCACTCGAGCGCGCCGTCCCGGATCCGGACCCGCCGGTGGGCGCGCCGGGCGATCTCCTCCTCGTGCGTGACGATGACGAAGGTCTGCCCCGAGCGGGCGTTCAGGTCGAGGATGAGGGCGAGGAGCTCCGCGCTCGCGCCCGTGTCGAGGTTGCCGCTCGGCTCGTCGGCGAGGACGAGGCGGGGGCCGTTCACGAGCGCCCGCGCGACGGCCACGCGCTGCTGCTCCCCCCCGGAGAGCTCCGACGGCTTGTGCGCCATCCTCCCCTCGATGCCGACCATCGAGAGGAGCTCCGCCGCCCGCGCCGCGGCCTCCCCCCGGTCGCGGAACGGGCCGGCGCCGTACACCATCGCCGGCATGAGGACGTTCTCGAGCGCCGTGAACTCCGGCAGGAGGTGGTAGAACTGGAAGACGAAGCCGATCGATCGGTTCCGGATCCGCGCCCGGGCGTTCTCGCCGAGGGCGAAGAGGTCCTCCCCCTCGAGGCGCACGCTCCCGGCGTCCGGCCGGTCGAGGGCGCCCATGACGTGGAGGAGCGTGCTCTTGCCGGCGCCCGACGGCCCCACGATCGAGAGGATCTCGCCGCGCTCGACGGCGAGGTTGATCCCCTTCAGGACGTGGAGCGGCCGCGCCCCGCTCACGTAGGACTTGTGGACGTCCCGGAGCTCCACGAGCGGCGCCGCCCGCTCATTCATAGCGGAGCGCCTCCACCGGGTCGAGCCGGGACGCCTTCCCCGCGGGGTAGAGGGCCGCGACGACGCTCAGGGCGATCGCCATGGCGGCGGTGATCGCGATCCGCGCCCGCGAGAGGTCCACGGGAATCCTGTCGAGGTAGTAGACGTCGCTCCGAAAGAGCTGGAAGCCGGTCACCCAGCCGATGGTGTCGGCGATCGGGTTGATGAACTCGGCGAAGAGGACGCCGGCGACCGACCCGATGGCGGCGCCGGTGACGCCGATGATGGCCCCCTCGACGGTGAAGATGCCCATGATGCTCCGGGGCTTCACCCCGATCGCCTTGAGGATCCCGATGTCCTTCGTCTTCTCCATCACCACCATGATGAGCGTGCTCGCGATGTTGAGCGCCGCCACGAGCACGATGAGCGCGACGATGAAGAACATGATCTTCTTCTCCATCTGGACCGCGGCGAAGAGGCTCGGGTTCTTCTCCATCCAGGTGGAGACGGCGTACGGGAACGGGAAGGCCTCCCGGGCAGCGGCCGCCGCCGTCCCGGTCAGGTCGAGGTCCTCCAGGCGGACGCTCACGCCGTGGACGGCGTCGGGGAACCGGAAGAGCCGACGGGCGGTGTCGAGGTCGACGTAGACGAGCGAGGAGTCGTACTCGTACATGCCGGAGTCGAAGATGCCGGCGACGACCCGCTCGAGGACCACCGGCATGGGGCCCGCCGGCGTGTCCGCCTCGACGGGCGAGACGATCCGCACGAGGTCGCCGACGCCGAACCCCATGTCCCGGGCGAACTCCTCACCGATGACGATCCCCGGTCCCGCATCGAGGAGATCGCCGTGCGCGAGGTGCCGCGCGAGCGCGCCCGCCCGGGCCTCGCCGGCCGGATCGATGCCGCGGAGGACCACGCCGCGGGCGCCCCTCCCCCCCCGGATGATGACCTGGCCGATGATGAACGGCGTCGCGGCCGTCGCGTGGGGGAGCTCCTCGGCCCTGCGGACGACCTCCCGGTAGTCGTGCATGAGGCCGCGGGAGCCGATGGTGAGCTCGCAGTGGACGCCGATCACCTTCTCCTTCATCTCGCGCTCGAAGCCGCTCATGACCGCGAGGACCACGATGAGGGCCATCACGCCGAGGGCCACCCCGGCGACGGAGACCACCGTGATGAAGGAGATAAACCGGTGCCGGCGCTTCGCCTTGAGGTAGCGCAGGCTCACGAACAGCTCGAACGGCATCCGCGGCATGCTGGCCCCCGCCTACCGGTGCTCCGGCTTCAGCTGCGGGAAGAGGATGACATCCCTGATCGAATCGGCGCCGGAGAGGAGCATGACGAGGCGGTCGACGCCGACGCCGAGGCCGCCCGCCGGCGGCATCCCGTACTCGAGGGCGGCGATGAAATCGTCGTCCATCCGGTGGGCCTCCTCGTCGCCGAGACGGCGTGCGGCGATCTGGGCCTCGAACCGCTCCCGCTGGTCGAGCGGGTCGCACAGCTCGGAGAATGCGTTCGCGATCTCGAGGCCGCCGGCGAACGCCTGGAAGCGCTCCGCGAGGAGCGGCTGCCCCGGCGACCGGCGGGCGAGCGGCGAGAGGGCGACCGGGTACTCCGTGAGGAAGACCGGATCCAGGAGCGCCGGGACCACCCTGCCCTTCAGCGCCTCGTCCACGATCTTCGCGTACGTCCGCGGCTCCTCGATCTCGAGGCCGAGCCGCCCTGCGGCGGCGAGGGCCTCCGCCTCGCCGCGCTCCGGCGAGAGGTCCTCCCCCGTTCGGTCGCGGATCGCCTGGAGCAGCGGGAGGCGGGCCCACGGCGGCGAGAGGCATATTTCCTTCCCCCGGAAGGTGATGCTGTCGCCGCCGAGGACATCGCGGGCGATGGAGGAGACCATCTCCTCCAGGAGCCGCATGATCCCGCCGTAGTCCGCGTACGCCTCGTAAAGCTCGAGCATCGTGAACTCGGGGTTGTGCCGCGTCGAAATCCCCTCGTTCCTGAAGTTCCGCCCGATCTCGTAGACCTTCTCGAACCCGCCGACGAGGAGCCGCTTCAGGTAGAGCTCCGGCGCGACGCGGAGGTACAGGTCGGCGTGGAGGGCCCGATGGCGGGTGACGAACGGCCGCGCCGCCGCGCCGCCCGGCACGGGCTGCATGATCGGCGTCTCGACCTCCGCGAACCCCCGGGCGTCCAGGAAGGCGCGGATGCCGCGGATGACGCGGCTCCTGACGAGGAATACCCGCCGGGCGTCCTCGTTCGCCATGAGATCGAGGTAGCGCCGCCGGTAGCGCGTCTCCGTGTCGGCGAGGGCGTACCAGTGCCGGTCGTCCTTGCTCTTGCCGAGCGGCGGCTCCCGGAGCGCCTTCGAGAGGACGGCGAGGCCGCGGACCTCGAGCGTCTTCTCCCCCGTCTTCGTCACGAAGAGCGTCCCCTCGACGCCGACGATGTCGCCGATGTCGAGGTCCCGGACGCGGTCGAAGACGCCCTCCGGGAGGAGGTTCCGCCGGAGGTAGATCTGGATCCTGCCGGTCGCGTCCCGGAGATCGGCAAAGGCGCTCCCGCCGTGGCCCCTGATCGAGTGGATGCGGCCCGCGAGCCGCATCCGCCTCCCCTCGGCGAACCCCTCGATCGCCTCCTGCACCGGTTCGCGATCGGGGAAGGCGCGCTCGTACACCGGCTCCCCCGCCGCGCGGAGGCGCCGCAGCTTCTCGAGGCGCTGCTCGTACAGCGCGTCGCTCTCCATCAGGTTCCCTCCCCGCCGGACGGCCGCGCGGTCACTCCCCCGCCGCGGCCTCGAGAGCGGCATCCGCCGGCCCGACCGCGATCGGTTCCTCGGGCACCTCGACCCACGGGTTATACTCGGGCCGGATCATCCCGTCCCAGCCCGTCCCCGGGCACGGGACGGGGAAGGTCACGATGTCGGCGGCGCCCGAGAGGAGCCGCGCCGGCAGCATGACGATTCCACGGCCGAGCCCCGACGCCCCCCCGGCGATGACCCCCCGCTCGCTCGCGGCGGCCCAGGTCTGGTACGGCATTTCGAGCCAGCAGCCGAGGACGTTGGAGAGGCCGCGATCGAGCTTCCGGCTCACGTCGTCGATGTAGGCCGCGACGGCATCGGAACAGACGACGACGGCGAGCCACGCCGCGAGCAGCGCGAAAACGAATTTCCTCATCCTCCACCCCCTTCCGGCCGAAAGGCGCGGACCATTCTATCCCATCCGGCGCGGCCCGCCACAGTCATTTCCGCCGCCGCGCGAGGAACCAATCCACCACGGATCGACACGGATCATCACGGATATCACCGTCGAGGAATCCGTGGAAATCCGCCGATAATCCGCGGCTCGCGGTTCATGGGGTCAGGGGCGGCCCTTCGCCGTCTTCAGGTACGCCTCGATGAACGGCTGGATCCCGCCGTCCATCACCCCCTCGACGTTCCCGATCTCGTGCTTCGTCCGGTGGTCCTTCACCATCGTGTACGGCTGGAAGACGTAGGAGCGGATCTGGCTCCCCCAGGCGATCTCCTTCTTCTCGCCACGCTCCCGCTGCATCTCCTCCTCCCGGAGCCGCCGCTCGTGCTCCGCCAGGCGCGCGAGGAGGATCCGCATCGCCGTCTCCTTGTTCTGGTGCTGCGACCGCTCGTTCTGGCACTGGGCGACGATCCCCGTCGGCACGTGGGTGATGCGGACGGCGGAATCGGTCACGTTGACGTGCTGGCCGCCGCGCCCGCCGGCGCGGAAGGTGTCGATCCTGAGGTCCTCGTCCCTGATCGAGACCTCCTCCTCGCCGATCTCCGGGACGACGTCCGCCGAGGCGAAGGTCGTGTGCCGGCGCTTGTTCGCGTCGAACGGGGAGATGCGGACGAGCCGGTGGACGCCGCGCTCCGCCTTGAGGTAGCCGTAGGCGAACGGCCCCTTGACGGCGAGCGTCACGCTCCGTAAGCCCGCCTCCTCCCCCGCCGTCGCGTCGAGGATCTCGGTCTCGTACCCCCTCCCCTCCGCCCAGCGGCGGTACATCCGGAGGAGCATCGCCACCCAGTCGCACGACTCCGTCCCGCCCGCCCCCGCGTGGATCATCATGATGGCGTTCGAGCGGTCGTGCTCGCCGCCGAGGAGCGCCCGCACCTCGAGGGCGTCGAAGGCGCGCTCGACGCGGTCGAAGTCCGCCGCGAGGCCGGCGGCGGCCTCCGCCCCCTCGCCCCGCGCCACCTCGAGCAGGAGGCCGAGGTCATCGACCTCGCCCCGCAGCCCCTCCCACTCCCCGACCGCCTCCTTCAGGCGGCTGAGCGACTCGGTGACGGCACGGGCCCGGGCCTGGTCGTCCCAGAAGCCGGGCCGGCCGAGCTCCTCCTCGAGGGCCGCGATCTCGCGCCGCTTCGCCTCGACGTCAAAGGTAGTCGCCGAGCTTCCGCAGGCCCTCCATGAGCTTCACGTGCCGCTCCGCGAGTTCGTCGATCATGCCGCTCCCCCTTCTTGTCCGATCCGTCGTTCGTATCCCGTATTTCGCTTCTCGCCGGATCCGCCGCGAAACAATGAACCGCGCACCACGGATTTCCACGGATTATTGACGGCGTTCGACGGATTCCATTGCAGCTGAATCTCTTTCCCTTTCAACTTTGAACTTTTGACTGCAGTTTCATCCGTGATGATCCGTGTCGATCCGCGGTGGATTGGTGCATCGTATCCGAATCATCCTACAGTCTCGAACGCCGCCCGCCCGGGACGAGGGCGAGGGAGACGAGCGCCGCGGCCGCCGCGGCGCAGGCGGCGGCGAAGACGTTGCCGTGCCGGGTGTAGAAGGTGCTCACGCGCGTGAGCGGGACCTCCGCCGTCGCGGTGCCGGCGACGAAGAGCGCCCGCCCGGCGCCGTCGGTGAGGACGCGGGTGATGCGGCCGTGCGGGTCGATGAAGCAGGAGACGCCCGTGTTCGTGGCCCGCACCATGCTCACGCAGTTCTCCACCGACCGGAAGACGGCGTGGGCGACGTGCTGGTACGGCTGGCTCGTCCTGCCGAACCAGGCGTCGTTCGTGACGTTGACGAGGAATCGGGCCCCGCGGCGGACGAAGCCGCGGGCGAGGTCGGGCATGATGTCCTCGAAGCAGATGAGGGCGGAGAAGTCGCCCTTTCCGAACGGGAAGACGGTGAAGGAGTCCCCCGGCGTGAAATCCTCCTCGAACGGCACGAAGCGCATGAGGAACGGGAGGAGGCGCTTGCAGGGGATGATCTCGCCGAAGAGGACGAGGTGGATCTTGTCGTACCTCCCCACCGTCTCGGCGTTCGGCCCCACGAGGAAGGCGCTGTTGAAGAACTTCGGCCGCTCGATGTCCGTCATGTGGGTGCTGCCGAACAGGAGCGGCGTCCGGGTCTCCATCTGGAGGGCGGCGACGGCCCCCCGGAGGACCGGGTCGTACCAGTAGTAGCCGGGGATCGAGGTCTCCGGCCAGACGATGAGGTCCGGGGCCGCATCCCGGAGGCCGAGCGTGAGGCCGCGGAACCGCTCGACGATCTCGTCCCGGAACCCCTCGCCGAACTTCTCCTCCTGCGGCACGTTCCCCTGGACGATCGCCACCCGCGGCCCCCGCCCCTCCCGGAATTCGCCGGCGAGCCACCAGCCGCCCCAGGCGAGGCAGGCCCCGACCGCGACCGCCGCGGCCGCGGCGGGGGCGGGGCGGCGGCGGCGGGCGCACTCGTAGATGGCGGCGTTGACGAGGAGGACGAGGAAGGAGACGCCGTAGACGCCGGTGACGGCGGCGATCTGGATGAGCGGGACGACGCGGTACTGCGTCACGCCGGCGAGGCCCCACGGCAGGCCCGTGAAGGCGTACGTCCGGCCGTACTCGAGGGCGGTCCAGACGATCGGCGCCGCGAGCCACGCCGGGACGCGCGGCCGGCGCGAGAGCAGGTTCATGAGTACGCCGAACGCCGGGAAGTAGAGGGCGAGGTAGAGGGTGAGGACGAGGAAGCCCGCGACGGTGACGTTGTTGAGCCAGTAGAAGAGGCTCCACCAGAAGGCGACCCCGGCGGCGGCCCCGATCCGGAGCGTCTCCCTCCAGTCCCTCCCCTCGACGGCGAAGAGGAACGGGACGAGGGCGATCCAGGCGAGGAAATGCCACTCCGTCTCGGGGAACGAGACGGCGAGGAGCAGGCCGGACAGGATCGCGAGAAGGAACGGCTGCATCTGAACGGTCCGGGTCCGCGGGGGCGGCGGGCGCTTCACGCCGCGCCGCAGCACTTCTTGAACTTCCTGCCGCTCCCGCAGGGGCAGGGCTCGTTGGGGCCGACCTTCCGGTCCGCCCGCCTGAACGGCTTCCGGGCGGGCTCCGCGGCCTCGCCCCCGTCGGCGGCGGCCCCCGGCCGCGCCGCGACGCCGGCGAGCGCCGGCTCCCCCTCCTCCGCCGCCATGCGGAAGGCGCTCACCTCGCGGTGGACGTACTCCCGCTCCTTCGGCGCCGCCGTCATCCGGCGCAGCGCCTGGGGCGAGAAGGTGATGCGGAAGATGCCGGTCGCGATCTCGTCCTTCGCGGCCGCCATCATCTCGGAGAACATGTCGAACCCTTCCTTCTTGTACTCGATGAGCGGGTCCTTCTGGCCGTAGGCGCGGAGGAAGATCCCCTCCCGGAGGGCGTCCATGTTGTAGAGGTGTTCCTTCCAGAGGCGGTCCACCACGCTCAGCATGAGGAGCCGGCCGAGGCGCTGCATGGCGGCCTCCCCCATCTCGGGCGCCCCCGCCGCCCCGCGCGCGGCCTCGTCCTCGAAGCGCCGCTTCCGCTCGAAGGCCTCGCCCACCCGATCGAGGACCGCCGCCGCGACCTCCTCCGCCCCCCGGCCGTCCCGCTCGATGTCCTCCGGTTTCTGAAAGACCGGGAAGGAGAGGTTGAGCCACTGGACGAGGCCGGCTGTGTCCCACTCGTCGCGGTGCGCCTCCGGGGGGATGTAGAGCGGGACCTTCGACGCCACGACCTCCCGGACGAGGTCCATGACCATCGCCGCCGGGTCGGCGGTCGTGAGGATCTCGTTGCGGAAGGAGTAGATCACCTCCCGCTGCTTGTTCATCACGTTGTCGTACTCGAGCGTGTGCTTCCGGATGGCGAAGTTCCGCTGCTCGACCCGCTTCTGCGCGGTCTCGATCGACCTCGTCAGGAGCGGGTGGACGAGCTCCTCCCCCTCCTTCATGCCGATCCGCTCCATCACGCGGGCGATCCGCTCCGAGCCGAACAGCCGCATGAGGTCGTCCTCGAGCGAGAGGTAGAAGCGCGAGGAGCCGGGGTCTCCCTGGCGGGCGCTGCGGCCGCGGAGCTGGCGGTCGATCCGCCGGGCCTCGTGCCGCTCCGTGCCGATGATCCGGAGGCCGCAGGGGGGGGCCTTCTCGCACTCCGCCATCCGCCGCGCCTTCCCGCAGGGCGGCGCGGCGGCGCGCCGGCACTGCCGCTCCATCGCGCAGATGATGCAGCACATGCGCCCGCCCTTGAGGATGCAGTCGGGGCTGACGACGCCCGGGCCGAGCTTGATGTCCGTCCCCCGGCCGGCCATGTTCGTGGCGATCGTCACCGCCCCCTTCCGCCCGGCGCCGGCGATGATCTCGGCCTCCCGCTGGTGGGAGCGGGCGTTCAGGACGTGGTGCGGGATGCCGCGGCGCTGGAGGAGGCGGCTGAGGACCTCCGACTGCTCGACGCTGACCGTCCCGACGAGCACCGGGCGCCCCGCCGCGTGGAGCCCCGCGATCTCGTCCACCACGGCGTTGTACTTCTCGCGGCGGGTCTTGTAGATCACGTCGTTCGCGTCCCGCCGCCGCACCGGCTCGTTCGTGGGGATGACGACCACGTCGAGCTTGTAGATCTGGTGGAACTCCGGGGCCTCGGTCTCGGCCGTGCCGGTCATGCCGGCGAGCTTCTCATAGAGGCGGAAGTAGTTCTGGATGGTGATGGTGGCGAAGGTCTGCGTCTCCCCCTCGACCCGCACCCCCTCCTTCGCCTCCACCGCCTGGTGGAGGCCGTCGCTCCAGCGCCTCCCCGGCATGAGCCGCCCGGTGAACTCGTCCACGATGATGACCCTGTTCTCCTGGACGACGTACTCCACGTCCTTTTCGTAGAGTGCGTAGGCGCGGATGAGCTGCGTGAGGGAGTGGAGCTTCTCCCCGGTCTCGATCTGCCGCTGCTGGAGCGCCTGCTTGCGCCGCTCCCGCTCCTCGGGGCCGAGGGACGGGTCCTCGTCGATTTCCTGGAAGCCGGTGATGATGTCGGGCATGACGAAGGAGTGGAGGCCGCTCGGGTCGAGCACCGCGTGCCCCCGCTCCTTGATGTCGATGTCGTGGCCCTTCTCGTCGATCTCGAAGTAGAGCTCCTCGAGGAGCCGGAACTTGTCCTCCTTCTTCATGTCGGCCCGGAGGTCGAGGTCCACCCGGTCCACGAGCCGCCGCACCTGCGGGTCCTCCATGAGCCTGAGGAGCTGCTTGTTCTTCGGGGCGCCGCGGCTGACGAGGTAGATCTTCCTGCCGGCCTCGTAGCGCGTCTCCTCGTTCCCGAGCATCTCCTTCGCCTCGGTGATGAGCCGGTTGCAGAGGAACGTCTGCTTGCGCACGAGCTCGTCCGCCCGCGGCCGGAGCCGGTCGTACTGCTGGATGGAGACCATGACCGGCCCCGAGATGATGAGGGGGGTGCGCGCCTCGTCGATGAGGATCGAGTCCACCTCGTCCACGATCGCGTAGGCGTGGCCGCGCTGCACCTGCTCCTCGACGCTCATCGCCATCCCGTTGTCGCGGAGGTAGTCGAAGCCGAACTCGCTGTTCGTTCCGTAGGTGATGTCGCGGGCGTAGGCGGCCCGCCGCTCGTCGTGCGGCATGTCGTGCTGGATGCAGCCGACGGTGAGGCCGAGCATCTCGTAGACGGGGCCCATCCACTGCGAGTCGCGGCGGGCGAGGTAGTCGTTCACGGTGACGAGGTGGACGTTCCGGCCGGGGAGGGCGTTCAGATAGAGCGGCATGGTGGCGACGAGCGTCTTCCCCTCGCCGGTCGCCATCTCGGCGATCTTCCCCTGATGGAGGACGACGGCGCCCATGAGCTGGACGTCGAACGGCACCATGTCCCACTCGACCTCGATGCCGCAGACGTCCCACCGCCGCCCGAGCAGCCGCCGGCAGGCGTTCTTCACGGCCGCGAACGCCTCCGGCATGATGCCGTCCGGCGTCTCGCCGGCGGCGAGCCGCCGCCTGAACTCGGCGGTCTTCTCCCGCAGCCCCTCATCCGTGAGGGACTGGTACTCCCGCTCGATCTCGTTGATCCTGCGGACGACAGGCAGGAGCCGCCTGACGTCGCGGTCGTTCTTCGTGCCGATCGTGTGCCTGAGCATCCACGTGAACATAACTACAGCCCAAGGTTGAAAGTTGAAAGTTGAAAGAAAACAACAGATGGCAGCCGAAGTACGGCGATCATGTGGGGTATTCTAGCATCATGGGAGGGGGCGCTTCAACGGCGGCGGCTATGGGGGGATCGTCAGCGGGGAGTCTGTTCGGCACCCCGCCCCGGTGTTTGAACGTTCCGACGCGGCCGCCGTCCCGCTTTGAACTTTACACTTTCAACTGTAGTTATGGTGCCGAGGGTCGGAATTGAACCGACGACACCTGCATTTTCAGTGCAGTGCTCTACCGACTGAGCTACCTCGGCACGCCGGAACGTCCTTCCACAATATAGTACAACCCCCGCCGACCGACAAGCGGAAACGGCCCGGCCCATAATGAAAGAATCCACCGCGGATTGACACGGATCATCACGGATGACACCACAGTTGAAAGGTCAAAGTTGAAGGTTGCACGCATGGAGGCAGCCACCGTGCCGCGGTGATCACCCCATCATCCTTCACATCCTCCATCTGATGCGACAGGAGTGTATTCCGATCAGTGGCGATCCGTGATGATCCGCAGTGATCCGTGTCAATCCGTGGTGGATTATTTCTTCAAATCGGCGGGGGGCGCCGTCAGGGGAGCCAGCCGTAGTAGTACTCGCCCCGGAAGCCATATTCCTCGGCGTAATCGGGCATGAACTGGTCCGGCGGCGAGACCAGCGATGGCTGGTAATTCAACTTGTAGACGTCCCCGTCCGTCGGTTCCTCGAACCTCTTGGCGACGAAAACGTTGTCGATGTTGTGATTGCCGAGCGACGGCACCCTCGTGAAGCGGATGTAGATGTTCGTGTGGGCCGAGAGATCAACGGATTTCTGCTGCCACGCGGAACTGGTGTGCGTGAACGGGCTCCCCGTGACGTGCGTCCAGGGGCCGCCCGTGCCCGGGCCGTACTCCACATTGAGCTGTCCGCTCGTCCCCCGGTACCAGAAGGTCATGTAGTCGGGCAGGGTGAGGAGCGGCGTGATCATGGAGTCGCCGTTCGCGTTGATGAGGGCGCTGTACGGCTGGCTCCTGTAGAAGCTCCCGTTCTGGTCGACGGACACCATCGTCCAGCCGCTGGGCGGCCACGTCCCACCGTCGAAGTTCTCGTTCAGGATCGAGGGGATCGGCGTGGGCGTGGGCGTGGGCGTGGGCGTCGGCGTGAAGGTCGGCGTCGGCGTCGGCGTGTACGTCGGGACCGGGGTGCGGGTGATGGTCGGCGTCACGGTCGGCGTCGGCGTGGGGACGGTCGGCGTCGGCGTCGGGGTGATGGTCGGCGTCGGTGTCGGATCGGTGATCCTCCTGGCGACGAAGACGTCGTCGATGTAGTGGTTGCCCAGCGAGGGCACCCTCGTGAAGCGGATGTAGATGTCGGAGTGGGCGGAGAGGTCGATGTTCTTCTGCTGCCACGAGGCCGTACCCGCGAACGGGCTCCCCGTGACATGGCTCCAGGTTCCGTCGATCGAGTCGGAGTACTCAACGTTCATGCTCCCGCTCGTTCCGTAGTACCAGAACTTCATGTAGTCGGGGTCGGCAAGCAGCGGGGTGATGAGGTAGTCGCCGTTCGCGTTGATCTGGACGCTGTACGGCGAGCTCACTTTGTACGTCGTCGACTGAGGGATGGACTCTGCCGTCCAGCCGTCGGCGGGCCACGTCCCGTCGAAGTTCTCGTTCACGAGCGACGGGATGGGCGTCGGCGTGATCGTCGGCGTGATGGTCGGCGTCGGCGTGGGGGTGGGGGTGGAGGCGGCCCTGATGCTGTTGACCGCTCCCGGGCTTCCGTACACGTCGTTGTTGCCGGCGTCCTTCGCGAACGGCGTGTCGTCGAAATCTCCCCAGTTGAACTCATACACCCCCGGGTCGCCCGGGTTGATCCGCTCCATGGTGATCGCGCCGCCGGCGTCCCCCGCGAACCACGGCCCGCCGTCGTTCGCCCTGTCCACGACGACGCCGGACCCGTTTGTGGCGGAGTAGAGAATGATCTGCCGGTAGAGGCCGCCGTCGTTCATGTCCATGCGGTCGTCCCATATCTGGACGGACGCGCCGCTGCTGAAGACGCCCTGCCGCTTCCCGTAGACGAGGAAGCCGCCCGCGGGGATCGTCGTCGTCGTGCTCCCGTCCGCGTCGGCGAAGTTCAGGATCTCCTCGGTGCTGGCGCCGTAGATCGACCAGTGGCCGATGTCGATGTCGCCGGCGGTCGTGTTGTGGAGCTCGATCCACTCGTCCGTGTCGTATGCCGCCGTCCCCATCCAGGCGATCTCGTTGACGACCACGTCCCCCGGCGTGATGCCTCCCATGTACATCCAGTTCTCGAGGTACGCCTGGGCGACGGCGGCGTCGTGGATGATGACCGTGTTGTCGTCGTTCCCCGAGCTGCTCACGATGGCCGCGTTCGACCAGTTCGCCGATCCGGTGATGACGACCGGGTCCGTGCCGCCGGGATTGACGATCATGTACTTGTGGTGGATATAGGGGTTGTAGGGGTTCTCCAGGTCGCCGAGCAGGATGAAGACATCGACGCCGTACGCGAGGAGCTCCGCGTACTTGTTGTACGAGCCCTTCGCGCTCCCGCCGTCCATGATTCCCCTGATCCGCACCCCCCGGTCGTGGGCGCTCTTCAGCGCGTCGCACACCCCGCTGTCCGTGAAGTCGAAGATCGCGAAATAGATGGCGTCGCCGGACACCGTGGCGTCGATCTCGTCCACGATGTATTGCTGGACGCTCTTCCCGCCGGGTCGCTGCGGGCTCATCCGGTAGAAGTCGTTCGTCGCGCCGCCGCCGAGGGCGAAGGCCCCCTCGACCCTCGTCTTCGCGGTGTGGAAGGAGCCGGCGAACATCTGGTCGAACTCCGTCTGGTAGCCGGAGACGAGGTCCGCGTTCTGCATGGCGATGGCGTTGTTCCACTGGGAGTAGCTCGCGTTGTCCGTGTGATTCCAGGAGCCGGTCCAGACGGTCGTCGAGTCGAATATGGCGAACTTGTTGTGGCTGAGCGTTGCGCTCGTGTCGCTCCTGACCGCGATCCCGTCGTCGATCATGGGCAGCATGTGGCTGGTCCAGTTGGTGTCGCCCTGCTGCATGTTCGTCACGATGCGCACGTTCTGCGTCGTGTTGTTGTTCCATGCGATGAGCGCGTCGCGGACCGCGTTGTCGTTGATGTTGTAGATGCAGAGGTCGATCGTCGATGAGGCGCTGTTGATGCGGCTGACGAGCTCGTCCCGGATGAGGTACTCGTCGGGGGTGTCGCCTTTCGTGGAGTTCCCGGCGTCATTGAAGTAGGTCTGGAACGACTGCGCGAACCCCTGGGTGACGCAGAGGGTTATGGCGAGCGAAAGGATTACGCGGAGGACGCCACGGGAACCGTGCCTGCCTGCCACCCGCCGGAATGAGATCGATCGCATTATCTTCAGGCGCTCCTCTATTACGACACGCCGACGCGACGCACGGACAAATCCGGATGCCGTGGCCGCCGCCCCCGCGGGGAACGGGGACCGCCTTCGGCAACCACTACTGACACCTCGCGCGGCATCGGGCGCCCGGTCAGGAGCGCCGATCGGAAGATGCAATCGGCGGCGCGGATGTCTCCGCCCCGCGAGCGGGCTCTGCGCTCTGGTACTGCCGCCATTATCCTTATAGCACCGCTACAGCATGATGTCAATGAACTACGAAGAAAATAATTATTATCAGGACGAGAACGGATTGAGTCAAGGGGCGCGCGGCGGTCAATCGACGGCAGGCCCCTCCGGGAACGCGTCGGGGTCCACCCGCCATTCCGCCTCCCAGTCGGGGCTCACGGCCTTCTGGCCGGAGGAGAACTCCGTGGTCCTCGACGGGAGGATCCGCACCCCCCCCCCCTCCTCGACGAGCCTGAACGTGAGCCGGTCGTGGCGGGGGGGCATGAACTCGTTCTTTACGACCATTTCCCTTGTCGAGGCAAGCACATCGGCGTAAGGGGGGTCGGCGCGGAGAATCCGGTACCGCGGGTAGTGAGGGAGGAAGATCTGGTATTCCCGCGGCCGGGTCCCCCTCTCGCGGAAGTAGTCCAGGGAGAGGAACTCCTCGACCGCCCGCGTCTCGTCCGGGTGCGGCCCCTCCCGGAGGACGTGGCCATGGAAGAACGGGTTCATGAGGAACGCGGACATCGCGTCCATCTGCGCCGTGAGCGGCTGCGGGCCGACCACCTCCTCCCCCTCCCGCTCCATCCGCTCGCAGGCCTGTTTCCAGCGGTCGAGGAAGCGGTGCACGGTCCTGATGGCCCGCTCGACGCTGATGCCGTCCCCGGCCGCCGTCGGCACGGGCGGCGGACCGGCCGGCTCGTCCGGCGGCCCCCCGGCGACGGGCTCGATGCCGGGAACGGGGGGGGCGGTCACCCGATCGAGCGCCGCGGCGAGATCCTGCTCCGCCCGCATGTAGGACAGGCGGACGAGCAGGAAGATGGCCACGCAGGCGGCGAGGCCGAGAACGAGTGCCGCGACAAGGACCCTGTTCATGATGCCTTCACACCGCCCCTCCGCCCTGCCTTCATAATTATTATACCAGAAAGGCGGGTCCGCGGGCCCCTTATTTGAGAATATTTTTCATCAGGCGCTGTCTGTGGTACGATTCGGCCGCGGGGCGGCGGGGCCGCTCCGGGAAGGAGGGGCCATGCACATCCTGCAGGTGTTCATCCGGGTGAAGCCGGACAGCATCGAGCCGTTCAAGGCGGCGACGATCGAGAACGTGCGCGCCAGCAGGCGCGAACCGGGCGTCCTCCGTTTCGACATGCTCCAGCAGGCCGACGACCCGTCACGCATCACCCTCATCGAGATCTACCGGGCGCCGGAGGATCACGCCCGGCACCGGGAGACCCCCCACTATCAGGCGTGGCGATCGGCGGTGGAGGGGATGATGGCCGAGCCGCGGCGGGGCGTCACCTACGTGGATCTTCAGCCGGATCACGCCGCCCGTGCCTGATGCCTGGGGGGGGCGCGGCGCGATGACGCATGACGCACCCCGGTTCCTCGCGGACGGCGAGATCGCCGCCACGCGGGTGGGCAAGCGGCTCCAGCTCGAGCGGGCCGCCCGGCGGGCGCGGAGCGCCTCCCGCTGGCTCGTCGCCGCCGGCGCCCTCACGATCGTCTCCGGCCTGGCAGTCTACGGGTCGCAGATGGCGTCGATCCGCGCGGCCGGGATCGTCCCGGCGGAGCGGTACCTCCTCGAGGACGGTACGACGCTCAGGGGCGACGAGCTCCTCCGGGCAGCCGTCTTCGCCACCCGGTTCCGGCTCGCCTGCAACGCCGCCCTCGCCGTCGCCTTCGCGGGCCTGGGCCTCTGGACGAGGCGGTCCGCCATCGTCCCGCCGATCATCGCGCTCCTCCTGTGGGTGACGGTCAGCGTCCTCGACGCCGTCCTCGCGCCGGAGACCATCCTGCAGGGGTGGCTCTTCAAGATCCTGTTCGTCGCGGTCCTCGTCGCCGCCGCGAAGGCGGGGCTCCAGGCGCGGCAGATCGCGGGGGAGCTCGTCCGCGCCCACGTCCCGCACGGCCCGGCCGCCGGCTGGCGCGCGGAGTGGCGCAACCTCCGGGCGATCATCGTCTTCTACGTCGCCGTCGCCGGCGGGATCATCGCCGTCGCGCTCGCCGTCCCGAACGCCGCCGCCGCGGAGATGGTCAGCACGGCGATCGTGGCGATCGCCGCCTGCGCCCTCGCCGCGGGCCAGCGGGAGATCCTCCGGCCCGCGCTCCTCCTGCGGCCCTCGACGCCGTTCTGGTGCCTCCTCTCCTTCGCCGGGGGCCTCGCCACGTACCGGCTCATCTCGTTCCTCGTCCGCTTCCTCGACACGTCCATGCGCGCGGGCGGCGACGACGCCCTCGGCCCCTGGCGGCCGTACGCCCACGGCCTCGCCCTCGCCCTCCTCTTCGGCGCGGTCTTCCCGGCCGTCTTCGAGGAACTCGCCTTCCGCGGCGTCATCCAGCCGCGGCTTCAGCGGTACACGGGGCCCGCGGGGGCGGTGGCGGGCGCCGCGCTCATGTTCGGCAGTCTCCACATGAACCTCGGTTCGTTCGCGCACCTGACGATCCTCGGCCTGGCGCTCGGCCTCCTGCGCCTCTGGAGCGGTTCGCTCTGGCCGCCGATGGTCCTCCACCTCAGCCACAACCTGTGGGGGGTCTGGAGCGACCGGTTCGGCGCGGGCTGAAAGGGGGGAGATGTTCCTCGAGTACCTGTTCGAGCCGGCGGCGCCCGCGACGGCCGGCTACGCCCGCGCGGCGCGCTACCTCTCCGCGTGCGGCTTCGCCTGCCGGACGACCGGGAGCGGCGTCGCCGCCCGGCTCTACGGGCGGCCGGGGAGCCGCTACATCCCCCTCTGCCCGCAGACGATCTACCTCGGCCTCGATGGGGGGCGGTACTGCCTCGCGTACGAGCTCGTCGAACGGCGGGCCCTGGCCATCGGCCGGTCATCCGGGGCGAGGCGCACCGCCTGCCGGCGCTGGATGGCCGCGCAGGCGCTCGCCGTCGAGCGGGCGGTGAGGAGCGGCATCCACGACGTGGATGTCATCCGCCTCGTCGCGGAGGCGCGGCGCCGGAGACGCCGGCGGACGGCCGTCCTCGCCTCCCTCCTTCTGGGCCTCCTCGCCGCCGCCCTCGTCCTCCTGCTCTCGACCCTTTAGATTCGGGGTCAACCCTTTACAATTATAACTTTCGCCCGCCGCGCCCGCCGGCCGAAGGGGTGTCACTCCGGCCGCACGCCCGAGAGGTAGTACTCGACCGGAGCCCGGTCGTCGGTGAGGACCGGGAGGTCCGCGGCGACCGGCTCCGTCCAGCGGTGCGCGAGGTAGCCGGCGAGCTCCGGGTCGCGGCTCACGTCCGGGCCGGGCGCTTCGGACTTCCGTGCGATGAGGATGATGTTCTGCACCTCCCGCGGGTCGGTCGGATCGTCCACGGGGAAAAGGTCCACGGCGGGGAAGACCTCCCGCATCGTCGCGAGCAGCGCCCTCGTGAACCGCCCGTCCCGCCCGTCGATCGCGCCGATGACGTTCGCGATGACGACGCCGCCGTCGGCGAGGACCTCGCGCATCCGCCGGGCCGCCTCCGCCGTCACGAGGTGGTGCGGCGGGCTCACGCCGTCCCTGAAGGCGTCGAGGATGATGACGTCGTACCGCTCGGCCGTCCGGTTGAGGAACGTCCGGCCGTCCTCGTGCCTGATGACGAGCCGCGGGTCGTCCTCGAGGCCGAAGTAGCGCCGCGAGAGTCGCGTGAGCCCCGGGTCGATCTCGACGACGTCGAGCGTCGCATCCGGGAACCGGCGGAGGTAGTCGCCCGCGTACGCGTACCCCGCCCCGCCGATCATGAGCGTGCGGGTGAAGCCCGGCGAGAAGTGGGCGGCGAGCCGGAAGAACCGCATGCACTCGAAGACGAGGTCGTCCCCGTCGAGGAAGACGGCCGACTGCTCGCCCCACGGGTCGGTCGAGAGGATGAGGATCGACCGCCCCGTCCCCCCGTCGACGCCCCGGCGGATCCAGACCCGGTTGTACGCGGTGTCCACGTCCGCGAGGAGGTCGTCCGGCAGGCCGAACGGGAGGAGGCGCGCGCACGCCGCGAGCGCGCAGACGGCGGCGGCCCTCCCCCACCCCCAGCGCGACGCGGAGACCGCGATCGAGCAGGCCGTGAGCGCCGCGGCGATCGCGAGGAGGACGGCGGCCGTCCCGAGGCGCGGCAGGAGGACGAAGCCGGTCAGAAACGTCCCCGCGATGCTCCCCGCGGACGAGAGGGCGTACACCCGCCCGGCGGTCGTCCCCGCCCGCGCCACGTCGCGCGTCCCGAGGCGGACGGCGCACGGCGTGACCATGCCGAGGAAGAGGTTCGCCGGCGCGAGGAGGAGGAGCGAGGCGCACACGGAGAGCGCGCCGGGGTCGGCCAGCCGCGGCTGGAGCCACGCGAGGACGGCGTCCCTGAGCCAGGCGGTGAGGCCGACGCAGACGCCCGCCGCGAAGACGACGAACGCCAGCGTCCCCGGCGACGGCCGCCGGTCGGCGATCCTCCCCCCGCGCCAGTAGCCGACGCTCAGGCTCGCGAGGATCACCCCGATGAGGCCGGTCCACGCGGCGAGCGACGTCCCCGCGTACGGGGCGAGGACGCGCGAGCCGGCGAGCTCGAGCGCCATCACCGCCCCGCCGCAGACGAAGACCACGACCGGAATCATCTATCCATCCCCGACCGCGCCCGTTATAGCCCAGGGGGGCGCGGCTGTCGAGCAAATACGGCCCAAAGCTGAAGGAAGAAGAACCAATCCACCACGGATTTGCACGGATCATCACGGGCTGTCGTGGACTGGATTTAAAACATTGCGATGAGATTCAGTGACCACCTTAGACACTGAGTCTGATTGGCCAGAAAGGTAGCGTGAGTAGTAGCTAGGGAGTGATTCCCCGAGGAAATCCGCATCTATATTGTTGGCCGCCAGCTAACTCGATGGCCACGATGTCTTTCTAGTCAGGGAAGGGAAACTTATCATCATGGATCATGTCCATTATCAACAAACTGAAATTCTTCTCCGAAATCTGTCCCCACTGACTTCATCTGGAAAGTGTTCCTATCCTGCGAAAAGATAATTTCTTTTATGCCCAGCCTTCTTATCTTTAACTTGAGCCAATCGTCTCCTTTTCCGCTAATCCGATAATTCCCTCCGACGGTAACGATGTTTGGCGCCTCTCTCTCTTGAGCTGCACTCCCCCCAAAATATACCATTCTGGTTGCCAAGCTATCCGAAAAGTAATAATGGAGCTCCTCAACAACTTCATGATCTTCTATATCCGCATCAAGCTTGGTGCATATCCAATGCCCGATCAGAGCCTTCTCAGGGCTGAGATGTCTTCTGGCCTGATCTGAAAATCCATAAGATGGGAACAGAACAAGAGGAAGAAAGAGAATCGTAGTCGCAACTCCGTGTTGAGAATTCATCTGCCATCATCGTTATGTAACGCGGCTTCTGAGGCGCGTGGTTTTCCGAACCATCTCTCTTGAGATGTGCTACGGCACGACGGTCATCATCCTCGCGGCCATGGCGATGACGTTTTCCGTCTCGAGGCTCAGGTCCGAGGGCTTGCTCACGGGAGGCATCCTGCCCGCCTCCACGATAACGAGGTAGAACCAGGTCGTCCCGCCCATTCCCGCCGGGCACGGCAGCATGTTCAGCACCGTCGCCTCGAATGGGGCGTCGATCCTCGGGACATTCCTCGCGATCGGATGGATCCCGCCCACGGTGCGCCCATCGAGCAGAAGGGTGAAGATCCCCATCGGCGTGTCGGCGAGCAAATAGGCATCGAACCGCGTCCATATTGGGATCGTCACCTTTGCCCGCAGCAGGATCGGGTCCCCCTCCCCGAATGACGCTCCGTTCAGATCGATTTCAACACCCTCTGCAAAGCCCGGAGTCGGTGTCGGCGTATTGGTCGGCGTGGGCGTCGGAGTGCTGGTCGGCGTGGGCGTGTCGGTCGGCGTCGGCGTGGGCGTGTCGGTCGGCGTCGGCGTGGGCGTGTCGGTCGGCGTCGGGGTTGGGGTGTCGGTCGGTGTTGGCGTGAAGGTGGGTGTCTCTGTCGGCGTTGCTGTCGGTGTCTGCGTGGGTGTGAACGTGGGCGTCGGCGTCGGGGTCGGGGTCGGGGCGGCATAGGCGACGTTGCACAACTTCCGGTCCCAGTATGTCGATCCGTCCGCGCCCACATAAAAGATCTTGTCCTCTTCCCCAACAAGACCGGGGAAGTAGATTCGCATGAAGGAGCCGCTGTCGTACGTCACCTCGATGACGTCACCCTCCTCCACCCGTATATCGTCATTATCCGCACCGACGTACACCGCAACGGGCTGCAGGGGCCAGTCATCCCCGTCCGCGAAGTCGTTGAGGTTGTCATGGATGAACCCGTACTGCCTTCCCTCCACGTCCTCGGCGCATGCCAAGACATAGTAAAATCCTTCTTGATGTTCTGATCGAGTTACCGGAATTACCATGTTTTCCACATCGGCAAGCCTGAGAGGTTCGGTGCAAGGGGCCGGCGTGGGCGTCGGCAGTGGAATGGGATATGAGAAAAAGTATAAGTGGCCGTCGTCATCGGAGTCCAAACGCTCTGCATATAGCACAAGATACGATCCATCGCCGCTCATACAGAGTATTCTCTGTTCCTCATATGAATGCATATAGGAGGGCATCAGTGTTCCCAATATCACCTGGGTTGTCGCATCACATATCTTTATGCTCCTGTCCGATGAACTTCCACTTATGCCGAATGCGATCAAGCCGTCGGGACTGAACACCATGTCGCGGGGATATATCCCGATATCAAAGGCACCGTCGCGGGACAGAAACCCGTCGGATCGGGCTTTGAGATAGAACACTATATAGCCGCTATTACCACCCCCGACCATGAAGAGGAGGTGAAGGCCGTCGGGGCTGAGCGTCAGGTTCTGCCCATTCGATCCCAGATTACGGCTATATGTCTCGCGACTGGGAGTATCGGTTGACATGTTCCACCGGCTGAGCGCGCTTGGGCTCGAGCCAATAACTCCCGCATATAATGTCGCGCGGTCGCGGTCTAGCTCGATGAGTCCGGTGTTGCTGTCCCAATCCGTTTGATGCACGGTGATTACCGACCCGTCCGAAGCATCCAGTATCACGAGCGCGGCGTCATGACTGGTGTTTGCCGCGATGTACACCCGGTCATCGGACGCTTCGATGTTCTTCGGGACGTTGCCTTCAAGGTCCCAGTACTCTATTTCATGCGTCAACGTGTCAAGCACGGCGAGGGACGAGGCCTCGCTTTGTGCGATGTAGAGTTTCCTTTCATCGGGGCTCAGCGCTACTCCGGCAGGTGCGCCTTCAATAGTGATGTCAACGCGATCCAGGGTCTCAAATTCGAAGCGCGACACGCGATCATTGTTCTTGTCGCTCACATAGAGGAAACGCCCGTCGGACGTGGAGATCATCCCGATCGACCGGCCACCCAATGGTACGACCTGTTCAATCGGCGTCGGGGTCGGCGTGACAGTTGGCGTCGAGGCAGGCGTCACAGTTGGTGTAGGGGTGGGCTCACCAGGCGGCCATGTCGGGGTCGGCGATGGTGTAGGGGCAGGGGGGCTGAAGGTAAAGATATAGAGATTGCCGTCTGAATTGTCCCGCTCAGCATACAGCGCGAGATACGCTCCGTCACCGCTCATGCAAAGTTTCTGGGGCCGCTCTTCATAATGAGCGTAAGACGGCATCACGGTCCCTATCCTCTCCCTGTTTGTCGTATCAAAGATCTTCATTTCCTTGTCGGACGAACTTCCAGATATGCCGAATGCGGTCAAGGCGTCAGGACTCAAGACCATGTCGCGGGGATATGTTCCTATGTCGAATTGCCCTTCGTGCTCGGCGAATTGTTCTGATAAGGCAAGGAGATTGAGAACACTGCTGCTGCCCGCAGTTATGAAAAGGAGATGGATGCTGTCGGGGCTTAGCGTCAGGTTTTGTCCATTCGACCCCAGATCACGGCTGTATGTCTCGCGTATTGGCGTGTCTGAAGATACGTCCCACCGGCTAAGCGTGGCGGGACCTATTCCCATGTTCGCTGCGTATAGCTTAGATTGAACCCGATCAAGCTCCAAGAGCGCTGTCCCGTAGGGCCAGTCCGTTTCTCCATACACGGTGATTACCGACCCGTCCGAAGCATCGAGTATCACGAGCGCGGCGAAGGGGTTGGTGTTTGCCGCGATGTACACCCGGTTATCCGTCACCTCGACATCCTTCGGGACATTGCCATCAAGGTCCCAGTACTTGAGTTCATGTGTCAGCGTGTCCAGCACGGCGAGGGACGAGGCCTCGCTCTGTGCGATGTAGAGTTTTTTCTCGTCGGGGCTCAGGGCGAGCCTGCCGGGTGAACCGGGGACCGTGATGTCAACGCGATAGAGAGTCGCTAGGGTGAAGCGCGACACGCGGGCGTTTTTCTTGTCGCTCACGTAAAGGTAGCGGCCGTCGGACGTCGAAATCATCCCTATCGACCGGCCGCCGAATTCGACCACCCGCTCCACCGGCGTCGGCGTGGCGGTCGGCTGCGCGTAAGTTATGCCGTGCGGAGGGCCGAGCAGGCACGCAAGGAGTAAGACAGCCGCAATGATGGTTTTCATGACGCCTCCAAATGCGCGGCATGGTACTCAATGAGGATGGTGGTGGAATCAGTGCAACTTGCGGAGAAAGACGAGATGACTACAGGGGAAAATGGAATGACCGGGTAGCGGGCCCTTGGCCTGCTGTGCTCGGGGTCGGCCCTCGACCGCATCAACACAGAGCGCCCGCTCTCGTTCATGGAGGACGCCCCCTCCGCGTCACGCCAGCGCCGGCGACCTAGCGTTGGGAAGTGAACTCCTGCTCTCTGTGGTATTGTAAAGCCGATATTCCGGAATTGTAAAGAGATAATATTGCAGGACAATCCCGACTTTTCCCTACCGCTTAAAAAGAACAAGAGTTGCAGCTGAGGGTGAAAGGTGGTATCCCCTTCGAGATCGTATCAGCCATTTTCCGAGTCTCGTCAGCAACGGCCGACGTCCCCACGGAGCTCGTCCAGAAGGTCACCGGCCACAAGACCACGGAGATCGTCCTCAGGCACTATTTCCAGCCCGGCCGCGAAGATTTCCACCATGCCATTTGTAGTACCCGCCCTTTCTGGGCGGGGATTCTACAGGGCTTACCCCTCTTTCAAAGTGGCTGGATAATCCGTTCCCTCCGTGGCTGGTTTTGACCGACCGATGACATCTCTCCTCGCGCGCGTGACCGTATATTCGTAGCAAATAGTAGAGGTTGGGGTTTTTCAGGATGTTCGGGGTGTTTCAGGAAAAGAGGGTGAATGTGTCAATATAAGGGAAATGCCTGAAAATAAAGGCCGGAACGGGTGTTCCGGCCTTTCATATTGGTAGCGGGGGCAGGATTTGAACCTGCGATCCCGCTCAGCGGGATTATGAGCCTGCCAACCTGAACTTGCGCTTGTTCAACGCGGTATATTCAAAGAATGCATTTCCTCCCTTCTGCCGCTTCAGGAGATTCTCGAAACGCCGTGCCGCTGAAAGGGTCGGGAAGAACCGCTGCCATACCAATTCCCAAGGACCCCTGTCACGGGTCCATTTCGACAATCCTTCATTGTGCTGGGCCACACGGTGGACAACATTGTCCGTGACACCGATGTAGAATCGCGCGCTGGATTCAGACCAAAGGACATAGACATAGTAAGCGCCAGGCGTCATGAAAATGAATGGCCTTGGGCTGGAGCCCAAGGCCATATTGGTAGCGGGGGCAGGATTTGAACCTGCGACCTTCAGGTTATGAGCCTGACGAGCTTCCTGGCTGCTCCACCCCGCAGTAGTGCAGATCCAATTGTCTGAACTATTATACACGGCCGGCCTGTCCGTGTAAAGGGGGAAATGCAGGGGAGTGGCGAGTGCCGAGTAGCGAGTGGGAATGGAGACGTGACCACGCGGCGATGCGGATTACAGAGCGGTAGGGCGCCGTTCGCAGCCCGTATCTTGCTGCCCGGTCGGCGGGAAACGATGGGGCGGTCCGGCCTTAGTTAATAGTGAAGATCTGACCCCATGCGTCAGGGGGCCGTGGAGCGGAGGACGATCGAGGCGATCTCCGCGAGCGACCGTCGGGCGGCGGAATCGGGGAGGGCGGAGAGCTCGGCGAGCGCCTCGTCCATGATCCGGGCGGCGTCCGTCGCGCACTCGGCGAGCGCCCCGCTCGCGAGGATCGCGGCGCGGCAGCGCCTGACGTCGGAGCCGCGGAAGGCGACGGCGAACGCCTCGCGGTCGGCGCCGTCGAGGAGCGCGAGGGCCTTGATAATGGGGAGGGTGACGTTGCCCGCCTCGATGTCCTTGTACCGGTCCTTGCCCGTCTCGGCGCCGTTGACGTCGAGGCAGTCGTCCGCGATCTGGAAGGCGACGCCGAAGCGCTCGCCGAAGCGCCCGGCCGACGCCGCCGCGGCGGCGGAGGCGCCGGCGAGGGCCGCGCTCAGGGCGCAGCAGGTCGAGAAGAGGGAGGCGGTCTTCATCGAAACGATCTCGAGGTACTCCCCCTCCGTCATGGAGATGTCGAAGCGGCGGCGGGTCTGCCGGATCTCCCCCTCGCACACGCGGCGCGTCATCCCGACGACGGCGGGGAGGACCTCGTCGTCCCCGACGCCGCAGAGGATCTCGAACGCCCGGGCGAGGAGGTAGTCGCCGAAGAGGACGGCGACGTGGTCGCCCCAGGAGGCGTTGAGCGTCGCGCGGCCCCGTCGGAGGGCGGCGCCGTCGATGACGTCGTCGTGGGCGAGCGTCGCCGTGTGGATGAGCTCGGCGGCGGCGGCGAGCCGGACGTTGCCGTCGCCGAGCGGGCCCGCCGCGGCCCCGGCGAGCAGCGTCACCGCCGGCCGGATCCGCTTCCCGCCGTGCCGGAGGGCGCGGCGCTCGAGGTCGCCGAGCGCCTCGGCGGCCGAGGAGAAGGCGGAGTGGACGAGCCGCTCGACGCCGTCGAACTCCCCCCTGACGGGCAGCGTGAGGTCGGTGAGGGCTTCCATCACTCGAGGAGTTTGATCTCGGAGGCCATCGTCATCCGGGCGACGGTCGGGAGGCGGACCTCCTCGTCGCTCCCGGGCCGCCGCACGATCCGCGTGACCTCCTGCTCGCTCTTCGTCTCCATCGCCGCCTCGGCGACGCAGCCCCGCTCGAGGTCGAAGTAGACCGTCCCCGAGACCGCCTGGAGGAGCCGGTCGAAGACGATCTTCATCCGGCCCGCCTGCGGGAGCTCCGCCTCGAGCGCCTTCGCCTCCGCCTTCCCGTCGACGGCGATCTCGGCCCACTCCCGCCCGGCCCGCGTGACGACCCCCGCGAGCGTGTAGCGCGTGTCGAGGCGGATCTCCTTCCCCTCGGGGAGCCTCAGCGCCTCGCCCACCGGGAGGTCGCGCGACTCGCGCCAGGAACGGCCGATGGCGATCGGCCCCTCCGGGATGACGAACTGGCTCTCCTTCAGGAAGGCGTTCAGGTCGGTGTGGGGCATGAGCGCCCCCGCCCCGCCGGGGGCGTCGATGGAGAGGATGCGGCCGCGCTTGTCCATCGTCACGACCGACGGGTTCCGGAAGGCGTCCTTCAGTTCCTCGAGGCCCGGGGCGTCCTGCATGACGGTCTCGCCCTGGACGAGCCGGGCGCCCGACTCGTCGGCCTCGACGCGGATCCGCATGCCGCCGCTCTCCATCTCGAGGGCGAACGTCTCGAAGAGGGCCTCGATCGTGGCGACGCCGCGGGCGTCCCTGTCGGTGACCTTCATCCGCCAGACGAGGTCCATCTCGATCTTCGACGGCACCTCGGTCGCCTGCTGCCGCTCCGTGAGCGCCGGCATCCTTGTGACGCCGTCGCCCCTCGTCTTCATCGAGTAGCGGAGCTCCTCCCCCTTCTCGAGCCGGTACTCGACGGCCACCGTCCGGCGCGCGCAGGCGCCGGAGAGGGCGAGGGCAGCGCAGGCGGCGATCGCCGCGATCCTTCCGATGCGGTTCATGGGTTCTCCTCCGTTTCCGGAAGACAATGGTATCACATCCCCGGAGGGGCGGGCGTCCCATCCTTCGGCGCGACGAGGAGCCGCTCGACGAAGACGCCGAGGCCCTCCGGATGCTCCCCCCCGGGCGGGCTCCAGGCGGGGGTCTCGATCCGGAGCGCCGCCCGCGGCGCGCCGGGGGCGAGCGAGGCGGCCGGGACGGTGAATTCGTGGTCGGCCATCCCCCCGGCGACCCGGAGGAGGGCCGCCTCCCGGCCATTGACCGAGACGCGGACGGGGACGGGGAGGCCGGGGCGGTTCCTGCCGGCGGCGGCCCGGATCGTCACGGCGAGGTCCCGCCGGCCGCCGAAGGACGGGATGAGGAGCTCGGCGTCGGGGGCGGTCCAGCGCGCCCAGCGGCGGACGCGCCGGCCTCCCTCCCGCTCCCAGCGCATCGCGGGCCGGTGGAAGCCGCGGAGGAGGCCGAAGGCGTCCTCCCCGATGTCGATCGTCCCCTCCCCGCCCGCGTCCGCCGGCTCGGCATCGAGCCGCCCGACGCGGAAGACGCGCGCGGTGACGCGGACGGGGACGCGGCGCGACGGGTACCGGCCGACGCTGTGCTCGAGGGAGTCCGTCGAGAGCGGCAGCTCGAAGAGGGGGGCGAAGTCGAGGACGGCGGAGAGCGGCCGCCCGCCGCGCGAGACGTAGTAGACGCGCCGGCCGCGGTCGAGGAGATCCCCGACGACGCGCTCGACGCCGCGGCATTTCTCCGGCGTCTGGCCGGAGAGCTGGAGGACGTCGAGGCCGTGGATGTTGTCGAGCGGCGAGGCCATCCCGCTCCCCTCGACGATGTGGAGGCCGTCCGGGTCGAGGCGCGCGGCGAGGGCGGCGATGAAGGCGGTCGTGCCTTCGTAGTCGGGCCGCATGACCGGCGGGGCGTACCGGCCGAGCATGCAGCCGAGCATGAGGAGGGCAAGGCCCGCCGCGACGGCGGAGCGCGCGCGGCGGGGGACGGCGAGCGACGCGAGGGCGCACGACATGAGGATGAAGAGCGACGGGAGGACGATCGGGACCGCGCGCCGGACCGCCCAGAAGTAGGAGGGGAAGACCATCTTCCGGTGGAGGATGGCGGCGGCGGAGGCGAGGGCGATGAGGAGGAACGTCGCGCGCCGCTCGTCCAACGGCCGGGCGATCACGCCGACCGCTCCGGCGAGGGCGAGGAGGAGGCCGAGCGGGACGTAGAGGCGGCCGAGGGCGACCGGGTACACGAACCAGCCGAGCTCGCGGAGGTTCCGGGCGTCCGGCCCGGCGGCGACCGCCGGCCTGATCCAGTAGGCGTACGCGAAGAGGGCGGCGATGGCGGCGCAGGCGGCCGCGCGGGCGGCGGGACGCGCGGCGAGGGAGCGGATGCGTCCCCGCAGCCCCCTGCCGAAGAGCCGCGCCGCGACGAGCGCCGCGAGGAAGAGGGCCGCGCCGGCGGCGAGGAGGAGGGGGGTGATGCCGTTGGAACGGAGGACCTCGACCTGGCGCTCGAAATAGTGCCGGCTGACGGTGGCGTTCTGGAGGGCGAGGTGGACGACGCCGGCGGCGAGGGGGACGGCGAGCCAGCGGTCGGCGCGCCGCCACCGCTCCCAGTTGCGCCAGAAGAGGACGAGGAGGAGGAGCGGGAGGACGGTGACGGCGGTGAAGACGGCCAGGAGCGCGCAGGCGAACGAGACGCCCGCGAGGGCGGCCCAGAGCGGGTGCTCCTCCCCCTCGTGGCGGAGGAGGCAGGCGAGGCCCGCGAGGAGGAAGAACTGCGCGGGGATTTCGGCGGTCGGGAAGCGGACGGCCCAGATCTGGGCGGCGCTCGCGCCGAGGAAGACGGCGGCGGCGAGGGCGGCGCGCCTGCCGCAGACCTCCCGGCAGGCGGCGTAGACGGCGACGAGTGAGAGGAGGCCGAAGAGGAGGTTCGCGCGGAGCGCGAGGCCGACGCCGCCGATCGCGGCCATGAGGGCGATCCAGACGGTAAAGAGATGGTAGAAGTGGGGCGAGACGACCGCCCGGTCGCCGTCGGCGACGGCGACGCCGCCCTCGTAGCGCTGGGGAATGAGATGGGTGTAGTAGAAGAGCGGCCGCGCGTCCGCCGGGATCTCGGCGAGGACCGGGTCGCGGTAGTTGATGCGCCCCTCGCGGGCGAGCCGGACGCCCGTGTTCACATAGGTCCCCGGGTCCCAGTTGCCGAGGACGTACTCGTACGGCGGCGAGAAGAGGAGGGCCGCGGCGGCGAGGAGGATGGCGGCGGCGAGGGCCGCGGCGCGCGACAGCGGGGCGGCCGGCCGCGGCGGCGGGCGGCGGGCGGCGGGGAGGAGCGCAAGGCAGGCGGCGAGGAGAACGGCGGCGACCGCGCCGAGCGAGAAGAGGGCGCACTGGGCGAGGAGCAGGCCGATCCAGGAGGTCGCCGCCACGCTCGCGAGGACGGCGACGGCGAGGCGCCCGGCGGCGCCGAGGCCGGCCGGCATCCGGCCGCGGGAGTCCAGGGCCCGGACGAGGAGGAGGCCCGGGAGGAGGCAGAGGAGCGGGAGGGCGGCGATCCTCAGGGCGTGAGCCATGGGGCGAGGTACCCTTTCAGCCGCTCCTCGAGCCGGGCGGGCTCGAAGTCGGCGAGCCGCGCGCGCTGCCGGGCGACGACGGCGGCGCGGAGCGGGCCGTCGCGGAGGAGGAGGTCCATCATCTCGGCGACGGCGGGGAAATCCTTCTCGTCGAAGAGGACGCCGCCCCCGCCGAGCGTCTCGGCGACGGCGGCCGCGCGGTAGGCGAGGATCGGGACGCCGAAGTGCATCGCCTCCAGCAGCGGGATGCAGAACCCCTCGTGCTCGCTCATGCAGAGGAACAGGTCGGCCGCGCGGTAGAAGGCCGTGAGGGCGTCGAGCCGGACGTGGCGGGCGAAGACGACGTCGTCGAGGGAGAGCTCGCGGACGAGGTGGCGGAGGAAGGCGAGGTAGCGCTCGAGGCCCGTCGCGGAGCCGACGAGGAGGAGGCGGGCGGGCTTCCCGGTGAAGCGCCGGTAGGCGTAGAAGGCGCGGATGAGGTCCTCGAACCGCTTGTTCGGGACCACCCGGCCGACGAAGAGGATGTTCGGCACGCCGTCCCGGAAGCCGCGGAGGATCCCGGCGTCCGGCGGCTTCGCGAGGCGGCCGGGGTCGAGGATGAGCGGCATGACCTTCACGTCGCGGAAGCCCGCCTCCGCGAGCTCGCCGGCGTTGAAGGCGGAGTCGGCGAGGACGAGGCCGGCGACGCCCGCGAGCGTGGCGAGGTCCTCGCGCCCGTGGACGAGCTGGGCCTCGCGCTCGTCGTAGATGGAGCGGAACCAGCGGCCCGGCGTGATGTTGTGGTAGACGAGGACCTTCCGGTCGGGGGCGCGCCGGAAGTACTCGACCGTCTCGGAGCCGATGGAGAAGTGGAAGTAGAGGATGTTGCGGGGGGCGCTCCGCGCGCGGTGCTCGTGGAGGTCGAGCGCCCGGCCGCGCATCTTCGGGTCGATGTGGCGGCGCGGGCAGAAGATCTCCGACTCGTGCCCCCAGCGGCGGAAGACCGCCTGGAGCGCGAGGGCGAGGTCGCTGATGGCGTCGCCGTCGGCGAATCCCGCCACGACCTGGTGTACCGCAGGGAGCCCCGCGCCTTTCATGCGTTTCTGCCGCCGCCGGCCGCGCTCAGGGCAGGCGGGCGATCCTCACCTTGTCCAGGAAAACGCCCCGGGGGGCGTTGATCCGGAGGCGGACGCGCCGCATGCCGGCGCCCGTTCCCGGCGGGACGGCGACCGCGTAGTCCCGGAGGAGCCCCGCCGCCTCGAACCGGCCGACCGTCTCCCCCTCGACGGCGACCTCGACGGGGACGGGACCGCCCGACGGCGAGCCGGTCGAGAGTGCGAATTCGATCCGCCCCGCGCCGTCCTCGAACCACGGGATTATAAGCGATGCCTCCGGGGCTGTCCAGCGGCCCACCCCCCGGCGGCCGAAGCGGCGGGGGCCGCCGAAGCCCTCCCCGAGGCCGAACGAGTTGAAGCCGATCTCGAAGACGAGATCGCCGGCCGGCGGCTCCCACCGCTCGAGCGGCACCGCCTCGAGGACGGCTCCGTCCATGGAGAACGGCGCGGGGCCGGCGGGCATCCCGCGGCGGACGAGCGGGACGGCGGAGGAGCGGAGGGGGACCGTCCCCGCCCGCGCGAAGCCGATCCGGGCGCCGTGGATCGCGGGGCCCGAGGTGACGTAGGCGACGCGCCGCCCCTCGTCGAGCCAGCGGGCGACGAGCGCCTCGACGCGCGCGCACGCCTCCGGAGTCTGCCCGTCCTCCTTGAAGAGGAGGACGTTCCGGCGGCAGAGGAAGTCGAGCGGGACGGCGAGCCGCACCTGCTCGCAGACGAGGACGTCGTACGGCCGGGTCGCCTCGCCGAGGCGGCCGACGAAGGCGAGGGCGCCGGGGTAGTCGCGGGCGGCGGCGAGGTACGGGAAGCGGGCGAGCGGCAGGGCGAGGAGGAGGGCGAGGCCGGCGCCGGGGAGGAGCGCCCACGGCCGCGGGAGCAGGCGGCGGAGCGAGGCGGTGAAGAGGCCGGCGAAGACGGCGGCGGCGGGGACGACGACCGGGAGGAAGCGGCGGGCGGACCAGGGGTAGAGGTGGCGCTCGCCGGCGAGCGTGAGGGAGAAGAAGGCGCCGGCGGCGAGGCCGGCGAGCCAGAGGGGGAGCTCGTCGTCGCGGAGGCCGCGGAGCCAGGCGACGAGGGCGCCCGCGAGGGCCCACCAGAGGATACCGTCGCCGGCGATCATGGCGAGGCCGGGGAGGTTCTCCGCCTCCGGCGAGGCGCTCACCGCCGGCCGGACGTAGAGGAGGAAGACGAAGGCGGCGAGGAGGAAGAGGGCGACGGCGAGCCGGGGCAGGACGCCGAGGGCGAGACAGGCCGCCCTGACGCGCCGGCCGGCGATGAGGGCGAGCGCGAGGAGCGCTCCGGCGGCGGCGAACGCCCACGGCCCGCCCGGGAGGTTGTCGGAGACCGCCTTCAGGTACGGCCGGTCCCACCAGGCGAGGTGGACGGCCAGATGGACGAGGGCGGCGGCGAGCGCGAGGGCGAAGACGCGGACGCCCCGGATCCGCCCGGCGAGGGCGAGGGCGAGGAGGAGGGCGGGGAGGACGATGAGGGCGTCGAATTTCACGAGGAACATCATCCCGGCGCAGGCGGCGGAGAGGCCGGCGCGCGAGGGGCCGCCCCCCTGCCGCCAGAGGACCCAGAAGTAGACGCAGCCGAGGAAGAAGAGGGCGGCGAGCGGCTCGGCGCACTGCATGCGGCCGAACCAGAGGAGGAGCGGGCTCAAGGCCATGACGGCGGCGGACACGGCGGCGGCGGCGCGGCCGTAGAGCCGGAGGGCGATCCGCCAGCAGAGGGCGATCGAGAGGAGCGAGAAGAGGATGTTCGCCGCGAGGGCCGCGCGGGGGCCGGCGATCCTCGAGGCGAGGGCGAGCCACATCGGGTAGACGTGCATGAACTTCGGGCTCACGACCGCGCCGGGCAGGCTGAGGAGGTTGAAGCCCATGTAGCGGCGCCCCTCCTGCGTGAAGAGGTCGCGGGAATCCTCGGGGACGGAGGCGAAGAACTCGTCGCGGTAGACGATGCGCCCCCGGTCGGCGAAGAGGGCGCCCATGCCGACGTATTCGCCGGAATCCCAGCCGCCGAAGACGTGCTCGGAGACGCCGCCCGCCGCGCAGGCGAGGAGGAAGGCGGCCGCGACGAGCGCGAGCGGCAGCGCGCCGCCGGCCCGCTCCCCTCCCCCGCGCCGGCCGCGGAGGGGCGGCCGGAAGACGAGGAGGAGGGCGATCGAGAAGGCCGCGAGCGCGAGCGAGAGCGCGCCGAGGCCGAAGGCGCCGCACTCGAGGAGCAGGAGGCCCGCCCAGGAGGAGACGGCCATGCTCGCGACGACCGCCTGGAGCCAGGCGCGCCTGAGGGGGGCGCGCGCGGGCGGCGTGCCCCGGGCCGCGGCCCGGACGAGGAGGACGCCTGGGACGAGGAGGAGGAGCGGGACGGCGGCGAAGGCGATCATGCCGTCGCGCCCCCCCGGCGATCATGCACGACCAGCCACGGATATGTACGGATCATGACGGATCGACACTGGCCTGGAGCCGGTTGTAAGTCATACATGCTATAGATAATGAAACGCTCACCGCGGATCCTACTGCAGCTCTGAACCGGAGCCCGATCCGCGTTGATCCGCGGGTCACCGTTTGGATCCGCGGTCGATTGCCGCATCGGGCCGGCGTGCGCGGTTGACAGCCGAAGGCCGTTCTGCAATCATCACATTCTACCGTCAGCCGCCCGCGCGCTCAACACCGCTTCCCGGGCGCGGCCGCGGGCGGGAGGGGAAGGGGGCCGACATGAAGACGCTCGCGCTCATCGCGGCGCTCGCCTGCGCCGCCGCGCCGGTCCGCGCCCCCGCGCGGGACGCCGACGATGACTTCCGCATCCGGGAGGAGATCGAGGACGCGATGGAGCAGCGAGGCATCCCGGACCGGCGCGCGCACGCGCAGGAGACGGCGGAGCGGCCGCCGCCCACGCCCACGCCGGAGCCGGGGACGGCGCTCACGGGGCGCCTCGTCCTCGTCCGGGACAGGATCCGGGTCCTCGAGGAGCGGCGGGCGGCCGCGGAGGAGAACACGACCCCCGAGGAGATCGCGGCGATCGACGCCGAGCTCGCCCACCTCCAGCAGGAGGAGGCGGAGCTCGCGGGGGCGCCGGCGGCGCCCTGAAGGAACGCGGGAGGAGGCGGCCATGCCGATCATGGAGATCAGCGTCGTCCCGATCGGGACGGCGACGGCGTCGGTCGGCGACTACGTCGCGCGCGCGGTGGCGGCGCTCGAGGGGAGGGACGACCTCCGCTGGGAGCTCACCGCCATGGGGACGATCGTCGAGGCGGGGAGCGTCGAGCGCCTCCTCGAGGCGGCGCTCGACCTCCACCGCGCGGTCGTCGCGGCGGGGGCCCCGCGCGTCGTCACGAGCATCAGGATCGACGACCGGCGCGACGCCCCCCTGACGGCGGCGGGGAAGGTCGAGTCGGTTCGGGCACGGCTCCGCGGGGGGCGCGCCCCCCGATGAGGAGCTCCCTCGAGTGCCAGGCCTGCTTCATCCGGCAGGCGCTTGACGTCTCGCGGCTCGTCAGCAACGACGACGACGTGCACGCCCGGGTCCTCAGGCGCGTCCACCGGATCCTCTCGCGGATCGACCTCGGGATGACCCCGCCGCTCATCGCGAGCATGGTGTACGCGGCGGTGGAGAAGGTCACCGGCTGCGCCGACCCGTACCTCCAGGCGAAGGAGCGGAGCGACGGGACGGCGCTCGAGTGCTGGGGCTGGGCGAAGGAGACGGTCGCGAAATCCCCCTCCCCCCTCGGCACGGCGCTCCGCCTGGCGGTGGCCGCCAACATCGTGGATTTCGGCATCGGGGTGAAGTTCGACCTGATGGACTCCCTCCGCTCCGTCCTCGAGAAGGGGTTCCAGGTCGACGAGAGCGCGGCGCTCGAGGCGGCGCTCGCCTCGTCCAGGCGCCTCCTCTACGTCGGCGACAACGCCGGCGAGATTGTCTTCGACAAGCTGCTCCTCGAGACGATCGGCGCGCTCCACCCCGCCCTCGAGCGGACCTTCGCCGTGCGCGGCGGCCCCATCATCAACGACGTCACCCTCCGCGACGCCGAGCGCGTGCGGATGGACGAGGTCGCCCGGGTCGTCTCGACCGGCCACGCCGCGCCGGGGGTCATCCTCGAGGAGTGCGCGGACGATTTCCGCGCGGCGTTCCGGCGCGCGGACATCGTCATCGCGAAGGGGCAGGGGAACTACGAGTCGCTGAGCGGCGTCGGCGGCAAGCGGATCTTCTTCCTCCTCCGCGCGAAGTGCCCCGTGATCGCGCGGGAACTCGGCGTGGCGGTCGGCTCGTTCCTCGTCACCTCCGCGCCGCCCCCCGCCGCGGCGTCCGCCTGAGGGCCGCCATGCACCACGAGGCCACCATCGGGGAGCTCGTCCGGCACGCGATCCTCGTCTCCGCCTTCGTCTTCGCGATGATGACGATCGTGGACTACGCGAACGTCCTCAGCCGGGGCCGGCTCGGGGCGATCCTCAGGCGCGGGGGGACGCGCCAGTACGTCGGGGCCGCGCTCCTCGGGGCGACCCCCGGCTGCCTCGGGGCGTTCGCCGTCACCTCGCTCTACATCCACCGGATGCTCTCGTTCGGGGCGCTCGTCGCCTGCATGCTCGCCACCTCGGGGGACGAGGCGTTCGTCATGCTCGCCCTCTTCCCCGGCAGGGCCCTCGCCCTCTTCGGCATCCTGTTCGTCCTCGGCGCCGCCTGGGGGTGGCTGAGCGACCGGGCGGCGGGGGCGGCGGGGCTCGTCCCCTGCGACGGCTGCGACCGTCTCGCCTTCCACGAGGAGCACTGCTGCCGGCTCTCGGTCGCCGACGCGGCGCGCAACCTCCGGCGGCCGTCGCTCGCCCGCTTCTGCATCTTCCTCATCATCGCCATCTTCCTCTCGAGCGCGCTCGCAGGCGGCGGGCACGGGGAGGCGGCCTGGGTCACGACGACGCTCATCCTCCTCCTGGTCGCGGCCGCCTTCATCGCCGTCACGGTCCCGGACCACTACCTCGAGGAACACCTCTGGGAGCACCTCGCGAAGGAGCACCTCTGGCGGATCTTCCTCTGGGTCCTCGGGACGATGCTCGCCATCCACTTCCTCTCGGAGCGGTGGGACCTCGAGGCGTTCATCGGGGCACGCACCGCCTGGGTCCTGCCGGTCGCCGTCCTCCTCGGCTTCATCCCCGAGTCGGGGCCGCACCTCGTCTTCGTCCTCATGTACGCGCGCGGCCTCGTCCCGTTCTCGGTGCTCCTGGCGAGCTCCATCTCGCAGGACGGCCACGGGATGCTGCCGCTCCTGTCGGCGAGCGTGCGGGATTTCGTCTGGGTGAAGGCGGCGAAGGTCGCCGCGGCCCTCCTCGTCGGCTTCATCGCCCTCGCGGCGGGATTCTGACGCCGGGGGCGGCGCGAAAAATATCATTTTTTCTTGCGCCCGGCCGGAGAAGTGCTACCATTCTGAAAATCGTGCTACTCCAGGAGGGGGCGATGACCGGACGACACGCGGCGGGGCTCCTCATTCTATGCATCGCGGCGCTGCCCGGGGCCGGGCGGGGACAGCTCGTCACCGACGCCGAGCCGAGGGCGCCCCTCATCGAACGCGAGATGGAGGAGATCGCGGAGGAGCCGGAGGAGCTCTTCCTCCAGAACCGCGTCCCGCCGCTCGCGGCGATGAACAGGGTCCTCGACCGCGCGGGCGAGATCTCCCCCATCAAGTTCAACGTCCAGAGCGCCTTCCTGAGCGACTGGCTGGACGAGGGGGCCAACGGCGCCCGCCGCGGCCTCCAGATCCAGCAGGTGTACTCCGCCGAGTACGCGCGGGAGTTCGGGCCGTTCAGCGCCGGCGTGGGGTTCGAGTATTTCCAGATCGACACGACCGGGGCGGTCCCCGGGCCGAGCACGGTCGAGCGTGATTTCACCATCTATCTCCCCCTCGGCTGGAAGGTGCTCTCCGTGGCCCCGAGCTGGACGTACATCCGCTACCCCGAGGAGGAGGAGTGGCGGGACACGGGCGAGCTCGGCGTCGAGGTCTGCGCCGACCTGCCGCTCAACCCCCGGTTCCTCTGGAACTACGATTACGACAAGGGGAGGGGCTCCTACCTCGAGTGGGGCATCTCGCACAACGTGCCGCTCCGGTGGGGCGGCGAGAAGCTCGCCGTCTTCACCCCCTCCATGGCGCTCGGGATGAACTCACACAAGTACATCGACCGGACGACGCTCACCCATATCGACTGGGGGCTCGACCTGAGCGTCCCGCTGAACCACCACTTCGTCGTGACGGGCCTCCTCCACTTCACGAAGAGCCTCACCCGGATGGAGGACGAGGACGGGGCGCGCCTCTTCGAGAACATCGTCCCGTGGGCCGGGCTGGTGCTGACGATGGAGTTCTGACTCGCACATCGTCGTGCCTACATCGTCCATCGCCGGCGGGGCAGCTCGTGGGGCGTACATCGTACGTCGTACATCGTTTGAGAGAGGGACATTGCGGTCATTCAGGCAAGGGGGGAGGAGCGATGCACATACCTGACGGTTTTCTCGCGGCGCGGGTCTGGGGCCCGCTCTGGATCGCGGGTGCAGGGGGCCTCTGGTGGGCGCTCGGCGCGGCGGGCCGCGCCCTCAAGGACAGGGCGGTGCCGCTCATGGGGGTGATGGCCGCCTTCATCTTCGCGGCGCAGATGCTGAACTTCCCCGTCGCCGGCGGCACCTCGGGCCACCTGATCGGCGGGGCGCTCGCGGCGGTGCTCCTCGGGCCGGCGTGCGCGGTCGCGGTGATCGCCGTCGTCCTCATCGTGCAGTGCCTCGTGTTCCAGGACGGCGGCCTCACCGCCCTCGGGGCGAACGTGGTGAACATGGCGTTCATCGGGGCGGCGCTCGCCTACTTCATCTACGCGGCGGCGCGGGGATCGTCCCGCGAGCGGGGGCGGATCCTGACGGCGGCGGCCGTCGCGGCGTGGTGCTCCGTGGTCCTCGCGAGCGCGGCCTGCGCGCTGCAGCTCGCCCTGTCGGGCACCTCCCCTCTCCGGGTCGTGCTCCCCGCCATGCTCGCCGTCCACGCGCTCATCGGCGTCGGGGAGGCCGTCATCACCTGCCTCGTCCTCTCCTTCGTCCTCGCGGTGCGGCCGGATCTCATCTACGAGGGGGGGAGGGGCTGAACATGGACAGACGGACGGTTCTCGCCGGTCTCGCCGTTTCGATGGTGCTTGCGGTCTTCCTCTCGCCGTTCGCCTCGCCGCGCCCGGACGGCCTCGAGCGGGTCGCGGAGGACAAGGGATTCCTCCACAGGGGCGAGGGGGAGCCGGCGCTCGCCGCGCCCGTCCCCGATTACGCCATGCCCGGCGTCGGGCGGGAGGGGCTCGCCACCGCGGCCGCCGGCGCCCTGGGGACGCTCCTGACGTTCGCCGCCGCCGCGGGCGTCGCCGCCATCGCGAAGAGGCGGCCGTAGCGAGGTCCAGCCGCGGATGAACGCGGATCCTGTAAACGCAGTTCGTCGTTCGCATTCCGTATCTCGCGGTTTAATCGGCGATTGGGCGATGAGCGGTCGGAGCACTCGTGCGATTCGGCGCTTGGGCGCTCCTGCCTTGGTTAATAGTGAAGGTCTGACCCCATACTGCTTTTGTCCACTGCCTACATTATAATGATCGCCTAGGCACTCTTTGTTGCAGTATATTCAGCCCCTTCCAAGGCCACCTCGTAGGTGGAATTCGGATCCGCGCGGATCCGTAATGATCGGCGCCAATCCGTGGTGAATTGTTTCATTGCATTTTCCTTTTGACATCCCGATGTAATGAGCGTATGCTCATAATAGAGGGAAGCGATGCCCAGACCCAAGAAATGCCGGTTCGTGAACGGCGTCCCCGGCGCGTACTTCTTCAAGCCGCGGGGGATACCGATGACCGACCTGACGGAGATCCACCTCACCATGGACGAGATGGAGGCGCTCCGCCTCGCGGACGCCGAGGGGAAGGGGCAGGAGGAGGCGGCGCCGCTCATGGGCGTCTCCCGGCAGACCTTCGGCCGCATCCTCTCGGAGGCGCGGCGGAAGGTCGCCCGGGCGATCGTGGACGGCTGCGCGATCCACATCGAGGGCGGCGTCTACACGATGCGGGGAGGGCCGCCATGGAGTCGATGAGGCGCGCGCCGGCGGCTGGACGGATCGGCGACATCCTGCGGCTGGAGCTCGCCCCCGCCCTCGGCTGCACGGAGCCGATCGCGGTGGCGCTCGCGTCCGCCCGCGCCCGCGAGGCGCTCGGCGGGAGGCTGCGGCGGCTCCGCGTCGCGGTCGACCGCGACACCTTCAAGAACGGCCTCGAGGTCGGCGTCCCCTGGGCCGCCCCGCACCGGGGCAACGTGATCGCGGCCGCGCTCGGCTACACGGCGGGGAGGCCCGGCCGCGGCCTCGAGGTCATCGGCCGGGTGGGCGCCCGCGACCGGGCGCGGGCGCGGGCGCTCGTCCGGGACGGGCGGGTGGAGGTGCGCCTCACGAGGAGGCCGGACGGCCTCTTCGTGAAGGCGACGGCCGAGACGGATCGGGGGACCGCCGAGGTGGTGATCCGGCGCTTCCACACGAACATCGCCTCCGTGAGGGTGAACGGCGAGCCGCTCCCGGCGGCCCGCCGGGGCGGCGGCGGGGCCGGCGGGGCCGGGCGGGACTTCTCCCGCCTCACGCTCGACGGGATGCTCGAGATGGCCTCGGCGCTCGGGCCGCGCGAGGAGGCGCTCATCCGGCGCGGCATCGAGATGAACATGCGGATCGCGCGCCGCGGCCTGCGGGAGCGGCTCCCGCTCTCCCTCGGCCGGCGGATGCTCGACTGCCTCCCGCGGACGGCGTCGCTCGAGGCGGCGGCCCTCACCGCCGCCGCGGTCGAGGCGCGGATGGCGGGCGTCCCCCTCCCCGTCATGAGCAGCGGGGGGAGCGGCAACTGCGGGATCGCCGCCACCGTGCCGGTGGTCGTCGCGGCGCGGGCGGAGGGGATCGCGGACGGGAGGGCCGTCCGGCGGGCGACGGCGCTCAGCCACCTCCTCAACGTGCGCATCAAGGAGTCGATCGGGAGGCGGTCGGCGCTGTGCGGCGGCGTCCTCGCCGCCTCCACCGGCGCCGCCGCGGGGATCGCATGCCTCCTCGGCGGGGGGCGGGCGGAGATCACGGCGGCGGCGAACGCCATGCTCGCCGCGCTCTCCTGCGTTCTCTGCGACGGGGCGCGGCCCGCCTGCGCGCTCAAGCTCGGCCACGGCGCGGGCCTCGCGGTGGAGCACGGCATCCTCGCCGCGCGCGGCGGCATCGCCGTGCCGGAGGGCGGCCTGCTGGGGCGGACGCTCGAGGAGACGCTCGCGCACCTCGGCAGGGTGAGCAGCGAGGAGATGGATGCCATCAACGAGATCGTCCTCGACGCGATGCTCGCGCGCCGGGGGCGCGGGGGGCGGTGAGACGATGATCCTCTCGGTCGCGAGCGGGAAGGGCGGCACCGGCAAGACGACGGTGGCGGTGAGCCTCGCGCTCGCCCGCCGCGCCGCCGGCGCGGGCGCCGTCCGCTTCCTCGACTGCGACGTCGAGGAGCCGAACGCGCGGATCTTCCTGAAGCCCGAGATCGAGGGACGCCGGGAGGTGCGCGTCCCCGTCCCCGTCGCGGACGAGTCGAAGTGCACCGGCTGCGGCCTCTGCGCCGAGGTGTGCGCGTACCACGCGATCATGGTGAACAGGAAATCGCGGCAGGTGTTCGTCTTTCCGGAGCTCTGCCACGGCTGCGGGGCCTGCACGCTCCTCTGCCCGGCGGGCGCCCTCTCCGAGACGGGGCGCGTCACGGGCGTCGTGGAGTGGGGGCCCGCGGACGGCATCCTTTTCGCCGACGGGACGCTCCGGGTGGGCGAGGCGATGTCGCCGCCGCTCATCCGGGCGGTGAAGGAACTGATCCGCCCGGACGGGGACACGATCATCGACTGCCCGCCGGGGACCTCCTGCCCGGTGGTGCAGGCGGTGCGGAAGACCGACTTCTGCCTGCTCGTCACCGAGCCGACGCCGTTCGGCCTCAACGACCTCGCCCTCGCGGTGGAGATGGTGCGCGCCCTCGACGTTCCAATGGGGGTGGTCATCAACCAGGCCGACATCGGCGGCGGCGCGGTCCGCGACTACTGCGCGGCGGCGGGGATCCCGGTCCTCCTCGAGATCCCGCACGACCGCCGCATCGCGACGAACTACGCGCGCGGCATCCCCGCCTTCCGCGCCGGGGAGGCGTACGCGCGCCTCTTCCTGGACCTGCAGGCGGCCGTGTGGGGGGGGCGGGCCGGATGAAGACGCGCGTGACGCAGATCGCGATCGTGAGCGGCAAGGGCGGCACGGGCAAGACCACGCTCACCGCCTCCTTCGCGCTCCTCGGGAGGCCGTGCGTCCTCGCCGACTGCGACGTGGACGCCGCCGACCTCCACCTCCTCATGGCGCCGACGCGTCTCAGGACGGAGGAGTTCCGGTCGGGCCGCAAGCCGGTCATCGACCGGGAGCGCTGCACGGGCTGCGGGCGCTGCGCCGAGCGCTGCCGGTTCTCGGCACTCGAGATGCGGAACGGCCTCCCCGCCTACGACGCGTTCGCCTGCGAGGGGTGCGGCCTCTGCGCGCGGGTGTGCGAGGCAGGGGCGATCGAGATGCGGGAGCAGCGCTGCGGGGAATGGTACGTCTCGGAGACGGCGTGCGGCCCCATGGCGCACGCGCGGCTCGGGATCGCCGAGGAGAACTCGGGCAAGCTCGTCACCACGGTCCGGCGGGAGGCGGTGCGCCTCGCGGAAGAGCGGGGGCTCCGCGCGGTGCTCATCGATGGCCCGCCGGGGATCGGCTGTCCCGTCATCTCGAGCATCGTCGGCGCCGACCTCGTCGTGGCGGTGACGGAGCCGACGCTGTCGGGGCTCCACGACCTCGAGCGCGTCGCCGGCCTCGCGGCGCGCTTCGGCATCCGGACGGCGGTCTGCGTGAACAAGTTCGACATCAACGAGGAGATGAGCGGGCGGATCGGGGCGTACTGCCGTGAGGGGGCGATCGCCCTCCTCGGCCGGATCCCGTACGACCGGGCGGTCGTCGAATCCCTCGCGCGCGGGGAGCCGGTCATCCGGGCCGCCGGATCGGCGGCGGCCGCGGCGGTGCGCGGGGCCTGGGAGCGGCTGCGGGCGGAGGCGGGGTGGGCGCCATGAGCGGACGGAAGGCCGGTCCGAACGAGGTGATCCTGGACAGCATCGCCGACGGCGTCTTCACCGTGGACAGGAACTGGCGGATCACCTTCTTCAACCGGGCGGCGGAGGAGATCACCGGCGTGCCGCGCGGCGAGGCGGTCGGGCGGCGCTGCAGCGAGGTCTTCCGCGCGAGCATCTGCGAGGGCGGCTGCGCCCTCCGGCACACGATGGAGACCGGGCGGAAGGTCGTCTCCCGGCCGATCTACATCATCGACGCGGGCGGCCGGCGCGTCCCCGTGAGCATATCGACGGCGGTCCTCAGGGACGCGCGCGGCCGGATCGCCGGCGGGGTGGAGACGTTCCGCGACGTGAGCGTCGTCGAGGAGCTCCGGAAGGAGATCCTGAAGCGCCGGACGCTGTTCGACATCGTGAGCGGGAACAGGGAGATGCAGCGGATCATGGGGATCCTCCCCGACATCGCGCGGAGCGGCGCCACCGTCCTCCTCGAGGGGGAGAGCGGGACGGGGAAGGAGCTGTTCGCGAGGGCCATCCACCACCTGAGCCCCCGGAAGGGGAAGCCGCTCGTGGCGGTGAACTGCGGCGCCCTCCCCGACACCCTCCTCGAGTCCGAGCTCTTCGGCTACAAGGCGGGGGCGTTCACCGACGCGCGGCGGGACAAGCCGGGCCGCTTCGCGGCGGCCGAGGGGGGAACGATCTTCCTGGACGAGATCGGCGACGTCTCCCCCGCCCTCCAGTCCCGCCTCCTCCGGGTCCTCCAGGAGAAGGTGTACGAGCCGCTCGGCTCCGTCCGGCCGGCGCGCGCCGACGTCCGCGTCATCGCGGCGACGAACCGGCGCCTCGCGGACCTCGTCAGGGAGGGCCGGTTCCGCGAGGACCTCTACTACCGGGTCAACGTGATCAGCATCGTCATCCCGCCGCTCCGCGACCGGCCGGAGGACATCCCGCTCCTCGCGGAGCATTTCATCGAAAGGTTCAACCGGCTGCAGGGGCGGAACGTGTCGCGCATCGCGCCCGAGACGCTCGCCCTCCTCCTGGCGCACCCGTTCCCCGGGAACGTGCGGGAACTGGAGAACATCATCGAGCGGGCGTTCGTCCTGTGCGGCGGGGAGGTCATCACGCCGGCCCACCTCCCGGAGGGGCTCGCCGCCGCGCGGCGCGGCGCCCGCCCGGCGCGGGCGCCCGCCCGCTCGCTCAGGGACCTGGAGGCCTCGTTCATACTGGACGCGCTCGAGCGGAACGGGTGGAACCGGCTCGCCACGGCCCGGGAGCTCGGCATGCACAAGACGACCCTCTACCGGAAGATCCACGCGCTCGGGATCGCGCTGCCCGGGAGGGACGGGAGGCGGAAGGGAGGATAGCGGTGCATTCCCGCACCACCGGCCGGCTGAGGGATGGTGCGGATACGCTCCTCCGGCTGAAGCCGGGGAAAGTGGATGCCGCCGGAAATGAATCGCATTCCGCTCCGCGGCATGGAATAATAAATTCACCGCCGAGGGGCCGGCGATGGCATGGTATCTGCCTTCCATGGAAGGGGCGGGAGTCGGGATTTTCAGCCGATCTGAAGAAGGAGGTGAGCGAGATGCCGCGAGGAGATGGAACGGGTCCGAGGGGACAGGGCCCCGGCACGGGCCGGGGAGGAGGCGGCGGGGGCGGCGGACGGGGGCGCATGGGCGGGAACATCCCGGGCGCGGGCCCCGGCGGGAAGTGTGTCTGCCCCGCGTGCGGCGCGACGGCGCCCCACACCGCGGGCGTCCCCTGCTATTCCCTGAAGTGCCCCTCGTGCGGGTCGCCGATGCGCAGGGGCTGAGGCGGTTCGGGAGCAGCCGGCCCGTCCGCCGCGCGGGCCGGTGATCGCGGGAAGGGCGCGGCGACGGCACACGGAGGAGGCGATTGCATGAAGATCGTCGTCACGGCGCAGGGCCAGGACCTCGACGCGATGGTCGACCCGAGGTTCGGACGCTGCCAGTACTTTCTCTTCATCGACACGGACTCGCTCTCGTGCGAGGCGCAGGCGAACCCCGGCCGCGAGGCAGGCGGCGGGGCGGGCATCCAGGCCGCCCAGTCCGTCGTGGACAGGGGCGTGGAGGCGGTCGTCACCGGCTTCATGGGTCCGAACGCGAGCAGGGTGCTCCAGGCCTCCGGCGTGAAGGTGTACGGCAATGCGGCGGGGACGGTCCGCGGCGCCCTTGAGAAACTCCGGGAGGGGAAGCTCACGCTCCTGAGCGGGCCGTCGGTGCGGGAGCATTTCGGCCTCCAGAATCCCTAACGGCATGATCATTGCGGTCGCGGGCGTGAAGGGCGGCGCCGGCAAGACGCTCGTCGCCACGAGCCTCGCCATCACGATGGGGAACTGCCGGTTCCTCGACTGCGACGTCGAGGAGCCGAACGGTCACATCTATCTCCGGGCGACCCGGCGCAAGCGGGAGCGGGTGGCGATCACCGTCCCGAAGGCGAAGGACTGGCTGCGCGCCGACCTGCTGCCGGCCGCCCGGTTCTGCCCGTACCACGCCCTCGCCGTCGCGAACGGATCCCTGCTCGTCTTCAAGGAGCTCTGCACGGGATGCGGCGGGTGCTTCATGGTGGCGCCGCCGCACTCCCTCGCCGCGGAGGAGCACGTGGTGGGGGCGGTCTGGACCGGCGACGGGAGGGGGGGGATCGAGGTGGTCACCGGCGAACTCGTCGTCGGGAGCGGGCGGGCCGTCCGCGTGATCAGGGCGGTGAAGGGGAAGGCGAAGGGGGACCGGCACGCCGTCATCGACTGCCCGCCGGGGATCACCCGCCCCGTCTTCGAGGCGGTGCGGGAGAGCGACCGCTGCCTCCTCGTGACGGAGGACAGCCCCTTCGGCCTGGAGGACCTGCGGGCCGGCCTCGACGGCCTGCGCCTGACCGGCGCGCGCCTCGGCGTCGTCATCAACAGGGCGCGGGGGCCGGCGGAGGGCATACGGACGCTCTGCGCCGAGCGGGGAGTCCCGGTGCTGCTGGAGCTGCCGTTCTCGCGGGAGATCGCGGAGGCCTCGGCCGGCGGCAGGCCGTGCGTGGACGTCTCGCCGCGATGGGCCGACGCCTTCTCGGCGCTGCGGGAGCGGATCGGAGCGGACGCGCGATGAACGCGCCACGACAGATCGCGATCGTGAGCGGCAAGGGGGGGACGGGAAAGACGACCGTCGCGGCATCCCTCGCGTCCCTCGCCGCGCGCGCCGGCCGGCGGCTGGTCCTCGTCGACGCGGACGCGGACGCCCCCAACCTGCACGTCCTCTTCAGGGGGAGCGTGACGGAGCGGCGGGAGGTCGGCGGCCCGCCGCTCGCCAGGATCCTCTCGTCGGGGCCGGCGCGGGGGGGCTCGTGGGAGGAGGTGTGCGCCTTCGGGGCCATCAGCGGCGTCGAGGTGGACCCGCTCCGCTGCGTCGGGTGCGGCGTCTGCCTGATCGCCGCCCCGCCCGGCGGCGTCCGCATGGAGGAACGCGCGGCCGGCGAGATCATCCTGGAGGAGATCCCGTCCGGCCCGTTCCTGCGGGCCCGCCTCGTCCCCGGCGAGGCGGGGTTCGGGGGGCTCGTCTACCGGCTCCGGGCGCGCGCCGAGGAGATCGCCCTGGAGCGCGGGATCGACCTCATCCTCCTGGACGGGCCGCCGGGGATCGGCTGCCCGGCCACGGCCTGCGTCTCCGGGTGCGACCTGGCGCTCGTCGTCGCGGAGCCGGCGCTGAGCGGGTGGCACGACTTCCTCAGGATGTGCGAGCTGTGCGCGGTGCTCCGCGTCCCCGTGGCGGTCTGCGTCAACAGGCACGACATCAGCCCGATGCTGACCGCGCGGATCGAGAATCACTGCGCCGGCATGCATTTCCTCCGCGCGGGCAGGATCCCCATGGACGAGCACGCGATGCAGGCGCTCGACGCGGCGGCGGCGCTCGTTCAGGCGCACCCGGACGCCCCGGCGGCGCGGGCGATCGCCGCGGTGGCGGAGGCGCTGGGCCTCCTCGGCGGCGACGACCGGGGCGGCGCCCCGGCGGCCGCCGCGGACAGGGCGTCGTGAAGAGATGCCGCCTCTCCCCGCTCGCGCTGCTCGTCGCGGCGCTCGGCTGCTCCAGGCCCTCCCCCGCCCCGCTCGCCGTCCTCGCCGCCGCCGGGGCGCAGCCGGCGCTCGACCGGATCCGCCGCCGCTTCGAGCAGCGGCACGGGGTGGTGGAGGTCTCCTACGGCGGCGGCGGGGAGGCGCTCGCGAGAATGGCGCTCTCCGGGAAGGGCGACGTCCTCCTGGCCCCCGAGCAGTGGATCATGGAGCGGGCGACGAGGGAGGGGGCGGTCATCCCGGA
>JAQUPF010000012.1 GCA_028716845.1 bacterium | reverse complement strand
CATCCCAACGGTGCTGGCCATCGCAATTCTTGCCTTTACGGTCTGGTATGTTGTTCTCGGCAATACTCTGTTGATCGTCCTCTCGCTGTTCGCGCGGCAGGCGTCGGAGGACCGCCTGCTGTACGAGGAGCGCGGGCAGAGGGACGCGCGGTGGGACCGGCACGTGAGGGCCGGCCTCGACGCCTTCGACGCCGCCCGCATGGACCGGGCGGCGGCGCAGCTCGGGAAGGCGGTCGAGGCGGGGTGCGCCGACGGCCTCGTCCTCTTCCGGCTGGCGGCGTGCAGGTTCATCGAGCGGCGCCTCGACGACGCCCTCGCGCTCCTCGCCGACGCGGAGCCCCGGATCGAGCGGCGATACCGGGACACCGTCTACCACGCCCAGGTGAACAACCTGCGGGGCGTCATCCTGATGGAGCGGGGGGATACCGCCGGGGCCGAGGCGGAGTTCAAGCGGGCGATCGGGAAGATCCCCTCGTTCGCCGAGCCGCACAACAACCTGGGCATCCTCTACACGAGGGCGGGGCGGCACGGCGAGGCGTTCCTGGAGTTCGGGCAGGCGCTCCAGCTCGATCCGCGGAACGCCTCCTCCTGCGTCAACCTGGGGATACTCCACGCCGAGGGGGGCCAGTATGAGGAGGCGCTCGCCGTCCTCGACCGGGCGATCGAGATCGACCCGCGCGCCGACGAGCCGCGCTATTCGAAGGGGAACGTCTTCAGCCGCATGGGCTTCATGGAGGAGGCGATCGACCAGTACGAGAAGGCGATCGCGCTGAACAGGGACTCGTTCGACTCCCACGTCGCCCTCGGCCTCGCCTACGCGGCGGTGGAGAACTGGCGGCAGGCGGAGCGGACCCTCCTCCGGGCGACGCGGCTCCGGCCGGGCGAGTTCAGGGGGCACTACGCCCTCGGCAGGATGTACCAGGAGAAGGGGGACCACGGGCGCGCCGCCGCCGCGCTCCGGAAGGCGGCGCGGCTCGATCCGCTCTCGTTCGAGGGGCACCTCGCCCTCGGCGTCTCGCTCGCGGAGGAGGGCGATTTCAGGAACGCCCAGCGCCAGTTCGCCAAGGCCGCCGAGCTCAACCCCCGGTCGGCGGTCGCCTTCCGCCACCTCGGCCGCGCCTCCTACCAGCTGAACAACTTCAGCGAGGCGATCAGGCACCTCACGCGGTCGCTCGAGTTGGAGGAGGACAACCCCACCACGCTCCTCTTCCTCGGCCACTGCCACAGCCGGCTCAAGGACGACGGGCGGGCGATCGAGGTTCTCGAGCGGGGGGCGGCGGCGCACCCGGAAAACGCCAACATCCGCGGAGCGCTCGCCGGCATCTACGAGCGCCAGGGTCGGATCGACGAGGCGATCGAGCACTACGCCGCCGCGGCCGCCCTCGTGCCGGAGGCCGCGGAGGTGCAGTACCGGCTCTGGCGGCTCTACGACAGGGCGGGGCGGAAGGAGGAGGCGTTCCGCGCCCTTCAGCGGTCGGGCCCGTACCTCGACCGGATCGGCGTCGAATAGGGGGGGCGGAGGGATCATGGCACAGGCGGTCGACTTGCGGAAGGGGACGGCGATCATCCACCAGGGGACGATCCACCTGATCACCGAGTACCAGCACGTCACGCCGGGAAACTGGCGGGCGTACGTCCAGGTGACCATGCGGAACGTCAGGACGGGGAACTCCGTCCAGACGCGCTTCAGGTCGACGGAGTCCGTGGAGATCGCGGCGCTCGAGACGGGGAAGGTGCAGTACCTCTACCGGGACGCCCACGGCTTCCACTTCATGCGCACGGACGATTTCCACACCGTCACGATCCCCGCCGAGGCCGTCGGCGACGCGGCGCGGTACGTCAAGGAGGGGGACGAGATCGAGATCCTCTTCCACGGCGAGGAGCCGATCGAGATCCAGCTGCCGGCGAACGTCGTCCTCGCGGTGGTCTCCACCATCCCCGGCTTCAAGGGCGACTCCGTCACCAACCTCCAGAAACCGGCGACGCTCGAGACCGGCTACGAGCTCCCCGTCCCCCTCTTCATCAAGGAGGGGGACCGCATCAGGGTGGACACGCGGACGGGGGGATACCTGGGGAGGGAATGACGCGGCGGGGCGCCCCGCGGGGGGCGCCCCCGCCGATGCCGCGCGGCGCTCCTACTTCAGCTCCCCGGGGCCGAGGAGGCGGAAGCCCACCTTCACCTTCGCCTGGAACTCGCTCACCTTGCCGTTCTGGATCCTGCCGCCGAGCCTCTCGACCTCGAACCATCCCATCGCCTTCACGGTCCGCGAGGCCTCCTCGATCGCGGACCGTGTCGCCTCCGCGAAGCTCGTGGGCGACGTCCCCACGATCTCGATCATCTTGTAGATCTTGCTCATCGAATCCTCCCCCGGGGCCCCGCCCCGTCACGTGAACCGCCCGGCATGCCGATCGATATATTCGAGGCAGGCGATGAACGCCTGCACGTCGTGCGGCTCGAAGGTGAAGACCGGCCTGACCGCGTGCTCCCGGAGAAGCCGGAAGACGGTCTCGAAATCGATCCCCCCCTCGCCCGGCGCGAGGTGCTCGTCCCACTGCCCGCCGTTGTCGGTGACGTGGACCTCCTCGATGCGCGCCGCGCAGCGCCCGATCCACTCCTCGACGGCGGTTCGGCCGAAGAGGCGGTGATGGGCGATGTCGAAGCAGAGACCGACGCTCTCCGATGCCGCCCCCGCGAGGGCCTCGAGCAGCAGGTCCGGCGACGGCTCGAAGGTGTTCTCCACGAGGAGCCGGATCCCCCGCTCCGCGGCGCGGCGCGCGAGGAGGCGGAGCGGAGGGACCATCCCCTCGAGGTAGCGCGCCTCGAGGCCGCGCTTGCTCACGCTGTCGAACCCCGAGTGGATCACCACCGCATCCGCGGCGACGCCCGAGGCGAAATCGATCGCCTGCGCGAACCGGTCGACGGTCACCGCCCGCACGCGGGGGTCGAAGGCCCCGAGCGCCATCTCCGAGATGGGGCCGTGCACGCGCCGCCGCAGGCCGCGGGAATCCATGATCCGCCGCGCGCGGGCGACCTGCGCCTCGTCGAGCGTCTCGAGGCCGTCGCCGTCGAGGAAGAGCTCGGCGTTGACCGGATGGCGGTCCAGGAGCGCCTCGTTCGCGAAGATGAACGGCAGCGGCGCGTTGAAGAAGACCCGTTCCCGCATGGGGATGCCCTCGCCCTGACCGGCGCCCGGATGCTATAATCGGGCGTCCTCCGCGCCCCCGCGGAGGAGAGCCCTCAGTATAGACGAGCGGGCGCGGCGCGGGCAAATGGATTCCGTGAAGATCCGCAGGATTCGGCGCATGGCCGCGGCGCGCGCTCTTCTTGAGAGATGACTGCGCCGCATTCCTGGAAGATGAGCCCTCGGCGGGCGATCGCCCTCCAGGAGGAGCTGCGCGGGCGCATCCGCGTCAGGCCGCTCGCCGCCGCGCCGCGACTCGTCGCCGGCGCGGACGCCTCCTGCGGGGCGCGGGGCGGTCTCCTCTTCGGCGCCGTCGTCGTCTTCTCGGCGGACCGCATGGAACCGGTCGAGTGGGCGGCCGCATGGGGGAGGGTCTCGTTCCCCTACGTCCCCGGCCTCCTGAGCTTCCGCGAGGCGCCGATCCTCCTCCGGGCGTTCCGCAGGCTGCGGCGGCGGCCGGACCTCGTCATATTCGACGGCCACGGGATCGCCCATCCCCGGGGGCTCGGCCTCGCCTCGCACATGGGGCTTCTCCTCGGCCTGCCGACCGCGGGCTGCGCGAAGAGCCGCCTCGTCGGGACGTTCCTCGAGCCCGGCCGGCGGGCGGGCTCCCGCAGCCCGCTCATGCTCGGCCGGCGGCGGATCGGGACGGTCCTCAGGACGCGCGACGGGACGAGGCCGGTGTTCGTCTCCCCCGGCCACCTGACCGACCACCGGTCGGCGACGCGATGGGTGCTCCGATGCTGCAGGGGATACCGCCTGCCGGAACCGACCCGGCAGGCGCACATCCTGGTCGGGGGGATCCGCCGGGAGCGCGGCGGGCGGTGAGCGGCGGCGTCAGCCCCCGCGAGGTCTACTGCCGCTCGATCCTCTCCCGCTCGGGGATCCCGGGCTTCGACTGGTCGATCAACCCGTACACCGGCTGCCTCCACGACTGCGCCTACTGCTACGCCCTCTACATGCGGCGCTTCACCGGCCACCGCGAGCCGTGGGGGAGGTTCCTGGACGTGAAGCTGAATGCCCCCCGCATCCTCGCCCGCGCCCTCCGCCGGACCCCGCCCTCCTCCATCTTCATGAGCTCGGTCACGGACCCGTACCAGCCCGCCGAGCGCCGGTACGAGCTCACCCGGCGCCTCCTGGAGATCCTCGCCCCCCTCCCCCACGCCCTCTCGATCCACACGAAGTCGTCGCTCGTCACGCGCGACATCGACCTCCTGCGGCGCTGCCGCGAGCCGTCGGTCACCTTCACCATCGTCACCGCGGACGAGCGGGCGGCCCGGTGCCTGGAGCCCGGCGCCTCGCCGGTCGGCGAGCGGATCAGGGCCCTCGAGCGGCTCGCGCGCGCCGGGGTGCGGACCGGCGTCTTCATCGCCCCCGTCATCCCGTACGTGACCGAGCGCCGCCTCGAGGGACTCCTCGCCGCCCTCGCGCGCGCCGGGGTGCGGGAGGTCGGCGTCGACGACCTCCACTACGCCGACCGGATCGCCTCGCGGCTCCTCCCCGCCCTGCGTGCCTGGAGCGACGAGGCCGCGCGCCGGTATCTCCGGACGCCGCGAAATTACACTCAACATCTGGGGAGATATGTCCTACAATGCTGCCGCGCCCTCGGCATCCGGTGCACCGCCTTGTGCTGACCCTCGCCGGGCCTCGCGGCGCCCGCATGGAGAGCGGCAGGATGCGAATGGTCATGATCGCCGCGGCGGGAGCGCTCGCCGCCGCGGCGCTTCCGGGCTGCGGCTGGAAGACGGTGGAGCGGGCCGTCCGTGTCCGGGGGCAGGTGCTCGAGGCGGAGACGGGCCGACCGGTCGAGGGGGCGATCATCGACATCGCCGACGATCGGGACAGGCTCGACTTCAGGATCGGCACCGGCATCCTCACCGACGGCGAGGGGAGATTCGACACCGTCTTCCGGTACGGCTACGACAAGTGGATGTGGCTCGGCATCCCGGTGACCTGGTTCCCCGATCGGCCCGAGAAGCTGTACCTCGAGGTGCAGAAGACGGGTTACCGCCCCCGCGTCGCGGAGATCGAGTTCGGCGCCCCGGGCGACCGGTCCGCGCCCCCCGAATCGCTCAGCGTCCCGCCCATCCGGATCCGGCAGGAGATCCGGAGGGGGAGGAACCGCCGCCGCGGCTCCGACCGGGACGAATGAACCGCCGGCGGACGGCCGCATGAGCACCGACCCCCCTCCCCTCCCCGCAGGGAAGCTCCCGCCGGGGATGCTCAGAACGCAGCTCGGGCGGATCCCCGCGGCGGGGCCGGGCGTGCGCATCGGCCCCCGCTACGGCGAGGACGCCGCCGCCGTCCGCGTCGGCGACCGGTACCTCGTCTGCGCCTGCGACCCGATCACCCTCGCCTCCCGCAGGATCGGCTGGTACGCCGTCCACGTCAACGCCAACGACGTCGCGGTCCTCGGGGCGCGGCCCGCGTGGTTCTGGGCGACGGTCCTCCTGCCCGCCGGGCGGGCGGACGGGCGCCTCGTGGACGAGACGTTCGCGGAGATGCGCGCGGCGTGCGCCTCCCTCGGCGTCGAGCTCTGCGGCGGGCACACCGAGCTGACCGCGGGGCTCCCGCGGCCGGTCATCTGCGGATTCATGGCGGGCGAGGTGGACATCGGCGGCCTCGTGGACAAGGCGTCCGTCCGGCCCGGCGACGCCGTCATCCTCACGCGCGGCATCGCCATCGAGGGGACCGCCGCGATCGCCGCCGAGGCGCCGCGCGCGCTCGCCGGGCTCGATCCGTCGATCCTCGACCGGGCGCGGGGGCTGCTCGACGACCCCGGCATCAGCGTCGTCCGGGAGGCGCTCCTCGCCGCGCGGACGGCGCCCGTCCACGGGATGCACGACCCGACCGAGGGGGGGCTCCTCGCCGGCCTCCGGGAGCTCGCGGAGGCGGCGGGGGCGGGGCTCCTCGTGGAGGAGGCGCGCATCCCCGTCCTGCCGGAGACGGCGGCGATCTGCGGCCGGCTCGGCATCGACCCGATGGGGCTCCTCGCCTCGGGGGCGCTGCTCATCGCGGCCGGCGAGGCGGCCGCCGCCCGCATCATCCCCGCCCTCGAGGCGGCCGGCGTCCCCGCCCGCGTCATCGGCCGCGTCGAGGAGCCCGGGGCGGGGATCATGCTCGCGCGCGGCGGAACGGTCATCCCCCTCCCCGAGTGCGAGCGGGACGAGATCGCGAGGGTCCTGTGAAACGGCGGCGGACGGAACGGTTCTGCATGCGGTGCGGCCGGCCGCTCGCGTCGGTCCCGACGGACGGGAGGGTCCGCCCCGCCTGCCGTGCGTGCGGCTGGGTCTACTTCAGGAACCCGTCATCCGCCTCCGCCGCCGCCGTCGTCTCCGGCGGCCGCGTCGTCCTCGTCAGGAGGAGCGTCGCGCCGTACGTCGGCTCCTGGTGCCTCCCGTCGGGCTACCAGGAGTACGACGAGAGCCCCGAGGAGACCGCCGTCAGGGAGACGCGGGAGGAGACGAACCTCCGCATCCGCCTCCTCGGCCTCTGCGGCGTCTATTTCAGCGACGGCGCCGGCGTCAAGAACACCGTCGTCCACGTCTACCTCGCCGAGCGCGTCGGCGGGACGATGCGGGCCGGCGACGACGCGAGCGACGTCCGGCTGTTCCCGCTCGACGGCCTCCCCCGGCGCATCGCCTTCAGGGAGCACCTCGACTTCATCGAGGAGATCCGCGCCGGCAGGGCGGTCCTCGCCCCGCTGCGGCGGAGGAGGCGGCGGTGAGGCGGATGCGCGTCGCCGTCCTCATGGGGGGCCGCACCGCCGAGCACGAGATCTCGCTCGCGAGCGGCCGGATGGTCGTCGGGCACCTCGACCGGCGGCGATACGCCGTCAAGCCCGTCGTCATCAGCCGCGACGGGCGCTGGCGGGTTCCCCGCGGCTACCCGGGGATGCGCGGACTCGGAGGCGGCGGGGGGTTCGCCCCGGTCGGCGCCGGCCTCGCGCGGCTCCTCCGGGAGCGCCCGGACTGCGTCTTCATCGCGATGCACGGTCCCCACGGCGAGGACGGCACGATCCAGGGGCTGCTGGAGATCCTCGGCCTCCCGTACACCGGCTCGGGCGTCTGCGCGAGCGCCCTCGCGATGGACAAGGCGAAGGCCAAGGAGATCTACCTCCGCAACCGGATCCCGACGCCCCCCTCCGTCTCGATCGAGGCCGCCGCCTGGGAGCGGAACCCCCGGGCGGAGAGCGCCCGCGTCCGGCGCTCGGTCGGCTACCCGTGCGTCGTCAAGCCCTCCCGGCTCGGCTCGAGCGTCGGGGCGTCGATCTGCCGCCGCGGGACGGAGCTCGCCCGCGCGATGACGCTGGCGAATCGTTACTGCCCCCTCGTCATCGCCGAGCGGTACGTGCGGGGGCGGGAGGTCACCTGCGCCGTCATCGACACGCCCGGCGGGAGGCCCCCCCTCGCCCTCCCGCCGACTGAGATCAGCCCGGTGACGGCGGCCTACTTCGACTACCGCGCGAAGTACACCGCCGGGGCCTCCGCCGAGATCACGCCCGCCCGCATCGGGAAGGCCGTGACGGAAAGGGTCAGGTCGCTCGCCCTGCGGGCCCACCGGGCCCTCGGCTGCGAGGGCATGTCGCGGACCGACATGATCATCGCCGGGCGGGCGGTCACGGTCCTGGAGACGAACACGATACCCGGGATGACGGGGACCTCGCTCCTCCCGCAGGCGGCCCGGGCGGCCGGGTTGCCGTTCGGCCGCCTCCTTGACAGGCTCGTCGCGACGGCGCTCGAATCCCATCGCCGCCGCCGGCGCCACGACCGCGTGACGATCGAGAGGTGACCCGATGCGCAGATGGATCGGAACCGCCGTCCTCGCCGCGGGAGCGGCGGCCTGCGCGGCGCAGTCGACCGACCCGGTGGGGCCGGCCGGATGGACGACGCGGAACTGGGCGGGATTCTGCCTCCAGATAGCCGTCTTCATCCTCGCCGTCGCGGGGATCAGCCGGCTCGCCGGCAGAGGGGCGCGCGGCGGCTGAGCCGCCCCCCCGTGCCCCCGGTCAGGAGAGGATTCCCATGTAGCCGAAGAGCACGACCCGCAGGGCGTGGATGAGGAGGGCCAGGGCGAAGGCGAGGAAGACGGCGACGGCGGTGACCATGACCATCGACTCGATGCTCTCCACGTACGCCGCCGAGAGGACGAAGAGGAGGAAGCCGGCCCCGAGGATGAATTCACGCCGCATGAAGCCGCCGCCCCCCGTGAAGAGCGCGCAGACGAGCATCGCCGCCGCGCAGGCGCCGACGATCCATATGAAGGCGCGGGGGACCCCCCGCGTGAAGAGCGCGCGCAGCATGAACCAGAGCGACAGCGTCGCCGCGAACAGGCTCGCCGCCTCGACGATGATCATGAGCGGCGGCAGGGGCGCGAGGGGGGCGTGCCGGATGCAGAACGCCCCCCATCCCCGCGGCCCGAACGGCGTCGAGCCGCCGCAGTAGAGGCAGGCGCCGCCCGCGCGGTGCGGGAAGAGGAAGCGGTAGCCCGCGAAGAGCGCGAGGGCGGCGGCGGACGAGACGGCGAAAACGGCCGCAAGCCTTCCGATCGTCCACGGCCGCGATCCGGCGGCCATCACGCCCCCCCGCCGGGCCATCCGCCCGCCGGCCCGCGCAGCGCGTCCTCGAGGCGGGCGAGGCGCGCGCCGATCTCCCCGAGCCGGCCATGGACCGCGAGGCCGAGCCGCGCCAGCTCGCTCAGGACCACGCACGAGAGGAAGACGAGCGCGGCGGCGAGCAGCGCATCCGGCCGGATCCCCCCACCCGGCCCGCCGCCGAGCCGGGCGGCGATCGCCCCGCCGGCGAGCGCGAGGACGGCGATGATCCTGAGCGCCCACGCCGCGCCGCGGAGGAGGAGGAACGCCGGCGGGGGAGCCGCCGCCCACTCCGCGGTCGCGCGGAAGCATCCCTCGCAGAGGATCCGGCCGTCGTCCGCCTCGTACTTGATCGGGTCGCCGGAGAGGTCGCGGCCGCACCGGCGGCAGGCGGACGCGCCCGCGTGCGCGCCGTCCGTCATCTGCCGATGCCCTTCGGGGACCTCTCCCGCTTCCCCCCCGCCGCCTCCATCCTGCTGGCGAGCTGGTCGAGCATGAGCCGGATGCCCCGCCGCGCGACCTCGTGCGGCATCCCCTCCTGGTCGAGCCGGAAGTTCCCCCGCCAGATGATCTCGCCCGTGACCGGGTCCACCATCCGTGCGGTGAACCCCACCCGCGAGTTGTTGTACATCCTGTACCTGTAGTTCGAGCAGTCGTCCACGCGGCCGATGATGACGGCGTCGGCCTTCAGGAGCTCCCCCACCCGCCGGACCTCCCGCGGGGAGATGAGGCCGTAGACCCGCTCGTCCCTCCTCCGGAAGAACTCCGCGACCTTCTCGGGCTCGATGACCCGGTACGGCGAGCGGGCCTTCAGCTCCTCGGTGAAGATGTCGCCGATGAGCTTGCTGTTGTCGCGGGTGATCCGGTGGGGAACCCCCATGATGACCTTCTTGCCGCCGGTGACGTGGTACTCGGAGAACGGCACGACGGCCACCCGCCGGAGCCCGCCGTACTTCTCGAAGGCGGGCATCGTCTTGAGCCATACCAGGTCCTCGTTGATCCTCGTCGCGCAGCCGGCGGCGAACACCGCCGCGGCCGCGAGCCCGCACAGCGCGGTCGCGCGCACGCCCGTCTTCATTCCGTCTCTCCCTCCCGCGACGGCTCCCCCCCGTCGCCCATGGTGATGAGTCCCAGGATCGTCGCGTCGGGGATGCGGTCCGCCCGCTCCCAGTTCAACCGCTCCGCCTCCTCCCCCCGCATGATGTACGTCCTGTAGTGCTCCCGCTGCCAGTAGGGGCCGATCGCATCCGTTGCCTCGAAGCCGAACGGCCCGTGGCGGGGGCCGGAGACCTCCCGGCGGCGGCCGCGGTGCACGCCGATGGAGAGGCGGTCGATCCGCCCCTTCAGGCCGATGGGGCGGTTGTCGGCGCCGGGGCGGGCGGACAGGCCCCACGCGGCCTGCCGCCCGAGCCAGGGCCGCAGCTCGAACATCGGCTCGTAGCGATGGGAGAATCCGTGCCCGAAGGCCCCCTCGAGCAGGAACCGGACGAGCGACCAGGCGTCCTGCGGGAAGGTCGACGGGTCGTCCACGTCCCGAATGGTGACGGAGAGGGCGATGTCGAACGCCCCGTCCGGGGCGTTCGCGGCCGCCGCCTCCATGCTCTCCGGCACGACGCGGCCGTGGGAGAAGTGCCGGACCTGCCTCGCCCTGAAGATCGCCGCGAGCTCATCCGCCAGGGCCCTCCCGAGGCCCTCCTCGCCGACGAACCGGTCGCCGAACCGCACGTAGCCTTCCGACCCGGCGTCCTCCTCGAGCCGCTCCATGAGCGACCGCAGCGCCTCGATCTCCGAGGCGGGAACCATCATCGTGTAGCCCGCCGCCCGCGCCGCCGACAGGCGCCGGTCCGCCTCCCGGTACGCCGCGAAGGCCTCGATGTAGTCCCCCTGTTCGTGCGCCTCCTCGCCCCGCCGGATCGCCCTGCGCGCGGCGCCCGTTCCCTCAACCGTCTCGATCACGGAGCAGCCGCAGGCGGCGCAGCAGGCCGCCGCGGCGACGAGGATCACCGGGCGTCGGGCGTCCATCCGATTCCCTCTCACTCCTCCAGGCGGAAGGCGTCCCTGGCGAGGGCGATCTCGGGCGCCCCCCCCGGCCCCCACCGGATCCCCACGACGTCGAACCGCGTCCTCGCCCGCAGGAGGCCGCAGGAGGCCAGGTAGTGGAGGGCCGCCGCCGCAAGCCGGCGGCGCTTCCGCGGCGTCACCGCCTCGAGCGGCGAGCCGAACCGCCCCGAGCCCCTCCCCTTCACCTCCACGAAGACGATGACGTCGCGGTCGCGCGCGATGAGGTCGATCTCGCCGCGGGGGCACCGGTAGTTCCGGGCGAGGATGCGATAGCCGCGCCGCCGGAGCAGCTCCCCGGCGATCTCCTCGCCCCGCTCCCCCAGGGATCGTCCAGGCACGGGATCCCCTCCCGCCGGTCCTCAGCGCTCCTTCGCGCCGACCCTCCCCCTCGTGTAGTACAGCTTCGCGCGCCGGGCGGGCTCGCTCTTGGCGACCTCGATCCTGGCGACCCGCGGGGAGTGGAGGAAGAACATCCGCTCGACCCCCTCCCCGTACGAGACCTTCCGCAGCGTGACGGAGGCGCTCGTCCCGCTCCCCTTGCGGGCGATGACGCGCCCGGTGAAGACCTGCACCCGCTCCTTGTCCCCCTCGACCACCCGCACGTGCACCTTGAGGGTGTCCCCGACGCGGAACGCCGGCGTCTTCTTCTTCAGGTACTCGCGTTCCACCTCATCGATTATCCGCATGGCATCTCCCCCCGTTCTCCGCCCCGTATCTCCTCGAGCAGCGCCCTGTCCTCCGCCGTCAGCCGCGCGCGGGCGAGCAGGTCCGGCCGGCGCTCGAGCGTCCGCCGGAGCGCCTCGCGCCGGCGCCACCGCCTGATCGCGTCATGGTCGCCGCCGAGCAGCACCGCCGGCACCTCGAGGCCACGGAACTGCCGCGGCCTCGTGTAGTGCGGATGGTCGAGGAGCCCGCTCGAGAACGAGTCCTCCCGCACGGAGCGCTCGTCCCCGACGACGCCGGGGACGAGCCTGACGACCGCGTCGATGAGGACCATCGCGGCGAGCGAGCCGTTGCTCACCACGAAATCGCCGATGGAGATCTCCTCGTCGACAACGAGCCCGCGGACCCGCTCGTCCACCCCCTCGTAGTGCCCGCTGATGAGGATCAGGTGGCCGGCGTCCGCGAGGCGCCCCGCCGCGGCCTGGTCGAGGATCGCCCCCTGCGGCGACAGCAGGACGACCCGGCTCCCCTCCCGGCGCAGGGCCTCGACGGCGGCGCAGACGACGCCCGCCAGCATCACCATGCCGGCGCCGCCGCCGTACGGGGCGTCGTCCACGCTCCGGTGCCGGCCGGTCGCCCAGTCCCGCAGGTCGCGGATCCCGATCTCGACGAGCCCCTTCTCCCGGGCCCGCCGCATGATGCTCTCGTCGAAGTAGCCGCCGAACATTCCCGGGAAGAGGGTCAGCACGTCGATCGCGAGGCGGGGGGAGGACATTGCGGCGTACCGGTGCGCGCTACTCCACGATCTCCACCATGGCGCGCGCGCCGTCCCTCGCCGCGGCCGCGTTCAGGATGGTCCTGATGGCCTTGATGGTGCGGCCGCTCTTCCCGATGACCTTGCCGATGTCACCCGCGTCGCACCGCAGCTCGAAGAGGACGGACGTCTCGCCGTCGACCTGCGTCACGCGCACCTCGTCCGGGCGGTCGACGAGCCCCCTGACGATGTACTCGACGAGCTCCCGCATCGCCCCCTCCGCGCCCGGCTACCGGCCGCCGCCGGCCGCGCGGGCGCCGGCGGGCTTCTCCCGCGCGATCCCCTCCTTCTTCAGCAGCACGGCGACCGTGTCCGACACCCGGGCGCCGACGCCGAGCCAGTAGAGGACGCGCTCCCGGTTGATCGTGAAATTCTTCCCCTCGAGAAGGGGATCGTAGGTGCCCAGGTTTTCCAGGAAGCGTCCGTCCCGCGGGCTTCTCGAATCGGCGGCGACGATGCGGTAGCAGGGGCGGTTCTTCGCCCCGATTCTCTTCATCCTGATCCTCACTGCCATAGGTCATCCTCCGTCGTGACGGCGCGCCGGCACCCCCCGGCGCGGAAGGGGGGATTGTACCACAGCCGCGCCCGTGGGGTAAGTCCGTTCGGCCCCGTCACGGCATGATGAATTCGTGCTCCGGATGCTTGATGCTGAGGACGGGGCAGGGCGCCTTCCTGACGACCTTCTCCGCCGTGGAGCCGAACATAGCGTGGCTCAGGCCGCTGCGGCCGTGGGTGGCGATGACGATCATGTCCACCTTCCGCTCCCGCGCGGCAGAGACGATCTCGAGGAAGGCGCGCCCCTCCCGGATGATGGTCTCCGTCTCGATCCCCTTCGGGACGCGCGCTGCGGCGATCTCCTCCAGCCGCGCCCGGGCGTTCGCCTCGTAGCCGGTGAACATCGCCCGGTCCGGCACGTAGGGGGCGAAGTAGGCGGGGTCGTGGAGAAAGATGTCCACCACGTGGAGGAGGATGAGCCGCGCGCCGTACTGCCCGGCGAAGCTCGCGGCGTAATCGAGGGCGTGGAGCGAAAAGTCCGAGAAATCCGTCGGGCACATGATGGTGTTGATCCTGATCATCGTCGCTGCTCCTCTGTGGGCCTCCCCACCGCCACTATACCGCACCCCGAGCCCCGCCGGCAACCGAAACCCCCGGCGGGACAGGGGACCGCGCCTCGCGGATCTCCACGGATTCCCGACGGATCCTCACGGATTGTTCCGAAACACTCTCCGTGGATATCCGTGATGATCCGCGTTCATCCGCGGCGGAACCCCTGATGCTTTCGACTTTGAACCTTCAACTTTCAACTCTAGTTGAATCCGCGTCAATCCGCGGTGGATCGGTTCGTTGCCTTTCCGGCGCGGTCAGCCGGCGAGGTGGCTGACGAGGATCCAGATGCCGATGAGGATCAGGATGACGCCGCCGGCGATCTCCGCCTCCTTGCCGACAACCCTCCCCGCGCGGGGGGCGAGCTCCATCCCCGCGACGGACAGCGCGAAGGCGACGGCGCCGATGACGATGGCGGGAGATACGATCGCCGCGCTGATGAAGCTGAGCGACAGGCCGACGGCGAAGGCGTCGATGCTCGTCGCGAGGGACAGCAGGATGAGCGTCCCCCCCCTCGTCGGGTCGCAGCGGGCGGCGCCGTCCGCGCGGCCGATCACCGCCGAATCGTACAGCATCCTGCCGCCGACGATGAGGAGGAGCGCGAACGCGAGCCAGTGGTCGATCCGCTCGATGGAGGCGGCGAGCCCCCTCCCGGCGAGCCAGCCCGCGATCGGCATGAAGAACTGGAAGAGGCCGAAGTGGAGGGCGATGCGGAGCGTCCGCCGCCTCGACGGCTCTCCGAGCGAGAGCGCGATGGCGATCGAGACGGCGAACACGTCCATTGCGAGCGCCGTCGCAAGGCCGGCCAGGATCAACGGGCTCACCGTCGGAAGACGCTCCCGTTCCCCGGCGCGGCGCCCCGGTCGAACCGCCTCATGCGGTCTCCGCGGCGGGGAGGAAGACCGTGAAGCGGCTCTCCCCCTCCTCCCCGCTCTCGAACTCGATGCAGCCGCCGTTCTGCTCCACGATGCCGAACGAGACGGAGAGGCCGAGCCCCGCCCCCGTCCTGTCGTCCTTCGTGGTGAAATACGGGTCCAGGATCCGGTCGCGGTGCTCCGGCCGTATCCCCCTCCCCGTGTCGGAGACGCTCACCGCGACGTACGACCCCCGGCGCATGTCGGGATGCGCCCCGAAGAAGCCGTCGTCCGTGCGGACGACCGCCGTCCGCACGGCGAGCGTCCCCCCGCCGGGCATCGCCTCGCAGGCGTTGCTGCACAGGTTGAGGAGGACCTGCCGGATGCCGTTCCGGTCGCAGCGCACCGGAGGGAGGCCCGGCTCGAGATCCGTCCGCACGGTGATCCGCGGCCCCGCGCCCTCCCCCACGAGGGCGGCGACCTCGCCGACGAGGGCGTTGCCGTCGACCGGCTCTGGGACGCACTGCCCCCCCCGCGCGAAGGCGAGGAGCGCCTTGATGAGGCCGGATGCCCTCCACGACAGCGCCTCGATGCGGCCGAGGTCCTCGATGGCGCGGGCCTGCCCGGCGAGGCCCTTCTTGAGGATGGTCGCGTAGCCGATAATGCTCGCGAGGATGTTGTTGAAATCGTGGGCCACGCCGCCCGCGAGGGTGCCGATCGCCTCCATCTTCTGCGCCTGGCGGAGCCGCTCCTCCAGGCGTCGCTGCTCCGTGACGTCGAGGCCGGCGCTCAGCGAGCCGACGATCCGCCCCGTGCCGTCCCGCAGCACCGTGTTGTGCCACTCGATGAGCCGCTCCCGACCGCCCGCGGCGATGACGGCGTTCTCGTGCCGCTCGAGGAAGGGGATGTCGCCGCGGATCACCATGTCGAAGACCCGCCGCACCTCCTCCCTCTCCCCGGACGGGATGAAATGCTCGAACCAGTTCCTGCCGACGATCTCCCCCTCCGTCCGTCCCAGGAGCTCGCACCCCTTCCTGTTGACGAGGACGACCTCCCCCTCGGGGTTGATGACGACGAAGATCACCGGCGCGACGGCGAGGTAGGTGCGCAGGGCGTCCTTCTCGCGCCGCAGGTCGTCCGTCATCCGCCTGCGGACCGAGACATCGCACGCCGTCGCCACCATGTAGTCCCCGTCCGGGAGGCGGACGATCGACGACCGGACCTCCACGGGGATCGGGGCGCCGTCCCTTCTCCGGAGGAGCCCCTCGCGGACGAGAACCCCCCTCCCCCGCCGGGCCTCGCGCTCCCGGTCGGGGCGCCAGGGCCCGGTGATCGTCGGGTCGATGTCGGCGACCCCCATCCCGAGGAACTCCTCCCTCGAGAAGCCGGTGGCCCTGCAGGCCGCCTCGCTGACGTAGATGAAGCGTCCGGTCGCCATGTCGATGACGGAGAGCATCTCGTTCGACCGGTCCAGAAGGTCGCGGAACAGGAGGAGATTCTCCTCCGCCCGCTTCCCGGCGGTGACGTCCAGGATGACGCTCTCGTAGCGCGAGACGGCGCCGCCGGGCGGCCCGAGGGCGGTCGTCCGGTCCTCGACCCAGCGCACCTCGCCCGTCTTCGTGACGACGCGGTATTCCTGGATGAAGCTCCGGTCGCCGGCGTCGAGCCGGCGGCCGAGCTCGTCCCGCAGGCGGGGAACATCCTCCGGGTGGGTCAGGTCGCGCCAGGCGACGCGCCCCGAGACGAGTTCCGCCGCCGAGCAGCCGAACTGCGCCACGTTCTCCGAGACGAACTCGATCCGCCATTCATCACCCGCCCGCCATCGCGCGAAGACCGCGGGGCTCCTGTTGACGGCCTCCCGCAGCAGCGCGTCCGGCCCGCCGCGCGCCGGCGCCGACCGCCCGGCCGGTTTCCGCGCCCCGCCCGCCCGGCTCATCGCCCCCCGTCCGCTTCAACGGCCGGCGGCGGCCCGTCCGCCTCCCGCCGCTCCGAGATAGTGTGCATCACGCCCTGGAGGCAGACGGGCCTCCCGTCGGGACCGCGCAGGAATCTCGCCTCGTCGCGCACCCGCACGATCGACCCGTCCCGGGCGATCATGCGGTACTCCGACGCGAAGGGCCGTCCGCCGGCGCGGCTCGCCGCCACCTCCCTGAGCACGCGCTCCGCGTCGGCCGGGTGGAGCCGCTTCCTCCAAATGTCCGGATCGGCCTGATACTCCTCCCGGGTGAAGCCGATGAGCGCCTCGATCTGCGGGCTCACGTAGAGCGTCGTGCTCGCCTCGTCGGCGGCGGCGATATAAGTGACGGCGGGGATCTGCTCGACGAGGGACCGGTATCGGGAGGCCGAGGCGCGGAGCTCCTCGTTCGCCTGCTCGAGGGCGAGCGTCCTCCCCTTCACCTCCGCCTGCAGCCGCTCGTTGAACACGAGCATGATGATGAAGGCGGTCCCGACGAGGGCGATGAAGGCGATCCCCACCCCGGCGGCCCATTTCACCCACGGCGGGAGGACCTCGACCCGTATCTCCGCGCCGAACCACTTCGTCATCAGCGCGTCGATCTCCCCCCGCCGCTCGATCGCCGCGAGGCCGTCGTTGACCCGCCCGAGGAACTCCGCCGCGCCCGCCCGCGCGCCGATGACGTAATCCATCTCCCAGAGCGGCCTGCCGACGATCCTGACGCCCTCGATCCTGTTCCGCTCGACGGCGTACCGGATGGAGAGCTCGTCGCCGATGAACCCCTTCACCTCGTTCGCGACGAGCCGGCGGAGCCCCTCGAGCTCCCCGCGGACCGGGACGACGTTCAGGCGCGGATCCTCCGCGTAGGCGGCATAGGCGGGGGAATCGCTCACCGCGGCGACCGAGGTGCCGTACAGATCCGGGAGGGAGTGGATCCCCCGCTCGGCGGTGCCGACCGCGATGACGCAGCGGATCGTGGCGATCGGCCTGGAGAAGTCGAATGCATCCTCTCGCCACGGCGTCGCCTCGAAACCGACGACCGCGGCCGCGCGCCCCGCGCCGACCTCGTCCTGCGCCTCGGCCCAGCCGGGGAGGAGCCGGATCTCGCCCGCGACCTCCATCTGGCGGAAGAGCGCCCGCGCGAGGTCCACCGAGAAGCCGTCCGGCTTCCCCTCGTCGTTGATGAACTGGTACGGCGGCCAGTGGGCGTTGCCGGTGAAGACGACCGCCCCCGCAGGATCCCCGTCCTCGCCGGCGGCGGGTGCCCCCGCGCACAGCGCCGCCGCAATGATCAGGATCATCCTCATGGCACCCCTCCCCCCGCGCAGGCATCGGCCCTGTCCGGGCGCCCGGCGCGCCATATATAGCACAATTCGGCCCGGAGGGCGAGGCCGACGACCCTCACCTGAAGAGATGCAATGCGCCGATTCACCACGGATTCACACGGATTCTTACGGATCATCACGGATGATACCCATTGAAGGATCCGTGAATATCCGTCAATGATCCAGGGATCTCCGTGGCGCGGGGTACATTCCTTCCCATCCGGGGCGGAATCGGTGGCGGGGCGCCGCCCGCATGATGTACACTCTCCCCGTGGGGACGCCCGGCCGTTGAAAAAGACCACGATCGGCATCACCGAAGGCGTCGTCTCGATCGTCCTCAACACGCTCCTCTTCGCCGTCAAGTATTCCGTCGGCCTGCGGGCCCGCTCCGTGGCGATGACCGCCGACGCCTGGCATACGCTCTCGGATTCCTTCACCTCGGTCGTCGTCCTCGCCGGCTTCTGGATCGCGTCGAGGCCCGCCGATCGGCGGCACCCGTTCGGCCACGGTCGGGCCGAGACCGTCGGCGCCGTCGTCATCGGGACGCTCCTCCTCGTCGCCGGCGCCGCGTTTCTGAGGGAATCCGTCCTGCGCCTGGCGCGGAGCGAGGCCGCGGCGTTCGGGGGCGCGGCGGTCGCCGTCTTCCTGGCCTCCGCGATCCTCAAGGAGGCCCTCGCCCGCTTCTCCATCCGCGCCGGCCTGGCGACCGACGCCCCCTCCCTCGTCGCTGACGGCTGGCACCACCGGAGCGACGCGATCGCCTCCGCCCTGATCGTCGCCGGCGCGCTGGCGAGCCGCCCCTTCTGGTGGATCGACGGCGTCCTCGGCATCGGCGTCTCCCTGCTCCTCTTCCACACCGCCGTCGGCATCGTCAGGAGCGCCGCATCCCGCTCGATGGGCGAGGCGCATGACGATGCCCTCGAGCGGCGGGTCCGCGAGGTCGTGCGGGAGGCCGCGCCCGCGGCGGGCGACGTCCACCACCTGCACGTGCACCGGTACGGCGACCACGTGGAGATGACGCTCCATGTCCGCGTGCCCGCCGGGATGAACGTGGCGGAGGCGCACGAGACGGCCGCGGCGATCGAGCGCGCCGTCGGGGGGCGGCTCGGGGCGACGGCCACGGTCCACGTCGAGCCGGCGGGGGAGCGATGATGAACGGATTCCCGGAACCGAACATCGTCAGCAGCAGGTGCATCGAGTTCGAGAGCTGCCGCTGGAACGGCCTCCGCATCTCGAGCGGGGCCGTCAAGATCCTGCGGCCGCTCGCCGATTTCACGACGGTCTGCCCGGAGGTGGAGATCGGTCTCGGCGTCCCCCGTCCGCCCGTGCGGGTCGTGCGGGACCGGGGAGGCCTGCGGCTGCTCCAGGACGAAACGGGCGCCGATCTCACGGACAGGATGCGGTCGTTCGCCGACGCCTTCCTCGACGGCCTCGGCGAGGTCGACGGCTTCATCCTGAAGGAGCGGTCGCCCTCCTGCGGCATGAAGAACGTGAAGGTCTACCCCGGCCTCGGGAAGACCGGGCCGCTCCACGCGCGCGGCGCCGGCTTCTTCGGCGCCGCGGTCATCGGGCGCTTCCCGGACACGCCGGTCGAGGACGAGGGGCGCCTCAACAACTACGGCATCCGCGAGCATTTCTTCACGCGCCTCTTCACCCTCGCCCGCTTCCGCGAGGTGAGGCGGTCGGGATCGATGGGGGCGCTCGTCGCCTTCCACACCGCCTGCAAGTTCCTCCTCATGGCGCACAGCGAGGGGGAGCTGCGGGCGCTCGGCGCCCTCGTCGCGAACCGGCCGAGGCGGAGGGCCGCCGAGGCGCTCGCGGAGTACGAGCGGGGCCTCCGGCGGGCGCTCCGGCTCCCCCCGAAGCCGGGCGCGTGCGTCAACGTCCTCATGCACGCCCTCGGGCACGTCTCGCGGGGAATCTCGGGCCGCGAGAAGGCGTTCCTCCTCGACGCCCTCAGGCGCTACCGGGCCGGGCGGGTCCCGCTGAGCGCCCCCGTCGCCGTCGTGCGCTCGCTCATCGTGCGGTTCGAGGAACCCTACCTCGCGGGCCAGCTCTTCTTCGCCCCCTTCCCCGAGGAGCTCGTCGAGGTGAGCGATTCCGGGAAGGGGCGGGAGCTGTGGCGATGAGGATCGGCTACCCGTGCGTCAACCTGTCGATCGGCTGCACGAGCGCGCGGACGTTCCGCCTGCGCTCGTACTCGGCCGCGCGGCTCGCGGAGACGGTCCGACTGAACCTCGACTGCCTCCTTGCCACCCTCATCGAGAACGACGCCCGGGGGGTCCGCTTCTTCAGGATCAGCTCGGACCTGGTCCCGTTCGCCTCGCACCCCGTCTGCCGTCTCCCGTGGCGGCGGCGCTTCAGGGACGACCTCGCCGGGATCGGTGCGTTCATCTCGGCGCGGGGGATGCGGGTGTCGATGCACCCCGACCGGTTCACCCTCATCAACTCGCCCGACCGCGGCGTGTTCCTGCGGAGCGCGCGGGAACTCCGCTACCACGCCGACCTCCTCGACGCGATGGGCCTGGACGACTCCGCGAAGATCCAGATCCACGTCGGGGGGGTGTACGGCGACCGCCCCGGGAGCATCGCCCGCTTCCTCCGGCGGCACGCCGCGCTCGACGGGCGCGTCCGGCGGCGGCTCGCGATCGAGAACGACGAGGGCTGCTACCCGGCGGCGGACTGCCTCGCCATCAGCCGGGCCGCCGGCGTCCCCGTCGTCCTCGACGTCTTCCACCACCGCCTCCTGAACCGGGGGGAGGCGCTCCGGGATCTCCTTCCCCTCGTCGCCCGGACCTGGCGGCGGCGCGACGGCCTCCCCATCGTGGACTACTCCTGCCAGGAGAAGGGGGCGCGGCGCGGCGCGCACGCCCGATCGCTCTGCGAACGCGACTTCAACGCGTTCCTCCGGGAGTCGCGGCCGCACGATTTCGACCTGATGCTCGAGATCAAGGACAAGGAGCGGAGCGCCCTGCGCGCCCTCCGCCTCGCACGCGACGACCGGCGGCTCGCCGCCGCCGCGGGCGCATGAGGAGCACCATGGAGGGATCCATCCGCTGCCCGCGCTGCGGCGAAGAGACCCCCGCCGAGAACCTCTCCTGCATCTTCTGCGGCGCCACCCTCCCCCACCGCCTCGGCGTCTTCTCCGGCCTCCGCTACGGCTGGCGGGGGATCCTGTTCCTCGTCATCGCGGGCCTCATCATCCTCTCGTTCCTCGCGCTCGTCCTCTAGTCCCCGCGGCGGGAACGGGGGACCGATTCACCGCGGATTTCCACGGGTCTTTCACGGATCACATTATTCCCCTTGTCGTTCGCTCTCCGTGGGGATTTTCCCTTGCGCGCGCCGGTTTCGCGCCTATCATAGGGGGTGTACCGATTCGCCCTTGCGCTCCCAGGCGAAGGATAGATATAATAATAGGAATTGTTTACTGACTGGCCCCCGGCGCGACGCCGGGGAACCGCAACGGAGGTGCGTGATGTCGAAGTCGCTCAAGGGGACCCGGACGGAGAAGAACCTGCTGGCTGCGTTCGCCGGCGAGTCGCAGGCGCGGAACAGGTACACCTATTTCGCGAGCGCGGCGAAGAAGGAGGGGTACGAGCAGATCGCCCGGCTCTTCCTCGAGACGGCGGAGAACGAGAAGGAGCACGCGAAGGTCTTCTTCAAGCACCTCGAGGGGGGCGACGTGGAGATCACGGCCGCCTACCCCGCCGGCCGGATCGGGGACACGAAGAGCAACCTCGAGGCCGCGGCCGCCGGCGAGAACCTGGAATGGACGACGCTCTACGCCGACTTCTGCACGATCGCCCGGGACGAGGGGTTCCCGCAGGTCGCGCAGTCGTTCGAGCAGGTCGCCAAGGTCGAGCGCTTCCACGAGGCCCGCTACCGGAAGCTCATCGGCAACATCGTCGCGGGGGAGGTCTTCCGCAGGAAGACGCCGGTCAAGTGGCACTGCATCAACTGCGGCTACGTGGTCGAGGGGACGGAGCCGCCCCCGGCTTGTCCCGCCTGCGCGCACCCGCGCTCCTTCTACGAGCTGCTCGCGGAGAACTACTGACGGGCGGGGCCCGCGGGGGGGCCGCGGCACGGGCTTGATCGCCGGCCGCACGGGGGCGCAGGCCCGCGTGCGGCCGTCCTCTCCGCTCCGGCCGCGGGCGGGGGGCGGCGGGGAACTCTCCCCGGCCCGCCGCCGTCGAAAGGGGTACGCAGGGAATGCAGGAGATCCCGGACGAGGTCGTCAGGAAGGCGGCGCGGGGCGATGCGGCCGCCTTCGAGCGGATATACAGGGCCTCCGCCGACTATGTCTACACCATCGCCGTCGGGATCACCGGGAACGGCGCCGACGCCGAGGAGGTCGCCCAGGACGTCTTCCTCACGGTGCACCGGAAGCTCCGCCGTTTCCGCTTCCGCTCCTCGTTCAAGACCTGGCTGTACAGGGTCGCCGTGAACCGCGCGCTGGGCACCCTGCGGAAGACGTCGCGCCGGCGCGCGCGGCAGGTCGAATACGACGACGACGCCTCATACGGGGTCGAACGCGGCGGCGCGGCGGCGGGCGCTGAACGGGAGGACGACCGGCGGCGCCTGGAGGCGCTGCTCGGGGCGCTCAATCCGGACCAGCGGGCCTGCATCGTCCTCCGGGAGATCGAGGGGATGCGGTACGCGGAGATCGCCGAGACGCTCGGCGTCAACATCAACACGGTTCGTACGAGGCTCAAGAGGGCGCGGGAGATCCTCCTCACCCTCCGCCCGGACGGGGGTGAGGAGGGATGAACCTCGAGGAGCCGGGGGGAGCCGCCCAAGGCCTCATCCCCCGGCACGGTCGTGGAGGAATACCCGCCGGCGGGGGAACTTTTTCGTCCTCCCCCGCGTCGAAGAGGGTGCAGCGGGCGTTCGCTCGGCCCGCCCCGAGGCGCCGCAGGAGCGGCCTCGCATGCGCGCGGCGGGACGCGGGGAGGCAGGAGATGAAGATACGCATCGCACTGGCGGTCGCGGCGGCCGGACTGGGGGCGCTGCTCGCGTTCCCGGCGGAGGCCCGGCGCCGCGACAGGGAGACGAGGCGGATCATCAATGAGCAGCGGCGGGAGTTCGACCTGACGACCAGGGAGATGGAATCGTCCTGGTGGGAATCGCGCGATTGCGGTGCGTGGAGTTTTCGGAAATGTTCGCCATCACCATCAACACGGTGCGGGCGAGGATCGAGATGGCGCCGTGGATTCCGCTCGTTTTCCCGAGGGGACGGGGGTGAGAGGCGATGAACTGCGAGGAGATGGAGGAGCTGCTCAAGGCCGACTACATCGACGGCGAGCTCTCCGGTAACGCCGCCCGGGAGGCCGCCGCGCACCTCTCGGCCTGCGCCCGGTGCAGGCGGTTCGAGGAGGCCGTCCGGCGGGCCGCGGTGGCCCCCCTCAGGGGCGCCCCCAGGGAGCGCGCGCCCGAGTCCCTCTGGCGCGCGATCGAGCGGGCGGTCGGGCCCGCGCATCCGGCGGGAGGCCGCGCGGGATTCCGCGTCACCCGGCATGAACTGCTCGGCCTCCGCGGCGCGGCCGCGGCCGTCGCGGCCGCCGCGGCCGCGGTCATCATCGCCGTAACCCTGCCCCGCTCGTCCGCGCCGCCCGCCGGCGCCGGGACGGCGGACCAGTACGTCAGGGAGCAGTTCCTCACCCTCGTCGCCATGGGCGACGGCGGGGCCGGCCTGTCCGACGACGGCGGCTCCATCGGCACGGTCGTCGAGGAGTACCTCCTGTAGGGGGAACTTTCCGGCGCCCGGGCGCGTCAAAGGAGGTGACGGGCAAAGCGGGTATCCACGCGGCCCGCGGCGGAGGCGCCGCACGGCCGGTTTCACATAGACGCGGCACGACGGGAGGAGGTATTTGAGATGAGAACACGGATCGCGGTTTCGGTTGCGGCGGCGGCGCTGGGGGCGCTCCTCGCCCTGCCGGCGCAGGCCCAGCCCCGCGTCAGGGCGAAGGGACGGATCACCGACGAGCACCTCAAGGAGATCAACCTGACGGCCGAGCAGACGGAGCAGTTCAACAAGCAGCGTGACGAGCACAAGAACGTCATGTGGGAACTCGGCCGCGCCATCAAGACCAGGTACAGGGATCTCCAGGAGGAGCTCGACAAGCAGGACACGGACAAGGAGAAGGTCGCGGGCATCGTCGCCGATCTGAAGACCCTCGAGGCCCAGCGGATCGACCAGCGGGTCCGGGGCATCATGCAGATGAAGGAGACCCTGACGCCCGAGCAGTTCCAGAAGCTGCACACCCTCCGCGACGAGGAGCGGGCGAAGGGGCGGAGGATGCGGAAGGGCCGCGGACGCCCGGGCCCGGAGGCGCCGGCTGAGGAGGCCGTGGAATCCGAGGTCTCCGACTGAGGTTTTCCGCTGCCGGGCGGGCGCGCCCCGTCCGCCCGGCGCCGGCGGGCGGAGAGGATGCGCGTTCTCCCCCGGCAGGGCACCCTTTCGAGGGTGCCCTGAATTTCGTGGACGGATCGGCTGCTCCTGTGCTAATAAGGCGGCCGAGGCCCTACCGCGGTTTCCCGGCATCCACCCGCGATACAAGGAGGCCCGTGCATGCGGGGCGCCATCATCCTTCTCGCGCCGCTCCTCGCCGCCGGCGTCGCCGCCCCCGCGCCGGTCGAGGACGAGGGGACGGTGATCGTCTCGTGGGGCGACTGTGTCCGCGAGGCGCGGGTGCGCAATCCCGATCTCGCCTCGGCGCTCGCGCAGGTGGGGCAGGCGCGGGCGGTCCGGTCGCGCGCGGCGAGCCCCCTCTTCCCGCAGATCGGCACCGAGATGCGGTCGTCGAGAACCGACCGGGAGGGATCGGACGTCACCGAGGCCCACTCCCTTGCCCTCACGGGCAGGCAGATCCTCTTCGACGGCCTCAAGACCCCGTTCGAGATGGGGAAGGCGGGCGAAGACCTCACCGCATCGCAGTACGCCTACGACGTGACCTCCTCGAACGTCCGCCTCCGGTTGCGGCGGGCGTTCATCGAGCTCCTCCGCGCCCAGGAGCTCCTCGGCATCACCGAGGAGATCGCCGGACGCCGCCGGCAGAACCTGGAGCTCGTGCAGCTCCGCTACGACGCGGGCCGCGAGCACAGGGGATCGCTCCTCCTCTCCCGGGCGGATCTCGCCCAGGCCGTGTACGAGACGGCCGAGGCGGCGCGCGCCATCGTCCTGGGCCGGCGGCGGCTCAGCAAGGAGATGGGCCGCACGCACCGCCTCCCCCTCGCGGCGAGGGAGGACGTCGCGCTCGACGCCGCGGATCGGGAACGGCCCGACTTCGAGGGGATGGCCGACCGCAACCCGCTCCTCCAGCGGCTCATCGCGCAGCGGGAGGCGGCCCGCTACGGCGTGCGCTCGGCGACCGCCGACTTCCTGCCGCAGGTCTACGGCGACATCGCCGCGACGAGGGCGGGGGGCTCCTGGCCGCCGCGGGAGGACGAGTGGCGGCTCGGCGTGAACCTCTCCTACCCGCTCTTCGAGGGGAGGCGCCGGGTCTCGGAGGTGGCGCGGACGAGGGCCGCCCTCAGCCAGGCCGAGGAGGACGAGCGGAGCGGCAGGGACGGCGTCATCCTGACGATGGAGGAGACCTGGACGCTCCTGCAGGATGCCCGCGAGCAGGCGGGCGTGCAGCTCGAGTTCCTGGTGGCGGCGGTGGAGCGGTCGAAGATCGCCCGGGCGCAGTACGCGAACGGCCTCATCAATTTCGACGACTGGACGATCATCGAGGACGCCCTTGTCCGGGCGCGGAAGTCGTTCCTGAACGCCGTCGCGGCCGCGGAGCTCGCCGAGGCGAACTGGATCCAGGCGCAGGGCTACACCCTGGAGGACGAGCCGCTCTGAGCGCGGCGGGGAAAGGCGGAGGAGGCATGCGGAGACGACCGCTCATCTGGGGCGCGGCCGCGGTCGCGGCGGGCGCCGCATTCACGCTCTTCGGCTGGCCGCGGGGCGGCGGCGAGGACCCCGGGCAGCTCATCCGGGTGGAGCGCGGCGCCATCAAGTCCGCCGTCACGACCACGGGCACCGTTTCACCCCAGAACCGTCTCGAGATCAAGCCGCCGATCGGCGGGAGGGTCGAGGCCATCCTCGTCCAGGAGGGGGACGCGGTGCGCCTGGGCCAGACCCTCGCCTGGATGAGCTCCACCGATCGGGCGGCGCTCCTCGACGCCGCCCGGCCGCTCGGGGAGGAGGCGGTCGCCTACTGGGAGGACGTGTACAAGCCGACCCCGCTGATCGCCCCGATCGACGGCGAGGTCATCGTCCGGGCCGTGGAGCCGGGCCAGACGGTCACCCAGGCCGACGCCGTCATCGTCCTCTCCAACCGGCTCATCGTCAAGGCGCAGGTGGACGAGACCGACATCGGCAGGGTGCGGCCGGGCCAGGCGGCGACCATCGGCCTGGACGCCTACCCGAAGGTGAAGGTGCAGGCGGCGGTCGGGGCGATCTCGTACGAGTCCAGGATCGTGAGCAACGTGACCATCTACGAGGTGGATATCATCCCGGAGGAGGTGCCCGATATCTTCCGCTCGGGCATGAGCGCGATGGTGGAGATCATCGATCAGCGAAAGGAAGGCGTCCTGCGCCTCCCGCGCGAGGCGGTGACGCGGAGGGACGGGGAGGCGACGGTCGGCGTCCGGGAGGGGAAGGAGACCGTCCAGCGCGCGATCGCCATCGGCGCCTCCGACGACAGGCACCTGGAGATCGTCTCGGGCCTCGCCGAGGGGGATCTCGTCGTCCCGCCGAGGCGGACGGCGGCGCGGCAGGCGCCGACCCAGGCCACGAGCCCGCTCGTGCCGTCCCGCGGGCGCCGCCGCTGACCGCCGGCGCGGAGGGTCGCACGCCCATGATCGAGATCGAGCGCGTTTCGAAGACGTACGGGAGGGGCGACGCCTGCGTGCACGCCCTCCGGGACGTCTCCCTCCGGATCGAGCAGGGGGAGTTCGTCGCCATCATGGGGCCCTCCGGGTCAGGCAAGTCCACGCTCCTCCACATCATCGGCTGCCTCGACCGGCCCGACGGGGGGGCGTTCCGCCTCGACGGCACGGACCTCACGCGGCTCTCCGACGACGCGCTCGCCGGCGTCCGGAACCGCATGATCGGCTTCGTCTTCCAGCAGTTCCACCTCCTCCCCTTCGCCGACGCCGTGGAGAACGTCGACCTTCCCCTCGTCTACGCGGGCAGGAGCGGCGGCGACACGGTCGCGGCCGCCCGGCTCGCCGACGTCGGCCTCGCGGCGAGGGCCTCGCACCGCCCCTCGGAGATGTCCGGCGGCGAACAGCAGCGGGTCGCCATCGCCCGCGCCCTCGTGAACGATCCGCCCGTCATCCTCGCCGACGAGCCCACGGGCAACCTCGACACGAAGAGCGAGGCGGAGATCGTCGCGCTGCTGGAGGCGATGCACCGCGGCGGCAGGACGATCGTGATGGTGACGCACGAGCCGTCGATCGCCCGGCACGCCGGGCGGATCGTGCGGATGCGGGACGGCCGCATCATCGCCGACGAGCGGACGGAGCCGCGGGATTCCGGCCCCCTTCCCCCCGCCCCGCCCCTCCCACCCGGCGCGGCGCGCGCCCACGCCGGCAGGGCGATGTTCCGCGACCACCTGCGGCAGGCGCTCCGCGCCATCGCCACCCATCCGATGCGATCGGTCCTCTCCACGCTCGGGATCCTCATCGGCGTCGCGGCGGTCATCGCGATGCTCGCCCTGGGGCGGGGGGCGCGGCAGTCGATCGAGGCGCGGCTCGCCTCGATGGGATCGAACCTCCTTCAGATCCGGCCCGGCGGCCGCCGGCGCGGCGGCGTGGTGCTCGAGGCGGGCACGGTGACGCGGTTCACCCTCCAGGACGCGGAGGCGATCGGCCGGCTGCCGCAGATCCGGCGGGTGGCGCCGTCCGTCACGGGGCGCGGCCAGACGGTCTTCGGCAACAGGAACTGGAACACGATGATCGAGGGGACGGGGACCGAGTACGAGGAGATCCGCGCGGCGCGCCCGCCGGTGGGGCGCTTCTTCACGCCGGAGGAGGTGCGGGTGCGGGAGAAGGTCGCCCTCGTCGGCGCCACGGTCGTCCGGGAACTGTTCGAGGGCGCCGACCCGATCGGCGCGGTCATCAGGATCAACCGGATCAACTTCCGGGTGATCGGCATCCTCCCGGAGAAGGGGGCGACCGGCTGGAGGGACCAGGACGACACGATCATCATCCCGATCACCACCGCCATGTACCGGCTGCTCGGCAAGGATTACGTCGATGCCATCTTCGCGGAGGTCGCCGACCCCGGGCTCATGGCCGAGGCCGAGGAGGCGATCCGGGAACTGGTCATCAGGCGCCACCGGCTGACCGGGGACACCGCCGACTCGTTCCAGATCCGCAACATGGCGGAGATACAGGAGGCGCTCGTCGCCACCACCCGGACGATGACCTGGCTCCTCGGCTCCATCGCCGCGATCTCGCTGCTCGTGGGCGGCATCGGCATCATGAACATCATGCTCGTCTCCGTCACGGAGCGGACGCGCGAGATCGGCCTCCGGAAGGCGATCGGGGCGCGCGGTTCGGACATCATGGCGCAGTTCGTCATCGAGTCCGCAGTGATGACGCTGAGCGGCGGTCTCGCGGGCGTGCTCTGCGGGATCGGCACGGCGCTCCTCATGGCGCGCCTCGCGGGGTGGGCGGTCCTCGTCTCCACGTCGGCCGTCGCCCTCGCCGTCTCGTTCTCAGTGGCCGTCGGCCTCGTCTTCGGCATCTGGCCCGCCCGCCGCGCGGCGGGCCTCAACCCGATCGAGGCGCTCCGATACGAGTAGCCGCCCCGTCGGGCGGCGGGGGTCGTCACGAGCGCGGTGAGCGACGACATGCGTTCCAGGATGACGTACCTCCTCCTCGCCGCCTGCCTCCTCGTCTCCGGCGCGGCGGGACTCATCTACGAGGTGGCATGGGCCCGCTACCTCGCCGTCCTCTTCGGCAACACCACCTACGCCTACACCGTCGTCCTCGCGACCTTCATGGGGGGGATGGCGCTCGGCAGCCTCCTCCTCGGGAGGATCGCCGACCGGGCGCGGGACCGGCTCCTCCTCTTCTCGATGGCGGAACTCGGGATCGCCGTCTCCTGCGCCCTCACGCCGCGGCTCTTCCTCCTCTCGCGGACCGCCTTTCTCGCCGCCGCCCGGCGCATCCCGCCGCACTCCCCCGCCCTCGTCCTCCCCATGTTCGCCGTCGGCGCCCTCATCATGCTCGTCCCGACGCTGCTCATGGGGGGGACGCTCCCGATCCTGGGCGCCGCGATGACGGCCTCGCGCGCGTCGAGGGGGAGGCTCGTCGCCCGGCTCTACTATGTCAACTGCCTCGGCGCGGTGCTGGGAACCGTCCTCGCCGGCGCCTACCTCATCCGCCGGTTCGGCCTCGGGCCCACCGTCGTCATGGCGGCGGCGCTGAACCTCCTCGCCGGGGCGGTCGCGCTCGGCGTCCGGTTCCGGGCCGGGCGGACGCCATCCCCGCTCCGGGAGGACGACGCCGCCGCCGGCGGGCAGGAGGAACCGGCGGCGGGGGCAGCCGCCGCGAGGGTCGCCCTGATCGCCGTCGGGGCCTCGGGCTTCGCCGCCATGCTCTACGAGCTCGTGTGGGTCAGGCTCCTCTCCCTCGTCCTCGGCTCCTCGACCTACTCGTTCTCGGCGATGCTCGCCACGTTCATCCTCGGGATCACGCTCGGCTCGTTCCTGGTCTCCCGCTCCATGCCGCGGGCGCGCGGCGCCTTCGCCGCCCTCGGCCTCTGCGAGGCCTGCATCGGCCTCTCCCTCATCGTCTCCATCCCCTTCTATGAGCGTCTCCCGGCCGTCTTCCTGCGGCTCTCCGATGTCCTCGACCGGAAGCCGGAGACGTTCATGCTCTACGAGGCGACGAAGCTCTGCGTCTCGTCCCTCGTGATGCTGCCGCCGACGATCTTCCTCGGGATGACGGTCCCGCTCGCGAGCGCCGTCGTCTCCCGCCCGCCCGGGCTGTTCGGCAGGGACGTCGGGGGCGTCCTCGCGATGAACACGACGGGGAACATCCTCGGCGCGCTCGCGACCGGCCTGCTCCTCATCCCGCTCCTCGGCCTCCAGCGGTCGCTCGAGATAGGGGTCATCATCAACCTCTGCCTCGGGGCGCTCATCCTCTGCATGGCGCGATTCCCCTCGCGACGCCGGCGGGTCGCCTTCCTGCTCCTCTGCGGAGCGGCGTTCGTCGCCTACCGCGCGCTCATCCCCGACTGGAACAGGGCGTATTTCACCGTCCAGGCCTTCAGGGGCCCGGCCGGCCCCGGCCCCGTCTCCGAATCCCTCGTCGGCGACCGGAAGATCCTCTACGACAGGGACGGCCTCAACGCGAGCGTCGCCGTGGTCCAGTTCGAGGGGCACCGCACCCTCTTCGTCAACGGCAAGGCGGACGCCTCGAGCGGGGGCGACATGTCCACGCAGCGGCTCCTCGCCGCGATCCCCCTCATCCTCAGGCCCTCATCGAGGGATCTCCTCGTCATCGGCCTCGGGAGCGGCGTGACCTGCGGCACCGCCCTCCGCTTCCCGGTGGCGCGCCTCGACGTCGTCGAGCTCTCCCGGGAGGTCGTCGAGGCCTCCGCGTACTTCGCCCTTGAGAACGACGGCGCGCTCGGCGATCCCCGGCTGCGCCTCCACGTGGAGGACGCGCGGACCTTCATCCAGCGGACGGGGGGACGGTACGATCTGATCATCTCGGAGCCCTCCAACCCCTGGATGAGCGGCGTGGGGGACCTCTTCTCCGCGGAGCACTTCGGCGACTGCCTGGCCGCCCTCCGCGAGGACGGGGTGATGGCCCAGTGGGTCCACCTGTACGAAATGGACGACGAGACGCTCAAGATCGTCATCAAGACCTTCTCCTCCGTCTTCCCCGATGTCACCCTCTGGACGCTCGGGAAGACCGACATGCTCCTCATGGGGACCCGAAACGGCCTCGCCCCCGATTACGACGAGGCCGGGCGGATCATGGCCGTCTCCGCGGTCAGGGACGGCATGGCGCCGTTCCTGCTGCATGATCTCTTCGGCGTCCTCTCGCTCCAGATGGGCTCGAACGTGAACGTGCGGGAATCGGTGCGGAGCGAGCCGCTCGTGAACAGCGATTTTCACCCCCTCCTGGAGTACCGGGCGGCCCGCGCCCTCTACACCAGGGCGGTGGTGGGGACGTACCTGACGCACCTCGACGAGCGGAAGTACCCGCTCGAGCGGAACAATCTGCTGCTCGGTCCCTACCTGCGCGCGCGCCCGGTCACCCGCGCCAACCTCGCAAATCTCCTCGCCTACCTGGAGGCGGTCGAGGACCGGTACAGCGCCTACCTCTCCAATCCCGTCCTCCACGCCCTCCGCCGGCTGGATCCCGGCGACCGTCACCTGCTCGCCGCGTACCTCGCCTCGGAGGCCGCCCCCCTCCAGGAGAACATCCTCGCGGTGGAGCGGGCGGTCCGCGGCGTCGGGGCCCCGTTCGAGCTCCTGAAGCTCTCCGCCGATCTCCACGTCAGGAGGTACTTCCTCCTCAGATCGTTCCTCACGCCGGAGATATATGCCGAGACGATCGAGGCGCTGGGGCGCTGCGCCCGCGCGGCGGAAGACCGGAAGGCGGAGTTCTACCGCATGATGGGAAATGTGTCGCTCCACCAGCGGGAGTACCGGGAGGCCTTCTCGTACTACCGACGGTCGAAGGCGCTTTCCGACGACGAGCCATGAGGCGGCGACCGCCGGGGGGCGGAATATACCTATCAAACTGCCCCGCAACATGTTGCAATCAGAACGACGCCGGCCGGGCGCGCCGCTGAAAATTATACGGAATGTTTGCTTGACTTCGGGCGCCCGTATGGTAAACTTCCGGAGATCAGGGTGGAGTTCGGACGTATAGGTTGCGTAATCTATCAGCCGTGGGCGAGGGATTACTCAGACCCGCGGTTCTTGTTTTTCCGGGCCCCCCCGATCCGTGGAGCCGCGCCGCGATGGAGCGGAGGCGGTTTCCGGTACTGATTCACCTCTCTATCAAAGGAGTCGCGTCACAATGGCTCGAGGTAAAGTGAAGTGGTTCGATGAGCGGAAGGGCTATGGATTCATCACGCCCGAAGACGGCAAGGATCTCTTCGTGCACCACAGCTCGATTCTGGCTCAGGGCTTCAAGACCCTCCAGGACGGGGAAGAGGTCGAGTTCGACGTCGCCCCCGGCAAGAAGGGCCAGCAAGCGGTCAATGTGCGTCAGCTGAGTTCGTAATTTCACATTGATCACACAACGGCCCCGCCGTTCGGTGCGAGCGGCGGGGCCGTCTTCTTTTCCATGCACCACCCGCCGCTGATTCTCACGTCTCTTCGACGGATATCCACGGATTGTGCATTTCACGTTCGACTATCAACGCGGAATATAGTTCTTGCCGCGGATGGACGCGGATTGATTGAGCAACGGAGATATCAGAAATCACAGAATTTGTACCGCGGACTCGCACAGAACCCGATCGGATATTCAGTCATCCCCCGGGCTGCGGTTGAATCCGCAATAATCCGCGTCAATCCGCGGCGAGGCAGTTCGTTGTATCTGCGGTCATCTGCGAAGATCCGCGGCAAAACGATGAACCCCGAACCACGGATTCTTTACGGATTATTTTATTGCCGGCGGCGGGGGTGTGCCCTATACTGCACGCTCCCGCCGGACCGGGCCGCCCCCGCGGGCACCGGCCGACGGCGCGCCGCCGATGCGGCATCGGCGGGCGGCGGTTCGAGGATGCGGAAAAAGGAGGCGTGATGATGAACGGATCATTGCGGCGGTGGATGGCGGCGGCGGTCGTCGCGGCGGCGGTCGCCTGCGGCGCGTCGGTCGCCCGGGCGCAGAACTGGCAGCTCATCTACTCGGAGGACTGGAGCGGTGGCGCGGGCGGATGGAGCTCGGGCCAGTCGTACCTCCACGGCAAGCGGACGCCGGGGCGGATCTTCGTCGGCCACGAGCTCGCCCAGCACGCGATCTGGTTCCACGGGCAGTGCGGATGGGCGCTCCGGAGCGGGGCGGGCGTGGAGAGGCCGATGAAGATCGTCTTCCGCGTCCTCATGCAGGGGAGCCACCGGAACGCCCTTTCGATGAACGTGCGGAACAGGGGCGGCACCCTGCTCTACAAGTATTCGATGGGGCCGCGCAACCGCGTCGCCGCCAACTGCCAGCCGGCCGGGCACGAGGATCAGCCCGTGGACACAGGCCTCGTCTACCAGCTCAACGTCCCGTACGAGCTGACCTCCACCTATGTCCCCGGCTCCGGCTACTACCTGAGCCTCAGGAATCTGCTGACCGGCCAGGAGCAGGCCGACCCGCGGCGCTGGCGCCTGAAGGGTGGCGGGGCGCCGTCCACGATGGATTTCGACCAGGAGGGCGGATTCGGTCCGGCCGCTGTCGGTCGGGTGGACGTCTACGTCCTCGCGCAGTAGAGAGACGGACGGCGCGCCACGCGCCGGAGATCGGAACGGGGGGCGGGGCGACCCGCCCCCCGTTTCACTCGGCAAACCCCATCCCGGCGAGTTCACGCTCGCGCTCCCGCACCTCCTCGCGCGTCGCGCCGAGGACGAGGCACTTCAGCCGGGGCTGGGTCCGGGAATGCCCACCCGCGACGGGGTCGTAGCTGCTGAGCGGCAGCAGGATGCCCCTCCCCATGGCCGTGTAGACGGCATCGAGCATGCCGCGATAGGTGCCCTCCCACTGCCAGCCCCGGTACCGGATCACCGTGCGGTCGAGGTTCCTCCGGATCGCGTCCGCGAGCAGCAGCGACGCCGTCGAGCCGTTGACCCGGAAGTTCAGGTCGTAGACGACGGTCCGCCCGTCCTCCAGGACGGCGAGGTCGATCCCGACGCAGCCCCGGTAGCCGCGGTCGCGCCCCGCGCGCGCGATCGCGGCCCCGATCGCCGCCGCCGCATCGGGGGCGTCGCTCTCGCCGTCGATCCAGTTGCCCTCGTATATGCCGTCCGGTCGGCACACCTGCTCGGCGGAACCGATGTAGACGACGCGCCCGTCGGGCAGCACGCCGTAGTTGAGGCAGAGGTTGCGCCGCATCTCGATGAATCCCTCCACGACGACCTGCGGGCACGTCCTGAACCGCTCCGCGGCGAGGGTGAACTCCGCGGCGGAGCGGCAGACGGCGACGTCGAAGCCCCCGCCGGTCGACTCGTCGGTGACCGCCTTGATGACGCACGGGAGGGCCGGGCGGGAGCGGAGGAGCCCCGCCGAGGGCACGACCTCCCGCGGCGGCACGTGCGGGGCGGCGACCAGCTCCGACAGGTTGCCCTTGTTGTTGATGAACGACAGCACGGCCGGCGGGACGAGGCAGTGTTCGGCAGGGAGCTCCGAGACCGGGAGGAGGTGCTGGACGGCGACCCTGCGCCCCTCCCCGCCGAGCGCCGAGAGCATCCGCCGGTAGTCCGATTCGCCGCGGAAGCGGTGGATCTCCGAGGCCGTCTCAAACCCCGCGTCCCGAAGAAGCCGGAGCCCCTCCGGCGTCGAGACGCCCGCCGCGCACAGGATCGGCATGCCCCCCATGACGGTCAGCTGCCCGCCGGTGAGGAAGTCGAGGTGCGGCTCCTCCAATCCCATCCACGTGGAGGCGTTCGAGGAGGCGCGCGGCGAGTAGATGACGCCGGGGCCGTAGATCTCCTTCTGCGTCGTCCGTGGGCGCAGCAGCGGTTCCATGGGGAACTCCGGGTCAGGGCTCCCCGGGCGCAGCGAGGAGGGCATGGAGGCCCTTCGAGAGGACGCCCACGCTCTCCAACAGGCGCCGCGAGGGGTTCTGCCGGTTGAAGGTGTGGGTGGCGTTCGCGTCGAGGAGCACCGCCTCCCCGTCATGGAGGACGTAGTCGAACTTGCCGTAGTCGAACCCCAGTCTCCTCCGCTCGGCGCGGATGGCGTCCGGTATGGGGAGGTCGTATTCCCGGTGCGCCACGTTCGTCGACTTGACGATCCGTTCGGCGGAGAGGACGCGCCCGCTCGTCTCCCGGTCGCCGAGGAACACCCACTGGCGGAGGGCGTAGTACTTCCCCTCGCGTTCCGGGATGAACCGCTCGACGACGAGCGACGGGTTCAGCCAGACGGCGAGGGGGACGTCCCGGCGCGATGGATAGATCGGGTAATCATCCGGCGTGAGGTGGCCGGACAGGCTCCAGGGGAGGGCGCCCCGGAGCCGCTCCCGGAACCGCCGCGCGGGGCCGCTGCCCTGCCGCCGCCGCTCCTGGGTGCCTCCGAAATTGCGGTCCGTTTTGACGATGACCTCCCCATCGTACGGATCGTGGAACCCGACCAGGCGGGAACTCACCCTGCGCTTCGAGATGTCCGCGACCCGCCCGTTGATGGCGATCGGGTAGCGCCGGCAGAGCGAGAGGTACTCCCTCGGAACGACGGTCTGGTCCACGTGGAGGAAGACCGCGTCCGCGGGCTCGAAACGGCCCGCCCCCCGGAGCAGCGTGACCTCGATCCCCTCCCTCCTCCAGGCATCAACGAGGAGCGTCAGGAAGTACTTGGACCGCTCGAACCTGTCCTTCTCGTGAATGAGCACCGCGAGCTTCATGAAGACGTATTATCTATCGCTCTCCCCCGCAGGATGTAACGAACAAATTCCCCCCGGCTCCCGCGGGGCCGCGCCGTGCACGAGGAATCACCACCCGCTCTACCATATCCCGAGCGGGGCATCTATTCTTTTCTCTCGCCCGATGGTAGAATGGTTTTTTCTCCCCGTGAACGGAGTCGCCCCATGCATGCGTCGAGATGGTTCCTCGCGACGTCCATCCTGCTCATTCTCCCGGCGCCCGCAGCGATGGCCGACGAGGCGATCAGGGTCGCCGTCATGCCGTCCTACGGGACGCCCGAGGTCCTCCACGTGCGCGGTCTCGTGTACGAGGACCAGGCGGGGGACCGGCGGGCCATCGGCCGGCTGCCGTTCGCGCGCCTCAGGAAGGCGATCTCCTCGGCGCTCCCCTTTCTGCGCGACACCGAGTCGGAAGAGCGCATCCTCCTGAGGGCCGACGGGGTCGAGGCGGAGGTCGTGAGCGGCAGGCGGGGGCGCATCGAGATCGCGATGCCGGCGCCCGCGGGGAGGCCGTGGCGGGGGACGGTGCGGGTGCGGGCGTTCCACGGGGGGGCGGAGGTCGGTGTCGGGACCGTGTACGTCCCCGACCCCCGCGCGACGATCGGGCTCATCTCGGACATCGACGACACGATCAAGCAGACCGGCATCGGGGACAGGGGCAAGGTCGTGCGGGACTTCCTCCTCGGCGACGCGACGACCGACCGGCCCGTGCGCGGCATGGCGAACCTCCTCATCCGCTTCGTGCGGGCGGATCCGGACGTCGAGCGGCCCGTCTTCTACGTCTCCGCCTCGCCGGAGCCGCTCATGGAGCGGATCGGCGACTTCCTCCGCCTCAACGGCTTCCCCCCCGGCCCCCTCGTGCTCCTCCGGCTGGGGCCGCAGGAAGGCGCCTCATTCCTCCGGGGGGATTCCGTCTTCCGCCACAAGACGGCCGCGATACGCGACATCCTGGACGCCTATCCGGGGATGCGGTTCCTCCTCCTCGGCGACGCATCGCAGGATGACGCGCGCATCTACTCGGCGGTCGCGTCCGAATACCCGTCGCGGGTGCGCGGCATCTACATCAGGCGGGCGGGAACGGAGGAGACGGACGAGGGCGACTTCCCGGCCTGCGTCTTCTTCGACTCGCCGGAGGAGCTGGAGGAGGCATTCCTCTCGGCCGGATGATCTCCGCGGCATCCGGGATCGGCCGCCCGCGCCCTCTCCGACGCCGGCCCGACCGTGGGGTCCCGCCCGCCGCCTACCTGAGCGCCGCGGCCCCCTCGACCGCCACGAGCCGGGTGGGGAGGAACGTCTCGGGGGAGAGCGGGCTGTGCGCCCGGATGTAGTCGCTGAACATGTCCCTGAGCATCAGGCCGGTGTCGCGGAGGTCGCTCCCCTCCGCGACGAGCTCGCTGATGAACCCCCAGTGCACGAGGTACGTGTTGACCGCCACGAGGTACGACTCGCCGTCGCGCAGCTCGTCCTCCCCGCACATGGCGGCCACCAGCCGCTCGCCGCGCGGGGCCGCGGGATCGTACTCGACCGCGAGCCCCGAGAACCTGAGGTTGTCCTGGCGCCGGAACGAGAGCGTCCGCTCCAGGACATCCCGGACCTGCCGTCCGGTGAGCGTGACGGTCCAGAGCGTGTCGTCGAACGGCAGGACCGCGTAGACGTCGCGATACGTGACCGTGCCGCCGGGGAGGGCGCCGCGGATCCCGTGGCGCTGGTTGAACGAGATATGCGCCCCGGTCGCCTCGCGCATCCCGTCGGCGATCATCTCGCCGAGTATCCGGACTCCGTCCACGTCCTTCCTGAAATCGGCGTCGGATCGGCCGACGACCTCGTCGAACCGCTCCCCCGTCGCCCTGCGCCACTTCTCCACGACGGCGGCCACCGCCCGGTCGGGCGGGCAGCGCCCCTCCGTGAGGGGGATGAGCTCGTAGGAGTAATCCTCCACCGCCCCCGAGCGGGGGTCGACCCTCAAATCGAGCCTCCCGAGATGCCTCCCGTAGCTCCCCGCCTGGCAGATGAGCGTCCCGCCCGCGGGCGACCGGAACGGCTCGTCCATCTTCAGGTGGTGGTGGCCGCCGATGATCACGTCGATCCCCTCGACGTCGCGCGCGATCCGCTTGTCCGCCCAGAGGCCGAGGTGGCTGAGGAGGACGATGCATTCGACCCCCTCACTCCGCAGCGCCTCGACCGACGCGCGCACGTGCCGCCACGGCTTCCCGCAGACGATCCTGCCCCCGCCGGGCGCCTCCTGCGGCGTCTCCTCCCCGAGCGCGGCCCCGATCACGCCGACCCTGAGCGGCCCGCATTCCACGACGAGGTGCGGCAGGACGAACGGCGGATTCGTCCCGGTCTCGAGATCGATGACGTTCGCCCCGAGGAAGGGGAAGGCGGCCCGCGAGGCGAGGTCGATGACGTTGGCGACCCCCCCGTCCCAGTCGTGGTTGCCGAGGACGAGGGCGTCGTAGCCGATCTCGTTCATCACCTCCACGACTGCGACCCCCTCCGAGAGGTCCCCTTCCGGCGATCCCACGAAGAAGTCACCGGCGTCGAGGAGGAGCGTGTGGCCCCCCTTCTTCCTGTTCTCCCTCCGCACGGCGTTCACGCACCCGGCGAGCACGGCCGCCCCCCCGGCCTCCTCGTCCCAGCCGAGGACCCGTCTCGGGACGATGTGGCCGTGGATGTCGTTCGTGTGGAGGATGCAGAGGGAGACCCGCGCGGCCGGCTCGATGCCCCGGCAGCCGGCGCACAGGATGAGCGCGAGGGCGAGGAGCCGGCGCAGTCTCATCCGATCTCCTTCCGAAGCACTGCCGCCGAATTCGAAAGGGAGGCGAGCTCCTCCTCGCGGAGCCTCCCCTCCACGATCCTGGCAACGCCGCGTTGGTTCACGATGCACGGCACGCTGAGGCAGACATCCTTCACCCCGTATTCCCCGTCGAGCATGGTTGAAACCGTGAGCACGCTGTGCTGATTCCGGAGGATCGCACCGACGATCAGCGCGAGGGCGAGGCCGATCGCGTAGAAGGTGGATCCCTTGTAATCGATGACGTGATAGGCCGAATCCCTCACCGCCTTCTCGATATCGGCCCGATCCCGTCTCCAATCGCCGCACTTCATGCAGGTCGGGCAGTAGTCGTCGATCGCCATGCCGGCGAGATGGGTCATGGACCAGGCGGCGAACTCGCTGTCCCCGTGCTCCCCCAGTATGTAGGCGTGCACATTATGGACATCCACGCCGCAGTGGCGGCTGAGGAGATAGCGGAATCTCGCGCTGTCCAGAACGGTCCCCGAGCCGATCACCCTCCCCCGCTCCCGGTCGGCTCTCCGCGCGGCCACGTGCGTCAGGATGTCCACCGGATTGCTGACCACCACCATGACGGCCTGCGAGCCCGTCCGGATGATCCTGTCGACGATCCCCTCCATGATGCCGACGTTTCTCCGGAGGAGATCCAGGCGGGATTCCCCGGGCTTCTGCTTCGCCCCCGCGGCGATGACGACGACGTGGGCATCGGCGCAATCAGGGTAATCGCCCGCCCGAATCACGACGGTCGGGAAGAAGGGCAAACCGTGGGCCAGATCCAGCACCTGCCCCCGGAGCAATTTGTCGTCCCGGTCGATCAGGACGATCTCATCGGCAATGCCATTCCGAGCGAGGGCGTAGACGAACGTCGAGCCCACCGCGCCCGCGCCGACGACGACCACCTTTCTCGGCTTCCAGTTCTCCCGCTCCACGCCCCGCGCCCCCTGGAGGATGCTACCGCAGGTACCGCCCCTGCAGATCGCCGATCAGCGCGTGGAATCTCTCGTGCGTCCCCGCGCCGATCCTTTCACTCTCGATCCGTTCGAACTCGGCGAACATCTTCTCCTGCTCCCCCTCGGAGAGCAGGCGGTCGGCCATCACGTACAGAACGGTGTTCTCCTTCTCGATGTGCTGATCGAGGAGCGCCGTGTACTCTCCGGCGGTATCGGCGAACCCGGCAAGGGCCTCCCGTCCCCGCTTCTCATGATTCGAGAGGGCGGCGGCCATCGCCCGCACGCGGGCCCTGCCCGTCTCATGCTCGGCGAGCAGGACGCCGATCGGCCCGCCCTCCCCGGGGACGCCCGCCCTTTCCAGCGCGGGGAACAGGACATCCTCCTCCTTGCCGTGATGGCACCGGTCCACGAAGACCTTGAGAAACTCGATTATCCGGTGGAGGTGCCCGGCATCGACCCCCGCCCCTGCCTTGATATCATCGCCGATCTTATCCAGGACGCGCAGCATGATCCTGATCCCCTCGTGCTCCGCCTTCAGCTGTCCGGTCGCCTTCATGGGCACAGTAGCACAGTAGACGTTGTATCTGTTGCGTACTCTCTCAGCATGTTGCGTGCGTATTCGCCCCGGGGCCGGTACGTTCGTCGCATGCTGTCGGAGAGTCGGCCGGATACACCGTCTGCGAGATGAGCTCCGTCTTCTCCCGCCTGCTCCAGCCCTTGATCTGCGCCTCGCGACGCAGGGCGCCTCCCTTGTCCGGAAAGCTCTCCGTGTGCACCAGCCGCACCGGCCGGCGGCATTTCGTGTAGCGGCACCCCTTCCCGCGGTTGTGGTCGCGGATCCGTCGGTCGAGATCGTTGGTGATGCCGGTATAGAGCGTGCCGTCGCGGCACCGGACGATGTAGAGACGCCAGGGGGCCGAGTCGGGCATGGAAGAACGATTTCCCGGAAGCAGCCGCTGCCCAGCCAGACCGTTCTCAACGCGAGGACGACCATGGGCAGGCGGCAGCCCCACCAGTTCTCAGGCGCGGCGACGACGCACGGCACGGGAGTCCCGGGGCGGACCGCCGTTATCGGCTCGAGACGTCACCGCTTCTACTCGTACGCGGCCAACTCCTGGTTGATTGAGCTTATCTGCTCGTCGATCCGTGCGATCTCCTCCGGAGACATCTGTTGCCGGGCAGCGTTTGCTCGATGGTTCTGGAGCACGGCGAGTCTGTCCCTGAGGAGCTGGTGGGCCTGTTCAGGTGATCCCTCCGGCCCCGGATGAACGGCGACATGCGGATGCAGTCTGTCCGTCTGCTGTTTCGCTGCCCGCTGCCTGAATTCCGCATCCTGCTGCATCTCCAGGAAGGGCTCATCGTCGCGATCTCCCCGCGCGGGCGCCGGGGTCACGGACAGCACCATCGCCACCGCGAGAGGCGACAACCAGGCATACCGCATATGGCACCTCCTCCGCCGCGTCCGGGACGGACTGTTCCGTACAAGCCTCACCAGGGTGAAGCGAACAGCGAACCGGACTCCGAATACGCCCACATTGTACTCCGGCGCGAAGCACGAGGGAAGCGGCAAAGAGGGACACGTGCTGAATTCCATAGGTCGCGTTCGCCCTTGTGGTATACAATGCGGGGTCATTCGAATGGGGGGAGGATCATGGCGCATTTATCGCGTTCGCACCCCATCTGTTCCGCCCTTATTACCGCCGGGGCGAATATGCCTGCAAACCGCTCACGGAGAGCCGGTTGGATACAACGTCTGCAATGCAGCCGCAACCGGGCCGCTCGTCAGACCGAATGAGAGTCCGCGAGATCGTCGAGCGGGACATCGAGCGCCTGCGGTGGATCGAGTCCATCGCCTGGCGAAACGGCGTCCAGTTCGACGGGGGCCATTTCAGGTCGCAGCGCGCGATCTTCCCCGAGGGGCAGCTCTGTTTCGAGGACGGGCAGGGCCAGATCTGGGGGCTCGTCAACCTCATGAAGATCCGCTTCGACCCCCGCAGGCCCCTCGACGCCTCGTGGAGCGAGATCACGGCGGACGGCTACATCACCACCCACGACCCCCGGGGGAACTGGCTGTTCGGCGTGAACCTGGCGGTGCACCCGCACGGGTATTTCATCGGGGCCGCGGAGGCGCTGATCGAGGCGGCGGCGCGAAGGTGCGCGTACATGCACCTGCGGGGGATCGCGCTCGTCGGGCGCATGCCCGGTTACGCCAGGTGGCTCCGCGAGCGGGCGCGGGCGGGACACCGGCCCGACGGCGCTGCCCTCCGCACGGCGAGCGAGTACATGGAGATGCGCGTCCGGGGGAGCGACGGGACCCCGAGGCGGCTGGACCCCGAACTCGGACTGTACGAGAGCTTCGGCCTGCGCATTCTCGCGCCGATCCCCCGCTACATACCCGACAGGAAGAGCCATGATTTCGGCATCGCGATGGTCTGGTCGAACTTCCTCTACTTCCCCTTCTACCTCTGCCCGTCGAGGCGCGTCTGGAAGAAGATCGTCTGCGGGACGGCGGGACGGGCCCTGGGGCGGATCTACCTCCGCCTGGTGAGCGGGGCGCAGGGCGCCGGGGCGCGGGTTCGGGGGCTCAGTCCGGAGCCCGCGCCGTGACGGGGTGAGGGCCCGGCCATGCGGGTGCTCTTCATCAATCCTCCCGAGTGTGCAGCGTCCGGCCTGAGCGACCTGGCGGCGTTCGAGCCGCTCGGCCTCGAGCTCCTGGCCGCAAGCCTCTCCCGCCATGAGACCCGCCTGGTGGACCTCGTCTTCGAGCGGAAGAGCGTCGAGTCGGCGATCTCCGAGTTCATGCCGGACATGATCTGCATGGGCTGTTTCACCTCCCAGGTCTACATGGTCAGGGAGCTTCTCCGGCAGGCCAAGCGCTGCGACCCGGACGTGGTGACGGTGGTGGGGGGATACCACCCCACGTTCATGCCCGGCGACTTCGACGAGCCGTTCGTGGACGTGATCGGCATCGGGCCGGGCGTCCCCGCGCTCGCCGAACTCGCGGATGTGCTCGAGACGGGGGGCGATCCGCTGGCGGTTCCCGGGTTCTTCGTCCGTCGGGCCGGGGCGATGGTCCGCACGCCGCCCCGAACCCTCCCGGCGACGCTCGACGGCGAGCCGTTCCCGGACAGGGTCATCTCCGCCGCGTACAGGAGGCAGTACCACGTGTTCGGCGTCGGCCCCATCGCGGTGCTCCGCACGAGCGAGGGGTGCCCGTTCCGGTGCACCTTCTGCTGCATCTGGGACTTCACGGGCGGGATGTACAGAATGCGTTCCCCGGAGCTCGTCGCGGAGGAGCTGGAGCGGATCGAGGAGAAGTACGTGTACATATTCGACGATAACTTCTTCGTCTCCCGACCGCGCGTGCGGGCGATCGCGGACGCCGTCGCCGCGCGGGGCATCAGCAAGAAATACTGGTGCTTCGGGAGGGCGGATTTCATCTGCGGCAACCCCGATCTGGTGGAGCGGTGGGCCGGGCTCGGCATGACCAACGTGTATATCGGCATGGAGGCCTGCACCGACGAGGGGCTGGAGGCGTTCAACAAGCGTTCCACCGTGGCGACGAACAACGAGGCCGTCCGCATACTCCGGCGAAACGGGATCACCCCCGACCTCGGATTCATCATGCGCCCCGCGGCGACGCGGAAGGATTTCAGGACGCTCCTCGCCTACGTCAGGTCGCTCGGCATCCACCGCGAGGGGTACGCCGAGTACATGAGCCTGACCCCCCTGCCCGGCACGCAGCTGTGGCGGGAGATGCAGGACGAGCTGGTCACCCGCGATTTCCGTTTCTTCGACCTCATCTTCCCGGTCCTCGTCACGGCGCTCCCGACCCGGGCATACTTCCGCGAGCTGACGAGGCTCTACGTGCGGACCTACCTGAACCTCGGCCTCCTGAGGAGAAAGCTGCGGGGCAACCCGCTCGGCCTCAATCCGCTGGGCACGCTCAAGAGCGTGATCGCGTCGTTCAAGTTCCTCTGGAGGCTGGGAAAGGCGTGCGTGCTGGGCGCGCGCGGCTACGTCCCCCGGAAGTTCCCGAGAGAAGGCGCCTGTGCCGATTGAGCGGGTCCTGCAGATCGAGGAGATGCCGGCGCGCGAGATGTGGAGGCGCACCCTCGGGCCGTACGTATGCCTCTATGGGAAAACGATCGAGTATATCGAGGAGCGATTCGGGCGCGACGAGGCCGTCGAATGGGTGAAGCGGATGGAGCGCGACTATCGCGAGGAGCACGCCTCCCTTCACCTGAGCGTCGCCAACGTCCTGGAGCGCTTCACCCCGGGCAGGGTCCTGCGCGAGAAGGTCGCGCTCCTCATATTGAGGGAGAAGGTCGTGCGCACCTTTTACGAGTACCAGTTCCTCTACAACAGCACGGCGTACACGGCGAAGGAGATACTCGACGACAGGGGGCGCAGGATAGGGGGCAAGCTCGAGTTCCGCGAGTGCCCCTATGTCGCGGCGATGCGGGATATCCCCCGGAAGGTCAGGCCGCGGCGCGAGACATTCTGCCGGTACGACTGCCAGGGGCCGTTTCACGACGAGTTCTCCCGCTTCATCGGATTCCGCATCCGCATGGAGCCGGGAGGCACCGGGTGCGTCTGGCGCGTCGACGCCCCCCGGGACCTTCTGCCCGAGGATTGAACCGCCCGTCGGGGCAACCGGCGGGGGGGGCGCCGGCAGGGAGCCACGCGAAGGATGAACGAACCCATGGACGAATCCCTCGAGTCGGACGCGGCAACGCCCCTCGTGCGCCTGCGCGGCGTCTTTAAATCCTACGGGTCCGGTGCCCTGACCGCGGAGGTCCTCAAGGGCGTCGATCTCGACCTGGTGCAGGGGGAATTCGCCGTGATCTTCGGCCCCTCGGGGTGCGGCAAGACGACGCTCCTGAACATCATCGGGGCGCTCGATGCCCCCACCTCCGGCTCCGTCCTCGTGGACGGCCATGAGTTGAGCCGGATGAGCCGGGCCGAACTGACCGAATTCCGAAGGGGGAAGGTCGGTTTCGTCTTCCAGTCGTACAACCTGATCCCCACGCTCACGGCAGTGGAGAACGTCGAGGCGGCGCTCGAGCTGCTTCCCTTTTCGAGCCGGCGCGAGATGCGGGGGCGCGCGGTCGACTACCTGAGGCGGGTCGGCCTGGGCGCCAGGGGCGGCGCATTCCCGGATCATCTCTCGGGCGGAGAGCAGCAGCGCGTCGCGATCGCGCGGGCCCTGGCGAAGCAGCCCCTGCTGGTCCTCGCGGACGAGCCCACGGGAAACCTGGACGAGGCGATGGGCATGCGCATCCTCGACCTCATGCGCGAGCTGAACGCCGCCGGCGCCACCTTCGTGGTCGTCAGCCATAACCCGCGCGTTGCAGAGAGGGCCGACAGGCTTGTCCGCCTCTCCGACGGGAAAATCGCCGGTGCGTCCCGCGACGGCGGGGATGGGGCGCGGCCCCGCCCGGGGCATCGGGGGGCCGTTCCCTCGGCGCCGGATCGTCGGCGGGAACCCGAAATCCGGCATGGCGACGGCGCACCCCCCGCCGGCGACGGCTCCGATGAGAAGGCTGACCCTTAAGGCGTTTCGCGACCTCCGTTCGCTGGGGCTGCGCGGGTGGATGGCGATGCTCATCATCGCCTGCCAGTCCGCCGTATTCTCCGGAGGGCTCTGCGCGAGACGCACGCTCCGCCGCTCGGTCGACGACTTCTGCGCCGCGCACAACCTTGCCGACCTGCAGGTCACCTTCAACCCGACGAGCGCCGGCCGCCTGCCGGCCCTGGACGGGCTGGAGGGCGTCAGGAGGATCCTGCCGCGCCTCATGCTCGCCGGCGCGATCCATCTCGCCGACGGCACGCTGCTCCCCGCCGCCGTCATCTTCATCCGCGCCGGCGAAAACCCCGCCGTCAACACGCTCGCGATCGAGGCGGGGGCGCTCCCGGCGAAGACCGAACCCGGCATCGTGATCGAGCGGGGGCTGGCGGCCAAGGGCTACCGCGTCGGGGACGGGATCACCGTCAGCGCATACGGCCTCCGAACGACCCGGCCGATCGTCGGGATCGCCCGGAGCCCCGAGTTCCTCGTGAGCACGGCCAATCCCGAGCTGCTGATCCCGACCCCCGGCTCGCTGGGCGTGATGTTCGCCCCCCTCGAATCCTGGGCGGACGAGATGGAGGCGCTCTCCCGACATGTCGGCGGCGCCCACCCCGTCAACCAGCTGCTCTTCCTCTACGGGGGCGATCGGGACGGGCGGGGAGGGCCCGATCGCGGGGTCGAGGGGCGGATACTGGACCGCCTCTCGTCCGCCGGGGTCGGGGTCGCGGAGGTGCTGCGCCGCGACGATCAGTTCGGGATCGCGTTTCTCCGGCAGGACCTCAAGCTGTTCCGCGTGCTGGTCCTGGCCATCGTCGGCATCTTCAGCGTCCTGACGCTCGCCGCCACGGGGATCACCGTGAACCGGATCGTGGCGTCGCAATCCCGGGAAATCGGCGCCCTCATGGCGCTCGGCTATCGGCCGGGGACGATCATGCGGTCCTATCTCCGCCTCGGCCTCCTGATGGGGTGCGCGGGGGGGGCGCTCGGGCTCGCGGCGTCGCCCGTGGTCAACCTCTTCCTCGCCGGGACGTACGCCTCGGCGATGGACCTGCCGCCCGTCACGCTCGCGTTCGATCCGGCGGCGATGGCCGGGGGTCTGCTCATCGGCATCGGGGTGGCCGCCGCCGCCGCGATCATGCCGGTCGTCGGGCTGGCGAGGCTCACGCCCATCCGGGCGATCCGCGGAGAGGCGCGCGCATCCGCACCGCGCATCCCCTCGCTCGGCGGAGCGGCGAGGGCGCTCTCCCGGCCGATGCCCGTGTCGCTCCCCCAGAGGGCGGCGGCGCGCAATCTCTTCCGCAGGCCGAGGCTCACGGTAGCCACGATCCTCCTCCTCGCGCTCGGGCTCGGCGTCACCGCCGGTTTCGTCACCACCCTCACGTCCGTCATCCGGAGCAGCGCATCGCTGCTGCGGCGCTACGGATGGGACGCCGTCGTGGACTTCACGGGACCATTGCCCTGCGACGAGGCGATCGCGCTGTGCGGGAAGGCGGGCCTCGTCATGCCGGAGCCGTTCGTGAGCGGACACGCCTCGGTCCTCGGAGCGGGAGGGAGCACGGGCGACTACCGGCTTGTCGGCGTGCCCGCCCGATCCGAGATGAGTCCCTTTCTCTTCATCGAGGGCGGAGGATTCTCCGGCGACGACGCGGACGAGATCATCTTCAACACCGCCTTCTCCGACGGCACCGCGGCCGCCCCCGGCAATGTGGTGACCGTGCGGGCCGGGGGACGGTCGCACGCGCTCAAGGTGACCGGGCTCGTCAGCCTGCTTTCGACCCGGCAGTGCTTCGTCCCGATCGGAACGGCGCGCCGCATCCTCGGCCTCCGGGGGAAATGCTCGGGGATCATGGCGGGACTGGGCGGGGCGGACCGCGTGGAGGTCGAGAGGCGGCTCTATGCGTCCCGGGCCGTCGCCCGCGTCACCGCGAGGGCGGATCTCGAGGAGGCGATCGACGAGCAGCTCGCGAAGGCGGCCGGCGTGCTCCGGATCGCCGTCGTCCTCGGATCGATCGTCGCGCTGGCCGTCATGGTCAATACGATGTCGATGCACATACTCGAGCGGGAGGGCGAATTCGCCACGCTTGTCTCGCTGGGGTACGGCCGCCTGCCGCTCTCCCGGATGGTTCTCACGGAGGTGCTCGCCATGGGGCTCGCGGCGCTCGTCATCGCGGTCCCCGTCGCGCTGGGGGTCGCCCATTGGATGAACGCCGAGTTGAGCCGGGTCTGGTTTCGCATCGACACCGCCGTCACCCCGCGGGAGTTCGGAATAACGCTCCTCGTGCCGTTCCTCCTGCTCCCGCTCGGGGCGGCCCCGGCCTTGCGGCACGTCTTCACTCTCGACGCCGCGCAGGCGGTCAGGAGGCATGCCATTGAATAGCAGACGTTGTACCTATTCTCTTCTCTCCCATTATGTTACGAGCTTATTCACCCCGGGGCGAATAAGCTCGTCACATGTTCACAGAGCGTCAGTTAGATACAATGTCTACGATATCGAAGGCCGCGATGTCCCCGCGCGCGGGGCGCGGGGCGGCGGCAGAGAGGAGGGAACATGCAGAAGCTGAACGTGAAGGCGGTGGCGATCGCCGCGGGATTCACCTGGGCGATCTATGTTCTATTCGCCGGATGGGCGGCGGCGGCCGGCTGGGGCGGCCGGATCGTGGACGTGCTCGATTCCTACTACATCGGTTACGGACCCACGTTCCTCGGCGGCATCATCGGGGGCCTGTGGGCGTTCTTCGACGGGCTGATCGCGGGACTGATATTCACCCTCATCCATAACAAGGTGTGCGCCCGCGGCTGAGACCCGTTCCAGGTCACTGGTGATGCCGGTGGAGGGTGTGCCGTCGCGGCAGCGGACGATGGAGCGGCGCCAGGGGGCCGGGCCTTGGATGGGAGGATAATTTCCTATAACAGACGCTTCCCCAGCCAGATCATGACTAATCCGACGGCGGCGGTGAACAGGCCGCAGCCCCACCAGTTCTCCGGATGGGGGCCGAAGGGGCCCGTCCTGCCCCTGCTCCAATCCACCGTCGTGCTGACGAGACACGCGACGATGCTGATCGCGCAGACTGTGAACAGCAGCCATCGCCACCACATCGTTCTTCCCCTTCCTCCATGGCCGGCAACCTCGGCTGTTGATCGGGCAATCCCCCCGGCACGATCACCCGCAACCGGCGCCACATTTCATGAGCCGGTTTCCATGTCGGGCGAATATTTCCCATGCCGCGCGAGGGAATTGAGCCGGGCCCGTTGATGGAACGCCTTTTGGGCGGCGGCGGCATTCTCGGCCTTACCGCGCCAGGCGGCCAGGACGGGCTGCTGGAGGGCCCGACCGAAGGAAAAGCTCAGCTCCCAGGGTCGTCGGCCGCACTGATTGAGGGCATTGAGATTCCTCGTGGCCTCTTCAGGACTCTGTCCGCCGGAAAGAAAGACTATCCCCGGCACCGCCGCCGGAACCACCCGCAGGAAAGTCCGGATGGTGTACTCGGCTACTTCCGCCGGGCCGGCCTGCCGAGGACACTCCTTTCCGGACAAGACCATGTTGGGTTTCAGGAGGATGCCTTCCAGGGCGACCCGGTGGTCCCGCAGCCGGGCAAAGACGGCGCTCAGCGACGCAAGGGTGACCTCCTCGCATCGATCGATGGTATGATCCCCATCCATCAACACCTCCGGCTCCACTATCGGCGTCAGCCCGGCCTCCTGGCTGAGCGCCGCGAACCGGGCCAGGGCCTGGGCGTTGGCCTCGATACAGAACCGGGAGGGGATGGCATCCCCGAGGATGGTAATCACCGCCCGCCACTTGGTGAACCGGGCGCCGAGGTTCCGGTATTCCTCCAGCCTCGCCCGGAGTCCGTCGAGGCCCTCGGTGACCTTTTCCGAGGGGAAAAAGGCGAGGGCGCCGGTTCCCCGGTCCACCTTGATTCCGGGAACGATCCCCCGACGGTCGAGAAGCTCGGGGAGAGGGACGCCGTCTTCCGTTTTTTGACGGATGGTTTCATCGAACAGAATAACCCCGCTGATGAATTCCTCGACCCCGCCGGCCGTAAAGAGCAGCTGCCGGTAGTCTCTCCGGTTTTCCTCGGTGGATTCGACACTGATGGAATCGAACCGCTTTTTTATGGTGGGGGAACTCTCGTCGGCGGCGAGGATCCCCCGGCCATCGGAGACCAACCGGCGTGCGGTGGCGGCTGCAACTGATTCATGGCCCATATAATACCTCCCGGTTTGCCCCTCCGAAAAAAGAGCCTGACCATTCCCAAGGAGACGGTAACAGTGAACAGGCCGCAGCCCCGCCGATTCGCCGGCTCAGGATCAGACAGGGGGCGGTTGCGCGCAACAACTACCCGATCAGTACCCCCGTCACGTACCTGACGGTTTCCGTGTCCTGGTCGGCGAGGCCCCAGTTCCTGATCCAGCGGATCTCCCGCGGGCCGTCCCCGCAGACCGGGAACGCCGCCGCCTCCCGGCAGAGCACGTTGACCCAGAAGCCGCATGCCTCGAGTGAGAACAGCCGCCGCTCGGGCTGCCGGCACTCCTGTTCCTCCCCGCATCCCCGCGGGCAGACCCGGCAGGGGCCGCAGGCGTACGTTCCCAGAATGTCGTAGCCGCGCCCGCGCAGGGCCTCCGCCGCCCGGTCGATGAAGGGATGGACGCGACCCTGCCGGACGCGGCCCTCGCTCCCCTCGAACTGGACGATCAGGAGGCACCGGGCCCGCGAAAGGAGATCGACCGTCCTCGCGACCGCAGGCGAATGCGGCGGGCATCCCTTCCAGCCGCCGAGAATGCCGGGGCAGGCGGCGACCATCCCCTCGTCCGTCCGGTACGGCAGCCGGCAGAACCGCCTGATCCGCTCGTCGACGACGGCACTTCCCGGCGGCATCATGCCGGCCCGGAGGGTGAACCCCCGCATCTTCCCGTCGCCCTCCATCAGCGCGAGGAGGGTGTCCCCTGTCGCCGGGCGCTCCCGCTCGTGGAAATCGAGGAACGCCGCGCCGGGCCCCTCGTCGGACACGGGCGCGATCCGCTCCGCCTCCGCGGTGCACGCCTCCGGCCTCATCGACTCATCCCCGCTCCTGCCACATGCTACCAGATCGGGCGCCTTTCCCGATGGAATTAATGCCGGATCGGGCCCGCACCCACCGCGTCGCCCCGCACATTCGTTTCGCGGCCTCCGCCGGGATGCGATATACTTGGCCCTCGCGCGTCCCCGGAGCCGATGATGGACCTGTACCTGCTCAAGTTCCCCTACCGGAAAATCCTGGAGCCTATCGCGCGGCGCCTCGAATGGCTTGACCCCGACGCGCTGAGCTACGCGGCGGTCGGGGCCGCCGCGGCGACGGGCTGGTGCTTCTACCGCGCGGCCGACCGCCCGGCCCTCCTCGTCTGGGCGGTCCTGCTGACGCTCCTCCGGATGACGCTCAACACGCTCGACGGCGTCATCGCGATCAGGCGCGGGAACCTCTCGCTCCGCGGCGAGATCGTCAATGCCCTCCCCGACCGCTACTCGGACCTCCTCGTCGTCGCCGGCGTGGCCCTCTCGCCCCTCTGCAGGGGGTGGCTCGGGCTGGCCGCCCTCTGTTCGATGGTCCTCGTGAGCTACACCGGGATGCTCGGCAGGGCGCTCGGCGTCTCGTGGCAGCACCACGGGCCGCTCGGCAAGGTCGAGCGCCTCATCATCCTGATGGTCTTCGCCCTCATCCAGTTCGTCACGCTGCGCGGGGGATCGCGCGCCGCGTGGTTCGGCATCGAGGCGACGCCGATGGAGTGGGCCATGGGTCTCTTCGTCCTCCTCGGCCAGGTCACCGTGGCCCGGCGGCTCGGGGGCCAGCTCCGCGAGATCGACCGGAAAGAGGCGCTCGAGCGGCTCGACCCGGCGCGGAACGCCGGCGAGGCGATCGTCGTCTACGATTCGGCGACGGGCAACACGCGCGCCGTGGCCGAGGAGATCGCCCGCGGCCTCGGCTGCGCGGCGACGCCCGTATCGGAGGCGGGGGCCGCCGCCGGGTACGGCCTTGTCGTCCTCGGGTCGCCGAATATCCGGAAGTCGCCGTCCGAGGGGATGCGCCGGTTCCAGGCCGGGGCCGCCGCGCGGCCGAAGCGGGTGGCCGTCTTCGCGACGTTCGGGATGCCGGTCTGGGGGCAGCTCTCCGCGCCGGCATGCCTCCGGGGAATGGCGCGGGCGTGGGGGATGAAGCCCTGCGCGCGTTTTTCGTGCCCCGGCCTCCACCGGAAATACAAGACGTACAGGGGGCGGCCGAATGAGGCGGACCTCGCAAGGGCGTTCTCGTTCGGCCTGGGGCTTTCGCGGCTCATCGGGAGGGGGAAACAGTGACGCTGCCGGATGACCCGGGGACGCGGATGCTCGTCCTCGTCTGGGGGGTGCTCCTCGCCGCCGCGATACCGCTCGCGGCGCTCACCCCGGTCCGCCGGCGCGCCGGCGGGGACGTCAGGTCCATGTGGGTCAAGTACGCCTCCTGGTTCATCATGGTCCCCGCGATCACCGTCCCTCTCCTCCTCGGCCGCGCCTGGACGCAGGCCGCGCTCATGCTCCTCTCGTTCCACGCCTTCGAGGAGTTCTCCCGGGCGGTCGGGCTCTGGCGCGAGCGCGGGCACGTGTGGCTCGCGCGGGCCTGCATCGCCCTCGTGTACCTCCCGGTGTTCATCCCCTGGTACGGCCTCTTCATGACGATGCCCGTTTGCCTGGTCATCCTCATCTACCTGTACCCGGTGATGCGGGACCGGTACCGGGGGATGATCCAGTGCTCGTGCCTGACCATCGTGGGAGTCATCTACTTCGGCTGGTTCCCCGCCCACCTCGCGTTTCTCATGAACGCCGCGGCGGGACCGGCGCTTCTCCTCGCCTTCCTCCTCGTGGTGGTCATGAACGACGCGAGCGCCTACCTCATCGGCTCGAGCGTCGGCCGGCGGCTGCTGTCGCCGAACCTGAGCCCCCGGAAGACCGTCGAGGGGACGCTCGGCGCCATGGCCGTCTCCATCGCCCTCATCTTCCTCGTCCGCTTCGCCCTCGGCGGCATCTCGTCCCTCCATGCGCTGCTCCTCGGCCTCCTGCTCTCGGTCGGCGGGACCTGCGGCGACCTCACCATGTCGCTCATCAAGCGGGACGTCGGCGTCAAGGACAGCGGCGCCCTGATCCCGGGGCACGGAGGCCTGCTCGACCGGCTCGACAGCATCGTCTTCACGGCGCCCCTCTTTTTCCACTTCATGAGCCACTTCTACCCGGGCGTGATGGCGGCGCCATGAGGGGGCCCGCGGCGGAGAGCGAAGGGGCCGCCTATCCGCCGGAGTGGCGGTACCCGCCGCCGCCGACGGTCTACGACCTGGTCCGCGACAACGCCCTCCTCCGCGCCCTCCGGCTGCTCGTCCACCTGCCGTACCGCGCGAGCATGCGCTGCTGGCACCGCCTGGACGTCCGGGGCGCGGAGAACGTCCCGGCCGCCGGGCCGTGCCTCATCGCCCCGAACCACTCGAGCCACCTCGACGCGCTCGCGATATTCGCCTCGCTGCCCGCATCGCGGGTGAACGCCACGTGCGCCGTCGCCGCGAAGGACTACTTCTTCAGGAACCCCGTCGTCGCCCTGGCGGCGCGCCTCCTCGTCAACTGCATCCCCTTCGACCGCACGGGGCATGACGCCCGCGCCCTCAGGCTCTGCGCCGCCAGGATCCGCGAGGGGAAGCGGCTGATCATCTTCCCCGAGGGAACGAGGAGCGCGACGGGTGAAATCGGGGCGTTCAAGCCGGGGGCCGTCGCCCTGGGCCGCATGCTCATGGTCCCGGTCGTCCCCGCCTGGATCGGGGGGGCGCGGGAATCCCTCCCGAAGGACGCGTGGTTCCCGCGCGGCGGGAAGATCACGGTGATCTTCGGGGAGGCGCTGCGATTCTGGGAAGGCGATCTCGGCGGGCTGAGCCACGGGGCCGCCGCGGGGACCCTCGAGGCGGCCGTGCGCGCGCTGAAGGATCGGCTCGGGCATGGAGGAGACGGGAGATGCGCATCCTGAGAACAATACGGCTGGCCACGCTTCGCTTCATCATCCGGACGATCGGGCGGACGAGCGACGGGATACGCATCGCCTTCGATGAGGGATTCACCTCGGGGAGGATGCTGGACTACATCTACGCCAACCGTCCGTCCGGACGCCTCCTCATCGGGCCCCTGATCGACCGCGCCTACCTCGCGCACGCGGGGTGGGAGGTGATCCGGACAAGGAAGGCGAACCTCGAGCGGCTGCTGCGGCGGGCGATCGCCGTCCAGCGGGAACGGGGACGGGCGCCGACGATCCTCGACGTCGCCTCCGGACCCGCGCGGTACCTGCTCGACGTCCTCGCGGACGACGCCGGAGACGACCTCGCCGCCGTCTGCCGGGATCTCGACGAGGCCGCCCTCGAGCTCGGGCGGCGCAACGCGGCGAGGCGGGGCGTCACGGCGGTGCGCTTCGTGGCCGGCGACGCCCTCAGCGCCGATTCACTCGCGGCGGCGCGCCCGTGCCCCACGATCGCCGTCTCGTCCGGATTCTATGATTGGATCACGGACGACGCCGTCGTGCGGCGGAGCATGGCGCTCCTCCACGACCTCCTCCCGCCCGGCGGCTGCTTCCTCTTCACGAACCAGTCGGGGCACGTGGACCTCGAGATGGTGCAGGCGGTCTTCCTCGACTTCCGGAAACAACCGCTCCGGATGGTCGTCCGCCCCGCGGCGAAGGTGAACGCGTGGGCGGCGGCGGCGGGGTTCACCGTCATCGAGACCGCGAGCGACGCGTTCGGCCACTACTCCGTCACCCTCGCCGAGAAGCCGTAGCGATCCGGGCGGACGCCGCGGGGGGCGCCGGTTTGCGCGTCCGGTCCCGGGCCGGAAGCCGATGCGGCATTGCCGTGGGGCGCGGGATCCCCCGGCCGGGTTCATGCGGAATCCGCGGCGGCCTCGGTGCTGTTCGCGTCGGCGAGTTCCTCCATCCGATCGGCCGCCCCCAGCAGCAGGAGCACGTCGCCGGCGCGCACGTGCGTCGACGCGTCAAGCCCGGTCAGCGTCGCGCCGTCGCGCATCACCGCGACGACCTGCACGCCGAAATCGCGCGTCCACTGCAGCTCCCCCAGCCGCTTCCCGGAGGCCGGGCTCCCCTCCGGCAGCATCATGGATTTGAGCACCTGGCTCTCCAGCTGCTTCCCCGGTTCCGCGGGAGGGCCGGTCCAGGCGAGGAGATTCTCCGCATCCTGGATCTGCCTGTCGGTGCCGAGGAGCAGCAGTTCGTCGCCGGGGAACAGCTGGGTCGTCGCCCCGATGTCCACGAGCGAGTAGCCGTGCCGCTGAATGCCGACGACCGAGCAGCCCGTGGCCTTCCGCAGGGCGAGGTTCTTCAGCGTCATGCCCCCCACGGGTGAATCGTCCGGGAGCGTGAACTCCCGCACGTTCAGGTCCCACTCCTCCCCCTTCCAGCGATCGAGGAGATGCCGGCCGGGCGCGCCGATGGACCTCCCGCCGCCCGGGTCCAGCAGCCATTCGACCTCCCGGTAGATCCGGACGAAGGCGCGCCAGGAGAAGAACACCATGGGAATCGCGAGGAGGGCCGTCGCCGCCAGGACATGCTGGCGCGACAGCTCGGGGGGGAGGATGTTCCAGATCCAGTTGAGGAGGAGCAGCGCGAAGATGAGGCGGAGCAGGCCTGACAGGAGGAGGGCGCTGCGGCGGTCCTGGCTCTTCCGCTCGCGGATATGCTCGGCCAGGATGAGCGCCGTGGCCGAGAGATTGCGCCACGCCGCGATGACGGGGACGGTGCAGACGAGGCCGAGGGTGACCCAGAACGCGACTTCGGCCGAGGGGTGGGCGAACAGGCCCGGGAGGGCGTTCCGCAGCGCCCTGAACAACCTTCCGGCGAAGATCAGGACGGTGGAGAGCAGCAGCAGCGCGACGCCGATGTGGAAGAGGCGCCTGCGCAGGAGGGGCCACAACGCCCCGGCCTTCCTCTTCCTCCTCGACGAGCGCCAGAATTCGCTGTAGGCGGCGTGCGCCCGGTCGAGAAGGGGCAGTCTCCCCTCCGCGACGAAGCGGGTGAGCCGCCGGCCGTTGCGGGCGATCAGGGGCGAGAGGAGGCTGGTCCCCAGGACGGTGCCGACGACCACGGCCTGGAAACGTTCCGAAAACAGCCCCTTGCCCACGGCGACGCCCGCGATGATGAACGAGAATTCGCCGAGCGGGGTCAGGCACAGCGCCGCCCGCATCGCCGTCCGCGGGTGCTCGCCGACGAGGAGGAGGGAAACGAACGCCGCGACCGCCCGCCCCGCCAGGGCCCCGAGGATTCCGAGGAGGACCCACTTCATCTCCCCGGGGATGGCCTGCACGTTCACCATCATCCCGATGGTGACGAAGAAGACGGTCAGGAAGATGTCCTTGAGGCCCTGGAAGCTGCGCTCGATCAGGGACTTCTCCTGGGTCTGCGCGACGACCATCCCGCAGAGGAAGGCGCCCAGCGCGAGCGAATAGCCCGCGTTCACGGCGATCAGGGCGGCGAGGAGCAGCACGCCCGCGACGAAGATGCTGAGCGCCTCCGGGTTCCGGCGCATTCCCAGCACGCCGAGCAGGTTGGGGATGAGGAGCGATCCGAGGATGAACACGAGCATGGCGAAACCGACGAGCAGCCCGATGGTTTCCGCGGGGCCGCCGGCCGCGATGTCTCCATCGACGCCGACGTACGATCCGAGCGCCGCGAGCATGACGACGGCGACCACGTCCTCCAGGAGGGTCGTGCTCAGGGCGAGCTGGCCGTGCCGCTCGTGGCCGATCCCGGTCTCCTGGATGATCTTGCTGATGATCGCCGAACTGCTGTTCATGAAGACGGCGGCGAGGGCGATCCCGGCGGGGATGGAGAGATGCAGAATGGCGGCGGAGAGCCGGACGGCGCCCAGCACGAAGAACGCGGCCACCGCGGTGGACACGACGACGCGGAAGCCCAGCGCCCGGATCTTGCCCAGGCGGAACTGGAGGCCGATGGAGAACATCAGGAACACGAGGCCCAGCTGGGCGATGACGGCGATGCGGCTTTGATCCGTCACGTAGGGGAACACGACCTCCGGCGTCCCGACGAGCAGGCCGGCCGTGATATAGCCGACCACCGGGGTCAGGCCGATCCGACGGCACACGTAGCCCGCCAGGGAGGCCGAGATGAGAATGACCGCCATGTCCTGGAGGAACAGTACCGGATCGGTCATCGCGGACGACTCCCTGCGCCTTCGCGGCTCCGGGCGGAGCGGCCGGCGGGCCGTCCCGAATCCTCGCTGTGCCGCGCCCCGAGGCGTCAGCGGGACATGATGGTCGGGATCGTGCCGCCCGTGGCGCGCGTCCGTCCGGCGGCCCGCGTCCGAGCGCGCCTCATTGTAGCGCAGAGCGGCACGGGCGGCAACCGGAGGCGGGCACGGAGTGGTGCGCGGGCATCGAGTGCGATGCCGGCCCTCATCCCGTACGCATGGCTGCCGGGATGCAGCTCATGGGCGGCCGCACCGTTCCGAACGAACCATTCGCCCCGCGCCGGCCTCAGCGGCCCCGGAAGGTGGCGGGCCGCCCGAGCTTCGCGATCGCACTCCCTCCTCAATGCTGACGACCTCGCTGAAAAGGATATCACTGAAGACGGTGACGACGAGCGCGACCGTGAAGAAGTTGAGGGAGGCGACGGCGAAGAACACGCGGGGCCTGATGTCTATGATCGACGCCAGCCTGTTCGCGACCGCGCAGGCGGCGCCGAACAGAACCGAGAAGAGCACGATCCTCGGGATGCTCCCGACCAGCCTCTTCCTCACGGCGCCCGACAGTTCGGCCAGCAGGGCCCCCGCGCGGAACCGGAACAGAACGATGCTGACCAGGAGGAGCAGCAGCCCCAGCCTCCCGCCCGCCGCGAGCATTCCGGCGAGCAGTCGCGGACACGGGAAGTTCCCGTCGAAGCACGGCGGCGGGGGGTGCGAGCGGTGGAAACCGTGCAGGACCAGCTCGAACACATATCGCAGGATCGCGACGAACGGTCTTCCGATGTTCTCCCTCGTCCTGAAATGGAGGCCGATGGCGTTCAGGACGACCGAATACACGAATACGCCGTAGTAGAGTTTCCGGTATCGCGCGACGACCGGCGCGGCCAGGATGATCGCGAACGGGATCGCCTCGGTCAGCAGCCTCGGCCCGAAGCAGTATTCGCCCGACCAGAAGTGCAATCCCGCATTGAACAGGATGAACAGCGCCATGCAGGTCCCGGCCAGCACGAACTCGGGGCGCCTGTTCCGCGCCGCGGCAACCACACCGAGGAACGAGAGGAGGAATATCGGCATGTAGAATACGAGCCCCCGGTACGGCAGGAACAGGAGATGGAAGAGCGCCCCCATCCGGGGATAGGTGAAGCCCGCGATGCCGTCGGCGTGGTAGCCCTGCTGCAGCGGATTGCACCTGAACGAATAGCCCGTGAGCACGCAATTCCCGAACGCCGCGGCGTGATATCGCATGAGGAGACAGAGCGGCACGGCCAGACAGGCGAGGAAGATGCCGATTGCGAGACGCCTTCTCGCGGGAGCGGCACGGCCGGCGCCGGCGACGGCATGGAGGAAATAGATCGAGAACGGGGGAAGCAGCAGCGCGGAGGGGTAGTTGAGCGTCGGGAGGATTCCCAGCAGCAGCCCCGCCGCCCCGGCCGCAATCCATCCCCGCGCGCCCGGCGCGTCCCTGCGGTGATGGATCAGGTAGAAGACGACGATGCTGAGGGCGGAGGCCAGCGCCCGGGAGTCGAACGTGGTCCCGTACACCAGGAAAAGGGTCCCGAAGGCGCACAGGTACGTCAGGGATCGCGCCTCCTGTTCCCGTGAGCCCATCTCCCGCAGCAGCAGATAGAGGCACATGAAACTGAGGCTTATCAATACGGAGGTGAACGTGATCGAGAATATCCCGACGAGCCGCTCCGGCTTGTTCGTCAGGGGGCTGATCACCAGGTAGTGCGGGACGGCAAGGTACGACAATCCGGGGGCCACTCCCGAGTAGTAATGGCCCTCGCGGCAGGCGAGATCGGTCTTGTCACGGAGAACGTCGTCCACCACCGCGGAACCCGTCCGCGCGACGGCCATGGTCAGGTAGACGACGCTGAGCTGCATCGAATCGATCTGTTCAGGCACCAGCAGGGGGGAAACGACATACACGGCGAGGACGACGGACAAGATCATCAGAGGGGCGGGCCGTTCGCATGCCGCCTTCATGGTCGCCGCCCCCGCGAGCCGGTCGGGGGGATGGCCACCGCCCCGGAACGCCCATCGGGGGGGCACGGCCGGCGACCGGGGATGAATCTCGCGCCGCCGGACCGCCGACGGCTCACGGAATCCATTTCCATCTGATGTTCCGGAGGCCGGCGGGGAACAAGCCCGGGCAGAAGAGCGCCAGGAGCGTGAAATCCGCGGCGAGGGGCATGCACGCGGCGTGATTCACGGCACCGCGCGGCACGTCCACGCCGTACCTGATCGGAAGGGCATATGAGAGCGGCCGCAATAAAAAGTGGAAGTGATTGCCCATCAGCACGCAGCAATGCACTTCCACCTTGAACCGCTCGATGCTCTCTCTCAGCGCCTCGAGAAATCACACCCTGTCCCTGTCGCCCCCGAATATCCTCCCCCGCTCATTTCCCCGGCCGGTGGCGTGGCACCATGCGCCGGGGTACCCTATCCGCAACGGCCGTGCCATCTGTGCATCGTACTCTTTGACGCCTTTCAGTCAATAGTAGAGGTCTGACCCCAATATCACTGCCAGCCATAACTCATGTTTCCATGTGGTCCGGGTTGTGTCGAATAGAGGGCTCCGATGTCCACATAGTATCCGTCTGGCGGCGGCGCCGACACTGGCTGGTAATTGAGCTTCAAGAGGAATGTCGCCGGGGGGACCGCCGGCGTGGAAGTTGCTGTCGGCGTGACGGTCGGCGAGGGGGTCGGCGTCGGCGTCGGTGAGTACTCGGCAAACGCAAAGGAATCGACAAACACATCATTGTCGTTATCCACGTTCTCCCTGCACTGAACGAGCAGGTCGGCGTACACGGCCCCCGCCGGCGCGGCCACCTGTGGGTATTCCTTGAACTCCCAGCTGCCGAAGGCCGTGTTGCTCCAGCCGGTCGCCGGATAAGTGCCGATGATATTCTGCTGGCCGTCCCTCCACTCGACCTGTATCCGCAACATCGTGTCGGTGATGTTCCCGGCCGAGTATGCAACGTAGAAGTAGCCGGAGAAGCTGTACGGCTTCCCGGGGGTGACGTTGACCAGGTTCGATCGAACGCCGCGACCACTGTAAATGCTGGTCGGATTCCAGAACCTGCAGGAGTACGTGCCGTCATGCGCCTTCTCCGACGACCGGCCGATGTACCCCGTGGTCCCCTCTATGGACCAGTGCAGGAGCCCCGGCCCCTCCTCGAAACCGGGATTCAACAGATGGTCCGCTATCGGCACCGGCGTCGGCGTGACGGTCGGCGTCGGCGTCGGCGTGACGGTCGGCGTGGCCGTCGGGGGCACCGGCGTCCCCGTCGGCGTGACCGTCGGCGTCGGCGTCGGCGGGGACTCGGTGAACGCGAAGGAATCGACGAACACGTCGTTCGAGTTGTCCACGGTCTCCCTGCATTGAACGAGCAGGCTGGCGTACGCGACTCCCGACGGCGCAGTCACCAGCGCGTATTCCTTGGACTCCCAGCTGTCGAAGGCCGCGTTGCTCCAGCCTGTCGTCGGATATGCGCTGATGATATTCTGCTGGCCGTCCCTCCACTCGACCTGCACCCGCAGCACCGTATCGGTGATCGCCCCGGTCGTATACGCAACGCGGAAGTAACCCGAGAAACTATACGGCTTCCCGGGGGTAACATTGATCAGATTCGATCGAACGCCGCGACCGCTATAACTGCTGGTCGGGTTCCAGAACCTGCAGGAGTACGTGCCGTCATGCGCCTTCTCCGACGACCGGGTAATGTACCCCGTGGTCCCCACCGCAGCCCAGTGCAAGAGCCCCGGCTCCTCCTCGAAACCGGGATTCAACAGATGGTCCGCTACCGGCACCGGCGTCGGCGTGACGGTCGGCGTGGGCGTCGGCGTGACGGTCGGCGTGGGTGAAGGGGTCCAGGTCGGGACGCCGGTCGGCCATGGAGTCGGCGTCGGGGTCGGGATATGCTGATTATCGGAGCCGCCGGTCGGGATATAGAACGCCACCCAGTCCCCCGATTCGTTCGTGTCCTGGCCATTGGGGGAGCGCCCCATCGAATATCCTTCCGCCACCGCCCCCACGTAATCATCCTTGGTCCATATACCGGCACTCACGGCCGCGCTTTCCCATGTCTGACCGACGGCCCCGTATTGCACATAATCAATGAAGTTGGCGGCAGACGGAGGATTGCCCGAACACAACGAAACGCTCCCCATCACATTGCTCATGCTGGAGAGTGCCGCGGGCGGGTAGAGGTCGGTGTCCGTGGACGTCCCCACGGCGTTGGTGTGTATCAGAACATAGGAGTGCGCCCCCAGGCTGAATGCCGGGAACTGGAACGGCGTGCCGTCATCGCTGATTCGCAGATAGTGGCCGGTGAGGTCGACCGCCGCGTCCGACCCGTTGTAGATCTCTATCCACTCCTTGGCCGTATCTATGCCCGGCGGGTTGTACAGCACCTCGTTGATCACCACGTAGGGCGTGGGCGTGCGGGTCGGCGTCGGGGACGGCGTGAATACCTGTGTCGGGGTCGCGGTCGGCGTCGGGGTCGGGATATGCTGATTATCGGAGCCGCCGGTCGGGATATCAAAAGCCACCCAGTCCGCCGATTCGTTCGTGTCCAGGCCGTTGGGGTCTCGCCCCATCGATTGCCCTTCCGCCACCGCATCCACGTAATCGTTCTCGGTCCACATGCCGGCATCGAAGGCCTTGCTCTCCCATGTCTGACTGGGGCCGCCATACTGCACAAAATCAATGAAGTTGGCGGGGGCCGGCGGATCACCCGAGCACAATGCGACGCTCCCGGCCGTGTTGCTCATGTTGGCCAGTGCCGCGGGCGGGTAGAGGTCGGTGTCCGTGGATGTCCCCACGGCGTTGGTGTGTATCAGAACATAGGAGTGCGCCTCCAGGGTGAATGCCGGGAACTGGAACGGCGTGCTGGAATCGCTGATCCGCAGATAGTGGCCGGTGAGGTCTATCGCCGCATCCGACGGGTTGTAGATCTCTATCCACTCCTTCCCCGTATCCACGCCCGGCGGGTTGTACAGCACCTCGTTGATCACCGGGTAGGGCGTGCGGGTCGGCGTCGGGGTCCGCGTGCTTGTCGGTGTCTTCGTGGGCGTCTGCGTCACCGTCGGGGTCCCCGTCGGCGTTTCCGTCGGGGTCCCCGTCGGCGTTTCCGTGGGCGTGACCGTCGGCGTCGGAGTGATTGTCGGGGTTTGCGTTATCGTCGGCGTTTCCGTGGGGGTGTACGGAACAAGGGGTGTCTCCGTGGGCGTCGGAGTAATGGTGGGCGTCCCTGTCTGGGTTCCCGTCGGCGTGACCGTCGGCGTCGGCGTCTCCGTCGGTGTCTCCGTCGGCGTTTCCGTGGGCAGGGACGTCGGGGTTTCCGTCGGGATGGGGGTTGGAGGTATTCCCTGCCACGCGCCGATATTGAGACCATCCGTCGCCGCGCCCAGAGCGGGCGAACCGTGGCTCAGCGCGTAATACTCGTCAGGTCTTGCCCCCTGTGCCACATATAACGGGTCCTGGGTGAGACAGCCGGTCTCCTCGCCGACCACAAATTCCCCCCCCCATCTCATGTCCTTCCACCCTACGGCCCCCCGGGGGGTGGGCCATTCGTTCGGGTATGCATTGACGGGATACCAACCGTCGTGCAGAAACCATTGCCAGAAAAGGCAGTTATAGAGGAAAACCTGCCCCTCCAAATAGATATCAGTCTCGACCACCGTATACCACTTCTGCCGTGTGAACAGATTGTCCCGGATGACGAACCCGGGCCCGTTCCACGTCCCCTTATTGCTCCACCACGCGAGTGACATCTGTTGCGCCTGCTCATCCCCCGTGATCGGATTGGGCAAGTCCCCCATCCACCAGTCGACGGTGTTGTGGGCAATAAGGATATTGTTTGCCGGCGCAAACCCGCCGTCGCTTCGAAAATCCACGAAGGTCCTGCACGCCCAGGCGAAATTGTAGGTGATTTCGACATCCTCGCCGGGTGATGAGGAGCATGTGTAGATGATCCCCGCGGGCTTGCCCCCCGAGTTCGGGTAATTCGAATGCATCCAGTTATGTCTGACCTTCAGCCCGTAACATGTGCCGTATTCGCAATTGATGACGTGCGCCTTCGTTTCGTGCAGATGACAATTCTCTATCGTCACGTTATCGCCCATTATCCGGATTGCCTCCATGCCATGGTGAATATCGCAATCCCGCACCGTCCATCCGTTTCTCGGGGTGGGGTAATCGCCGACAACAATCCCCTTCAGCGTCCCCGGGGTGCTGTTTTCTATTTCAAAGCCCTGCAGGACGATGTTGTCCGCGTAGATCCAAATTGCGCATCTGTTCGGATTTGAGGAAGTGGCGATGATTCGGGGGCGAGTGGAAAGACCATCTGCCGCCTTGAGGGTGATTTCCTTGTTGACCACCAGGTAGCCGTCCTCGAGAATATATGTACCCTCGCCGACTATGACCGTGTCACCGTTGTGCGCGGCGGCAATGGCTTCCTCGATGGTTCCGTAGGGGTTCGGGACGTGGAGATCGGCCGAAAGCACCATGGAAGGACTGCAAATGAGGAGCGTCAATATTGTTGACGCGGCGAGACGGGGAATCGCGCGGTGAAGGACCATCTCCCCCCCAACATCCAGGCGCACATTGTATATAAAATAGCTTATTTGTCAACAGGAAAATTCGAGAAAAATTCGAGAAATCGATTTTCGGGTAGGGCCATCCAGGATGCTTCAGGATGCCTCAATATAAGACCTCGACTATTGACTGAATCCGTTCAGCATCTCCTCACTTGCTGTTCTTCGTGTATACTTGTAGTTTAATCTGATGTGAGCCGGCCGCGTCGTGACGACTCTGTCCGCCGCGCCTTCTCACGCCACCCCGGTGAGAGCCGACATGCCGCGCCGCATCCAATTATATTGACCACGCGCCGGGCCCCCTTTGCTATATATACAGGGAAGGTTCCCGCCGCTCCCCATTGATGCACGGGTGGATCGAATGCGCGCACGCTGCGTGGTAGCCGACATCGCGGCACGGAGAAGGATCCTCGTGCTCCTGATCGCCGCAACCGCGGCGGCGCCCCTCTGGTTCGTGCGTTTCGACGAGCCGACGCTCCCCCTCCGGGTCTGCAAGGGGCTGGCGAAGGCCGGCTCGCTGTGCGGGACGGTCCTGATCGTCTGGCAGTTCCTGCTGGGGATCCGGTCGCTCGCGGGCAGGGCGCTGGTCGATCTGATCTGGGTGCTCAAGCTCCACAAGACCATCGGGAAATACGCCCTCTTTCTCATCGCCCTCCACCCGCTCTTCATCACCGTCTACTACCTCGACGTCAAGGGGATCAACCCGCTCCTGCTCCAGGGCGGCCGGCCGTTCGGGGGATACGTGGCGCTGGGTCAGCTCGCCTTTCTCCTCCTGGTGCTGATCGTGGTGACGAGCGTCTTTCTCCGGGAGCGTCTCTCCGCGCGGGCCTGGTACGGTTTTCACCTGACGGGCTACCTCGCCCTCCCCCTGGCGCTCGTGCACGGCTATCCGATCGGGATGACGATCGGCCGCACCGGCCTCCGTGCCCCCTGGGAGGGGATGGCCGCCGGGGTGGCGGTCCTGTATCTGTTCCGCATCCTGTGCAGGTTCGGCCTGCTCTCCGGAAGGCACACGATCAGCGAGGTGGAGCGGGTGGGGCCGGGCACGGTCAAGATCACGGCCAGGCCGGAGGGCCGCAGGATCGAGCCGCGCCTCGGCCAGTTCGTCTATCTCCGGTGGGGGAGGTCGGGCCTCGCGCGGCCGTTCACGGTGTCCCACTACGATCCCGGGAGCGGGAACCTCAGCGTGACCGTCAAGGCCATGGGAGGAGTCTCCACGCGCCTCCAGTCGATCGCCCCGGGGCAGACCGTGTACGTCGAGGGGCCGTACGGCGTGTTCAGCCAGGCGGCGCGGGAGAGCGACCGCCCGATGGTGATGATCGCGGGCGGAATCGGCATCACCCCCTTCATGCGGCTCTTCGAGGAACTGGCCTGTGACCCCTCGCGGGAGCTCCACCTCTTCTACGGGAACAGGCGCACGCATGAGATCATCTACAGGAAGGAACTCGAGAGCGTTCGAGCCGACACCGTGATACACGTGCTCAGCGACGACCCGAACTATCCGGGAGAGACCGGCTTCATCACCACCGGGCTGCTGCGGAAATACCTCCCCCGCGAGCTCGCCGCGTACGAGTTCCTCATCTGCGGCCCCCCCGCGATGACGCGGAAACTCGAGGACGCCCTGGCCGCGGAATCCGTCCCCCCCCGCCAGATACACCACGAGCTCTTCTCGTATTGATCCGGTGACGTCCTGCCTGTTGTCCGGGAAGGGATGCCGTGCGACGAATATGCGGAGGGTACCTATTTCAGCGTGCTCCTCAGGAAATCGACAAAGCGCGCCCAGGATTTCCTGTCCGCGCGCTCATTGTAACGTTCCCCGCCGAGCACGGTGAACGCGTGGTCGGCGCCGCCGTACGTCACCATTTCATGCGCCACGCCCGCGGACTCGAGCTCCTTTGCAAGGCCGGCAAACTGATCCATGGGGATGGATGAGTCGGCCGTGCCGTGCATGACCAGGATCTCCCCCTTTGTTTTTGAGTAGTCCTGGCCCTCGGGAGTGGCCAGGCCCCCATGGAACACGGCGAAACCCTTGAGATCCGCACCGGCACGCGCCAGTTCGAGGACCGCCGCGCCGCCGAAACAATAGCCGGCGGCAACGGCGTTCCGGATATTCGCCCCCCGTGCCCCGGCCTCGTTCAGCGCGGCGTACATCAATGTGCGCATCTTCTCCCGGTCCTTGTAGAGCTCCTCCGTGCGCTGCCGCCTGTCCTCCACCTTCGTCGGCCGCACGCCGGCGCCGAACAGATCCGCGGCGCACACGCTGTAACCCAGCCCGGAGAGCATCTGGGCCCGCTTGATCTCGTAATCCGTGAGCCCGTCCCAGTCGTGAATGAGCAGAACGAGCGGAGCGTTCCTGCCGGCGTCGATGTAGTAGCCCTGGTAGGGCTTGCCATCCACCTTGTAGGCGAGATGGTTCCCCGCCTCCGCGAGCATGATCGTTGGAAATGCCAGAACGGCGATACCGGACAGCAGGCAGCTCATGATCGATCCTCCTTCCGATGCGTGAGCCGATCTCTTGAATTCTAATCTCGGCAAGGGCCCCTACGCAATAGTGCGGATTTTGAGACTCACGCCCGGAAGCAGGAGGCGCGGCTCGATCCCTTTCTCCCGAAGGCGGCCGAGGAGCATCCGCTCCGAGGTCATGGCGATGCCGCTGAAGCGGCCGCCCCGGCAGCCGAGCGCCTCCCAAATCAGGAGCCATCGGGCGCTCCGGAGCCGCGATTCGAGATAGCGAAGCAGGTGGCACGCGTGGATACGGGGGCATCCGGTTCGTCCCGAGGCCTGGAGAGGGGGGTGCGCCGAACCCTCTCGAACGGCGCCCCGCCCCCGGGGGGGGCGGGGCGTCGATTAATCGAATGCCGGCACTATCGAGCGCCACCCGCTACTTCTTTTCCCATTTCCCGCGCATCATCCTGCACTGAGGGGAGGCCTCGCACATCTCCTCCATCATCTTCTTCATGCCTTCCTTGTCGCACTTCAGCTCTATCTCCTTCTGGAGTTCCAGGTCCCTGTCGTACTTCGCGAGCTTGTTGCCCATCAACAGGATGACGCCGCCGTCCTGTGTGGTGAACACCGCGGGCTTCATCATCTTCACGGCCATCTCGCCGTGCATCGGGCAGCAGCGCCACATCCCGCCCTTCTCCTTCCCGTGGTACTTGCCCGTGACGGGACACCTCATGCCGGCACAGCCCAGGCAGGCGATCGCCAGCACAACGCTCGCAATAACGGCCTTTCTCATTCCCTTTCCCTCCCTGTTCCCGCCTTCCCTTACTCCGCGCTGCTCAACGATCCCCGGGCGAACTACGCGCGGCGACGTTCGAGATCCGCGCGCTTCTCTTTCCGACTAACGACACCTCCTTTCATCGCCGTTGAACAGAGACTCCCCAGATTGCGGGGGCCATGGTACCGTTCGGGACGCGCCGAGGCAATTGGCCCATTCAACTTTCTTTTGACTTTATTCCACCCGCGGGAGGGCTCATCGTTCGGCATAACCGATGGAAGGGGCTTCGAGTTCGCCCGGAGAGAAGCGGAGGATATAATCAGCGCCGCAGGATTACCGCCATCTCACAGAATCCATTTCCGCCGGATGTTCCGGAGGCTTGCCAGGAAGAGACCGAGGCAGAAAAGGGCCAAGAGCGCAAAATCCAGAAAGAGCGGCAGGCGGGCGGCGTGATTCACGGCCCCCTGCATAAGGTCCGCGCCGTAGGTCAAAGGAAGAACATAGGAGAGCGGCCGCAGGAAAACCGGGAGGCGGTCGAGGGGGATGAAGAGGCCGCAGAGGAAGATCATCGGGAAGCGGAAGAAGTTGGAGAAGGTCTGGGCTTCGAAGACCTCCTTCACCGCGACGGCGATAAACAGGCCGAGGAAGGTGGAGCTGACGGCGATCAGGACCACGGCCGGCGTTAGAATCGCCCAGTCCACCCCCGACAAGTCGGTCAGGAAGGCGGCGATCACCACCGGCACGAAGGCGTTGGCGGTCCCGAAGAGGATGGCTCCCGAGGTCTTCGCCAGCATCAGCACCTCGAGGGGGATGGGGGCGAGGAGCAGGCGCTCGAACGACCGACCCTTCTTCTCGAAGGTCACGGTGACCGAGAGCATGCTGGTGGTGCCGAAGAGGACGGAGATTCCCATCACCCCCGGGAGAATGGCCGGTATACTTTCAAAACCAAGGCCGGAGCGGATGAAGAACATCGCGGTCCAGGCCAGGGGAAAGAGCAACCCCCAGCTTATGTTTGGCGGCTTGAGGTAATACGACCGCACATCCTTCAGCAGAATGTTCCAGAAGGCGATCCACCCCTTCACGCGCCGCCCCCCTTCTTCTCCTTCTCCCTGCGCAGGGCGGCGGCCTCAATCCCGGTGATCCGGACGAAGACGTCCTCCAGTGACGGGCGCATCCTCCTCGCCTCGGTCACCTCGGCGCCCCGCTCCTCCAGAAAGCGCACCAGGGAGCCGACGGGAACGGCGCTGTCCGCCTCGACCCGGATCACACCCCCGGAGAGGTCTTGGAAACGGGAATCGGGGAAGCCTTCTGCGAGTTCCCTCAGGGTGCCGTCCGGCACGTTCAGGCAGGACACCTGCATGACGTGCCTGTCCCGCTCCGGCTGGATAAAGCGCTCGACCGTGTCGATGCCGACGATCCGCCCGGCCACGATGAAGGCCACCCGGTCGCAGAGCCGCTCCGCCTCCTCGATGTAATGCGTGGTCAGGAAGACGGTCGTCCCGGATTCGTGGAGATCGGCGATCAGCCGGCGAATCTGCCGGGCTCCGGCGACGTCGATGCCCGTGGTCGGCTCATCCAAAAACAGGATCGGAGGCTCGTGGATAATCCCGGCGGCGATGGCGAGCCTTCGCTTCATGCCCCGCGAATATCCGGCAAATTTCCGGTCTGCCGCGTCCGCTAACCCGAAAACGCCGAGGAGCTCCCCCGCCCGCGCCCGGCGTTCGTTCTTGCGCATCCCGTAGAGCGCCCCGCAGAAGCAGAGGTTCTCGAATCCGGTCAGCTCGGGGTAGAGGTTGCTCTCGTCCGGGACGACGCCGATCAGATGCTGGGCTGCCTTGGGATCGGTCGAGCAATCAACGCCGTTTATTCCGATGGTCCCGGCGTCCGGCCGGGCGAGGCCGGTGAGCAGGTTGATCGTGGTTGTCTTGCCCGCCCCGTTGGGGCCGAGGAAGCCGAAGAGCTCGCCCCGGCGCACGGTGAAGGAGATGCCGTCGACCGCCGGGACGGCATCGAACCGCTTGGAGAGGCCCCGCGCCTCGATCGCTTGAGCAGCGCCGGTATCCATACCAACCCATTTACACGGTAACGATCCTGTCGGAGTCCCTCACGAGTTCGTACTGGTCCTTGAGGGTGGAGAGGGGACAGATTTCCGAGCCTTCTGATTCGCGGAGCTTCAGGCAGGCGCCGCACGCGAGAAACCGCCCGCCGGCGTCCAGGACCTTCCTCGCCTGGCCCTTGACGTCGAACCTCGGGTCATCGATCCTGTCCATCTCCACTCCCTTCCCCGACAGGAAGACGCGCACCTCGTCGCCCTGCTCGAGGCTGTACAGGGCCAGGCGCAGTGCGTTGAAGACGGTCTCCGGATCAGGACGGGTCACGATGATGCCGAGTTTCATGCCGTTCGCCCTCCTCATTTGGAATCACCTCTACCTCCTATGGCGACAGAGCAACCTCGCCTTCGCCGCGCCCGCTCCTCCGAGCGGGGTGCTTCGCCTTGCTCCGGAAGGGGAGGGAGTTCGACGCCCCGGCTCGGTCCGAAGATACAAGGCCCACATGGGACTCCTGCAACTCGGTTCCCCTCCAATTGACACGCACCCATCTCCCTGCATGGCCCCCTTCCCGGAGCCGGGGTCTTCCGCCCCTGACTTGTCCAGCGCGGGAAGGCGGCATGGGCGTGTCCCGCTTCAATTGCCCGGCGGCTTTCGTCCTTTCCTCCGCTTTCCACTGATCCGCCCCTCCAAATATTCCCTCAGGGCAACCGCATTGTTGAACTTCTGCTCCTTCGCACCGTGGAGCAGGGTTACGTGCACCTCACCGGCCTTCGACTCGATCAGGGCGAGCAGTTCGCCCTTATCCGTCAACTCCCTGAAGTATCGACGCTTGAACCGGCTCCATTTCTTCGGGTCATGCGCAAACCATCTCCTGGTTTCAGCGCTCGGGGCGATGTCTTTCAACCACAGATCGACACCGGCCTTCCCCTTGCTCAATCCCCTCGGCCAGAGCCTGTCGACGAGTATCCTGAAACCGTCATCCCCTTGGGGAGTCTCGTACGCTCTCTTCACCTTGATCACGGTATCGCCCCCCTGCCTCCGTTCTCCAGAGCCGAGGAATCATCCCGGCAATGAGGTGATCCTCCCATCGGCGTGGCCCACCGGCCTGACTTCTTCACCCGGCAAGATCAGCAGGCCCCTTTCTCTTTCCTTTATATCATAACAAGGACTTTCGGGAGTGGCGGGGAGGCATTCTCACTTGTGGAATATCTCCGGCGCCCCCGCGAATGTATCCTGGGCGAAGTCGAAGGAGGATCTACTCACCTGCGGGCCGGCGTGCGGATGCCCATCATCTCTTCCTTCCTCCTCCTGCTCCACCGCTGGATCCGGGCCTCCCTCCTGAGAGCGCTGCTCCTGTCCGGGAATGACTCGGAGTAGACCAGCCGGACCGGCCAGCGGTATTTCGTGTAGCGGCAGCCCCTGCCGCGGTTGTGGTCCCTGATCCGCTGGTCGAGATTGTTGGTGATGCCGGAGTACCAGGTGCCGTCGCGGCAGCGAATGATGTAGAGGTACCAGCAGGTTGAGGATGGCATGGGGATATTGTATCGCAATGGCGATATTGTGGGTTAGCAGGAGAGCTCGCTTGAGCCCGATCTTTCCCCGGTCAATCCGGGATAATCGGGGGAGGGGGCGCCGGCGGGAGCGTTTCGGCCTGGGGCCACCCGTGCCGGAGGAGGCGGTTGACCCAGAACAGGCCGATGGCCCCGGCGACAAGGTCGGTGAGGAGGCGGCCGGCGAAGATCCCCCCAACGCCGAAGCAGCGGCTCCCCAGCGAGGAGAGCGGGATCAGGAGGACGCCGACCCGGATGAAGTTAAGGACGGTGGCGGATGCCGGGCGGTGCATCCCGGTGAGTATGAAGCCGCAGTAGCGGTGGATCTCCATCATCCCGTAGCCGAAGGAGATGATCCGGACGTAGAGTACGAAGACGGCGGCCACCTCCGGATCGCGGGTGAAGACGGCGGCCAGGAACGGGGCGGCGAGGAAGAAGAGCAGGGCGACGAAGAGGCCGTAGACGAAGGCGAAGGCGGCCGCGTACGTCTTGGCCTGGCGGATCCGGTCGATCCGCCCCCCGCCGAAGTTCTGGCTGACGAAGGGAACCAGCGAGATGCCGAGGGCCATCGGGATGACGAAGGCGAAGGTCTCGATCCGGGCGGCGGCGGAGACCGCGGCCACGGCCTCGTTGCCCCAGCGGCTGGCCAGGAAGACGATCACGGCCGCGGAGAAGGGCATCAGCATCATGCTGATCGACCCCGGGACGGCGAACCCCATGATCCTCCGGCAGGATCGCCTGAAGACGGAGATCTCCGGGCGGGAGAAGCGGAGGAGGGAGTGCTTGACCGCGAGCAGGCGGATGACCCATGCGGCTATGGCCGCTTGGGCGATGACGGTGGCCAGGGCGGCGCCCCAGATGCCGAGGGCGGGGAACCCCAATAAGCCGAAGATCAGCACCGGATCGAGGATGCAGTTGAGGAGGGCTCCGGCCACCATCATCAGGCTGGCGGTCTTCGAGTCGCCGAGGGAGATCAAAATGCCGTTCCCCATCATCGGCAGGGACATGAAGACTGCCCCGGCATACCAGGTCCGCATGTAGCTCCTGATCAGGGGGAGGACCTGGTCGTCCGCTCCCAGGAACCGGAAGAGCGGGGTGACGGTGAAGAGGCCGGCGGCCGAGATCGCGGCGGAGACGAGGACGACCAGGATGGCCCCGTGGGTGAGCACCCGGGCGGCGTCCCGGCGGTCGGTCCGGCCGAGGGCGTGCGAGGCCAGGGTGGTGATACCGGTTCCGATCCCCCCGGCGATGAAACGCAGGAGCATCACCACCGGGAAGACGTACCCCATCGCGGCCAGGGGGATGGTGCCGAGCCGGGAGACGAACCAGGTGTCGGCCAGGTTGTAGGAGTTCAGCGCCACCGTCCCGGCCAGCATCGGGAAGGCCATCTGGAAGAGGGCGCGCCGGACGCTGTTCTGCAGCAGCTTGGCCATCGGGCGGGTTCTCCAGGCGGGGCCCGTCAGGGCGCCGGCGCCTCCGGAGCGGCGGGGTTGAAGGTTTCGTGCGGGTCGAGGGAGAAGGGGATGGCCCCGCTCTCAATCCGGTTGTTGATCGGCCTCTTCATCTCGGGACGGGGCTCCGGTTCCGGCAAAAAACTTCGGGGCAAGCTTCGGGGTCAGAGCTCTACTTAATACTCACAAGCCTCTTATGTACCTTACGAATCGCTTCGCCAGTTTCCGGTCTCATGCTATCCGCTTCTGAAGCCGCACGTGAGTATTCGCCACCGCCGCTCCCCCTATCCCCACAATTCCGCCCCAATCTTCTGGAGAGGATTATAACGTATGTTCGATCGATGATTCATCTCGATCAACACGTGGCAATGCACTTCCACCTTGAACCGCTCGATGCGCTCTCTCAGCGCCTCGAGAAGCCGCGCCTGTCCCTGCCGCCCCCGAATATCCTCACCCGATCACTCCCCCGGCTCGTGGCGCGATACCATGCCCCCGGATATTCAGCTCTCAGCGGCCGTGCCATCCGTGCATCGTCCTCTTTGACGCCCTTCAGTCAATAGTAGAGGTCTGATTCCAATATGTTGTGACATCTAGGAATATTTCTATTGACAATAATATGAAGTTTTGCTACCTTCCATTTAGATAATAATCATCTGCAATTCCACACCTGTTTTCGCCGCTGGGGTGGTATGTTGCACGGCGTCTTCCCCCGGCGATCGATGGATGTCGGGATTGATTGGTTCTCGGAGTTCGACGTATGAATATTACGGCGTCGAAGATTCGCACTGAAGTGATGTCTCTGATGGCGGTGGCGATGTGGTGCGTCATCACAGCGCCGCTATGCCTCAGCCAGATATGGACAGGTGAGGCAATCATCGATGAGGGGTCGGCGAATAGCGCATACTCTCCCGCGGTCACTGCGGAATTGTTGTATTACACGTCGTTCACTGGTGTCGTGAACGGTTTGTCCGCGAACCTTCTCCTCCCCGAGAATTCGGATCAGTTCGGTGGATTTTTCTCGGGTGCAATGTACTATCCCCATATCTGCAAGATCTGGGCGGACATATTCGTGCGGCATGCTGACGGCACGGAGATCCAGATAGGCGACGGGGTGGCATCCTGGAGCATTTCTTGTCCGCCTGCTTTCAGCGGCTATGTGTATTGCGATTGGGCATGTCCCGCGACCGAGCTCGCTGTTACGGATTCCATACGGATCCAGGAGTGGATACAGGTAGGAACTTCGCGTAATTCGGCTGACTTTACGACAGGTCAGTTGGGGGCTTGTTCACTTAAGCAATCGACATGGACATTCAGGCGATATCTGCAGTCAGAGGGCAAATATGACACGATATTCCAATTTTTCTATGGGCATCCCGCGCATGCCTCCTATATCGACGGGATAACCCTCTGGCCGATGCCGATTAGGATTACCTTCCAGCCCGCGTCCTCGACCCCGCCGCCCCGTTATCTCCCCTCGGGCACGGAAGCCTACGACGAAGCCCGCGGCTACGGATGGCGATAGGGAGAGTGACCCGGTTCGATCGAGGAAGATACGCTATCGATTACAGGAATAGGTCCTCCCCGCGCAATCCCTTCGCTTGCGGCTGCCATAGCGAAGTGATAATGTCCCCTTTCCAGGGCCCGCAATAACTCCAGGGTTAGACGAGTCTTGTCCAAAATAGGAGTCAAATAGCCTGAGACAAAAGACCTCCATGATGCGGTAAGATGGAGTGGTCAGAACACCATCGGAGCGGTGCACGAGCACCGCAACACCACATCAAGGAGGCGTCA
>JAQUPF010000011.1 GCA_028716845.1 bacterium | reverse complement strand
TGACGCCTCCTTGATGTGGTGTTGCGGTGCTCGTGCACCGCTCCGATGGTGTTCTGACCACTCCATCTTACCGCATCATGGAGGTCTTTTGTCTCAGGCTATTTGACTCCTATTTTGGACAAGACTCATATAATATCTTTGTTGTAACATACGTTTGCAGAAGCCAATTGTGATACAGGAAATCATTCGGTCGCCGAAGGAGAGGAGGTATTTGCTATGAAAGCGGAATTTACCGCAATCATTGAAGCCGCACCGGAGGGCGGGTATTGGGCAATGTGCCCCGAGGTTCCCGGAGCGAACGGGCAGGGGGAGACGATAGAAGAGGCCAAGAATAATCTGCGAGAGGCCATTGAACTGATTCTTGAAGAGCGCAGGGCGGATATGCTCCGCGGCTTGCCCGACGACGCGATACAAGAGAAGGTTTTCATCGGATGAAGCGCCGGGACCTGGAACGGAGATTGAGAATTGCCGGTTGTTACCTAAAGCGAGAGGGGAAATCACACTCGCTCTGGACCAATCCGAAAAATGGTGCAATGGAAGCTGTTCCCAGACACGTCGAAATATAAGATCCACTGGCAAAGAAGATCTTGCAGAATCTCCATGCCGAATGACTACCTGAGAAGACGATTCTGGTAGGCGCGCGAAAAAGCACGCGATGTTATGCCCCTGATGACCCTTGTATCGCATTACGGATCTGAGCATGACAAAGTACGATGTACGCGCGACGAACTTGGAGTAATGTTTCTGCCGCGGATTTTCGCGGACCATCGCGGATTGCTGATTGCAGCCGGATATTATTCATGCCATGAGAAGATGAATGTTGTAATTGGGTTCTATTCCATTTCGTGTGGGTAAAAGGGTTTATACGACCATCGAGAGGGCTATAGTCAAATGTTGTGTATGGGAATAAAGAGCGTATCCTCCCTCCCTGTTTCATCAGGCCGCCTGCTCCTCGATACCGTCCACGAATTTCACCCCCGCGATCACCTTCGGCAGTAAGACACAGCCTCTGATTCTGTGCCACCGTTTCTCCGCCTCGAGTCCCAGTTTGAACACCATCGCAAGCGTTGCCAGACGAGACCCGCACCCCTTGGTCTGGCGCTGACGATGCCGGACGGTCGCAAATGTCGACTCAATCGGGTTTGTCGTCCTGATGTGGATCCAATGCTCCGCGGGGAAATCGTAGAACGTGAACAACACCTCCCTGTCCTTCTCCAGACACTCGCACGCACGCGGATACTTCACCCGGTACCGCACGAGGAACTCATCGTACGCTTCCAGGGCATCTTTCTTCGTCTCCGCCATGTACATCTCATGAATCAACCGCTTCGCATCGGGCTGCACTTTCTTCGGAAGCTTGTCCAACACGTTGGCCGTTTTGTGCACCCGGCACCGCTGTTCCCGAGTCCCCGGGAACTCTTCCGCAAGCGCCGCCCAATACCCCAGCGCACCGTCACCCACCGAGAGTTCCGGCACGCTCGTCATGCCCCGCCGTTTCAGATCCCGCAACACCTCCCTCCATGAAAGCGTGCTCTCCCGCTCACCGTCATGAATCGCTACCAGCTCCTTCGTGCCGTCTTCCAAGGCTCCCATGATCACCAACATACAGGGACGGTCATCTGTCAAACGCACCCCGAAATACAAGAACCATCGGGGTCAGACCTCTACTATATACAGAGGTGGTGCTGTCGCGCGCAGGAGGATGAAGGAACGGCCGGCGAAGGACGGGAGATTATCCAGGCGAACGAAGTAGATCCTGAGCAGATTGAGTCAATAGTCGAGGTTTGCCTGATTCGAACAGATAGAGCGCCCGCTAAGATCAAGGATCAAATCATCACCCGGCCCCGTGCCAAAGTGATGTGCGCAATGCGACTACCGGGGAATATGTGCTTCTTCCATAATCCCGTCATGAGCGCGATGGTTCTTTGGAGATGATGAGGGCTCAACCGTGATCCGATTGAAGGTATTCGTCAGTTCGGTTCAGAAGGAACTGCGCGCGGAGCGCCAGGCCGTCGGCAGCCTGTTGGCCACGGACGAGTTCCTGCGCTCCTGCACCGTTCCCCGCATCTTTGAGGAATACCCCGCCCCATTGCAGCCAAACCCCAAGGTCTATCTCGACCTGCTTCGCACCTGTCACATCTACCTGCTGATCATCTGGCGGGATTACGGAGAGATTCTCGACGATGACCTCTCCGCCACCCATCAGGAATACCGGCTCGCCCAGGCACTAAAGATGCCGACGCTCGTATGCGTGAGGGGAGAGCGATCCGAACCGCGCGAGGACCGGACAAGCGCGTTCCTGGCCGAGATCAAGGCCGGTCATCATACCTACAGCCGGTTCGGGAACACCGAGAAACTGCTCGAGAAGGTGCGGGACCGGCTCAAGGAGCATATCCGGAGCACATACGACATTGCCCCAATGCCGGGGCAGGACGCGGAGGCTTTGCAGGACCGGCGGGTGGCCTCCGATTTCGAGCGTCGGCCGATTGCCGGACTGTCTGTTGACGATCTCAGGTTGAACATGGCCCGGCAGATGATGGCCGAGGCGGAAGAGACCGACCCGGCGCGATGGTCAGACGAAGACGTGATCCGGCTCCTGCTGTCGCGCGGCTATCTGTGGTGGGACGGGACGGCGGCCAGGCACCGTCCGACCATCGCGGGCGCCCTGTTGTTGGCGAAGCGGCCGGCCCGCGCGCCGGAGTTGACCCAGGCCCGCCTCCAACTTGAGGCCTATGCAGGCGACGCGAAGGAAGGCGAGCCCCTCGACGCCCCGCTCCTCGACGTCTGCCTGCCCGAGGCGGTGGAACAGGCCGTAGCCTTTGTCCGGCGCAACTCCGCCCGCCCGCTGGTCGTCAAGGGACTCAAACGCCAACCCGCAGAACCATACCCGGCCGAGGCGCTGCGCGAAGCCGCGGTCAACGCCGTCGCCCACCGCGACTACGCCGAGGCGGGGGCCAAGGTTGGCGTCGAGGTCTTCGCCTCGCGCGTCCGGGTGAGCAGTCCGGGGCTGCCACCTGGGGGCCAGTCCGTCGAGATTCTGGCCTCCGGCCAGGCGCCATCCCGCGCCCGCAACCCGCTGATCGTCCAGGGCCTGACCTGGCTGGGGCTCATGGATGAGCGCGGCAGCGGCATCCGCCGGATGAAGCGGGTCATGGAACTGGCCGGGCACCCGCCGCCCCGCTTTACGGCAGAGCACGGCGGCGTAATCGTCGAACTCGAGGCCGCCGCGGCGGCGGGAACGTCCCCCCATGCCACCGGCGAGGAAGTGATGCCGTCGGCGGACACCGCGTCCCCCGAGGACATCGCCGCCGCCATCCTCGCCATTGTCGACGAAGTCGGCCACGCCACCACGGCAAGCTGTGTGCAGAAGCTCGGCATTGCCCGCGATACGGCCTGGCGCACACTGAGCCGCATGGTCGAGGAGGGCATCCTCAAGCAGACGGGCACTGGCCGCGGCACCAAGTACCGGCGAAAGGAAGTGTCGTGATTGCGCCCGATCGGGCGATAATCGGGCGTAAATCAGGCGCAAATAAGGCGATTCGGGCGTAAGTCGGGCGTATCTGACGCATATTGCTTCCGTGGAGCGGGACCATCAGGATCAGACCTCTACTATATACAGAGGTGATGCTGCCGTGCGCGACCGGATGGGAACGGCTGTCGGAAATGAAAAGGCGCCCCCGGGGCGCCTTAATATCGCGTTGCGATTGGTTGAGGCGGCGTGCCGGACGGCTCGACGGGCGAGATAACCGGTTGATGGCGATCCGGGCGGCCGACTGCGCCGGGCGCGCCGCCGCAACGGTCCCTGTCGTGGATCACGCCCGCGCCGCGGCCGCGTACGCCGTCAATAGGGTCTTCCTCAATTGCGCCGCGGCCGTGAGACACGATCTGGCCGTCTTCACCACAGACGAAGACCTTCAGCGGTTCGCCGGGTGTCTGCCGGTTATGCTGCATGAGATCAGGAAGACGGCCGAACCACCCCCTGCGCGGCATCGTCGGTCCGCCCGGAAGCGCGCGCTCTTTCCGCACAGCGGCTGTCTCAGTGAGGGGAAGGACATCTCTTCTATCCCCCCTCACCCCAGCCCTCTCCCCCCATGCACTGGGGGGAGAGGGAGGCATCAAGGGGACATTTCTAATTTGGCGGGACAACCCCTGGATTGGCGGTTGACGATCGGTCGGCCCCGTGGTATAGTGCCGCCCCTGAACGCCGGAGGATCATCTCGTGAAGACATACATGGCGAAGAAGGACGAGGTGCGGCCGGTCTGGCACCTGGTCGACGCGGACGGCAAGGTGCTCGGCCGCCTCGCAACGCGCATCGCCGGGCTCCTCAGGGGGAAGGACAGGCCGACGTTCACGCCGCACGTGGACACCGGCGATTTCGTCGTGGTGGTGAACGCCGCGAAGGTCCGCCTCACCGGGAAGAAGGAAGAGCAGAAGGTCTACACCCGCTACACCGGCTATCCGGGCGGGCTCAGGGTCGAGCCGATCAAGCGGGTCCGCGAGCGGCACCCGGAGCGGATCATCGAGCGCGCGGTGGCGGGGATGATGCCGAAGAGCCGCCTCGGGAGGGCGATGTGCCGGAAGCTCAAGGTGTACGCCGGCCCCGACCATCCCCACGCGGCGCAGCGGCCGGTGCCGCTGAAATCATGACGGGGGCGGCCACAAATTGAGCGGAGGAGGGCGATGACAGCGGAGGCGGCGATGCACGCGACCGGGCGGCGGAAGACGTCCGTGGCGGCCGTGCGGATGGCGGCGGGGACGGGCAGCTTCACGGTGAACGGCAGGCCGGTCGAGGACTATTTTCCGCAGGAGGACCTGCGGCTCGTGATCCGGCAGCCGCTCGTCCTGACCGGGAGCGAGGGGAAGTACGACATCGCCGCGGTCGTCAGGGGCGGCGGCCTCGTCGGCCAGGCGGGGGCCCTCCGCCACGGCCTCGCGCGCGCCCTCTCGCAGACGGGGGACGAGGCGCGGCACGCCCTCAAAGGCGCCGGCCTCCTCACCCGCGACCAGCGGATGAAGGAGCGGAAGAAGTACGGCCGCCCCGGCGCGCGGAAGCGGTTCCAGTTCTCGAAGCGCTGAGGCGGGCGGGCGCCCGACGAAACGCCGGCCGGCGCAGGGTATTCAGCCGCAGGTCGCCGCGGACAAGAAGCGTCAATTCACCGCTGATTCGCACGGATTATTGCGGATTCACACGGATAGTGCATAAGGACGATCCGTGAAATCCGCGGATAGAAACGCCGGCTGTTCCAGCACCTGATCCCTCGGCTGCCCCCCGCGTATGTTCATTCCGGCCTCACTCACTCCGGGACTGAATCTCCCCGTCGCCTTTCAGGGAGATTCGGTTGACAGCGGGTGCGGCGGCGATATAATGCTCGGCAACGAGGTGAACGGATGACGCGTGTCGCGATCGTCGGGGCGACCGGCTACACGGGATCGGAGCTCCTCGACATTCTCATCGGGCACCCGCGCGTCGCGGTGACCTCGCTCACCGCGAAGCTCGACGCGCCCGTCCCCGTCGGGACGGAGCTGCCGCGCTTCGCCGGCCGCGTCGACCTCCCCTGCACGCCGCTCGATCCGGACGAGGTCTGCGAGAAGGCCGACGTGGTCTTCCTCTCCCTGCCGCACGGCGTCTCCATGGCGTACGCCGAGACCTTCCTCTCCCGCGGGAAGAAGGTCATCGACCTGAGCGCCGACTTCCGCTTCGGCGACCGGGCGCTCTACGAGCGATGGTACGGCATTCCCCACCGGGCGGCCGGCCGCCTCGGTGAGGCGGTCTACGGCCTCCCCGAGCTCCACGAGGCCGAGATCCGGGGGACGTCGCTCGTCGCGAACCCCGGCTGCTATCCCACCGGCGCCATCCTGGCCGTGGCGCCGCTCCTCGCGCGGGGGGCCGCCGGGGCGGAGGGGATCGTCATCGACTCGAAGTCGGGCGTCACCGGCGCCGGCAGGAGGGCCTCGCTCGCGCTCTCCTTCGGCGAGTGCCACGAGAGCTTCAGGGCGTACAAGATCGGGAGCCACCAGCACACGCCGGAAATCGAGGCGGAGCTCGGCCGCGTCGCCGGCCGCCCCGTCACCGTCCTCTTCGCGCCGCACCTCGTCCCGATGAACAGGGGGATCCTGACGACCGCCTACCTCGCGCCGCGCTCGGCGATCTCCACCGACGACCTCCTCGACCTCTACCGGGAGTTCTACGCCGCCGCGCCGTTCGTCAGGGTCATGGACGGCGGCGCGCTCCCCGACACGAAGAACGTCCTCGGCCTGAATTACTGCGACCTCTCGGTCGTCGCGGACGAGCGCGCCGGGAGAATCGTCGCCGTCTCGGCCATCGACAACCTCGTCAAGGGGGCGGCGGGCCAGGCGGTGCAGAACATGAACCTCGTCTGCGGCTTCCCTCAAACCGATGGCCTCGTCTGACGGCGGGCGGCCCGCCCGCGCCACGGGAATGATCGGATGAGCGCGACCGCATCGGGACACGTCACGGCGCCCCGCGGCTTCCGGGCGGCGGGGATCGCCTCCGGCATCAAGGAGGGGGCGAAGGACCTCGCCCTCCTCCTCTGCGACGCCCCGGCCGCCGCGGCGGGCACCTTCACGACGAACGCGTTCGCGGCGGCGCCGGTCGTCGTGAGCCGCGAACGGCTCCGCGCCGGCGCGGCGCGGGCGGTCATCGTCAACAGCGGCTGCGCGAACGCCGCCACGGGCGCGGCGGGCATCCGCGACGCCGAGGCGGTCGCCGCCGCCGCGGCCGCGCGCCTCGGGATCGACCCGGCGGCGGTGCTCCCCGCCTCGACGGGGCGCATCGGCCGGCGGCTGCCGGTGGACCGGATCGAGCGGGCGATCCCCGGCCTCGTCGCCGCCCTGCGCGTCGGGGGCGGGGCGGACGCCGCCGAGGCGATCCTCACGACCGACACGCGCCCCAAGGAGGCGATCGCCCGCGCCCGCATCGGGGGCGCGGCGGTGACCGTCGCCGGGATGGCGAAGGGGGCGGGGATGATCCAGCCGCGGATGGCGACGATGCTCGCCTTCATCACGACCGACGCGGCCGTCGCCGCCGGCCTCCTCCGGGCGCTCCTCCGGCGCAGCGTGGAGCGGAGCTTCAACCGGATCACGGTGGACGGCGACACGAGCACGAACGACTCCGTCTACCTCCTCGCGAGCGGCCTCGCCGGGTCCCCGCCGATCGAGCGGGAGGGGTCGGCGGGGGCGGCGGCCCTCGGGGAGGCGCTCGACGAGGTGACCGCCTCCCTCGCCGAGCAGATCGTGCGGGACGGCGAGGGGGCGTCGAAGCTCGTCGAGATCGTCGTGCGCGGCGCCCGCGACGGCGGGGAGGCGGAGCGGATCGGCCGCTCGGTGGCGAACTCCCCGCTCTTCAAGACCGCCGTCTACGGCGGGGACGCGAACTGGGGGCGGATCGTCTCGGCGATCGGCGCCTCGGGCGCGGCCGTCTCCCCCGCGGCGGTGGCGATCTCCCTCCAGGGGGAGCCGGTCTTCTCTCGCGGCGCGCCGTGCCCGGCGGACGAGGGGCGGCTGGCGGAGCTCATGCGGCGGGGGACGATACGGGTCGAGATCGACGCGGGCGCCGGGGACGCGGCCTCCCGGATCCTCACCTGCGACCTGACGCCGGCGTACGTGGAATTGAATAAGAAGTGAGAAGGGAGAAGTAAGAAGTGAAACGTGAGAAGTGAGATGTGAGATGAGGGAGCCGATCCAGAAGGCGGAGGTGCTCATCGAGGCGCTCCCGTACATCCAGGCCTTCCGGGGCCGGATCGTCGTCGTGAAGTACGGCGGGAGCACGATGGAGTCGGGGGAGCCGGCCGGCATCCTCCGCGACGTCGTCTTCATGGAGTGCGTGGGGATGCGGCCGGTCCTCGTCCACGGCGGCGGCGGCCGCATCACGCGCCGCCTCGCCGAGCGCGGGATCGCGCCGCGGTTCGTCGGCGGCCTCCGGGTGACCGACGCGGACACGATGGCGACGGCGGCGGCGGTGCTCGCCGAGGTGAACCGGGAGATCGTCGAGACGATCGGCGCTCTCGGCGGTCAGGCGAAGGGCTTCACGGGGGCGGAGGGCCTCCTCGGCGCGCGCCGGCACCTCGCGCGGGTCGAGCGGAACGGGCGCGCCGAGGAGGCGGACATCGGCTTCGTCGGCGACGTCGAGCGGGTCGAGACCGGCCCGATCCGGGCCGCCTGCCGGAAGGGCCTCATCCCGGTGATCGCGCCGATCGGGACCGACGCCCCGGGGCAGCTCTACAACATCAACGCGGACACGGCCGCGGCCGAGATCGCCGCGGCCCTCAGGGCGAGCAAGCTCGTGCTCCTGACGGACGTCCGCGGGATCATGCGGCACGAGGAGGACCCGGATTCGCTCATCGGGGCGCTCAGGACGAGCGACGTGGAGACCCTCATCCAGTCCGGGGTCATCCGGGGGGGGATGCTGCCGAAGGTCCGGGCGGCGGCGCGGTCGGTGGCGGCGGGGGTCGGGAAGACCCACATCATCGACGGCCGGCTCCCGCACTCGCTGCTCCTCGAGATCTTCACGGACGAGGGGATCGGCACCGAGATCACGGGCGACTGAGGGGAGGGGGGGACGATGCAGGGGAGGCGCGCGGGCACGATCAGGACCTACGACCGGTACGTCGTCCCGTCGTACCGGCGGAGCCCCGTCGTCATCGTGCGCGGGCGGGGGTCCCGCGTCTGGGACGAGGCGGGGCGGCGCTACCTCGACTTCTTCCCCGGCTACGCCGTGGGCGGCCTCGGCCACTGCCACCCGCGCGTGGTCCGCGCGATCGCCGCGCAGGCCCGCCGGCTCATCCACATCCCGAACACCTACTACAACCCGCTCCAGGGCCGGCTCGCCGAGCTCATCTCCTCGCGCGCCTTCCCCGGCAAGTGCTTCTTCTGCAACAGCGGCGCCGAGGCGAACGAGGCCGCCATGAAGCTCGCCCGGAAGGCCGGCGCCCCGGCGGGCCGCCACGAGATCGTCGCCATGGAACAGTCGTTCCACGGCCGGACGATCGCGACCGTCACCGCCACGGGCCAGGCGAGGTACCACGAGGGCTTCGCGCCGCTCCTCCCGGGGATCCGGCACGTCCCGTTCGGCGACCTCGGGGCGCTCCGCCGCGCCGTCGGCCCGAAAACCTGCGCGGTGATGGTGGAGCCGATCCAGGGGGAGGGGGGGATCAACGTCGCCCCGCCCTCGTACTTCGCCGCGCTCCGGCGGCTCTGCGACGAGGAGGGGATCCTCCTCATCATGGACGAGGTCCAGACCGGGATGGGGCGGACGGGGAACTATTTCGCCCACCAGCTCTACGGCGTCGAGCCCGACGTGATGACGCTCGCCAAGAGCCTCGCCGGGGGCGTCCCGATCGGGGCGATGCTCGCCGCCACCCGCTTCGCGGACCTCCTCCAGCCGGGGACACACGCCTCCACCTTCGGCGGGAACCCGCTCGCCTGCGCGGCGGCGATCGCGACGTTCGAGGCGATCGAGGAGGAGGACATCCTCGGCAACGTCCGGTCGATGGGCCGCCGCCTCCGCGCGGCGCTCGATCGCATGGCGGCGGCGTACGATTTCGTGCGGGAGGTCCGCGGCGAGGGGCTGATGCTCGGCATGCAGCTCTCCATCGACGCCCCGGCGGTCGTCGCGGCGTGCCTGCGGCGCGGGATGCTGACGAACGCCACCGGCGACAACGTCCTCCGCTTCATGCCCGCGATGACGGTGACGGCGCGGGAGATCGACGAGGGGACGGGCATCGTCCGGGCGGTGTTCGACGAGACGGCGCGCGGGGGCCGCGCGAAGGGGCGGAGGGGGAGACGATGAAGACGCCGAAGGTGGTGCTCGCGTACTCGGGGGGGCTCGACACGTCGGTCATCCTGAAGTGGCTCCGGAAGGAGCGGGGGATGGACGTCGTCGCGTACGTCGCCGACCTGGGGCAGGAGAAGGAGCTCGCCGGCATCCGGCGGAAGGCCCTCCGGACGGGCGCCGGCTCGGTGTTCGTCGAGGACCTCCGCGAGGAGTTCGCGCGGGACTTCGTCTTCACGGCGCTCAAGGCCAACGCGGTCTACGAGGGCGGCTACCTGATGGGGACCTCGATCGCCCGGCCGCTCATCGCGAAGCGGCAGGTGGAGATCGCCCGGCGGACGAAGGCGCGCGCCGTCGCCCACGGCGCCACCGGCAAGGGGAACGACCAGGTGCGGTTCGAGCTCGCCTACGCCGCCCTCGCGCCGGACCTCGAGGTGATCGCCCCCTGGCGGGAGTGGAACCTCGGCTCGCGCGCCGAGCTCATCGAGTACGCGCGGCGGCACCGGATCCCGATCCCGGTCACGACCGGGAAGCCGTACAGCAGCGATCGCAACCTCATGCACATCAGCTTCGAGGGGGGGATCCTGGAGGACCCGGACCGCGCCCCCGACGAGGAGATGTTCGTCCTCAGCGTCTCGCCGGAGGACGCCCCCGACCGGCCCACGCAGGTGGATATCGACTTCAGGGACGGCGTCCCCGTCGCCGTGAACGGCCGGCGGCTCTCCCCCGCGCGCCTCCTCGCGCGCCTGAACGAGCTCGGCGGCAGGAACGGCATCGGGCGGGCGGACATCGTCGAGAACCGCTACGTCGGCATCAAGTGCCGCGGCGTCTACGAGACGCCGGGCGGGACGATCCTCCACGCCGCGCACCGGGCCGTGGAGTCGATCACCATGGACCGGGAGGTGATGCACCTCCGCGACTCGCTCGTCCCGTATTTCTCCTCGCTCGTCTACAACGGCTACTGGTTCTCCCCGGAGATGCGCGTCCTCAGGGCGCTCATCGACGAGAGCCAGCGGAACGTGACCGGGCGGGTCCGGCTCACGCTCTACAAGGGGAACGTCATCGTGCGGGGGCGGCGCTCGCCGGTGTCGCTCTACAGCCCCGCGCACGCCACCTTCGAGGCGAGCAGGGTGTACGACCAGCGCGACGCCACCGGCTTCATCCGCCTGAACGGCCTGCGGCTGAAGCTCGAGGCGATGACCCGGCGGCGGTAGCGGTCCGGAGGATCGGAGATGGGAACGAAGCCCTGGGGGGGCAGGTTCGACCGGGAGACGGCGCCCGAGGTGGAGCGGTTCACCGCCTCGGTCTCGTTCGACCGGCGGCTTTTCGAGCACGACATCCGCGGGAGCGTCGCCCACGTCCGCATGCTCGCGCGGTGCGGGATCATCCCGCGCGCGGACGCGCGGCGGCTCCGGGCGGGGCTCGAGCGGGTGCGGCGGGAGATCGCCGCGGGCCGGTTCCGCCCGGGGCCCGAGCACGAGGACATCCACATGGCGGTCGAGGCGCGGCTGCGGGAGATCGTCGGCCCGGCCGCCGACCGGCTCCACGCCGCCCGGAGCAGGAACGACCAGGTCGCGCTCGACCTGCGGCTGTACGTCCGCGGGGAGATCGCCGCGATCCGCGCGCTCATCCGGCGCCTCCAGAGGCGCCTCCTCGCGGCCGCCCGCAGGGCGCGCGGCGTCGTCATCCCCGGCTTCACCCACCTCCAGCACGGCCAGCCGGTGCTCGCCGCCCACCACCTCCTCGCCTACGTGGAGATGCTCGATCGGGACGCGGACCGGTTCCGCGGCTGCGGGGAGCGGGCGGACGTCCTGCCGCTCGGCGCCGGCGCCCTCGCGGGGACGAGCCTCCCGATCGACCGGGCGTACGTCGCCCGCCTCCTCGGCTTCCGCGCCGTGGCCCCCAACAGCATCGACGCGGTGAGCGACCGCGATTTCGTCATCGAGTTCCTCGCCGCCGCCGCCCTCGCCGGCGTCCACCTCTCCCGCATGGCGGAGGAGATCGTCCTGTGGGCGAGCCGCGAGTTCTCCCTCATCCGCGTCGACCTCTCCTACTGCACCGGGTCGTCGCTCATGCCGCAGAAGGCGAACCCCGACCCGGCGGAGCTCGTCCGGGGGAAGTGCGGGCGGCTCTGCGGGGCGCTCGTCGCGGCACTCACGATGATGAAGGGGCTGCCGCTCGCCTACAACAGGGACATGCAGGAGGACAAGGAGCCGCTGTTCGATGCGGCCGACACGCTGCGGGCGTGCCTCTCGATCATGGCGGGCCTCTGGGACCACGTCGCCTTCCGCGCCGACCGCGCGGCGGCGGCGCTCCGGGGCGACGGCAGCCAGGCGACGGACCTCGCCGAGCACCTCGTCGGGAGGGGGGTGCCGTTCCGCGAGGCGCACCGGGCGGTCGGGCGGCTCGTGGCGAGGGCCGCGCGCGCCGGAAAGGCCCTCGAGGACCTCACCCTCGCGGAGCTCCGCGCCGCCTCGCCCCGCTTCGGCCCGGACGCCCTGCGGCTCCTCGACCACGGCGAGACGGTGCGCCGCAAGCGGTCGCGGGGCGGGACGTCGCCGGCGGAGGTCTCGCGGGCCGTCCGCTCCTGGTCACGGAGGCTCGGCGCGCGGGATGCATGACTTCAGGTACCGGAACGGCGTGCTGCGGTGCGAGGGGATCCCCCTCGACCGGCTCGCCCGCGCCCACGGCACGCCGCTCTACGTCTACAGCCGCGCGACGCTCCTCGGGCACTACCGCCGCCTCGACCGCGCCTTCGCGAGCGTGCCGCACCTCATCTGCTTCTCGGTGAAGTCGAACGCCAACATCGCCGTCCTCCGGACCCTCGCGCGCGCCGGGGCGGGCTTCGACATCGTCTCGGGCGGCGAGCTCGAGCGGGTGCGGGCGGCCGGCGGGGACCCGCGCCGGGTCGTCTTCGCCGGCGTCGGGAAGACCGGCGAGGAGATCGCCCTCGCCATCCGGGCGGGGATCCTCTTCTTCTCCGTCGAGTCGGCGGGGGAGCTCGAGGCGATCGCCGCCCTCGCCGGGCGGCTCGGAAAGACGGCGCGGGTCTCGATCCGCGTGAACCCCGACGTCGACGCCGGCACCCACCGGCACGTCACCACCGGGCGGGCGGAGAACAAGTTCGGCATGGACCTCGGGTCCGCCCGGGCCGCCTACGCCCGCGCGGCGGCGCACCCGCGCCTCGAGCCGGTCGGGGTCCAGATGCACATCGGCTCCCAGATCACCGAGACCGCGCCGTACGTCGCGGCGATCCGCCGCATCCGGCCGTTCGTCCGGGACCTCGCCGGCGCCGGCATCCGTCCCGCCTACCTCGACATCGGCGGCGGGATGGGCATCGTCTACCGGGAGGAGACGCCCGCCACCGCCGCCCGCTTCGCGGCCGCCGTCCTCCCGGAGGTCGCCGATCTCGGTATGACGATCATCCTCGAGCCGGGGCGCTTCATCGCGGGCAACGCCGGCGTCCTCCTCACCCGCGTCCTCTACCTGAAGGAGGGGGGCGGCCGCCGGTTCGTCATCGTGGACGCCGGGATGAACGACCTCATCAGGCCGAGCCTCTACGGCGCCTTCCACTCGATCGTGCCGGTGCGGCGCCTCCGGCGGCGGCGGATCGTCGCCGACGTCGTGGGGCCGGTCTGCGAGTCGGCCGACTGCTTCGCCGCGTGCCGCGAGATCCCCGCGCCGCGCCCCGGGGAGCTCCTCGCCGTCATGGGGGCGGGCGCCTACGGCTTCTCGATGGCGTCGAACTACAACGCGCGGCGCCGCCCGGCGGAGGTCCTCGTGAGCGGCGCCCGCCACGCCCTCGTCCGCGAGCGGGAGCGCTGGGCGGACCTCATGCGGGGCGAGCGGATCCCCGCCTTCCTCGGCGGCGCGCCGCGGAAAACCGCCCGCCGGCCGCGATGAAGATCCGGTTCACGAAGATGCAGGGGCTCGGCAACGATTTCATCCTCGTCGACGCCCGCGAGGGGGATCCCGCCCTCGCGCCGGAGACCGTCCGGCGGCTCTGCGACCGGCGGCTCGGCGTCGGCGCCGACGGGCTCCTCCTGCTCCTCCCGTCCGCCTCGGCGGACTGGCGGATGCGGGTCTTCAACGCCGACGGCGGCGAGGCGGAGATGTGCGGGAACGGCGTCAGGTGCCTCGCGTCGTACCTGGGCCGGCGGGGGCTCGCGGGCGGGGAGGAACTGGCGATCGAGACGGCCGCCGGGATCATCCGGCCCCGCATCGAGGGGGAGACGGTCACCGTCGACATGGGGCGCCCCGTCCTCGACGGCGAGGGAATCCCCTGCCGGCTCGCGGGGAGGATCGTCGGCCGGGAGGTCGAGGTCGGCGGGGCGGCGCGCCGCATCACCTGCCTCTCAATGGGGAACCCGCACTGCGTCCTGTTCGTCGACGACCTCGACGGCTGCCCGGTCGCGACGATCGGCCCGCGGATCGAGCACGACCCGCTCTTCCCGAACCGGGTGAACGTCGGGTTCGCCCGCGTGCGCTCGCCGCGCCGCATCGAGCTGCGGGTCTGGGAGCGGGGGGCGGGGGAGACGGCCGCCTGCGGCACCGGCGCCTGCGCGGCGGCGGTCGCCGGCTCCCTGAACGGCCTCACGGAACGGGCGGTGACCGTCCGGCTCCCCGGCGGGGAACTCGCCGTCCGGTATGCGGACGACGGGCGCGTCTTCATGACCGGCCCCGCGGAGGAGGTCTTCACGGGGGAGATCGACATCGGGCCCGGCGCGGGGGAGCGGCGGGGGTGAGGTCCGGCGGGTAGAGGAGGAGATGTCATGTTCAGCGGTTCGATCGTCGCGCTCGTGACGCCGTTCAGGGACGGCGAGGTGGACTACGACGCCCTCGGCGACCTCATCGAGTTCCAGATCGCCGCCGGCACCGCCGGCATCCTCCCCTGCGGGACCACGGGGGAATCCGCCACCCTGTCGCACGAGGAGCACGACCGGGTGGTCGAGTTCGTCGTCAAGGCCGTGCGCGGGCGGGTCCCCGTCATCGCGGGGAGCGGATCGAACGCCACCCGCGAGGCGCTCCGGCTGACCGCCCACGCCCGGGAGGCCGGCGCGGACGCCGCCCTCGTCATCACCCCCTACTACAACAAGCCGACGCAGCGGGGGCTCATCGCCCACTTCGAGCTCCTCGCCCGCGAGGTGGAGATCCCGATCGTCATCTACAACGTGCCCGGCAGGACCGGCGTCTCCATCGCGCCGGAGACGGTCGCCGCCCTCGCCGCGAACCCGCGCATCGTCGCCATCAAGGAGGCGAGCGGGAGCCTCGAGCAGGTGAGCCAGATCATCTCTCGCTGCGGCATCACGGTCCTCTCGGGGGACGACAGCCTCACCTTCCCGATGATGGCGCTCGGGGCGCGGGGGGTCGTGTCGGTGGCGGCGAACATCCTCCCCGGCCGCGTGGCCGCGATGACGGCCGCCTTCCTCGGCGGCGACATCGCCGCGGCGCGGGCGATCCACTACGAGATCTACGACATCTGCAGGATCCTCTTCGTGGAGACGAACCCGATCCCCGTGAAGGCGGCCCTCGCGATGATGGGGAGGATCAGGGAGGAGTACCGCCTCCCCCTCTGCCCGATGGGGGACGAGAACCGGGCGCGGCTCCGGAAGGCGCTGGAGGGGGCGGGGCTGGTATAATGGAGGGGCGCCCGCCCTGGTGCGGCGGGGGCATCGCGCCGGAGGGAAGCATGACCAGGATCGTCGTCTGCGGCGCCTGCGGCCGGATGGGCGGGCGGATCATCGCCCTCGCGGCGCGGGAGGAGGGGATCGAGGTCACGGGGGCGATCGACAAGGAGGACCACCCGTGCCTCGGGGAGGACGCGGGCCGGCTCGCGGGGGGGCGGGAGATCGGCGTCCCCGTCACGGCCGACCTCGAGGCCGCCGCCCGGGGATGCGACGCGATCGTCGATTTCTCGTACCACGCGGCGGCGCTCCGCCACGCCGCCGTCGCCGCCGCGCTCCGGCGGCCGATCGTGATCGGGACGACCGGCATGAGCGGCGCGGAGATGCGCCGGATCCGGGAGGCGGCGCGCGAGACGGCCTGCCTCGTCGCCCCGAACATGAGCCTCGGGGTGAACCTCCTCTTCCGCGTGGCGGCGGAGGTCGCGCGGGCGCTCGGCGAGGAATACGACGTGGAGATCGTCGAGGCCCACCACCGCCACAAGAAGGACGCCCCGAGCGGCACGGCGAGGCGCCTCGCCGAGGCGGTCGCCGCGGCGAGGGGGCGGGAGCTCGACCGCTGCGCCGTCCACGGCCGGGAGGGGGAGACGGGGGAGCGGCCGCGCGGCCAGATCGGCATCCACGCCCTCCGCGCGGGGGACATCACGGGCGAGCACGCCGTGATCTTCGCGGCGCCGGGCGAGCGGATCGAGCTCGTCCACCGGGCCCACTCGCGCGACACCTTCGCCCTCGGCGCCCTCCGGGCGGCGAGGTGGATCGTCGGCAGGCCGCCGGGGCTCTACGACATGGAGGCGGTGCTGTTCGGGGACGCCGGATGAAGATGGAGACCGCGGGGCGGCTGCGGCGGCTCCCGCCGTACCTGTTCGCCGAGATCGACCGAATCAAGCGGGAGGTGATCCGGCGGGGGGCGGACGTCATCGACCTGGGCGTCGGCGACCCCGATCTCCCCACGCCGGGGCACATCGTCGAGGCGCTCGAGCGCGCCGCCCGCGACCCCGCGAACCACCGCTACGCCCTCGACCTCGGGATGCCCGTCCTGCGGGAGGCGATCGCCGCCTGGTACGACCGGCGCTTCGGCGTCCGCCTCGACCCGTCGTCCGAGATCCTCCCCCTCATCGGCTCGAAGGAGGGGATCGCGCACCTCCCGTTCGCCTTCATCGACCCCGGCGACGCGGCGCTCGTCCCCGATCCGGCGTACCCGGTCTACCGCGCGACGACGATCCTCGCCGGCGGGGAGCCGCACGGGATGCCGCTCCTGGAGGAGAACGGCTTCCTGCCCGACCTCGACCGCGTCGCCCGGGACCTCCCCCGGCGCGCGAGGATCCTCTACCTCAACTACCCGAACAACCCGACGGCGGCCGTCTGCGACGCCGCCTTCCTCGCGCGCGCCGTCGAGTTCGGCCGGCGGCACGACGTCATCGTCTGCCACGACGCCGCCTACACCGAGCTCGCGTTCGACGGCTACTCGGCGCCGAGCCTCCTCCAGGTCGAGGGGGCGCGGGAGGTCGGCGTCGAGTTCCACTCGCTCTCGAAGACGTACAGCATGACCGGCTGGCGGATCGGCTTCGCGGTCGGGAACGCCGACGTCGTCGCGGCGCTCGGCAAGGTGAAGTCGAACATCGATTCCGGGATATTCCAGGCGGTCCAGCTCGCCGGCGTCGCCGCCCTCACCGGGCCGCAGGAGTTCCTCCCGGCGTTCCTCGAGACCTACCGGCGCCGCAGGGACGTCCTCGTGGACGGCCTCCGCGCCCTCGGCTGGCGCGTCGCGAGGCCGCGGGCGACGTTCTACGTCTGGGCCCGCGTCCCCGACGGCTTCACCTCCGCCTCCCTCGTCCGGACCCTCATCGAGAAGGCCGGCATCGTCGCGACGCCCGGGAGCGGCCTCGGCCCGGCCGGCGAGGGGTACGTCCGAATGGCGCTCACGGTGGGCGAGGATCGGATCCGGGAGGCGGTGGGGCGGATGGGGAAATGCGTGCGGAGTGAGAAGTAAGTTGTTTCACGTCTCACGTCTCACGTCTCACTTCTCACATCTCACGGCGTCATGAACGAGACGGCGTACATCGGCCTCGGCTCCAACATCGGCGACCGGGAGCGACACCTCGCGGAGGCCGTGCGGCGCATCGGCGCCGTCGGCGGGGTGCGGGTCAGGAGGACCTCGTCCCTCTACGACACGGAGCCGGTCGGGGGACCGCCGCAGCCGCCGTTCCTGAACGCCGCCGTCGAGGTCGAGACGGCGATGCGGCCGGAGCGGCTCCTCGCGGCGCTCCGGTCGATCGAGGAGGCGATGGGGAGGGTGCGGGGGGAGCGGGACGGCCCCCGGGTCATCGACCTCGACATCCTCCTCTTCGGGGACCGGGTGGCAGGGAGCGAATCGCTCACCGTGCCGCACCCGCGGCTCCTGGAGCGGCGCTTCGCCCTCGAGCCGCTCGCGGAGATCGCGCCGGGGGCCGTCCACCCGGTCGCGAAACGGACGGCGGCCGAACTGCTGGAGATGCTCGGCGCGGGACGGGCGGGCGCCGTCGTCCGCCGCCGTGCACGGGCCGCGAGACACGGGGATACCGACGGCGAATGGGGGGCCGGTCCGGCGTCGTGCGGTCCGAAGGAGGGGAATGCCCGATGAACGATGACAAGGTGACGGCGGTCGCCCTCGGCGGGATGAAGGCGCGCGGCGAGCGGATCGCCGCGCTCACCGCCTGCGACTATTTCAGCGCGCGGGTCGTGGACGGCGCCGGGATCGACCTGATCCTCGTCGGCGACTCGCTCGGCATGGTCGCGCTCGGCTACCGGAACACGCTCCCGGTGACGATGGAGGAGATGCTCCACCACACCCGCGCCGTCTCGCGCGGCGTCCGGCGGGCGCTCCTCGTGGCCGACATGCCGTTCATGGCCGCCGGCGTGAGCGTCGAGGAGACGGTCCGGAACGCCGGCAGGTTCGTGAAGGAGGCCGGCGCCGAGGCGGTCAAGATCGAGGGGGGGGAGGAGATCGGCGGGCACGTGCGGGCGGTCGTGCGCGCCGGCGTGCCGGTCCTCGGCCACATCGGCCTCACGCCGCAGGACGTCCTGGTCGTGGGCGGGTACCGGGTGCAGGGGAGGGGGGAGGAGGCCGCCCGGCGGCTCCTCGACGACGCCCGCGCCCTCCGGGAATGCGGCGTCTTCGCCGTGGTGCTCGAGTGCGTGCCGTCGCCGGTCGCGGCCTCGATCACGGCGGCGCTCGACATCCCCACCATCGGCATCGGCGCGGGGCCGCGCTGCGACGGGCAGATCCTCGTTCTCCACGACATTCTCGGAATGTACGAGGGGCGGGCGGCGAAGTTCATGAAGGTGTACGCGGACGTGGGGGCGGCGATGCGGGAGGCGGCGGCCGCCTACGCGCGGGAGGTGCGGGAGGGGGCGTATCCGGACGACGCGCACTCGTACCGGTGAGGCGGACGATGAAGCTCATCACGACGGTCAGGGAGATGGAGCGGTACGCGCGGCACAACCTGAGGCGCGGGCGGCGGATCGCCCTCGTGCCGACGATGGGGTGTTTCCACTTCGGGCACGTCATGCTCATGCGGGCGGCGCGGCGGCGCTGCGACCGGCTCGTCGTGAGCATCTTCGTGAACCCCCTCCAGTTCGGCCGCGGCGAGGATTTCGCCTCGTACCCGCGGAACATGAGGCGCGACCTCGCCACGGCGCGGGCGGAGCGGGTGAACGCGGTCTTCGCCCCCTCGAGCGACGAGCTCTACCCCGCCGGCTTCTCGACGTTCGTGGAGGAGGAGCGGCTCTCGCGGCGGCTCTGCGGCCCGGGCAGGCCCGGCCATTTCAGGGGGGTCACGACGGTCGTGGCGAAGCTGCTGCAGATCGTCCGCCCCCACACGGCGGTCTTCGGCCGGAAGGACGCGCAGCAGGCGGCGATCGTCCGGAAGATGATCCTCGATCTCCATTTCCCGGTCCGCCTCCTCGTCGTCCCGACGGTCCGGGAGAAGAACGGCCTCGCGATGAGTTCCCGGAACGAGTACCTGAGCGCGCGCGAGCGGCGGGAGGCGGCGGTCCTGTACGCCGCGCTCGAGGAGGCCCGGGCGCTCGTGCGGGCGGGGGAGCGCGACGCGGCGAAGGTCGCCGCGGCCGCGCGGGACCGGATCGCCGCCTGCCCGGTCGCCTCCGTCGAGTACGTCGAGGCGGTCCACCCGGAGACGCTCGAGCCGGTCGGGAGGATCACCGGGCCGACGCTCCTCGCCCTCGCCGCGCGGGTCGGCCCGGCGCGCCTCATCGACAACGTCATCCTCCATCCCCGGCGGCGCGGATGAGCGCCCCGCGGAGCCCCGCCATGGATCACGCGCGAGCCGTCGTCGAGCGGATCGGGCGGCTGCGGGAGGAGCGCCGCGCCGTCATCCTCGCGCACAACTACCAGCGGGGGGAGGTCCAGGACATCGCCGACTTCACCGGCGACTCGCTCGGCCTGAGCCTCGAGGCGGCGCGCACCGGGGCGCGCGTCATCGTCTTCTGCGGCGTCTCCTTCATGGCCGAGAGCGCCTCCATCCTGAACCCGGACAAGACGGTGCTCCTGCCGGTGCTCGAGGCCGGCTGCCCCCTCGCGGACATGATCGACGCCCCCCGGCTCCGCGAGTGGAAGGCCCTGCACCCGGGCAGGCCCGTGGTGACCTACATCAATTCGTCCGCCGAGGTGAAGGCCGAGAGCGACGTCTGCTGCACCTCGGCGAACGCGGTCGAGATCGTGGAATCCCTTCCCGGCGACGAGGTCCTCTTCGGGCCGGACAGGAATCTCGGCCTCTACGTCCGGGGGAGGACGGCAAAGCGGCTCATCCTCTGGGAGGGATACTGCGCGACGCACGCCTGGGTGACCGCCGGGGAGGTCCTCGCGGCGCGGCGCCGGCACCCGGCGGCGCTCGTCATCGCCCACCCGGAGTGCCTCCCCGAGGTCCTCGAGGTCGCGGACCACGTCTCGAGCACCTCGGGGATGTCGGCGTTCGCCCGCTCCTCGCCCGCCCGGGAATTCGTCATCGTGACGGAGGCGGGGATCCTGCACCGGCTCATGAAGGAGAACCCGGGCAAGCGCTTCCACCTCGCCTCGACGCGCCTGCTCTGCCCGAACATGAAGCGCACGACGCTCGCCTCGGTGGCGGATGCCCTCGAGCGGATGCGGCACGAGATCCGGGTGGAGGAGGGAATCAGGGTCCGCGCCGCCCGCGCGCTCGAGCGGATGCTCGGGACGGGCCGCGGGCGCGCGGGCGCGGAGGAGTAGGATGGCGCTCCTCGACGTCGTCGACCTCGCCGTCTCGTACCCGGTCCGCCGGGGCGTCCTCGCCGGCGCGGTCGCCGAGGCCTCCGCCGTCGACGGCGTCTCCTTCAGCGTCGCCCGCGGCGAGACGCTCGGCCTGGTGGGGGAGAGCGGCTGCGGGAAGACGACCGTCGCGAAGGCGGTCCTGCGGCTCATCCAGGCGGCCCGCGGCCGCGTCCTTTTCGACGGCCGGCCGGTGCTCGACATGGCGGGCGGCGAGCTGAGGCGCCTCCGCCGGCGGATGCAGATCGTCTTCCAGGACCCGATCTCCTCCCTGAACCCCCGGATGACCGCGGGCGGCATCGTGGGGGAGCCGCTCCGCGTCCACCGGATCGCCCGCGGGCGGGCGCTCCGCGCGGCGGTCGGGGACCTCCTCCGGAAGGTGGGCCTCCCCGCGGCCGCCGCCGACCGGTACCCGCACGAGTTCAGCGGCGGCCAGCGCCAGCGGATCGGCATCGCGCGGGCGATCGCGCTCTCCCCCGACCTCCTCGTCTGCGACGAGCCGGTCTCTTCGCTCGACATCTCGATCCAGGCGCAGATCATCAACCTGCTCGAAGAGATCCAGGGAGAGATGGGCCTCTCGGTCATCTTCATCTCGCACGACCTGCGGGTGGTCGAGCACGTCTCGGAGCGCGTGGCGGTCATGTACCTGGGGAAATTCGTCGAGGTCGCCGGCAGGGACGCGCTCTACCGGGAGCCGCTCCACCCGTACACGACCGCGCTGCTCGACGCCGTCCTCGAGGTCGGCCGGGGCGCCCCGGCGTCGCCCGGCGGCATCAGGGGGGAGATCGCCTCGGCCCTCGCGCCCCCGGCCGGCTGCCGGTTCCACCCCCGATGCCCCTACCGGATGCCGGTCTGCCCGGAGGCGGAGCCGCCGCTCAGCGAGGCGGCCCCCGGCCACCGGGTGGCCTGTTTCCTCTACCCATGAACGGCGACCTGCGCGGACGGGCCGTCATCCTGCTCATCGCGGCGGCCGCGGCCGGCTGCGGCGAGGCGGAGCGGCGGGCGGACTTCGTCTTCGAGAACGGGAGCGACGTTCAGACGCTCGACCCGGCGCTCATGACCGGGCAGCCGGAGCACCGGATCGCGAGCGCGATCTTCGAGGGGCTCACCGCGCGGGGGCCGACGGGGACGGAGATCGTGCCGGGGGTGGCGGAGTCGTGGACGGTTTCCGACGACGGCCTCCGCTACGCCTTCCGGCTCCGCGACTGCGTCTGGAGCGACGGCAGCCCGGTCACGTCGGCCGACTTCGTCTACGCCTGGCGCCGCGTCCTCGACCCCGGCATGGGCGCCGCGTACTACGCCTATCAGCTCTTCTACGTGAAGGGCGCCGAGGAGTACAACGCCGGCCTGATCGACGATTTCTCCCTCGTCGGCGTGCGCGCCCCGGACGAGCGGACGCTCGAGGTGGAGCTGCGGGAGCCGACCCCGTTCTTCCTCTACCTCACCTCCTTCTACACCCTCTTCCCCGTCAACCGCTCCTGCGTGGAGCGGCACGGCGATCTCTGGACGCGGCCGGAGCGCATCGTGACGAACGGCCCCTTCCTCCTCGCGGAGTGGATCCCGAGCAGGCGCATCCGCCTCGTGCGGAACCCCCGCTACTGGGACAGCGGGAACGTGCGCCTCGAGGTCGTGGACGCCCTCCCGACCGAGAACCAGAGCACCGCCTTCAACCTCTACATGACGGGCGCGGCGGACTGGGTGGACGGTGCGGGGATCCCGCTCCACCTCGTCGATCTCCTCTCGGCGCGGCCCGACTTCCACCGGACGACGATCCTCGTCACCTACTTCTACCGGTTCAACGTCACGCGGCACCCGTTCACGGACGCGCGCGTCCGCCGGGCGTTCAACCTCGCCACCGACAAGCGTCGGATCGTGGAGAAAATTCTCCGCGCGGGGCAGGAGCCGGCCGCCACGCTCGTGCCGCCCGGGATGCCAGGCTACGCCCCCCCCGAGGGGCCCGGCTACGACCCCGCGGAGGCGCGGCGGCTCCTCGCGGAGGCGGGCTACCCCGGCGGGAGGGGCTTCCCCCGGGTGAGCATCCTCTTCAACACGAGCGAGGCGCACAGCCAGATCGCCGTCGAGATGCAGTCGATCTGGCGGGAGAACCTCGGCGTCCGGGTGGACCTGGAGAACCAGGAGTGGGGGACGTACCTGAACACGGAGAGCCGGCTCGACTACTGGATCTCGCGGGCGGGGTGGGTGGCCGACTACCCGGACCCGAACACCTTCCTCGACATGTTCGTGACCGGGGGGGGCAACAACCGGACGGGCTGGGGCGACCCGCGGTACGACGACCTCATCCGGCAGGCGTCCGGGGAGCGGGACACGCGCCGGCGCATGGAGCTCTTCCGGGAGGCGGAGCGGATCCTCGTCGTGGAGGAGACGCCGATCATGCCGATCTACTTCTACGTCTCCCTCAACCTGTACGACGCCGGGCGGATCGGCGGCATCGAGCCGAACCCGCTCGACGAGCACCCGCTCAAGTACATATTCATACGGGAGTGAGCGACTCCGGCCCGAAGCGGGAAGCATAAGAAAGAATCCGCCGCGGATTCACGCGGATAGACGCGGATTGAATGGGAAAAGGAGAGGAAGTTATTCATATCTGTTTGTAACATGCGGTGATCTGCGCATATCTGCGTGTAATCCAGGATAATCTGCGGCAAAGCACAATATGTCGCTGCGGGTCTTGCGGGATGCGGGATATGAAAAACGCACTGTTCATCCGCAATCCGTGAAGATCCGTAAGCATCCGTGCGGATCCGCGGCTGTTGGTCCGTTGCGGGGACGGCGATGAGGAGGCGTGAGTCGTGAGGGCGTACATCGTCAGGCGGCTGATCTGGATGGTCCCGACGATATGGATCGTCGCCTCCATCTCCTTCTTCCTGATCCGGGCGGCCCCCGGCGGCCCGTTCGACGCCGAGCGGAAGCTCCCTCCGAGCATCGAGGAGAACATCATGCGGAAATACCACTACGACGAGCCGCTCGCGAGGCAGTACCTCCGCTACCTGTGGGGCCTCGCCCGTCTCGACCTCGGCCCCTCGCTCAAGCTCCAGGGGAGGAGCGTGGGCGAGATCATCCGCCAGGCGCTGCCCTACTCGCTCGTCCTGGGGGGGCTCGCCCTCGCGGCGGCGGTCTGCGCCGGCGTCCTCCTCGGATCGGTCGCGGCCGTCCGTCACAACACCGCGCTCGACTACGCGACGATGGCGGTCGCGCTCGCGGGGGTCTCGGTCCCGACGTTCGTGATCGGCCCGCTGCTCATCATCGTCTTCGTCTTCATCCTGCGGCTCCTCCCCGTCGGCCAGTGGGGCGGCCCCGCCCACCTCGTGATGCCCGTGCTCACGCTCGCGGCGCCGTTCACCGCCTACGTCGCGCGGCTCACGCGCGCGGGGATGCTCGACGCCCTCAACCAGCCGTTCGTGCGGGCCGCGCGGGCCCGGGGGCTCGGCGAGGCGGCGATCGTCTGCCGGCACGCCTTCAAGGTCGCCGTCCTCCCCGTCGTCACCTACCTCGGCCCCGCCGCCGCGCAGATCCTCACCGGTTCGGTCGTGGTCGAGAAGATATTCAACCTGCCGGGGCTGGGGCGGTTCTTCGTGAACAGCGCCTTCAACCGGGACCACACGGTCGCCATGGGGGTGGCGCTCCTCTACTGCGCCATGCTGCTCCTCTTCAACCTGCTCGTCGACATCGCCTACGCCTACCTCGACCCGAGGATACGATATGAGTAGGGGGACGACCCCGCAACCGACCGGAGGGCCATGAGGACGTTCGCGCTCGGCATCGACATCGGCGGCACCTCGGCGAAGATCGCGCTCGTCGGTCCGGGGGGGCGCGTCGCGCGCCGCGCCTCGGTCGCGATGGATCCCCGGGCCGGCTGGCGGGAGATGCTGGGCCGGATCGCGGACGCCGCCGCGGCGGTGCGGGGGGCGCGGTCGGTGGCCGGCGCGGGGGTCGGCTGCCCGGGCTGCGTGGACGCCGGGCGCGGCATCCTCCACCTCTCGCCCAACCTCCCCCTCTGGACGGACGTGCCCGTCCGCCGCTTCATGGAGCGGCGGCTCGGCCTTCCCTGCGCCGTGGACAACGATGTGAACATGACGGCGCTCGGCGAGTTCCGGCACGGCGCGGCGCGGGGGATGCGGCACGTCCTCTGCATCACGCTGGGGACCGGCGTGGGGGGCGGCCTCATCATCGACGGGTCGCTCTACCGCGGCGGCGCCGGGGCGGCCGGCGAGATCGGCCATGTCCCGATCGTTCCCGACGGGCTTGCGTGCGGCTGCGGGGGGCGCGGCTGCCTCGAGCGCTACGTCGGCAGGGACGGCATCCTCCGGCTCGCGCGCGCCGGCATGAAGAATCCCCCGGCCGACCCGGCGGCGCTCGCCGCCGCCGCGCGCGGGGGGGACCGCGCCGCGGCCGCCGTCTGGGAGAAGGTCGGCTCCTACCTCGGTCTGGGCCTCGCGGCGGTCATCAACCTCCTCAACCCCGACGGGATCGTCGTCGGGGGAGGAATCGCCGGCGCGGGCAATCTCCTGCTCGCCCCGGCGCGCCGGGTCGCGCGCGCACGGGCCCTCCGGGTCCCCGCCTCCCATGTGCGGATCGTCCGTTCGGGCCTGGGGGGGGACGCGGGGGTCATCGGCGCCGCGAGCGAGGCCGCCGCCGCGGCCGGGTCAGGATGAGGATGCCGGCCCGGCCGATACGAGGCGCCAATCCACCGCGGATCCGCACGGATCATTGACGGATTCAAACGGATTGCATCTTCGGCCACGGAGGTCGCAGAGAACACAGAGGCAAACCGCAGCTCAAAGCCGGGAGTCGAAAGACGGAAGGGCATGGAGGAGGCGACTGCCAGGTCGAAGCTTCACGGAGGTGAGCGTGGATTGACAGGGATTGAGTATCCGGGTTCTCTGTGATCTCTGTGGCGGAAGGACGCATTTCCCGTTTGTGGGGATCCGTGGTAATCCGCGTCAATCCGCGGCGGATCGGTTCCTTATGAACCACGAGCCGCGGATCTTCACGGATACGTACGGATATTCACGGATCTGCTCGCAGAGTATCAGTGGAAATCCGTGGTGCTCCGTGGCAATCCGTGGTGGGTTGGTGCTTATGGCGGCCGCCTTGGCCCCCGAAAAAATATTTGGCCGCCCGAAAAGGGCTGTGGTATGATGTGCGCCGCTCCGGGAGGCGGTGGCCGGGGCATTCGTGATCGCATGCCTTCACAATCGGGAGGGGGAATGGCACGGGCGGTGAGGGCGGTCGTCTGCTTCCTGTTCCTCGGCGGGACGCTCCTCCTCGCCGAGGAGCGCCCGGACGTCCGCGACCGCGCGGCCGAGATCGCGCGGGAGGAGGAGTCGCTCCGCGAGGCGGCCGAGATCGCGCGTGATTTCCACGGCGCCGGCGGGGAGGATGACGGCGAGGAATCCCCGCGGGCGGGCGCCTCGGCGGGCTGGGGGCTCGCGGGCGATGCGTGGGCCGAGGAGGAGCCGCCGTTCTCCGCGCGGGTCGAGGAGGAGGAGCTCGATCGCGAGGCGCGGGAGTCGGCCGAGGGGGTCACCATCGTCGACCGGCTCCCCCGCCGCGCCACGGCGGAGGGGGAGCGGGAGGAGGGGATCCCGATCGTCGCCGACGCGGACAGCGTGGAGTTCGACCGGGACCGGAACATCGTCACCGGGACCGGTAACGCCGTCGTGCGGTACCGCGACGCGAAGCTCACGGCGGACAAGATCACCGTCTACATGGACACGGGGGACGCGTACGCCGAGGGGAACGTGAGCCTCTTCCAGGAGGGGGAGTTCCTCACGGGGAAGAACGTCCGCTACAACTTCGTCGACGGGACCGGGAACATCACCGACTGCCACGCCTACGTCCAGCCCTGGTACGGCTACGGCAAGACCGTCCGGCGTATCTCCGCCGGCGAGTACCAGGTGGAGAACGGCTACGTCACCACCTGCGACTACCCGAAGCCGCACACGAGCCTCCGCGCGAAAACGATCTACATCTACCCCGGTGACAGCATCGTGGCGCACAACGTCGTCTTCAACGCCTACGAGACCCCTGTCTTCTGGTCGCCGTACGCGAAATACTCCCTCGTCGATGACGAGTCGCCCTACAACATGGTGCCCGGCTTCACGAGCGACTGGGGCTTCTTCCTCCTCACCGCCTTCGACGTCTACAAGACGAAGAACATCCGCGTCACGCCCCACCTCGACTTCCGGAGCAAGCGCGGCCTCGGCAGCGGGGTGACCGTCAGCCACCACCTGCCGAGCGCGCAGGCGGACGGCCAGACCGTCTTCTACTTCGCCCGCGACGAGGATCCGGACTACACCCTCAACTCGGACCTCGACCTCAAGGACCGCTACCGGATCACCTTCGAGCATATCCAGGAGTTCTCCGAGGACACGCGGATGACGGTGCGCTTCAACAAGCAGAGCGACGAGGATTTCATCGACGAGTTCTTCCGCGACGAGTACGAGGACCAGATCCAGCGGGAGAACTACATCGACATCACGAAGGCCGCCGAGAAGTACCAGCTGTCGCTCTTCGTCTCGCCGCGCTTCAACAAGTTCTACACGGTGGTGCAGCGCCTCCCGGAGTTCACCATCGACGCGGTGAACCAGCGGATCGGCGACACCCCCTTCTTCTACGAGAGCCGCACATCGGCGACGAACTTCGACTACCGCTTCTCGGACGACCCGCTCACCGCCGACCAGGCCGAGGCGGGGATGCCCGAGCCGCCGATCCCCGACCCGATCAAGAGCGTCCGCGCCGACACCTACCACGAGATCTCGTACCCGAAGAAGTACATGAAGTTCCTCAACATCAAGCCGTGGGGGGGGATCCGGCAGACGTTCTACTCGAAGGCGCCCTCCGGCCCGTCGACGTTCGAGGGGACCGGCGTGCTCGTCGACACCGACGGCGACGGCGTCCTCGACCAGGAGCTCCTCTCCGAGGTGCGCTCACCCGAGGACCGGAACGTCTGGCGCGGCCTCTTCACCCTCGGCATGCAGGCCGACACGAAGGTCTGGCGCGTCTGGGACTACTACAACCACCGCCTCAAGATCAACCGGCTGCGGCACCTCTTCGAGCCCTCACTCACCTACCAGTACTTCTCCGATCCGACGCGCGAGTACCCGCGGCAGGTCTACGCCTTCGACCAGTACGACTTCTTCAACGAGCTGAGCATGTTCACCCTCCTCCTCAGGAACGCCCTCCAGACGAAGCGCGGCGAGGGGGAGGACGTCGACCTGTTCGACATCAAGATCTACCTCGACATGGTGACGAACAACGGCCGGTACCGAGGCTTCAACTCGCGCGCCTTCGCGGACGAGCACTACTCCTCGGCCGAGGTGCGGGACGGCTTCGACAAGCTGTTCAACGACGTCTTCATCGACGCCGAGTTCCGCCCGATCGACTGGGCGAAGCTCGACTTCGAGGTCTACTACAACATGTACAAGAACCGCCTCGACGAGTGGAACACCGACTTCTACGTCTACCGGAACGACATCGTGAGCCTGGCGCTCGGGCAGCGCTACCTCGTCGACGACAGCAACCTCTGGACGACCGAGTTCAACGTCCAGCTCAACGACGACTGGGCGGCGCGCCAGTACCTGCGTTTCGAGGCATCCGACGGGACCTTCGAAGAAGGAGAGTGGACGCTCTTCAGGGACCTCCACGAGTGGGAGGCGGCGTTCACCGTGCGCTACAGGGGGAGGAGGAAGTCGAGCGTCGGCTTCTTCGTGCTCTTCTACCTCGACGCCTACCCGGACGTTCCCCTCGAGGTCCGCTTCTAGCACGCCCCGCCCCCATCCCCGAGCAGTCGCGGCCGTCGCGGCGCGGGTCGTCCGCGCGGAGGGGAGAGGGGCGCGTCGGGATCGCGGCGGAACCGCAACAGATGGAGGATGAGATGAAGAAGGTGTGCATCATCGGCACGGGCTACGTCGGCCTCGTCACCGGGGCCTGCCTCGCCGACATGAAGAACAAGGTCATCTGCGTGGACAGCAACGCCGAGAAGATCCGGATGCTCAAGCGGGGCAAGGTGCCGATCTACGAGCCGGGGCTCGACGAGATCATCCGCCGGAACGCGGCGGCGGGGCGGCTGCGGTTCACCACGAGCATCGCCGAGGGCGTCCGGAAGTCGGAGATCGTCTTCATCGCCGTGAGCACCCCGCCGAAGGCGGACGGGACCGCGGACCTGAGCGCGGTGGCGATCGTCGCCCGCGCCGTCGCCGAGGCGATGGACGGCTACCGCCTCATCGTGGACAAGAGCACCGTGCCGGTGAAGACCGGGGAGAAGGTCGCCGAGACGATCAAGCGCTACAACCGGAAGCACGTGGATTTCGACGTCGCCTCGAACCCCGAGTTCCTCCGGGAGGGGACGGCGGTCGAGGACACGATGAAGCCCGACCGGATCGCCATCGGCGTCTCGTCGAAGCGGGCGGCGAAGATCCTCAAGGAGCTGTACGCCCCGCTCCGGGCACCGGTGATCGTGACCGACATCAAGTCGGCCGAGATCATCAAGCACGCCTCGAACTCCTTCCTCGCGCTCAAGATATCGTTCGCCAACGCCCTCGCCCACATCTGCGAGCTGGCCGGGGCGAACATCCTCGAGGTCGTCGAGGGGGTGGGGCTCGACCGCCGGATCGGGCGCTCCTTCCTGAACGCCGGGATCGGCTACGGCGGCTCCTGCTTCCCGAAGGACGTCGCGGCCTTCATCAAGATCACCGAGGAGCTCGGCTACGACTTCGAGCTCCTGCGGGTCGTCGAGAAGATCAACCGGGAGCAGCGCGCCCGGTTCGTCAAGAAGGTCGAGGAGACGCTCTGGATCGTGAAGGACAAGGTGATCGGCGTCCTCGGCCTCGCCTTCAAGCCGAACACCGACGACATGCGGAGCGCCCCCGCGACCGACATCATCGCCGCGCTCCAGCACGAGGGCGCCTCCATCAGGGCCTACGATCCGCAGGCGATGCAGAACGCCCGGCGGCTCCTCACGGGGGTCCGGTACTGCGCGAACCCCTACGACGCGGCGAAGGGCGCCGACGCCCTCCTCATCGTCACCGAGTGGGACGAGTTCCGGGATCTCAACCTCGACCGGATCCGCCGCCTGATGGCCCACCCGATCGTCATCGACGGGAGGAACATCTTCGATCCCGACGTCATGGAGGAGAAGGGGTTCATCTACAAGAGCATCGGGAGGTAGGGCGGGGGATGGCTGGCCGGATCCACCTCGTGACCGGGGGCGCGGGCTTCATCGGCTCGCACATCGTCGAGCTCCTCCTCTCGAGGGGCGGGCGCGTCCGGGTGTTCGACAACTTCTCCACCGGCCGGCGGGAGAACCTCGCGGGGCTCGCCGGGCCGCTCGAGGTCATCGAGGGCGACGTCAGGGATCGCGCCGCGATCGTGCGCGCCGCGGCCGGTTGCGCCTTCCTCCTCCACCAGGCGGCCCTCCCGTCGGTCGTCCGCTCGGTCGAGGACCCGGTCGCCTGCCACGAGGTCAACGTCGGCGGGACCCTCAACGCGCTCCTCGCGGCGCGCGACGCCGGGGCGGAGCGGTTCGTCTTCGCCTCGTCGTCGTCCGTCTACGGGGACGCGCCGGTCCTCCCGAAGGAGGAGGGGATGCGGCCGATGCCGCGCTCCCCGTACGCGGCGAGCAAGATCGCCGGCGAGCACTACTGCGCCGCCTTCAGCGCGGTCTTCGGCCTCTGCTGCGTCTCGCTCCGATATTTCAACGTCTTCGGTCCCCGCCAGGACCCGTCCTCGCCGTACGCCGCGGTCATCCCGAAATTCATCGCCGGCTCGCTCGGCGGCGGCGGGATCGTCATCGACGGCGACGGCGAGCAGAGCAGGGACTTCACCTTCGTCCGGAATGTCGCCGCGGCGAACCTGCTCGCCTGCGAGGCCCCGCTCCGCGGCGGCGAGGTCCTGAACATCGCCTGCGGCGAATCGACGACGATCAACGAGCTCCTGCGGCTGGTCCAGGAGGTCCTCGGCGTGTCCGTCCCCGCGCGCCGGGGCGCGCCCCGGGCGGGGGACGTCCGGCATTCCGTCGCCGACATCAGGAGGGCGGGGGAGGTGCTCGGCTACGCGCCGTCGGTCGGCCTTCGGGAGGGCCTCCGGCTCACCGCCGGGGCCCACCGCTCGTGACCGGCCCGGGCGGGCGGCGCGCGGGAGGAGCGTGAGACAGATGGCCGTGCCGTTTCTCGACATCGCGGGGCAGCACAGGGAGCTCCAGGAGGATATCGAGCGGGCGATGCTCGATGTCGCCCGGAGCGGGAGGTACGTCCTGGGCGAGCGGGTCGCCGCCCTCGAGGGCCTCCTCGCCGGCTACGTGGACGTTCCGCACGCGGTCGGCTGCGCCTCAGGCACCGACGCCCTCATCCTCGCCCTCCGGGCGGCGGGGGTCGGCCCCGGGGACGAGGTCATCACCACCGCCTACAGCTTCTTCTCTTCGGCGAGCGCCATCGTGCTCGTCGGCGCCCGTCCCGTCTTCGTGGACATCGATCCCCGCACGTACAACATCGATCCCGACTCCGTCGAGCGGCGGCTGACCGTCCGGACGAAGGCGATCATCCCCGTCCACCTCTACGGCCAGCCCGCAGAGATGGACCCGCTCCTCGCCCTCTCGCGGGACTGGGGCGTGAAGATCGTCGAGGACGCCTGCCAGTCCCTCGGCGCCGAGTACAAGGGGAGGCGGGTCGGGGGGATCGGGGACATCGGCTGCGTGAGCTTCTACCCCACAAAGAACCTGAGCGGCATGGGCGACGGCGGGATGCTCTTCACCCGCGACGCCGCCCTCGCCGACCGCCTGCGGATGCTCCGCGAGCACGGCGCGCGTCCCCGCTACTTCCATCCGATCCTTGGCTACAACAGCAGGCTCGACGAGATCCAGGCGGCCGTCCTCCTCGCGAAGGCGCCCCGCCTCGATGAGTGGACGGAGCGGCGGCGGGGCAACGCCCGGCTGTACGGCGAGCTCTTCATGGGGAGCGGGATCGAGCCGCCGATCGAGCTCCCCTACGTGCGGCACGTCTACAACCAGTACGTGGTGCGGGTGCGGCGCCGCGACGCGGTCATGGAGGCGCTCGCCGCCGCGGGGATCGGCTGCGCCGTCTACTACCCCCTCCCGCTCCACCTCCAGGAGTGCTTCCGCGGCTGCGGCCCCGCCGCCGGGGAGCTGCCGGAGTCGGAGCGGGCGGCCGCCGAGACGCTCGCCCTCCCCATCCATCCGCTGCTCGCCCGCCCGCAGGTGGAGGAGGTCGCGGGGGCGGTCATCGCCGCCTCGATGCGGTAGCCGGCCGGTTCCTGCGCACGAATGAACGGTCCGCTCGACGATTTCAGGGAGATCCTGCGCCTCACCCGCGGCTGCCTCGAGCGGCTCGCGGCGGACGGGGCGGGCCGCATCCCCCGCCGCGCGGCGGCCCTCGCCGCGGACGCCCGGCGGCGTGACATCCCCTCGATGGAGGAGCTCGCCCGCGCCGTCTCCCGATGCAGGAAGTGCGCCCTCTGGGAGACGAGGTCGAAGACGGTGTTCGGGGCGGGAGCGGTCCCCGCGGCGCTCGTCCTCGTGGGGGAGGCCCCGGGCGCGGAGGAGGACAGGCAGGGGGTGCCGTTCGTCGGCAGGGCGGGGGCGCTCCTCACGAAGATGCTCGCCGCGATCGGCCTCGACCGCGACGCGGTGTACATCACGAACATCCTGAAGTGCAGGCCCCCGGGGAACAGGGATCCGCGGCCCGAGGAGGTCGGGCACTGCGAGCCGTACCTCCTCGGCCAGCTCGGGCACCTCAGGCCACGCCTCATCCTCGCCCTCGGACGCCACGCCGCGCAGACGCTCCTTCAGACGACGCGGCCCATCGGCGCCCTCCGGGGGCGGTTCCACGACTACCGCGGCATCAAGATCATCCCGACGTTCCATCCCGCCTACCTCCTCCGGAACCCCGACGAGAAGCGGAGGGCGTGGGAGGACCTGAAGAAGGTGCGGGCCTTCCTGGACGGGGCGGCCTGACGCCCGCCGCCGCAGGGAACTCCTCTGCCGCCGGTAAGAAGCACCAATCGACCGCGGATTCACGCGGATCATTGACGGATATGCACGGATTCTTTGAAGTATCCGCGAGGATCCGTAAGAATCCGTGCCCGTCCGTGGTGAATCGGTTCATGATAATGCGGCGCCGCGCGGCGTGACTTCGCGACGCTCTTCGTGCTACCATCCTGCCGGGGGTTCCCGCCGTGGCAGGATACGCGACCGTCGTCCTCGACATCAACGTCGACCGGGCGTTCGATTACCGCATCCCCGAGCCCCTCGCCGGCGCGGTGCGGCCGGGCGTCCGCGTCGTCGTCCCGTTCCGTTCGCGGCGCATGGTCGGGTACGTGGTGGCGGTCGGGGAGGGCGAGCCCCGCGCCGGCGCGCGGCCGATCGCCTCCGTCCGGGACGAGACGCCGATCATCGGCGAGCGGCTCCTCTCCCTCGCCGGCTGGATGGCCTCCTACTACGGCTGTCCCCTCCCGACGGCGATCGCCGCCATCCTCCCGGCGGGCATCCGGCGGGGGGCGGGCGCGAAGATGCCGCTCTTCGTCCGCCTCCGCCGCGATCGGCTCGACGGCCTCGGCCCGCCCGACGGTCTCCGCGCGCGGGCCCCGGCGCAGGCACGGATCCTCGACCGCCTCCTCGAGGGGGAGGGGCCGGCCGAGGCGAGCGTCCTCCTCCGTCGCGCCGGCGCGGCGCATGCCGCGCTCCGATCCCTCGAGCGAAAGGGAGCCGTCGAGCTCCGCCGGGCGCGGGTCTGGCGCGATCCGTGGGAGGGGGCCCCGCCGCCCGCCGCCGCCCCGCACCTGCCGACCACCCCGGAGCAGGAGCGCGCGCTCGCCCGGCTGCGCGAGGAGGTGCGGGCGGGGCGATTCTCCGTGACGCTCCTCCACGGCGTCACGGGGAGCGGGAAGACCGAGGTGTACCTCCAGGCGATCGCCGCCGCGCTCGCGGCGGGGAGGGGGGCGATCGTCCTCGTGCCGGAGATATCCCTCACCCCGCAGACGGTCGGCAGGTTCAGGGAGCGCTTCGGCCGCGGCGTCGCGGTGCTCCACAGCCGCCTCTCGGCCGGCGAGCGCTTCGTCGAGTGGGAGCGGATGCGCGCGCGGGAGGCGCGGATCGCGGTGGGGGCGCGGTCCGCCGTCTTCGCCCCCATCCCCGACCTCGGCCTCATCGTCGTGGACGAGGAGCACGAGCGGTCCTACAAGCAGGAGGACGCGCCGCGCTACCACGCCCGCGACGCGGCGATCACGCGGGGCTCCCTCGAGGGAGCGGCGGTCCTCCTCGGATCGGCGACGCCGTCGGTCGAATCGTACTGGAACGCCGCCGCCGGGAGGTACGCGCTCTTCCGCCTCCCCCGGCGGATCGACGACCGCCCGATGCCGCGCGTCGCCATCGTGGACATGCAGGAGGAGGGCCGGCGGACCGGCCGGACGACCTTCTTCTCGCGGCGGCTCCTCGGGGCGATGGAGGAACGGCTCGGCCGCGGCGAGCAGGTCATCCTCTTCCTCAACAGGCGCGGCTTCTCGCCGCTCATGCTCTGCCGCCGGTGCGGGTGGGTGGAGAAATGCCCCCACTGCAGCGTCTCGCTCACCTCCCACGGCGCGGGGGAGACGCTCATCTGCCATCTCTGCGGCTTCTCGCGCGGCGCCCCCGCCCGGTGCCCGTCCTGCGGCTCCCCGAACCTCCGCTTCCCCGGCCTCGGCACCCAGAAGCTGGAGGCCATGGTCTCGCGGCTGTTCCCCGAGCGCAGGGTCGGGCGGATGGACACCGACGCCATGACCGGGAGGCACGCGCACGCCGAGACGCTCGGCGCCTTCGGCCGGGGGGAGATCCAGATCCTCCTCGGCACGCAGATGATCGCGAAGGGGCTCCACTTCCCCAACGTCACGCTCGTGGGCGTCATCTGCGCCGACACGGCGCTCCACCTGCCGGACTTCCGCGCCTCGGAGTACACCTTCCAGATCCTCACGCAGGTGGCGGGACGGGCGGGACGCGGCGAGCGGGCGGGGGAGGTGATCATCCAGACGTACGCCCCGGGGCACCCGGCGATCCTCGCCGCGCGGGACGGCGACGACGAGCTGTTCTACCGCAGGGAGATCGGTTTCAGGGAGGAGCTCGGCTACCCGCCGCTGAAGCGGCTCGTCCTCGTGACCGTGAAGGGGAGGAACGGCGAGGCGGTGAAGTGGATCGCGCGGCACTGCGCCCGCGAGTTCGCCGGCGCGCTCCCCCCGGCCGTCGATGTGCTGGGCCCCGCGCCGTCCCCCGTCCAAAAGGTGCGGGGGCGCTACCGGTGGCAGATCGTCCTGAAGGGGGAGGCCGTCCCGCCCATGACCGCGGCCGTCGGCGCGGTGCTCGGACGGCTGCGGCCGGGGGGGGACGTCCAATTTGCGGTGGATGCGGATCCGGTCTCGATGCTATAATGCGGCTCCTCCGGCGGGCCCGGGGGATCGGGGGAAGACGCGCGTGAGACGGTACCATTACCGGTGGGGCGAGGGGATGTGGTCGCATGTCCTGCACCGCGTCTCCGGCCTCGCCCTCCTCGTCTACCTCACGATGCACATATGGGTCATCCACCACGTCCAGAAGGGGGAGGAGTCGTACGACGCGCTCATGCGCTCCCTCTCCACCGCGCCGTTCAGGGTCGGGGAGTCGCTGCTGCTGGCGGCGATCCTCTTCCACTCGATCAACGGGATCCGGATCGCCGCCCTGGACGCGGGAATCGGGATGCGGAACCACCGCGCCACGTTCTGGATCGTCTTCGCGGTCTGCGCCGTCCTCGGCATCACGGGGGGGATCTACCTTGTCTTTCTCGCGGAGTGAATCGGGGGGCGCCGGCGCGACCGCCGCGCACCCGACCGGATCGTACGGCTGGCTCTTCCAGCGGGTGAGCGGCGTCGCCCTGTTCGTCCTCGTCCTCGTCCATTTCGTCCTCATGCACTGCATGGGCGCCGAGCGGCGGCTGTACGCCGACGTCATGGCGCGGCTCTCCAACCCGCTCTGGAAGACGTTCGATCTCGCCCTCCTCGCGCTCGCCCTCTCCCACGGCTGGTACGGGGCCTGGGGGATCGTGCAGGACTGCGTCCGCCCCGCCGGCGCGCGGGTCGCCCTCCTGGTCCTCATCGCGGCGGCGGCGCTCGCGCTGTTCTGCCTCGGGCTGGTGACGATTCTCGCGGTTCGGCCGTGAGGCCGCCGGGCGTGCCGGCGGCGACCAAAGAGTGAACGCCATGCTGCACCGATACGACACGGTGATCGTCGGCGCCGGTCTCGCCGGCATGCGCGCCGCCGTCGAGGCGCAGGCCGGAGGGTCCTGCTGCGTCCTCACGAAGGTCTTCCCCACCCGCTCCCACTCGGGCGCGGCGCAGGGCGGCATCGCCGCCGCGCTCGGGAACGAGGACGAGGACGACTGGACGCTCCACATGTTCGACACGGTCAAGGGGAGCGACTACCTGGGGGATCAGGACGCCATCGAGATCCTCGTGCGGGCCGCGCCGGATGCGATCATCGGGCTGGAGCACATGGGGACCCCCTTCAGCCGCACGCCGGCGGGGCGCATCGCCCAGCGCGAGTTCGGCGGCCACACGAGGAAGCGGGCCTGCTACGCGGCCGATCTCACCGGCCACGTCATTCTCCACACGCTCTACGAGCAGTGCCTCCGTCACGCGGTCCGGTTCTTCCCGGAGTTCATGGTCCTCGCGCTCGCCATCGAGGAGGGCGCCTGCGCGGGCGTCGTGGCGCTCGACATCGCGACGGGCGAGCTCCACACCTTCCGGGCGCGTGCCGTCATCCTCGCGACCGGCGGCTACGGCCGGGCGTTCAGGATCAGCTCCAACGCGCACGCGAACACGGGCGACGGCCTGAGCGTCGCCGCGCGGGCGGGGCTCCCGCTGGAGGACATGGAGTTCGTCCAGTACCACCCGACCGGCCTCTTCCCGAGCGGGATCCTCGTCACCGAGGGGGCCCGCGGCGAGGGCGGCCACATCCTGAACGGCGCCGGCGAGCGGCTCATGGAGCGCTACGCGCCGAAGATGATGGAGCTCGCGCCGCGTGACGTGACCTCGCGCGCCATCCAGTCGGAGATCAACGAGGGGCGGGGGATCGGCGGCGGCGCCTTTGTCCACCTCGACATCCGGCACCTCGGCGCCGAGAAGATCATGAAGCGCCTGCCGCAGATCCTCGACCTCGCCCTGCGATTCGCCGGCGTGGACGCCCTGCGGGAGCCGATCCCGATCCAGCCGACCGCCCACTATTCCATGGGCGGCATCCCGACGGACAACGACGGCCGCGTCCGCCGGGACGCGGCGGGCGCCGTCGTGCCGGGGCTGTACGCCTGCGGCGAGTGCGCCTGCGTCTCCGTCCACGGGGCGAACCGCCTCGGCTGCAACTCGCTCCTCGAGGCCGTCGTCTTCGGGGAGCGCGCGGGGCGGGCGGCCTGCGCCGACCTCCCCCGGCTCGGCTGGGCCGCCTTCCCGCCCGCCGCGGAGGCGGGGGTCCGGGGCGACCTCGCCGCCCTCGCGGACGGGCAGGGACGGGAGCCGTTCGCCCGCATCCGCGACGACCTCCAGGAGGGTATGCAGCGGAACTGCGGCATCTTCCGATCGGAGGGGCCCCTCCGGGAGCAGCTCGACATCATCCGGAGGCTGAAGGAGCGGTTCGCCGCGGCGCGCCTGACCGACAGGGGGAGGCGGTTCAACACCGAGCTCGTGGAGATGATCGAGCTCCGGAGCCTCCTCGACTTCAGCGAGATCGTCGTCGCCGGCGCCCTCGCCCGCACGGAGAGCAGGGGGGCGCACTACAGGACCGATTACCCGCGGCGCAACGACGCGGACTGGTTGCGGCACTCCCTCGCCTGGACGGGGCCGGAGGGGCCGGTGTTCGACCATGTCCCGGTGCGCATCACCCGGTACGAGCCGAAGGAGCGGAAGTACTAGGGCGGGGGCGGGACGCGGCGGGCCCGGCGTCACGGGCCCCGGAGAGGGGAAGGGGAGGGCGGCGCGGTGACCGAATCCCTGGGGAAATACACGTTCAGGATTTTCCGGTACGACCCCGAGCGGTCCGCACGTCCCCGCCGCGACACCTTCGAGATGGAGGTGTCGCGGGGGATGACGGTGCTGGACTGCCTCCAGGCGATCAAGGCGGAGCAGGACGGCACGCTCACCTTCAGGCGCTCGTGCCGGAGCGCCATCTGCGGCTCCTGCGCCATGAACATCAACGGGAAGAACGACCTCGCCTGCCATCTCCAGGTCGCGCTCCTCCGCGGGCGGCGGATCGCCGTCGAGCCGCTCCCCGGCTACCCGGTCATCCGGGACCTCGTCGTCTGCATGGACGAGTTCTACGACTCGCTCATGCGGGTCCTGCCCTGGTTCGTGCGGAAGACGGGGTTCCCCGACCGCGAGCTCCCGCAGTCGCCGGCCGACCGGGACCGGATCGACAACGCCGTCAACTGCATCCTCTGCGGGAGCTGCACCTCCTCCTGCCCGTCGTTCTGGTACAACAACCGCTCCATCGGTCCCGGGGCGCTCCTGAAGGCGTTCCGCTTCATCTTCGACAGCAGGGACGAGGCCCGCGGCGAGCGGCTCGCGCTCGTCGACGGCAGGGACGGCGTCTGGCGCTGCCGGACCGTCTACAACTGCGAGGAGGCCTGCCCGAAGGGGCTCCGGCCGAACGAGGCGATCGCGGCGCTGAAGATCGCCGCGCTCAAAGAGACGGTGTAGCGGCGCATGCGAAGGGGAAGACGGATGAAGCGCACGGCCTCGGCCGGGAAACGGTACCCGCTCAGGGATGTGGAGGAGCCGCTCTTCTTCCGCGACATCTTCCCCTACACGGAGATCCCGCGGGTCCCGTTCGACGGCAAGGCCGTCCCGATGGAGCAGCCCGCCGGCATATGGATCACCGACACGACCTTCAGGGACGGCCAGCAGTCCCGCCCCCCCTACACCGCCGACCAGGTCGTCCGCATCTACCGCCTGCTCCACGAGCTCGACGGGGACAGCGGCGTCATCCGGCAGTGCGAGTTCTTCCTCTACAGCGCCGCGGACAAGGAGGCGGTGCGGCGCTGCATGGAGATCGGCTGCCGCTACCCGGAGGTCACCGGCTGGATCAGGGCGAAGAAGGAGGATTTCCAGCTCGTCAGGGAGATGGGCCTCCGGGAGACGGGGATCCTCACCTCCTGCTCCGACTACCACATCTTCCTCAAGCTGCACTGGACGCGGCGGCAGGCGATGGACAACTACCTGGGGATCGTCCGGGCGGCCCTCGATGCGGGGATCATCCCCCGCTGCCATCTCGAGGACGCCACGCGGGCGGATTTCTACGGCTTCGTCGTCCCGTTCGCGCAGGAGCTCATGCGCCTCTCCGACGAGAGCGGCATCCCGATCAAGATCAGGGTCTGCGACACGCTCGGCTACGGCGTCCCTTTCGCCGAGGCGGCGCTGCCGAGGAGCGTGCCGAAGCTCTTCCACGGCCTCAGGCGTGAGGCGGGGGTGCCCGCGGAGCGGCTCGAGTGGCACGGGCACAACGACTTCCACAAGGTGCTCGTGAACGCCGTCGCCGGCTGGCTGTACGGCTGCTCGGCGGCGAACGGGGCGATCCTCGGCTTCGGGGAGCGCACCGGCAATCCGCCGCTCGAGGGCCTCGTCATGGAGTACCTCTCGCTCAGGGGGCCGGCGCCGGGGCTCGACACGACCGTCATCACCAGGATCGCGCGCTATTTCCAGGACGAGATCGGCGTCGTCATCCCGCCGAACTACCCGTTCGTCGGCCTCGATTTCAACACGACGAAGGCGGGCATCCACGCCGACGGCGTGCTCAAGAACGAGGAGATCTACAACCCGTTCGACACCGTCCGGCTCCTCCGGCGGCCCGTCCGGGTGAGCATCACGGACAAGTCGGGGATCGCGGGGATCGCCTACTGGATCGACGCGTACCTCGGGACGGAGGGCGACCGCCGGATGGACAAGCGCGACCCGGGGCTCATGCGGATCAAGAAGCGGATCGACGAGGAGTACGCGGCCGGGCGGACGACCGGCATCTCCGACGAGGAGATGCTCCACTTCGCGCGCATCTACCTGCCGCGGCTCTTCAAGTCGGACTTCGACCGGCTGAAGAGCCGGGTCACCTCCATGGCGCGGCACATCGTCGAGGAGGCGGCCGAGCGGGAGGAGATACGCTCCATGGACCCGGCGCGGATCGAGCCGCTGCTCCGGGCGATGCTCGGCGACCAGCCGTTCGTCAAGTACCTGTACGTCACCGACCGCGGGGGGCGCAAGATCACCCCGAACATCGTGCGGCCGGGCGACCAGGAGACGTACGACGCCTACTTCACCGACGGCTTCGACTTCTCGAACCGGAGCTGGTACCTGCGGCCGATGGAGACGGGGGAGAGCCGCGTGAGCGATTTCTACACGTCGCTCATGGACGGGGCGCTCTGCATCACCGTGTCGGCGCCGGTGCGCGGCGAGGACGGGACGATCGCCGGCGTCCTCGGCGTCGATATCCTCTTCGAGGATATCGCCAAGATGTGACCGGCGGAGAGACACCATGGCGCGTCGCGGCCTCCTCCTCCAGCGGTTCCTCAAGCCGGCCTTCCGCGTCCTCTTCCGCGTCGTCGCGCGGGTGCGCACGGAGGGGATCGGGCGCCTCCCCGCGCGCCCGCCGTTCATCATCTTCTCCAACCATATCTCATGGTTCGACCCGGTGATCATCGCGGCCTTCATGCCGGTGCCGGTGCACATCATGGCCATGGAGGGGCTCTTCGCCTTCCCGCCGCTCGGCCTCCTCATTCGGAGGCTCGGCGGCTTTCCGGTGAGCAGGGGGGCGCTCGACCGGCACGCGATCGAGGAGGCGATGGCGGTTCTCACCGACGGCGGCGTCATCCTCATCTTCCCCGAGGGGGGGATCGGCAGGCTCGGGAAGGGCGAGCGGCCGCGGGGCGGGATCAGCCTCATCGCGGAGCGGACCGGCGTCCCCCTCGTCCCCCTCGGCATCAGCGGCTGCAGGGGGCTCTACCGCTTCTGGCGGTTCCCGGTCCGGCGGCCCGAGATCGACATCCGGCTCGGGGAGCCGTTCCTCGTCTCCTCCCTGTCGAGGATGCCCGGAAAGAAGACGCGGCAGGTCACGATGGAGCGCATCGCCCGGGAGCTCCGCGCGCTCGCGGGGGACGCGCCGTGAGGCTCTCGTTCTACGTCAAGGTCCTCATCGCCATCGGGGCGCTCGTGGTCCTGCTCTTCGGCCTCATCATCTGGGCGATCACGATACGGCAGCAGCGGATCGTCTGGCTCGACAGCCTCAACCCGAGGGACATCCCGCTCGAGGAATTCGGAACGGGCCTCATGTCGGACGTCACCCCCGTCCCCACGCCGTCGATCGACGACGCCGCGACCGGGATCGAGACACCGATGCCGGGCTCCGGCGCGCGGGCGGGCAGGGAGGCGGAGATCGAGCGGGAGGAGGCGAGGCTCGCCGACGCCATCGGCGCGCTCGCCGACTTCAACCGGGAGCGGAGGGTGGCCGCCGAGGCGACGATCTTCAACGCGTTCGAGGCGCTCATCCGCCTCTGCGCCGCCGAGGAGCGGGAGGGGCGGACGAGCGACGCCCTGCGCCGGGTCGAGGCGATCTTCCAGCAGATGGACGTACTCGGCGTCCCGTACCGGTTCGAGGAGTCCGACGCCCGGCGCGAGTTCGTCGGCCGGCTCGCGGCCGGCTGGGGGCGGCTCCCGTACGTGGGGAGGTGGGCCTCCATACGGATGATGGGGCTCATCGGCGCCGCGGACGCCAGGGACGCCCTCCGGAGCGCCATGACCGAGGGGGTCTTCGAGGACGAGGCGGCCCTCGCCCTCCTCCGCACGGGCGACCCGTCGGCGATCCCCGTCCTCGTTGATTACATCGCCCGGGGGCGGATCAAGGGCGGGAAGTACGAGGAGGTGCGGGGGGTCCTCCTCCTCGTCGACGATCCGGCGGTGTTCGACATCCTCATCTCGCTCCTCGACAACCCGGAGGCGACCATGCGGCAGGCGGCCCTCGGCCTCCTCGAGTGGCTCGCCGCCGGGAGCGCGGAGGCGCCGAGGGGGATCGGCCCGACCGACGGGACGCTCAAACGGCGGTGGGCATCCTGGCGGTTCGGCGACGGGGCGTCCTACAACCCCTCGTCGGCGGAGCCGAGGGCCGACATCATCGGCCTGACCGTCGTGACCGGGTTCGACTCGCTGCCGGAGGCCGGCCGGTTCAACAGGGCCTACTTCACCGGGATCGGCGACGAGATCAACGCGGTGTGCGGCAGGCTGTCGTCCCTCGACCGGGAAGTCCACGCCGAGGGCGAGCGGCGGCTCTACCGCCTTGCCCGCCGCATGGCGGAGGATTACCACGCGGCGGACGCGGACACCGCGCGCGTCATGGCCCAGTACATGCAGGTCCTGGCCGACGAGGTCCGCAGGCGGTCCGTCCGGCAGACATTCGCGGCGCTGCCCGAGCGGGGGGATTTCATCCGCTGGGCGACGGCCAACATCGAGCAGGCGCGCATGCCGGCGCTCGCCTTCCTGCTGCGGCTCCTGGGCTTCGCGGGCGACCCCGAGGCCGCCCCGGTCCTCCGCCGCTACGCGCAATCGTCGTCGCCTGAGGTGCGCGACCCGGCCGTGCTCGCCCTCGGCCTCCTCGGCGAGGAGGCGGCGCTCGACGAGATCGGGCGGATCCTCTCGTCGAGGGAGATCGGGATCCCCGAGGCGGAGATCTGCACCGTGGCGATGGAGCGGATCGGCACCGGGAAGGCGAGGGGAATGCTCATCGAGGCGATGCGGATCGGAAGGCCGCTCACCGCCTACGACGCCTACCTCTCCCTCAAGCGGATCCGCGGCGTGCCGGGGAGGCCGCTGTCGGTCGAGGAGTTCGAGCAGGGGAGGGGCATCCTCGTGGACGAATTCTCGGCGTGGCGGAGGACGGGCAGCGAATAGGGGCGCGACGACTGAGGGAGGGGGCGATGGGTGCCGGAATCGAGGCGGTGATCTTCGACAACGACAATACGATCGCGAAGATATACCCGGATCCGAAGCGGTACTGGACGGAGATTTTCGTCAAGACGGTCGAGGAGTGCGGCGGGAAGATCCCGCCGGGGAGGGAGCAGGAGTACATGCTCTCCTACTTCACCAACAAGGGGTTCATGGAAAAACTCGGGACGATCGGCCTGAAGACCACCTGGGACGCCTTCCAGCGGGCGAAGGGGGTCGTGGACGAGCGGGAGCGGATCGGCTCCATCAGGGCGGGGAAATCCAGTCTCTTTCCCGACGCGGTGGAGTTCATGCGGTTCCTCGTCGGGCGCGGCATCCGGTATGCCGTCGCCACCTTCACCACGCGGAACGTCGTCCTCGAGGCGTTCGCCCGGGTCCCCGGGCTCCCGCCGCCGGAGGCGTTCTTCGACTGGAACGACTCGCTCGCCCACCGGCTCGAGAAGCCGAACCCTCGCATCGCGGTCATGGTGCTCGAGCAGCTCGGCGTCCGGCCGGAGCGGGCGATGATGGTCGGCGACCGGCTCACCGACATCCAGATGGGGAACATGGCCGGGATGACCACCGTGCTCGTGAAGCGGCGGGAGGAGGACGGGGAGCTCGTGGAGATGATGGAGCGCGAGATCGAGGAGGCGCGGCTCGATCCGGAGGCGTTCCACAAGATCCCCGACCTCCAGGTCACCGGCCTGATGGAGATCGCCGGGGTGATCGGGAGCGCCTGACGGCGGCGCGGGAGAAAGGCGGGCGTCGATGAACCTGAGAGAGCACGAGGATCTGATCGCGAAGGTGGAGCGGGCGAAGGAGCAGCTCGTGAAGCTTCGGAAGCAGCAGGAGGAGCTCGAGCACGAGAAGCGCGCGCTCGAGGAACTCAAGGGGCGGCAGGACGAGTGGTACCGCGGGAAGAAGGAGATCGGGGAGACCATGCGGCGGGCGCTCGCCATCCTGGAGAGCGAGGAGGCGGACGCGCAGCGCATGGCCGTCCTCGCCCGCGGCGCGCGGGAGAGCTTCTCCGGCCTCCTCGAGCAGATCGCCGCCGTGAAGGAGGAGCGGTGGACGCCGGCCACGCTCCGCGAGGAGCTCGACAAGGCGCTCGCCGTCCTCCAGAAGGCGCGGAAGGAGCTGAGCACCGCCCGCGGGCGCATCCCCGCCCTCGACGAACGCGGCGCGGCGGCGGGCGCGCGGGAGGCCCCGGAGGGGCGCGCCCTGCCGCGGCTCGGCGAGCTCGCCGCCGGGGACCTCCTCAGGATCGGGTTCTGGCTCGCCCTCCCGGCGGGGCTCATGGCGGTCGTCATCATCATCGTCCTCTCGCTCGTGTGAATCATGAAATGGCCGTTCGGCAGGCGGCGCGGCTACATCGGCGGGCGGATCGCCTCGATCGACGAGCGGCTCGGCCGCATCGAGGCGGAGATCCGACGGGTCGAGCGGTTCCTCGCCCATCCGCGGCCCGACCGGCGACGCGAGGAGGTGACGAGGACGAGGCTCCTCGGCCCCACGGTCCTCCCAGAGTCCAAGAAGCGCTTCGTGAGCTACCTGAGCACGGGGAGCTTCCAGACGATCGGCCTGCGAAAGCACGAGATGCGGGCGGCGCGCGTCAAGGCGGTGCTCATGATGGCATCCATCCTGCTCGTCGCGGCCATCCTCCTCTACGCCTTCATCATCCCCCTCTTCCGCCGGTAGGCATCCGCTGTTGCGCGGCGTTGAGGGGATCGGATACAATAACTACAGTTCAAAGTTCAAAGTTCAAAGTTGAAAGTTCAAAGTTGAGGTTGAATGCGCGTGGTCGAACGCAAGGCCGAGCGCGGAGCGCGAGGTCGGAAAGGATACCTGCAATCATCCGGGATCAGGCAACACCGAACGATATCGTGGGCGATTAGCTCAGCTGGCTAGTTGCGTAAGACCGCGATTTAGGGAGGGAGGCGAACCTAAATCGCATGGTCGAACGCAAGGCCGAGCGCGGGGCGCGAGGTCGGAAAGGGTACCTGCAATCATCCGGGATCAGGCAACACCGAACGATATCGTGGGCGATTAGCTCAGCTGGCTAGAGCGCTTGCTCGACACGCAAGAGGTCACTGGTTCGAATCCAGTATCGCCCACCAGCACTACAGTTCAAAGTTGAAAGTACAAGGTTAAGCGTCGAAGGTTCAAAGACACTGTCCGGGGCGGGGCGACGGGGCCGGGGGAGGAGCGGGCGTCCTTTCCCGGCTTTGTGCTACAATGCCCCGATGCGCGCGGGCCGCGGACGGGGCGAGGAGATGATCATGGACGGCGAAAAGACGATCGAATGGCGGTTCCGCATCCATCACCTGCACGCGGCGCTCCTCGCGGCGGCCGCCTTCCTGATGGCCCTCACGCGGCCGCCCGGCCCCTCCATCTGGCGGCACCTCGCGGCGGGCCGGTACATCCTCGAGGCGGGGTCGATCCCGGGGGAGGACGTCTTCTCGTTCACCGCCTCCCCCTCGGCCTACGCGGCATGGCTCTTCGGTGTCATCGTCTCCCGCATCGAGGCGGTCGGCGGCATGGGCCTCCTCGTCCTCGCGCAGGCGGCCATCTTCGCCGCCTCGATCGCCCTCCTCTCGGTCGCGTGCATCCGGCGGTCCGATCTCCGCTCCGTCTCCATCGTCGTCGTCGCCCTCGCGGCGCTCGCGAGCCGCTCCGCGATCGCCCTCCGGCCGGAGCTCTTCACGTGGCTCCTCATCCCCGTCCTCCTCATTCTCCTGGACCGGTTCATGGACGGCCGGCGGCGACCGCTCTGCCTCTTCCCCCTCCTCATGCTCCTCTGGGTGAACATCGACCCGCTCGCCGTCGTCGGTCTCGCGATACTCGGCATCCCGCTCCTCGGCGAGATCGCTTGCCGGCTCATGCCGGCGCAGGCCGAATCGAACGGATGGCGGCGCCTCGGCAACCGCGGGGCGGCCCTCCTCGCGCTCGTCCTCGCCGCGTCGTTCGTCGCGTGCATGTGCACGCCGTCCGCCGGCGGGCGGCTCCTCCCGTCCCCCGGGCTGTTCGCGGCCCCCGCGGCGGCGGAGCAGCCCCCCCTCTTCCAGTACCCGTGGTTCGCCGCGTTCCTGCTCCTCGCCGTCTTCACCCTCGTCATGTTCATGCCGATCATGGAGCCGGCGGACACCATGCTGCTCGTCGTCTCGGGCCTCCTCTCCGTGGCGTCGGCGAGGAACGCGCCGCTCCTGCCGGTCTGCGCGTCGCCGCTCATCGCCGCGCAGTTCGCCCGCCTCGCCGGCATGCTGCCCCGTGCCGCGCGGGATTCCGTCGCCCGCTGGAGGCGGGGAGCGGACGCGGCGCTCGCGCTGCTCCTCGCCGCGCTCGCCGCCTGGTCGCTCGGCGGGCCGGACCCCGACACCGGCGACGAGGCGATCCCCCCGCCGGAGGGCGCGGCCCGCTATGTCCTCGAGAGCGGGCCGGCGCCGCAGCTGTTCAACGCCGCCGAATGGGGCGGCTATCTCGCCTGGCGGCTCATCCCCCGCTACAGGGTGTTCATCGACGCCGGGTCACCGCCCCCCCCCGACCCCGGGGTCCTCGCGGCCTACCGGACGGTGGAACTCGCCCGCGACGGCTGGGAGGAGGTCCTGGACCGGTACGGCGTCAACCTCATGATCCTCCCGACGGCCGGGAGGTTCCACGCGCTCATCGACCGGCTCGGCGAGGCGCACGGCTGGCGGCTCGTGTACTGGGACGCGCGCGCGATGGTCTTCGTTCGCGACATCCCGGCGAACGCGCCCCTCGTCGCCGCCCGCCGCCACCGGGCGCTCCGGACCGAGGGGGAGTTCGGCTTCAGGGAGTGGCGGCCGGAGCACGAGCTCCAGCTCACCGGCGAGCTCCGCGACTACCTCAAGGCGCATCCGGAGAGGCTCGACGCCCGGAACCTGCTCGCCGTGCACTACCTGCGCGCGGGCGCGCTCGACCGGGCGTTCGGCGAGTTCGAAAAGGTGGCGACGCTCCAGCCGGGCGTCAGGCGCGTCCACTACAACCTCGCCATGCTCGCGGCGCAGCGGGGGGACATGGAACGGGCGAAGGCCGAGTACGAGCGGGAGATCGCGGCGGACGCCGAATTCCCCCCCGCCCACAACAACCTCGGCAGGATATTCTACGAGGCGGGGGATCTCGCGAGGGCTGCGGCGTGCTTCAGGGAGGCGCTCCGGATCGAGCCGCGCTACGTCCACGCGATGAACAACCTGGGACTCGTCCTCCTCGAGGAGGGACGCGTCGCGGAGGCCGCCGGGGAGTTCGGCAGGGCGCTCGCGATCGATCCCCGCTACGGGCCCGCCGCCGCGAACCTCGCCCTCGCGCGCGAGATGGCGGAGCGCCCGGTCGAGACGTACAACCGCCTGGGGCAGATGTACTACGGCGCCGGCAATCTCCGGAGGGCGGAGGAGCAATTCAGGAAGGCCCTCGCCCACGACCCGCGCTACACGGTCGCCATCAACAACCTGGGCGTCATCTCGCTCCAGCGGGGTGCGTACCGCGAGGCGATCAGCCGGTTCCACGAGGTCCTCGTGATCGACCCGTCGGACCGCGCGGCGCGGGCGAACCTGGCGATCGCCGAATCGCTCGTGGCCGCGGCCGACGTCCCCGGAGAGTGACATGACGGCGCGCCGCGCCCTCGCAGCCGCATTCTTCGTCGGCCTCTCCGCGGTCTTTCTCGCGCACCTCGCGCCCGGCTGGGGCGCGATGGCGCTCTTCAACACCTGGGACGGCCTCGAGTACGTCATCTGCGCCGCGCGGTTCGGCATCGACCACCCGCCGGGGCACCCGACCTATCTCCTCATCGGGCACCTCTTCACGCGGCTCCCGTTCGGCGACCCCTCCTGGAACATGAACCTGCTCTCCGCCCTCGCCGGCGCGTCGGCGGCCCTCCTCCTCGCCCTCGCCGCGGATGCGGTCCTCGGCGTCCTCAATCCGGGTCGGCCCGGGGAGAACGGCGCGACGGCGGCCGCCGTCGGCCTCACCATCGCCTTCTCGTTCGTCTTCTGGAGCCACAGCGTCATACCGGAGGTGCACACCCTCTTCCTCTCCGCCGTCGGCCTGTGCCTCTACGCCGTCGTGCGGTGGCGCGCCGGCGGCCCGCCCGGCTGGCTCCTCGTCGCCGCGGCCGCCCTCTCGGCCGGCATCGGCGTGAACCTGCTCGGGACGTGCGCGGCGGCGGTCCCCGTCGCCGTCCTCGCCGCCTCCCCGGGCCGCAGGCCGCCGCGGCGGACGCTCGCGACCGCGGCGCTCCTCCTGTTCGCGGGGTTCGGCGCCTACCTCTACTACCCGATCCGGGTGCCCCTCTGGCCGTCCGTCTACAGCCATCCGATGAACTCCATCGGCCCCCACGAGATGGGGAGCCCCGCATGGTACGCCTGGTACATCTCCGGGAGGGCGTGGACGGGGGGCACGATGTTCTTCGCGGGCCGCATCCTCCCCAACATCCCGCTCTACGCCCGGACGGCCGCGCGGGATCTCGGGCCGCCCCTCTTCGCGCTCGCCGCGGCGGGCGTCGCGGCCTGCGCGGCGGCGTCCGTGCGGCTGGCGAGGCGCGCCGCGGGACGCCCTCCCCGCGAGGCGGACGTCCTGAAGGTCTTCCTCCTCGCCCAGTTCCTCTTCACGTTCCTGCCGGCGATCTCCATCCACGACCCGAGCAACCCCCGCGCGACGGAGTACCTCGCGAATTTCTTCCTCCCCTCGTTCTACGTCCTCGCGCTCCTGGGGGCGTGCGGCGCGGCGGCGGCACTCCGGGCGCTCCGCGCGCGGGCGGCGAATCTCCCGCGCGTCGTCCCCGCCCTCCTCCTCGCCGGCGCGGCGTTCCAGTTCGCCATGAACCGATCCGCCTGCGACCTCCGCGGGAACGACGGCGCGGCCGTCTTCTCCCGGAGGGCGCTCGAGCAGCTGCCGGACGGATCCGTCATCGTCTCCAAGCTCGTCTACGGCATGATCGACGCCTTCTACGGGGAGGTGGAGCGGAGCATCCCGCCGGGGAAGGTCGACATCCACGATCCGGAGCTCGCGGCCCGGCGCCTCGGCGGGCGGGGGGAGCGGGACTTCTTCGCCCGGCGGCACCGCGCCCTCCTCGGCGACATCGAGCGGATCCTCGGCGAGGGGCGCCCCGTGTACGTCGCCGGCGACATCGTCGACGAGGACAAGTCGCCCGAGAAGATGCTGCTCGCCGATCTCGCGCTCGAGCCGTGGCTGCCGCTCCTCGCGCCCGCGGAGGCGGCCATCTCCTTCCCGAGGGAGCTGCTCCTCCACCGGGTGACGGGCCTCAGGGAGGCGGCCCCCGTCTCCGCCCTCCCGGAGGGGCTGCAGCGGGGGGCGGGGAACGACGGCGCCTTCGCCAACGGCATGGCGCTCGCCGGCTTCCGGCCGTTGCCGGCGGGGGGCGCGATCCGGAGGGACGCCCTGCCGATCGAATTCTTCTGGACGGCGGCGGCGGGTATCGAAGGCGAGGTGTACGCCGGCGCGATCTTCCTGGACGCGCGGATGCGGCGGTTCGGCGAGCCGGTCTGGTTCAGGGTGGGCGGCGCGCGCGGCCCCGCGCGCTGGGACGAGGGGACGGTCATGCGGGACGACGTCGTTCTCCTGCCCCCGCCGCTCCCGCCGGGGCGGTACGCGCTCGCCGTCGGCATGGTCGACGGGAACGGCGACGCCGTCGCGTACCGGCCCGCGGCGGGAGAGGCCGCGGGGCGCGCGTTCGACTACGTCCTGCTCGGCCTCTTCGAGGCGGGGGCGCCGCCGGCGGCCCCGGGGAGGTGATCGGGGCATGTCCCCCGCACGCGAGGAAGGCCGCCTCTCCGGCGGCGCGGCGTGGTTCGCGACGGCCGGCGTCTCCCTCCTCCTCGTCCTCGTGCCGCTCGCCTGGTGGCCAGGGGACGTCTACGGCCTCGTGAAGTGGGTCCTCGCCGGCATCCTCGCCACGCTCGCCGCCGCCGTCTGGCTCGCCGCCTCCCTCGCCGACGGCTCGTTCCGGCTGCGCCGCAGCGCGATCAACGCGCCGCTCGCCCTCCTCTTCCTCTGGTCGCTCGCGTCGCTCCTCTCCGGGACGCACCCGTATCACGCCGGCAGGCGCCTCCATGAGATCTCCCTCTTCGTCCTCGTCTTTCTCGTCGTCTCCTCCACGGCGGACGGGGCGCGGCGGCGCGCCGCGCTCGCCGCCGCCGCCTGCGCGGGGCTCGCGGCGGTCTCGGCGCTCGGCGTCGCGCACTACGCCGGCCTCTTCCCGGTCGAGAGCCCGTGGGGGGCGGGCCTCGGCAGGCGCGTCTACGCGACGATGCTCAACCCGAACTTCCTCGCCGACTTCATCATCTGCCTCTTCCCGCTCGCCCTCGCGCTCTTCTCGATGCGGGCGATCGGGCGCCTCGCCGCCGCGCCCCTCGCCCTCGTCCTCGCCCTCTCGTTCCTCTGCCTTCTCTTCACCGTCTCCTGGGGCGGCTGGGCGGGCTGGCTCGTCGCCGCCCTCCTGTTCCTCCGCCTCGCCGCCGGCCGGTGCCGGGCCCACCTCCGGCCCGGGCGGGCGGCGGCCGCGCTCGGGCTGTGCGCGGCGGCGGCGGCGGCGTTCCTCTGGCTGCACCGCGCGACCGTCGCGGCGGACGACACGGGGATGCGGACGAGGTATCTCTACTGGCGTGCGTGCGTCCGGATGATCCGGGAGCGACCGATCGCCGGCCACGGCCTGAACGCCTTCGCCCCCGAGGCCCCCGCGCGCCTCGCCCGCATCGCCGCCTCCGATTTCCCCGCCGGCGTCCCCGCGGGCGCCGTCGCCGTCTACGAGGGGAACTTCGCCCACAACGAGTACCTGGGAGTCTGGGTCGAGCTCGGCGTCGTCGGCCTCCTCCTCGCCGCCTGGCTCGCGGCGGCCGTCTTCTCGCAGGGCGCGCGGAACCTCGCCGCCGGCGGCGGTCCGCTCGAGGCCGCGATCGACGCGGGGGGCGCCTGCGGCATCGCGGCGCTGCTCGTCCAGAGCACCGTGAGCTACCCGTTCCGCGTCCCGGCCTCCGCCGTCGCCGCCGCCGTCCTGATGGGGCTCATCGGCTCCGGGGCCGCCGCCGGACGGGCCCGCGTCGCCCTGGACGGCATCCCCGCCGCCGCGCGGGCCGCGCTCGCCGCCGCGCTCATCGCGGCATGGGCCTCGTTGGTCCCCCGGCTTGCGGCCCCGCTCGCCGGCGAGACGCGCTACGTGGAGGCGCGGCGCGCCTCGGCCCTCGGCGACTGGGAGGCGGCGCGGCGGCTCTGCCTCGAGGCGGCCGCCTTCCCGGTCACGGAGCCGGAGTTCTACGATCTCCTCGGCGAGGCGAACGAGCGGCTCGGCCTCTCGGCGGCGGCGGCGGAGGCGTACGCCCGGAAGCTCGAGCTCAAGCCGCACGACGTCCACGCGAACGTGCGGCTCGGGATCCTGTCCGCCGGGGCGGGGCGGGAGGACCTCGCGGCGGCGCATTTCACCGCGGCGATCGGGATGGAACGACGCGACGAGGCGCCGGGCCGCGTCCGGCTCGCGGAGCTCATGGAGCGGGGGGGCCGCCCCCTCGAGGCGCGCGCCCTCCTCGAGGCGGGGCTGCCGGGCCGCGGGGGCGACTGGATGCTGCGCAATTCGATCGGCGTCGCCGCGGCGGCGGCCGGCGATTATTCCCGCGCCCTCGGCGAGTTCACGGCCGCCGCGGCCTCAGGCGGCGAGACGCCGCGGCACAACCGCCGCGTCCTCCTCGCGCACATGGCCGGGAGCGCGCCGGGGCCGCCGGGCCGCGGGTCGTTCATCGGGCCGTCGGAGCACGACCTGGTCGAGGCGCGGATCGGGCGCGCCCGCGCGGCGCTCCGTGCGGGGGATGCCGGCCGCGCCAGGGCCGAGCTCGACGAGCTCCTCGATCGCTTCCCGGGACACGGCGTCGCGGCCGCGCTCCGCGCGGCGGCGGGGGGGATGACGCCGTGAGGGGCGGGGGGGTGTCGGCCCTCACGGTGATGTTCCTCATCGCCACCTTCGCCCTCGCCGTCTTCGATATCACGGAGCACGACTACTGGTGGCACCTCGCCACGGGGAAATACATCGTCGAGCACCGGACCATCCCCCGCGAGGACGTCTTCTCCCACACGGCCACGCGCCCCTGGATCGCCCACTACTGGCTCGCGGACGTCGTCGGCTTCCTCCTCCACCGCGTCGTCGGCACCCCCGGCCTCATCCTCGCGAACGCCGCGCTCATCACCCTCTCCTTCTGGATCGTGATGCGGACGGCCGCCGCCGGCGGGGGAGGGACGCCCGCCGCCGTCCTCGTCTCCATGCTGGCGGTGTACGCGAGCAGGTCCCGCTTCTACGTCCGGCCGGAGACCTTCTCCTTCCTCCTCACCGCCCTCTACCTCGCCCTCTTCCGGCGATGGCGGCGGGAGGGGCGGCATCGCATCCTGCTCCTCTTCCCCCCGCTCCAGATGCTCTGGACGAACCTCTACGGCGGCGGCTCGATCGTCGGCCTCGTGCTCCTCGCCTGCTTCTGCGGGGGCGAGGCGCTGAACGGCCTCCTCCGCACCGCCCCGGAGGCGCGCCGCGGCGCCGTCCGGCCGCTCGCGCTCGCCGCGCTCCTCTGCCTCTGCGCCGCCTTCGTCAACCCGAACGGCCACCGCACCGTCGCGTACTTCCTGATGAGCCGCGACCCGGTCTTCCGGCACATCGTCGAGTGGCGCCGCATGGGGCTCGGCGACCTCCTCGGCCTGCACGGCCTCTTCCTCGCCCTCGCCGCCGCCGCGCTCCTCTCCGGCCTCCGGCGGATCGACTGGACCGACGCGGCGCTCGTCGCCGTCTTCGGGGCGATGTCGGTGGACGCGCCCCGCAGCCTCCCGTTCTTCGCCATCGTGTCGGTCCCCGTCATCGCCCCGGTGGTCGCCGCGCGCCTCGGCCGCCCCGCCCGGGGGGGGTGGTGGCCGCCGCTCGCGGCCGCCGCCGTCGGCGCCTTCGCCGTCTGGTTCCTCTTCAGGGACGTGGGGCGGTTCCACCGGGACTACTCGTTCGGCCTCGGCGTCAACATGAAGATCGTCCCCGTCCAGGCGGTCGATTTCATCGAGCGGCACGGCACCGGCGGGCCGATCTTCAACTCCTACGGCATCGGCGGCTACCTCATCTGGCGGCTCTTCCCGGCGCACAGGGTCTTCGTGGACGGCCGGGTGGAGATGTACGGCACGGATTTCCTCGACGCCTACATGCGCTACTGGAGGCCGGACGTGTGGGAGGAGTACGTCCGGCGGTACGGCATCACCTGCGCGATCATCGACCGGGAGCCGACCTACACCACCGCGTACCTCGACGGCCACCCGGACTGGACGCTCGTCTTCTTCGACGACCGGGCCATGGTGTACCTGCGACGCGTGCCGGAGAACGCCGCGACCATCCGCCGGTTCGGCTACCGCCACGTCCGCCCGGCGGAGACGCGCTTCGACTACCTCGACCGGCTCCTCGCCGATCCGGCCTCCGCCGCGGCGGTGATCGCGGAGCTCCGGCGGAGTTTGGGGAACGAGCGCTACAACCTCAACGCCCGCCTGATGCTCGGCCACTGCTACGGCCGCCTCGGGGGGGAGTTCATCCCGCTCGCCCTCCGCGAGTACCGGGCCGCCGCGCGCCTCATGCCGGAGGGGAGGCGGATACGGGAGGAGATCCGACGGCTCGAGAGATGGCATAATGGCGGAACGTAGGCGGCGGGCCGGGGAGCGGACGGGGAGATGAGCGCGGGAAGGGTGCTGGTCGCGTGCATGGCGATGTCCCTCCTCATCAGGATCCCGCTCTGCCTCGGGCCGCCCGAGACGCTCATTCCGAAGGTCGTCTCCGACGACATGTTCTATTACCTCTGCATCGCCCGGCACATCGCCCGCGGCGACGGCGCGACGGCCGACGGCGAGAACCCGACGAACGGCTTCCATCCGCTCTGGGCGCTCCTCCTCGTGCCGGTCGTCGCGATCGCGGGAGGGGACGCGCTCCGGTGGGCGCTCATCCTCTCCACGGCGCTGTCGGTGCTCGCGGCCTGGCCGCTCTACCGGCTGCTGCGGTTCTCCTGCGCGAGGGCCCCCGCGCTGCTCGCGGCGGTCGCCTGGCTCTCGTGCCCGTTTCCGGTCCTCGTCGCCCTCTCCGGCGTCGAGGCGCCGCTCTTCACCCTCCTGCTCGGCGCGACCGCCTGCGCCTTCCTGGCGCTCGGGAGGCGGCCGGACGCCCCGCCCGCCGCCTGGGCGGGGCTCGGTCTTCTCGCGGGGGCGACGATCATGGCCAGATTCGACGGCGCCCTCCTCGCCCTCCTCATCGCGGCCGGCGCGCTCGCGGGGAGCGGACCCCGGGCGGGGAGGGCCGCCCGGTCGGCGGCGTTCGCCCTCGCCTGCTCCCTCGCCGTCGCGCCCTGGTTCATCTGGTCCTCCTGGCGGACCGGCTTCATCTTCTACACGAGCGGGAGCGCCATCCTGCACCAGCAGCACGTCCTTTTCCGGCTCGCCCACGAGGGGGCATCGGCGCCCCGGTACGCGGCGGCGTACCTCCTCCGGTCGTTCTCGAACGCCCGCGACGCCCTCCGGGCGATCTCGTACCTCTGCGGCGCGCCGCTCCCCGCCGGGATCGCCGCGCTCGCCGGCCTCTGCGCCGCGGCGGCGGCCGCCGCCGCCCGCTCGCCGGCGACCTTCAGGAAGTGGCTCGGCCGGGCGCGGATGCTCTGGTTCGTCCCCGCCTACGGCCTCGGCGCATTCCTCCTCTATGCCGGGCGCCTCTGGTACAGCCAGGACTGGTACTACTATTCGATCGTCTTCGCCGGCTGCGTCGCGGCCGGATGCCTCCTCGACCTCATCGGCGGCGCGGCCGCCGGCGGGCGCGGGGGAGCGGCGGCGGGCGGCGCCTGGACGATCGCGGGGGCCCTCGTCGCGGGCGTCTTCCTGTGGCGGGCCGCCGTCCTCTGGGAGCGGGGGCTGCGCGGCTGGCAGATCGACATGTACAGAGCGGCGGCCTGGTCGGCGGGGAATCTGCCCCGCGACGCGCGCATCGGCTCGTTCAACTCGGGGATCCTCGCCTACTACTGCCCGCAGACGGTGATCAACCTCGACGGCGTCGTCAACGGCGCCGCCTACCGGGCGATCCTCGACGGGCGCGTCTTCGCCTACGCCGCGGAACAGCGGATCGGGTATCTCGTCGAGACGCCCAACTCGCTCCGGTTCCGGAGCGTCCAAGCGCGGCGCGAGCCGCTCCCGCCGCTCGAGCCGCTCCACGCCGAGATGAGCTACCCGGGTGCGGTCGCCCGGGCCAACCCGGTCGTCGTCTACCGGATGGGGCGCGAGGGGCATGGGACGCGCTGACGGGTGGACCGGACGAGCCGGCGACGCCCGGTGCCTCGCCGTCCTGGCGCTCCTGGCCGTCGCGCTCTTCCGGCGGGCGCTCTTCGGCGGGGCGGTGGTCATGAGCCACCCGATCTTCCTCGACCTCACGCACCAGTATTACCCGTGGCGGCTCTTCGGCTTCGGCCTCCTGCGCGAGGGGACCATCCCGCTCTGGAACCCGTACTCGTTCTGCGGCGTCCCGTTCCTCGCCAACTGGCACTCGGCGATCTTCTACCCGCCGAACGCCGTCTTCCTCTTCCTTCCCGTCCATACCGCCCTCAACTGGTCGATCGCCGCCCATTTCCTTCTCGGGGGGGCGCTCACCTACGCCTTCGCCCGGCGGCTCCTCGGCGACCGGACGGCGGCGCTCCTCTCGGCGATCGCCTTCATGTTCTCGGGGCCGGTCATCGTCCAGATCCTTCCCGGCCATGTCTCGAACCCCATCCCGTGGACGCCGCTCGCCTTTCTCCTCGCCGACCGGGCGTCGGCGGAACGGCGCCTCCGTGACGCCGTCCTCCTCGGCGCCGTCTTCGCCCTCATGCTCCTCGCCGGCCACCCGCAGTACGCCTTCTATGCGATCGGGGCGGCCGTCCTCTACGCCCTCGGCCGCGCCGCGCCCGCCGGCGGCCGCTCCCTCCGCCCGCTCGCCGTCGCCGCGGCCCTGACGGCGATCGCCCTCGCGACGGCGGCCCTCCTCTCGGCCGTCCAGCTCCTCCCGGGGATCGAGTTCGCGCGGCTGTCGAACCGGGCGCTCCTCGGCGGTCCCGAGACTGTCGGCGAGGTCTCCCTCCCGCCGGAGAACATCGCGACGCTCGTCGCCCCGGGCCTCTTCGGCGACATGCAGGGGAGCCGGTACTGGGGCAGGTGGCTGCTCTGGGAGACCTGCCTGTACGTCGGCATCCTCCCGCTCGTCCTCGCGGCCGCGGGGGCGCTCCTCGCCCGCGACCGGCGCGCGCTCCTGTTCGCCGCCCTCGCCGCCGCGTCCGCCGTCCTGGCGCTCGGGGCGTACTCGCCGCTCTTCCCGCTCCTCCACCGGTATGCGCCCGGGCTTTCGCTCTTCAGGGGGCAGGCGAAGTTCATTCTCATCACCGCCTTCTCCCTCTCGGTCCTCGCGGGATTCGGCTGCCGGCTCGTCACGGCTCCCCGGGCGGGGGAGGGGAGGCGGCTGTCGCGCATCGCGGCCGTCTGCCTCGCGGCGGGACTCGCGGTCGCCGCCCTCTGCATCCTCGCCGAGGCCGGCGGGGGCGCCGGCTCGCCCCTCTGGAGGGGGCTCGTCCGGTTCAGGGAGGCGCGAGGCTTCGAGGGGACGCCGCCGCTCAGCCCCCTGGAGGGGGAGATGTTCCCCGCCGCCTACCGCGTCGCCCGCTCCTCCGCGGCGGCCGCCGCCGTTCTCCTCCTCCTCTCGGGCGGCCTCCTCCTCGCCGCCGCGCGGGGCGCGGTCCGGGGCGGCGCGCTCGCCCTCCTCGTCCTCGCGATCGCGCTCAGCGACCTCTGGCGGTTCGGCGCGAAGTACGTCATCGTCAGCCCGCTCGAGACCTGCTTCTGGTCCCCCGGCCTCGCCGGCTTCCTCCGGGCGGACCGCTCCGCCTTCCGGATCTGCGCCCCGAACATCGGCGTCCCCGGCGCGAACCAGAACATGAGCGCGCGCATCCACGCGATCGACGGCTACGAGACGCTCAACGTCGGCGCCTACAAGGAGTACGTGGACCGCTCACAGGGGATCGACCCCGCATCGCGGCTCGCCTTCCGGATCGACCGCGTCACGCCGATGCTCGAGGCGCTCGGCCTCAAGTATGTCCTCCTGCCGGCGGGCGAGCCGTTCGGCCTCGCGGGGTACCGGCGGTCGTATACCGACGGCCGGACGGCGGTGTACGAGAAGGAGGATCCCGCGCCCCGGGCCTACGTCGCCCACGCCGCGCGCGTCATCCCGGAGAAGGAACTGCTCCTCGCCGAGCTCCGGCGGTCGGCGGCGGCCCGGCCCGCCGAGGCGCTCCTCGACCGCGACCCGGGGGCGCCCCTCGCGGACGGCGGTGACGGCGGGACGTCGCCGGCCGAGATCGTCGCCGAGACGGCGGGCGAGATCACCGTGGAGGCGGTTCTCTCCCGGCCCGGTTTCCTCGTCCTCCGGGACACGTACTATCCCGGCTGGCGGGCGTACGCGGGCGGCCGGGAGCTGCCGGTCCTCAGGGCCGACCACGCCTTCAGGGCGGTGTGCCTTCCGGCGGGGCGGAGCCGGGTGACGCTCCGGTACGAGCCCGGCTCCTTCCGGCTGGGGGCGTGGAGCAGCGGCATCGGCCTCTGCCTCCTCGCCGCGTATCTGTGCGCCGCGCGCCGCCGAGGGGGGACATTCCCCGGAAATGCAGGAGGGGATTGAACGGGCGGCCGGCGCGGCCGTATCATGGGGGCCGTGAGGGATCACGCATGAACGTGAAATCGACCCGGGTCGCGTTCTGGGCGCTCGCCGCCCTTTCGGCGGTCATCCTCCTGCCGACGCTCCTCTACCCGCACGGGAGGGACCAGGGGATGTTCGCCTACGCCGGCCGCCTCGTCCTCGACGGCGCGGTGCCGTTCAGGGATTTCTGGGACACAAAGCCGCCGGGGATCTACTACCTCTACGCCCTCTCGGAGATCCTCTTCGGCGGCTCGATGGCCTCGATCCGGATCCTCGATCTCGCCGCCCAGGTCGCCACCGCCGCCGTGATCTTTCCCATCGCCCTCCGGGTCTCGGCCGGCCGCGCGGGGGCCGCCTTCGCCGCGGGGCTCATCTACGTCCTCGCCTTCGCGAGCACCGGATGGTGGCACACGGCGCAGCCCGATGCCTTCCTCAATCTCCCCGCCGCCCTCGCCGTTCTCATCGTCCTGCGATCGCTCGACGACGCCCGCCCGCTCCCGCTCTTCGGCGCCGGTCTCCTCCTCGCGGTCGTCTTCCTCCTCAAGTACCCGATGGGCGTGATGCTCCCCCTCCTCGCGGCCGGCCTCCTCGCGGCGCGGGGGCGGCGGGCCGTCCCCGGCGTCGCCTCGATGCTGGCGGGGTTCGCCCTCGCCGCGGGCGGGTACGCCCTCCGCCTCAGGGGCGCGGGGGCGTGGGACGAGTTCCTCTACACCTCGTTCGTCTGGGTGCGGCACTACGCGCGGGTCGGCGCCGCCGCCCCCGGCATCGCGGGCGCGCTCCGGCTCCGGGAGCTCGCCGTTTCGCACTGGAGCATCGCCGCCCTCGCGCTCCTGTCGGCGATCGGCGCGGCGTTCGCCAGGCCCCGGCGGGAGGCCGCCGCGGCCCTCGTCGCGCTCTGGGCGCTCGCCGCGCTGTTCAATCTCTTCCTCCAGGCCAAGTTCTTCCTGTACCATTATTCGCCGCTCTTCCCGCCGCTCGCGATCGCGGCATCAGCCGCCGCCGTCCTGCCGTTCGATCGCGCGAGGCGCAGTGTCGCCCGCGCCGCGGCGGCGACGGCCGTGATCTGCGCCGCGGTCGCGTCGCTGCTGGCGGTGAACCGGCCGTATAATTTCTACTGCATCGCCGTCTACCGCGCGGCGGCGCGGGCGCTCGCCGCGCGGGTGGTCTCGGGCCGGGTGCCGGGCGACTACTACATGAATATCCGCTTCACCTCGGACGATTTCTCGCTGCCCGCCGACCTCGCCGCGGCGTCGTACCTCGCGCGGCGGACCGGGCCGGACGACCGGCTCTTCATCTGGGGGAACGAGACGCTCGTCTACCGGCTCGCCGGGAGGCGGTGCGGATCGCGCTTCATCCACAACCTCCCGTTCCGGTGCGACTGGACGCCGCCGCGGTTCGGGGACGCCCTCCTCGAGGAACTCCGCGAGACGACGCCGGCGTACATTCTCGTCGCGCGGGGCGACCCGCTCTGGTGGGTGACCGGCACGATGGAGGATTCCCTCGCGGCGCTCCGCCGCTGGCCGGCGATCGAGCGGCACATCGCGGACGGATACGCCTTCGAGGCGGCGATCGGGCGCTTCCTCGTCTTCCGGCGGGCCGGGGGAGGGCCGCGGCGATGAGGGCGAACGGCGGGACGGCGCACCGCGCCGCCATCGCGCTCCTCATCCTCGCCGCGTGCGCGGTCTTCATCCCCCCCTCCTCCCCCGAGCGGTTCGGCACGAACGAGCGCGTCCGCTACGCGCTCACGAAGGCGCTCGTCGAGGACGGGAGCCTCGAGATCGGGCGATTCTACGGCGAGGGCATCGACGCGGCCCTGTACGAGGGGCGGTTCTACTCGGGGAAGGCGCCCGCCGCCTCCCTCCTCGCCGTTCCCGTCCACGCCCTCGCGCGGCGGGCCGCCGGCCCCCTCTCCGACCGCGCCGGGCTCTTCCTCGTCACGCTGTCGGTGATCACGATCCCGGCGGTCGTCCTCGTCCTCCTCCTCCACGGCCTCCTCCTCCGCACGGGGTGCCCCGACCGGGACGCGGACCTCCTCGTCCTCGGCTACGGCCTCGGCACGATCGCCTACCCGTACAGCACCCTGTTCCTGGGGCACCAGCTCGCCGCCGTCCTCCTCTTCGCCTCGTTCCTCGCCATCCTCCGATGGCGCCGCGGTTGCGACGCGGCGTCGGCGCGCCCCCCCCTCGCGCCGTCCCTCCTCGCCGGCGCCGGCCTCCTCGGTGGTCTCGCCGTCGCCGCCGAGTACCAGGCGGCGGTCATCCTCGCGATCATCGTCTGCGCGCTCCTGCCGCTCCGGCGGCCGGCGGCCGTCGCCCTCTTCGCCCTCGGCTGCGTCCCGGGACTCATCCTCGTCCTCTGGTACAACCGCGCCTGCTTCGGCCACGTCCTGAGCTTCCCGTACGCGCACGAGGCGATGCCGATCGCCCGGGAGGTGCAGGGGAGGGGCCTCTTCGGCGTGCAGGCGCCGCGCCTCGTGCCGCTCGCCAAGCTCCTCTTCAGCCCCTGGCGCGGCATCTTCTTCTCCTCGCCCTTCCTCCTCCTCTCCCTGCCGGGACTGGGCGCCCTGTGGGCGCGGGACGACGACGCCGGCCTCTTCCGGAAGGCGGTCGGCGCGGGGCCGCGCCGGCTCTGTGCCGTCTGCCTCCTCGTGATGGCGGGGTACCTCCTGCTCGTCTCCTCCTACGGGGCGTGGTCCGGCGGCGCCGCCTACGGCCCCCGGTTCCTCCTCCCCGCCCTCCCGTTCTTCGTCGTGCCGGCGGCGGCGCTCATGGCGGAGCGGGGGAGGGGGGCCGGCCTCCTCCTCGGCGCGCTCGTCGCCTGTTCGATCGCCCTCCACCTAGTCGGGACGGCCGCCGGCCCCCTCGCGCACGAGTATCTCCGGAACCCGCTCATGGAGTTCCTCATCCCGTCGTTCGCGAGGGGGAACGCGAGGCCGAACCTGTTCCTCCTCGCGGGGGCGGGGAGGGGGGAGAGCCTCGGCCTCATCGCCGCCATGGTCGGCGCCGGCTGCGCCGTCGTCCTCCTGACGGGCCGCCGGCGGCCGCCCCCGGTCCCCTCCGCGCCGCGGCCGGGGCGGCGTTCGCTCGTCGCCTGCGCGGCCGCCGCGGCCGGCATGGCGCTCCTCCTCCTCTTCCACCGGACCGACGACGGGGCGTACAGGAGCGCCGTCCTCGGCCACTCGTACGACGTCGCCGGCGACGAGGAGGCGGCGGCCGCGTGGTTCGTGGAATCGCTGCGCGTCGAGCCGGCCGATCCGCTCGTCCTCCGTGACCTTTCCGTCATCCTCCTTCGCCGCGGCGAGTACGGGCCGGCGGCCGACATCCATGTCCGCGCGCTCGCCGCCCGTCCCGACGACCCCGTACTGGGGCGTCGGGCGGAGGCGTTCCTGCATCTCCTCTCGCTCACCGAACGGATCGAGCGGGACGCGGGCGACGCGGGAGCGCTCCTCGAGCGGGCGGCGCTCCTCGACCTCCTCGGATCCCGGGAGGCCGCGGAGCGGGACCGGGCGGCCGCCCGGGGGGGTGCGGAATGACCGAGCGCCGCCTGCGGGCCGCGGTCCTGTTCGCCGTCGCGTTCGTCTTCTGGCTCCCGGCTGCGGCGCGCATGGACGCCTGGGGGGACGACATGTGGCACCGCGCCTTCACCCTCGCGGGGGCCGCGCGCCGGACGATCCTCGATTACGGCCAGTTCCCCTTCTGGAACCCGTGGCTCTCGGGCGGGAGCCCCCTCCTCGCGAATCCCGCCTCCTCGTTCCTCTCGCCGACGTTCCTGGCGGTCGCCGCGGCCGGGATCGTCGCGGGGCTGAAGGTGCGGGTCCTCCTCGGCCTCTGGATCGGCCTGTGCGGCGCCGCCGCGCTCGGCCGGAAGGCGGCGCGCGGCCGGTTCGCGCCCTGGGTCTGCGCCTTCGTCTTCATGCTCTCGAGCTGGTACCCGCTCTACCTGTCCCGCTGGCACGACGAGTTCATCCCGTTCGTCTATGCCCCCTGGCTCCTCCTCTTCCTGCTGATGGGCGCCGACCGTCCCCGCTGGCGCGCGGCCGGCGGCGTCACGCTCGCCCTCATGTTCCTCGAGGGGGGCGTCTACCCGGTTCCCTACGCCGTCCTCTTCATCGCGGCCTTCGCCGTCTTCGAGTCGGCGCGGCGCCGCGACACCGGCCCGCTCCGCAGCGCCGTCGCCGTCCTCGCGATCGGCGCCCTGATCGGCGGCCTCAAGCTGCTCCCCGCCATCGATCTGCATCTCCGCTATCCCCGTCCGACCTTCTGGCGCGAGCCGGTCCTGCCGTGGGCCGCCGTCCCGCGGATGCTCCTCGGCCGGGACCAGCTGTCGGAGAGCGCCTTCAGGGGGGCGTGGCTCGGCTGGTGGGAGTACGGGATGTACGTCGGCCTCGTGCCGCTGGTCCTGGCGGCCGCGGGGCTCGGGCGGCGCTCCTGGACGACCGCCGCCGTCGGCCTTCTCTTCGGCGCCCTCACCTTCGGCGACTTCGGGCCGCTCGCCCCCTGGCGCTGGGTCCACCGCCTGCCCGCCTTCTCCTCGATGCACGACCCGGTCAGGTTCCGCGTCCTCCTCGTCCTCTCAGTCGCCGTCCTGGCGGCGCGCGGGATGGAGCGTCTCGAGGAGGCGGGGCGGCGGCGCGGGGCGACGGCCCTCCTGCCCGTCCTCGCGACCGCGCTGCTCCTGGCGGACCTCTGGCTTGTCTGCGGCCCGATCTACGCGCGCCTCTCGAGCGTCCCGCCGCCCGCGCCCGCCGCGCCGGGCGCCTTCCGGCAGCGGCGGCTCCCGAAGACGGAGCGGCAGGGGCCGCTCGCCCCCCTCCTCTTCCTCCGGAACGAGGGTCTCGTCAACAACTACGAGCCGCTCGATTTCCCGGACGCGGGGGTGCGGGCGTTCGACGGGCCCGGCTACAGGGGGGAGGCGTGGCTCGAGGGGGCGGAGGGATCAGTCGAGGAGATTTCGTGGAGTCCGAACCGGCTCCGCTTCCGCGTCGAGGCGGACGGGCCCGGGCTCCTCGTCGTCAACCAGCGGTTCGACCCCGGCTGGCGCCGCGCCGGCGGGGACGTCGTCGCGCTCGGCGGCCTCCTCGCCGCCCCGGTCCCGCGGGGCGGAGGGCCCGTCGACCTCCGGTACGTCCCGCCGTTCTTCATCGCCGGCTGCGCGTTCTCCCTCGCCGGCCTCCTCCTCGCCGCCGCCCTCTGGCGGCGGGGGTGAGCCGCCCCCGGCGAAGACCGCCTCGCCGAGGACGACCTGGCTGTTCTCGTAGACCGTCGCGCGCATCGACGGATCGAACCGGACGGCGGACCGGCCCGTCCCCCCGTAGAGCGGCGCGCGCACCGTGTCGAGGTAGAGCAGCCGCCGCAGCTCCCCCCGCTCGACCATCGCCTGCACGGCGGAGGGGTCGTCGATCCGGCGGCCGGGGTAGCGCCGCGAGTCGAGGGTGAGGTAGCGGTCGATCACCGCGGCGACGTGCGGGGAGATCCCCCGCACGGCGGCGGGGGAGAGGCACCATGTCCGATCGTCGAAAAAAGAGTCGAACCGCCGCGAGAGATCGCGGATCCCCCGGTGGTCGAAGTAGAAGTAGAACTTGAGGTGCCCGGCCCACCAGGTCTTCTCCTCGATCCGGGCGGGGATGGAGCCGTTCGTGACGCCGATGAGGAGGCGCGTGCTCGACACGTTCGCCCAGACGAGCGCCCCGTAGAAAATGAGGAGGAGGGCGGAGAGGCGGCGCCGTGCGAACCGGCCCGCCGCGCCGCTGAGCGCCTCGTCCCAGAAGAGCCCGATGGTGAGGAAGACGGGCAGCGTGAAGGAGTCCCAGCGCTCGACGACCCACGAGTCGTAGAAGAACGAGTGGCCCGCGTCGAGGAGGAAGAGGGCGAAGAGGATCTTCGCGATGCGCCGGCGGCGGACCCGCCAGGCCGAGGCGAGGAAGACGGCGAAGAAGAGGGCGATGAGGACGGGGCCGGCCGGGTCGCCGTCGTGGAGGTCGGTGTGGACGACGAGCTCCTGGAAGGCGTAGAGGCTCGACCTGATTCCGGCGAGAACGAAGACGAGGTGGTCGGCGAGGAGCGGCCGCCGGGGGCCGGGGGTGAAGAAGAACCTGCCGCTCACGCGGTGGAAGACCCAGAAGTCGAGCTTCGAGGAGGCGGGCTCGCCCGCGGTGAGCGTCCAGTAGGCGAGGTAGGGGAGGCCGAAGGAGAGGAGGAGGCCGAGGAGGGACGCCGCGGCGATCCCCTCCCGCGTCCGCCCGCGGGGCGGGGGGAAGAGGGCGGGGGCGAGGAGGAGGGGGAGGGAGACGATGTTCTTCATGTGCGAGGCCATGCTGATCCCCGCGGCGACGCCGGCGGCGAACGCCCAGATGCCGCATCGCCGCTCGCGCTCCCGCTCCATGAGGGCCCCCGAGGCGACGAGGACGCAGGCGAGGAAGGCGAGGGTGCAGAGGTTGGCGAGGACGTTGTCGTCGCAGGTGGTGATGAGCCACGAGTAGCCGAGCGTGAAGAGGGGGATGAAGCTCGTCACGAGCATGACCGGGAAGGAGCGCATCGACCGGCGGCAGATCCAGAGGAGGAGCGGCGGCGTGAGGAGGGCGCAGGCGAGGGTGATGAGCTTGAAGCCGAGGAGGTAATCCCAGCCCCGCCAGGGCGCGAGGAGACCCGTGACGGCCCGGAGGAGGACGAACATGAGGAGGTGGAACTTCGTGAACCACCCCATGACGGCGAAGCTCCCCTTCAGCGTCATCCCCTCCCCGCCCCGGGCGAGCTCGGCCGCCCAGTCGAGCGTGTCGCCGTCGATGCAGAGGTTGCTGAAGATCGTGAACGAGTAGATCGCGGCGACGGCGGCGAGGGCCGCCGCGAAGGCGATGGTGCGCGCGATGCTGGGTGCGCCGTCCTGCATGCCCGCACTATACCACACCGACGACACGCGCCCCCAGCCATGGATCCGCACGGACGCAACAACAGTTCAAGGTTGAAAGTCCAAGGTTGAAAGCATCAGGGGCATTGCCGCGGATTCGCGCGGGTGATCGCGGATTCAACTGCGGCCGAGAGGAGAAAGTGCACATCCGTGATGATCGGTGGAAATCCATGGCGGATTGCCGCCTCGCGGGGGCATCCTTCCCCTTGACTTGGCCGCCGCGCCGGCTAGAATGGCGGCATGGCCCGTCCTCCCCGCATACGGCACCCCGACGACCGCCCCCGCCCGACCGGAACCGGCGGCGAGCGGCGGGCCCCCGGCCCGCCGGTGAGGGCCTGACCTCATGCAGCGGCTCCTCGTCACCGGCGGCGCGGGCTTCATCGGCTCCCACCTCGTCGAGCGCCTCCTCGACCGGGGGGACGAGGTCGTCTGCCTGGACGACTTCAACGACTACTACGACCCCGCGATCAAGCGGGAGAACATCCGCGCGGCGGCCGCGCATCAGCGCTTCCTGCTCATCGAGGGCGACATCCGGGACGCGGCGCTCCTCGAGGCCGTCGCCCGGGACGGCCGGTTCGACGCGGTCGTCCACCTCGCGGCGCGGGCGGGGGTGCGGGCCTCCATCAGGGAGCCGGTCCTCTACGAGGACGTGAACTGCCGGGGGACGCTCAATCTCCTCGAGATGTGTCGCCGGCACGGCATCGGGCGCTTCGTCTTCGGCTCCTCCTCGTCCGTCTACGGGCGCGCGAGCAGGGTGCCGTTCTCCGAGGAGGACCCGGCCGTGCACCCGATCTCTCCGTACGCCGCCACGAAGCGGGCGGGGGAGCTCCTCTGCTTCGTCTACCACCACCTGTACGGGATGCGGGTCACCTGCCTCCGGTTCTTCACCGTCTACGGCCCCCGGCAGCGGCCGGAGATGGCCGTCGCCGGCTTCACGCGGCGGGTGATCGGCGGGGAGCCGATCGACGTGTACGGCGACGGGTCGAGCCGTCGCGATTACACCCACGTCGACGACATCGTCGACGGCGCGACGAGGGCGATCGACACCCCGTTCCCCTACGAGGTGTTCAACCTGGGCGAGTCGCGGACCGTCGCGCTCGGCGAGCTCATCGCGCTCATCGAGAAGGCGGCGGGACGGAAGGCGCGCATCAACCGCCTCCCCGAGCAGCCCGGCGACGTCCCGGTCACGTACGCGGACGTGCGGAGGGCGGGGGAGATGCTCGGCTACCGGCCGCGCGTCCCGATCGAGGACGGGATCGAGCGGTACGTCTCGTGGTGGCGGGGGCGGTCCCGGTAGGGGGCGGCGGGCGGGTGCCATGTCGTGGACGGGGGCGGTGCTGATCGGGGTCGTCCAGGGGGTCACGGAGTTCCTCCCCGTCTCGAGTTCCGCGCACCTCGTGTTCGCCCAGCGGCTCCTCGGGATACGGGCGCCGGGGATGGCGCTCGAGGCGGTCCTGCACGCCGGGACGCTCGCCGCGGCGCTCGTCTACTTTCGCCGGCAGTGGGCGGACCTCCTCCTCCGCCTCCCGTTCGATGAGCGGATCCGCGGGATCGGCCTGCTCGCCGCGGGGACCGTCCCGGCGGCGGCCGCCGGCCTCCTCCTGCGCGACCGGATCGCGGCGCGGTTCCACGACCCGCGGCTCGTCGGGGCGTGCCTCGTCGCGGGAGGAGGCTTCATGATCGCCGCCGGGATGCGGCGGCGCGGCGCCGGCGAGGTGCGCCTGCGGGGGGCGCTCGCGATCGGCGCGGCGCAGGCGGCGGCGCTCCTGCCCGGCGTCTCCCGCTCCGGGATGACGGTGGGGGCGGCCCTTTTCGGCGGCGTCCGGCGGGAGCGGGCGGTCGAGTTCTCGTTCATGCTCGCCGTGCCGGCGATCCTCGGCGCCCTGGTCGTCGAGGGCCGCCACATCGGCGCCGCCGCCGGTGAGGCGGGGGCGGGGGCGCTCGCGGCGGCCGCGGCAGCCGCCTTCCTGAGCGGGCTGCCGGCGATCGCCCTCCTCGTCCGGTTCGTCCGAGAGGGGCGGCTCGCCTGGTTCGGCTTCTACTGTTGCGCGGCGGGGGCCGCATGGCTGACATGGATCGCGTGCCGGGGGACGGCGTACTGAGGCCGGGCGACCTCACGGTCGGGATGGAGGCCGTCCTCAGGCGCCTCCGGATGGGACCGGGGGGCGCCCCGCCCGGCGGGCGGATGGGGGAGATCGTGGAGCGGGCCGTCGCGTCGGGGCGCGGGGCGGTCGAGCCCGCCGCCGTGTACCGCACGCTCGAGATCGCCGCCGCCGGGGGCCGCTCCGTCGCGTTCCGCGGCACGTCGTTCGCGATCCGCAGCGCGCGGGTGGCGGAACTCCTCGCCCCCTGCCGGCGGGCGACGATCCTGGCCGCCACCGTGGGGGAGGCGGTGACGCGCGCCGCGGCGGCGCTCATGGCGGCGGGGCGGATGACGGAGGCGATGGCCCTCGACGCCTACGGGTCGGAGGCGGTCGAGGCGCTCGCGGGCCTCGTCTCGCGGACGCTCGGTCGCCTCGCCGCGCGGGACGGCCTCGAGCCGACGATGCGCTTCAGTCCCGGCTACGGCGACTGGGGGCTCGACGCGCAGGGCGGCCTGCTCGACGAGGCCGGCGCCGCCGGGATCGGCATCCGGCTGGGCGAGGCGTGCATCCTCGTGCCGGAGAAATCGATCACGGCGGTCATCGGCTGGCGCGCCGCGAAAGGCGGAGACGGATGAAGCCGTTCGATGAGGCGATCAGGGATCGCATCCTCATCGGCGACGGGGCGATGGGGACCATGCTCCAGGAGGGGGGGCTCGCGGCACGGGACTGCCCCGAGAGCGCGGTGCTCGCGAGGCCCGAGCTCGTCCTGGAGATCCACGAGCGGTACCGGGAGGCGGGCGCGGACATCATCGAGACGAACAGCTTCGGCGCGAACCGCCACAAGCTCGCCGAATACGGCCTCGGCGGCGAGACCGAGCGGATCAACCGCGAGGCCGCACGCCTCGCGCGCCGGGCCGCGCGGGGCAGGGCCTACGTCGCCGGGTCGGTGGGGCCGCTCGGCCGGCCGCTCGAGCCGATCGGCGACCTGCCGTTCCTCGAGGCGGTGGAGGCGTTCCGGGAGCAGATGCGGGCGCTCGCCCGCGAGGGGGTCGACGTCTTCTTCCTCGAGACCCTCTCCGATGTCCGCGAGGCGAAGGCGGCGCTCATCGCCGCCCGGGAGGCGTCGGGGATCCCGGTGGTGGCGCACATGACCTTCGAGGCGGGCGGGCGGACGCTCACCGGCACGCCGGCCGAGGCGGCCGCGGTGGTGCTCGCGGCGGCGGGCGCCGCGGCCGTCGGCGCCAACTGCAGCACCGGACCCGCGGAGATGCTGCCGGTCGTCGAGCGGATGGCGGCGGTCGTCCCCTGCCCGCTCTCCGTCCTTCCGAACGCGGGCCTCCCGGAGCTCGTCGACGGGAGGACCGTGTTCCGCGAGAGCCCCGCGGAGATGGCGGCGTTCGTGGAGCGGTTCGCCCTCGCCGGCGTCGCCGTCATCGGCGGCTGCTGCGGGACGACGCCGGATCACATCCGGGCGATGCGCGAGGCGCTCACGAGGAGGAGGCCGGCGCCGCGGGAGGTCCCCCGGCGGCTCCGCCTCGCGAGCCGCACCCTTCTGGTGGAGGTCGGGGAGGGCGCCGGGCCGCTCGTCGTCGGCGAGCGGATCAACCTGAGCGTGCGGCGGAAGGCCGCGCGCGCCTTCATCGAAGGGGACACCAACCTGCTGCGGCAGGAGGCGGTCGGGCAGGTGGCGCAGGGCGCCCGGGTCCTGGACGTGAATGTCGGCGTCTCCGGCGAGGCGCTCGGCATGGGCGAGGTCGCCGAGGCCGATCTGATGGGGAAGGCGGTCCGCGTCGTCCAGCGGGCCGTCGAGGTCCCGCTCATGATCGACTCGACCAATCCGGACGCTCTCGAGGCGGGCCTCCGCGAGTGCGAGGGGAGGCCGATCATCAACTCCGTCCCCGCCGACCGGGCGAAGATGCCGCGGATCCTCGCCCTCGCGCGACGGTACGGCGCGGCGATCGTCGTCCTCCCGATCTCCGAGAAGGGGGTCCCCGAGACCGCCGCGCGACGCGTCCGGCTCGCCTCCGAGGTGCGCGCGAGCGCCCTCCGGGCGGGGATCGCCCCGGAGGACATCCTCGTGGATCCGCTCGTCATGGCGGTCTCCGCCGACGGGGACGCGGCGGCGGTCGCCCTCGAGACGCTCCGGCAGCTCAGGGAGAAGGGCCACCGGACGATCATGGGGCTGAGCAACGTCTCCTTCGGCCTCCCGGAGCGGGGCGCGCTGAACGCCGCCTTCCTCTCGATGGCCCTCGGCGCGGGACTCGACGCCGTCATCCTCAATCCCGGCGACGAGGAGGTCATGCGCGCGCTCGCCGCGGGGCGGGTCATCACCGCCGCCGACGCCGGCGCGCGTGATTTCATCGCCCGCGTCCGGGCGGCTGCCGCGGCGGCGGCGGCCCCGCCGCCGGCCGCGAAGGCCGCGCCGGAGGCGATCCGGGAGCGCCTCTCCGCGGCGATCCTCGCCGGGGACGGCGACGGCGTCATCCCCCCCGTGGAGGAGGCCCTCGCCCAGGGGATTCCGCCGATCGACATCAACCTGACGATGATCGCCCCGGCGCTCGAGGAGGTCGGCGCGAGGTTCGAGCGGAAGGAGATCTACCTCCCGCAGATGATCCTCGCCGCCGAGACCGTCCAGAGCGCATTCGCCCGGCTCCGGCGGGCGATGAAGGGGGAGAAGATGCCCTCGCGCGGGACGCTGGTCATGGCGACGGTCAAGGGCGACGTCCACGACATCGGCAAGAACATCTGCTGCACCGTCCTCGAAAATTACGGCTACACCATCAGGGACCTCGGCCGCAACGTTCCGGCGGAGGTCATCGCCGAGGAGGCGGCCGCCGCCGGCGCCGACATCGTCGGGCTCTCGGCGCTCATGACCACGACCATGCGCCAGATGGAGGTCGTCATCGCCGAGATGCGGAGGCGGGGGATGCGGCAGAAGGTGATGGTCGGGGGGGCGGTCGTGACGCCCGCCTACGCGCGAAAGATCGGCGCCGACGGCACCGCGCGGAACGCGGGGGAGATCGTCCGGCTGGTCAACCGCCTCATGGCGGAGCCGGCGGCCCCGATCCGGCCTTGACGGAGGGTGCATGAAGAGACATAATTCCCCCCGCGTGCCTGCCACAAGGAGGGGATCCATGCAGAAGCGGATAGGGACGGCGTGCATCGGCGCCGCCGCCGTCATTCCCTGTCTCGCCGCCGCGGAGACCGGTTCGGCCGCGGCGGCCGGGGCGGCGCCGCCCGTCATCTGGCTCATCGCCCCGCTCGGCGCGATCGCGGCCCTCATCTTCGCATGGCGTTTCTACCGCTCCATGAAGCGGTCCTCCGAGGGGACCGACCGGATGCGGGAGATCGCCTCGTACGTACGCACGGGGGCCCGCGCCTATCTCACGCAGCAGTACAAGGTGGTCTCCGTCTGCTTCGTCGTCGCCGCCCTCTTCTTCGTGCTCCTCTCGTTCGTCCTCAAGGTGCAGTCGAGATGGGTGCCGTTCGCCTTCCTCACCGGTGGCTTCTTCTCGGGCCTCTGCGGCTTCATCGGGATGAAGACCGCCACCCACGCGAGCGCCCGGACGGCGAACGCCGCCCGGCAGTCGCTCAACGGCGCCCTCCAGGTCGCGTTCCGGAGCGGCGCCGTCATGGGCCTCGTGGTCGTCGGCCTCGGTCTCCTCGACATCTGCATCTGGTTCCACGTCCTCAACGCCGTGATGGGGCTCACGCTCGTGGAGACCACTGTGACCATGCTCTGCTTCGGCATGGGCGCGAGCACCCAGGCGCTCTTCGCCCGCGTCGGGGGCGGCATCTTCACGAAGGCGGCGGACGTCGGCGCCGATCTCGTCGGGAAGATCGAGGCGGGGATCCCGGAGGACGATCCCCGGAACCCCGCGGCCATCGCCGACAACGTCGGCGACAACGTGGGGGACGTGGCGGGGATGGGGGCGGACCTGTACGAGTCCTACTGCGGCTCGATCCTCGCGACGGCCGCGCTGGGCGTCGCCGCATTCGCCGCCGAGCCCGCCATTCGGATCAACTCGGTCGTCCTCCCGATGATCATCGCGGGGGCCGGCATCTTCCTCTCCATCCTCGGCATCTTCTTCGTCCGGAGCGGCGAGCGGGCCACGCAGCGGGAGCTCCTCCGCGCGCTCGACCGGGGAATCAACCTGAGCACGATCGGCATCGCCGTCGTGTCGCTCCTCCTCGTCCGCTGGCTCCTCCCCGGCCACGCCGGGATCTGGGGATCGATCGTCATCGGCCTCGCCGCCGGCTGGCTCATCGGAAAGTCCACCGAGTACTTCACCTCGCAGGACCACTCCCCGACGCGCTTCGTCGCCGCCCAGTCGGTCACCGGCTCCGCCACGGTCATCATCGAGGGGATGGCGCTCGGGATGCTCTCCACCATGCCGCCGGTCGTCACCATCTCGGTCGCGACGCTGTTCGCCTTCGTCTTCGCCGGCGGCTTCTCGCATCCGGAGATGGGCCTCTACGGGGTGGGGCTCGCGGCGGTGGGGATGCTCTCCACCCTCGGCATCACCCTCGCGACGGACGCCTACGGCCCGATCGCGGACAACGCGGGCGGCAACGCCGAGATGAGCGGCCTCGAGCCGCACGTGCGGGAGCGGACCGACGCGCTCGACTCCCTCGGCAACACCACCGCGGCGACGGGGAAGGGGTTCGCGATCGGCTCGGCGGCGCTCACGGCGCTCGCGCTCCTGGCGGCGTACATCGAGGAGGTGCGGATCGGCCTCGTCCGCGTCGCGGCGCAGACCGCCGACGGCCTCGTGCGGATCGGCGAGAAGACGTTCCGGGTCGCCGAGATCCAGACGGCGGACCTCGCCTTCTTCATGGACACGTTCGAGATCAACCTCATCAACCCGAAGGTGCTCGTCGGGATGCTCCTCGGCAGCATGATGGCATTCGTCTTCTGCGCCCTCTCGATGAAGGCGGTGGGCCGCGCCGCCCGGCGGATGGTGGAGGAGGTGCGGCGCCAGTTCAAGGAGATCCCGGGGATCATGGAGGGGAAGACCCCTCCCGACTACGCCGCCTGCGTGGACATCTCCACGCGGGGGGCCCAGCGCGAGATGATGCCGCCGTCGCTCGGCGCGATCCTCGTTCCGATCCTCGTCGGGCTCACCCTCGGGGTGCCCGGCGTCATGGGGCTCCTCGCGGGCGCCCTCGCCACGGGCTTCGTCCTCGCCGTCATGATGGCGAACGCCGGCGGCTCCTGGGACAACGCGAAGAAGTACATCGAGGGGGGGCACCACGGCGGGAAGGGGTCGGCGTCGCACAAGGCGGGCGTGGTGGGCGACACGGTCGGCGACCCGTTCAAGGACACCGCGGGCCCCTCGCTCAACATCCTCATCAAGCTCATGAGCATGGTGAGCGTCGTGGTCGCCGGGCTCGTGGTGAAATACGCGCCGGTCGTCGGCGCGTTCCTGCACATGCGCTGACCGTCATACGACGCGGCGGGGAGGGAAACCGGGATGAGCACCTTTCGGATCTACGCGGAGCTGAGCTTCAAGGCCGACCTCGCCCTTCCGGGCGTCGACGAGACGACGATGGACTACGAGGTGCGGCAGCGGAAGGGGGAGGTCTACGAGTACCTCCAGCGGCGGATCGCGGACGCCTTCCCTGACGCGACCGACCGCACCCTCCACTACTTCGAGTTCAGCCTCATCCGGTAGAAGGGGGCGCACGTCATGGCCCGCGGCAAGAAGAAGCGACCGGCGGTCGAGTGGCTCCGGTGGGCGCGGAAGCCGTTCCTCCTCGCCTTCTACAGCCTCGGGGCGCTCCTCTTCCTGGGGCTCGAGCGGATCGAGGCGCTCCTCGGCGGGAAGGCCTCGCCGGCCGCGAAGCCCGCCCCCCTCTCGAGGAAGCTCACGGTGACGCTGAGCCTGGACGAGGACAAGGCCGACGTCATCCTCCCGTTCGTGCCGCTCTTCGGCGGCGACAGCAAGTGGATCAAGCTCAAGGCCGAGTACGTCATCAAGAACCTCCGGTGCGAGGGGGGCGCCCTCACGCTCACCGGGCACCTCTCCAGCTCGAGCGCGCCGGAGGGGCCGCACCGGGTGGACGCCGTCGCGTTCCTCTCCTCCCAGCGGGAGGTCGCCGCGTTCCTGCGCGAGCTCGACGCCGGGCGCGTCCCCATCGCCGTCACGAGCGTCCTCTCGACGCGGCGGACCGGCGCCGTCCCGCACGCGAAGGGGCTGCTCCTCAAGATCGCCGTCGGGAGCAGGAAGATCGAGCTCGCCCCCGTCAAGGGGGCGGAGGAGCTCTCGGGGGCGGGCGCGGCGGCGATGGCGGACTTCTTCCCGAAGACCGGCGAGTACCACCACCTCTTCATCGCGGCGGACACCGCCGCCATGGACGGCTGCCTCTCGCGCATCGCGGCGAAGGGAAGGGACGAGATGAACCTGTCGGTGTACGCCTGCCTCAACCTGGCCCTCGAGGTGCTGATCCCCGTCTTCCTCCTCGAGCCGCCGTCCGAGAAGGTGCGGATGGAGGATGCCTGCCTCCTCCTCCTCGAGATCCCCGAGGCGGCCGAGGCGGCGGAGGCGGCCCCGGCCTGACGGGGCGATGGAGCGCGCGATGGGAGCGGCCGACGCATCCGCGGGACGCACGGTCCTCGTCGTCGAGGATGACGCCCAGGTGGCCGACATGGTCGCCGAGATGCTCGCGCGCCACGGCTACGCCGCCGTCCTCGCCCGGGACGGCGTCGAGGCGGTCTCCAGGACCATCGACGGCGGCGTGGACCTGATCCTGCTCGACATCATGATGCCGTTCTTCTCCGGCTACTGGTACTGCGACATCTTCAAGAAGAACCCCGCCACGAGAGACATCCCCGTCATCATCATCTCCGCGCTCGACCGGAGGTCGGACATCGAGAAGGGCCTCAGGCTCGGCGCGGCCGCGTACCTGACGAAGCCGTTCACGGAGGATACGCTCATCGACGCCGTCCGATCGGTGTTCGAGGGGGGCGGCACGCCGTCCGGCGCGGCGGGCCGGCGGCGGAAGGGGACGCGGGGGGGGCGATGAACCTCGAGAAGCTCACCGTCCGTTCGCAGGAGGCGCTCGCGGAGGCCCAGCGCGCCGCGGCGGCGGAGGGCCACCAGGAGATCACCCCCCTCCATCTCCTCCTCGCGCTCCTCGCGCAGGCCGAGGGGGTGGCGGTCCCGCTCCTCGAGGCCGCGGGGGCGCGCCCGGCTGCGATCGAGCGGGAGGCGAGGGGGCGCCTCGAGACGGTCCCGCGCGTGAGCGGCCGGATGCCCGCGCCGCCCGTCATCGGGAGCGGCCTCGCGGCCCTCCTCGAGGAGTCGTTCCGGGAGGCGGAGAAGCTCAAGGACGACTACGTGAGCGTCGAGCACCTGCTCCTCGCCATGACCGGCGCCGCGGCGGGGGAGATCGCGGATCTCCTGCGGAAGAGCGGGATCGACCGGGAGCGGCTCCTCAAGGCGCTCGTGCGGATCCGCGGCAGCCACCGGGTGACCGACCAGAACCCGGAGAGCGCCTACCGGGCGCTCGAGCGGTTCACGAGGGACCTCACCGCGCTCGCCCGGCATGGAAGGCTGGACCCGGTGATCGGCCGGGACGCGGAGATCAGGCGCGTCATGCAGGTCCTCTCCCGCCGGACGAAGAACAACCCGGTCCTCATCGGCGAGCCCGGCGTCGGGAAGACCGCGATCGTCGAGGGGATCGCCCGGCGGATCGCCTCGGGCGACGTGCCGGAGGGACTGAAGGAGAAGCGGCTCCTCGCCCTCGATCTCGGGGCGATGGTTGCCGGGACGAAGTACCGCGGCGAGTTCGAGGAGCGGATGAAGGCGCTCCTGAAGGAGATCGGCGCGGCCGCCGGCGAGATCATCCTGTTCATCGACGAGCTCCACACGCTCGTCGGGGCGGGGGCCGCCGAGGGGGCCGTGGACGCCTCGAACATGCTGAAGCCCATGCTCGCGCGCGGCGAGCTCCGCTGCATCGGCGCCACCACGCTCGACGAGTACCGGAAGCACATCGAGCGGGACCCCGCCCTCGAGCGGCGGTTCCAGCCGGTCCTCACGACCGAGCCGACGGTGGAGGACACGATCGCGATCCTCCGGGGCCTCAAGGAGCGCTACGAGGTCCACCACAAGGTGCGGATCCAGGACGGCGCGCTCGTGGCCGCCGCCACGCTCTCCCACCGCTACATCACCGACCGTTTCCTCCCCGACAAGGCGATCGACCTCGTCGATGAGGCCGCCTCGAAGCTGCGGATGGAGATCGACAGCCTCCCGACGGAGCTCGACGAGGCCGAGCGGCGGATCACCCAGCTCGAGATCGAGTGCCAGGCGCTCCGCAAGGAGAAGGACCGCGCCTCGCGCGACCGCCTCGGGCGGCTCGAGGAGGAGACGGCCAACCTGAAGGAGACGCGCGACGGGATGCGCGCGCACTGGAAGGCGGAGAAGGACGCGATCCTCGAGATCAGCCGGATCAAGGGGCGGCTCGAGGAGGCGAGGACCCAGGAGGCGCTCGCCGAGCGGGAGGGGGACCTCGCGAAGGCGGCCGAGTACCGCTACGGCGTGCGCACCGAGCTCGCGAAGGCGCTCGAGGAGGCGCAGGTGCGACTCGCCGAGCTCCAGAAGAGCCAGAAGATGTTCAAGGACGAGGTCGACGAGGAGGACATCGCCGAGGTCGTGTCGCGCTGGACGGGGGTCCCCGTCGCGCGCCTCGTCGAGGGGGAGAAGGAGAAGCTCGTCCGGATGGAGGCGCGGCTCGCCGCGCGCGTCGTCGGCCAGGGGGAGGCGGTCGCGGCGGTCTCGAACGCCGTCCGGCGGGCGCGGGCGGGGCTCGCCGACCCGAACCGTCCCGTCGGCTCCTTCATCTTCGTCGGCCCGACCGGCGTCGGGAAGACGGAGCTCGCGCGGGCGCTCGCCGAGTTCCTCTTCGACAGCGAGGCCGCGATGGTCCGGATCGACATGTCCGAGTACATGGAGCGGCACGCGGTGGCGCGGCTCATCGGCGCCCCGCCCGGCTACGTCGGCTTCGAGGAGGGGGGGCAGCTCACCGAGCGCGTCCGGCGCCGGCCGTACACGGTCATCCTCCTCGACGAGATCGAGAAGGCGCACCCGGACGTCTTCAACATCCTCCTCCAGATCATGGACGACGGCCGCCTCACGGACGGGCAGGGGAGGACGGTGGACTTCAAGAACACGGTCGTCATCATGACCTCGAACGTCGGCACCGGCCGGATCCAGGAGGGGGGCGCGGACCGGGCGGCGGTGCGGGAGCGGATCATGCAGGCGCTCCGGGAGCAGTTCCGTCCCGAGTTCCTCAACCGCGTCGACGAGATCGTCGTCTTCAACACGCTCGGCGAGGCGGAGATCGCCGCGATCGTCCGAATCCAGGTCGGCCTCCTCGCCGGCCGGCTCGTCGCATCGGGGATCGCCCTCCGGGTGACGGACGGCGCCATGGCGCGGCTCGCCGCCCTCGGCTTCGACCCGGTCTACGGCGCCCGGCCGCTCAAGCGGGTCATCCAGCGCGCCGTCCAGGATCCGCTCGCCCTCAAGGTCCTCGAGGGGGAGTTCCGCGAGGGGGACGCGGTCGAGGTGGACGCGGACGCCCGCGGCGGGTTCACCTTCCGGAAGGCGTCCTGACGCCGTCCATGTCGAAGAACCAATCCACCACGGATTGCCGCGGATCATCACGGATCTCCACGGATCCGCCCGCAGCGGGAAGTTGATAGCCGAGAGCGCGAAGAACCAATCCACCACGGATTGCCGCGGATCATCACGGATCTCCGCGGATACGACCGCGTCGGGAAGTCCAAAGCCCAGAGCCGAAATCACAATGAAACAATTCACCGCGGATGCACGCGGATTATTGCGGATTCACGCGGATCTGATTGCAGCCGGAAGAAATGGAATTACTGCCACGGATTGCCACGGATCATCACGGATCGCCGCGTATTGTATGGCAGCGCATCGGTCGTCGTCCGTCCTTCGCCCATCGCATGAGCGCGGTATTTCCACCGATCAAGATATACGCTCATTACATGCGAGGAGGCGACGGCTGAAGGGATACATGATGGCGGAAAAATATTTTAAAAAGATATTGACATAACTAGTGAGTCATAGCAGGATATAAATTGCTTCGATAAAGGCAAAACCCGGGAGACCGGGCGACGCAAAGCCACGGATCTTACCCCTCAAGTGGCGGTGGTGATGCGCGGGGAAGATGGCCGGGCTGCCGAAGGTGTTGAGAATTCGGCAGCCCGGTTATTTTTTTTGGCGTACGGAGAACCGAAGCAAGTCGCCAGGGTAATCACACACTGGAATTGCGCTTCAAAGAACTGAACACCGAGATCCGCCTTTTCTCGCCGTCCCGGAAAGGGCGAAGCGGAAAGTGCGTCAGTTGACGACCATCCTTCAAGATAGGAGGGGGACCTGATGAATCTTTTCACCGGCAAATGCGCCATTGCATGTGGGACACTTATCATGATCCTCTTCGTCGCCCTGCCGCAATCTCATGCACAATCCCAGGACCTTTTGGCCCATTGGAGGTTCAACGAGGGATCAGGGTGTGTCGCCGGCGACAGTTCAGGGAGCGGCAGGCAGGGATTGCTTGAGCCGAGTTGTGCTTTGAATAGTCCAACGTGGATAGGAAACGGAATACAAGGAAGCGCACTTGAATTCGACGGCGATGATGATTATGTAGGTGTAGACGACACCGCTGGAGTATTTGACTTCAATGCTCCCTTCACAATTTCTCTCTGGGCAAAGGCATATTCGCTGACTCCCAAGGACGGGGGTATTGGTGAATGGGCGTGCTGGTGGGAACGGATAGGGCTTATGGGAAAGGGAATCAGCGGGGAGGAATGGCCCGCATGGAACCTTTATGCCGTTGATCCGAGTTGCCAGTTCGGGGGCAAGATAGCTTTTATATTCCGTGAACAGGAGGGGTACGCATACAGTGATCAATCGATGATTGTGGGCCAATGGCATCACATTGCAGTCACATGGGGTGGGAACGGCACTCCTGTGAGGATGTATCTGGATGGAGCGTTGCAGAGTAATACTTCTGGACCTTACACAGCTACATCACATGGCTCCATGGACCCTGTGTATGTCGGGTGCGCTGCCTATGGAGACGATGCAAGCCCGAAGTGGCACTTTGACGGTATTGTGGATGATATAAAGGTATTCCCTAGGAAGCTGAGCGAGAGTGAGATCAATAACGAGTATAAGAAATTTCAATACTCCCGGTGGTCATTCGACGAGGAAACCGGTTCTCTTGCTTATGATACTGGGAGGAATGGATTGCATGGAGAGCTTATTAATACTCCGACACGGCTGGATTCAGATGTGATAAGAGGCAGGGCGCTTTCATTCAATGGCACAGATGACTACCTGCGTGTGGATGATTCCCATGCAAAGCTGGATTTATCCAGTGCGTTCACAATCTCTCTCTGGGCAAAGGCATGGGATCTCTCTCCTCGGGGAGAAGGTTTCTTGCCACAGACATATGGCTTGATGGGGAAAGGCAGGAATTCTATCAGCGAAGGGGGCTATTCAGAATGGCCCACTTGGAATCTCTTCGCCAAGGGAGGGACCGTAGACGGCAACAGTATTCGGTTCACATACGGAGAGCATGATGCGGAGGTCAGCAGCATCCAGCCGATGGAGCCCGACAAGTGGCACCACATCGTAGTCACTTGGGGTGGGGCCGGGAATCATGTCCTCTTATACGTAAACGGCGTTCTCCAAGATGAGTCCGCTGAGCCGTATGAGGCAGAGTCTATCGGCTCGACAGACGCTCTGTACATCGGATGCGCATCGGGAGATCATAACACCCCTTCTTGGCATTTCAATGGAATCATCGATGAGGTCGAGCTATACGATCGCAGGCTCAGCCCAGTCGAGATTATCGACAAGTATTGTATGATAGGCGCACGGTGGGCATTTGAGGAAAGTGATGGATGTTTGGTGCTGGATGGTTCCCCCAACGCCCATGACGGCATGCTGATGCCGAACTGCCCGATTACATCCCCGAAACGGATTCAAGAACACATTGTCGGGCAGGCTATGATCTTTGAACCGGGTGAGTATATTGCGGTTGCCGATAACGAGTCGGATTTTGAATTCAGGACACCTTTCACGCTGTCCTTATGGGCGAAAGCGGTTTCTTTTCAGGAGAACCAGCACGCCGCTCTCGTGTGCAAGCGTGATGAGTCCGGATGGCCTGTCTGGACGCTCTTCGCCAAATACACGAATATCGATGACCAGCTGGTGTTCATGTTCGGCGAGGAAAGCTGCCTTGTGCAAAGCGGCTTAGAAATGGAGCCGGGGGAGTGGTATCACATAGCGATATCATGGGGTGGCGGAACCAATAAGGTTAGAATGTATATCAACGGCAATGCGGCCGCAGAATCGGCTCAGTCTCCTTCAGGATTGCTTCCCTCAGGCGGCGATATTAATGTCGGGAGCGGTGCAGAGTGCTACGATCCTCCCCAATGGCATTTCAACGGTGCCATCGACGAGGTAATGATTTACCACAGAGAACTCAGCCACGATGAAATTAGATGGCATAGTGCGCTGAGGAGAATTGGGCCATTGGCCAAGAGTCCTTGGCTGCTCTTATCCGGTGAAGAATTCATCGGCCATGAGGAAGAACTCGTGGACGATCTCGCGAGAGAGGGGATCAAACAGATTATTCTTCGCGCCGAGGAGTGGGGAATACCGGGTGCTCCTGATTATGGGGATCTAAAGGAATTGTACGTGCGAGCACATCAGCATGACATCAAGATCCATGCCTTTGTACTTAACAATTACAAGGGTTGGACGACATATCGGAGTCTATCCCCTCATGGCGGAGTTGAGTTCAATCAACAATTCATAGATGCGCTTGTGGACTATAACAAAGTATGTGAGAGGGACTCCGAGAAGATTGATGGAATAGTTATCCAATATGAGGGGGCTGGAGACACTGACACCATGCTGAGTTTCTTTAGGAATCTCCATGTGCCCCCGGATCTATATTTCACACTCTGGAGCTGGGTAACGCATTGCGAAAAAGAGGGAGTCTTAACAGAAACTCACCTTGATGGAGTAATGCCCGAATCATTCATCACATTTGGGTGGGGTTGTGGCAATATCGCCTACAGAGAAGGGATGCCGATTCACGATAGTTACGATTTCTACCGTTCATGGACAAAGCGCGCATTCTACAATATGGGGCCTGAAGGATATTTACTTTGGAGTGGACCTAATTGTGAAGCTTATATCAAACTTAGTAGATCGTATTCTGGACCGCTCTGGCTCCATCCTGAATTCAGTATCGGCCATATCGAAGATTTAGACGATGAGGGTCATTATGGTGCCTTTAATCCGAATAACCCGTATGGAATACCCATGCTTTCATCAAGCGAAGAGTTCTCCTTTCATGGCGCGTGGTACTGCAATGAATCAGGAGTGAGTGTATATCGCTTTGAGAAGAATGATGATCCTGAGCACTGGTACGACGTACGTGAATCCGGCGTGATATGCACACGCCGCAGCACGATTAAAAGTCAAAGAGGTGCCGATGAGGTTGGCTGTGGGGATTCATTTATCGGGATGGAGAGGGCATTGTTCGATGAGGGCGCACTGCCGGATGACAACGTATATCCGGAACCGGATACTCGGATCGAAGTGATCTCATGGGACAATGGCATGGCCACCATTCGTGTTAAGTTGATCAACAATAATCCGGAAGAGGCTATCGTGGGAGATGACCGTTCCAGCGGGGTCTATTTAGAGCTTGTCGGAGAAGGATGCTTCCTCTTAGCGGAACATGGGGATTTCCACAGCATCCAAATGTATGATGGTTCTCGAACCCCAATGGGTGAACCTGTGCTCCCAGGGGAGTCCGTCCCAGAAGATGCGAAGATAATGGAATTGCGAAGGGCGTTCTTCCTGCCGGGACAGCATACGGTAACGAGCGGCGACATTCGCATCGAAGCACCGTTCACACTTTATTACCGTTCCTGGATGACCGATAAAGACAGCACATTCGAAGATATTGGCTTGAACCCGATTCCATTAGTCATAGGATCGATAAGAAATGTTGCATTGACGGCTGTCAATCGCCCCGAACCTCCAGGGGCAGGTACTATCACCTGGACCTTTTATGTTATGGAAGGGGCTGAGGAAAGAACTTTGGGAACATTCACCCTGACCAATGGGGAGCCATCCTATGCCAAAGGATTGGATACTGCCCCGGCGCCGATGAGAGTGCGAGTGGCCATGTCAGGCGGTGGATATGTTCCAGCAGATTTCCTGCTTGCAATCACATGCGAGGATGGCAGCGTAATCCATGTGCATTATCCTTGGGCAAAGACCCAACGAGAAATGTATGTTGCGATTGATGGATCAACCCATTACGATCAGGCCCTCGCGAACTGTGCACAGAGTGCATGGGCTCCACACTACATATCCAGAGACCCGATAGACATTCCCTATCATAACCCCGATAAGTTCCTTAAGAATGAATATGCGGCTCATGTATTTTCGTATCCCGAACAACTATGCGGTGCGTGGTACTGGACGTGGCGACAGGAGGAGCAGAACGACACGGTGCTTTACATTGCGAACACCACATCGGCGGTGGTGAGTGGGACGGTGACGCTGACGAACCTCGACGGGCAGGTATCGCCGCCGGTTGATTTCACGATCGCGCCTCATGGCGTCGTGTCGCGGGGCTTTTTCGAGTACTTCCCGCCTGGGTTCGAGTGCGGTTCGATCAGGGTAAGCCATGATGGTGCGGCGGGGGCGCTCGTGGCGCACGCGTACATTTTCTATAACGGCCAGATGCAGTACGGGTACAACTTGGAACCTGTCCATGCGACTGCAGGCCCCCTGTATGGTGCGTGGTACTGGACGTGGCGACAGGAGGAGCAGAACGACACGGTGCTTTACATTGCGAACACCACATCGGCGGTGGTGAATGGGACGGTGACGCTGACGAACCTCGACGGGCAGGTATCGCCGCCGGTTGATTTCACGATCGCGCCTCATGGCGTCGTGTCGCGGGGCTTTTTCGAGTACTTCCCGCCTGGGTTCGACTGCGGTTCGATCAGGGTAAGCCATGATGGTGCGACGGGGGCGCTCGTGGCGCACGCGTACATTTTCTATAACGGCCAGATGCAGTACGGGTACAACCTGGAGCCTGCCCAATAGCGCCGTTTTCCAATAACAGATGGATGGGGTACTTCGACCCGGTCTACGGCGCCCGGCCGCTCAAGCGGGTCATCCAGCGCGCCGTCCAGGATCCGCTCGCCCTCAAGGTCCTCGAGGGGGAGTTCCGCGAGGGGGACGCGGTCGAGGTGGACGCGGACGCCCGCGGCGGGTTCACCTTCCGGAAGGCGTCCTGACGCCGTCCATGTCGAAGAACCAATCCACCACGGATCCCCACGGATCATCACGGATCTCCACGGATACGACCGCGGCGGGGAGTTGATAGCCGAGAGCGCGAAGAACCAATCCACCACGGATTGCCGCGGATCATTGCGGATCTCCACGGATCCGCCCGCAGCGGGAAGTTGATAGCCGAGAGCGCGAAGAAACAATTCACCGCGGATGCACGCGGATTATTGCGGATTCACGCGGATCTGATTGCAGCCGGAAGAAACAGCATTTCTGCCGCGGATGGACGCGGATCCTGTACACGCAATTCGTCGTTCGTCCTTCGTCCTTCGTACATCGCATGAGCGCGGTATTTCCACCGATCAAGATATACGCTCATTACATGCGAGGTAGCGACGGCTGAAGGGATACATGATGGCGGAAAAATATTTAAAAAGATATTGACATAACTAGTGAGTCATAGCAGGATATAAATTAATTCGATAAAGGCAAAACCCGGGAGACCGGGCGACGCAAAGCCACGGATCTTACCCCTCAAGTGGCGGTGGTGATGCGCGGGGAAGATGGCCGGGCTGCCGAAGGTGTTGAGAATTCGGCAGCCCGGTTATTTTTTTTGGCGTACGGAGAACCGAAGCAAGTCGCCAGGGTAATCACACACTGGAATTGCGCTTCAAAGAACTGAACACCGAGATCCGCCTTTTCTCGCCGTCCCGGAAAGGGCGAAGCGGAAAGTGCGTCAGTTGACGACCATCCTTCAAGATAGGAGGGGGACCTGATGAATCTTTTCACCGGCAAGTACGGCATTGCAAGCAGCACCTTGGCTGTAATCCTCCTCAGTACGCTGCAGCGGACTCCCGCGCACGCGCAGGACCTGCTTGCCCATTGGAGATTGAACGAAGAGTCGGGGTGCCTCGCGGTCGACAGTTCGGGGAACGGCAGGGATGGCGTGTTGGTCAATATGGACACGGAAGAATGCTGGGTAGGTGGCGTGCAGGGCGGGGCGCTGGAGTTCAATGGAACGGAGGAACCTGTAGTTGATGATCATGTGGTGGTGGAGGATGCGGGAGCGGCATTCGATTTGAACGGTCCGTTCACGCTCTCGTTGTGGGCGAAGGCGGCCACCGTCGGTGATGATCACGTGGTGCTGATGGGGAAGGGGAGGGATTCGATCAGCGGGGGGTATTCCGAATGGCCGAACTGGAATCTGTTCGCCAATCACGACGGGTATCAGCGGATCATGTTCACCTTCAACGAGCAGGATGAGGGATGTGCGATCAGCAATAGCAAGATGGAGGCTGATCGCTGGTACCACATCGTGGTGACGTGGGGCGGTGACGGGACGCGGGTGAAGATGTACGTGGACGGGGTGATCCAGGATCGTGCGAGTAGATACACATCGGTGTACCATGGGTCGACCGACCCGATGTACATCGGATGCGGGGCGTATGACGGCGACAATCCCAACTGGCATTTCGATGGGATCATCGACGAGGTGGAGGTGCTGGGGAGGGAGATAAGCGCGCAGGAGGTGCGTGACAGGTACTATCTGACTGCGGGCCGGTGGCGGTTTGACGAGGGGATCGGCTGCACGGCGCATGACGATTTGGAGAACGGCAGGGATGGCGTGCTGGTAAACATGGAGCCGTGCGAGTCGAATTGCTGGGTTGATGGTGTGAAGGGCACGGCGCTGAAATTCGCCGGGGACGAGGATCATGTACATGTGGACGACCCGACAGGTGTGTTCGATTTGAGTAGGCCGTTCACGATCTCGTTGTGGGCGAAGGCGGCCACCGTCGGTGATGATCACGTGGTGCTGATGGGGAAGGGGAGGGATTCGATTAGCGGGGGGTATTCCGAGTGGCCGAACTGGAACCTGTTCGCCAATCATGATGTGTATCAGCGGATCTTGTTCACCTTCAATGAGCAGGATGAGGGATGCGTGATCAGCAACAGCAAGATGGAGGCTGATCGCTGGTACCACCTTGTGGTGACGTGGGGCGGTGACGGGACCGTCGTGAAGATGTACGTCAACGGGGTGAAGCAGGCCAGTGAGAGTGAATACGAAGCGGTGTACCATGGGTCGACCGACCCGATGTACATCGGATGCGGCGCGTATGACGGCGGCAATCCCAACTGGCATTTCGACGGGATCATTGACGAGGTGAACATATTCGACAGGGAGTTGAGCGCGAGCGAGGTGGAATGGCTATATGGGCTCAGGCAACATGATGAGGCGGTGCTGGAATATGGTGACGGCGTACAGATATCGGAGGGCCGGACGGTCGATCTTAAAGATGCGGAATTCAGTTACAACACAGCTGAATTGCTTGCGGAGAGGGGGGTCAAGCACGTTTTCCTCACGACGGAGGATTGGTGTTATGATTGTGGTGGCTGGGACTGGGACTATGACGGTTTACAAGATTTTATCCGCGAAGCACATGAGAAGGGAATGCAAGTCCACGCGATTGTAAATAACAATTCAATAGGGGATTATATAGGTTGCCCGGACGAATACTATTACCCAACCTGCGACTCTGATAGAAATTGGATCAAATGTAATCAAGATTGTATCGGCGCCGTGATCAAGTATAACGATGCCGTCGATGCTGATAGTGAATTTGACGGTATCACAATCGTTTTTGAGCATGCGATCGATCAAGGCGTATGGGAGGAGATGTTCAATCTCTATCAAAACCTGAACGTGCCGCCGGACCTGATCTTCACGGCGCACTGCTGGCCCGAGGACATACATCTTTACAGAGCGCTTGTGGAAGAGACGCATGTGGACACCATCATGCCGATGGTGTACGGGTCGTACGGAGACGGGAGAGAGGATTTATGGCGTTCATCGCCGGAGGAGATGGAGGGCATTCCCTTTTCTCCCTATGAAGACGGGTTCCTCCATGTGAACAGTTATAATTCTTACACGAAGAAGATTACAAATGAATCCATAACCGCCATGGGCGCCGGAGGGCATTATCTAACACATGGTGCGGCAATGAATCCTATTCGTTTTATCAACAAAGTCGACGATGGGAATTATGAAAAGGATGACATTTACGGATTCGGACTTCGGGAATCTCCTTTTTCTCCCGACAATCCTAACGCCATTCCACTACTTCTCAGCAGGGGCCTTCCATTGGCCTCCGTTGTTTATTTCAATGAGGCAGGCACATCGCTGTACCGATTCTCCGCCACGGCGCCCGAGCATTTCCCTCCGAACCGTCCTGTATATCAAGATGCGTGGGCCGATATAGTTGAGATGACACCGGTCGGCTGGAGGAGGCAGATAGAGGCATGTATCGCCGGGGCAGAAGAGAGTCCCTATCCGACCTCGTACAGCGGCGCTATCGCTATACCATATGAAGAAGCCTTCAGTGAGTACTCCGGCGTGGACGAGGGTTTCGTCGGTGACGACATGGACTATCCCGCGCCGGAGGCGGCCATCGAGGTCGTCTCGTTCACCGGCAATGAGGCGAGGATCCTTGTGGATCTTGCGAACAACAATCCGGGCGAGCGGATCCTGGGTGATGATCGGTCGGGCGGCGTCTGGCTGAAGGTCGGAGAGGGGGAATCGTTCCTTTCGGTAGACAGGGGCGGGTTCCACAGTGTGCAGGCGTATGATGGCGGAGGGAGCTGTCTCGGCGATCCGATCCGTGAGAGCGGCACGGTTGAGCTGCCCGAGGGGACCGAGATTCTCGAGTTGCGGCTGGCGTTCTTCCTGCACGGCGAGAACGCGGTGTCGAGCGGAGAGATCCGCATTGCCGCAGACGCTGCATTTGATCTGGCGTATCGGTCGTGGATGACGGACAAGGACAGCACGTATGAGGACATCAGCGATCCCCCCGTTCCTCTGGTGCTGGATTCGCTGCCCGCGGTGGAGCTCACCCACATCAATTGGCCGCCGAGGGAGGGGGTTATTCAGTGGGAGTTCTTCACGGGTGGAGACAAGATAGGGGAGTTTGTGCTGGACGGAGGTGTTCCGGCCTATACCCCCGGTCAGATCGCAAACGAGCCGGACATCGTGAAAGTAAAGGTATCGACGTCCGAAGACGCGGTGGTGCGTGAGTATTTTGCGCTCGCGCTGACCTGCCGCGACGGCAGCGTGATCAATGTGCATTTTCCGCGTGTGGAGAGCAGTCAGGAGAGAGAGTTGTACGTCGCCATCGACGGCGCCACGTACGAGGATGCAGGCCTCGATAATGCGGCCATGGGGACATGGGCGCCGCACTACATCGCGCGGGAGCCCGTGGATGTGCCGTACAATGATCCGAACAGGTTCCTCGACTATGCGACATCGGTGGAGCTGATTGTGCCGCCGACGCCGACGGCCACGCCGACGTCGGGTCCGACCCCCACGCCGACGCCGACGGAGGTGCCGACGTCAACGCCCACCTGCACGCCGACGGAGACAGTGGAGCCGTCTCCTACGGCGACTCCCACCGATGCGTGGTCGGGCACTCCCACGCCCACGCCGACCGGGACCGCCATGCCGATGCCTCCGGTCGGATATTGGAGGTTCAATGAAGAGTCGGGATGCGTCGCGGTCGACAGTTCGGGGAACGGGAGGGATGGGGGACTGATGCCGGCATGTGAGGCGACGCCTCGGAACGCGCCCACGTGGACTGGCGGCATAGGGGGAGGGGCCCTGTCCTTCGATGGGGGGGATGATCATGTGGTG
>JAQUPF010000010.1 GCA_028716845.1 bacterium | reverse complement strand
CGACGACCGGCGCCGTCCGGATGCCGCCGCCCGTCTCGTACGCCCAGAGGAGATGCGGCTCCTCGGGCCCGACGAACACGCTCCGGCCGCCGTGCATTGCATCGCGCTGGAACATCGGCCAGGGGGCGGGCAGCGTCACTTGATTATAGAGCTCCTCAATCTCCACCCGCCCGAGGGCCCGGCTGCACACAACCACCTCGTCGATGGTGCCGTTGAAATGCCCGCCGGAAGGGAGATTCCCCCCTATGCGGAACCAGCCCGGGTTTGGAACCACCGCTATCCACCCCGAGGCCGCCTCCTCGCCGTTGACATATATCTTCACGTTATCCCCGACCGCCTCATGGTGGTCATAGGTCGCCGCGATATGATGCCATCTGCCGGCGGTGAAATTGACCGCGGTCGCGATTCCCCTCCACTGCGTTCCGTCCCACAACTCGATGGCGTAGCGGTTGTGCTCGTCGATCCCGAAATGGAAGAACGCCCAGCAGCCGTTCAAAACGCGCTGCGACCTCCCCAACTCCCTTCCCCTGACCCACGCTCCGATCGTGAACGACTCGACGGCGATGCGGCCGCAATCCACATAATCGTCCACTCCGTCGAAGTCGAGCGCGCAGCCGGATATGCCGCTCACCCACTGCGGGCCGTCGTCCGGCTGGTTCGGCTCGAGCGTCCCGCTGTGCCCGCCGCCCGTCGCATCATGGATGAGCCCGCCTTCGCACTCGTCCATCGGCCAATGGGCGGCCGAGAACGTCCGATCAGTGTACAGTCCCCGCACCTCCGCATGGGTGAGGGGCCGGTCGTAGACAGCCACCTCGTCGATGCGACCGTTGAAGTACCAATCCGCTCCCCAGCTGCCGATCCTGTTGCTCGTGGAGCCTTCCTCCAGCGCTCCCGAGGCCGCCCGACGATTGACGAACTGGCCGTCCCTGTACACCCTGATCTCGCTCCCGTCGTACACCCCCACCAGATGGGTCCAGACGCCGGCGGGGAGAGGGTTGAAGCAGGTCTCGACAAAATGCTTTCCGTCCGGCTGGATGGTGAAGCAGTTCGACCGCAGCGAGATCCTCCTTGGTTCACCCGTGGACATGGAGCCGACTATATTCAGGTCGATCGCCTGGATGGCGGGCTTCACCCATGCGGCGATCGTGAACTCCGTCGTGAGCCCGTCCAGCGCGCCGCCGATGTCCACGTAGTCATCCACCCCGTCGAATTGCAGGGCGCAGTCGGATATGCCGCTCGCCCATTGAGGGTTGTTGTCGGGGTAATTCGGCTCGAGCGTCCCGCTGTGCCCGTTGCCCGTCGCATCATGGATGACCCCGCCGCCACACTCGTTCATGGGCCACCGGGCCATCGGCGCCGGCGGCATCGGCGACGGGACCATATTCAGCAGGATGTCGTCCAGGCGGAGCTGGGCGCGGGCACCGCTGGTCCCCGCGACGTGGTAGTAGCGCCAGAGGAGCTGGACATATTCCCGATCCATGGCGTTCGGCGGCAGCACGATATTGCTGAACGTCCGCAGGTCGCCGCTCCCGCCGGTCAGATATTCGACAGGCTCGCCATCCACCAGGAGATCGGTGAAGGGGGCGTCGACGCCCACGCGGTATTGCAGGCGGATGGCGTAGATCCGCGAGTTTTGCAGCAGTGTTCCGGCCAGCCACCCCAGCTCCAGCTCGCTGACGCCCCGCGTGTCGATGGCCGCCAGCGCGCCGCCGAGGTCCCGGCCGCGCCCCGTATTGATGAAGGCGATGCCGTCATCTCCCAGTCCGTTGATCCGGGTGCGGCTGGCATTGTTGTAGGGGAAGCCGACACTGTCGGCCGGATGGTAGTCGTCATGCGGGATGTAGTAGGGGAACAGGAGGGGGGCATCCAGGCCCGGATCGTTCTCATCGCTCTGCAGAAACAGCACGTGCTCGGGGTAACAGTACTCCGGCTCATCGGCCCCCCAGGCGGTGAACAGCGCGCAGCCGCCTTCAGCATGGTAGGGGGCGAGGGCCTTCGGATAGATCAGCACCCTGAAGCCGGTTTCCACCGGCGGATGGTGGCCGTCGTCGGCGGAAAGGGTGATGGTCGCGCCGCCGCGCCGGGTGGGCGTCAACGTCAGCAGGCTCCCCTGGAGGCCGAGCTTCACGGCAACGGCGTTATCGGCCGAGGCGCCGAAGGCGAGCGGATCATTGTCGGGGTCATTGAAGACTTCGTGGAGATCCAGCTGCAGGCTCTCTCCCCACTCGATCAGCTTCCGCAGGCCCACCGGCGCGCCTACTTCCGGCGGCAGGTTGTCACCCGCCAGGGGCGCGCCGTCGATGCTGATGTTGTCGAACCGGTTGTTGCCGGCGGCGCCGCCGGCATTGTCGCCGGCGAAGAGGATGCGAAACTGCAGGCCGGGCCGGTCGTTCAGCTGCGGGAACGCCGACAGGTCGAACGTCTTCAGTTCCCAGCCGTTATCCTCGAGCCCGGTGTCGAGTTCGGGCACCTGGTATGCCGCGATCAGGTTCCAGGACTGCCCCTGATCGTCCGAGAAGAAGAGCTGCTGCTCCGTGGCGCCGTTCGACGTCCTGGTCGTGGCATACATCAGGACGATGTCCTTGTGGCCGGTCGTGTCGGCGGCGATGATCAGCTCCCTGGTGTCGGAGGGGTTCCTGACACGAAGCACGGCTCCCTGGTCGGGCTGCTGGCCCATTCTCAGGTTGAGGTTGGATACGGGATCGGCGGCGCGGTGCGTGCGGCGGTCCATGTAACCGTCGCCGGTCCCCGAGTAGGTGACGACGGCCGTTCCTCCGAGGGAATAGTCGGACTCCACGGAGGCGAGCTCGCCGTCGGGCAGGTTGTTGAAGTGCCAGTAGTGGAGCAGGAGAGTGTTGTGGGAGCGTGTGAAATGGGCCTTGGCGAAGAGGTCGGGTGTGGGGGTGATGCCCGCGACCGGACCAGTCGCCTCGATGCCCTCCCAGTGGCTGAACGTGTAACCGGGAGCGGGGACGGCCTCCAGCTCGATGGGGATGCCGCTGAAATAGATGCCCGTCCATGGGTAGGGGTTGCCGGCGATCCCCGGTGTCCCGTCCCTGATCCCGACGGTGTTGACGCGGATGTGTCCGTGCCAGTGGTTCGACACGTCGAGCGTGATCCCCACCGCGCTCGCGATGCCGAACTCGTCTAGGATGTGCTGGCGCTGGAAGGCGGGCCGCTGTTCGGCGAACTCGATCATCACATCCGCGTTGTTGAGCCAGCGGCTCACGTCCTCCGGCCGGCTCCAGCGGTGAATGTGCTCCTGGACGGCGGGCTCGATATTCTGCTTCAACCGGTTGATGATGCCGACCGTCCTTTCCGGCAGGAAGCCGGTGTTGAGCAGGTCGGCGAAGCGGTTGATGAATGCGTTCCTGAACGCCTCGTTCTTGAGCAGTTCCGCGAGGAGAAAGGTGGACCAGTCCTCCGGCCTGGTCGCATAGGCAAGCGTGTTGTGCGTGTAGGAGCCGGGACCGCCGACCAGACCGAATCCGAATTCGGTATCGTACATCAGCCAGCGCCAGCGCCCGTCGTGCCCGTGGGGCCCCTCGGGTGTATACCCGTCGGTCCTCAGGCGCCAATAATCGATGTTGTTGTGCGGCCAGTCCGTATTCCTGGCGAAGATGTTGGCGATCTGATAATCCATGAAATTGTCGACGTCCATCTGTGTCCGGACATGTTCATAATGCGTCTCGAGTGCCAGGTCGTTCTCCTCGATATACCCGAGCATGGCGTGGTAGTGGTCGGCGTCACCTTCCTTCACCTGCGCGTCGAGTTCAAGTAAGTCCAGATTTTCGGGATCGACGCCGTACACGCGGTTCAGATAGTGCTTGTCGTACCGCTCGCGGATGTTGTGGATCCCCCAGTATTCGCCGTTGATGAAGACGACCGCCGGCCGGTAGGCCTGGGTGTCGAAATTCAGGTGACGTGTCGTTGCCTGGATCGCCGCGTCACGGAATAGGGTGGAATGGCTGTCGTTGCCCGCATTGCGCAGAATGAGACGTTTGTAACTGCTGTACGGCGCATCCGGGAACACCGGGCAGGCGAAGTCGGACCGGCCGTACACGGCTCTGGCATACAGGCGGAGCGACTTGAGCGGGAGGTTCCTGGTCCAACCACCATGGATCCGAATCCCCATGCCCTGCTCCAAGGCCGCCGCGGGAGTCCCCCGCTCAAACAGCTCGATGTGGGCGGGATATTCCCACTCATCGCCCCTGCGGTGATAGTTGCCCGCCTCATCGCCGTCACAGTCGGGATCGGCATCGAAGCAGTCGTCGAGATCAACCCCCGCGACATAGATCCCGTCGTGGTAGTCGAAAAGGGCGTCTTCCTGCAAGCTGATTGATATGACTGGGAGGTGGTAGGGGTTCCCGCCGGAGGAGACAAAATAGGTGTGGGTTTCAACCGGGCTCGCGATGGCGCCTGGCTTGAACGCCCGGGCCCTGACGACAGTCCCCTTCCGGACGGGTGATTCCGGGAAGTAGTCCGGACTCTGGCAGGCGGTTGAGGAAATATGGGTCAGCTTGTCCGGCTCCGGTGAGCGATTGGCAATCGGGACCGCGGCTGCATAGAGGTGCGATCGGTACGAGTGATGGAGGGTCTCGCCGAAAGGATAGCTGTTCTTGTAGGGATAGCTGGTCCCCTCCAGGTTCCCGGGATCAGGGAGCGAGCCGTCCAGTGTGTAGATGATGGTCGTCTCGGGATCGGGATGAGACAGGGTGAGATCGAAGGCGTCGGCACGGAATCCGCCGGGAGCGGAAAAGACGGGGGGGCTCAGGACTTCCGCGTACGGCTGGGTGGTGTTGCTCGCGCCCGGCGTCGGTTCATCGAAGAAGAACCAGTCGCCGGTTCCGTCGGGCCATCGCCCATACGAAATATCGGTCGGGATGGCGACGGGCTGGATTTCATCGATCCTCGTCCCCGAGGAATGCGTCAGCACCACCTCTTCCCCGTCGGCCTTGATGCTGAAGTTGGCGTGGAGGGGCGCGCCTGGGGCGGAGCGGTTCTTCCCGGAAGCCCAGACAATGCGGAAATCCCCGGGCTGCATGACAACGGCCGGGAACACCCACTTGAAAGGCTCGCTGAAGTCATCGGACAACCCGAAGCCTTCAAGGGCCACGGGCTCGGAACCGAAATTGTGCAGTTCAATCCAGTCCTCGTAATCGCCGTCTTCATCGGCGAGCGTGGCGGCATTGGAAGCGACGACTTCATTTATGGCGATGTCCTGCGCGGCGGCCGACGGCGTGATCCCGAAAGCCAGCAGGACGAGCCACGGGCCTATTGTCCCTGTACCCGCAAAGCGCCTCATCATGTACCTCCTCGGGGTGTGCTGCGAGGTGAAGGGTTGATCGGTTGGACGGGCCGGGGGAAGGATGGGGCTCGGTCGCCGGAAGGCGATGCCAGATCTTCGGAACATGAGATGGCCCACCGAAGATTGCCGCTTCGCAAGTGTCGGTATGCTTGCACAGGATCGGGAAATGGGCAATACGGGTAGAATACGGGGATACTACGGGGGAAAACCCAGTAGTCAGGAGGGGGGGACGGGGGTCAATACCTCTTCAACAACTCGTGCAAATTGACCCTTTTCCGGGCCACGCGGAGCTTTCTCCGGAGATTGTACCGGTGCCATTCGGCGGACCGGAGAGAGATATTCAGCAGCGCGGCGATCTCCTTTGTGCGCAGCCCGTTCCTGATCATCGCGCTCACTTCCAGTTCCCGGGGGGTAAGACGCATCCTCCCGGCCGATACTACGCGCCCGAATTCCGAGGAGATCCTCTCGAGATTGGCCTGCAGGAGCTTGACGTGTCTCAGGTTGGACTTCTGCAGCTTCAGCTTGTCCAGGATGGGGAAGAGGACGACTTCGATATTCGACGCGATGCGGGCGCCCAGTTTCGTCTTCTCAGATTCGATCTGATAGAGCATTTCCCGCAGGGCGATGTTTTTCGCCTCGAGCTCCCTCCTGTGCGTCCGGAGCCTCTTCTCCGAACTTCTCAGTGACGCCTCGACCCGCCCCCGGACGGCTATTTCGCGTTTCAGCATCTCGTTGATCCGAAGGAGCTCCGCCGTCCGATTTTGAACCTCCGACTCCAATTGCGCGTGCGCCCTGTTCGCGATCTCCTCCGCGCGCTTCCGACCGCTGATGTCACGGGCCGTGGCAACCATGTAATGGCCGCCGGGGAGGCGGACGAGAGAGGAGTGTATTTCGATCGGGATCAGCCTGCCTCGTCTGCTCCTTATATACCCCTCTCTGATGTAGACTGCGTGTTTGTTCCGGATCCTCCGTTCCCTGGCAGGGTTCCACGAGGCGGTGACGGAGGGATCGATATCGGCGATACCCATGGAAAGAAGATCGGCTCTCGTATACCCGGTCATTGCGCAGGTCATATCGTTCACGTAGATGAATCGTCCCGTATCCAGGTCGATGATCGACAGGCAGTCGCTCGACCTGTTGATCAGTTCGCTGAACAGCCTGACGTCTTTTTCCCGGGGCATGATCGATGGTGTCCCGTGACGCTCTCGGCCCCGCAACGCGCGCCGGATCACCCGTTTTCATAACATCAACAACGTGCCGTGACAAGGATAATCTTCACCATGACAATTTGTGCGCTTGAGCACATTTCGCAAGGCGGTCATCACTTTCCTGAGTCGATTCGCGTCCCTCTGCCCTGGCCCCCGTAATCTGGACAGTTTGTAGTGAGAGTCTTTCCGGGTAAGATGCGAAGTCACGGGAGGGCTTGGCATGAAGAAGGGGAGGCAGTGAGGAGCAAATCACTGGGATCCTGAAGGAGGCGGACGCCGGGATCGGGATGGCGGAGCGGCCCTATTTCCCTGCGAATGCCTTCACTCTGTCGACCACGTTCCCGCGGATGCTCTCGTAGAAGAGGACGTATTCGTACATGTGGTAGTCGCCGAAATCGGCGTTGAGGATGGGCATCTCCGGGCCCGCGCCGGGGAAGCCCGGCACGGCGGGCCTGTCGACGATCAGGACATGCCCGGAGGCGTCGGCCCCGGTGACACCCGGGACCAGCGGCGGCGGCCCGCCGTCCGGGCCGTAGAACGGGAGCGAGCCGGGGTTCGCCGACGCGGGCACTTCCCCCCCGTTCAACTCCCACGAGAGGGGATTGACCTGGACGAGGGCCAGCCCCTCCGCCTTCCGATACGCCCCGCCGAACCAGATCGTCATGTCGCGCGTGAGGAAGCGCGGGTCCCCGTCGCGCGTGAAGGAGGTCCAGCCGATGACGCCGCCGGTGTCGGTGGCGGCGCGGGAGGGCGGGATGCCGGGGATCTCCCTCGGGACGGGCATCCCGACGAGATAGGCGGCCACGAGCCGTTCCCGGACCGGCGCGCCGACGATCCTCTCCTGGAGGAGGCGGAGGCCGTGAATGCTCCCCTGGCTGTGGCCGGCGAGGATGAACGGCCGCCCCCGGTTGTACTCCGCGATATAGAGATCGAACGCCCGCGCCACGTCGGAGAAGGCGAGATCGAGGGCCTCGACGCCCGAGCGTGTCTCGCGCTCGAGGAAGGCGTAGAGCGTCGCCTGCCGGTACCGCGGCGCGTAGACGCGCGCGCCCGCATTGAAGGCGCCCGCAAGGTACTGCATGACGAGCGACACCGCCCCAGCCGCGTCGGGATCGTCGACCGGCCCGTTCCAGGAGGCCGCCTTCTGGTAGCCGGTGGGATGGATGAAGAAGACGTCCGCCGCGGCGGTCGCCTGCGCCTCCGGGTAGCGGGTGTTGGGCGGGGCGAGGTCCGCGTCGTCGCTTCTCCAGGGGAGCGCGGCCCACGCGTCGGGCGACCGGTAATCCGGCGCGGGTGGCGGGGGCGTCCCGGCGAATGTGTAAGCCGGGCGGAGCGTCCGCCTCAGTGTTTCGCCGGGGTCGGACCACGATTTCTCTTTCCGGCGAAATGAGTTGCGCATATTTCAGGCCCGAAAACAGGCCTTAGAAGCGATTCTTAGGGCCGAAAAGCGCCTCCAGGCGCAGATTGTGCGCCACCGCCCACGCGGCGTCAAGAACGCAGACGTCGTACATAATGCACCGTGCTCAAAGAGGATACAGACATATTCGCCCCCCCGGAAGCCCGAGGGTGAATAAGGCCGCATCGTCCTGCGGCGGTGGCTGTTGCATACAACGTCTATGGTGCTATACTTCGGTCCCATGAATCCGCCCGCCGCCCCCCGATCCCGCCGCGCCGCGCCGGCGGCGATCGCCGCCCTCTCTCTCCTCGCCTACGCGAACACGCTCTCGCACGACTTCGTCTGGGACGACCGCTTCCTCGTGGTCGAGAACGCCTCTCTCGCCTCCCCGGCGCGCTGCCTCCTCCCCGATCCGTTCTCGCGGCAGGGCGGGAATTTCTACCGGCCGGTCCAACTCCTCTCCTACGCCCTCGACCGGGCCGTCTGGGGCCTCGCCCCGTTCGGATTCCACCTCACGGGCGTCCTCCTGCACGCGGCGAACGGCATCCTCCTCTTCCTCCTCTTCGCCGCGGTCACGGGGAACCGGCGGGCCGCCCTCGCCGCCGCCGCGCTCTTCGCGGTCCATCCCGTCAACACCGCTGCCGTGGCGTACGTCGCGGGGAGGGCCGACCTCCTCGCCGCCCTCTTCATGCTCGGCGCGCTCCTCTGCGTCTTCGGGGGGGGCGAAGCGGCCGGCGCGGCGCGCCCCCGCGCGTGGTGCGCAGCGGCCCTCTTCGCCCTCCTCTTCGCCGTCGCGGCGGTCTACCTCGGCGCCCGGCTCTGGCCGGCGGCGGCGGGGCTCGTGAACCCGCCGTCGAACCCGTACCCGTTCGCATGGCGCTTCCTGACGAGCTTCAAGGTCGTCGCCGCCTACCTGGGCCTCCTCGCCCTCCCCGTCGGCCTCCGGATGGAGCGCGCGGTGCCGCTCGAGACCTCGCCCCTCTCCGCCGCCGTCCTCCTGCCGCTCGCCCTCCTCCTCCTCGCGGCCGCCGCGGCGGCGCGGCGGCGCTCCCGCGCCGTGTCCCTCGGCGCGGCGTGGTTCCTCGCCGCCCTCCTCCCGTACCTCAACTGGTTCCCGCTCAACGCCGAGATGGCGGAGCACTGGCTCTACGTCCCGGCAGCGGGCATATTCCTCGTCGCCGGCGTCGCCTTCGACGCGGCATGGCGCCTGCGGCGGGCGCCCGCCGCCGCCTGCCTGCTCGCCGTCCTCGCCAGCCTCACGGCGCTCACCGTCCGCCGCAACGCCGACTGGCGGGACGAGGAGACCATCTTCGCGCGGACCGCCCGGCTCTCGCCCGGGAGCCCGCGCGCCCGCTACAACATGGGGAACGTGCATCTCGCCAAGGGGATGTGGCGAGACGCGGTCCGGGAGTACCGCGCCTCCCTCGCGCTCAAGCCCGGCGACGCGGCCTGCCGGAGAAATCTCGGGAACGCCCTCCTCCGGCTCGGGGAGACCGGGGAGGCGATCGCCGAGTTCGAGCGGGCGGCCGCGCTCGACCCGTCCAGTTCAGACGCGCACACGCGCCTCGGCGCGGCGTACGGGATGGCGGGGAGGAACGCGGACGCCGTCCGGGCGCTCCTGGAGGCGCTCCGGCTCGACCCGGTAAACGCCCGGGCCCACAGCAACCTCGCCTCGGTCTACACGAACCAGGGGCGCCTCGGGGAGGCGCGGGAGGCGTGCGAGCGCGCGCTCGCCCTCGACCCGGGATTGGTCGAGGCGCGGTTCAACCTCGGGATCATCCTCTCGAACCTCGGCGACCGGGAGGGGGCGGTCGAGCAGTTCGACAGGGTGCTCGCGCTGGAGCCCGGCTTCCGACCGGCGGTGAGGATGCGAAGACGCATTATGGAACTCCCTGGATACGAAGGAGATGCAAACTAATTCACCCGGCGCAGCCCGCGGGGCGGATGTGCAGCGGGTTCGACGGCGCGCCTTCACGCCAATTGACGGATGATCACCCAGCGCGTCACGGCGTACCCCAGCAGGGCGGTGGCCGCGGCCTTCAAGAGGACGAACTTCCTGAAGGGGAGGCCGGGGAGAGCCGCGAGACGGAACAGGCCGAGGATGAAAGGAACGATGGCGAGGGCGACGAGAAGGCCGATCGCGAGGCCGAGCGCCCACGCCGCGCGGGGCAGGCGCGGGAGGAGGCCCCCTCCCCCGGTCGGGCCGGAGGCGGCGGCGAGGCGGCCCGCCTTCACTTCGCGGCGGACGCCCGCCGTGACGAAGAGCGAGACCAGCAGGGACAGGATGACCGCGGTCGCCGCGGCGTCGACGAGGATGCCGTTGTCCCCCGCGAGCGACATATACTCCATCCGCGGGTTGCGCGCCCACGAGATGAGCGGGTTCAGCGCCATGTTGATGACGGCCGCGATGATCCCCTGCGCCCGGATGTACACCCTGACCGGTTGCGTCATCATCTGACCCGCCTGGAAAGCCCGCCGGAGCGGCGCGCGTCGACGGGGCTCCGCCTCACGCGGGATACCTAGTAGTACGAGCCGGTGGTGCGGAATGATTCGCGGCGCTGCCTCGCCATCTCCATGAGGAACGTCTCACTGGCCTCCTGCGATGTCCGGTACTGCAGCCACATCTGCCTGGCCGATTCGGGCAGGATGATGATCCCCTCCCTGTTCGCGACACCGGCGAGGATTTCCCGCGCCGCCTCGTCCGCGGAGATCGCGTGGGCCGGGGGCTTCACCTCCCTGCGCTCGCCGATGATCGGCGTCCCGTAGATCCGGGTGGCGACATCCGCGGGGCACACGACGGAGAAATGGATGCCCTCGTCCGCCAGTTCGAATCGAAGGCTCTCGCTCATGCCCACCACCGCGTACTTGGTCGCGCAGTACAGGGCCTGGAACGGGAAGGGAATCAGGCCGGCGATCGAGGACGTGGTCACGATGTGCCCCCCGCCCTGGCGGCGCATGATCGGGATCGCGGCGTGGACGCCATAGATGACGCCCCACAGGTTGACCTCGATCAGGCGGCGCCAGTGCTCCAGCGTCGCGTCGCCGATCAGCATCGTGCAGCCGATGCCGGCGTTGTTGAAGACGTAGTCGAGCCGGCCGTGGCGCGCGGCCGCGTCCCGGAGCAGCCCGGCCACCTGTTCCCCGATCGTCACGTCGACGTGCGCGGCGCGCGCGCGCCCGGCGTGGGCGGCGAGCTCCCCGACGGCGGCGGCGAGCGTCTCCGCGTCCCGGTCCGCCAGGACGACGTCCGCGCCCGCCCGCAGGAGCGCCTCGGCGATCGCGTAGCCAATCCCCGACGCCGCGCCGGTCACCACGCACCCCTTCCCCCGGAACCGCTCATCGATCGTCATGCCATCTCCTCCCTGCCGTCGAAACGGCGTAGCGCGCGACTCCGCTGAGCCGCTGATGCCGCAGGTTCGGCCTCCCGCACGATGCGCGCGAAGAAGGGCTCCCCCCCGTTCAGGGGAAGATGACCTTCCAGTCGTCCTTCATGCTCACGATCGTCCAGCCCCGCTGGCGGGCGGCCTTCAGCACTCTTCGGGCGCCCTTGTCGTATTCGTACTCGCGCTCCCGGTCGTCGTGGCGGATGAGAACGGAGAGCGAGGGGCGATCGGCGCTCTCCGCGAACCTGAGCATGTGCAGGTCCCCGTTGGAGTTGCCGACGGCGAGCACCGGTTTCCTCCCTATGCCCCTGTGGATATTGACGGGCTTGTCCCTCCCGCGGCCGGGGGCGGCGAGGATCCGTTCGCCCCGCGCGCCGTGCGGATCGAATGCATCGCGCTCGCGCCCGTGGCCCGCGGGCCGACTACGGCGTCCGCCCCGCCGCCAGCGCCTCGGCGACGGCCTTGCTGAAGGCCGGGAGATCCTGCGGCAGGCGCGAGGTGATCAGGTTGCCGTCGACGTTCACCTCCCGGTCCACGTATCGGGCGCCGCACGCCTCGATCTCCCCCTTGATCCCGGAGACGCCGGAGCTCGTGCGGCCCTTCAGGACGCCGGCGGTGACCAGCACCTGCGGGCCGTGGCAGATCGCCGCCACGGGCTTCCCCGTCTTGAAGAACCGCTCCACGAAGGAGACCGCCGCCTTGTTCTCCCGCAGCACGGCGGGGCCCTTGCCCCCGGGCAGGATGAGGGCGTCGAAGTCGTCGGGGCCCACCTTCGAGACCGGGCGGTTCACCGCCATCCGCAGCGAGCTGTTGTAGGCCTTGAGCAGGCCGGGCTCGATCCCGAGCACCGTGACCTGCGCGCCCCGATTGACCAGGTAGCCGATCGGGAACACGGTCTCACCGTCGTGGAATCCCTCGCCGATCAGCACGGCGACCCGCTTGCCGGCCAGGTCCACGTCCGCGGAGCGGGCCCTGCCGGCCGGCATTACCAGGCAGACCGCCAGCGCCGCGGGCAGGATGAACCGGTGGATCAGGCCGCCGTGTCCCGATTCCGAATGACGCATGACCGCCTCCTTCCCCTTTGCCGCTCCCCTCAATCCCTCCCCCGCCGGGGAATCAACTCCATGATTCCAAAGTATTTTATCGGCAATAAATGGATGCGACAAGCGCGGATGTACATTTGGGCATTTACATTGGCGTATGTAGATTATAATGGTGACACAAGAATCCTCCGGGGGTGAAATAGTATGTATCATGAAGCGCGGCAGTGAGTTGTATAATACGTCTTTGGATTTGTTCACGGCGGCGTTTGCCGGGCGGCCGTTCATGCCGGGGATCGTCGAGGGGAGGCGGCGGACGCGGATCCTCGTGAAGGCGATCCTCGACTACTACGGTGCGGTTCCGGGGGCGCGGCTCCACGGGGCGGACGAGGACGGCCGGCTCGCCTGCGCCGCCCTCACCGCCGACCTCTCCGCGCGGGCGCCCTTCGCGGCGGGGCTCCGGCTCATGCTCACCGTCCGCCTCCGGCTCGGCCGGAGGGCGTGGGAGGCGCTCCACCTCGCCCACGCGCGGCGCCCCGCGATCGAGGGGCGCGTCATGGAGATCGTCCTCCTCGCGACCGACCCGGCGTCGCGGCGGAGGGGGCTGGGCCGGGCGATGCTCCGCCGGATCCTCGCCGAGGCGGAGCGGGACGGCTTCGACGGGGCGCTCCTCGCCGTCGGGAGGGATTCGCCCGCCGTCCGGCTCTACGAATCCGAGGGGTTCGTGGCGGAGTCGTCGTGCAGCACGGGCGGCGCCGGCCTCCTCGTGATGCGCAGGGACATCGCCGGCCGGTCCCCTCATATTCGATGAATCCCGGGGGCGGGATCACGTTGCGCGGCGGCGGATCAGGCACAACGTCCTGCGAATTGCTTCTCGGCGATGACGTTCCAGTGCCAGTTCGCCCGGCGAACGATCGGCACGCGGGAGAGGAGGCGGTCCACGCGGATCACAAGATCCTCCGTACGCGCCGAGGGGGCGCGCAACCTCCCCAGCGCGGCGAATTCCTGGATGAACCCGCTGAGGTACCACACGGGCGTGATCGAAACCGGCACGAGGCCCGCCTGCCTGATCAGTCGGAGGAGGCGCCGCCTCCCGAAGCCGCCCGTCCGGCGATCACCGGGGGAATGGGGCCCGGCTCCGCTCCCCGGCACCTCCAGGAGGGCGCCGGGCGAGCGCCTGACGCTCCTCGCCTTCCTGAGCGCGCCGAGGGGTGAGCGGATGAACGCCCGCAGCGCCTTCTCGGCGATGGAGAGGGCCCTCCGCGCCGGCAGCACGGTACGGTACGGCCAGGCGTTCGGCTCGAAACCGATCACCACCGTCCCGCCGGGCCTGCACACCCGCGCCATCTCCCCGAGGCAGGACTCGGGAGAGCGCATGTGGTGCAGTGCCGCGGTGATGAGCACGGCGTCGAAGCTCCCGTCGGGGAACGGGATCGATTCGGCATCGAAGACGAAGCAGCGCGCCCGCCCTCCCTCCCCGCCGCGCAATCCCCCTTCGCGCAGCCTGCGCCGGGCCCGCTTCACCATCGCCTGGGAGATGTCCCCCAGGCACAGGGCGAGGCCGCGCTCCGCCAGACGCGCCGCATCCCATCCCGTCCCGCAGGCGCAGTCGAGCACCACGCTCCCGCGCGGGAGGGCGGCGAGGCGATGGTGGTAGCCGCGCTTGGACTCGGCCACGCGGCGGCTGTCCATGTCGTGAAGCCCGTCAAAGGACTCGTGCACCGCATCGTGGTATTCGATCTCCCCGCGCTTGAACGGCTCGATGGAACGGGGCAGGAGGACCGGGATCCCCTCGTCCAGCTCGAAGACGCTCCCGCACCCGACGCAGCGGAGCCGCCCGCCGTCGCTCCGCAAGGCGCACCGGCACGTGGGACACAGAGGGGAGACCGGCCCCTTCATGCCGCACCACGCGGGGAGCCGCGGCAATCGCGCGCCGCCCCCCCCGCCCGGCGGCGAGCGCCCCGTCGGCTCCATGCCGGCCGGGACCGCGGCGGTCTTGTGGGCAGCCCTTCAGTGACGGCCACGGCCGGCCGGGGATCCAATGCCACGTCCTGGAGATGCACGCCGGTCGACCCCCTCATCACCCCGGCGTCATTGTAGCCGCGGGGAGCCTGCGCGGCAAGACGCCACAATCGCCGCGGATGATATGTTGTTGACAGCGGGCCCTCCGCTTTGGTATGCACAGGACGTGCGGCGGAGGCGCACCGTATGTCCCATCGCCTCGTATGCCTCTCGCAGTGCGTGAAGGACGCGCCCTCGCGCGGCGGCCGCATCTTCGTCTCGAAGGACGACCTCGCCCGCGAGAACCTCTCCCTCTTCGAAACACCCGGCATCCTCGAGTGCCTGATCCTCTCCACCTGCCTCCGGTTCGAGATCTACGCGGTGGCGGAGGACGCGGGGGCGCCCGCGGCCTATCTCCGCCGATCGCACGGCGTCGGCCCGGATGACGCGGCCGCCGGGATAGCCGTCCTCGAGGGCGCGGACGCGGTGCGGCACCTCTTCTCGGTCGTCTGCGGCCTCCGGTCGAACATCGTCGGCGAGAAGCAGATCGTCGCGCAGGTGAAGGAGGCGTACCGGACCGCCCTCGCCGCCGGCTGCACGGGCCCCGTCCTGAACCGGCTCTTCCAGAGGGGCCTGAACGTCTCCAGGCGCGTCAGGACGAAAACGGGGATCGACACCGGCGTCTGCTCCGCCGCCTCCCTCGCGGTGCGGCTGCTCCTCGACACCTACGGCGACCTGTCCGCCAGGCGCGTCCTCATCCTCGGCGCGGGGCAGGTCGGCAAGCTCGCGGGTCTCCACCTCGCCGCGAAGGGGTGCCGGGCGATCTCCTTCGCCGCGCGGTCGACGGAGAACGCGCGCATCGTCGCCGGGCAGTGCGCGGCCGGCGTCATCCCGTTCGACCGCCTCGCCGGCGCCCTCCGGGAAACCGACATCCTCATCACGGCGACCGGCGCCCCCCACGAGGTCGTGGGGTACCGCACGGTGGCGGACGCCGCGGCGGCCCGGGGCGGCAGGGGGCTCTGCATCATCGATCTCGCCGACCCGCCGGACGTCGACCGCCGCGTTTCGTCGCTCCCGGGCGTCACCCTCTTCACCATACGCTGCGTCGACGCGCTCGCAACCGAAACGCGCCGCACCCGCGCCGAGGCGGCGCGCGCGGCGCGGTCGATGATAGAGGAGGCGGTCGGAGAATTCCGCCCGCGGGCCGGCGGGGCGGCGCGCCCCGCCGCCTGCGTCAATTGACGAGATCGTCCGAAAGGAGGGGGTCATGAAGCGCTTCGGGAAGGCCGCCGTCGTCATGGGCGCCGTTCTGCTCCTCGCGTGGGGCGCGGCGCAGTCCGCGGAGAAGGCCCGCCGGCCCGCGATCGAGCCGAAGTGGGAGTCGAGCTACTCGCCGGTGGTGGTCACGGAGCCGTTCGAGGAGACGATGCGGAAGGACATCGCCGCGAAGCCGGAGCGCATGAAGCGGCACATGGACCTCCTCCAGTCGCGCTACGACCTCTCCAGGAAGGTCACCGACGAGGTGACCATGTCCGGCGGGAAGCCGATCCCCGTCGGCCCGACGGCGCGGCTGAAGGAGGGGCTCACCTGGGAGAGGCTCGCCGCGATGACCCCGGAGGAGATCAGGGAGAAGGGCCTCTTCCCCTACCTTCCCCTCCCCCACCCGGTCCACGAGGTCGGGGGGATGGTCTTCCCCGACATGGTCCTCAAGGAGCTCCCGCGGCTGAAGCGCTTCGACATGGACTTCGACCTGCCGGAGTGGTTCCTCCCCGAGTTCCCCGCCCCGATGTACCTGACCACCCACAAGGGGATGGGCGACGTCTCGCAGGGACAGATCGTCACCATCGACAACCACTTCGAGCTCTTCAACGGCCTGCTGAACCCGAAGCAGCTCGAGGGGCTGCGGCTCCTCGTGACCCAGTTCCCGCAGCAGCAGTTCAACGCGACCGAGGACCGCAAGTCGGAGGCGCCGAGCCTCGGCGTGACCTGCTTCGACTGCCACGCGAACGGGCACACGAACGCCGCCACGCACCTCGTGGGGGACATCCGGCCCCAGTCCCACCGGAGCCGCCTCGACACCCCGTCGCTCCGCGGCGTCAACATCCAGCGGCTCTTCGGCTCGCAGCGGGCCCTCAAGAGCGTCGAGGACTTCACGGAGTTCGAGCAGCGGGCAGCCTACTTCGACGGCGACCCGGTGATCGCCACGAAGAAGGGGGCGAACATCCTCGAGCGCGGGAGCCAGGTCCACTTCATGGCGGAGTTCCAGGCGCTCCTGGACTTCCCCCCCGCGCCGAAGCTCGACGTCTTCGGCCGGCTGAAGAAGGACGCGGCCACCGAGTCGGAGCTCAGGGGGGAGGCCGTCTTCTTCGACAAGGGGCGCTGCGCCGAGTGCCACCCCGCGCCGTACTACACGGACAACAGCATGTACGACCTCCAGGTCGAGCAGTTCTACGCGCCGCAGCTGATCAACGGCCAGTACATCCGCGCCGAGGGGCCGATCAAGACCTTCACCCTCCGCGGGATCAAGGACTCGCCCCCCTACCTCCACGACGGGCGGCTCCTGACGCTCGAGGACACCGTGGAGTTCTTCAACCTCGTCCTCGACCTGAAGCTGACGCCGCAGGAGAAGAAGGACCTGGTCGCCTTCATGCGGCAGCTCTGACCGCCGGGCCTCCCCGCGGGAGGGGGGGGGCGGGCCGCGCCGCCATGAAACGACTGGTGGGCTTCTGCGCCTCTCCGAGGGCCGCCGCCCTGCTCCTCGGGTGCATCGCCGCCGTCTCGGCGTACGGGTCGCTCATCCCCCACCGCCGCGCGGCGGCCGTCTTCGGTTCACGCGCCTTCGCGGCCCTCTGCGTCCTCCTCTTCCTGCACATCCTCGCCGGCGGGATCGCCTCCCTCCGGCGGGGCCGCCGGGAGCCGTGGTTCGCGCTCCTCCGCCTCGGCGCCCTCCTCGTCCTGGCCGGGGCGTTCCTCGGCGGCGCCGCGGGCGCGCGGGGCCGGGCGCAGCTCTACCCCGGCCGGGAGACGGCGTCGTTCACGGACGCGCGCGGCGGGGCCCTCGAGCCCGGCTTCACCCTGCGGCTCGACCGCTTCACCGTGGAGCGCCATCCGGGCGGGCGGCTTGAGCTCGGCATCAGCGTGCCGGGCGAGGAGGGGATGGCCCTCCATCCGGTGCGGCTCGGCGAGTGGACGGGCCCGGACGCCATGCGGGTGCGCCCGCTCCGGTATCTCCCCGACTTCAAGATCGGCGACGGGGGCGAGGTCCTCACGAAGAGCGCGCAGCCGAACAATCCGGCGCTGGAGGTCGAGGTGCGGGCGGGCGGCGAGACGGAGCGCGGATGGCTCCTCGCGCGTTTCCCCGCGTTCCCGCCGCTCGGCCTCGGCCGCACGCTGCGCGAGGGGCGCGTCGTCTTCTTCGACCGGGGATCCGAGCGGGTGAAATCGTACGCCTCGGAGGTCACGATCATGGAGGGGGGCCGCCCCGCCGCGGCCGGGCGGATCGAGGTCAACCGCCCGCTCTCGTTCGGGGGATACAGGATCTACCAGACGGCGTACGACCCGGTCGGCTGGCAGTGGAGCGGGTTCACGTGCGTGCGCGACCCCGGCCTCCCCCTCGTCTATTCCGGCTTCGTCCTCCTCGCGCTCGGGGTCACCCTCTGGGCGGGCGCGGGCGAGTTCGGCCCGTAGGAGCAGAGCCGCCGATGGATGCGCCGCTCGCCAACGCCGCCCTGGCGCTCTTCTCCGCCGCCTGCGTCGCCGCCGTCCTGTCCATGCTCAGGCGGTCCGACGCCCTGTACCGCCTCACGGCGGCGCTCGCGACCGGCGGCTTCGCCGCGCTCTCGCTCGGCCTCATCCTCCGGCGGATGGAGGCGGGGCACGCCCCGCTCACCACCTTCTACGAGACGCTCGTCTTCCTCGCGTGGGCATCGTGGCTCCTCGCGCTCGTCCTCCTCATCCCGCTCCGCATGCAGGAACCGGCGATGCTCATCCCGTTCATATGCGCCGCCTGCCTCGGCTACGCCTCCACGCTGGACGCCTCGATCCGCCCGCTCGTCCCCGCCCTGCGGAGCAACTGGCTGCTCCTCCACGTCGCGGCCTGCTTCCTCGGCTACGCGGGCCTCGCGGCCGGCTGCGCCGCGGGGCTCGGCCTCGCCGTCGCCCTGCGGCGCCGACGGCCCGCCGCGCAGTGGGAGCGCTCCGCGGTGCGCTGCATCCGGTTCGGGTTCCTGTTCCTCACCTACGGCATCCTGTCCGGCTCGGTCTGGGCGAACGAGGCGTGGACGACCTACTGGGGATGGGACCCGAAGGAGATCTGGGCGCTCCTCACCTGGCTCGTCTACTTCTCCTTCCTCGTCCTCAGGAGCCGGCGCCCCGCCGAACGGTCGCCGCGCATGACCGTCCTCTTCTCCGTGGGCGGCTTCTGCGCGGTCCTCTTCACCTACTTCGGCGTCAGCTTCCTCCTCGCCGGCCTCCACAGCTACTTCTGATCCGCGCCGCGCGCGCGCCGAAAAAAACTTTCGACACCGCGCGACGGCCCGTGTATCATAATGGATGCAGTCCCTGTTATGTCCGTACAGGGTGGTGTTAACGGCCCAATTCAAAAGACGGGGAACCCGATGCGCGGGGGATGTGATTGACCCGCAAGGGTCGAACGCGGAACGCGCGCGAGGGTACCCACGTACAACGATCGGGCTGTAACAACAGCTCGGCCCTTACGGCATCGCAACGGGGACTGCACTCTCTTCTTCGGCCCCGCCGCCCCTGATCTCCCGGTACCGCTCCATGTGCCGCTCGGCGCCGGCCGCGTCCCCGAACCGCTTCCGCAGGAGGAGGGCGAGGGCGAGGTGGGCGTCGGCGAAGCGGGGCTCGCACTCGATCGCCTTCTCGAACTCCTCCCGGGCGTCGTGGTACGCCCCCAGGTCCTCGTAGAGGGAGGCGAGGGCGTAGTGGGCGCGGGCGTAGCCGGGGTGGTGCTCGAGGGCGGCCTTGAACTCCCGCAGCGCCGCGCTCCGCATCTCCCTGCGCTTGTAGATGAGGCCGAGGTTGTAGCGGGCGAATGCGTTGTCGGGGGCGAGGCGGATCGCCTCCCGGTACTCGAGGATGGCGCGCTCGTCGTCCCCCCGCTGCTGGTGGAACACGGCGAGGTTGTAGCGGAGCGTGGCGTTGTCCGGGTTGCGGGCGACGAGCGCCTCGTACCGATCGACCAGCCGCTCCTCGTCGCGCGCGGCCTCGGCGAGGTCGCGCCGCACGGCGTCGGCCTCGGGGGCGGGGAGGCCCGCGGCGAGGGCGCGCCGGTAGAAGACGATCGCCTTCCCCCGCTCGCCGAGGCCGCGGTGGTAGAGGGCCCCGAGCCGCCTGAGGTGCGTCCCGCCATCCGGCTCGAGCCGGAGCGCCTCGAGGTATTTCTCCTCCGCCTCCGCGTGCAGCCCCTCGCGCGCGAGCTCGTCCCCCCGGAGCGAGAGCGTCTCGGCGAGCTCGCCCGCGACCGGGAGCGCCCCGTCCCGGGCGAGCGCCTCCCGGAACGACTCGGCCGCCTCGGCGTGCCTGCCGAGGCCGCGGCAGGCCCTCCCGTACTGCACGAGCGAGGGGACGTGCGCCGGGTCGAGCAGGAGCGCCTCCCGCAGGTTCTTCCGCGCGTTCTCGAAATCGCCGTTGTCGAAATAGAACTGCCCGAGGCCGCCGTGCGCCTCGACGAGCGCGGGCGTCGCGGGGACGGCAGGGTCGAGGCGGAGGGCCCGGCGCAGGTGGCGGAGGGCGCTGCGGTAGTTGCGCATCCGGAGCATGAGGACGCCGTACTGGTGGGCGGCGTCGGCCATCCCCGGATCGAGCTCCAGGGCCTTCCCGAGCTCCGCCTCCGCGTTCTCGAAATCGCCCGCGTGCAGGCGGACCATGCCGAGGTTGTAGCGGATGACGGCGCTGTCCGGCATCGCCTCGAGCGCCTTCCGGTAGTGGGCGGCGGCGGCGGCCGCGTCGAAGCCGGGGCCGTAGCGGACCCCGCCGGCGTACTCGCGGCAGACGCCGAGGTTGTAGTGCACGGCCGGATTGTCCCCCTCGAGGATGAGCGCCCGCTCGAACTCCGAGACCGCCGCCTCGTGCCGCCCCTGCCGCATCCGGATGATGCCGATGTTGAAGCGGGCGGCCGCGTTGTGCGGGTTGAGCTCGATCGCCCGCCGGAACGCCGCGAGCGCCTCCTCGAGCCGCCCCGCCTCCCCGCGGGCGACGCCGAGGTTGTAGTGCGAGGCGGCGTCGCGCGGGTTGAGGTCGGCAACCCGCTCGAGCTGCTCGACCGCCCGGTCGAAGTCCCCCTTCGAGTGGTAGTACATCCCCATCTTCCAGTGGTAGTCGGCCGAGAGGGTCTCCGACTCCCCGGCGCCGCGCAGGTCGAAGGGGTCGCGGGTGGGTGACGGCGGCGCCTCCTCGTCGCCCGGCGCCGCATGCGACAAGGCGGGAAGGAGGAGCCGCACGGCGACGGAGAGGAGCAGGAGGCGCATCAGGCGGCGAGCGACGGGGGGCGGTGCCGGAGGAAGAGGACCGCCGACCAGGCGAGCACGCCCGCCCCGGCGCCGGCGGCCGCGCCGATGAGAACGAGCATCCGTATCCGGAGGACGGGGCTCCGCCGGACGCCGGGCGACGCCTTCTCGACGACCCGGACGCCGTAGGAGCCGACGAGGGGGGGCGGCGCCGCGGCGGCCCGCTCCGCGCGGGCGCGGCTCTCGGCGGCGGCCCCGAGCGCCGCTCGGAAGTCGCCGAGGGGATTGCCGGGGCCCCCCTCCCCCGCCGCGAGCGCCCCGAGTTTCCGCGCGGCGGCGTCGACCGCCTGCCGGGAGGAGGCGATGTGGTTCCGGAGGGTGCCGGCCTCCCGCCTCGTCCTGCTCAGCTCGATGGCGATGTCCCTGTAGACCGGGCTGATCTCCCGCTTCTGCTCCCGCACGGACTCGAGCGGCTTGCCCTTCAGGTACTCTTCCATCTGCTGGATCTCCCCCTCGAGCCGCGCGCGGAGCGGGTGGCGCGAGGTGGCGTCGACCATGAGGCGCTGGAGCCGCACCTGCTTCTCGGTGAGCTGCTGCTGCACGTCGCGGACGACGGGGTTCTCCTCCTTGAGCTCGTAGGTGACGATGTACTGCTCCTCGTCCCGGAGGGCTGCCTCGAGGCTCCGCTCCTTCGCCTCCAGCCGGCGGAGCGCCTGCTCGGCCTCGAACAGCTCCCCCGCCACCCGCGCCCGCTCGTCGACGACGATCGCCTCCAGCCGGTCGCCCTTCGAGAGCCGCGCCATGATCAGGTCCGCGTAGACGGGGCTGAGGGAGGCGTCGCCGGTGAGGAGCGTGCGGAGGGCCTCGCGGCTCCGCTCGAGCGCGCGCGCCGTCGCGGCGGCGGCGTCCCGGTCGGGGCGCCCGCCCTTCCCCTCCGGCCGCCATTCGAACCGGGCGGTCCAGGCGGCGACGAACGCCTCGGCCGACCGCGGGTCGGCGGCGACGAAGGAGAGCCGCATCCCGCCGCCGTCGAGGATCTCCACCCGCGACCGGCGGGCGATCGTGTCGGCGTCCATGGCGGCGAGCGGCCCGCCGGCGCGGCGGGCGATGTCGAGGAGGACGGGGGGATCGGCGAGGCGCCGGCGGATGTTCTCCTGCTCCTCCGGGGAGCGGACGCCGCCGCGGACCTCGACGACCGCCTCGGAGAGGAAGACCGGCTCGCGCAGGAAGGCGGAGGACCAGGCGAGGACCGCCCCGGCGAGGGAGAAGACGGCGATGAAGAGGAACGCACGTTTCACGGCTTCACCAGGCGCGCCCCCCCCCGGGGGATCGCGCGGCCTCAGTCCTTCAACGGCTCGACCCGCAGGCGGAAGTTGAACTTCCGGCCGCCGATGTCGAGCGCGAGGAAGGTGTTCATCCTGGTGAGGAGGATGCGGTACGGGACCTGGATCGAGTGCCCCTGGATGTCGAGGCCGACCTTCGTCATGCCGAGGATCTCCTCGGCCTGGCGCACGGCCTCGACGAGGCGCGCGAACTTCAGGAACTTCGCGCGCAGCTCCTCGTTGAAGACGTACCGCCTGCCGCAGCCGGCGCAGGTGACCGCCGTATCCTCGTTCACCTCGAGGACGGGGAACGAGAGGACCTCCTTGCACTCCTCGTTCACGCACCTGAACTCGATCGTGCTGTCCCTGCCCACGCCTGCCGCCCTCCTCCGCGACGGGAATAGGCTAGCACAGGGGAGGGGAGCCGTAAAGCCGCATGTCCCCCCCCCCGGGGGGGGGATCAGCCGCCGGCAGCGAAGAACAGATACCGTTCCCGTCTTGGATTCTCGCGGATCATCGCCGACATAACGAAGATGAAGCAGATGCGTCGTTTCCCACTTCATCCGATCCGCATGGGACCGCGTTCATCCGCGGCTCGGCAATTGCATCATATACCGCAATTTGATATATAGAACGCCTCGGTTGGGCCCGGTGGGAGGCGATGCTCGCTTCCCGACCTTCCGGGCCGGGAGCCCCCGAGCGGGGAGAGAGGAGGAGCGGATGGGGACCGGAACACTCATGTGCGTGCTGGGCGTGTGCCTGGCGGCGATGCTGTGCGCCGCGACGGCGACGGCGGACTTCTGCTACAATGACCCCCAGTTTGTCAATGATCAGTTGATCGTCGACATTCAGGGCGGCTATATCACCGGCATCGTGAGGCAGCGGGGCTCTTACTACGGCGCCCTCACCGGCTACATATGGGGTGGGAACGCGTATTTCGCCATCGACTACTGGAACAACAACGGCCTGCGATTCTACGTCATCAACACGCGAACGGGGCGGGGCATCACGTGGGGGGTCCGGAGCAGCAACGGCACCTACTACTCCACTCCCCGCGCGGCCTCCCTCAGGGGCTGCTAGCGACGGCAACGGCCAACGGAGCGGCGGTCCGCGGGGGGAGCTCCGCGGACCGCCGCGGCCTTCAAGCGACAATCGAGCGCGGATTGACGCGGATCATCCTGGATCCGCGCAGATGAGCGGCGCTTCCTGACGCCGGGGAGATCACAGACACAACGGAGATTCCATTCCGTTCAATCCGCGTTCATCGACGGCAATCTGCGTCAGCGCAATTCCGCCCCCCTCCCCTTCGACTCCCGGCCCTGGATTGTAGTCTGCCTCCGTGTCCTCTGCGGCGGCGTGCATCCGCGCGGGGAGGCGTTCATCCGCGGCAAGAAGAGTATGCATCATGGCGCATCCGCGGCGGGACTTCACTCCTCCGCCGCGGCCCGCACGTCGATCGAGCCGACGACGAAATCGTCTATGGCCGGGTCGGTGTACCGGCACTTGGGGAATGAGCCGCCGTAGTCGTAGGCGCCGCGGTAGGCGACGTTCCGCGGCCCCTCTCCGCCCGACGACGGGTTGAAGAGGCCGAGCCGGATGAGGTAGCGGCCGGCGGGGTTGGTCCTCGGGAAGTAGACCGAGAACGGCCCCACCTCCTGCGGGGCGTCCGGGGGCCATTCCGTCACGGGGACGTGCGGGACGCGCTCGACGTGGATGTACCCCTTCCGCCGCGCGGGGACCGCCTCGTCCCGCTCGCTCTCCGGGTAGAGGTGGAGGAAGACGTGGTACGGGATCTCCTGGCGGGCGGCGACGGAGAGGAGGGCGCTGATCTCGACCGCCTCGCCGAGCGCAGCGGACGCCGGCGCCTCCAGCCCCTCGAAGACGACGAACGGCTCGCCGATCACCTCCCCCGGCTCGCACCCCTCCCGGTCGAGGCGGAGGCCGCGGATGTGGACGACCGTCTCCGCCTTCGGGGCGGTCATGAAGAAGTGCACCTCGACGACGCGCTCGAGATCGAGGACGGGATTCAGCTCGCGCAGATCGAGGGCGACGGTCCGGGGCCCGCCCGCGGGGATGGGGAACGATCGCTGGAAGCGCTTGTTGCCCGCGTCCTTCACGATCAGGTCAAGCGGCTGGTCCGTCGCCTGCGGCGAACGGATCTCCCAGAGGAGGCGGCAGTACCCCGACCAGTCGCGGACGCCGCCGGGGCCGGCCCGGTAATCCGTGAGGCGGAAGCCGGGCTGTCCCTTCCCCTCCCCGAACGTCGCCACCCCCCATTTCCCGCGCAGGACGAGCCGGGCGCCCATCCGGTACCAGCGCTCGAGGTCCAGCTCGTCGTCGAAGGCACTGATGGCCCGGGTGTCGCCCTCCGGCTCCCGCTCGCCGTAGAGGGCGGTCCTGAGGAGGTCGGGCCACTCGGGGTACGTTCGGCGTGTGTACTCGACGATGAGGACGATCGCCGCGAGGGGGAGGAGCCAGGCGAAGGCGCGGATGAACGGGCGGATGATCCTCATCCGGCGCACCTCATCTCCCCCGCCCCCCGAGCAGGGCGCCGGCGGCGTCGCGCGCCGCGAGGAGCGTCGCGGGCGCGTCCGTGTGCCGCCACGCGGAGGGGGCGACCGTGCCGAGCAGCCGCTCCAGGTCGGCCTCGAGGCCGGCCTCCCCGAGGAGGCGGAGATATTCGTAATCCTCCATGCCGTCGCGGAGGACGGCGAGGCGGATCGAGCCGATCGGGCCGTCGGGGCCGGGATAGTAGAGGGAGCCGTTCCCGTTCTGGTCGAGCCAGGTCATCGGGTCCTCGCGGGGATCGGCGAGGTGCCAGTAGTTCACGCACCAGTAGAGGAGCCCCTCGGCGCGGTAGCGGCGGCAGATCCACGGGAGGACGCGGACGTCGAGGGAGGGGCCGTCGAGGATGATGGTGGGGAACGGGCGGGTCGGGCTCGCCACGTACATCCAGATCTCGCTCCCCCGCTCGCGGAAGGCGCGGAGCCGCGCCTCGTCGAGGTTGTTGATCCGGACGCACCAGATGTCCACGTCCGGGAACCCCTCGGCGGGCGTCTGCGTGAGGAGGTTCCGGATGCCGGGATGCCCCTCGTGGACGAGCCGGGTGAGGGAGGCCGCGCCCCGGTACGTCTCGTCGAGGATGTAGGCGTAGGCGCGTCGGAGCCAGCCGCGCTCCTCGAGGTAGCGGCCGAACTCGCGGAAGACGCCGCGGACCGCGTCCGGGCCGGTGAAGCCGTACCACGAGTCCGACCAGACGCCCCGGTCCGGGTCGATCCGGGCCTCCCGGGCGATGCCGAAATCGGTCTGGCCGGCGGCCGTGTAGAACTCGACCTTCCGGCCGAACTCCTCGAAGTCCAGGATGTACCTGCCGTCCCTGATCTCCACGAGGCGCGGGTTGCCGACGTTGTTGATCGGCGAGATGCGGTGGTCGAGCATGTCGAGGTAGTAGCGCCGGCAGATCTCCTCGACCCGCTCCCGCCACGCCGCCTCCGTCTCCCCCTCCCGGCGCGGATAGTATCGCCGGATGATGAACTCGTAGAAATCGAAGCCGCTTTTCAGCGTCGGGACGCGCGGGAGGGCGAAGTCCCACACCGTCAGGGAGAGGGCGACCTCCGCCGGCGGGCGGCCGTCCGCCTCCACCGTGAGCGTCCCCTCGTACGCCCCGGGCGGGGCGTCCGCGGGGACCGAGAGATCGACCCAGAACGGCTGCGCCCGGCCCGGCGGGACGGAGACGCCCCCTTCATCCTGGGGGAAGAGCGGGTCCGGCCACGGCCCCGTGCGCGTGACGTTGTAGAACGGACGCCGGGTCTCCACGTAGCCGACGCGCCGCACCGCCAGGCGGTCCGCCGGGAGGGGCTGCCCGCCGGCCGCGCGGGAGAGCCCGCCCGGCGTCACGCGGACGCCGCCGAGCCCCTCGTCGCCGGCGATGACGACGACCTGGAACGACTCCCGCTCGCCGCGGGCGGCCGAGACCTCCACGCGGCGCGCGAGGGAGCCGACGTAATCCCCCCGGTCGGGGAAGACCTTGTCGAGCGGGCCGGCGGTGCCGACCGCGTACCCCCGCGCGCCGAAATCGGCCGCGTCGAAGACACGCGGCGGGCGCCGCGCCGCCTCGACGGCCCCCACGGTCCAGTCCTTCATCCCTCTGTTCCGGTACGGAATCCGGACGTACCGCCGCCGCATGAGGACGTCCCGCCCGACGGTGAAGAGGCCGGCCTCGATCGTGTACCCGCCGGGCGCCATGCCCGCCGGGATGGCGCAGCGGAACGGCCCGAGGCGCGCGGTCCGGCCCGACTCCCACTTCCGCATCTCGAGCGGGAGGATGACGTCCGCGTTGACCTTCTCCCCCTCCCCCCTCCTGAAGTGGATGAAGAGGTCGTGGTCAGCCCCCACCGCCCCGTCGGCGCGGAGGACGATGGTGAGCGGGAACTCCTCGCCGATGGTGACGCGGGCCGGCGCCTCGATCCCCTCGAGGTACACCGCCGGGAACCTGAGGCGCATGCGGGCGTAGTACCACCCGGCCGCCGCGGCGGCGACGACGAGCGCGACCGCCACCGTCCGCTTCATGTCATTCCTTCTCCTCTCCGCCGCAATCAGATCCGTGATGATCCGCGATGATCCGCGGCGGCCTTGTTCTTCATCCCCTCGCGGCTTGCCGCGGCCGCCGGCGCCTCCTCGTACACCGCCGCCATCTCGGCCAGCCACCGCTCCCGGTTGAACCGCCGCTCGACCGTTTCGGCGGCGGCGCGTCCGAGCCGCTCGCGCTCGCCGGGGTTCCCGAGGAGGCGGAGGACGGCGCCGGCGAGCGCCGCCGGGTCGGTCGGGGGGACGAGGAGGCCGTCGACGCCGTCGCGCACCACCTCCCGGTTCCCGCCGACGCGCGTCGTCACGACGGCCCGGCCGGCCGCCATCGCCTCCAGGAGCGCGAGCGAGACCCCCTCGGAGACGCTCGAGAACATGACCAGGTCCGCGGCGGCGAGGATCCGCCGGGCGTCCCCGCGCAGGCCCAGGAAGCGGACCGCCCCGGCGAGGCCGAGCGACCGGGCCTCCTCCTCCAGCCCCCGGCGCATGGCCCCCTCCCCCGCGACGAGGAACCGGGCGGCGGGCGAGGCGTCGGCGATCAGCCGGGCCGCCCGGAGCCAGGTCCCGATGTCCTTCTCCCGCTCGAGCCGGCAGGCGGTCACGACGAGCGGGACCCCCGCCGCCGCGCCGAGCTCGCGGCGCGCGGCCTCCCGGTCGGCCGCCGTGACCGCGACGCGGCAGTCGACGCCGTTGTAGACGACCTCGATCCTCCCGGCGGGGATGCCGATCTCCTCGGCGTAGAATCGCTTCACCTCGGCGGAGACCGCGAGGAGCCGCCCGGCGAACCGCGCCGTCCACCGCTCGAGCGCCCGCTGGAGCGGCGAGAGCCGGTCCTCCATGCCGTGGAGCGTGCTCACGATCAGCGGCACGCGGGCCATCGCCGCCGCCGCCCGCCCCCAGACGTCGCCGCCGAACAGGTGGGTGTGGACCACGTCGGGCCGCTCGCGCCGGAAGAGGCGCGCGAGCCGGAGGAGGACGGCCGCGTCGTAGCGGCCGCGCTTCCGCATGGAACGGACCGGGACGCCCGCGGCCGCGAGCTCCGCCTCGATCGGGCCGCCCATGCTGAGGACGGCGACCGAGGAGTCGTACCGCCGCCTGTCCAGCCCCGCCGCGAGGTCGGCGATGAGGCGCTCGGCCCCCGCGAGCTTCAGGCCGTAGACGACGTGGATGATCCTGACGGCGCCCACCGGCGCCTCCTCATCGGTCCCCGCCGCCCGAGAAGACGGCGATGAGCCGCGCGGCGATCCGCTCGATGTTGAACTCCGCCCGCACCTTCTCCCTCCCCGCCGCGGCGAGGCGCTCGCCGAGGCGCGGATCGGCGAGGAGGCGCCCGATCGCGCCGGCGAGCCGCTCCTCGTCCCCCGGCGGGACGAGGAGGCCGGTCTCCCCGTCGATGACGAGCTCCGGGATGCCGGAGACGGCGCACGAGACGACCGGCACGCCGATCGCCATCGCCTCCATGAGCGAGACGGGGATGCCGTCCATCACGCCGCTCCGCCTCCCCGCCGGCCGCGAGGCGAGGACGAAGACGCCCGCCCGCGTCATGGCCTCGAGGACCTCCTGCGGCGTCCGCTCGCCGGGCATATCGACGAGGTCCCCGAGGCCGCGGACGCGGACGAGTTCCTCGAGCGCCCCGCGCTCGGGCCCCTCCCCCACGATCCGGCACCGCGCCGAAACGCCGCGGTCGCGCAGGATGGCCGCCGCGCCGACGAGGGTGTCGAATCCCTTGATGGCCATGAGGCGTCCGACCGACAGCACGAGCCCGGCCTCCGGCCGCCGCGCGGCCGGCAGTCGGGAGAGGTCGAGGCCGCAGTGGACGACCTCGACCTTCTCCGGCGGGATGCCCGGGCAGGAGGAGAGGATGAACGAGCGGTTGTAGGCCGAGATGGCGAAGAGCCGCTCCGCCCGCCGGACCTTCTCGGGGAGGAGGAGGCGGCTCTGGAAGATGTCGTGGGCGTGGGCCGTCATGGTGAACGGGACGCCGGCCAGCCGCGAGATGATGAGGGCGGCGGTCGCCGGGTAGTTCGTGAAGTGGGCGTGGACGTGGCGGACGCCGCGCTCGCGGAGGAGCCGGGCGAAGTGGACCGACTTCGGGAAGAGGGCGAGGTTCTTGAGGAGCTCCCTCGGGCTCCGTGCGAGGGTCGAGACGAGGAGCCGGAGGAGGCCCGCGACGGCGCGCGGCCGCCGGAGGAGGGCGGCGACGTTCGAGCGGATGAGGCCGAGGGAGAGGAGGTAGGGGGAGTAGAGGGTGTCGGCGAGGAGCGGGCGCGCGTCCTCGTCCATGATCCGCTCGGAGAAGCGCCGGAGGGAGAGGATGGGCACCCGGACGCCGCGGCGGCGCAGCTCGAGGATCTCCCGGAGGACGAACGTCTCCGAGTAGCACGGGAACATCACGACGACGTAGGCGACCGTCAGCGGCGCTTCCACAGGCGCCTCCCGATGTAGTGCAGGATGCTCCGCCGCCGCGAGGCGAGGAAGCGGGCGAGCGACAGGAACCGGCGGTTGCCGAGGTAGAAGCCGATGTAGGCGCGCGCCTGCCAGCGCTCGAGCTCGCGGCGGCCGATCTCCTCCAGCTCGAGCGCCCCGCCGAAGTACTTGTCGTAATCGCTCCAGTCGTGGCTGATGAGCCGGTAGCCGCCCTCGCCGCGGCTCGCGAGCGCGGCGATCTCGGTCCCCGGGTAGGGGACCATGATGCCGAAGGCGACCGAGGTCGGGTTCAGCTCGCGGGCGAAGGCGATCGTCTGCCGGATCGTCTCCCGGGTCTCGCCCGGGTGGCCGATGATGAAGAAGGCGGCCGTGTCGAGCCCCTCCTCCCGGCACATGCGCACCATCCGGCGGGCCTTTTCGAGCGTGATCCCCTTGTGGATCCGCGCGAGGATCTCGGGGTTGCCGGACTCGATGCCGACGCCGACCCGGACGCACCCCGCCTCCCGCATCTTTCGGTAGAGCGGCCGCGAGAGGCAGTTGGCGCGCGCGTTCGCGAACCAGCGGACGCGGCGGTGGAGCCCCTTCTCGATGAGGAGGTCGCAGACGGCGGCGGTGCGCCGCTCGTCGAGGGTGAACACCTCGTCGGAGAAGGAGATCTCCCGCGGGCGGTACGTCTCCGTCACCCACTCGAACTCCCGGACGACGTTCCCGACGCTCCGGGAGCGGACCGTGTCGCCGAGCACCCGCATGCAGAAGCTGCAGCGGTAGGGGCAGCCCCTCGACGAGAAGATCTGGTATTCCGGCGCCGGCGGGTAGAGGTCCCAGGCGGGGAACGGGAGGCCGTCGATGTCCTCGCGCCAGGGGCGGGGCGGCGTCGTGCGGACGGCGCCGCCGTCCCGGAAGGCGATCCCCCGGATGGAGGAGAGCCCGCCGCCCCGGCGGACGGCGCCGGCGAGCTCGAGGAGCGTCTCCTCCCCCTCCCCGTACACGGCGGCGTCGAAGGCGGGGAACTCGGCGAGCGTCTCGGCGGGGAGCGCCGTGACGTGCGGCCCGCCGATGACCGTCGCGAGGCCGGGGAGGGCCTCCTTCGCGGCCGCGGCGATCCGGGAGGCCCGCACCACCTCGTGCGTCATGGCGGTGATCCCGAGGAGGGCGGGGCGGAACTCCCGCGCCCTCCCGAGGATCGCATCGAGGCCGAGGCGCTCGAACTTGGCGTCGGCGATCCGGACCTCGAGGCCGCTCCGGCGGAGGTAGGCGGCGAGGTAGCCGAGGCCGAGGAGCGGCATCCGGTACCACCCCCCCTGCACGATCTCCTCGGGGGCGGGATTGACGAGGAGCACCCGCATGCCGGCCGGCGCGGTCAGTTCCATCTCAGTCTCCCCGGCATCAGGAGGAAGACGAGCATCCCGTAGAGGGCCGCGGCGTTCCCCGCGGCGAACTTCCGCGCCGCCGACGACGCCGTCCGGAGCGGCCGCGGCCCCCGCCAGGGGAGGGCCGCGCAGCCGAAGAGGAGGAGCGCGGCGGCGGCCGCGCGCGGGGAGAGGGCGAGGGCGGAGGCGGCCGCGGCGAGGATGAGGAGGGGCATCGCCATCCGAAGCACCTTGTGGGAGAGGAACTGCCAGGCAACCGCCGGACGCGACGGCGAGAGGAGGCCCCGCAGGATGACGAGCTGCTGCCAGTTGCCCGCCGACACGCGGACGCGGCTCGCGAAGTTGCCGTGGCGGGGGTCGTAGTCGTCCACGACCGCCCGCTCCTCGAGGACGGCACGGTGCCCGGCGAGGACCACGAGGGCGGGGATGACGAAGTCGTCGTTGATCGTGCCGGGGGGCGGCGGGACGAAGAGCTCGCGCCGGACGGCGTACATGGCCCCGGTCGCCCCCAGGAGCGTCCCCGCCCGGCTCTGCGCCCGCTTGATCGCGAACTCGTAATCCCAGTAGAGGAGCTCCCCCCGCCTCCCCCCCGCGGCGAGACCGGGCGAGGCGTAGGTGCCGCAGACGCAGCCGACCGCCGGGTCGGCGAAGTTCGCGACCGCCTCGCGCAGGGCGTCGGGCCTGAGCATCCCGCTCGCGTCGCTGAGGACGAGGACCTCGCAGCGGATCCGGGGGACGGCGTCGAGGAGGGCGGGGACCTTCCCCCGCTGCTCCGGAAACCGGATGACGGAGACCCCCCGCGACGCGTAGCCGCCGGCGATCTCCGCGGTGGCGTCGGTGGAGCCGTCCGACACGACGACGACCCGCAGCCTCCCGGGCGGGTAATCGAGCGCGAGCGTGTTCTCGATCTTCCGCGCGATGACCTTCTCCTCGTTGTGGGCGGGGATGACGACGGCGACGTCGGGCGTCGCCGGCCCCTTCCGCACCGGCCGGGGGAAGAGGCGGGCGAGGAGCAGGAGGAGGAGCGGATAGACGACGGCGCAGTAGGCGATGAGCGCCGCCGAGACCCAGAAGACCCACCGGAACGCCGTCATCGCCCTCCCCCCTCGAGCCGGCGCGCGATGGCCCCCAGCGGCTCGAACCGGAACTCCCCGAGGAGGCGGCGGAGCTTCCGGGCGTTCCCCCGGATCCCCCCGTAGTGGCGGAGGCGCGCGAGGCGCGGCAGGGGAAAGACGGGGAGCCCCTCGTCGAACTCCCACGGGTGCGCGAAGACGGTCAGCGGCCGGCCGGCCCTGTTCGCCCTCCGGATCGCCATCCGGGACCAGCGGCAGGGGAACAGGCGGAGGTAGCCCCCTCCCGCCGCCGGCAGCGTCATGCCGGCGAGGCGCAGCGTCGGGCCGGGGAACTCCCAGAGCCGCCGCCCGCCCCGCTCGGCGGCGACGTGGGGGAAGCGCGGGGCCGAGGGGATGCCGTACCGGTCGTGGCGGATCGGGTAGACGGAGGCGTCGTACAGGAAGCCGCTCTCGAGGAGGACGTCGAGCGCCCAGCGCGTGCCGGCGGTGACGGAGAAGGTCGGGGCCCGGTAGCCGGCCACCGCGGTCCCGCCCAGGTCCTCGAGGACCGCCTTCGCCCGCCGCACGTCGTCCCTGAACTCCTCCGGCGTCTGCCTCGTGATCATCGTGTGGTCGTACCCGTGGCAGGCGAGCTCGTGCCCGGCGTCCGCGATGCGCCGGACGAGGGACGGGAGGCGCTCCGCGACCAGGCCGAGGACGAAGAACGTCGCCCGCACGCCCCGCTCGCCGAGGAGACCGAGGATGAACTCGGTCTGGGGCCCGCACCTGCTCTCGAACTCCCCCCAGCGGGCGGGCGGGATGCGGCCGGCGAAGACCTCCGCCTGGAACCACTCCTCGACGTCGAAGGAGAGCGCGTTGGAGACGGGGTCAGCCATTGCCGCCCGCCCCCTCCCGCCGGGCGACGACGAAGTGGAGCTTGCCCACCCGCGCGATCCGCTCCGGCCGCCACCCCGTCCGGGCGAGGAGCCGCCTGATGCGCCGCCTCGTGTAGAAGTAAACCGGGCAGCCGCGGAGGCCGAGGCGCGCCTTCCGGACCGGGGCCCGCCACGTCCAGCGCCGGGGGAAGGTGGCGATGAGCCGCCCGCCGGTCATCCCGGCGAACCGGGCGAGGTAGCGCGCCGGATCGGCCGTGTAGTCGAAGAAGCCGACGGCGACCGCCGTTCCGAAGCGCCCGGCGGGCTCGAACGAGAGGATGTCGGCCTCGACGAAGCGGCACCGGTCCGCGACCCCCTCGCGGTCGGCGAGCCGGCGGGCGATCTCGAGCATCGCCCGCGCGTTGTCCACGCCGGTCACCGACGCGCCCCGGCGCGCGAGGGCGATGGCGTACCGGCCGCTGCCGCAGCCGATGTCGAGGACCTCGAGCCCCCGGACGTCGCCGCAGGCCGCGAGCGTCTCGTCGAACCGGGCGCTGACGTCCCAGCGGAAGACCCGGTCGAGCCAGGCGGCGAACCGCCCCTTCCCGCCCGTGTAGATGGCGTCGAAGGTGGCCGCCTCCTCCTCGAAGAACGCCCTCACCCTGTCGGACACCGCGCCCTCCCGTCGCGCCTCAGTACGCGTAGAGCCCGCAGCAGCGGACGCAGCCGGGGAAGATGCCGACGGCGCGCAACCGCCTGCGGAAGGCCCGCGCCCGCGCGCCGTTCCAGAGTTCCCGGAACGGGCGCTCGCGCAGGTTGCCGTAGGTATAGTCGAGGCAGGGGAGCACCTCGCCGTCGGGCATGACGAAGGCGCTCAGCCAGACCGCCCGGCAGGAGACCCGCTTCACCGGGGCCGTGTGCTCCGTGTAGTAGCGGCGGATGTCGGCCGCGTCGAGATCGGGGAGGAACTTGATCATGAGCCCGGAGCGCGAGGCGCGCACCTTCTCGAGCTCGGCGATCATGACGCCCGGGTCGATCCGGTCGAGCTCCGAGACGTTCTGCTCCACCGCCGGGCAGAGATCGCCCGCGGCGCGGTTGTGCGCCTCCACGATCTCCCGGTCCCAGAACCAGAGGTGCGAGAAGACCACGCTCTCGGCGCCCAGCGCCGCGGCGACGGCCGGCACCCGGCCCAGGTGCGCGAAGTTGCGGCTGCTGATGGTGCAGTTGATCCGGAGGCGCGGCCGGCCGCCGGCGCGCGCCGCCCGGAGCGCCGCCGCCCCGGCCGCCGCCCGCGCGAAGGCCCCCTCGACCCCCCTGACCGAGTCGTGGATCTCCTCGGGGCCGTCGATGGAGAGGACGATGCTGTCGAGCCCCGCCCGGACGAGATCGGCGGCGTGGCGATCGAGGAGCGTCCCGTTGGTCGTCACCGTGCAGACGAAGCCGCGCCGCGAGGCGAGGGCGACCATCTCCGCGAGGCGCGGGTGCATGAGCGGCTCGCCGCCGCCGAAGGAGATGACCGGCCGGATGAGGCCGAACGAATCGAGGAGCGCCTCGAGGAGACCGACGTCGAACGGCCGGCCGGGATCCTCCCGGCGGGAGCGCGCGGCGTCGATCGCCCCCGCGCCGCCGTAGAGGTCGCACATGTGGCAGGCGAGATTGCAGCGGTGGGTCACCTCGATGGAGAGCTGGATCGGCGGGAAGGCGCGCCCGCTCCGCAGGAGCAGGTAGTCGAGGGGCAGCGCCGCCCGGGACTTCACGAGGGCCATGCGGGCGAAGTAGCGCGGGTCGGCCCGCAGGATCCCGAGGTACCGCGCGAGGGCGTTCACCGCCCCCTCCGCGCCAGTTCGTCCTCGTAGAGCCGCTCCATCCGCGCCACCATCCCCCCGATCGTGAAGCGCTCGAGCGCCCGCCGGCGGCCCTCCCGCCCCATGGCGAGGCGGCCCTCCCGGTCGCGGGCGAGCGCCGCCATGCGGTCGGCGAGCAGCCGCTCGTCGCCGGACGGGAAGAGCAGGCCGTTCGCGCCCTCCTCGACGACCTCCCGGTTCCCGCCGCCGTCGCTCGCGATGACGGGGAGCCCCGAGGCCATCGCCTCGAGGACGGCGTTCGACATCCCCTCGGCGACGGAGGGCATGACGAAGAGATCCATCCGCCGCATCGCCTCCTCGGGCCGGTCGGTCGGCCCCGCGAACGTCACGCGCCCCTCGACGCCGAGGTCGCGGACGAGCGCCCTGAGCCGCTCGTCCGTCGACCCCTCGTACCGGCGCCGCGCCTCGCCCGGCCCGGCGCCGTGGAGGACGACGCGGAGGCGCGGCTCCCGCGCGAGGGCGAGGGGGAGCGCCCGGATGAGGACGTCCACGCCCTTCACGCGCGTGAGGCTCCCCACGTACCCCGCGACGACCTCCTCCCCGCCGCCGCCGGGCCCCGGCCGGAACCGCGCCGTGTCCACGCCATTATACACCACCCGCACCTTCTCCGGCGGGACTCCCTCCTCGCGGACGACGAACTCCCGGACCGCCTCGGCGTTCGCGACGTGGAGGTGCGCGAGGCGGTTCGTCGCGGCGCGGACGGCGCGGTAGCGGGCCGCGCGCCAGTAGACGCCGACCGACCGCCTCCCAGCGATGACGAGCGGGACCCCCGCCAGGCGCGCGCCGGGGACGCCGTACGCCTGGCCGGCGAAGAGGTAGGCGTGGACGACGTCGATCCGTTCCCGCACGAGGAACCGGACGTAGCGCGGGTACGAGCGCGCGGCGCTGACGCCGTAGATCCGCCTGAGGCCCAGGGAGACCACCGGCCACCCCTCCCCCTCGAGCCGCTCGCCGAGGGCCCCTTTCTCCTGCAGGCAGAGAACGGAGGGGCTGAAGCGGGAGGCGTCGTGGCCCCGCACCATGTTCGCGACGTGGGTCTGCGTCCCGCCGCACGCCATCGAATCGATGAGGTGGAGGACCCTGATCATGGACGGCCGCCCGCATCCGGCGGCGGGGGGGAGGGGACCGCCCCCGCCAGCGCCCCGCATATCCGCAGCAGCTCCCGCGCGCGGTCGTCCCACCGGCGCCCCGCCGAGACGAAACGCCGGCCCTCCTCCCCCATCCGGCGCGCGCGCGCGCGGTCGCCGAGGAGCAGCCGGAGCCGGTCCTCGAGTTCACCCGGCCGGTCCGGGTCGACCAGGAACCCCGTCACCCCGTCGACGACCGAATCGCCGGTCCCGCCGGCCCGCCCCGCGACGACCGGCCTGCCCATCGCCGCCGCCTCGAGGAGCACGATCCCCGCCCCCTCGGTGTCGCCGCCCGCGAGCTCCCTGTTCGGCATGACGAAGACGTCGCACGCCGCGTAGCAGTCGGCGAGATCCCCGTCGGGGAGCCGGCCGGCGAAGACGACGGATTCCTCGACGCCGAGCTCGCGGGCGAGTTCCCGCAGCCTTCGGTCGAGCGGCCCCGTCCCCGCGACGAGCCAGGCGAGCCCCGGAAAGTCACGGCCGAGCGCCCGGACGGCGCGCAGGACGTCCGCGTGTCCCTTCCGCTCGACGAGACGGCCCACGGTCAGGAGGAGCGGCCTCCCCTCGAGGCCGAAGCGGGCCCGCGCCCGCTCCGGGCGGGGGCGCGCCTCGAGCAGCTCGTCGGCGACGCCCGGCGTGAGGAGATGGACGCGGTCCGGCCGCGCCCCGTGCGCGAGCGCCTTCGCCCGCGCCTCCGACGCGCTCGGGAGCACCGCGTCCGCCGCCCGGAGGACCGAGAACGCCAGCCGCCGCTCGCCGCGGAGCCGCTCGTACGTGCCGAGCTCCTCGCCGTGGACGTACACGAGGAACGGCCGGCCGCCCATCCGGGAGAGGAGCAGGCCGACGAGGCCGGTGGGGAGAAGTTCCCCGCAGACGATCGCGTCCGGCCGCGTCCGGAGGAGCAGCCAGGCGCCGCGGGCGAGCATCTCGGCGTAGACGGGGAGCTCGCGCAGGAACGCCGGCCCCGGCGGCCCCCGGAAGAAGCCGCGCCGGGTATCGATGCCGGAGGCGGCGTCGAACCGCCGCCAGCCGGGCACCCGCCTCGTCAGGAGCGTCACCGTCCCCGCCGGGAGGCGCCGCATCGTCTGGTGGTAGAGGACGCGCGAGCCGCCGTAGTGCGGCAGGAAGTTGTCGGTGATCCACAGGATCTTCATGGGACGCGGCCGGCGCGCGGCGGCGCCTCAGAGCATCCGCTCGTTGTCCAGGATCCAGGCCCGGAGCCGCGCGATCCCCTCGTCCCTGCCGACGAGCGGCTCCCAGCCGAGCTCGCGGCGGGCCCTCCCGATGTCGCTCACGTAGATCGGCTGGTCGCCGGGCCGCCACGGCGCGAACGACGGCTCGACCGGCCGGCCGCCCGACTCCCGCATGAGGGCGAGGAGTTCCAGGAGCGAGAGCGTGTTCCGGTCGCCGCCGCCGATGTTGTAGACGCGCCCCCGCGCGGCGTCGATCCGCTCGACGGCCAGGTCGAAGGCGCGGACGAGGTCGCCGACGAAGAGGATGTCCCGCACCTGCTTGCCGTCGCCGTAGACCGTGACCGGCCTCCCCTTCATTCCCGAGATGAGGAAGTGCGCGACCCAGCCCTGGTCCTCGTTCCCGAACTGCCGCGGGCCGTAGATGCACGACATCCTGAAGACGACCGTCCGCATCCCGTAGATCCGGGCGTAGTCCCGGACGTACTGGTCCGCCGCCCCCTTCGAGCAGCCGTAGGGGGAGTGGAAGTCGAGCGGCCGCTCCTCCGACACGCCGCGGCAGTCGCCGGCGAAACGGTACCTCGTCTCCCCCTCCTCCACCGCGAGGTCCTCCATGCCGCCGTACACCTTGTTCGTGGAGGTGAAGACGACGACCGGGTCCCGCCCGCCGAGCCGCGCCGCCTCGAGCAGGTTGAAGGTCCCGAGGGCGTTGACCTCGAAGTCGGGCCGCGGCGCCGCCACCGAGGTCGTCACGGCGACCTGGGCGGCGAGGTGGAAGATGACCGGCGCGTCGGCCGCCGCCGCCCGCAGCCGGTCGAAATCGCGGATGTCGGCCCGCACGAACTCGACGAGGCCGGGGAACGTCTCGAGGAGCCACCGGATGTTGTGTTCCGTCCCGCGCCTCGAGAGGTCGTCGTAGACGCGGACCCTCCGGCCCCGCCCCGCGAGGCCCGCCGCGATGTTGCTGCCGATGAATCCCGCTCCGCCGGTGACGAGTACGGCCTCCGCCATCTGGTTCTCCTCCCGTGATGCCCCGCCCGCGGGACGGGGTGTGCAGAACATCACAATCGGGCGCGCGCTGTCAATCCCTTTCGATGCGGGGGGCGCGCCCCGACGCGAGCTCGTCGTAGAGCGCGAGGGTCTCCGCGGCCGCCCGCTCCCATGAAAACATCGCGGCGCGGGCCAGCCCCCGCCGACCGAGGTCGTCCGCCGCCCCCGGCTCGAGCACCTCCCGTATCGCCGCGGCCATGCCCCGGACATCGTGCGGATCGAAGTAGCGGGCCGCGTCGCCGAGGACCTCCGGCAGGGAGGCGACGTTCGAGGCGGCGACCGGCCGGCCGCACGCCATCGCCTCGAGGGGCGGCAGGCCGAACCCCTCGTAGAACGACGGGAAGACGAACGCGTCGGCGAGGTTGTAGAGGAGCGGCAGGTCATCCTCGGGGACGTAGCGGAGAGGGATGATCTCGTCCCCGGGGCCCGCCGCCCCGTCCCCGCCCCCCGCGTACTCCTTCCCCGCGAGCGCCAGCCGGTGCGGGAGGCGGCCGTCCCGCTTCGCGATCGAGAAGGCGCGGATGAGCCCCCGGATGTTCTTCCGCGGGTGGAGCGAGAGGACGGAGAGGACGAACCGCTCCGGCAGGCCGTGCCGCCGGCGGCACTCCTCGAGCGCCCCCCGGTCGCCGACCGGCCTGAAGGCGGCGCCCGCCGCCTCGTGGATGACCCGGACCTTCTCCTCCGCCACGCCGTACACCTCGAGGACGTCGTCCCGGGTCGCCGCGGAGACGGCGATCACGGCGTCCGCCCGCCGGACGCTCTCCCGGGCGCGCCGCGCGAAGCCGGCGGAGCAGCCGGCGGCCCACTGCGGGAACTTCTCGTGCGTGAGATCGTGGACGGTGACGACGGTGCGGACGCCGCGCGCCCGCGGGAGGAGGTAGCTCGGCCCGTGGAAGACGTCGAACCCGCCGGCCGCGATGCGGAGCGGGAGGTACAGGTCGAGCCAGAGCCGGTGGAACCGGTCCTCGCGGAGGTCGTCGGGAACGGGACCCCCGATCCGCCGGAAGCAGCCGCCCCGGAGGTCGGGGCATCCCCTCCCGCGCGGGAAGAAGAGGCCGATGACGCGGCCGGCGGCCTGCGGGGCCATGGCCTCGAGGAGGGAGAAGGCGTAGCGGCCGATCCCGGTCCTCCGGGAGGCGGAGAGGATGCAGGCGTCGACGCCGATCCGCATGCCCTCACCCCTCCCTGCCGCCGCGGCGGTCGTGCCATTCGGCGAGCCGCCGGAGGAGCGCCGGCGGGCGCATGTTCCTGACCGGGCCGTACCGGTTGAGGAGGGCGTTCCACGCCCCGGCGAGGGAGGCGCGGGCCGCATCCTCCTTTCCCCGGTCGACGAGCCCCTGGTAGACCCAGAGGGCCTCGCGCGCGTAGGCGGCGTACAGCATCGGCCACAGGATGAACGGCGTCTGCTTCCTCGTCACGAGCAGCCAGTTCCTCGTCCAGAGGTAGTAGAGCGAGGGGGAGTAGGCGCCCCCCATCGAGAGCGACACCTTGTGCCAGACCCTCGCCGAGGGGACGAAGTAGCACTGCCAGCCGACGTTGGCCGCCCGCTGGCAGAAATCGTACTCCTCGTGGTAGATGAAGAACCGCTCGTCGAGCATCCCGATCTCCTCGATCACGCGGCGCCTGATGTACATCGCGCAGCCGATCACCGAGTCGATCTTCCTGATCTCGTCGTACTGGCCGTGGTCCTCGCGGAACTTCCCCTCCTGGGTGAAGCTGAGGAGCCAGCCGGTCGTCGAGGCGGTGCGCCGGCAGCCCGCCCACCAGAAGACGGACGGCCGCTCGTGGTAGTAGATCTTCGGGCCGAGGATCCCGGCCCGCGGGAGCGACCGGTCCGCGTCGGCGAACGCCCTGAGGATGCCCGGGCAGACGATCGTGTCGTTGTTCAGGAGCAGCACCGCCTCCGCCCCGTCCCGGAGCGCCGCCAGGATGCCGATGTTGTTGCCGCCGTCGAAGCCCGCGTTGACCGGGTTCCTGATGAGGCGCACCTCGGGGTGCAGGCGCTCGATCTCGTCGGCGGAGCCGTCCGTCGAGGCGTTGTCCACGAGCACGACCGAGTAGTCGGCGTAGTCGATCTCCCGGAGCGACCGGAGGCAGGCGAGCGTCTCCTCCCGCCCGTTCCAGTTCAGCACGATGATGCAGATCTTCCTGTCCATAGCGGGGTGCGCGCCGGGGCGCCTCACGGCCGCGGGGGGCCCGGCGGCGGGGCGATGCCGTTCCGGGCGCCGTTCGCGATGAGGGAGAGGGCCATCTTCTTCCGGATGAGCATGATGATCGCGGCGAGGATCCAGAAGTAGGAGATCGTCTCCGTGGTGTTGAAGCGGCACCCGAAGCCGTTCGACCACCAGAAGGCCACCATCCCCGTCGCGTACCCCATCCCGAGGGCCGCGTAGAGCCGGTCGGCGCAATGCGTGTAGATGTGGAGCGAGTACTTGAAGAGCCGCCAGGTGATCAGGAGGAAGACGATGAGCGCCGGGAGCCCCATCTCCGCCGCGATGAGGATGTAGGCGTTGTGGGCGTCCATCGGGTAGGGCATCATCGAGTAGTACGGCAGGAGCGGCGGGAACTGGCCGTAGCCGACCCCCAGGATCGGGTTCGCGGCGATCATCCGGATCCCGCCCTTCCAGATTTCCATCCGGCCCTGGGCCGACTCCTCCATCCTCACCGTCTTCTTCCCGTACGCCGCATCCTCCTGGATGAAGGTCTCGTCGAGGCGCTCCACGACCGCCCCCGGCAGGAACGCCTCCTTGTTGAACCAGACGAAGATCATCACCGCCGCCACCGCGACGGCGAGCGCCTTCTTCCAGAGGTACGAGACGAAGAGCGCCCCCGCGACGAAGGAGATGTATCCCCCGCGCGAGAAGGTCAGCATGATCGACCGGCCGCACGGGTAGATCGCGAGGAGCAGCAGCCACGCCTTCCAGTTGTCCGTGTACATCCGGCAGTAGCTCACGAAGTAGAACATGTAGTACGCCATGAACGACGCCATGATGTTCGCCTGCGCCACCACCCCCGCCTCGCGCCGCTCCCAGGAGAAGTGGGTCGGCGTCGTCGTGTCCTTCGTCGCCAGGAACGCCACCATGAGCGTCGTGAGCATGATGACGAAGATGCTCTCCTTGATCTGCTCCCGCGACCGCACCACCCAGTTCGTGAGGTAGAACATGAAGATCGGCGTGCAGAAGCGCTTCACGAGCGTCACGAGGAGGACCCAGTCGTTCTCCTCGGCGATCGCCGTCCGGAAGAACGAGATGAAGACGAGGAGGAGGTACAGCCACATGAGGTTGTCGAGCTCCGTCCGGACGAAGAAGTGGCCCCCCTCCTTCGTGCTCCGGCAGAAGAGGCCGAAGATGACGATCACGGTCAGGACGTTCGTGATGTTCACCGCCGTCCCGTAGTCGCCCGGCATCCGCGCGCTGAACGGCAGGTAGAAGAGGAGGACGTAGTAGACGAACTCCACGTTCACGAGCGCCACGACGAGGAGGAGGATCTGCCCCACGACGATGCCGATCAGCCGGAGTTCCTGCGTCCCCACCGCTCCGCGCGACTGCATCGAGGCCATCTTGCCGAGGGCGAGGAGGCCGATGATCATGGCGGCCTTCACCCAGACCGCGCCGGCGCCGGCGGGCGGCTCGGCGGGCGGGGCCACCGGCGGGGGCCCCCCGGGGTACTGCCGCAGCATGGCCATGCCGTCTCCCGTGAAGATTGTAGATTTAATATAGCACAGCGCCTCTGGGCGAACAAGCGGCACTCCGATCGGCGGCGGATTGTAGGTGCATTCGCTGCCTGCTATAATGACGCGCCATGACTTCACTGACGGAGAAGATCAGCAGGAACAGCCTCTTCACCTTCTGCGCGCACATATTCAGGATCGCAGTCGGTTTCGTGCTGCTCCCCTACATCGTCGCGACGATCGGGAAAGAGCGTTTCGGGCTGTGGGTCATCGTCGCGGCCGCCACGCAGTACTGCGGGCTCTTCGACCTCGGCCTCTCGAGCCCTTTCTCAAAATATATCGCCGAGTACTTCTCCAAGTCGGACGAAGAAAGGCTCAACCAGGTTGTCAACACCGGCCTCCTGTTTTATGTCCTTTTCGGGGTCGCGGCGGTCACCCTCTTTTCCCTCGCCGGTGACCGTCTATTGGGCCTCTTCCGCTTCTCCCCCTCCCTCCACGATGACGCCCTTTTTGTGCTCCGAATCGGGATTCTTATCTTCGTTCTGGAACAGGCGGTTGCGTGCGTGACGTCCATCCTCCGCGGGCTCCAGAGAATCGACCTCCAGCGCAAGGTCCAAATGGGCTACACCGTGGTCAACGCAATCGGAACCGTTCTCGTCCTCCGCATGGGCTATGGCATCCGCGGCCTGCTTCTCAATGATCTCATCTGCTTCATGTTCAGCGCCTCCGTCGAGATATGGCTTTGTTTTCGCATCTTCCCCCGCCTGCGTATAGGCATGCGCTACTGCACCGGCGAGATGTTCCTGCGCCTTTTGCGATTCGGTGCCCGCATACAGACGAGCAGGTTTTCGACGCTCATTGCGCTCCAGTTTGACAAGTTCCTCATCGGCCATTCCCTCCTCGTCGCCCAGGTAGCCTACTACGACATCGGCGCGAAGATTCCCCTCGCGCTGCGCCAGTTTGCCCTGTTGATCTTCCCTATTCTCGTCCCGGCGTTTTCCGAAATGAGCGTGTCCCGATCGAGGACCCAGTTGTACGGCTACACCCTGGGCGTGACGAAGCTGTGCGCCTGCGTGCTCATGCCGGCGATGGCGTTCTCGGTTGTCGGCTCGCAGAGAATCATCGAGGTCTGGATGGGCGGAGGGTACGGGCTTTCGGCGCGGATCATGCAAATCCTCTCCGTGGGCTACCTCGTCAACACGCTGCTCCTCACGCTGACCGCCGCCATGCAGGGTGTGGGCAGGCCGCACTACCAGATGTGGTCATCGCTCATCTACGCGATGCTCAACATCGCCCTGAGCCTGGCCATGCTGCGCGTGCTCGGCATCTGCGGCCCCCCGCTCGGCACCTCGCTCGCCATGCTCCTCGCGCCCGCCTACTTTCTCTTCGCGACGCACCGGTTCTACTTCCGGCAGCCGATTCTCCCCGCCCTTCGTGCCATCCTCGTGACGCCGCTCGTCTCGAGCATTCTGGCCGCGGCGCCGATCGTCACCTGCAATGTATTCTTGCTCCCCGCCCCCTCATGCGCCTCGCGCCTTTCCAACGCGGCATTGCTCGCGCTCCAGGGAGCGATCTTCGCTTCCTGCTACCTGCTCCTTTTGAAGAGGATCGGGTATTTTTCACGCGGGGAAAAGGACGCGATTCTCCGCGCCTTTCCCGCGGCCCGCTTATTCCTTGAGTGACGCGGCGGACAGGAGGTACCATTGGTCCGCTTGGGCGGAGGCGGGCCTATCCCCCGCTGCGGTGCGACCGCCCCGAGGAGCTCTCGTGGAATCGATCCGCGCGTTGCGCGAGAAACTGCAGTCGCCCCGCCTCGCTCCGGGCCTCTGGTCCCCGTGGTGGATAGAGCGCGTCTGTCGCATCTTCTCCATCCATCTCACGAGGGTCCTCGTTCGGACCCGCGTGACCGCCAACGGGGTCACCATCCTCATGTTCCTGACGGGGATGGCGGGCGCGTTGTGCTTCCTGCCGGGGAGATGGGCACCGGCCCTCTGCGGCGCCCTCCTCCTCCAGATGAGCATGATCCTGGACTGCTGCGACGGGGAGGTGGCTCGCTATCGGGGAACATCCAGTCTGACCGGCAACTACCTCGACGCCCTCAGCCACTACGTCGTGCCGGCGGCGACGCTGTTCTGCGCCTCGTTCGGCCTGTCCCGCACGGAAGGAGAACCGTGGCTGGCGCTCGGCGGGGCGGCCGCGCTCTTCCTGGTGTGGACCGACGCGTGCTATGACCTTCGCTTCAAGGCGGCCTACCTCGGCCACCGCTCCCGCATCCTGATGGGCCGGGAGATGCCGGATGCCGGCGAGGCGGCGGGGGGAACCCCCGCCGGGACGGGACCGCCCCCCCGGAATTCCAAGGCGGGGGGAGCGTCGTTCCTCTCCTCGGTGCGGGGCGGCGTGAAATTCGTCTTCGAACCGACGGTGTTGTTCAACGTCTTGGGCGTGGGAGTCATCGTCTCGAAGGTAGGCTCGCTCGCGTGGGGGGAGGTGGCGGCCGCGCTGCCCCTCAAGTGCATCATCCTGTTCTACGCGGTTGCAGGCGCGCCCTACGTCCTGCTCTCGACCGCTCTCGTGGTGAGGTACGGGGAAACGGAGCTGCACGGGGCGGCGCTCCGGAGGTTGTTCTCGAAATAGGCGGGCGCGTCTCCGCCGGCCCGCTCACGCGCCGTCCGCCCTCTCGGCCCACGCCGCCAGGTAGTCGTTCAGGCGGCTCCGCCGGAGCACCGCCCGGACGACGGCGTCAATCGCCCCGGCCGAGCGCCAGGCCCCGCGGACGGCCATGATCCGGTCGCGGCAGGCGTTGATCGTCCTGATGTCGTTGTACGAATCCCGGCCGAAATGCGCGAGCCGTATGAGCACCGCCGGCGCGTCGAAATGGGTCCCCTCCATGGAGCGGAGCCGCAGGCCGGCGCGGCGGACGAGGGCCTCCAGGGAGGCGGGGGTGAGGTAGTGGAGATGGTTCTCCGGGTCGATGATCCACCATCGGCGCCCGAGGAGCCGCCGGGAGAGGGAGGACCAGTTCGGCGTCTCGATGTAGACCCATCCCCCCGCCCTGAGGAGCCGGACCGCCGCGGCCAGGTCCGCGCGGGGGTCGACGAGATGCTCGATGGAGTGGCTGAAGACGACGGCGTCGAACGATGCCTCCCCGAACGCCGCCTCGCGGATGGTGCCGATCCTGATGTCCAGGTCGCGCGCCCGGATGCCCTCCTCCGCGGTGTGCCTCGCCGGTTCGACCCCCGCCGCGCGCCATCCCCTCCGCCGCGCGTCGGCCAGGAGGATGCCGCGCCCGCAGCCGACGTCCAGGAGCGACCCGACGCCGACCCTGCGCTCCAGCGCGCCGAGGATCTTCGCGTTGCGCTCGCCCAGCCGCGCGAGCACCTCCCCGTCCCGCTCCGAGGAAAGCCTCTCCGCGGCGGCACCCTCGGCGGCCGCCCGTGCCGCGGCCGGCGACGGCATGGGGTGCACGCGGACGGCCCCGCAGGAGCCGCAGCGGAGGAGCGTCGCGCCCCGCAGCGTCCACAGGGGTCTCGAACGCGGCCAGTCGCACAGGGGGCAGGGTCTATCCATGCACGAGGATCTCCGCCATCACGTTGGTCATGGCTCCGACCGTCGCAGGGCCCGGCGGAATCGGGCGGATTTCCGAGGTGGGCCGTCGGACACCACTCCCGCCTCCTTCTCCCCGGTGAGGATGGCCATCTTCATGTCGATCAGGCAATCCCCCCGCACGTGCATGAGGCGATAGGCCCTCCGGAAGGCCGGCCGCGCCTCCTCGTGGAGGAGGAATATCGTGCGCTGCACCGAGGGCGGCAACCCGCTGTTCTCGAGCCAGTTCCTGACGCTCATCCGGCGCATCCAGTGGATGCGCACCCTGATGTTCCGGAATCCGGCGCGCCGCATGAGCCGGACGAGATCGCCCTCCATGAAGGTAAGCCGCTTCTCCTTGTGCCTGAATATCTCCTCGTAGTCCGGCTTTACCTCTGCGCAGGGCGGGATTCCCTCCGAGAAGACCATCAGCCCGCCCGGTTTCAGGACCCTGTGGCACTCGTTCATCGCCTCCTGCGTGCCCTCCAGGATATGATGGAACACCATCCGCGCGGTCACCTTGTCGAAGACGCCGTCGGCGAAGATGGGCGTCCTGATGTCCCGACGGATGAAGTACTTGTTCCCGCGCCAGTTGCTGTGCGCCAGCATGTCCTGCGACTTGTCGAGGCCGATCACCTCGGCCACCATCGGCGCGACTGCATGGGCGACGATGCCGGTGCCCGTCCCCACGTCGAGGACGACGTCGCCCTTCCGGAAGCCGCCGGCCCTGACGAACGCGCGGAGGCAGGAGGATTGCTGCGCCCATTGGAGTCTGTTGTAGGTGCGCGCGCGCAGTTTCCAGAACTCAAGGTCGCCGGATCGATTCCCCCGCCTCGCGGAAAAGCCGCCGGAGCGGCGCGGGTCACGCACGGGGGCGCCCTCCCGCAGCCCGCCCGCGCACGAAGAGCGGGACGATCTTCTGCCCCGACACGTCCACGAGTCCCCGGTCGGTGAGCTTGAGTTCCGGGATGACGGAGAGGGAGAGGAACGAGAGCGCCATGAACGGGTCCTCGACGGCGCATCCCATCGACCGCGCGACGAGGATGAGCTCCCTGATCTCGGCGCTCACCTCCCCCGCCGCCTTCACGGACATGAGGCCGGCGATGGGGAGCGCGAGGCTCGCGATGAGCTTCCCCTCCACGACCGCCGTGAAGCCGCCCTGGAGCTTCCGTATCTTGATGACCGCCTCCATGATGTCGGCGTCGTTCGTGCCGACGGCGATGATGTTGTGGGCGTCGTGGGCCACCGAGGAGGCGATCGCCCCCTTCTTCAGGCCGAACCCCCGGACGAGGCCGAGGCCGATGCGGGACGAGGCGTGGTGCCGCTCGACGACCGCGAGCTTGAGGATGTCGGCCTCGGTGTCGGCGACGACCCTCCCGCCGATCGTCTTCGGCCTGACGAGCTCCTGCCGGGTGAGGAGCTGGCCCGGGACGAGCCGGATGACGCGGCAGCGTCCCGCCCGGGCGGGGATCTCGAGGTACTCGGGCCTGAGCCACTGGATGTTGATCGAGCCGCGGAGCGGCTCCGGCGGGCGCACCGCGGCGGCGGCCCCCGGCAGGAGCGCCCCGTCCCGCGCGACGAGGACGCCGTTCTTGAAGACCATGTCGACGCGCATCGCCTCCGGGTCGCCGATGACGACCATGTCGGCGGTCTTGCCGGGGGCGATGGCCCCCAGCTGCCCGAGCCGGTAGTGGCGGGCCGGGTTGATGGTGCACATGCGGATCGCCGAGACCGGGTCCAGCCCGAGGCGCACCGCCTTCCGGACGACGGCGTTCATGTGCCCCTCGCCGACGAGGTCGTGCGGGTGGAGGTCGTCCGTGCAGAAGACGAACTGGGGGAGGTTCTGCGGCGTGACGAGCGGGAGGAGGGCCTCCATGTTCCTCGCGCCGCTCCCCTCCCGCACCATGATCGTCATGCCGAGGCGGAGCTTCTCCCGCGCCTCCTCCGGGGTCGAGCACTCGTGGTCGGAGGATATGCGCATCGCGGCGTATGCGCAGAGGTCCCTGCCCGAGAGGCCGGGGGCGTGGCCGTCGATCACCTTCCCCTCCACGATCTTGATCTTGTCGAGGAGGTTCGGCTGCGCCGCGAGGAGGCCCGGGTAGTCCATCACCTCGCCGAGGCCCAGGACCCAGTCCTGGTTCAGCATGAAGAAGATGTCCGTCGCCCGGAGCTCGGAGCCGGAGGTCTCCAGCGGCGAGGAGGGGACGCAGGAGGGGATCATGACGAAGACGTTGAGGGGGTTGTACTTGCTCGACTTGAGCATGTAGTTGATCCCCTCGAGCCCCATGACGTTCGCGATCTCGTGCGGATCGCTCACGACCGAGGTCGTCCCGAGCGGCACCACCACCCGCGCGAACTCGGGCACGGTCACCATGGCGCTCTCGAGGTGGATATGGGCGTCGATGAGGCCCGGGGCGACGAGGCGCCCGGCGACGTCGAATTCGCGGGCGCCGCGGTAGCTGCCGAGGCCGGCGATGACCCCCCCGACGACGGCGACGTCGGCCCGGACGATCTCGCCCGAGTAGACGTTCACGACCCGGCCGTTCTTGAGGACGGTGTCGGCCTTCGCCTTCCCCCGGGCAACCCTGATCATCCGTTCGAGGTTCGCCATGGCGCCTGCTCCGAGCGGAGACTATAGCACACGATCCGGGCGCGGACAACGGCGCGGGATCGCGGGAAGGCCCGCCCCCCCGGGCGGGAGGGACGGGCCCCCGGGCGCGCGTGCCGCGCGCGGCTCGTCAGGCGTTCGCGAGCTGGAACTCGCGGAGAAACTGGGCGAGCGTCTTGACCCCCTTGGGCGTCATGGCGTTGTAGATGGACGCCCGCATCCCGCCGACGCTCCGATGCCCCTTGAGGCCGATGAGGCCCCGCGCCTTCGCCTCCGCGACGCACTTCCCCTCGAGCTCCTCGGTCGGGAGCCGGAAGGTCACGTTCATGCGCGAGCGGGAATCCTTCCTCGCGACGCCGCGGTAGAAGCCGTTCGACGAGTCGATGAGCCGGTAGAGGAGCCCCGCCTTCCGCTTGTTCAGCCGCTCCATGGACGGGAGGCCGCCCTTCTCCTTCAGGTCGCGGAGGGCGAGCATCGAGAGGTAGATCGGGAAGCAGGGGGGCGTGTTGTGCATGGAGCCCTTGTCGACGTGGGTCGCGTACGACACCATGGTGGGGAGGCTCTTCGCGCGGGCGCGCGCCACGAGGTCCTCGCGCACGATCACGACCGTCACCCCGGCGGGGCCGAGGTTCTTCTGCGCCCCGGCGTAGAGGAGGGCGATCTTCGACCAGTCCACCGGGTGGCTCAGGAAATCGGACGAGGCGTCCACGACGAGCGGGACGTCGCCCGGGTCGGGAAAGGAGAGCCACTCGATGCCGCCGATCGTCTCGTTCGAGGTGATGTGGAGGTAGGCGGCGTTCGGGTCGGGCTCGAACCGGCGCGGGACGTAGGAGAAGTTCGCGTCCTCCGAGGAGGCGAGCACCTTCACCTCGCCGAAGAACTTCGCCTCCTTGATCGCCGCCTTCGCCCACGAGCCGGTGTGGATGTAGGCGAACGGCCTCCCCTCGACGCCGAGGTTCCAGGGGATGTGGAAGAACTGGGTGGAGGCCCCGCCGCCGAGCCAGAGGATGTGGAACCCCTCCGGCACCGCGTAGAGCTCCCGCACGAGGGCCGTCGCCTCGTCCATGACGGCCTGGAAGTCCTTCGACCGGTGGCTGATCTCGCAGACCGACATCCCCGTCCCGCGGAAGTCGAGGAGGTCCTTCTTCGCCTCCTTCAGCGCCTTCAGGGGCAGCGTCGCCGGCCCCGCGTAGAAGTTGAACACCCTCTTTCCCATCGCGGACCTCCTCTCGTTTGGAACCTCACAGGGGCGTCACTGTACCATACCCCCCCGCCCCCTGTCCAGCGGATCGGCGACGCGCGAAACCCGGTGGATCTCGTTCCCCCGGTAGTCGCCCGCCGCCTCGTACCTCGCGTGCGGCGCGAGCGCGTAGCCGCGCCCGGCGAAGAACCGCCGCGTCGCCTCCGCGGCCGGGGAGACGCCCCGCACCCGTTCCCGGACGGGTTTGAACCAGTGGTACGACGCGACCGCCCGATCCTCCCCCACGAGGTAGCAGGGCAGCCCTTCCGCGAGGGCCGCGCGGATCCGGCGGTCGAGCGCGTCCGGCGCCCGCCGTCCGGGCAGGAGCTCGATCACCTCGCGCCGGCCGAAATACCGCACCTGGAGCGGCACGCTCGACTCGCCCGCCCCGGGGAAGATGAGGACGCCGTCGGCCTCGGTGCGGGCCAGGATGAACCGCGCGTAGGTCGTATCGTCGTTGTGCCCGATCGCGGCCTGGGGGAGGATCGTGCCGAACAGGTTCGCGAGCAGGAGGCAGGCGACGGCGGCGAGGGCGCAGCCCCGCCGCAGGCGGTCGCCCGCGGGCAGGCCTTCCCAGGCGAGGCCGAAGAGGACCGCCGCCGGGACGAGGTTCCTGGTGTAGAACTTCGGCTGCCCGGGCGAATAGAAGCCGAAGAACGCCGAGAAGACGACGATCCACGCGAACGCGAGCGCCGCCGCGCCCGCGCAGCGTCCGCGGCGCGCGGGGCGGGCGACGGCCAGGAACAGCAGGGCGCCGCTCCCCGCCGCGACGAGGGCGGCGACGGCGCCGAAGGCGAGCGGGCCCGTCTTGCCGAGCATGAACGACTTGACGAAGCCGATCCCCCAGACGGCGCGCGCGTTCCCGGCAAGCACCATGAGGAGATTGGCCGGGTGGAAGTGGACGAACTCCCGCACGGGGTACGCCGTCAGCCACCCGATCAGCGCGCCGAACGAGCGATGGCCGCGGAGGAACCAGCCCATCGCGGACAGGCCCGCCCCGGCGAGGGAGAGGGCGACGAGGAGGCAGACGAGCAGGCGCCGCGCCCGTCCCCCGGAGAGGCCCCCCGCGAGGAGGAAGAAGAGGAGCATGACCGGGAAGAGGAGCAGGTCGACCATCTGCGAGAGGAGCGCGAGGCCGATGCACGCCCCGCAGCGCGCCGCGACCGGGATGGAATCCCGCCGCGCGGTCTCGAGGATGAGGAAGAAGGCGGGGATGAGGAAGACCGTCTCGAGCGCGTATTTCCCCGCCGAGACGGCGCTGTTCCAGTAGCCGAAACCCAGGCCGAGGAAGAGGCTGCCGAGGAAAGCGGCGGCGCGGCCGAGGCCGCAGACGCGCCGCTGGAGGAGGTACATCGCGGCGAGCCCCGCGAAGCCGAGGAGGGCGTTCAGGCCTGCGAGCGCGCCGTGCGGCGTCGCCGGGAGGCCGGCGCGGAGGCAGAGGGCGTACGCCGCGGCGCCGAGGGAGGTCCAGAAATAGTAGTGCGGCTGGCCGAGGAGGAAGGCGCGCGGGTCGCCGGCGCGGACGGACATCGCGTAGTACATGTCGTCGTCGTGGTACCCCTTCGAGGGGAGCGCCGCGTAGAGAAGGAGGGAGAGGAGGGCGAGGAGGAGGAGGGGCGGGAGATTACCCGTGCGCGGCGATTGCATCCCGGGGATCCTGCTGTCGCGCGGCCGGCGCGAGCGGCTACGATACCACAGGTCGGCCGGCGTGTACAGGCCCGGGCCTTGACAGGGGGGCGGGCAGCGTGTACCATGGCCCCCGCACGCAGGCAGCGGGAGAGGGAGGAAGCGCGTCATGGCAAAGATTTTCCCCTTCAGGGGATACCGGTACGACCCCGAGAAGGTCCCCGACATCAGCGCCGTCTTCACCGAGCCGTACGACAAGATCACCCCCGAGCTCCAGGAGGCGTACTACCGGCGGCACCCGCACAACATCGTGCGCTTCACGAAGGGGAAAACCTCGCCCGGCGACACCGAGGCCGACAACCGGTACACCCGCGCCCGGGGCCACCTGGAGCGCTGGATCGCCGACGGGATCCTCGTCCGCGAGCCCTCCGAGGCGATCTACATCTACAACCAGGAATACTCCGTCATGGGGAGCCCCGTCAGGACGCGCCACGGCTTCATCGCCCTCGGGGAGCTCCAGGAGTTCGGGAAGGGGGGCGTCATGCCGCACGAGCGGACGCTCGCCGGCCCCAAGGCCGACCGGCTGAACCTCATGCGCGCCACCGCCGCGCAGTCCGGCCTCATCTTCATGCTCTACAACGACCCGGCGAACGAGGTCACGCGCGCCCTCGCCGGCGCCGCCGCCCGGCCGCCCGACATCCAGGCCCGCGACGACAACGGCGTCATCCACCGCGTCTGGGCGGTGACGGACCGGGCCACGGTCGGGGCGGTGCAGGGCCTCATGGCGGAGAAGGCCCTGTTCATCGCCGACGGCCACCACCGCTACGAGACCGCGCTCAACTACCGGCGCGAGATGCGGGAGAAGGGCGTCACCTGCCTCCCCGGGAACGAGAACCTCGACAGCCACCTGATGGCGTTCGTCTCCATGCAGGACAGCGGCCTCACCATCCTCCCCACGCACCGGCTCCTCTTCAATCTCGACCCCGGGCGGCTCGCCGCCTTCCCCGAAGACCTCCGGGAGTTCTTCCGCCTCGAGCCGTGCGGCGGCCTGGGGGAACTGCTTGAGCGCATGAAGGCCGGCGGCGGGGCGGACCACCGGTTCGGCCTCTACCTCGGCGGCGCGTTCACCCTGCTCGTCCTGGAGGACGAGGGGCGGGTGGCGCGGCTCATGCCCGCGGAGGCCTCCCCCGCCTGGAAGCGGCTCGACGTGAGCATGATCCACGCCGTCATGGAGCGCCTCCTCGGCATCGACCGCAGGAAGCTCGAGGAGGAGGCCCACGTCGCCTACGAGCGCTCCGCGGAGCTCGCCGCGCGCATGGTCGACGAGGGCCGCTCCCAGTGCGCCATCTTCCTGAACCCGACGAGGGCGGAGCAGGTGGCGGAGGTCGCGGGGAGCGGCGAGCGCATGCCGCAGAAGTCCACCGACTTCTATCCGAAGCTCTACGACGGCCTCGTCCTGAACAGGCTGAACCTCCCCTGAGCAGCAGGGGCACGGAACCATGGGAAAGACCTACCTGCTGACGCCCGGGCCCTGCCCCGTCCCGCCGCGGGTCGGCCTCGCCGTCGCGCGGCCCGTCATCCACCACCGGTCGGACGAGTACCACGCCCTCCACGCGGCGGTCACCGCCGGCCTCCGCTCGGTGCTCTGCACCGCGGGCGACGTCCTCCTGTTCGCCTGCACGGGGACGGGCGTCATGGAGGCGGCGGTCTCGAACCTCCTCTCGCCCGGCGACGAGGCGGTCGTCGTCAGGGGCGGGAAGTTCGGCGACCGCTGGGCGGAGATCTGCGCCGCCTTCGGCGCGCGGGTCGTCCCCGTGGACGTGGAGTGGGGGGAGGCGGTCAGCCCCGGCGACGTGGCCGCCGCGCTCCGGCGGCACCCGGCGGCGAAGGCGGTCTTCTCGACGCTCTGCGAGACCTCGACGGGCGTGAAGACGGACATCGAGGCGCTCGGTCGGGTCGCGGGGGGCGGGGGGGCGGCGCTCGTCGTGGACGCGACGAGCGGCCTCTGCTGCTCCGAGTTCCGGATGGACGACTGGGGGGTGGACGTCGCCGTGGCCGGCTGCCAGAAGGGGCTCATGTGCCCCACCGGTCTCGGGATCGCGGTGGTCGGGAGCCGGCGGGCGCGCGCGCTCATTGAAAAATCCTCGGCGGCGAGGTACTATTACGACTGGCGGCCGGCGATCGAGGCGGCGGGCCGCAGCGAGACGGCGTGGTCGTCTCCCGCCGCGCTCGTCGCCGGGCTCGCGGAGGCGCTCGACGGCATCCTCGCCGAGGGGCTCGAGGCGTGCATCGCCCGGCACCGCCGGCTCGGCGAGGCGTGCCGGGCGGGCGTCGCGGGAATGGGCCTCCGCCTCCTCGCCCCGGACGCCCCCGCCGACGGACTGACGGCCGTGCGGACGCCCGACCGGATCGACGCCGACCTGCTGCGGGAGCGCATGCGGGAGCGCTACGGCGTCCTCGTCGCCGGCGGCCAGGGGCGGCTGCGGGGCAGGATCATCCGCATCGCCCACATGGGGTACGCCGGCCCGTTCGACGTTGTCACCGCCCTCGCCGCCCTCGGGATGGCCCTCGCCGATCTCGGCCGGCCGGTCGAGATCGGGAGGGGCCTCGCGGCGGCGGCGGAGGTCCTGCGGGAACCGTGATGCCCGGGCGGACCGGGCGCCGGGATCGGACCGAACGGTCAACAGGGGAAGGAGGTTAGGGCATGAAGAAGGTGCTCGTCTGTGATCCGCTCGCGAAGGAAGCGATCGCGATCCTCAAGGACGCGGGGCTCGAGGTGGACGAGCGGAGCGGCCTCAAGGAGGACGACCTCGTCGGCTGCATCGGCGGCTACCACGGCGTGATCGTCAGGAGCGCGACGAAGATCACCCGCAGGGTGATCGAGGCGGGGAAGAGCCTCGAGGTCATCGCGCGGGGCGGCGTCGGCCTCGACAACATCGACACCGCGTGCGCGAAGGAGCGCAGCATACCCGTCGTCAACACCCCCACCGCCTCGTCCGTCTCCGTCGCCGAGCTCGCGATCGGCCTGATGTTCGCCGTCGCCCGGGGCATCGCCGCCGCCGACGCGTCCATCAAGGCGGGGAAATGGGAGAAGAAGCGGTTCATGGGGCGGGAGCTCCACGGCAAGACGCTCGGCCTCATCGGTTCCGGCCGCATCGGCACCGAGCTGGCGAAGCGCGCCGTCGCGCTCGGGATGAAGGTGCTGATCGTCAGGAAGACCAGGAAGGAGAGCCCGTACGGGACCCTCTCCACACTCGACGAGATGCTGCCCGCGGCGGACTACATCTCGCTCCACATCCCCCGCACCGATGAGACCCGCAACATCATCAACCGCGAGACCATCGCGAAGATGAAGGACGGCGTCATCATCGTCAACTGCGCCCGCGGCGGCGTCGTGGACGAGAAGGCGCTCCTCGAGGCCCTGAAGAGCGGGAAGGTCCGCGGGGCGGGGCTCGACGTCTTCGATCAGGAGCCGCCGGGCGACAACCCGCTGCTCGCCCAGGAGAACGTCGTCGCGACGCCGCACATCGGCGCCTCCACGAAGGAGGGGCAGTTCCGCGTCGGCACGGAGATCGCGCAGCTCGTCGTGGACCGGCTGAAGGCCTGATCCGGCCGGCCGAAGGGAGCGGAGGAGATGAAGAAGGTCTGCGTGAAGGGCGGCGGGCAGAAGCCGCTCGACATGGTGCTCGGGCAGCTCGCCCTCGCCGCCGGGAAGCTGAAGCTCGATCGGAACATTCACGAGAAGCTGAAGCACCCGCAGCGGACGCTCATCGTCGCCGTGCCGGTCCGCATGGACGACGGCCGGCTCGAGGTCTACACGGGGTACCGCGTCCAGCACAGCATGGAGCGCGGCCCCTGCAAGGGGGGGATCCGCTTCCACCCGCAGGTGGACCTCGACGAGATCACGGCGCTCGCCATGCTCATGACCTACAAGTGCGCCGTCGTCGGCATCCCGTACGGGGGGGCGAAGGGGGGCGTGGTTTGCGACCCGTCGAAGATGTCCGTCTACGAGATCGAGCGGATGACGCGGCGCTTCGCGAGCGAGATCGCCATCATCATCGGCCCCGACAAGGACATCCCCGCCCCCGACGTGAACACGAACCCCCGCGTCATGGGCTGGATCATGGACACGTTCAGCATGAGCGTGGGGCATTCCGTGATGGGCGTCGTCACCGGCAAGCCGCTCGCGCTCGGCGGCTCGAGCGGGAGGCTCGAGGCCACGGCCCGGGGCACCTTCTACGTCACCGAGCGAATGTGCGCGCACGTCGGGATCCGGCTCGCCGAGGCGACCGTGGCGATCCAGGGGTTCGGCAACGTCGGGTCGCACGCCGCCCGCATCTTCCACGAGCACGGCGCGACGATCGTCGCCGTGAGCGACGTGTACGGGGGCGTGCACAACCCCGGCGGCCTCGACATCCCGAGGCTCATCGAGTATTCGCAGGGGCACGGGACGGTCCGCGGCTTCTCCGGCGGCAAGGCGATCACGAACCGCCAGCTCCTCGAGACGCGCTGCGACATCCTCGTCCCGGCCGCCCTCGAGGGGCAGATCACCGAGGAGAACGCCCCCCGGCTCAAGGCCCGGTTCGTCGTGGAGGCGGCGAACGCCCCCACGACGCCGGCGGGCGACTGCATCCTGAAGGAGCGCAACATCCTCGTCGTCCCGGACATCCTCGCGAACGCCGGCGGGGTGACGGTCTCCTACTTCGAGTGGGTGCAGGGCCTCCAGGCGTACTTCTGGACCGAGGAGGAGGTGAACGAAAGGCTCCGCCGCATCATGACGCAGGCGTTCGACGACGTCGTCGCCGTCATGGACACGCACCGGGTGGACATGCGCCTCGGGGCGATGATGCTCGGCGTCGGGCGCGTGGCGGAGGCGGCGGCGCTGCGGGGACTCTGGCCGTAACTACAGTTGAAAGTTGAAAGTGTAAAGTCGAACGTGCGAAGATAGATCGATGGGGGGAGTCAGAGGTCGCGGAGCTCCGCCTCCATCGCCGCCGTGTCGAGGATGGCGACCGTCGGGCGGCCGGTGATCCAGCCGCAGCACTCGCCCGGGTTGACGACGAGCGTCCTCCCCTTCCTGATCTCGGCCGCGTGCGTGTGGCCGTAGACGATGACGTCGTAGGCCCCGCTCCGCTCGAGGGCCGGCAGCGTGTCGGGGGCGTGGATGAGGAGGATCTTCCTCCCCCCGAGCTCCCCCTCCCAGGCGCGCTCGTGGATCTCGGCGAAGGGGGAGAACGTCTCCTTCAGGAACAGCTTCTCCCCGTCGTTGTTGCCGAGGACGACGATCATCGGCGCCTGCAATTTCCTGAACTCCCGCGCGGTGATCGGCGAGATGATGTCGCCCGCGTGGAGGACGACGCCCACCCCCTCGCAGTTGAAGAGATCCACCGCCCGCGCGATCACCGGCATGTGCTCGTGCGAATCCGCGATCAGCCCGATCTTCATCCTCGTCCCTCCCCCCGAATGGCCTGTCTCGGGCCGGGGTGAAATGGTACCATGTACGGCGACGCCGCATGAAGAGCACGATCGCGAAATCGGACGCCGCGCGGGATGCCGCCTTCCGCCGCCTCCTCTCGGGGGCGGAGGAGAGCGGATCCCTCATCCCCCTCCTCCAGAAGACACAGGGGCTGTACGGCTACCTCCCGGAGCGGGCCCTCGTCCGGATCGCGCGGCGCCTCCGGCTCTCCCCGGCGCAGGTCTACGGCGTCGCCACGTTCTACGGGCAGTTCCGTCTCCGGCCGGCGGGGAGGCACCTCGTCACCGTCTGCCACGGGACGGCCTGCCACGTGGCGGGGGCGGAGCGGATATCCGAGGCGCTCGAGGGCGCCCTCGGGATCAGGACCGGCGGAACGACGCCCGACGGCCTCTTCACCCTCCGGAACGTCGCCTGCCTCGGCTGCTGCAGCCTCGCCCCCGTCATGATGGTGGGCGAGACCGCGCACGGGCGCCTGACCCCCGCGAAGGCGAAGGCCGTCCTGCGGAGGCGCGCGCGGTGAGAGCGCGGCCGGGATGGACGGTGACCGTCGGGATGTCCTCCTGCGGCGTCGCGGCGGGGGCCGAGGCGGTCCGCGAGGCGTTCCGCCGGGAGATCGCCCGGCGGCGCCTCCCCGCCGCGATCCGGATCACCGGCTGCGTCGGCATGTGCCACCGGGAGGTCCTCGCCGAGGTGTCGCCGCCGGGCGGCGGCGCGACGATCTACGGCGACCTCACCCCTGAGCGGGCGGCGCGGATCGTCGAGCGGCACCTCCTCGGCGGCGAGCCGGTCCGGGAATGGATCGTGGCGGACGACCGCGCCCCCCTCCACGCCCTTCCCTACTTCGCCAAGCAGAAGAAGATCGTCCTCCGCAACTGCGGCTTCATCGACCCTGAGGAGATCGACGATGCCATCTCGATGGGCGGCTACGAGGCGCTCCGCGCGGTCCTCGCGGAGGGCTCCCCCGAGGCGGTCATCGCGTGCGTCGAGGCGTCCGGCCTCCGCGGGCGCGGCGGCGCGGGATACCCGACCGGCGCGAAGTGGCGCCGGACGAGGGAATCGCCGGGGGCGGAGAAATACGTCATCTGCAACGCGGACGAGGGGGACCCGGGCGCCTTCATGGACCGGAGCGTCCTCGAGGGGGACCCGCACACCGTCCTCGAGGGCCTCGCGATCGCCGCCTACGCGGTCGGGGCGTCGCGGGGCGTCGTCTACGTGCGGGCCGAGTATCCGCTCGCGGTGCGGCGCCTCCGGGCGGCGATCGGGCAGGCGGAGCGCCGCGGCCTCCTCGGCCGCGACATCCTCGGGAGCGGCTTCGACTTCTCCGTCGCCCTCATGGAGGGGGCGGGGGCGTTCGTCTGCGGGGAGGAGACCGCGCTCATCGCCTCCCTCGAGGGCGGGCGCGGGATGCCGCGGCTGCGGCCGCCGTTCCCCGCCGCGCGCGGCCTCCGGGGGATGCCGACCTGCATCAACAACGTGGAGACGCTCGCGAACGTCCCCTGGATCGTCCGGCATGGCGCGGAACGCTACGCCGCCATCGGGACGCCGGGGAGCAGGGGGACGAAGGTGTTCGCCCTCGCCGGGAAGGTCGCCCGCGGGGGGCTCGTGGAGGTGCCGATGGGGATCACCCTCCGGGAGATCATCGAGGAGATCGGCGGCGGCTCCGGGACCGGCCTCCCGGTGAAGGCCGTCCAGATCGGCGGCCCCTCGGGCGGCTGCCTGCCGGCGTCGCGCTTCGACACCCCGGTGGACTACGAGTCGCTGAAGGAGAGCGGGGCGATCATGGGCTCCGGCGGCATGATCGTCCTCGACGAGTCGGCCTGCATGGTGGACATCGCCCGCTACTTCCTCTCCTTCACCCGGGACGAGTCGTGCGGCAAGTGCACCTTCTGCCGGGTCGGGACGAAGCGGATGCTCGAGATTCTGGACCGGATCGCCCTCGGCCGCGCCGAGGAGGGCGACCTCGATCTCCTCGAGGAGCTCGGCCGGTCGGTCGGGATCGCCTCCCTCTGCGGCCTCGGTCAGACGGCGCCGAACCCCGTCCTCACGACGCTCCGGTTCTTCCGGGAGGAGTACGAGGCGCACATCCGGGACAGGAGGTGTCCGGCGAAGAAGTGCCGGGCGCTCTTCCGCTACCGGGTCGACCCGTCCCGCTGCACCGGCTGCGGTGCGTGCGCGCGCGTCTGCCCGGTCGGGGCGGTCGCCGGAGAGAAGGGTCGGCCGCACCTGATCGACGAGGCCCGCTGCACGCGCTGCGGGCTCTGCGTCGAGGCGTGCCCGGCGGACGCGATCGCGGCGGAGTAGCGGCCATGGGCGCACGAGGCAGGCACATCGGATCCGGAGGCCGGGCGGCCGCTCGGACCGCCGTCTCCATCACCGTCGACGGCAGGAACGTCGCGGCGCGACCCGGCGAGACCATCCTCGACGCCGCGCGGCGCGCGGGGGTCCGCATCCCGACGCTCTGCCACGACGGCAAGCTCGAGCCGTACGCCTCCTGCTGGATCTGCGCGGTGCGGGTGGACGGAGGGCGCCGGTTGAGCCCCGCCTGCGCGACGAGGGTGCGCGCGGGGATGGAGGTCGTCACCGCGGACGAGGAGATCGTCGCCGCCCGCCGGCTCTGCCTGGAGCTCCTCCTCTCGGACCACTGCGGCGACTGCCTCCCCCCCTGCCTCCTCGCCTGCCCCGCCGGCTGCGACGCCCGCGGCTACCTCGGCCTCCTCCTCGAGCGGCGGCCCGACGACGCCCTCCGGCTCATCATGGAAACGGTGCCCCTCCCGGCGACGATCGGGAGGATCTGTCCGCACCCGTGCGAGGAGGCGTGCAGGCGGGGCCTCGTCGACGAGCCCGCCTCCATCTGCTCGCTCAAGCGCTTCGCGGCGGAGGCGGGATCGCCCGCGCGGGCGGTCCCGCCGAGGGAGGCGCCCACGGGGAGGCGCGTCGCGGTGGTCGGCTCGGGTCCGGCGGGACTCACGGCCGCCTACTTCCTCGCCCTCCGGGGGCACGCGGTCACGATCCTCGAGGCGCGCGAGCGGCCGGGCGGGATGCTCCGCTACGGCATCCCGGCGTACCGCCTGCCGAAGGAGGTTCTCGACGGGGAGATCGACCTCATCCGGTCGCTCGGCGTGGAGATCCGCTGCGCATCCCCCGTCGGCGGCGGCGACGGTGTCACCGGCCTGTTCGGGGAGGGATACGGCGCCGTCCTCCTCGCGGTCGGCGCGCAGCGCAACCGCGCGATGGGAATCGAGGGGGAGGAGCTGGAGGGGGTGGAGGGCGGCATCGACTTCCTCGCCGCGGTCGCCGCGGGGGAACGGCGGGTCGTGCGCGGCTCGGTCATCGTCGTCGGCGGCGGCGACACCGCCGTGGACGCGGCGCGGACGGCGCTCCGGCTCGGGGCGTCGGACGTTTCGATCGTCTACCGGCGATCGCGCGACGAGATGCCCGCGGCCCCCGCGGAGGTGCGCGCCGCGGAGGAGGAGGGGATCGGGATCCGCTTCCTCACGCTCCCCGTCCGGATCGCCCGCCGCGACGGCCGCCTCGAGATCGCCTGCGCGCGGATGGCGCTCGGCCCGCCGGACGAGAGCGGGCGGCGCTCGCCCGTGCCGGTTCCGGGCGGCGACCACCTCCTCTCCTGCGACACGGTGATCATGGCGATCGGCCAGTCCGTCGACGCCTCGGTCCTCGACGGGACGGGCCTCGCCCCCTCGCCGCGCGGACGGATCGGCGCGCGCGACGACACTCTCCAGACGGGCCTCGCGGCGGTCTTCGCCGCGGGCGACTGCGTCACCGGCCCGGACATCGCCGTGGCCGCCGTCGCCGCCGGGCGGCGCGCCGCCCACGCGATCGACTCGTTCCTCCGGACCGGCGCCGCCGCCTCCCTCCCCGCACCGGCGAGCCCCGCCCGCCGGGACAGAGAGACAATCGACCCGTCCGAGTACGCCTCGGTGGAGCGGCTGCCGCGGGCGACCTGCCCGGCGCTGCCGGCGGCGGAGCGGCGGCGGGATTTCAGCGAGGCGGAGCGGACGCTTCCGGAGGAGGACGCCCTCCGGGAGGCCTACCGCTGCATGGAGTGCGGCTGCGAGAAGGCGGGCGACTGCACGCTGCGCGACCTCGCCGTCGAGTACGGCGTCGGGCTGAACCGGTTCGGCTCGCCGCCGAAGCGCTGGAAGAACGACGACCGGCACCCGTACATCATCCGCGACCCCGACCGGTGCATCAAGTGCGCGCGCTGCATCAGGGTCTGCCTCGAGGTCCAGGGGATCGGGGCATGGGGCTTCGAGGGGCGCGGCTTCGACATGCAGGTCGCCCCGCCGTTCGGGAGGCCGCTCCAGGACACCGACTGCGAGTCGTGCGGCCAGTGCCTCACCGCCTGCCCCACGGGGGCGCTCATCGAGCGGCGGACGGCCCCGGCCCGCCTCCACGCCCTCGCCGAGCGGATCGAGACGACCTGCGGGAACTGCGGCGACGCCTGCCCCGTCGCCCTCCGCGTCGCCGGCGGCAGGATACTCGCCGTCGAGCCGCTCGGGAACGGCAACCTGTGCGAGCGGGGCCGCTTCGGCTGCGCCCCCCTCTCCGCGGACGACCGGATCATCCTCCCCCGGATTCGCGGGCGGCGCGGCCGCATAACGTGGGAGGAGGCGGCCGCCGCCGTGCGCGAGGGGCTCGCCGGGCTCCGCCCGAGGGAGATCGCCGTCTTCGTCTCGCCCCGCTGCACCGACGAGGAGGCGCACGAGGCCCAGCGGATCGCCCGCTGCATCCTCGGGACGAACAACATATGCCCGTCCGCCGGCGCGGTCCCGGCGGCGCGCATGCTCGAACGGCCTCTCCCCCCCGCCGACCTCTCCGCTTCGGAGTCGGCCGACGCGATCGTCCTCGTGGAGCCGGCCGCCATGCGGGCCGACAGGGTCGCCCTGCTCTCCGTCATCCGGGCGGTGCGGGGCGGGGCCCGCCTCCTGATCGCGGGTCGCCCCGGGACGAAGCTCGACGCCCTCGCCTCGGCGCACATCCCGTTCGACGGACGGCGGCCGGCCGCCTCGCTCCGCCGCGCCGCGGCGTTCATCGCCGGGGCCCGCCGGCCCGCCGTCGTGTTCGACCGGGACTCGATCGGCCCGGCCGCCGTCGCGTCCCTCCACCGGTTCGCCCGGAAGAACGGCTGCGCGGTCGTGGGGCTCCATTCCGAGATCAACGCCCGGGGACTCCTCGAGGCGGGGGTCTCGCCGTTCCTCCTCCCCGGCCGGAAGCCGGTGACCGACGCCGCCGCGCGCGGGCGGCTCGAACGGGAATGGGGCTGCCGGATACCGGCCTGGCGGGGGATGGACCGGGAAGGAATGCTCGCCGCGATGCGGCGCGGGAGGATCACGGCCGCCCTCTTCCTCGGGCCCGCGCCTGAGGGAGACCGGGAGATGGCCGCGGCGCTCCGGAAGGTGCCGTTCGTCCTCGCGCAGGCGCTCGTCCCCTCCCCGATCGCCCGCCTCGCGCATGTCGTCCTGCCGGCGGCGAGCTGGGCGGAGAGCGCGGGGACGGTGACGCGCTTCGACGGGGGGAAGGCGCGGTTCGAGCGGGCGCTCCCGCCCCTCTGCGGCTACGGGAACGCGGAGATATGGGGCATGCTCTTCCGGCCGGAGAACATCATCCCCCGCCGATGATCATGAGGATCCTGAGGCGGCACCCGGCGGTGAGGACGGCGGAGGGGCGGGCGGCCTCGCCGTCGATGAAGTAGCTCAGGCGCGGCACGTGCTCGGACCGGTAGCCGAGCCGTTCCGTCATGAACCGCTCGACGGTGGTCCCCTCCTCCGTCTCGACCTCGACCGGCCCCTGGCCGAGCGGCTTCCGCATCGCCCCCACCATCTCCAGAGTGATTTTCATTACTTTCTACAGACCACCTCGTAGGTGGAATGCTCCAGGAGCAGCTTCCGTATCCTCGCCAGCTGGCGCTGATATCCTATCCTGTCCTCGACGAACTTCGCGTAGCTGCTCGGGCCCATGTCGATGAGGTTCCCATAATCGCAGATGCGCCTGCCTTCGGGCACTATTCGCAGGTACTCGCGATAGGATGAGGCGGCCCACTCCTCCGGCCTCTCGACAAGTCCCGCGGTCACGGGATTGAGATGGATGTACCTCGTCAGGTGAAGGAGCTGGGCCTGGGTCCTGACGAGCACGCTCTTGAATCTGCCCTCCCAGAGGGTCCCCTTCCTCTCGTGCCGTGTGTTGAAATATCGCGTGTAACTGTTCAGGAGATTGGCCATGAAGATCGAAATGCCATCCTCCGCAACCTGCTTGAGCACGAAGTGGATGTGCGTGGGCATGAGAGCGTAACAGATAATCGAAACAAAACGCAATCCCCCTCCCTCCGCCGCCCGCATCCTCCGCCGGAGGAAGGACAGGGCCTCCGCTTGCAGTCTGAGATACCTCGATAGCTTGATCTTGGCGACATCGCGCTGGTAATAGCGCATCGCCTCCAGCATCCGGGCAAATTCGGCCCGCGCGCTGAAGATCTTCAGATCCATGATGCCTCTGCTGAAGACGTGATAGACACACCCTTCGACAAGCGGATCCTTCCTCATCTGCACGATGGTTCTCCCGGATCTCGATTCCACCTACGAGGTGGAATTTTGGGGTCAATATAATCGTCCTTTTGGGCCATATGGGTACAATCTATGGGGTCTGGGATCGGAGGGCCCGCCAGACGGTCTCGGGCGTGTAGGGGGGCCTCCGGAGACGGAGGCCGACCGCGTCGAAGATCGCGTTCGAGATGGCCGGGCAGGGGCCGTTGATGCAGACCTCGGCGATCGACTTGGCGCCGAACGGCCCGGACGGCTCGTACGTCGGCACGAGGAAGGTGCGCATCTCCGGCAGGTCCTTCATGAAGTAGACGCCGTAGGTGCCGAACGAGGCGTTGAGGAGCCGTCCCTTCGCGTTGTAGATGTACCGCTCGCTCAGGGCGTAGCTGATGCCGTTGAGGGCGGCCCCCTCCGCCTGCCCCTCGGCGAGGAGCGGGTTGACCGCCACGCCGCAGTCGGTGGCGGTGACGTACCGCACGACCCGCACCAGCCCGGTCTCCGTGTCCACCTCCACCTCGGCGGTGTGCGCGGAGAACGGCGGCGGCGACTGGTCGGAGAAGGCCGAGGCGAACGCCGCGATCTGGTGCTGGTCCTTCTCGTAGAGGCTCCGCGACCCCACCCGGGCGAGCGTCACCTCGCCCCCCGCCCCGACCGCCTTCCCGTCCCGGAGGGCGATGCCGTCCGCCGCCTCCTCGAGCATCTCGGCGGCCACCGCCCGTATCTGCGCCGCCACCTTCTCCGCGCACCGCATCGCCGCCATCCCGGACAGGTAGGTCGTGCTCGAGGCGTAGGCGCCGACGTCGAACGGCGTCAGGTCGGTGTCCGAGGAGTGGACGATGACGTCGTCCGTCCGGACGCCGAGGACCTCGGCGGCGATCTTGGCCATCACGGTGTCGGAGCCGGTGCCGATGTCGGTGGCGCCGCAGAGGAGGTTGAAGGAGCCGTCCTCGTTCATCTTGATCGAGCAGGAGGCCATGTCGATCTTCGGAATGGAGGAGCCCTGCATCATGACCGCCATGCCGATCCCGCGCCTGAACCGCCCCTCCCCCGGCCTGTTCCGTTTGCCCGCCCACCCGCTCTCCCGGACGGCGATGTCGATGCACGAGGCGAGGCCGCAGGACCCGATGGTCATCGCGTGCCCCTCGGCCCCCTCGCCGAGCGCCTCGAAGACCGGCGATCCCTCCCCCTCCCTGATGTGGAGCTTCCGGTAGAGGTCGGGGGGATCCATCCCGATGGCGCGCGCCATCTCGTCCATCTGGATGTTCACCGCGAGGCCGGACTGCGTCCCCCCGTAGCCGCGGTAGGCCCCTCCCTGCGACTGGTTCGTGTAGACGCTCCATGCGTTGAAGCGGACGTTCGGGCAGCGGAAGAGCGGCAGGATCTTCGAGCCGGTGTTCGTCAGGACGGTGAGGCCGTGCGTGCCGTACGGGCCGGCCGTCTGGAGGCACTCCATCTCGATGGCCGTGAGGGCGCCGTCCCGCCGGATGCCGGTCTTGAGCCGGGTGCTGGTCGGGTGGCGCGTGCGGCTCGAGGCGAACACCTCCTCGCGGGTGAGCTGGAGCCGGACCGGCCTGCCGGTGGCGAGGGTGAGGGCCGCGCAGATCGGCTCGGTGACGATGTCCTGCTTGGAGCCGAAGCCGCCGCCGATCCTCGGCTTGATCACCCGGATGCGCTTCACCGGGATTTGGAGGGCCCGGGCGACGATCCGACGGACGTGGAACGGCACCTGGGTCGAGGAGAGGATGACCAGCCTGTTCTGCGCGTCGAGCCAGCTGATCGTGATGTGCGGCTCGTTGGCGACGTGCTGGGCGTACTGGTTCTCGTACTCGGCCTCGAGGACGAGGTCCGCCTCGGCGAATCCCCGCGCCATGTCCCCGATGGTGACGTCCGCCCTGCCGCAGAGGTTCCGCCTCGGGTCCATCTCCACCGGGATGGGGATCTCCCACTCGGGCTCGTCGTGGATGACCGGCGCGCCGGGCCGCATCGACTCGCGCGGGTCGAAGATCGGCTCGAGCGGCTCGTACTCCACCCGGATGAGGGTGAGGGCCTTCTCGGCGATCTCGCTCGTCTCGGCGGCGACCGCGGCGACCTCGTCGCCCACGAACCGGACCTTGCGATCGAGAATGAACTTGTCGTACGGCGACGGCTCGGGGCACCCCTGGCCGGCGCCGGTGAAGGCGACGCGCGGCACGTCCTCCCAGGTGAGCGCCGCGCGCACCCCCGCCAGCGCGCGCGCCCTCGAGGCGTCGATCGAGACGATGCGGGCGTGGGCGTGCGGGCTCCGGAGCACCTTCGCGGCGAGCATGCCCGGCATGTCGTGGTCGTCGGTGTAGAGGGCCGCGCCGGTGACGAGGCCGATCCCGTCGATCCGCCGGCGCTCCCGGCCGACCTCGCTGAACCGCCGCTCCCCGCTCATCCGCCCGTCCCCTTCATCCGCTCCGCGGCGAGCTTCACCGCGTCCACGATCTTCACGTAGCCGGTGCAGCGGCAGTAGTTGCCGTCGAGGGCCTCCCTGATCTCCCCGTCTCCCGGATCGGCGTTCCGGTCGAGGAGCGCCTTCGTGGCGAGGACGAGGCCGGGGGTGCAGTAGCCGCACTGGACGGCCCCCGCGTCCAGGTACGCCTCCTGGATCGGGTGGAGCCGGTCGACGCCCCCGATCCCCTCGATCGTCGTGATCTCCCTCCCCTCGACGAGCCCCGCGAGCAGGAGGCACGAGTTCACCGGCTCGCCGTCGAGGAGCACCGTGCACGCCCCGCAGAACCCCTGCCCGCAGCCGAACTTGGCCCCCTTGTAGCCCTCGCGGCGGAGGACGTCGAGGAGCGGCTCGCACGGCCTCGCCTCGACCGTCTTCCGCGCGCCGTTGATCGTGAAGGTGATCTTCATCGCCTCTCCCGCGCCCTCTCGAACGCCGCCTCGAGGGCCTCCCGGCCGACCGTCGCCGCGAGCGCCCGCTTGTACTCGTCGCTCATCCGCACGTCCCGGACCACCTTCACGGCGGCGACCGCGGCCTCCGCGGCCTCGCGGAGGCGGTCCGGAGACGGCTCCCGACCCTCGAGGACGCCCGCCGCCTCGGCCGACACGGCGGGGTTGAGCCGGAGGCCGCCGAGGCAGAGCCGCGCCGAGCGGCACGCGCCCGCCTCGTCGAGGGTCACCGAGGCGGCGGCCGAGACGAGGCCGAACTGGTTGTGCGTCTCGAAGAACTTCCGGTGGGCGTCGCCGGCGCGGCCGGCCGCGGGGGGGATGACGATCTCCTCGAGATACTCCGCGCGCCCGATCATGTCGAGGGGGGTTCCCCGGTAGAACTCCTCGCACGAGAGGACCCGCACCCCCTTCGCGCCCCGCACCCGGAAGCGGGCGCCCGCCGCGCAGTAGACGACCGGAAGGTCGGACCAGATGAAGAGGCGGCAGGCGTTGCCGCCGACGGTGATGAGGTTCCTGTTCGGCGTGGCGGCCACCCGGGAGGCCGCCTCCGCGAGGAGGCCGTCCCTGAAGCCGGCGGCGGCGGGGGACCGCGCGAGGAGGTTGATGGTCGCCATGGCGCCGATGCGGAGCCCGTCGCCGTCGAGGTCGATCCGGTCGAGGCCGAGCGCCCGGAGGCTCGCGAGCTCCTCGACGCCGGGCGGGATCGCGAAGGCGAACGAGACGCCGCCGCCCGCCGGCGCGACGCGCCCGCCGCCGGCCGCGAGGAGCGCGAGGAGCTCCTCCGCCGTCTTCGGGTGGTGCACCTTCTTCAGTTCCGGCCTCATCGCAGTGCGCAGGATAGCACAGGGGCCGCCGCCGGCGCAAGCCCCCGCCCCCGCGAACACGCAATGCACCCCTCACCACGGATCCCCACGGATCCCTACGGGTGCTCACGGATAATGCACATGCATATGTCCCGGCTGAACGCAGGTTCGCACGGCAGGGCCAATCCGACACTCTCTCCTGCAGACACCTTTGCTCTTCGGGCTTTCCTCCTGCACGTCGGGGCCGCAGCCGGATCAGTGAGTATCCGTAATGATCCGTGGCAATCCGCGGCTGGTTCTCCATATGGCCGGGGCAGATTCAGTTGACCGGCCGGCGCCGGTATGATAGCGTACATCGTTTCCATTGTGCGGAACGGATTGAGGGAGGCGCGCGACATGATTGATCTGACCATCAACGAGAAGGGGCTCCAGAAGGCGGTGGAGCGGTGCCGCGAGCGGAGCATCATCATCCCCACGATCGCCGAGCAGGTGAACCCCGACCTCGTCCCCGAGAAGGTCAAGTCGCGCCTGAAGGGCATCGGCCTCTGGGACTTCGACTCGCTCAACCTCTTCCGGATCAACTGGAAGAACGAGCCGGTGCCGAAGGGCGGCCTCTACGACGGCGTCAACTACCTCGAGCTCCCGCCCGCCATCACCGGCGTCCCGGCGCGCATCATCTGCCTCGTCGGGAAATGGTTCCCCACCGGCTCGCACAAGGTGGGGGCGAGCTTCGGCTGCCTCGTGCCGCGCCTCGTCACCGGCCAGTTCGACCCCACCCGGCAGAAGGCGGTCTGGCCCTCGACGGGCAACTACTGCCGCGGCGGCGCCTACGACGCCCACCTCCTCGCCTGCGAGTCGATCGCCATCCTGCCGGAGGAGATGAGCGCCGAGCGCTTCGAGTGGCTGAAGCAGGTCGCCGGCGAGGTCATCGCCACGCCGGGGTGCGAGTCGAACGTGAAGGAGATTTACGATAAGTGCTGGGAGCTCCGGCGGACCCGGAAGGACATCGTCATCTTCAACCAATTCGACGAGTTCGGCAACCACCTCTGGCACTACGAGGTCACCGGCCGCGCGATGGAGGAGGTGCTCGGCAGGGAGATGCGGAACGGCGACCGGTACGCCGGCGTCGTCCTCACCACCGGCTCCGCGGGGACGATCGGCTGCGGCGACTACCTGAAGAAGCGCTTCCCGACGAGCAGGATCGCCGCCGGCGAGGCGCTCCAGTGCCCCACGCTGCTCCTCAACGGCTTCGGCGGGCACCGGATCGAGGGGATCGGCGACAAGCACGTCCCGTGGATCCACAACATCCGCAACACCGACATGGTGATCGCCGCCGACGACGAGGCCTGCATGCACATCACCCGCCTCTTCAACGAGCCCGCGGGCAGGGCCTACCTCGCCCGGCAGGGCGCGCCCGAGGAGGTCGTGGGCCGGCTCGATCTCCTCGGGATCTCGAGCGTGGGCAACCTCCTCTGCGCGATCAAGTTCGCGAAGTACTACGAGCTCACGGAGCGGGACATCGTCCTCACCGTCTGGACGGATTCGATGGAACTCTACGAAAGCCGCATGAGGCAGATGCGGGAGGCCCACGGCGCCTACACCGAGGCCGACGCCGTCCGGGACTACCACCGGCACCTCATGGCGGTCGCCACCGACTCCATGCTCGAGCTCGGCCACTACGACCGGAAGCGGGTCCACAACCTCAAGTACTACACCTGGATCGAGCAGCAGGGCCGCGACGTCAACGAGCTCAACGAGCAGTGGTACCGGTACCCCGACTACTGGGAGGAGGTCCACGCCCAGACCGCCCGGATCGACCGGCTCATCGACGAGTTCAACGAGCGGACGGGCCTCCTCAAGAGGCTGTAGCCCCGCGGCGGGGCGCCCCCCCGGCACCCGATGGACAGGGAGCGGAAAGCGGCCCTCATCCTCGAGCGGCGCGAGAAGATCCGCCGCCTCTCGAGCGCCCTCTCCCGCGCCACCTGCGACGGCGCGAAGTATTCGCTCCCCGAGGACGTGGAGATCGTGGAGGAGATCGAGCGGCTCGAGGCCGAGATCTCCGAACTCGAGCGGGGGGGCGGCGCCGACGGCGCCGCCTCCCGGCCGCGTTGACTGCAACGGCTCCCCTCGGATAGACTATTCTCCGAGAGGGGGCGACGGCCCGGAGGGGCCCCACATGACGGAACGGGAAGGGCGGGCGCGGTCCGGAGCGGAGGACGCCGCGAGCGCCCTCGAGCACAAGCTCGAAGAGTGCCGGAAGAACATCGAGCTCATCGAGAAGGAGCTCGAGGACTGCCGGCGGAGGGCCCGGGAGCTCGAGAAGGGGCTCTGGGGCCTGCCGGAGACGGTCGAGCCCGCCCCGGCCGGCGAGGCGACGGCGGCCGCGCCGCTCCTCGATGACGAGTCGGAGGCGGACAGGAAACTCTCCCGCATCCAGGACCGGATCCGCGAGATCATCCGCGCGGAGATCATGCGGCTGGAGCGGAAGCCCGGCCCGCCGGCCGGCGTCGGGGAGACGATGGTCTGTCCCTCCTGCGGCGGCATCGCCGCCCGGACCGACGAGTGCTGCCCGCAGTGCAGGGCGCGCACGGAACCGGCCGAGGGGGGCGGCGACAGGAGGGTCTTCCCCCTCTCCGCGGAGAAGTTCCTCTACATCTTCAACGACCGGTTCGGATGGTTCACGCGGGCGTTCGACAAGGCCACCCACTACGCCGACCGGAAGGGCGAGTACGACCAGGCGGCCGATTTCCTGAAGGTGCTCATCCAGTTCATGGAGGAGAACATCGACCTCCTCAAGAGCAAGCACAGGGATTTCAAGCTCGCCCTCGCCTACGCGTACATCGGCCGGTGCTCCTTCCAGGCGGGCGACGCCGACGCCGCCATCCGGTACTACAAGCGGGGCGTGCTCCTGAAGGCGAGCAACTCCTACAACTGCGAGATCGGCATGGTCGCGGTCTACCGCAGTCTCGTGAAGGGCGTCCTGGAGACGGGGACGCCTCTCTCCGGCGAGGCGTACCCCTCCCTCAGCGGGACCGAGATCAGGGAGCTGAACGCCCTCGGCCTCGGCGCCCGCGGCGACGCGGCGTGACGCGGGGGCCGGTCGGCATGACCGAGACCGCCGACTTCGGCATCGCCTGGGACTGGGAGTACGACGCCGATTTCGTCTCGCTCCTCGCCGCCTCCTGCGGCCGCCGGGGGCTCTCCACCGTTCTCATCGGCCCGCCGGATCTCGCCGCCGTCGCCCCCGCCGTCCTCGGCGGGGCGCGCCGCTTCAGGGCCTTCCTCGACCGGGCCTCGGACACGACGAGCGCCTTCGAGCCGGTCGCCAGGGCGGCGCTCGAGGCCGGGAGCCTCTTCGTCAACCACCCCCTCGCCGCGCGGCGGGCGGTCAACAAGGCCGCCATGCACCTGGAGTTCCTGTCGGGGGGGATCAACGTCCCCTACACCATCATCCTCCCCGTCTACGAGAAGGATCCGACGGCGCAGATCTTCAAGTTCGACGGCGTGGGCGTGCCGTTCATCGTCAAGCCCGCCCACGGCGGCGGGGGCGACGGGGTCCTCCTCGGGGCGCGGTCGATCGCCGACGTCATGGCCGCCCGGCGGGACTACCTGGACGACCAGATCCTCATCCAGGAGAACATCGTCCCCCGCATCCTCGACGGCAGGCCGGCCTACTTCCGCGTCTACTACGCGGCGGGGGATGTCCGCGCCTGCTGGTGGAACCCGCGGGCGCACCTGTCGGAACGGGTCGCGCCGGAGGAGATGGATCGCCACGGCCTCCGCGAGATCGAGCGGATCGCCGTCAGGATCCACGAGATCTCCGGCCTCCGCTTCTTCTCGACCGAGATCGCCGTGACGGCGGACGGCAGGTTCATCTCCGTGGACTACGTGAACGAGCCGTGCGACATGCGCCTGCAGTCGAGGGCCAGGGACGGGGTCCCCGACGGCGTGGTCGCCGACGTCTGCGAGGCGCTCGCGCGATTCGTGCGCTCCGCGATCGGCGGGCGGCCGTCAGCGGAGATCGAGGGCGGCGAGCAGGACCGTGACCGCGATCGCCGCGCAGAGGGCGAGGCGGGCGTGCCGCCGGTCGACACCGCCTGAACCCGCGAGGCCGAAGCGCCCGCCGAGGCCGTTCAGGAGCGCGATTCCCGCCGCCGCCGCCGCCGCGCCGAAGAGGACGAGCGTCCACGGCGGCGCGCCGTGCCGGATGAGGTCACCCCCGTCCCCCGCCCTGAAGAAGGCGTCCTCGCCGAGGTAGACGCCGTTGACGAGGAGGCAGAATCCGGCGAAGAACCTGAGGAGATAGGCCGAGGCGAGCCCCGCCGCGCGGGCGGCGGCCCAGGCGGCGAGCGGGATGAGCGTCCCGGCGACCGCCCCTCCCCAGGCAACGGGGAGCGGCCGCGGGTTCCGGCTGAGGTCGGTGCGGGAGATCGCGAGCGGGTGGAGCACGATGCGGGAGACGCGGCCGCCGGTGAGCCGGGCCGCGGCGACGTGGCCGGCCTCGTGGACCGCCATCATCCCGAGCCAGGAGAGGAGGAGGGTCGAGCCGATCAGGGCGAACTGGTGGAGCCGATTCACGCCCTTCCCCGTCAGCCGCTCATCTTCTCCCTGCGGACCTCGTCCTTGATCCGCTGGATGTGGCCGCGGCCGAGCCCCTTCACCTCGCAGCCGAGCTCGAAATACCGGCGGATCCGCGCGTCGTCGAGTATGCCGAAGCAGTCCACGATCGCGGCGGGCTCGCCGATCGCCTCGACGACCCGGTCGGGTTCGAGGCCCAGGTACGCCCGGTGCCTGACGGCGAGGATCACGGCGTCCGCCCCCCTGAGCGCCTCCCCGAGATCCCGCGTGACCCTGACCTCGGCCAGCCGGTCCTGCCCCCTGAAGAACTGCTTCCGGCCGTGCCCCGCGCCCGGATAGGTGTCCTGCTTCTCGATCTCCGGCCACTCCCGCACGTAGGGGTCGTGGACGCGTATCTCGGCGCCCATCTCGGTGAGGCGCCGGGCGATGATCTCGGAGCCGCTGTAGCGGGTGTCGCCCACGTCCTCGCGGTACGAGGCTCCGAGGATGAGGACGGCGGCGGCGGCGACGGGCCGGTTCATGTTCCGCAGCGCGTCCCGCGTCATCTGGGCCGCGCGGAGGGCGCGGGTGTCGTTGATGTCGATCGCGAGGGGGGTGATCTTGAAGATCTCGTCCTCGAACCCCAGGATGTGCCGGTAGGCCCACACGCCGAGGCCGCCGTCCTTCGGCAGGCAGTAGCCGCCGACGCCGGGGCCGGGGAAGAGCATGTTGCCGTGCGTCGGCCGGACCCGGACGGCGTCGATGACCTTGATGATGTCCACGCCGTTCCGCTCGGCGAAGAGGCACCACTCATCCATGAAGGCGAGGATCGCCGCGCGGTAGCTGTTCTCGACGATCTTGGCGGTTTCGGACTCGATCGGCCGGTCGAGCACCGTGAGCGGATACCCTTTCGTGTTGAGCACCTCGCCCAGGAACTTCACCACGCGCGCCTTCGCCTCCTCGCTGATGCCGCTGCACACGCGCCAGAAGTCCCTGATGCTCGCGACGTACTCCCGCCCGGGCATGACGCGCTCGTAGCTGTGCGCGAGGAGCGGGTCGGCCTGTATCCCCCGCTTCCTGAACACCTTCCGCATGATCGGATACGCCACCTGCTCCGTCGTGCCCGGCGGGACGGTCGTCTCGATGAGGACGAGCGCCTCAGGCCTGATGCGGGCGGCGATGATCTCGAGCGACTGCTCGAGCGCGGCCATGTCCGCCCAGCCGTGCCGGACGTTCCCGAGGGCGTGCTTCGCGTAGTCGCACTGCACGTCCACGACGACGACGTCGGCGAGGGAGAGGACGTCGTAGACGTAGGTGGCGGTGAGGGTCTTCTTCTCGAGGACGCAGCGGCGGATCATCGGCGCCACCTCGGGGTCCTCCGCCTCGACCGGGGAGAGCCCCCGGTTGAGGAGCGGGATCTTCCAGTAGCTCCTCGTGCTCGGCCGCTGCATCCCGATGACGAACTTCGCGGGCTCCCCCTCCGGGCCGGTCGTGTCGGCGACGATCGCCGCCATCACCGCGCCGACGAAGCCGACCCCCATCACGACGACGATCTCGCGCCCCGCCGCGCGCTGGGCGTCGGCGAGCGCCCGCACCCGCTCGAACTCCCTCTCGTACTCCTCCGGGGCGGGGAGGGGGAACCGCTCGCCGGAGGGGCTGGTGGAATAGACCGGTTCTTTCTTCTTCATCGCGCGTTCCTTCCGTGGAGACGGTGCCGGACGGCGGCTATTGTATCAGATTGCGCCCCGGCCGCTACCACGCAGATCGGCCGGGCACCGGCGGGACGGTTGACCCTAGCGGGCGATTCCCCGCTCGATGAGGCCGCGCACGTCGCCCACCCAGGGAGCGGCGGGGATCGCCGATTCCGGGATCGCGCCCGACCGCAGGAAGAGGAAGGCGTCGTCCTGCGTGTGCGCCCCGGTGAAGGCGCCCCTCGAGACGAGCTGCGGCGCGGCGAGGCGGGCCTTCAGGTCGAAGCCGCGGTGGGGGAGGACGACGAGGTCGGGGGCGGCGTCGAGGTGCGGCCCCGAAAAGGTTTCGGCGCGCCGGCAGATCCGGCGCGCGACGGGCCTCCCGTCGATCCGGAGATCCCCGAACGCCGCGGCGACCTCCTCGGCGACCCGCTCCCGGTCGGCGGGAGGCACGCGGCCCCTCGGATAGCGGCCGGCGAGGTGCACGTACACGCGGCAGGGGTCGAGCGCGAACGCCCTCGATCCCTCCCCCACCCCCTCGAACGAGTCCGGGGACGGGTCGACGACGCGGAGGAATCCCCGCTCCGCGAGGAAGCGGTTGACGTTGACCTCCCGCCCGATCGGGCCGAAGCCGTGGTCGGAGAGCATCATGAAGAGGCCGTCGCCGCCGGCCCTCCCCTCGATCTCCCCGAGGACCTCGTCGATCCTCGCGAAGTGGGCGCGGAACGCCGCCGCGTACGGGTGCCGCCCGTCGTCGAACGCCTCGAAGAGGAAATGGCCGAGGCGGTCGGTCCCCGTGAAGACGAGGAAGAAGACGTCCCACGGCCCCCGCTCCCACAGGTGCCGGTACGCCCGCACCTTCGATTCGGTCTCCTCCGCGAGGTCGCGGAGGAAGGCGTCCATGTCCGAGTGGCCCTTCGAGGCGTCCACGTCGATCCGGTAGCCGATCCGCTCCAGTTCCGGGACGAGGGCCTTCGGGTGCGTCGCCTTCGCGAGGTCGAGGGCGACGAAGCCGGAGATGAGCGCCCCGTTCATCTCCCGCGCCGGGTAGGTGCCGGGGACGTTGATGACGGCGGCGCGGCGCCCCGGCATCTCCTCCCAGAAGGGGCGCGCCCCCAGGTCGTCGAAGGTGGGGAACGAGAACCGGTACGTGCCGGGCCTGAGGTTCATGAAGCCGTAGACGCCGTGCTCGCCCGCGTTCTTCCCGGTGATGACCGTGCTCCAGGCGACGCAGGAGACGTCCGGGACGGAGGAGGCCATCTTCCGGAGTGTCCCCCTCGAAAGGATTCTCCCGAGGTTCGGCATCGTCCCGTCTGAGGCGTACCGCTCGATGAGCCGGTGGGGGACGCCGTCGAGGCCGATGATGACCGCCCGCGGAACCGTTGTCATCGGGGACACCTCATGGACGACGGGGCGGGACCGGCCCCGCCGCGGTCAGGCGCCGTGCGTGATGATCCCGCCGGCGACGATGTCGTTGTCGCGCTCGAGGACGAACCGGCCCATCTCCGGGATGGCGGAGAAGAGCTCGAACGCCACCCGCCGCCCGGTACGGATGCGGACCTCGCCGACCTCGGTCTCGCGGAGGACGGCGGCGTCCTCCTCGATGCACTCGAGCGTCGATGAGTCGATCCGCCGCCTGATCGCCTCGATGCGGCAGGGCGCCTCCTGCGTGTTCGCCCTGAAGGTGAGCCGCTCGGCCGGGCGGAACTCGCGCGGGGACATCCAGAAGAGGTTCGCGGCGAGCACGTCGTCCACGCGCGGACGGTCGCCCGCCGCGCTCAGTACGTCGCCCCGCGCCGCCCCGCCGTCCCCCTCCAGGATGATGCCGACGCTCTCCCCCGCCTCCGCCGCGCGGCGCTCCCGCCCGAACTCGAGGATCCGCGCGACCCGGACCGCCCTGCCGGCGGGGAGGAGCAGGAGCTCGTCCCCCTCGGCGAGCGTCCCCGATTCGACCCTGCCGGCGACGATCCGGCCCTCCTCCCGCTCGTAGACGTCCTGGACGGGCAGGCGGAGCGGCAGCGCCGCGATGTCCGCGTCCCGCTCGAGGGCGTCGAGCGCCTCGAAGACGGTCGGCCCGCCGTACCAGGGCATCCGCTCCGAGCGGCCGGCGAAGTTGTCCCCCATCGTCCCCGAGACGGGGACGGCGGCGGCGGGGAGGATGTCGAGGCGCCGGAGGAAGGCGGTGATCTCGCGCCGGACCTCCTCGAACCGTTCCGCGCTCCACCCGACGAGGTCCATCTTGTTGATGACGAGGATGTTCCGCCGCAGGTTCAGCATCCCGAGGACGTAGGCGTGCCGCCTCGTCTGCTCCATCATCCCCTCGCGCGCGTCCACGACGAGGATCGACGTCTGCGCCTGGCTCGCCCCGGTGATCATGTTCTTCATGAACTCCCGGTGGCCGGGGGCGTCGATGATGACGTAGTCCCGCGTGGCGGTCCGGAAGAAGGTCTGGGCGGTGTCGATCGTGATGCCCCGCTCCCGCTCCTCCTGCAGGTGGTCCATGACGAAGGCGAACTCGACCGGCCGGCCCATCTCCTCGCAGGTCCGGCGGATGACGTCGAGCCGGTCGGGCGGGAGGGAGCCGGTGTCGTAGAGGAGCCTGCCGATGAGGGTGGACTTGCCGTGGTCCACGTGCCCCACGATGACGATCTTCATGCTCTCGCGCTTCGCCATGCCGTCACCCCCCTCTCCGGGCGGCTGGAACGAGAAACTCGAAACGAGAAACTGCGGTCTTACATGTAGCCGAGCGCCCGGAGTTTCTGCATCGTGTAGGCGTTCTCCTTGTCCTGGGCCCTCCCCGCCCGCTCGGAGACGTCTGTGGTGGCGATTTCATGGATGATCTTGTCGACGGTGTCCGCCTCGGACTCGACGGTGGAGCAGCAGCAGGCGCAGCCGATCGACCGGTACCGGGCGCCGTTCTTCGCGAAGTAGAGGTCGACGATCGGGATCCCCTCCCGCTCGACGTAGCGCCAGATGTCGAGCTCGGTCATGTGCAGGATCGGGTGGACCCGCAGGTGGTGGTGGCCCTCGGTGCTCGACTTGAACTGGTCCCAGAGCTCCGGGGGCTGGTTCTGGTAGTCCCACTGGAACCGCTCGTCCCGGGGCGAGAAATAGCGCTCCTTCGACCGGATGCCGTGCTCGTCGCGTCGTATCCCGAGGAGGATGGCGTCGAGCCGGTGCGCCGCGATGAAATCGATCAGCGCCTGCGTCTTGAGCGCGTGGCAGCAGTCGAGCTTGCTGCCGGTCTCCGGGCCCGTCCCGGCCGCGAGCGCCTTCTCGTTCCTCGCGACCATGAGGTCGAGGCCCCACTCCCTGGCGTAGCGGTCCCGGAACTCGTAGATCTCCCTGAACTTGTAGCCGGTGTCGATGTGGATGACGGGGAACGGGATCTTCCCGAAGAACGCCTTCCGGCACATCCAGAGGAGGGAGGTGGAGTCCTTGCCGATCGACCAGAGCATGCCGATCCGCTTGAACCTGCTGTAGGCCTCCCGCACGACGTAGATCGTCCGGCTCTCGAGTTCCGTCAGTTCGTCCATCACCGCTCCCTCCCCCGCAGCGCCGGGAGGCGGCATTGTAGCAGCGGACGGGGCTAGAAATCAACGCCGAATACAGGCTTGAGGGCGAGACCGAAGACGATCGCGAGGAGGAAGAAGGCGATGCTCCAGTGGAGGTCGATCCGCCAGAGGCGCACCGAGGCCGAGGGGAAGCGCACCCGAATCCATTCGACCGGCGCGCCGTCCGCGATCGGCGCGAGGCCCGGCGAGAGGAGCGCCCGGAGCGGGGACCCCTTCGACCGCACCGGGTAGATGCGCCGCGCGCCGGGCCCGACGGGGACGTCCATGCCGACCGTGGCGCCGCCCGCCTCGAGTTCGACCGCCCCGTCCCCCGCGGCGACGGCGCGGACCCTCCAGGCGAACTCCCCCCCGCCGATCCGAACGGCGGGGGTCTCCACCGCCAGCCCGGGGGAGGCCCTGAGGACGGGGGCCCGCCGCCCGGAGACGGCGGCGGAGACGATGACCCGCTCGCCCGGGAGGAGGGGGCGGCGGCCGTAACGGAGCTCCATCTGCACGCACGCCAGGAGCAGCGGGACGATGACGACGGCGAGCGGAACGAGCGAGTACCCCACGTACCGGAACGAGCCGGCGAACACCCTGGCGAGCGAGCGGAGGACCTGGGCCGGATCGTCGCGGAACAGGTAGATGCCGAGGAAATGCCCCTGGACCCTCTTCTTGATCCGCCGGATCGCCCGCTGGTCGGAGACCTTCCCGTAGATCCAGAGGACGAGCGCCGCGGCGAGGAGCGAGAGGAAGCCGACCCCCCAGGCCGGCGGCAGGCCCCGGAACGGGAGGAGCAGCAGGTCGAACAACGCGGTGAGAATGCCCAGTGCGCCGGCCATGGTGTGCTCTCCGCGGCGGCCTCAGGACAGGTAGCCGAGGCCCCGGAGCTTCTCCTTCACCTGCTCGGCGTCGTCGCCGGGCTCGATGTCGCGGACCGTCTTTTCGAGGAGGTGCGTGATGAACTCCTCGGTCCCCGAGTAGCCCGCGCCGGCGGCGCACCGCTCGAGCCGGGCCCAGAGATCGCCGTCGATCCTGATCTTCGGCATGGTCGCCTCCTCCTCAGAGATAGGGCAGCGGGCCGATCGTCGCCCGCGGCCCGCTCGCCGGCGCGGCGGGGGCCTCCCCGAAGATGCTGCGCCCCGTCATGCCGGCCGGCCGCTCGATCCCGAACTCGGCGAGGATCGCCGGGGTGATGTCGTACAGGCGCGGCTGCTCGATGCGGATCCTCTTGTTCGCGAAGAGCACGCCCGGCACGATCTCCGTCGCCCCGCAGTGATCGCCGCTCCACTTCTCGTCCGACACCTTGATGAGGTCCGCCGTGACGTCGCCGAGGGCGCTCTCCCACGAGGTCCGGTAGCCCCAGTCGTACCCGACGACGAGGTCGGGCGCCCGCTGCGCGAAATCGCCGCTGTAGACCTCCTCTGCGAGGTGCGCCCTCCTGACGACGGGCAGGCCGTTCTCGGGATCCCGCACCTCCTCGAGCCGCCGCGCTATCTCCCGCGCGAGCGCGTCCCGCTCCGACCCCGGCTCGACGATCCCCTCCCGCTCCCTGCCGCGGAGGTTGACGTAGAGGGAATTGAGACCGAGGGCGTAGGCGCGCGTCCGGGACCAGTCCACGTTCTGGAAGAGGGAGCCGGTCGACGCCCCCCCCTTGAGCGCGAGGTAGCCGTTCCGGTGGAGCCAGGTGTTGAGGCTGAACCCCTTGTAGTAGGGGCCGAAGCCGTGATCGGACATGACGATGAAGGTGGTGGCGTCGTCGAGCCGGTCGAGGACCTTCCCGACGACCCCGTCGAGCCGCTCGTAGATTTCCTCGATGACGTCGCCGAGCCGCGCGCGGGCCGCGGCGTCGTGGGCGGGATGCGCCGCGTCGCGGAGGTGCCAAAAGATGTGGGTGCCGAGGTCGGAGCTCGAGTAGTAGTAGAAGAAGAGGCCGCGGTCGAACTTCCCGTAGAGGTGGTCGAAGAGGCGGTCGCTCTCGTCATGGACCATGCGCGCCTGGACGTAGAACTCGTCCGTCGTGAAGGTCCCGTTCGTCAGGGCCTTGGTGTCCTCCGGCATCCCCTGCGTGTAGAAGAGGCCCGCCTCGTCGGCGATCCGCCGCGCGTAGCCGGCGGGGGCGTCGATCGGGAGGGCGGGGCGCCGCGGGTCGATGTTGATCGGGCTCACGTAGAGGCGGAAGTGCGGCGAGGCCTCCTTCAGGTACAGCCGGCAGATCCCCGAGACGGTGCCGGCGAACGGGGCGCCGCGGAACCGGAGCGTGACCCAGTCGCTCCACTCGCCCTGGGCGAGGAGCACGCTCTCGCCGGCCACGTCGATCCGCGCCGCGCGGCTCTCCCGGTCCACCCGCGCCGTGAAATCCACCGTCATCCTCGGGGCGCCCTTCCGGAGGGCGTCCGGCGGCCCCCCGATGCGGGAGCGGACGACTCCCCCGCCGAGGCCGACGACCGTGAACTCGCCGCCGGACGGGTCCTTCGGGATGTCGGACGGGTCGGTCGTGAAATACTGATAGATGCCGTAACTCCCCACGATGTCGGGCGTCCCCATGCCGGAGACGGCCTCCCCCGCGCCGGCGACGGGCGGGAAGTTGGACGGGATCCTGAAGACGGTCGCGGGCACCCCGCGCTCGGCGAGGTATTCCCAGAACGCCTTCCCCTCCCGCCGGAGGACGACCGCGCCGCGGGAGAGGGGCAGGATGTACTCGCCGACGGCGAGCGTCCGCCGCGGCGGCACCGTCTCGGAGGTCGAGAGGAACGGGAGGTAGGTCCTCGGGTCGCGATGGATGAAGTCGAATATGGCGTGGCCGCCGGGGTTCGTTCCCGTGATGAAGTTCGCCCACGCGACGGGACTCTGGGGCGGGACGCTCGACCAGAGGTCCCTGAAATCCCCCCGCTCGGCGAGCGCCCTGAGGTTGGGCAGCTTCCCCTCGGCGAACATCCCGCGGACGATCCTCGGGTCCATGCCGTCGAAGGCGAGGACGATGACCTTCCGGTCGCCGGTCCAGCGGCCCCCGCGCCGGCAGCCCGCCGGGGCGAGGACCGCGAGGATGAGCAGGAGGGCGAGCGATCTCCTCATGGCCGCCCCTCCGCCGCCGCGACGCCGAGGGGGGCGCCGTCCATGGAGGCCGGCGGGGCGACGCCGAACAGGTCGAGGACGGTCGGCGCGATGTCCCGCAGGTGCGGCGACGACGAGGCGATCCTCCCGCTGCAGAAGAAGACCCCCGGCACGAACCGGTGGTCGATGCAGTGGTCGGCGCTCCAGGCCTTCTCGTTGTCGATGAAGATCTCCTCCGTCGCCCGGCCGGTCACCGACTCCCACGAGACCCGCCAGCCGGGCGCGTAGCCGATGATGAGGTCCGGCCCCTCCGCCGCGTAGGGGCCGCTGTAGATCTCGGCCGCGTCGTAGACGGCGGCGATCGCCGTCGCGCCCTTCTCCCCGTCGACGAGCCCCGCGAGCTTCCCCGAGAGCTCGGCCTTCAGCGCCGCCGCGTCTCCCCGCTCCACGATCCCCCGCGGTTCCCGCCCGCGCCGGTTGAGGAAGAGCCCCGCGAGGCCGAGGGCGTACGCGCGCGTCCGCGACCAGTCGACCCCCTCGAACCATTCGCCGCAGACGGCGGCGCCGTCCCGGAGGACGAGGTAGCCGTTCCTGACGAGCCAGCTGTTGAGGTTGAAGCCGCGCGAGAAGAGCTTGAAGCCGTGGTCGGAGAGGATGAGGAGGAGGTCGCGGGGCCCGAGCCGCTCCCGCAGCCGCCCCACGAGGGCGTCCATCCGGCGGTAGAGGTCCTCGATGACGCCCCCCCCCGACGCGCCGCCGCCGCGAAGGGCGGGGTGGCCGGGGGCGATGTACCGCCAGAACTCGTGCTGGATGACGTCCGTCGTGTCGAAGACGCAGCAGACGAGCCCCTCCCGCACCTGGGCGAGCGTGTGGAAGAACGCCGCCTCGAGCCAGTCGTGGATGCGGTACGCCTGCTCGAGGAACGCCTCGTCGGTGAGCACCCCCTCGTTGAGCGCCCAGGTGTCCTGCGGGAGGCCGAGGGTCGCGAAGGGGCCGAGGACCTTCGCGAGGTAGACCGAGTAGGCGACGGGGTGGGAGACGGGGAGGGAGGGCCGCTCGGGGTCGATCTGGACCGGCGAGAGGTAGAGCTCGACGGCGGGGGCGGCGCTCCGCAGGTACGCCTGCGCGATCCCCCGCACCTTCACGCCGAACGGGGCCCTGAAGGTGAGCGGTATCCAGTCCGACAGCTCCCCCTCCGCGATCTCGAACGTCTCGGCGCCGATGCGGAGGCGGGCGGAGCGGCGGGCGGCGTCGACCGTGATCCGCATCGGGATCGACAGGTCCCCGTCGTCCCGGAACGGGTTCCTCGGCCCGCTCACGGCGGTCTCGAAGACCGGCCCCGGCCCCTCGAGGCGGACGGCGTAGCCGCCGGTGCGCACGTTCCGGCCGCGGTCGCCGTTCGTGTAGAAGGCGAAGGTCCCCTGGGAGCCCTTCAGGTCGGGCGTGCAGAGGCCGCTCAGGAGCAGGCCGCGGAACCGCTCCGGCGGGAAGGTGATCGGGACCTTGAGGACGGCCGCCGGCACGCCGTGCTCGCCGAGCGTCTTCCAGAACGGCACGCCCCTGCGGAGCATCCGGATGCGCGGCTTGCCGATCGGGATCCGGTAGGGGCCGAGCCGGATCGACCGCCGGGGCGGCCGGATATCCGCCGAGGAGAGGCCGGGGAGGTAGCCGCCGGGCTCGCGCCGGAGGAAGTCGAATATCGCGTGCTTGCCGGGATCCGATCCGGTCATGAACGTCGACCAGGCGACCGGGGAAATCGGGGGGTTGGTCGTCCCGAGGCGGGCGTAGGAGCCGTCGCGGGCAAGGCGCGCCAGGTTCGGCAGCTTCCCCTCCGCCATGAACGCCTCGGCGAGCTCGGGATCCATCCCGTCGAAACCGACGATGACGACCCTCCCGACCTTCGCCGCGGCGCGCCGCCGCCGGGACCGGATCCGACGGGCGAGCAGCCGCGCGGGGAGGGTGAGGAGGACGGCGAGGGCGAAGAGGAGCCCCCCGAGGATGAAGACGAACGAGCCGAGGAAGGCGAACCCCGCCCCCGGCCCGATGTAGGCGGCCGCCGGGTCCGGCCTCGCCGCGAGTACGGCGGCGAGGAGCGCGATCAGCGTCCCGCGTCTCTTCCCCATCATGACTCCATTATATAATAGTACCTAATAAAGAACCAATCGACCACGGATGATCACGGATCATTACGGACCATCACGGATAGCGCAGCGAAAGAATCCGTGAGTATCCTTTCATGATCCGCGTTCATCCGCGGCGGAAACACGATACGCCGCCGCGGGGGCTAGAACAGCACCCGCGCCCGCACGCCGGCGCCGTTCTCCATGAGGACCGGCTCGACGGCGACGGCCGGGTGCACCCGCATATTGTAGCGCGAGACGGCGTGGCCGTATATGCAGCCGATCGCGGCGCCGGCGACGACGTCCGAGACGAAATGCCTGTTCTGCTCGACGCGGGTCCAGGCGACGAAGGCCGCCGCGAGGTAGGCCGGCACCGCCGCCTTCCAGCCGTAGTACTCGGCGAGGACGGCGGCGTTCCCGAAGGTGGCGGAGGCGTGCCAGGAGGGGAAGGCGAGGCGGTCGTCGCCGTCCGGCCGCCTCCTGTTGAAGGCGCCCTTCACGGCGAGCGTGGTGAGCGAGGTGAAGATCATCGTCTCAGCCATGGATTTCCCGGCCCGGGCGAGCGTGTCGTCGCCGGCGTACCGGCCGAGCGTGTAGGCGAACGCCATCACGCCCGCCTGCACGCCGGGATTCCCGAAGACGTCGCCGATCTTGGCGATGTCGTGGCCGAGGAGCTCCTCACCCCGCCGCCAGGGCTTCTGCATGTCGTTGTCGAGGAAGGCGAGACCGCCGGCGGCGCCGGCCGCGGCGGCGATCAGGGCCAGGTTCGCCCCCCGGAACGTCTCCCTCGTCTCCCCCCAGAGATCGGCGGGGCGCGGGGCGAGATCCCGCCAGTAGTCCGCGGAGAGCGGCGTCACGCGCGCGGGACGGCCCGGCGACACCTCCGACGCCCCGGAGGAGGCCGGGAACAGGCAGGCGGCCGCCGCGGCGGCGACCAGGCGTCTCATCGCCCTCCCTCCTCCGTCCCGGTCAGGAAATCCGGTACTTCTTGATCTTGTACCACAGGTTCCTCTCGCTGATGCCGAGGAGGCGCGCGGCGCGCGCCTTGATCCCGCCCGCCTCCGCGAGCGCCCGCCCGATCATCTCCCGCTCGAGGCCGGCGACGGATCCCTCGAGATCGTGCCCCTCCTCGGGCGGCGGGGGGCCGGCGGCGTGCTCGCCGGGGACGCCGTGGATGATCTCCGGGGGGAGGTCCTCGAGGCCGATCTGCCCCGACGTGCAGAGGGCGACGGCCCGCTCGATGACGTTCTCCATCTCGCGGACGTTGCCGGGCCACGGGTAGGCCTGGAGCGCCCCGATCACCTCCTCCGTCGGCGGCTGCACCTCCTTGCCCCACTCGCGGCCGTACTTCCTCGTGAAATGCTCCGCGAGCAGCGGGATGTCCTCGGCGCGCTCCCGGAGCGGCGGGACGACGATGTCGACGACGTTCAGCCGGTAGTAGAGGTCCTTGCGGAAGGTCCCCTCGCCGATCATCCTGGCCAGGTCGCGGTTCGTCGCGGTGATGAGGCGGACGTTCACGCTGATCGTCTCGGTGCTCCCCACCTTCTCGAACTCCTTCTCCTGGAGCACCCGGAGGATCTTCGCCTGGAGGACCGGCTCCATGTCGCCGATCTCGTCGAAGAAGATGCTCCCGCCGTCGGCCTTCTCGAACCTGCCGGTCCGCTCCACGTTCGCCCCCGTGAACGCCCCCTTCACGTGGCCGAACAGCTCGCTCTCGAGGAGGGCCGTGGGGATGGCGGCGCAGTTGACGGCGACGAAGAGCTTCTCCCGCCGAGGGCTCTTCTCGTGGATCGTCCGGGCGATGATCTCCTTCCCCGTCCCCGTCTCCCCCCTGATGAGGACCGAGACGTCCGTCGGCGCGATCCGCTCGACGAGGGCGTAGATCTCGCGCATCTTCGGGCTCTGGCCGATGATCTCCTCCCCCTGCCGGGTGAGCTCCTCCCGGAGGAACACGTTCTCGCGCTTGTACTTCTCGAACTCGAGGACACGGGAGATGACGACCTCGATGCTGCCGACGTCGAACGGCTTGAGGATGAAGTCGCTCGCCCCGGCCCTCATCGCCTCGACGGCGCTGTCGATCGTCCCGTAGGCGGTGATGATGACCACCGGCGTGGCGAGCTCCCGGTGCCGCATCTCCACGAGGAGGTCGATCCCGCTCATCCCCCCCGGCAGGTGGAGATCGGTGAGGACGAGGTCCACCCGTTTCCGCCCGAGGATCTCGAGCGCCCCCTCGGCGGCGCCCGCCGCGAGCGGCTCGTAGCCGATCTGCTCGAGGGCGATCTGGAGGATCCGGGCCATCTTCGGATCGTCCTCCACAACGAGTATCCGCTTCTTCATCTCCCGCCCCCCTATGCGGCCGGGAGGATGACGGTGAACACCGTCCCCTCCCCCCGCGTGCTCCTCGCCTCGATCCGCCCCCGGTGGGCCTCCGCGATCCTGAACGCGATGGCGAGGCCGAGGCCCGACCCGTCCTCCTTCGTGCTGAAGAACGGGTCGAAGATGTTGTCCAGGATCTTCTCGTCGATCCCCTCCCCCGTGTCGGCGACGCCGACCCGGACGGCGCCCGTCCCCTCGAAGCCGGTCGAGAGGGTCAGCCGCCCGCCCCCCGGCATCGCCTGCGCGGCGTTGATGATGAGGTTCAGGAAGAGCTGGCAGAGCTGCTCCCGGTCCCCCGGTATGTGCGGCAGGCCGGCGGCGTAGTCGCGCGCGATCTCGAGGTTCCCGAGGCGGTGCTGCGGGCCGACGAGGGCGAGCGCGCGGTCGAGGATCTCGTGGAGATCGCACGACTCGACCTTCGGCGCGGAGGGCCGCGCGAACTCGAGGAGGCGGGTGACGACGCGGTTGAGCCGCTCGATCTCCTCGACCATGAACTGGGCGAGCTCGAAGTTCTGCTCGCCGTCCCTGCTGCCGCGCCGGATCATGTCCGCCGACGTCTTCATGATGCCGAGCGGGTTCCGGATCTCGTGCGCGACGCCCGCCGCGAGCGTCCCGATCCCCGCGAGCTTCGCCGACTGGAACAGCTTCCGCTCGAGCGCCTTCCGGTCGCTCACGTCCTTGGCGTACTCGATGACGTGCATCACCTTCCCCTTCTCCTCGACGAGGGGGAAGGTGTAGATCTCCATGTCCCGGGGCTTCCCGCCGGGCGGGCTCCAGCGGATCTCCCCCGACGAGGCGGCCCCGTTCCTGAAGGTGTCCGCCGCGGGGCAGCCGGGGCACGGCTCCGGGCTCCCGTTGTACGCCTCGTGGCAGGCCCGCCCGGCGAGCCGGCGGCCGTCCGCGCCGGCCATCGAGGCGATGCCGGTGTTCGAGTCGACGATCCGGTGGCGGCGGTCGATGACCGTGATCCCGTCGGTGATGCCGTCGAAGAGGCGGCGGAGCCGCAGGCCGGCCTCCTCGAGCTCGCGCGTCCGCTCCCGCACCCGCTCCTCGAGGCCGGCGTAGGACTCCTTGAGGCGCGCGGCCATCGCGTTGAACCGCCCGGCGAGGTCCTCGAGCTCGTCCCCGGTCTCGAGCTCGATGCGGTGGTCGAAGTCCCCGCCGCCGATGAGGCGGGCCCCGCGCCCGAGCGCCACGATCGGCCGGGAGAGGGAGCGCGATAGGTAGAGGGCGAGGCTGAGGCCGCAGGCGAGCGTGATGACGGCGCCCACGAGCAGGTACTTCCACGCCCGCCCGTCCGCCGCCGCGGCGATCTCGACGGCGACGACCCCCTCCCGCTGGGCGTGCTCCCGGATGTCGCCGATGATCTCGAGCGCGCGGTCCTTCGACTCGACGAGGCGCATCGAGAGCTCCCGGAGCCGCGCCTCCGACTCCGAGACGAGCCGGCTGAGCGCCTCGATCTCCTCGAGCCGCTCCTGGGCGTCGCGCGTGCTCACGCCGAGGAGGGCCCCGAGGCTGCGGAGGTCGCCCGGCGTCCGCTCACCCCCCTCGGGCGCCTTCCGCCGATCGAGGGCGGACTTCACCGTCCCGATGACGTCGCGGACGATCTCCTGGCCGCGCCCCTTCTCGATCCGGTCGGCGAGGAGGATGACCTCACGGGCGTTCTCCTCGATCCGGTCGATCTCCGCCCGCAGCTCGGCGATCTTCCGCCGCTCGAGCGCGCCGCCCCCCGCGTCGGCGGCGGCCGTCCGCTCGAGGGCGGCGAGCTGCCGCCGGGAGAAGACGACGAGCTGGATGAAGGTCGTGCGCTGGGCCTCCCTCCCCGAGAGGAGGTAGCCGCCGAGCGCGGTGACCGCCCGGTCCACCGTCGTCTGGAGGTCGGCGATGAGCGCCTCCTTCTGCTGGACGTGCATGAGGCGGCGGGCGCCGTCGGCCATGATGCGGGAGGAGACGAGCGCGAAGACGATGAGGGCGACGATGAGGGCCACCATCGCCATGAAACTGAGCAGCATCTTGAGGCGTATGGGCATCTTCACGGCGTCCCGCCGGGGCGTCGGAGGCGGCGGCGCGGGGCCCCGCTCACTCGACGGTCACGCTCTTGGCGAGGTTCCGGGGCTTGTCGATGTCGCATCCCCGGACGCGGGCCACGTGGTAGGCGAACAGCTGCAGCGGGATGACGTTGACGATGGGAGAGAGCTCCTCCGGCGTCGCGGGCACGTGGATCACGTCTTCGGCGATCGAGTCGAGCGCGGCGTCCCCCTCGGTGACGATGGCGATGATCCGCCCGCCGCGCGCCTCCACCTCCTTGATGTTGGAGAACATCTTATCATACTTCTCGCCGGCGGTGCAGAGGCAGACGACGGGGAACTCCCGGTCGATGAGGGCGATCGGCCCGTGCTTCATCTCCCCCGCGGGGTACCCCTCCGCGTGGAGGTAGGAGATCTCCTTCAGCTTGAGGGCCCCCTCGAGTGCGTTCGGGTAGTTGAAGCCCCTCCCGAGGAAGAAGGCGCTCCGCGCCCCCGCGTATTTCGCGGCGATCGCCCTGATCCGGTCCTCGGCCCGCAGGGCCCGCTCGATCTTCTCCGGGATCGCCTCGAGCTCGGCGAGCAGCCGGCGCGCCTCCCCGGCGTCGATCTGCCCCCGCAGGCGCCCGGCGTACACGGTGAAGAGGACGAGGGCGCCGAGCTGGGCCGTGTACGCCTTCGTGGAGGCGACGCCGATCTCGGGGCCGGCCCTCGTGTAGATCACGCCGTGGCTCTCCCGGTCGATCGTGCTCCCGACCACGTTCACGACCGAGATGACCTTGCAGCCCTCCCCCTTCGCCATCCGCAGGCTCGCGATGGTGTCGGCCGTCTCGCCCGACTGGCTCACGGTCAGGACGAGCGTCCCGCTGTTCAGCTTCGGGTCCCGGTAGCGGAACTCGCTCGAGTAGTCGACCTCCACGGCCAGGTCGGTGTGGTGCTCGAGGAGGTAGCGCCCCCCGACGCCGGCGTAGAAGGCGGTGCCGCAGGAGATGATGAAGACCTTCTCGAGGCGGCGGATCGTCTCCTCGTCGACGTGCACCATCCCGAGCCGGACGCCGCTCCGGTCGGGGAGGATCCTGCCGCGGAGCACGTTCCTGAACGCCTCGGGCTGCTCGTGGATCTCCTTCAGCATGAACTTCTCGTAGCCGCCCCGCTCGGCCTGCTCGAGCGTCCACTCGACGACGGCGGGGGGGCGTTCCACCCGCCGCATCTCCATGGTGGAGAGCTCGACCCCCTCCCGCGTCACGCGCCCCGCCTCCCCGTCCTCCAGGTAGACGACCCTGTTCGTGTACTCGAGGATCGCGGTCACGTCCGAGGCGATGAACGTCTCCCCCTCGCCGAGGCCGACGACGAGGGGGCTCGCCCGCCGGGCCACCGCGATTTCGCCCGGGCGGTCCGCGGCGACGACGGCGACGGCGTAGGCCCCCTCGACGGGGGCGAACGCCCGCCGGACGGCGTCGAGGAGGTCGCCGCGGTACCGCTCCTCGATCAGGTGGGCGAGCACCTCGCTGTCGGTCTCGGAGCGGAAGGCGTGGCCGCGCGCGACGAGCCCGGCCTTGAGGGCCGCATAGTTCTCGATGATGCCGTTGTGGACGACGGCGAGGCGGCCGGCGCAGTCCGCGTGCGGATGGGCGTTGGGGGTGTCGGGCTTGCCGTGCGTGGCCCAGCGCGTGTGGCCGACGGCGACGGCGCCGGCGAGCGGCCGCTCCCCGAGGAGGGCGGTCAGGCACTCGAGCTTCCCCTCGCACTTCCGGATCTCGAGGCGGCCGTCCCGGACCGCGGCGATCCCCGCCGAGTCGTAGCCGCGGTACTCGAGGCGGTGGAGCCCCCGCAGCACCACGGAGGGGGCGTCTCTGGGTCCGATATAGCCGACGATGCCGCACATGGCTGCCTGTCCCGGGGCGTATTATACGCGATTCAGGGCCGCCGTTCGACAGGATCGAGCGCCCCGTGGACGAGGGTCCCCCCGATGACGGTCGCGGCGACCTCGAGGCGCTCGTCGAAGACGACGAGGTCCGCGTCCTTCCCCCGCCCGATCGATCCCTTCCTGTCCTCGATGCCGAGGACCCTCGCGGGCGCGAGGGCGGCCGCCCGCACCGCCTCGGTGAGGCCCGCGCCCGTGAAGCGCATGAACCGCCGGACGGCCCCGTTCATGGTGAGCACCGACCCGTAGAGCACGCCGCCGTCGAGGCGCGGGGCGCCGCCGCTGACCGAGACGGGCCGCCCGCCGGCGGGGGGCGGGGAGGGGGCGTCGAGCGCCTCCGTGCAGTCGGTGACGAGGACGAGGTCGTCCCCCTTCAGCCGGGCGGCGAGGGCGACCGCCGCCGGGTGGAGATGGACGCCGTCGGCGACGATCTCCGCGGTGACGCCGCCCGCCAGGAGCGCCGCGGCCGCGAGCCCCGGCCGGCGATGGTCCGTCCCGCTCATGGCGTTGAAGAGGTGCGTGACGTGGCGGACGCCGGCGGCGAACGCCGCCCGCGCCTCCTCGAACGTCGCGTCCGAGTGTCCCGCCGACGGGACGATCCCGCGGGAGACGAGCGCCTCGACCAGGCCGCGCGCCCCGTCGAGCTCCGGGGCGAGCGTGACGATCCGCACGCCGCCCCCCCCGGCGGCGATGAGGTCGAGGAGCTCCTCCCTGTCGGGCCGGCGGATGGAGGCCGCCGGCTGGGCGCCGCAGCGGGCGGGGTTCAGGTACGGCCCCTCGACGCCGACGCCGAGGAGGCCGGGGCAGGCCCCGGCGGCGGCGAGCCCCCCGAGCGCGGCGACGGCGCGCCGCATCTCCCCGAGGGGGGCGGTGCCGACGACGGCGCAGAGGCCGGTGGTGCCGCGGCGCGCGTGGGCGGCGACGATGCGGCGCGCGGCGACGGCGTCGCCGCCGAGGAATCCCTCCCCCGCCGCCCCGTGGACGTGCAGGTCGATGAACCCCGCGCTCAGGAAGCGGCCGCCCGCGTCGAGCGCCCCGCCTCCGCGCGGCGACGCCGGCCCGCGCGGGCCGAAGGAGCGGATGCGGCCCCCCTCGACCTCCACGACGCCGTCGTCGATGACGGCCGCCTCCGTGACGATCCGGCAGTTGGCGATCGTTAGGGAACCGCCGGCGCTCATGCGCCCCCTCCCTCCGTCAATTCCATCGCCTCCCCGACGAGGTACGTCGAGCCCGTCAGGAAGACGCCGTCCGCCAGGCCGCGCGCCACGAGCTCGTCGGCCCGCTCGAGGGCCGCCGGCAGGCGCTCCTCCTCGAACACGCCGCCTCGCGCCCGCCGGCGGCAGGCGCGGGCGACCAGCCCGGCCTCCGCCGACCGCCGGCACCGGACGGCCGTGGCGACGATCTCCGAGGCGGCCGGCGCGAGGGCGTCGCAGATCCCGTCGATGTCCTTGTCCGCCAGTATGCCGATGACGAGGACCCACCGCCTGCCGGGATAGACGTCGCCCAGCGCCGCGGCGGCCGCGGCGGCGGCGGCCGGGTTGTGCGCGCAGTCCGCCAGGAGCGGCGGATCGCCGCGCAGCTCCTCCAGTCTCCCCCGCCAGCGCACGCCCGCCAGGCCTTCGTAGACGGCCTCCCGTGTCACGGGCGCGCCGATCGCGGCGAGGGCGTCGAGCGCCCCGAGCGCGACCGCGCAGTTGTCCGCCTGGTGGCGGCCGGCGAGCGGGAGCTCGAGGCCGTCGTACCGGCCGAAGGCCCCGCGCACGTCCAGGACCAGGCGGCCGGGGGAATGGCGCGCCGGGACGGCGATTATATCAGCGCCGACCCGGCGCAGGACAGCCGATTGTTGCCGGCAGCGCCGCTCGATGACGGCGAGGGCCTCCCCCCCGACGGGCCCGCACGAGACGGAGGCCCCCTCCCCGATGACCGCCGCCTTCTCCGCGGCGATCGCCGCGACGGTGTCGCCGAGATGGGCGCGGTGCTCGAGGCCGACGGCGGGGATCGCGACGACCGGCGCGCCGATGACGCCCGTCGCGTCGAGCCGGCCGCCGAGCCCCGCCTCCACGACGGCGTACGCCACCCCCGCCCGCGCGAAGGCGAGGAGGGCGACTGCCGTCATGAACTCGAACCAGGTCGGCCTCCCGGCGGCAGCCGCCGCGAGGCGCTCCGCGGCGGGAATGAGCGCCGCGGCGCAGGCGCCGAGGAGCCCCTCCGGGGCCTCGGCGCCGTCGATCCGGATGCGCTCGCGCCGCGAGACGAGGTGCGGCGAGGTGTAGAGGCCGGTGCGGGAGCCGGCGGCGCGGAGGACCGACTCCGCCATCGCGCAGACGGAGCCCTTGCCGTTCGTGCCGACGACGTGGAGGCAGGCGAGGGAGCGCTGCGGGTCGCCGGAGGAGGCGAGCAGCCCCCGTATCCGCTCGAGGCCGGGCCGCATGCCGAACGGGTCGAGGCGGTCGAGGTACTCGTCGAACGGCGTCACGGGCGGGCGCGGGTCACGCCTCGGCGCCCTCCCGGCGGGGGCGGCGCTGCCGGGGGGCGTGCGCCGCGCTCCGGAACCGCGGCGCGCCGAAGAGCGAGAGGATCGCCGCGAGCCGCCCCCCGAGCTCCCGCCGCGGCACGATCATGTCGACCATGCCGTGGGCGAGGAGGAACTCGGCGGTCTGGAAGCCGTCCGGGAGGTCCTGCTGGATCGTCTGCTTGATGACGCGCGGGCCGGCGAAGCCGATGAGCGCCCCCGGCTCCGCGACGATGACGTCGCCGAGGGAGGCGAACGACGCCGTCGTGCCGCCGGTCGTCGGGTTGGTCATGACGGAGACGAAGAGGATGCCCTCGGCGTCGAGGCGGGCGAGCGCGGCGCTCGTCTTGGCGAGCTGGAGGAGGCTGAGCGCCCCCTCCTGCATCCGGGCGCCTCCCGACGACGAGATGATGAGGAGCGGGATGCGCTTCTCGATCGCCGCCTCGATGAGCCGGGTGATCTTCTCGCCCACCACCGACCCCATGCTCCCCCCCATGTACTCGAAATCCATGACCGCGCAGGCGACGGCGAAGCCGCCGAGCGAGCCGATGCCGGTCACCACCGCCTCGGGGAGGCCCGACCTCTTCTCCGCCGACTGCTGCCGCTTCGGGTACGGGAGCGAATCGACGAACTTGAGGGGGTCGGCGGGGCGCATCCGCGCGTCGATCTCATGAAACTCGCCGTCCGCGAAGAGCGAGCGGATCCGCGCGGGGGCGGGGAGGGGGGAGAGGTAGCCGCATTTCGGGCACGTCATCAGGTTCTCCTCGACCTCCTGCGACGTGACCATCTCCTTGCAGCGCCTGCACTTCGTCCAGACGCCCGCGGGGATGTCCCGCTTCTTGACCTTGATGCGCCTCGCGAAAAATCGCATCAGCTACAGCCCATGGTTGAAGGCCGAACGTTGAGGGCGGGCATGTCCACCCGATGATAAACGTATAATCATCCAAGGGCCTTTTTCAATATCTTATTCACCAGGCCCGGGTTGGCCCTCCCCTTCGTCGCCTTCATGACCCGGCCCACGATGAAGCCGAGGGCCTTCGCCTTCCCGGCCCGGTAATCCGCCGCCGATTGCGGGTTCGCGCGCAGGACCTCCCCGACCACGCGCTCCAGCTCGCCCTCGTCGCTGAGCTGGGCGAGACCGCGCGCGCGCACGATCTCCTCCGCCCCCCGGCCCGCGGCGAACATCTCCGCGAAGACCTCCTTGGCGGCCGTGCCGCTCACCTCCCCCGCGGCGACGAGCCGCGTGAGCTCGGCGATCCCCGCCGGCGCGACCTTCGCCTCCCGGATGGGGATGCCCGCCTCCTTCAGGAGCCGCAGCATCTCGCCCATGATGAGGTTGCTCGCCGCCTTCGGCTCGGCGCCGGCGGCGACGCACGCCTCGAAGTAGTCGGCGGTCTCCCGCTCGGCGGTGAGCACCTCGGCGTCGTAGGCGGGCAGTCCGTACCGATCCGCGAACCGGTCCCGCCGCCGGAGCGGCGGCTCGGGGAGCGACGCGCGGAGCTCCTCGACGAGCGCCGCCGCGGGGACGACCGGCACGAGGTCCGGATCGGGGAAGTAGCGGTAGTCGTGCGCCTCCTCCTTGCCCCGCATCGGGCGCGTCACGCCCGCCTCGGCCTCCCAGAGCCTCGTCTCCCGCGCGATCCGCTCCCCCTCCGCGAGGGCGCGGGCCTGCCGCTCGATCTCGTGGGCGAGCGCCTTGCCGACGGCGCGGAACGAGTTCATGTTCTTCACCTCGACCTTCACGCCGAGCGCCGCCGCCCCCCGCGGCCTGATCGAGACGTTCGCGTCGCAGCGGAGGCTCCCCTTCTCCATGTCGCAGTCCGACACGCCGATGTACCGGAGGGTCCGCCGCAGCTCCTTCAGGTAGGCGACCGCCTCCTCGGGGCCGCGCAGCTCCGGCTCGCTCACGATCTCGAGGAGCGGCACGCCGGTCCGGTTGAAATCCACGCCCGAACCGCCCGCCCCCCCCTCGGTGTGGACGAGCCTGCCGGCGTCCTCCTCGAGGTGGACGCGCGTGATGCCGATCCGACGCCGCCGCCCGTCCGCCTCGATCTCGAGCCCCCCGCCCGCGCAGAGGGGGAGGTCGTACTGCGATATCTGGTAGTTCTTCGGCAGGTCGGGATAGAAGTAGTTCTTCCGGTCGAACTTGCTGAAGGGGGCGATGCGGCAGCCGAGCATGAGCCCCGCCAGGAGCGCGGACCGGAGCGCCGCCTCGTTGAGGACGGGGAGCGAGCCGGGGAGGCCGAGGCAGACCGGGCAGACGTTCGTGTTCGGGGGGGCGCCGAAGGACGCGGGGCAGCCGCAGAAGACCTTCGAACGGGTCTTCAGATGGACGTGCACCTCCAGGCCGATCACCGCCTCGTACGCGGCCGCCGACGGGTCGCTCATACGCCCCCCCCCCGCGCGGGCGCCGGGTCCGGCGGACGGCGCCGGTGCCAGTCGGTCGCCTGTTCGTACGCGTGCGCGGCCCGGAGGAGCGTCCCCTCCTCGAACGGCCTCGCCATGAGCTGGAGGCCCACGGGCAGTCCCGCCGCGGTGAAGCCGCACGGCACCGAGATCGCCGGGATCCCCGCGAGGCTGGCGGAGATGGTGCAGATGTCCGAGAGGTACATCGTGAGCGGGTCCGCCGTCTTCTCGCCGAGGGCGAACGCCGCCGTCGGCGCGGTGGGCGTCGCGATGACGTCGCACCGCCCGAAGGCCTCCTCGAAATCCCTCCGCATGAGCGTGCGGACCTTCAGCGCCTTGAGGTAGTAGGCGTCATGGTAGCCGGCGCTGAGGACGTAGGTGCCGAGCATGATCCGCCGCTTCACCTCGGGCCCGAGGCCCTCCGCGCGGGTCCGCTCGTACAGGTCGGGGAGGTCGCGCGGGTCGGCGGCCCGGAGGCCGTACTGGACGCCGTCGTAGCGGGCGAGGTTGGAGCTCGCCTCGGCCGTCGCGACGATGTAGTACGTGGCGACCGCGTACGGCGTGTGCGGGAGGCGCACGCCGACGACCGCCGCCCCGAGGTCGCGCATCCGCCCGACCGACGCCTCGACCGACGCCCTGACCTCCCCGTCCACGCCCGCCGCGAAGAACTCCTCCGGCACGCCGACGCGGAGCCCCTCGATACCCCGGTCGAGCCCGCCGGCGAGGCCGCGGGGGCTCCCCTCCGCCGAGGTCGAGTCCCTGCCGTCGTGCCCGCCGATGACCTCGAGGAGCAGGGCGAGGTCCCGCACGCTCCGCGCGATGGGGCCGATCTGGTCGAGCGAGGAGGCGAAGGCCACGAGGCCGAACCGCGAGACGCGGCCGTAGGTCGGTTTCAGCCCCGCGACGCCGCAGAGGGCGGCGGGCTGGCGGATCGACCCGCCCGTGTCGGTGCCGAGCGCCGCGGGGACCTCGCGGGCGGCGACCGCCGCCGCCGATCCGCCGCTCGACCCCCCCGGGACCCGCTCCGGGTCCCACGGGTTCCGCGTGACGCCGCGGGAGGAGGTCTCCGTGGAGGAGCCCATGGCGAACTCGTCCATGTTCGTCCGCCCGAGGATGATCGCGCCGGCCGCCCGCAACCGCTCGACGGCGGTCGCGTCGTACGGCGCGACGAAACCGTCGAGGATCTTCGACGCGCAGCCGGCCCGCCTCCCGGCCGCGCAGATGTTGTCCTTGACCGCGACGGGGACGCCCGCGAGCGCCCCCCCCGGCTCCCCCGCCGCGCGGCGCCGGTCGGCGGCGACCGCCGCCTCGAGCGCCTCCTCCCCGTACACCTCCACGAACGCGCCGAAGACCGGATCCACCCGCCGGACCCGCTCCAGGCAGGCCGCCGTGTACTCGCGGGAGGAGATCCCCCCCCCGCGCATCGCCTCCGCCGCCTCGTGCAGCGTCAGATCAGTCGGATCCATTTCCTATCGCCGGGATCTCTTTCGCCGCCTCCCCATCCGTCACAATGTACCGATCACCACGGATTTCCACGGATCATTGGCGGATCTTCACGGATTGTATGCCAGCGCGTCGTTCGTCCTTCGCACATCGCATGAGACGCAGTAGAAACCAAGCATCTGTTCACTTTCAACTTCCGGCTAGAGTTGAATCCGCGATAATCCGCGGCAGAAACCATTCTACGTTCGACTTTGAACTTTCAACCTTGAACTGTAGTTGCTCACTCGATCACCCTCGGCACCATGATGAAGCCGTCGTCCGCCCTCGGGGCGAGCCTCAGGACGCCCTCCCGCTCCAGCGACGGCCGCACCTCGTCCGGCCTGGTCACGTTCCTGAGGGGGAGGACGTGGGCGGTGGGCTCCACGCCCGCGGTGTCGATCTCGTTCAGCTTCCGCACGTAGTCGAGGATCGCCGCGAGCTGGGCGGTGAACCGCTCCCGCTCCTCGTCGGTGAGCCGCAGCCGGGCGAGGCGCGCCACGTGCTCGACCTCGTCGCGTCCGATCGTCATCGGTCTCCTCCCCTCGTTCGTCGCCGCGGGCGGGAAAATGGAGCGGGTGAAGGGAATCGAACCCTCGTAGCCAGCTTGGGAAGCTGGAGCTCTGCCATTGAGCTACACCCGCCCCTCGACCTCACGAGGCAGTCGTTCGGGGGCCATCCGGACGGAATGGTAGCACGCCCGGGCGGCGGGAGGCAATGCCGTTCAATCGATGCGGGAGAGCCTGATGAACTCGCGGTAGCGGAAGCTGATCTCCTCCTCGGTGAGCGTCTTCATCCGGTCGAGGCTGAAGTCCTCGACGCAGAAGGACGCCATGACGCTCCCGTAGATGGCCGCCCGGCACATCGTCTTCCAATCGCGCTTCCCCGCCCGGGCGAGGTGCCCCACGAAGCCCCCGGCGAACGTGTCCCCCGCGCCGGTCGGGTCGATGATGTGTTCGAGCGGGTAGGCGGGGGCGACGAAGATCGAATCCGCGCCGAACAGGAGCGCGCCGTGCTCCCCCTTCTTGATGACCACCTCCTCCGGCCCCCACTCCATGATGGCCTTCGCCGCCCGCACGAGGTTCGGCTGCCCCGTGAGCTGGCGGGCCTCGGCGTCGTTGAGGATGATCACGTCCACCGAGCCGAGGAGCTCGATGAGGGCGTCCCGCTTCCCCTCGATCCAGAAGTTCATCGTGTCGCACGCCACGAGCCTCGGCCGCTCGATCCGGCGGAGCACGTCCATCTGGAGCTCCGGGTCGATGTTGGCGAGGAACAGGTGCCCGCTCTCGCGGTACTCGGCGGGGATCTCCGGCTGGAACCGCTCGAAGACGTTCAGGCAGGTCGAGTGGGTGACCGCCTGGCCCATGTCGTACCGGTAGGAGCCGACCCAGTGGAACGTCTCGCCGGGAAGCGTCGCGAGCCCCCTCGTGTCGATGCCGCGCGACCGGAGGAGCTCGACGTACTCGGGCGGGAAATCCTCCCCGACGACGCCCACGAGGTTCACCCGGTCGAAGAAGCTCGCGGAGAAGGAGAAGAAGGTCGCGGAGCCTCCGAGCGCCCGCTCCCGCTTCCCGAACGGCGTCTCGACGCTGTCGAGCGCCACCGAACCGACGACGAGTATGCTCATCTCCGACCTCCCGGCCTCGGGTTCCGCGCCGCGGGCACGGTCGCACAATGCCCGGCGGCCCGCGCCCCTCATTCCCTCCCCAGGTACTCCTCCACGATCCTGATCGCGCAGTACTCCCCGCACATCGTGCAGACGCCCGGGTCGCGCGGCGGGCTCGTCCCGCGGATCGCCCGCGCCTTCCGGCGGTCGAGGGCGAGATCCAGCATCCCCTCCCAGTCGCGGGCCTTCCGCTTCCTCGCCATGGCGAGATCCCAGTCCGCGGCGCCGGCAATGCCCTTCGCGATATCCGCGGCGTGCGCCGCCAGCCGCGTGACGATGACCCCCTCCCGCACCTCGTCGGGGCCCGGCAGCCCCAGGTGCTCGGCGGGCGTCACGTAGCAGAGGAAATCGGCGCCCGCCGCGCCCGCGGCCGCCCCGCCGATGGCGGCGGCGACGTGGTCGTGGCCGGGGGCCACGTCGGTGACGACCGGCCCGAGGACGTAGAACGGGGCGCCGCGGCAAATCTCCTTCTGGAGGCGCACGTTCTCGGCGACCATGTGGAGGGGGACGTGCCCCGGCCCCTCGATCATGACCTGCACCCCCTCCCGGAGGGCGTACGCCTGGAGCTCCCCGAGCGTGATGAGCTCCTGGAACTGGGCCCGGTCGTTCGCGTCGGCGATGCAGCCGGGCCGCATCCCGTCGCCGAGGCTCAGCGTCATGTCGTGCCGGGCGGCGATCTCGACGAGGCGGCCGAAGTCGGCGAAGAGCGGGTTCTCGCGCCCGCCGGCGATCATCCAGGCGACGAGGAACGCCCCCCCGCGGCTCACGACGTCGAGGACGCGCCCCCCCCGACGGAGCCGCTCGAGCGCCGCGAGCGTCACCCCGCAGTGGACGGTGACGAAATCGACGCCGTCCCGCCCGTGCGCCTCGACCGCCTCGAAGAGCTCGTCCGCGGTCATTGCGGCGATGCCGCCCGGCGTGCCGGCGCGGGCGGCCGCAGCCCCGTAGATCGGGACCGTCCCCACGGGGACCGGGCAGGCGTCGAGCACCCGCCGCCGGATCCCCGCGATGTCGCCGCCGATCGAGAGGTCCATGACCGCGTCGGCGCCGGCCTCGACGGCGGCCGCGACCTTCCGGAGCTCGAGATCGGGATCGGCGACGTCCGGGGAGCTGCCGATGTTGGCGTTCACCTTCGTCCTGAGGCCCCCGCCGATCCCGCGCGGCGAGAGGAGCCGGCGGCGGCGGTTCCTCGGGACGACCGCCGTCCCGCCGGCGACCGCGCGCATGAGGGCGGCGGGATCGGCCGATTCGGCCTCCGCGACCGCCCGCACCTCCTCGGTGAGGTTGCCCTTCCGGGCCTCGACCACCTGCAGCACCCTCTCCTCCGTCATGTGCAGCCCCCGCCCTCCGCCCGGCACCTGCCGATCTCCTCGAGGAGCCCCCGCGCCGCCGCCGCCGGGTCCGGGGCCCGGAGGACGGCGCCGGCGACGGCCAGCCCCGCCGCGCCGGCCGCGAGCGCCGCGGCCGCCCCCGCCCGGTCGATCCCGCCGACGGCCACGACCGGCAGCCGCGTGGCGCGGCAGACGCGGGAGAGGCCGTCGAGGCCGATGACGGGCGCGTCCCCCTTCGTCGCCGTCGGGTGGACCGACCCGGCGCCCAGGTAGTCCGCCCCCTCGCGCTCCGCCGCCGACGCCTCATCGGGGCCGCGGACGGTGCGGCCGATGATCGTCCCGCCGCCGAGGAGGCGCCTCGCCGCGGGGACCGGCATGTCGCCCCCGCCGAGGTGCACGCCGTCCGCGCCGGAGCGTCGGACGGCCTCGACCCGGTCGTTGAGGATGAGGCGGGCGCCCGCGGGCCGGCAGAGGCGGGCGAGCGCCGAGGCGGCCAGGGAGAACCGCCGGTCGTCCGAGCGCTTGTCCCGGTACTGGAACCAGCGCACCCCGGCCCCGAGGAGCGCGGCGACGATCCCCGGAGGCTCCTCCCCGGCGAGGAGCCCCTCGTCGAGGATAACGTAGAGGTCGAACCGGAGATCGCTCACGCCCCGCCGGACCGCCGCCCGCGGTCGCGGACCCTCCCGACGAGCGCGCTCGTCGAGCGGCCGCGGAGGAGCGGCACGCGCACCACCCTCCCCCCCGCCTCCTCGACGGTCCGCCGCCCGACGATCTCCCCGCGCCCGTAATCGGCCCCCTTCACCAGGACGTCGGGGAGGAGGTCGGCGATCAGCCGTGCCGGGGTGTCCTCGCCGAAGACGGTCACGTAGTCGACCGCCGCGAGCGCCGCGAGGAGCTCGGCGCGGTCGGCCTGCGGGACGATCGGCCGGCCGGGGCCCTTCAGCCGGCGCACCGAGGCGTCGCTGTTCAAGCCCACGACCAGGCAGTCGCCCTCCTCCCTCGCCCGCCGCAGGAAGCGGGCGTGGCCGGCGTGCAGGATATCGAAACAGCCGTTCGTGAAGGCGACCGTCCTCCCGGCGGCCTGCAGCCGCCGGACGACCTCCCGCATCTTCCGGGGCGGGAGGATCTTCGCGCGCTCGGCCCTCATGGCGCCGGGGGGGGCGGCGCGCCGGGCGTCCCCTCACCGCCGAAGAGGGCCTCCTCGACCATCGCGCAGAGGACGTGCCCGACCGCCCCGTGGGCCTCCTGGATCCGGGGAGAGGAGTCCGCGGGGATCGTGAGGCACACCTCCGCCGCCCGCGCGAGCTCCCCGCCGTCACGGCCGCTCAGGGCGACCGTCCGCATCCCGATCCGGCGCGCCTCGAGGACGGCGTTGATGACGTTCGGGGAGGCGCCGCTCGTCGAGATGGAGAGGAGGACGTCCCCCTCCCTGCCGTGCGCCCGCACCTGCCGGTCGAAGGCGTGCTCGAAGCCGTAGTCGTTCCCGATGGCGGTGAGGACGGAGGTGTCCACGGTGAGCGACAGGCAGCTCAGGGGGCTCCGCTCCCTCAGGAAGCGGCCGACGAGCTCCCCGGCGATGTGCTGGGCGTCGGCGGCGCTGCCGCCGTTCCCGCAGACGAGGAGCCGCCCGCCGCGCCGGAAGGATTCGATGAGGACGTCGGCCATGCGGGCGATCGTCCCGGCGTGCTCCCGGCCGACCCGGGCGAGCAGGGCGGCCGAGTCATCGAGCGCCGCGCGGATCGCCGCGGCCGGGTCAGATGAAGAACTGTCGGGCCTCTTCATAGAGTTCGATCGGCACCGTCCGGAGCTTCTCCACCGCCTCCGCGAGCGGGACCGAGACCACCTCGTTCCCCCGCAAGCTCACCATGCGGCCGAATTTCCCCTCCCGGATCAGGCGGACGGCGTGGATCCCGAAGCGGAGGCCGATGACCCGGTCGAGCGCCGTCGGGCAGCCTCCCCGCTGGAGGTGCCCGAGGACGACGTGCCGCGTCTCGTAGCCGGTGCGCTCCTGGATGATCCTCGCGACCGCCTCGCCGACCCCGCCGAGCCGGACGTTGCCGAAGGCGTCCCGCTCCTCCGTCTGGAGCCGCCAGCCGGAGCCGAGGTCGGCCCCCTCGGCGACGGCGACGATGCTGGAGGCCGCGTAGCCGTCGTGCCGGCGCTTGAGCGTCCGGCAGAGGTCGTCGAGGTCCGCCTTCACCTCCGGGATGAGGATGTAGCTCGCCGCGCCCGCGAGGCCCGCCCAGAGGGCGATCCAGCCCGCGTGCCTTCCCATGATCTCGACGACGAGGACGCGCTCGTGCGATTCGGCCGTCGTGCTCAGGCGGTCGCACGCCTCCATGGCGATGTTGACGGCGGTGTCGAAGCCGAAGGTCCGGTCGGTCCCCGAGAGGTCGTTGTCGATGGTCTTGGGCACCCCCACCGCGGGGAGCCCCTCGTCGGCCATCCGCTTCGCCGCGCCGAGCGTGTCGTCGCCGCCGACGGCGACGAGGGCGTCGAGCCCCATCGCCCTGAAGTTGTCCGTCACCTCGCGCATCCGCTCCGCGCTCTTGCAGGGGTTGGTGCGCGAGGTGCGGATGACGGTCCCCCCGCGCCGGACGATCCCGACGACATCGGACAGGCCGAGCGGGACCGTGTCGCGTTCCAGCAACCCCTTCCAGCCGCGCCGGATCCCGAGGACCGCCCACCCCTCCGCCTTGGCGGCG
>JAQUPF010000009.1 GCA_028716845.1 bacterium | reverse complement strand
GAGGGCGAGGGCGGCCCCCGTCGGGCCGAGGCCGCTCACCGGCAGGAGACGCTCGACGGCGCGGTACTGCTCGAGGGCCTCGGCGTGACGCCGCTCCCGCTGGAGGGCGGCGGCGAGCAGGAGCCTCGACTGCACGTGGACCGGATCGCCGGCCACCGCGCGGCTGAGGAGGTCGATGGCCTCCGCATGCCATCCGAGCGCCTCGTACGCGCAGCCGAGCTCGGTGAGGGCCTGCGGCGGCCAGGGGGAGGAGGCGCGGAGTGCGGCCTTGAGGAGCGAGACCGCCTCGGCGTGCCGCCCGCCCAGCCGGTAGATCCTGCCGAGCGATATCTTCGGCCTGACGGCGCCGGGCGCCTCCTCGACCGTCCGCTCCCAGAGTCCCCGTTCGTCGCGCCAGATGTCCGTCCGCCTGGCCGCGATCGTCGCGCAGGCGAGTGCGACCGCCATGACGATGGCGGCCGCCCGCCGCGCCGCCGCGCGCCGCCGCAGCACCGGCGCGAGGATGGCCCCGAGGAGAAGGCAGAGGCCGATGGAAGGGACATAGAGGCGCTGCTCGGAGATCGGCCTGCCGGCGAGGAAGATGATGTTGCTCGCGGGGAGGATGGTCGCGAGGAAGAAGAGCGCGCCGGCCCCCGCCGCCCGCCCCCGCCGCGCGGCGCGCAGCGACCAGGCGGCGAGGAGGAGGACGGCGGCCGCGAGGAGCAGCGGCGCGGCCGCCGGCGCGCCGGTCGGCGAGATGAACGGCCGGGCGATGGTGAGGTTCACCGGAAAGGCGAAAACGGCGATGTAGACGGCGACGGTCTTCGCCACGCTGAGCGCCCAGGCGGCCGGACCCGCCTCGGCGAGCGGGCTCGGGTGCTGGAACCGCGCCACCCCGAGGACGGTCAGCTTGAGGAGAAGGAAGGCGCCGGCGACGGCGGCGAGCGGGATGAGCAGCGCGGGCCACCACCTCCGCGGCCGGGGGCGGAGGGCGGGCGCGAGCGCCCCGCAGGCGAGCGGGACCGCGACCGCGCTCTCCTTCGCGAGGCAGGCGAGGGCGAGGGCGGCGGAGGAGACGAGGAGGAGGCGCGGCCCGCCGTCCCGGCGCGACGCCGCCGCGAGGAATGCGATGAGGCAGACGAGCGAGAGGGCGGCGGCGAGGAGATCGGACCGGTTCTGGATCCAGACGACCGTCTCGACGTGCGCCGGGTGGAGCATGAAGAGCACGCACGCGGCGGCCGCGGCCCCGTCGCTCCGGAGGAGCATCCGGACGAGGATGAAGACGGCTAGGCCGTTGAAGACGTGGAGGAGGAGATTGGTGAGGTGATGGCCCCAGGGGTTCCTGGCCCAGAAGAGGTGATCGATGCTGTGGGATATCATCTGGGCGGGCCGGTAGTCCTCGGGGCAGGAGAGCTCCGCCCAGAAGGCGGTGGAGAAGAAGCGCGGAATGTCCGCCGGCCGCCCCAGGTGCGGGTTGGCGAGGATGAGCACCTTGTCGTCCCAGAAGAACGGCGCCTCGACCGCCCGCCCGAAGGCGACGATCGTGAGGAGTGCGGCGCACGCCGCCATGCTGAGAACGCGCCGTCGCGGGTTCATCGGCGGGGACGATTATGCCACAGCGGCGCCGCCATGCCAAACGCGGCGGCGCCGGAAAAAAAACGGCGCCGCCGCTTGACAGCCGCGGGGCGGAGTGTTAGCATACCCTCGCCGGGGAGCCGCTCGTTCCATCCCCGGCACCCACGCGGGGCTGCGGGCGTTTCGGCCCGACGAGGAGGGGGCCGCAGCAATGAAAACCGTCACGAATCGCCACGGCGTCACCCTTGTCCTTTCCCTCGCGGCGGCGGCGTGCGCCGCGGCGCTGTTCTCCGGACGCTTCGGCGGACCGCTCCCGCTGTACGGGAGCGAGTGGGCGAGCCTCTCCGCCGGGGCGGAGGAGAAGGGGCTCCGCGCCGTCGCGGTCGATCCCCTCAATCCGCAGCGGATATTCATCGGCTCGTCGAGGGGCGTCTTCCTCAGCAGCGACGCCGGCGGTGTCTGGGTGAACTGCCTCGACCTGTCCGCCGCGAAGCGGACGGTCCCGCCGGGCCTCCCGCCCGCGCAGAAGGCGATCGTGGACGCCCTCCAGACGGGGGGGGAGGTCTCCGGGGTGACCGCGCTCGCCATCGACCCGGCGAACACGCAGAAGGTCTTCGCCGGGAGCGTCGACGGCATCTACGGCTCCGCGGACGGCGGCAGGAGCTGGACGAGGGCGAACGGCGCGCTGAAGGGGCTGTCCGTCTTCTCCCTCGGCCTCGCGATCGACCCGTCGAACCCCGACATGGTGTACGCCGGCACGCTCGGGAACGGCATGCTGAAATCCACCGACGGCGGCGCCTCGTGGCGGCGGGTGGAGATCGCGCCGGGCGAGGACACGGTCGCCTCGACCGCCGTCCATCCGTTCGACTCCGGCGTGCTGTACGCCGGAACGACCGACGCCCTCTACAAGACGAGGGACGGCGGCGCCACGTGGCGGAAGGTCTTCGCGCCCGGCAAGGCGGTGCGGAGCGTGGCGATCGACCAGGTCAACCCCGAGACGGCGTACGCGGGCACCGCCGCGGGCCTCTACAAGAGCGGCGACGGCGGCGCGAGCTGGGCGGAGATCGGGGCCGACATGCTCGCCGGCAAGCCGGTCGCGAAGGTCGCCGTCTCGCCGTCCGATTCGAACGCCGTGTACGCGGCGGCGCCCGACGGCGTCTACGGCTCCCTCGACGCGGGCGCGCGCTGGCAGGATCTCTCCCGCGGCACGGGCCTCAGGGACGCCCTCGCGCTCGCCTTCGATCCGCTCGACAGCAGCACCATATGGGCCGCGACCGCGGGCGGCCTCTATCGGACGGCGGTCGGGAGGACCGCGGCGCCCGTCGTCGCGTCGGCGCCGGTCGCCGCCCCGCAGCCGGTCGCGGCCGAGGTGGCCGAGGAGGTCGCGCCGATCGTGACGAAGCCGGTGGAGGAGGCCGTCGAGGTGGTCTCGATCGAGGAGCCGCCCGCGAGGCGTCCCGCCGCGTTCCCGGTCGAGGAGGGGCCTCCGATCCCGACGATCGACGACGTCCAGACGGTGCTCATGCAGTACTCGCACGAGCCGTCCGTCCAGGAGATCCAGGAGGTCGCGATGCGGTTCGCCGAGGTGCACCCCGACATCATCGAGAGCTGGCGGAAGGGGGCGAAGTTCGGCGCCCTCCTCCCCCGGTTCAAGCTGAAGCTCGGGCAGCGACTCGACACGAGGGACGTGGTCCTCCGGACGGACGAGGAACGATTTCTCTACAGGGACAATGTCGGCACCCGGGTGTACGATCAGCTGCAATGGTCGGACAGGACCGGGACCGATCTCATCATGCGGACACAGTTCGACACCTCCTCCGATTTCGAGCGGCGGCTCCTGACCGCGGTGCGGGTCACGGACGACGAGCGGCGGCAGCGCGACGTCGTCATGGAGTTCACGTGGGACCTCAGCGATTTCATGTACAATCCGAACATGGTCCGCATCAGCAACGAGTCGCGGAACCTCGTCGAGCTCCGGAACGATGTCCTCCAGGAGGTGACGCAGTTCTACTTCCAGCGCCGGCAGCTCCAGATCGACCTCCTCCTGTCGCCGTCCGAGGATCTCCGGGAGCGGCTGCGCCTCGAGCTCCAGCTCCAGGAGGTGACCGCCAACATCGACTTCCTCACCGGCGGCTACCTCACGCAGCGCCTGAACGACATCAAGTCGGGCACGACCCGGCAGCCGACGATCATCAAGCGACTGTTCGCCCTCTGACGCCGCCGCGTCGCGCCGAGGTGGCCGATGTCCCCCGCGTGGGCGTGCCTGCTGGTCGCGCTCCTCGTCCGTCCCCCCGCCGGCGATCCGCTCATCCATTTTTCAGATCTGCGGGAGGCGGCCCGCACGGCGCCCCCCCGGCACGGCGGGGCGCTCCTCTCGTTCAGGGAGCTCCGCCCGCACGGCGCCGAGATCGTCGGCCGGGGGGAGCGGTGCCGCGTGGCGATCGCCCGATTCCCGAACGCCGGAAAGACCCCGGAACACGACTGGCTCTCGCGCGAGCTCGCCGCCTCCCTGAAGCGGCTCCTCGAGGACCGCTCCCCGCACGAATTCGTCCTCACCGATCTCCCCGCCCCGCCCCCCGGCGACGCCGCGGGGCGGCCGGGCTCGAGCGGGGGCGCGGCGCGCGTCGAGTCGCTCGCGCGCCGGACCAGGTCGGATGTGGTCATCGCGGGCGGCTACGCCGTCCTCGGAAACCGGGTGGAGGTCCACGTCCGGGCGGTGCGGCCGTCGACGGGCGAGATGAGCGCCCCGCTCCGCTTCGAGGGGACGCTCGACCGGATCGGCGAGCTCGAGGGGAGGCTGGCCGCCGGCGTGGGCGGGGCGCTCGGGATCCGGCTCAGCGACGAGGCGCTCGGGCGCCTCGACGAGTGCCCGACGCTCTCCGCCGCCGCCTTCGAGGAATACTGCAGGGGGCTCCAGGCGCCCGACGGCTCGCACACGAAGATCCGACATTTCCAGCGGGCGATCGAGACCGATCCCTCATTCGCCGAGGCGCGGTACCTGCTCGGGAACGCCTACGCGGGGATCGGCATGACGTACGGCTACGTGGAGTGGTACAACATGGCGCTCGAGGAGTACCGCCATGCGGCGGCCCTCGAGCCCGGCGACGCGAGGGTCTTCTGCGCCATGGGGCTCGTCTACTTCGTCAACGGCCAGTACGAGCTCGCGCGGCGGTCGCTCGAGGAGGCGCTGCGGCTCGACCCGGAAATGAAACTCGCGAGGGGATACCTGCACCGGCTCGACGCGATGGGGCAGTGAGGGGGCGGCCTCACTGGCCGAGCCGCTGCAGGAGCATCTCCATCTTGACGGCGTTTCGGAGCGACTCCTCCCCCTCCGGCGTGGCGTGGCCGAAGATCGCGGCCGCCTCCTCGTAGTGGCGCTGCGCCTCTTTGAACTTGTCCTGCATGAAGCAGACGTTGCCGAGCTCGAAATGGGCGATGGGGTCCCCCGGGTTGTCCCTGAGCGCCTTCCGGTACTCCATGGCGGCGAGGTCCCACTGCCGCCGCGTGCCGTAGCAGTGGCCGAGGTTGTGGTAGACGGAGCTCATGCCCGGATCGAGCTCCGCCGCCCGCTTGAAGGCGGCGATCGCGAGATCGATCTTGTCGTGGGCGACGTGGCAGATCCCCATGCTGTTGTAGACGGCGGCGCTCGCGGGATCGAGCGCGGCGGCCTTCTCGAAAAAGGCCACGGCCGCCTCGTGGTTCCCCTCGTCGCAGAGCCGCTTGGCCTCCCGGATCGCCTCCGCGGCGGGGGAAGGGGGCGGGGAGGGCGTCGGTTCCGCGAGCGCGGCGGCGAGGGCGATGATGCAGAGGCGGGCGATCATCGGGGCGGAGGCTCCTTTCGGATGTTCGAGGGCCAGCATACCGCACGCGGGGGGGGAGTGTCAAGGAAACCACAGTTGAAAGTTACAAGTTCAAAGTGAAAAGTGGATTGTTCCGCCGCGGATGCACGCGGATCGTATGCAGCCACAGAGGCCACAGAGAAAACAGAGGATCTGAAGAACGGCCACCGCTCCATTTGCTATAGTTGGGGTCCGATGAAGCGGAGATTCCTCAGAGGGGCGGCGGCGGCGGGGCTCGCCCTGTACTGCGCGGCCCTCGTCGCGGACGTCGCGGACATCCGGAGCGGCTACCAGTGGGATTTCCTCACCTACTACTACGCCGCGCGCGCCTCCGCCGCCGGCATCAGTCCGTACGATGACGCCTCTCTCTCACGGCTCGCCCACGAACCGATCCAGGTCAAGTACATCTTCCTCCCGCTCACGCTCGCCCCGTTCAGGCCGTTGACGGCCCTGGATTACCCGACGGCGTACCGGGGGTACCTCCTCCTCAAGTGCGCGGCGTTCGTCGCCCTCCTTCTCCTCTGGAAACGGCGGTTTGTCGGGGCCGGGGACGGCATCCTCTTTGTCGCATTCTGCCTCTTTGCGTTCAACGGGGCGGCATACGCCGACATCAAGGCGGGGAACATCTCGATGCTGGAGACGCTCCTCCTCTGGGCGGGCTTCGCGTGCTTGATCGCCGGCCGGACGCCGGCCTTCTGCCTCTGCGTCGTCGCCGCCGCTACCTACAAGATCACGCCGATCCTCTTCCTGGCGCTGCTCCCCTTCTCGGAGGACCGGCGCCGGTGGCGGTGGATGGCGGGATCGATCGCCCTCTTCGCGGGGTATCTCCTGCTGAACCGGCTCATCGCGCCCGCCGGCGTCACGGACTTTCTCAGGGATGCGGCGGAGCTCACCGAGAAGGGGGGGATACTGAGTCCGTCGACCTACTGGCTCGCCGGGGACGCGTGCAGGATGGCCGCCGTGCACGGGGGGCTCGCCGTCCCGGCCTACGCCCACCAGGCTCTCTACGCGGCCGCCGCCCTCGCCGTCATCGCCCTCTCGTGGCGCGCCTGCGCCGCCCTGCGGCCCCGGGCGGACCGGGAGGCGGCGACGGACGCGGTGTGCATCGCCTGCCTCGCGTACGCCCTCGCCCTGCCGCGGTTCAAGGACTACTCCTACGTCCTCCTCATCCTCCCCGCCTACCTCGCGGTGCGCCGGTGGTGCCACGCGCCGGCGTTCGTCCTCATGCTCCTCGCCTGCGTGGTGCCGTCGCCCGCGACGAGAACATACTACGTCATGCCCGGCTGGGGCGCCGTCTTCCACCGGCTGGTCTGGCCGTACTACCCGCTCCTGGTCGCCTTCGGCGTCTGGCTGCTCTACCTGGACGGAGCCGCGCGGGGGAGACGGCGGGCGGGGGATGGCACGGGATGCACGGCGCGGCGGCGCGAGGGGACGCCGCCGCCCCGCGTCACCGAACGATGCCGAACCGGAACCTCGCCTGGGCGAGGTTGCTGATCCAGGTGCTCTGGTCGAGCACGTCGGCGCCCGGCGGCACCATGACGGCGAAGAATGTGTATTCGCCGAAGGAGTAGCGGCTGTCGGGCCGCAGATTGCCGAGGAAGCCGTAGAGCCTCCCGATCGGGCTGTTGCTGACGATCGGGACCGGCCTGCCGAAGAACCGCTTCGTCGGGAACGACGCCCTGTTGAGGAAGAAGAACCTGCCGTTCGGGTTGCGCACCGCGAGGTAGGCGTCGATCGCGTCGGGGATGACCTGCACCTCGGCCGTCGCCGCCCCGCCCTGGAGGATGACGGTCTTCGTGGCGGGGGTGAGCTCGTACGTCAGGGAGAGGAAGCCGCCGACAAAGACATTCGTGAGGACGGCGTTCGGGTTGTTCTCGTCCGAGCAGGCCCGTGGGGCGATGCAGAGCCTGATCTTCGTTTCGCGGCTCGCCGGGTCGATCTCGTCGGTGGCGACGGCGAGCTGGCGGAGGGTGACGCGGTCGAACGCCGACGGCTCGGCGTACTCCAGCTCGGGCGGCGGGACGAACTCGAGCCCCCGCGGGCCCATTGCGTAGAGGTCGTACTCATAGTCCGCCATCGGGCCGGTGAAGACCCAGGGGTCCACGACCTCGTAGAGGAGGAGGTCGGCGTCCGCCCCGGGCTGGGCGGTCGAGAGCCGCCTGTTCTCGATGAAGACGAAGACCAGTGCCGAGAGGAATACGAGGCAGAGGAACATCGTGATGAGACCCTTGCCGACGCGCCCTTCCATCGCCGTCACCCTCCCCGTTCCAGGCGTGATGGTGTACAACTGAAAATAATATACCATTCCCACCGCCCCGCACAAGGATAAATTATCATCCGTGGTCGGGGAGTTCCCTCCGGCCGCGGCATTCCGGCCTGGGGTTCGCCGCGGCGATTCGGGCTTCCCGCGGTCGGCGCATTGGCCTATAATGCGGTTGGAGGCCTGCATGCCGATATTCGAGTACCGCTGCGCGAAGTGCGACAGGGTCTTCGAGGCGCTCGCGCGGCGCGCCGGGGACGCCGCTCCTCCCTGCCCGCAGTGCGGTTCGGGGAAGGTCGCGCGGCTCTTCTCGCGGTTCGGCTTCGTCTCGGGAACGGTGTCGCGCGCCTCGGTGTCCGGCGCCGGCTGCGGTTCGTGCCGGCCCTCCCCGGGCTCCTGCGGCACCTGCGGGGCGCGCTGAGGGGGTTTGGCGTGGAACGGATATGGGCGCCGTGGCGGCGGGCGTACGTGGAAGCGGGCGGGGGAGACGGCTGCATCTTCTGCGAGAAGCCGGCGCGCGGCGACGATCGCGCGGCGCACATCGTCAGGCGCGGGCGGACCTGCTTCTCCATGCTGAACCGCTTCCCGTACAACGGGGGGCACATGATGGTGGCCCCCTTCCGGCACGCCGCCTCGCTCGACGCGCTGGTCGCCGACGAGCTCGCGGAGCTGTTCGCCATGGTCCGCGATTCGATCTCCCTCCTCGCCGGCAAGGTCCGGCCCGACGGCTTCAACGTCGGCATGAACCTCGGGCGCGCGGCCGGCGCGGGCGTCGCCGGCCACCTCCATGTCCACGTGGTCCCGCGCTGGGACGGCGACACCAACTTCATGCCGGTCGCGGCGGGCGTGAAGGTGATCCCCCAGTCGCTCGACGAGATGCACGCGCTCCTCACCGTCCCCTGAGTCGACGCGCCTTCGCGGAGGACTTTCGGTTTGACATTCCATTCCATTCGGCTATCATGGCCGCGGATGAACGGGGGAGGAGGCCTCCCCCTCGCACCGCCGGCGAAGCGGAGGATGACATGGGGGATCAGCAGTATCCGACACTCTGCGCTGATTGCCTGAAAAGGGACACCTGCGACTCCATCCCGCGGGAAATGCGGCTGCTCCGATGCCTTGACCGGCAGACCGCGGCCAAGGAGACGGCCATCGGCCGGCAGGACCATGCCGGCCGGCCGGCGGCGGGGGCCCCGGCGATCGGTTGATGAAGATCGGGATCGTGGGTCTCCCCAACGTCGGGAAGACCACCGTCTTCAACGCCCTCACGAACGCCCACGCCCCGAGCGAGAACTACCCGTTCTGCACCATTGATCCCAACAGGGGCGCGGTCGCCGTCCCCGACGCGCGCCTCGCGCGCCTCGCCGCCGTCACGCGGCCGTCGAGGGTCATCCCCGCGCATGTCGAGTTCATCGACGTCGCGGGGCTCGTCGAGGGGGCGAGCCGCGGCGAGGGGCTCGGCAACCGGTTCCTCTCCCACGTCCGCGAGGCGCACGCCGTCGCCCAGGTCGTCCGCTGCTTCGAGGAGGGCGCGGTCGCGTGCGGCGCCGGCGGGATCGACCCGGCGCATGAGATCGGCGTCGTCGCCGCGGAGTTCGCGCAGGCGGACCTCCAGATCCTCGAGCGGGCCGGCCGTCGGTCGGCGCCCGACCGCGCGCGGGAACGGGCCGTCGGCGCCATGCGGGCGGCGCTCGCCGCCGGCCGGCCGCTGCGGGATGCCGGCCTCGACGCGTCGGCGCGGGCCTGCGCGGCGGAGTTCGGCCTCCTGACGCTCAAGCCGCTCATTGTGGTCGCCAATGTCGGGGAGGCCCGGTCGGAGGAGGAGCGGCGCCTCGTCGGGCGCGCCGAGGCCGCCGCAGCCGCCGCGGGGGCGCGCTGCCTGGAGGTGTGCGGGAAGCTGGAGGCGGAGCTCGCCGACCTGCCCCCCGGGGAGGCCGCCGAGCTCGCCCGCGAGATGGGGCTCCGCGCCGGGGCGCTCCCGCGGCTCATCGCGGCGTGCGAGGAGCTCCTCGGCCTCATCACCTTCTTCACGCTGGAGGGGGGTATCGTCCAGGCGCGGGCGGTCCCCGCGGGGACGACCGCGCCGCGGGCGGCGGGCCGCGTCCACAGCGACATGGAGCGCGGATTCGTCAGGGCGGAGGTGATCGCCTTCGAGGACCTCGACCGGTTCGCCGGCTGGGAGGCGGCGCGGGCGGCGGGGGCCGTCAGGATCGAGGGGAGCGGCTACGCCGTGCGCGACGGGGACGTCGTCCGCTTCAGGTTCGCGCCCTGAGGACCGCCGGCCGCCCCTCGGCGGAATAATGCCATTGCCTTGCCGCAGATTCACCACCAATCGATATACATGCAGGAATGAGCTTCTTTGCCACAGAGGCCACAGAGGACTAGGAGAATGACGGGGCCGGTCATCACTCCGTGGTCTCTGTGATCTCTGTGCCGGGTTTAATCCGCGTGCATCCGCGGCGGAAACGCCGTCCCGTTTCACTTTGGACTTGGTTCCTGTGATCCGGTGCGCGCCGGGGCCGAAGGCGGTTGAGCCCCGGCGCCTTTTCGGGTATACTCTAACCCGCCATGCATGCCGCACCGCTCTCCAGGAGGGTGCTCGTCCTCAACAGGCTCTGGCAGCCCGTCCACATCTGCGGCGCCCGCCGGGCGCTCGCGCTCGTCTGCAAGGGCGCGGCGCACGTCGTCTCCGCCGACGACGGCTCGTTCGAGACGTGCGACCTCGTCGCCTGGACGGCGGCCCTCCCTCTCCCGGCGGATGGCGACGGCATCGTGCGGACCGTCTCGATGGCGATCCGGGTGCCGGAGATCATCCTCCTCCTCCACTACGACCGGCTCCCCCCGCAGGAGGTGAAGCTCACGCGGAAAAACATCTACCTCCGCGACGGGAACACCTGCCAGTACTGCGGGCGCTCCCTCGGCGAGCGCGACCTGAACCTCGACCACATCCTGCCCCGCCGCCTCGGCGGGACGACGACGTGGACGAACGTCGTCTGCTCCTGTGTCCCGTGCAACCTCCGGAAGGGGGAGAAGACGCTCCGGGCCGCGCGGATGGATCTGCTGCGGCCGCCGCGGAAGCCGCGCTGGTCCCCCTTCAGCCGGATCGCGTTCCGCCGCGACGGGTACGCGAGCTGGGACCATTTCCTCGACCCGTCCCGGTGCTCGGTGCAGCTGAGCGGCAGGTACGCCTGACCGCCCCTCCTCCCGCCATGGACGCGCTCTCCCGCAAGCACGCCCGCCTCGCGAGGATCCTCGAGTCGTACGGGAGCCTCCTCGTCGCCTACTCCGGCGGGGTGGACAGCACCCTGCTCCTCAAGGCGGCGGCGGACGCCCTCGGCCGGCGGGTGCTCGCCGTGACCGCGGTCTCGGCGACCTACCCGCGGGCGGAGCTCGCGGCGGCGCGCCGGCTCGCGCGGCTGACCGGTGCGCCGCACCTCGTCATCCGGTCCCGCGAGCTCGATGACCCGCGGTTCGCCGCGAACCCTCCCGACCGGTGCTACTGGTGCAAGCGGGAGCTCATCGCGCGCCTCGCCGCCGTCGCCCGCCGGCGCGGGCTCGCGCGCGTGGCCGTCGCCGCCCACGCGGACGACCTCCGCGACTACCGGCCGGGGGAGGATGCGGCGCGCCGGCTGGGGGCGGTCGCCCCCCTCCGGGAGGCCGGCTTCACGAAGGACGATATCCGCCGCCTCTCCCGCCGCCTCGGCCTGCCCGGATGGGACCGGGAGGCGATGGCCTGCCTCGCCTCCCGGATCCCGTACGGCGTCCCGATCGATCCGGCGCGACTCCGCATGGTGGAGCGCGGCGAATCGGCGCTCAGGCGGATGGGCTTCCGCCGCGTCAGGGTCCGGTGCCACGGCGAGGCGGCGAGGATCGAGGTCGACCCCGCCCAGATCGGCCGCCTCCTCAGGGCGGATGTGCGTGACGGCGTCCGCCGGCGCCTCCGGCGGATCGGCTTCCTCTACGCGGCGGTGGACCTCGCGGGATATCGGACGGGCAGCATGAACGCCCCGCTCGCGGCGCGGCGCGCCGGGAGGGGCTTGACGGGGGGCGCGCCCTCGCGTACGCTGTCCGCCCCGGGAGGAAGAGAGACGCCACGGTCACGGAGGAGGCGGCGGTGAGCACGCGGGCGGAGGAGGGGATGCTGTACTGCGGCATCGACGTCGGGTCGGTGAGCGCGAAGGTGGCGCTCGTCGACGCCGGCGGCGCCGTCGTCCGGGACTGGTATGTCCGGCACCGGGGGCACCCCATCCGGGCGGTCGCGGACCTCCTGCGCGCGGCGCTCGCCGGCCACCCGCCCGGACGGATCGGGGCGTTCGCGGCGACCGGGTCGGGCGGAAAGATCATCGCCTCCGTCACCGGCGCGGCGTTCGTCAACGAGATCATCGCGCAGGCCCTCGCCGCGGCGCGCCTCTGCCGGGGGGCGCGGACGGTCATCGAGATGGGCGGCGAGGATTCCAAGCTGATCTTCATCCACGAGGACGCCTCTACGGGGAGGGGGATCATCGATGATTTCTCCATGAACACCGTCTGCGCCGCCGGGACGGGATCCTTCCTCGACCAGCAGGCGAGCCGCCTCGGGCTGTCGATCGAACGCGAGTTCGCCGAGTACGCCCTCCGCTCCGAGAAGCCGCCGCGCATCGCCGGGCGCTGCTCCGTATTCGCCAAGTCGGACATGATCCACCTCCAGCAGATCGGGACGCCCGACTTCGACATCGTGGCCGGCCTCTGCTACGCCGTGGCGAGGAGCTTCAAGAGCAACGTGGGCAGGGGCAAGCGGTTCGTCCCCCCCGTGGTTTTCCAGGGGGGCGTCGCCGCGAACGCCGGGGTGGTGAGGGCGTTCCGGGACGTGCTCGGCCTCGCCCCCGACGAGCTCGTCATCCCGGAGCGCCACGCGACGACGGGCGCGATCGGCGCGGCCCTCTCCGCCCTCGACGGGGGGATCCGGAACGCGGCGGCGTTCGGGGGTGCCGACGCGATCGACGCGCACCTGGCCGCCCTCCGGGCGGCGCCGGGGGGGATGGAGCCGCTCGCCCCGCGCGTCATCGACCCGGCGGAGCACGTCGTCGTCGTCCCCCTCCCCGCCGGGGAGGGGGCGCCGGTCGAGGCGTACCTCGGCATCGACATCGGGTCGCTCAGCACGAACGTCGTCGTCATCGACCGCGCGGGCGGCGTGCTCGCGCGACGCTACCTCCCCACGGCGGGCCGCCCCCTCGAGGCGGTGCGGCGGGGGCTCATGGAGGTGGGGGAGGAGCTCGGCGGGCGCGTGCGGATCGCCGGCGTCGGGTCCACCGGCTCCGGCCGGTACCTCATCGGCGACTACGTGGGCGCCGACGTCGTCCGCAACGAGATCACGGCGCAGGCGACGGCAGCGATCCACATCAACCCCGCCGTGGACACGATCTTCGAGATCGGGGGCCAGGACTCCAAGTACGTCAGCATCAGCAACGGCACGGTCGTCGACTTCGAGATGAACAAGGTCTGCGCCGCCGGCACCGGCTCCTTCCTCGAGGAGCAGGCGGAGAAGCTCGGCATACGGATCGAGGAGGAGTTCGGGCGGCTGGCCCTGGAGGCCGACAACCCCGGCAGGTTCGGCGACCGCTGCACCGTCTTCATGGAGTCCGACCTCGTCGCCCACCAGCAGCGGGGGCTCAGCAAGCGAAACCTCGTCGCGGGGCTCGCCTACTCCATCGTGCACAACTACCTCAACAGGGTGGTCGGGGACCGGCGGGTCGGCGACACCATCTTCTTCCAGGGGGGGGTCGCCTGGAACGCCGGCGTCGTGGCGGCGTTCGAGCGGGTGACGGGGAAGGCGATCACGGTCCCGCCGCACCACGACGTCACCGGCGCCATCGGGGCGGCCCTCCTCGCCATGCGGGAGTGCGGCGCCGGCGGCGGCGGGCGCTTCCAGGGCTTCGACCTCTCGGGCAGAAAGGCGGAGTCCACCTCGTTCACGTGCAACGGCTGCGACAACCTCTGCGAGATCAGGAAGGTGCGCTTCGACGAGGAGCGCCCGCACTTCTACGGCGCGCGCTGCGAGAAGTACGAGGTGAAGGCGGAGACGGCCGGCCGGGAGATCCCCGACTACTTCGCGGAGCGGGAGCGGCTGCTGCTCGGCGCCTCCCCCGGGGAGACCCAGAAGGCGCTCGACGGGGTCCGGCGCCTCCCCCCCGCCGGGTCGCCCCGCGGCAGCGTCGGGATCCCCCGGGTGCTCCACCTGTACGAGTTCTTCCCCTACTGGCGGGAGTTCTTCAGGACGCTCGGCTACGAGGTGGTGCTGTCGGAAACCACGAACGCCCGGATCATCCACGCCTCGGTGGAGAAGGTCGCGACCGAGACCTGCTTCCCGATCAAGATCGTCCACGGCCACGTCCTCAGCCTGCTCGAGGAGCGACCCGACTACCTCTTCCTCCCGAGCGTGATCAACATGGCCCGCCTCTTCCCCGACATCCCCCAGAGCTACTGCTGCCCCCTCGTCCAGGCGATCCCGTATATCCTCAGGGCGTCACTCGACCTCGACCGAGCCCCGGTCCGCCTCCTCCAGCCGCCGCTCCTCTTCCTCCGCGGGCGGTCGGCGATCGAGCGGGCGCTCGTGCGGATGGGGCGCGGGATGGGGCACCGGCCGGCGGAGGTCCGGCGGGCCCTCCGCGCCGCCGAGGGGGCGCAGGAGGCGTTCTACCGGGAGATCAGGGGCCGCGGCGCGGCGGCGCTCGGGCGGCTCCGCGAGGGGGAACGGGGGATGGTCATCCTCGGCCGGCCCTACAACAACTACGACGCGGGGATCAACCTGAACCTCCCCAAGAAGCTGCGCGATCTCGGCGTGGTCCCCCTTCCGCAGGACTACCTCGACCTCCGCGGGGAGGAGATCCACGACCGTTTCCCGAACATGTACTGGCGCTACGGCCAGCGGATCCTCGCCTCGGCGCGCGCCGTCCGGAGCGACCCCCGCCTCCATGCCGTCTACATCACGAACTTCAAGTGCGGGCCCGACTCCTTCATCGACCACTTCTTCCGCCGGCAGATGGAGGGGAAGCCGTTCCTGCACCTGGAGATCGACGAGCACAGCGCCGACGCCGGCGTCATCACCCGCTGCGAGGCGTTCCTCGACAGCCTCGGCGGCGCCGGGAGGCCGCCCGCGGCGGCCGAGTGGCGCTTCCGGCTCGTCCGGTCGAAGACGCCGCGGACCCTCTACGTCCCCCAGATGGCGCTCCACGCGCACGCCTTCGCGGCGGCGATGCGCGCCTTCGGCCGCCCCGCCGAGGCGCTCCCGGAGTCGGACGCGCGCACCGTCGAGATCGGGCGGCAGTTCGCCTCCGGGAGGGAGTGCCTGCCGTTCATCACGACGACGGGGGACATGCTGAAGAAGCTGTTCGAGCCGGGGTTCGACCACCGCCGGGCGGCGTTCTTCATGCCGACGGCCGGGGGGCCGTGCCGCTTCGGCCAGTACGCCCCGATGCACCGGATGATCCTCGACGACCTCGGCTTCCGCGATGTGCCGGTCGTGTCGCCGGGCTCCTCCGACTCCTACTCCTCGGAGTTCGGTGACGTCGGGCCCGCCTTCCGCCGCCTCGCCTGGCGCGGCCTCCTTGCCATCGACCTCCTGGAGAAGCTCGCCCGCGAGCACCGCCCCTACGAGACGCGCCGCGGCGAGACGGACCGCGTCTTCGCCGAATCCCTCCGGACCGTCACGGCGGCGCTCGAGGCGGGCGGCGACCGCATCTTCGGCGCGCTCGCGAGGGTGCGCGACCTGTTCCGGTCGGTCGGGACCGACCGGCGGCGCGGCCGCAGGCCGGTCATCGGCGTCGTCGGGGAGATCTACGTCAGGAGCAACCGCTTCACGAACAACGACGTCGTCGCGCAGATCGAGGCGCTCGGGGGGGAGGCGTGGGTCGCCCCGGTCACCGAGTGGATCTTCTACACGAACAACCGGATGCTCGAGGATCGATCCTCGTCCGGGAGGTGCCTGGAGTTCCTGAAGGGGTATCTCACCGACAGGATCCAGCGGCGCGACGAGGAGCGGATGCTCGAGGCGGTCGACGGCGCCCTCCTGAACCTGCACGAGGCGGAGATCGAGGAGATCCTCGCCCTCGCCGCCCCCTACATGCACCATTCGTTCGGGGGGGAGGCGATCCTCTCGATCGGCAAGGCGATCGACTACATCCGGAAGGGGGCCTCGGGGATCGTGAACGTCATGCCGTTCACCTGCATGCCCGGGATGGTCGCCACCGCCGTCTCGCGCTCGGTCGTCGAGCGCTTCGACGGGATCCCCTGGCTCAACGTCACCTACGACGGCCTCGAGGGGGTCAACGAGAGCACGCGCCTGGAGGCGTTCATGCACCAGGCTCGGCAGGCGCGCGGCGCCGGCTGACCCCGTCAGTACTCCACCACCTCGACGCCCTCGGGCGGCGTGAAGTCGAAGAGGGCGTCGTCGGGCGCGACGTCCGTCCGGACGTTCGAGAAGGTGAAGATCGTCCTGTCCCCCCCCGCCTCGAACCGCTCGCTCCGCACGGGGAGCCACCGCTCCGGGTCGATGAACAGGCGCAGGCGCCGGAAGTGGGCGGCGAGCCCCTCCTCCGCCGGAACGAGGTCGAGGACGTGCGTCCCGTCCTCCCCCCGCGAGGCCTCGACCCGGAAGTTGCGGGTGATCTCCTCGGCGGTGTTGCCGAAGCCGATGAGGAGCATCTCGGTCTTCCGGTCCTTCGCGAGCGACACCGCCTGGACCTGCCGGATGTCCGGCAGGTACATCAGGGCCCGACGCCCCTTGATGTAGATCGCCGTCCGGTCGGGGGAGCGGTACTGCCAGAGCATCATCCCCGGCTTCTTGTAGGTGATCGTCCCGGACGATTCCCGCCGCTCGTCGAAGAGGGCGTAGATCCGCTCCTGGCGGAACTCCGCGGTGAGGGCGCGTATCCCCGCGCCCGCCTTCTCCATCCTCGCGAGGACGGCGTCGGCGTCGGGCGTCCCCGCGCGGCAGGGCGCGCCGGGCGCCGCCAGGATCGCGGCGGCGGCGAGCGCGGCGGCAAGTCGATGTCCGCTCATCGAGGCATCCTCACGCCCCATCCTACCGCTCGCCGCGCCGCTTCGCCAGCAGTTTCGGCACGGTCTTCGCGACGGAGAGGGCGACCGTGACGGCGAGGACGACGAGGATCGCCGTGTTGGAGAGCTTCAGCTCGTACCCGAGCCAGGCGAGGAGCAGGTAGCGGGGGACCCTCCCGGTGAACGTCGCGAGCGTGAACGGGAGGCGGCCGTAGCCGGTGGAGATCGCGAGGAGGCGGGGCACGTCGATCGGCAGGGGGAGTATGTTGGCGACGACGAGCGTCCAGAACGGGCACCTCGCGAACCATGCGGCCGCCCGGGCGAACCAGGGGGTGTCCCGGACCCGGTCGAGCCGCTCCCAGCGCATGAGCGCGGTGAGGATGTGGTAGTCGTGGAGGTTGGCCACGGAGGTCGCCGCCGCGCCGAGGAGGGCGATGAGGAACGGGTTGTGCGTGCGCGCGATCCACAGGAAGACGGGGATGATCGGGAGCGGGATGAACTGGCAGGCGAAGCTGACGGCGAGGACGAAGAGGAGGAGGTTCCGCGCCTCCTCCCGCCCGGCCGAGGAGGCCCAGGCGAGGAGCAGGAGGAGGGCGGCGACGTAGGCCGCGAAACCGGCGAACCAGCGTCGCGCCGATACGGCCGCCGCGCCGGCGGGGCGTCGACCCGGGGGGCGGCTCATTCGATCATGCCGTCGCGCATCCGCACCGTCCTCCCGGCGGCGCGGGCGGCGTCCGGGTTGTGCGTCACCAGGAGGATCGTCTGTCCGAACTCGCGGTGCATCCGCCCGAACAGCTCCAGGATGCGGTCCGAGTTCGCGGTGTCGAGGTTCCCGGTGGGCTCGTCCGCCAGCAGGATCGCGGGCCGGTGGGCGACCGCCCGCGCCACCGCGGCGCGCTGCTGCTCGCCCATGGAGAGCTCGGGCGGCCGTCGCCGCGCCTTCCCGGCGAGCCCCACCCGCTCGAGGAGCTCGTCGAGGGGGACCGTCGCGCCGCCGGGGCCCCTGATCCGCCGGGCGAGGGCGATGTTCTCCGCCACCGTGAGCGTCGGCACGAGGTTGAAGCGCTGGAAGACGAAGCCGATCCGCCGCGCCCTGAACCGGGCGAGCGCCGCGTCGCGGAGCCCCCCGATCTCCTCGCCGCCGACCCGCACGGAGCCGGCCGTCGGCGTCATGAGGCCGCCGAGGATGTAGAGGAGCGTGGACTTGCCGCAGCCCGAGGGGCCGACGATCGAGAGGAACTCGCCCCTCCCGACGGCGAGGCGGACGCCGCCGAGCGCGCGCACGTCGCCGCCCCCCGTCCGGTACGTCTTTTGGAGGTCACGGGCCTCGATGAACGGTGCCGCCGGCACGTCATTCATAGAGGAGCGCCTCCACCGGATCGACGCGCGCCGCCCGCATCCCCGGCGGGAGCGCGCCGAGCACGCCGCCGGCGATGCCGAGGGCGGCCGCCCGCGCGAGGCCGGCGGCCGTGATCTCCATCGTGAGGAGCGGGTGCGAGGCGGCGAGCCAGAATCGGACCCCGACCGCGATGGCGAAGCCCGCGGCGACCCCCATCGCGCAGAGGATGAGCGATTCGGCGGCGACCATGCGGACGATGCGCCCCCGCGTCGCCCCGAGGGCGCGGAGGATGCCGATCTCCCTCGTCCGCTCGGCGATCGTCGTGTACATCGTCGTGAGGATGACGAGGAAGCTGATGACGAGGGCGGTCCCGGTGATGACGCCGAAGAATTCGCCGAGGCCGGTCACCTCGTGCACGAGGATCTCCTCGTAGTTGTCCAGGACGCTCGCGGTGAGCGCCGGCAGCCGCGCCTCGATCTCCGCGGCGACGCCCGCCGGGGCGACGCCGGGCTCCGCCGCCACGAAGAAGAGCGAGCACATCCCCTCGAGGTGGAGGGCCTCCTGGAGGGTTTCGATCGGCAGATAGACCCGCGCCCCGACGCCGCTCCTGAAGATCCCCGCCACGCGGAACGTCCTCCCGAGGAGGGGGAGCCGGTCGCCGACCCGGTAGCCGTTCGCGGCGGCGAGGCGGGAGTCGACGAGCAGCTCGTCGCCGCTCCGCCAGGGCCGCCCCTCGACGATCGGGAGGGCGCCGCCGACCGCCTCGAAGGCGCCGAGGTCGACGCCGTAGACGACGTAGATGACCCGGTCGATCGTGGTTGTCCATGTGAGGACGGGGCACGCCGCGGCGACCCCCTCGACCGCCTCGAGCTCGCCGGCGTAGCGCACCGGCAGGCTCCCCCCCTTGAAGGCGAGGAGCCCCGAGGAGCCGCGCGGCTGGACGATGACGCTCGCCCCCGTCCCGCGCAGCCGCCGCGCCGACTCGTGGATCATGCCCCGGCAGAGGCCGCTCAGGACGAGGAGGAGGGCGATGCCGATCCCCACCGCGAGGACGCAGAGGGTGCTGCGCGTGCGGCGGTGCCGCAGGTTCGCGAGGATGAGGCGCGTCACGTCCGGAGCTCCTCGAGCGGGAGGCGGCGGGCTCCCGGCGGGGACTCGAGGGAGAAGATGCCCGGGTTGAGCGGCGTGTTGACGCGGAGATCGGTCAGGCGGAGCGTGAGGGACCTTCCCGCCGACGGCTCCTCGATGCGGACCTCCCGCGGGACCGCCGCCGTCGTCCCCGGCGGCGTGAAGAATCCCGCGCAGTGCACCGTCCGGAGGAGCATCCCCGCGTCGTCGAAGTACTCGAGGCGGACGGGGGAGAGGTCCGCCCGGTCGAAGACGACCTTCCGGACGAGGCGCGCCTTCCCCCGCCCGGTCGCCGCCTCGTAGACGATGTAGCTCGAGGGGAGCGTTTCCAGGAGGTGGAGGGCGCCGTCCGTCGCCGCGCGCCCGACAAAGAGCGAGGTGAGGATCCGCGGGTCGGGGAGGCCGTGGCGGAGCAGCGCCGCCTCGCCGCGGGCCTCGTAGACGGCGTTGTCGCGGGGGACGTGGAGCGCCGTGCGGTCGCCGTCGACGAGGAGGTCGAACAGGTTCGGGAGCATCGCGGCGCTCCCCCGCATCCTGAGGCTGCCGGGCCGCCCCATCGCGAGCATCCCGCTGAAGGAGCGCGCCGCCCCCTTTTGCCGGTCCCGCAGCCGGGCCGAGTATGACGCCTGGACGGTCGCCACGCCCCCCTCGCCGGGCGAGAGGACGCGGAGGAGTTCGTCGAGCGAGGCGCTCCGGTACGACGGGGGGGCGGCGGGGGGCGGGGGAGGGCGGAGGACCGCGCACCCCTGCGCCGCGGCGGCGGAGAGGAGGCCCCACGCGGCCATTCTCCTCAGCGTTCTCTTCATCGGAAGCCACGCAGTCTAGCACAAGCGCCGCGGCCGGTAAACCGCCCCGCCCAGCCGGATCAAGAAAGAATCCACCACGGATTTCCACGGATCATTACGGATCACCGCGGATCCGGATGAAGCCCTGTTGTATCAGCCATAAGAATGGTGGGATGATCGCCGCGGCGATGGACCTTACTACACTTCGAACTTTCCCCTGTGGTTGGATCCGTGAATATCCGCACGAATCCGTGCGAATCCGTGGTGGATTGGTTCTTCGGGGCGGCTTGACAGTCGCGCCGCGGTGTCGTATCATAATCGCCCGAACCGAGTGGGAGAAAGCGAGGTTCCCCGTGAACGTGACGACCGCCTCCAAAACCGCCCCCGCGCGCGACGCCGGGAAGACCCTCTCCGGCGAGGCCCGGATCCCCCTCCGGATGGGGCTCCCGAAGACCATCGAATCGATCTGTCCCCAGTGCCTGAAGGTCATCCCCGCCGACCTGTACGAGGAGGGGGGGAAGGTGATGATCGAGAAGGAGTGCCCGGGGCACGGCCGATGGAAGGACGTCTACTGGGGGGATGCCGAGCTCTACCTGCGGAACGAGCGCTGGACGTTCGACACCGGCCACGGCCTGAGCAACCCGAACGTGAAGGGGGCGGGGGATTGCCCCCACGGCTGCGGCCTCTGCGGGACGCACCTCAACCACACCGTCCTCGGCAACATCGACCTCACGAACCGGTGCAACCTCAACTGCCCGATCTGCTTCGCGAACGCGAACGTGACCGGCTACGTCTACCAGCCGTCGCTCGACCAGGTGGCGGCGATGCTCCGGACCTACCGGAACGAGCGCCCCGTGGCGGGCCGGATCATCCAGTATTCCGGCGGCGAGCCCACCCTCCACCCGCAGTTCTTCGAGATCCTCCGGATGACGGGGCGGATGGGCTTCACGCACATCCAGCTCGCCTCGAACGGCATCCGCTTCGCCGACCCCGAGTTCGCCATGCGGGCGAAGGAGGCGGGCCTCCACACCATCTACCTCCAGTTCGACGGCCTCGACGACCGGATCTACGCGGTCACGAGGGGCCGCCCCCTCGTCGAGCTGAAGGAGCGGGCGGTCGAGAACATCCGGCGCGCCGGGATGAAGATCGCCCTCGTCTGCACGATCGTCCGCGGCGTGAACGACGAGGAGGTCGGCCGCATCCTCCGCTACGCGATCGGGAACGCCGACGTCATCGCCGGGATCAGTTTCCAGCCGGTCTGCTTCACCGGCAGGATCTCCCACGAGGAACGGATGCAGCGCCGCATCACGCTCCCCGACATCATGATCAACCTCGAGCGGCAGACCGGCATCGTCCGCCGCTCCGACTTCTACCCGCTCTCCTTCGTAAGCCCCTTCTCGAGGTTCATCGGCGCGCTCCGGGGCGAGGAGATCACGAACTTCACCTGCCATCCCCACTGCACCCTCTGCACCTACCTGGTGATCGGCGAGGACGGGCAGGCGGTCCCGATGTCCCGGTTCATCGACGTCGAGGGACTCGTCACCGACATGAACCGGCTCGCCGGGAGGACGTCCCGGGCCCGCTTCAAGGCGTTCGCGAAGATCAGGGCCTGGAACGCCCTCCGCCGGCACTACCACGAGGAGCGGGCGCCGGAGGGGCTCAGCTTCACGATGTACCTCCAGACGCTCCAGGGGATGCTCGACAAGAAGGTGGGGCGCGGCGGCAGGGTGAAGACCTTCCGCACGATGATGGTGGGCGGGATGCACTTCATGGACGCGTACAACTACGACCTCTCCCGGCTCCGGCGCTGCGTCATCCACTTCGCGGGCCCCGACGGGATGCTCTACCCGTTCTGCTCCTACAATTCCGGCCCGGTGTACCGGACGCGGGTGGAGCGGGCCCACGCGGTGCCGGCGGCGGAGTGGAAGAAGGTCAACGGCTACGAGCGGGCGTTCGCCCCCCCAGACCGGTGAAACCGTACCCGGCCCTCTACAAGAAGTACAAGATCTTCTCCCGCTTCTTCGCGGGGAGGCCCGTCTGGTGCACCTGGCAGGTCACCTACCGGTGCAACTTCTCCTGCAACTTCTGCGACTACTGGAAATGCCGGATCAAGCCCGCGGACGAGCTCGGCCTCCGCGAGATCGAGGCCGGCTGCCGGACCCTCTTCGGGATGAGCTCGTTCATGGTCTCCATCGGCGGCGGCGAGCCGTTCATGCGGCCCGACCTCCCCGAGATCATCGAGATCATGGCCCGGTACCACATGCCGCTCCTGACGACGAACGGCTGGTTCGTGACGAGGGAGTTCGCCCGCCGCGCCTTCCGGGCGGGGCTCTGGGGGGCGAGCGTCTCGATCGACTACGCGAGCGAGGAGCGGCACGACGAGAGCCGGGGCGTCGAGGGCGCCTACCGGCGGGCCGTCGACGCCCTCCGCGTCCTCTCGGAGGAGCGGTGCGGCCGGTTCCAGCGGGTGAACCTGATGGCGGTCCTCAAGAACGACAACCTGGACGAGATGGAGCCGCTCATCCGGCTCGCCGCGCGCCACGGGGCCTACTTCATGGTGCAGCCGTACTGCAGCCTGAAGGGGGGGGAGGGGCGGTTCCTCCCCGACCGGTCGGTCTCCGCCCACCTGCTCGCGCTCCGGCGACGGCACCCCAACTTCATCTCGAACCCCTACTTCCTCGAGCGCTTCGACGCGGCGCTCAACGGCGGCGTGCCCGCCTGCAAGGCGGGGAGGGGGTTCTTCAACGTCGACAACTTCGGGCGGGTCGCCAAGTGCGTGGAGGACCTCGACCATCCGATCGGGAGCGTCCTGTCGGACGCCCCCGCGGCGCTCCTCCGGAAGCTGCGCGCCGCCTGGCGCGCGAACACCTGCCGCGCCTGCTGGTACAACTGCCGCGGCGAGATCGAGGCGCTCTTCGACCCGCGCGGCCTCGCGAAGGCGCTGCCGGTCATCCTCTCGACCTGGTCCCGCACCGAGCGGGCCGCGAACCGCGCGCGCTGAGCGGCGCGCCGGTCGCCCGAGGCCTCCCGCCACGGAGATCGCAGAGGCCGAAAAACAGCCCATGGCCAGGAGCCCGATGCAGGAACGTTCCTGTCCCCTCCCACTTCTTGCCATTTACGTCGGGCCGTGGTTCTTTTCTGAATCCTCTGTGCGCTCTGTGGCTCATCAATGGAAACCTGCTACCGGATGGGGAGGAGGAGCGGCAGCGCGATCCCCAGCCCCACGTAGACGTCGTACTGCCAGGTGTAGCGCGGGTGCTCCCAGAAGAGGATGTCGCTCAGGACGGGGACGTACGGCAGGTCCCATGACGGCCGCCTGACCCGGCGCCAGACGTGGTAGATCCTGTGGGCGGCGGTGATGTTGGCGAGGATGGCGAGCTCCCAGAGGACGCCCGGCATCCGCCAGAAGAACCCCCCCAGCATGATCATGAACGTCCGCTCCGCGCGCTCCCAGAACCCCACCTTGCAGGAGATGCCGAGCGCCTCCGCCCGCGCCCGCGCGTAGCTCACGAGCGTGGAGCCGGCGATGGCGAGGAGCGCGAGGGCCACGTTCCTGCGCGGGCCGCGCGCGGCGTAGTGGAGGGCCACGCCGCCGAGCAGGACGATGTCCGAATAACGGTCGAGGCAGGAGTCGAAGAAGGCGCCGAACGGGGTGCCGCGCCCGCTCCGCTGCGCCACGGCGCCGTCGAGGACGTCGCACGCCCCCGCGAGCAGGATCATGAGCCCGCCGAGGGGGAAGCGTCCCGCCGCGAAGGCGAGCCCGCCGCCGCAGGCGAAGAGGAATCCCGCGAAGGTGATCAGGTCGGGCGTCGCCCCCGTCCGCACGAGGCCCTCGACGAGGACCGCCTTGAAGGCGTTGACGGCGCGCCGGACGGTCCCGGTGTACGTGCGCATGGCGGGACCATTGTAGCGGGCGCCGGCCCGATCCGCAACCGCCCCCGCCGCCCCAGGAAGAAAGCCCGCCACGGATGACAACTACAGTTAAAAGTTGAACGTTCAAAGTTCAAAGTGAAAAGAAGCAGAGTTATTGCCGCGGATGCACGCGGATGAACGCGGATTGATTCGCAGGCCGCGGGGCGCTATACTATGGGCAGCCGGTCGGGCGAAAGCGGCAGGGCCCCCGTGACCATCCGCTCGAAAACGTTCCTCATCTTCTTCGCCGCCCTCGGCGGCTCGACCGCCATCATCCTCGCGGCATCCCGGTTCATCCTCCTCCCCAGCTTCTTCATCCTCGAGGAGCAGCGGCTCCTCAGGAACGTCGCCAGGGTCAGGGGCATCGTCGAGCGGGAGGTCGAGGCGCTCGACTACATCACCCGGGACTGGGCCTGGTGGGACGAGGCGTGGCGGTTCGTCGCCGACCGGAACGAGACGTTCATCCGGCACAACCTCAACGACACGACACTCGGCGCCCTCAATCTCGACGCCCTCCTCTTCATCAACGCGGAGGGCCGGATCGTCTTCGAGACCGGCTTCGACCGCGCGGAGGGGACGATGGCCCCCCTCCCCGACGGCATGCGGGAGTACGTGCTCGCCCGCCCGGGCCTCGCCCGGCACGACGACCTCCGCGGCGGGACGGCGGGGATCGCCACCGTCGGCGGGCAAACGATCCTCATCGCCTCCCGCCCCATCCTCACCGGCGAGGGGAAGGGGCCGATCCGCGGCGCCCTCGTGGCGGCGCGCGGGCTCGACGAGCGGAAGGTCGAGGAGATCGCGGCGCTCGCCCAGGCATCGGTCGCCGCGGTCCCGCCCGAATCGATCCGGGAGGGCGATGCCGGCGTCGACGAGCCGGCGGTGCTCGTCGGGGGTGGAATGATCGCCGCCTCCTTCCCCCTGCGGGACATCGACGGCGCCCCCGCCCTCGTCCTCCGCGTGGACCAGCCCACCGAGCTCTACGCCCAGGGGAGGACGGCGGTCCTCTACTTCATCGGGGCGCTCCTCGCCGCGGGCCTCGCCTTCGGCGCGGTCATGGCGCTCGCCGTGGAGCGGACCGTCCTGCGCAGGCTCCGCCGGCTGAGCGCGCGGATGAACAGGATCGCCGGCACCGGCGATCTGTCGGCGCGCGTGGTGCTCCGGGGGAGCGACGAGATCGCCCGGCTCGCCGGCTCGTTCAACGGGATGCTCGTCGCGCTCGAGCAGTCCCGGCTCAGGCTCGAGGGCAGCGAGAAGAACTACCGCCTGCTCTTCGAGAACATGTTCGCGGGCTTCGCCTACCATGAGATCGTGGTGGACGATCGGGGGGAGCCCGTGGATTTCATCTTCCTCGAGATGAACGACGTCTTCGAGCGGCTGACCGGCCTCAGGCGCGAGACGACCGTCGGGCGGCGGGCCTCCGAGGTGATGCCCGGCCTCGCCCGGGACAGCATCGACTGGCTCGACCTGTACGGGCGCGTGGCGCTGACCGGTGAGACGGCGAGCGTCGAGCGCTTCTCGGAGCACCTCGGGAGGTGGTACTCGCTCGCCGCCTACAGCCCGCGGCACAGGCAGTTCGCGGTCATCTTCGAGGACATCACCGAGCGGAAGCGGATGGAGCAGGCCCTGCGGGAGACCGAGCGGCGGCAGAAGGCCATCCTCGACAACATCCCGGACATCGCCTGGCTCAAGGACACCGAGAGCAGGTTCATCGCGGTCAACGAGCCGTTCGGCCGCGCCTGCGGCCTGTCCCCGGAGGAGATGGTCGGCAAGACGGACTTCGACGTCTGGCCGCGCGCGCTCGCGGAGCGGTACCGCGCGGACGACGCGGAGGTGAGGCGGTCCGGCCGGCGGAAGCGCGTCGAGGAGCCGCTCGTGGACGCCGCGGGGAGGGAGACCTGGATCGAGACCATCAAGACGCCGATCCTCGACGACCGGGGCCGCGTCATCGGGACGACCGGCATCGCCCGGGACATCACGGAGCGGAAGAGGGCCGCCGAACGCCTCGAGCACCTCACGACGGTGCTCCGGGCCATCCGGGCGGTCGATCTCCTCGTCACGCGGGAGCGGGACCCGCTCCGCCTCATCAGGGGGGCGTGCGACAACCTCGTCCGGCACCGCGGGTACCGGAACGCCTGGATCGCCCTCTTCGACGAGCGGGGGCGGGTCAGAGCGGCGGCGGAGTCCGGGATCGGGGAGGGGTTCGCGGCGCTCGCCCGGCGGCTGGAGGCGGGCGACCTGCCGCCCTGCGCCCGGCGGGCGATCGAGACGGCGGCGGTGCAGGTGGAGGTGCCGCCGCTCGGCTGCCTCGACTGCCCGCTCGCCGCGCCGTGCCACGAGGGAGGAGCGATGGCCGTCCGGATCGAGACCGGCGGGCGGGTCTACGGCGTGATGTCGGTCGCCGCCGCCCCGGACCCCGCCGCGGACGAGGAGGAGTGCAATCTGTTCAGCGAGGTCGCGCGGGACATCGGCTTCGCCCTCCACGGGATCGAGATCGAGGAGGCGCGCGTGCGGGCGGAGGAGGCGCTCCGGCGGACGGCGGAGAACCTCAAGCGCTCGAACGAGGATCTCGAGCAGTTCGCCTATCTCGCGTCGCACGACCTCCAGGAACCGCTCCGGATGGTGGCGAGCTATCTCCGGCTGCTCGAGCGCCGCTACGCGGAGCGGCTCGACGGCGCCGCCGCCGAGTTCATCGACTTCGCCGTCGACGGGGCGACGAGGATGAAGACACTCATCGACGACATCCTCGAGTATTCCCGCGTGGGGACGAGCGAGCGGCCGTTCGAGCCGACGCCGGTGGGGGAGGCGCTCGACGAGGCGCTCGGGAATCTGCAGGTCGCCCTCCGGGAGAGCGGCGCCTCGGTCACCCGCGATCGGCTGCCGACGGTGCGCGCCGACCGGAAGCAGCTCGTCCAGCTCCTCCAGAACCTCATCGCGAACGCCATCCGGTTCAGGGGCGAGGACCCGCCGGCGGTGCACGTGTCCGCCTCGAGGAAGGGGAGGGAGTGGGTGGTCTCGGTCGCGGACAACGGCATCGGCATCGACCCGAAATACGCCGAGCGGATCTTCGCCGTCTTCCAGCGCCTCCACGGGCGGGGCGAGTATCCGGGGACGGGCATCGGCCTCGCGCTCTGCAGGAAGATCGTGGAGCGGCACGGCGGCCGGATATGGGTCGAGTCGGAGCCCGGCCGCGGCGCGACGTTCCGCTTCACCCTGCCCGCCGGGACGGGTGCGGGCGGCGGCCGCGCGGGAGGCCGCCGGTGACCGCCGCGGCGCGGGAGGCGGACATCCTCCTCGTCGAGGACAACCCCGGCGACGTCCGCCTCGTCGCGGAGGCGGCCCGCGAGAGCGGGATCCGGCACCGGCTCCGCGTCGCGCGGAGCGGCGACGAGGCGACGGCGCTCCTCCGGCCCGGCGCGTGCGTGCGCCCGCCGGACCTCGTCATCCTCGACCTCAGCCTCCCCGGGAAGAACGGTTTCGAGGTCCTCGCGGAGATGAAGCGGAACGAGGCGCTGCGGCGGATCCCGGTCGTGGTCCTGACGGGATCGGACAGGGAGGAGGACCTCGCGAGGGCCTACGACCTGGGGGCGAACATGTGCGTCACCAAGCCGTTCGACCTGCGGGAGTTCCTCGGCGTGGCGGGCGGCATCCTCTCGTTCTGGCTCACGGTCGCCGCGCTGCCCGGCCCCGGCGGGAGGGGCGCGCCGTGACGGCGGGAGGAGGAACGGTGCGCGTCCTCATCGTGGAGGACAGCCCCCTCCAGGCGAGGCTCGTCCGGGAGCTCCTCGCCGAGGCGGGAGGGGAGTTCGAATGCGAATGGGCCGACCGCCTCTCGGCGGCGCTCGGGCGGCTCGGCCGCGGCGGCATCGACGCGGTGCTCCTCGATCTCACCCTTCCCGACAGCTGGGGCCTCGAGTCGCTCGAGGCGCTGCGGCGGAGCGCCCCCGCCGTGCCGGTCGTGGTCCTCGCCGGCTCCGCGGACGACGCCCTCCGCGCCGGCGCCGGGCGGCTCGGGGCGCTGGCGTACATCGGCAAGGACGAGGCGGACGCGGCGGCGATCGCCGCCGCGGTGCGGCGGGCGGCGGGAATCAGCCGGTCCGGCCCTCGGCGAGGAGATCCCGGATGAGGTTCCGCGCCTCGGTGTCGGGCATCTGCCGGGGCGGGTGCTTCATGGTGTAGGCGCTGACCGCCTCCAGCGGCCCGGCGATCCCATTCTCCCGCGCGATCCTGCAGTAGCGGATCGCGTCGATGGCGACGCCGCCGCTGTTCGGCGAGTCCTCCACCGACAGGCGGAGCTCGATGTTCAGCGGGATCCCGCCGAACCCCCGCCCCTCCATCCGGAGGAAGCAGACCTTGTTGTCCTTCTGCCACGGGACGTAATCCGAGGGGCCGATGTGGATGTTGTCGGGATCGAGCGGGGTGCGCAGCTGCGACTGCACGGCCTCGGTCTTGGAGATCCGCTTGGATGCGAGCCGGTCGTGGTCGAGCATGTTGAGGAAGTCGGTGTTGCCGCCGGTGTTGAGCTGGTAGGTCCGGTCGAGCCGCACCCCGCGGTCGTCGAAGAGCCGGGCGAGCGTCCGGTGCACGATCGTCGCTCCGACCTGGGCCTTGATGTCGTCCCCGACCACGGGGATGCCGCGGGCGGCGAACCGGCCCGCCCAGCCGGGGTCGGAGACGATGAAGACCGGCATGCAGTTGATGAGGCTCACGCCGGCGGCGAGGCAGCAGTTCGCGTAGAACTCCGTCCCCTTCTGCGAGCCGACCGGGAGGTAGTTGAGGAGGATCTCCGCGCCGCTCTCCGAGAGGACCCGCTCGACGTCGCACGGCGGCTCGTCGCAGGGGAGGAACACCTTCTCCTCGTCGTAGTCCACCATGGAGACGGGGATGCCGTCGGGGAGCGGCCCCGGCCGGACGATCACGTCGCTCGGGGGAATGTCCGGGAGGAAGGCCGCGGTGCAGTTCGGCTTCGCGAAGACCGCCTCGTGGAGCGGCCTGCCGACCTTCCGCCGGTCGATGTCGAACGCCGCGACCACCTTGATGTCCGCCGGGGTGTAGCCGAGGATGTCCCAGTGCATGAGCCCCAGCGATCCGTCGGGCCCCTTCCCGCCGCTCCGGCGGTAGTACTCGATCCCCTGGATGAGTGAGCTCGCGCAGTTGCCGACGCCCGCGATGGCGATCCGAATGGCGCGTCCCAAGAGCGGCACCTCCCTTCACGAAACGCAACAGTATACACGGGCGCCGGATGCGGCGCAACAGCTTTCACCATCCCCCCGTTTCCGCGAGGGGAGCTTCTTTGCCACAGAGGCCGCAGAGGACTCGGAGAATGAGGGGTCCGGTCATCGCTCCGTGGTCTCGGTGATCCCTGTGGCTGGTCTCAATCCGCGTGCATCCGCGGCGGGAACAATGAACCCCGAGCCACGGATGCGTACGGATTCGTACGGATACTCACGGATCCGACTTCAATCGTATCAGTGGAAATCCGTAATCATCCGTGAAAATCCGCGGTGGATTGGTTCCTTGTGTACGCTGCCGGCGGGCCGCGCCGATTGGGCTGGCGGCCGCGCCCGCGCGGGTGCTATCATGAGCGGTTTTTGAGGGGAAGCGGTCCCGGGGGCTGGAATGGCCGTCATCGAGGTGAAGCACGCGCTCCTTGCCGATTGCCTCGCGCGCCTGCGCGACGCCCGGGAGGGGCCCGCGGCGTTCCGGGAGGCGCTCCGCCGCGCCGCCCTGCTCCTCCTCGCCGAGGCGCTGCGCGACCTGCCGCTCCGTGCGCGTCGCGTCTACACCCCCCTCGGGCGGGCGGCGTGCCGGGTCCTCCCCCCCGGCAGGATCGTCGCCGTTCCGATCCTCCGGGCGGGCCTCGGCATGCTCGGGCCGATCCTGGACCTCGTTCCCTCCGCCGCCGTGGGGTTCATCGGCCTCAAGCGCGACGAGGAGACGTTCGAGCCGGCGGAGTACCACCGATCGCTCCCGCGCCGCCTCGCCGGGAAGACCGTCGTCATCCTCGACCCGATGCTCGCGACGGGCGGCTCCCTGTCCGCGGCGATCGACCTGCTGAGGGGGAGGGGGGCGGCCGATCTCCGCGCCGTCACGCTCGTCGCCGCCCCCGAGGGGATCCGCAGGGTCGCCCGGCGACATCCCGGCGTGCGGATCTACACGGCCGCCGTCGACCGGCGGCTCAACCGGCGTGCCTATATCGTGCCGGGGATCGGCGACGCCGGCGACAGGATGTTCGGGACTGTATGAGCGACCGGGCGATCGAGTCAAGGGATCCGACCGTTGTGGCGGCGATCGTGCTCGCGGCGGGGGAGTCCAGGCGGATGGGGACGCCGAAGGCGCTCCTCCGCCTGGGGAATAGCCCCTTCATCGAGACGATATTCGCGCGCCTCCGCGAGGCGGGGATGGGGGAGGTGGTCGTGGTGCTCGGCGCGCGTGCCGGCGAGGTCGCGGCGGCGGCGCGCCTCCCCGGCGCGGCGGTCGTCGTCAACCGCGACTTCGAGCGGGGGCAGCTCTCATCGCTCCAGTGCGGTCTGCGGGCGGTTTCGGAGGCGGCGGGCGCGGCGCTCGTGACGCTCGTGGACCATCCGCTCGTCGCCGCCTCCACGTACGCGGGCATGCGGACGGCATGGGAGGCGGATCCCGGGAAGATCCTCGTCGCGGCCCATGACGGCCGCCGGGGGCACCCGGTCATCTTCCCGCGGGCGGTCTTCGGGGAACTCATGGAGGCCCCGGCCGGGGAGGGCGCGCGCGCGGTCGTGCGGCGGGATCCCGCCCGGGTGCGGTCGATCGGCTTCGACGATCCGGGCGTCACGGCGGACATCGACGACCCGGCTGATTACGAACGGTTCGTGCGGGGCGGGGGGCGCTCATGAACGAAGAGGCGATGCTGTTCGAGCGGATCGCGGCGGCGGCGCGGGCGGGGCGCCCGGTGGCGCTCGCCGTCGTCACCGGCACGAGCCGGTCCTCGCCCCGGAAGGCGGGGGCGCGGATGCTCGTCCACGCGGACGGCTCCACGTTCGGCACGATCGGCGGCGGCGTCCTCGAGTCGCTCGTGATCGAGGAGGCGAGGAAGGCCATCGCGGCCGGGGCCCCCGTGAGGCTCGAGTACAGCCTCGACCCCGAAGACCCGGACAACATCACGATGTGCTGCGGCGGGGAGGTGGAGATCTTCGTGGACGTCATCCGGACGCAGGCCCCCATCGTCATCCTCGGCGGCGGCCACGTGGGGGAGCGGATCGCCCGGGTCGCGGAGGCGATCGGCATCCCGTACATCGTCGCGGACGACCGCGCGGCGTACGCGAGCCGCGAGCGGTTCCCCGCCGCCGCCGACGTGTGCCACGGCCCGTTCGGGGAGGCGCTCTCGAGAATCCCCGTCACGCGGGAGACGTTCGTCGTCATCTGCACGCACGGCCACGCCCACGACCTCCTCTGCCTGCGCGAGGCGCTGAGGACGGAGGCCGCCTACATCGGCGTCATCGCGAGCAGGGGCAAGGCGGAGCGGTTCCGGCGACAGATCGAGGAGGAGGGCGTCGTGCGGTACGACGACCGCGTCTACAGCCCGATCGGCCTCGACCTCGGCGACAGCTCGCCCGGCCAGATCGCCCTGAGCGTGATGGCCGAGATCGTCGGGATCCGCTCCGGGGGCACGGCCGCCCACAAGCGGCTGGCGGTTGAACCGCCGGCCGCCGATGTGATAAAGTGAACGGTTTTGCCGGAACCCCGCGATGACCGTGACGGTGTCCCTCTTCGGGGAATACAGGAAGTACGCGGCGAAGGCGGAGCTCCGGTTGGAGCTCCCCGAGGGAGCGACCGCCGCCGTCGTGGCGGACCGGCTGGGGATTCCCCGCACCCCGTCGCTCTGGGTGCTCGTGGACGGCCGGCGCGCCCCGCTCGGCGAACCGCTCCGCGACGGCGGGACGGTGGCGTTCTTCCAGCCGGTCGGCGGCGGCTGAGCGATCGGCGGATCGGCCGAGGCATGCCATGGGCGGTTACAAGTACATCGGGAAGCGGATACCCCGGATCGACGCCCGCGCGAAGGTCGACGGGTCGCTCAGGTACCCGTCCGACCTCTCCGCGGAGGGGATGATCTGGGGGCGGGTGCTCCGGTCGGCGCACCCGCACGCGCGCATCCTCTCGATCGACACGGCCGAGGCGGAGCGGCTGCCGGGGGTCGTGGCGGTCCTCACCCACAAGGACGTCGGCGGAACGAACCGGTTCGGCATCGAGCGGCAGGACCAGCCGGTGCTCTGCGAGGACAGGGTGCGCTACGTCGGCGACGCGGTCGCCCTCGTCGGCGCGGAGACGAAGGAGATCGCCGAGCGGGCCCTCGACCTCATCAGGGTGGAGTACGAGCCGCTCACGCTCCTCGACGACCCGCGCGCGGCCCTCGAGCCCGGCGCCGTCCGGCTCCACGAGGGCGGCAACGTCGTCCACGAGCTCCACTTCACCCGCGGCGACGCCGCCGCCGGCTTCGCGGCGGCCGACCTGGTCGTCGAGCGGACATACAGGACCCAGATGATGGACCACGCCTTCCTCGAGTGCGAGGCGGGGCTCGCGCGCCTCGGCGACGACGGCGTCCTCACGGTCGAGTGCTGCGGCCAGTACGCCTTCCGGGACGTCACGCAGATCGCCCGCGCGCTCGACTATCCCCCCGAGAAGATACGGATGATCGAGCCGTATACCGGGGGCGCGTTCGGCGGAAAGGACGAGGTCACCGTCCAGATCCACCTCGCCCTCCTCGCGCTGAAGACGCGGCGGCCCTGCAAGATCTGGCTCAGCCGCGAGGAGCATTTCATCTCCTGCACGCACCGCCACCCGGTCGAGATCCGGATGAAGACCGGCGTCGCCCGGGACGGGAAGCTCGTCGCCCACGAGGTGCAGGCGCTCCAGGACGGGGGGGCCTACGCCTCCCTCACCGGCCCCGTCCTCTGCCTCGTGGTGGAGCACTGCTGCGGCCCCTACCTCGTGCCGAACCTGCGGGTGGACGGCTGGGCGGTCTACACGAACAACGGGATGAGCGGCGCCTACCGGGGCTTCGGGGCGACCCAGGCGCACGTGGCGATGGAGTCGCAGATGGACCTCCTCGCGCGCGGGCTGGGGATGGACCCGCTCGGGCTGCGGGCGCGGAACGTCATCCGGAAGGGCGACACCTTCGGCATCGGCCAGGAGATGGTCATGGCCTTCGCCGTGGACAAGACGATCGAGCGGGCGATGGCGCACCCCCTCTGGAGGGACCGGGAGCGGATCAGGGGCGCCGCGGGGGACGGGGCGGGCGCGGCGCGCCGCTGGAAGCGGCGGGGGATCGGCGTCGCCACCTGCTTCCAGGGGAGCGGCCTCGGCAAGGGGCTCCCGGACTACGCGGCCACCACGATCGAGCTCGCCGGCGACGGTTCCGTGAACCTGTTCCAGGGGACGATCGAGATCGGGCAGGGCAGCTACACGGGGCTCGCGCAGGTCGCCGCCGAGATCCTCGACATCCCCATCGAGCGGATCACCTTCATCGGCGGCGACACGGGCAGGACGCTCGACTCCGGGACGACCACCGCGTCGCGCGTCATGTACGCCGCGGGCGAGGCGACCCTCCGGGCGGCCCGCGATCTGGTCGCGAAGATGAAGGAGCGGGCGGCGGGCCCGATGGGCGCGCCGGCGGAGTCGCTCGCGGCGGGGGGAGGGGCGATCGTGAGCGGCGACGGGCGGCGCTCGATGTCGTTCGCGGAGATCGCCGCCCTCCCCGGCGGGCCGATCAGGGGCGAGGGCTGGTTCCACATCCCGGCGGCCGACCGGGAGTTCTCGATGGGCCTCCCGCACCTCGTCTTCTGCTCGAACACGCAGATCGTGCTCGTCGAGGTGGACACCCTCACCGGCGAGGTCGCGGTGCTGAAGGCGGTCGCCTTCCCGGACTGCGGCACGGTGATCAACCCGATCAACGTCGAGGGGCAGAGCGAGGGCGGCATCGTGATGGGGATCGGCTACGCCCTCTACGAGGAGAACGTCCTGGAGAAGGGGCGCTTCATGAACACGGGCCTCTCCACCTACATCGTCCCGTCGAGCTGGGAGGCGCCCGAGATCGAGACCATCCCCGTCGAGGAGCCGGAGGGGACCGGTCCGTTCGGGGCGAGGAGCGTCGCGGAGGTCGTGACGACCCCCACCGCACCCGCGATCCTGAACGCGATCGAGGACGCGATCGGGATACGCTTCACGGAGATGCCGGTCACGCCGGAGAAGATCGTCGCCGCCCTGGCCGGGGAGAGCGCATATCGTCGCGGCGACACGGAGGGCACGGAGGAAGGGCACTGAGTTTTCAGCCGCGGATCGACGCGGATTGAACCGGTTGCCTCGATTGATCCAACCGGACGGGGACAGGCGAATGATACGGGTCGGTTTTACCGTCAACGGCAGGAGCGTGTCGGTTGAGACCTCGCCGACGAGAACGCTCCTCGACATCCTCCGCGAGGACCTCGGCCTCACCGGGACGAAGGAGGGGTGCGGGAAGGGGGAGTGCGGCGCCTGCACCGTCCTCATGGACGGCAGGGCGGTCGCCTCCTGCCTCGTCATCGCCGCCGGCCTCGAGGGGCGCGACGTCCTGACGGTGGAGGGGCTCGCCGGCGACCGGATCGGCAGGGCCCTCCAGGACGCCTTCGTGGAGGCGGGGGCGGTCCAGTGCGGCTACTGCATCCCCGGCTTCCTCATGGCCGCGCGGGCCCTCCTCGCCGAGACCCCCTCCCCCTCGACGGAGGAGATCAGGGAGGGGCTCTCGGGCAACATCTGCCGCTGCACCGGCTACGTGAAGATCTTCGACGCCGTCAACCTCGCCGCCCGGAGGCTCGCCCGATGAGGGAGATCGAGACGGTCGCGGCGCGAACGCTCGACGAGGCGCTCGATGTCCTCGCGCGCCGCGGCGACGGGATCCGGGTCATCGCCGGCGGGACCGACGTCATCGTCCAGGAGCTCGAGCGGCGCAAGGAGGCGCGCGCCCTCCTCTCCATCGGCGGGATCGGCGCCCTCCGGTCCATCACGGAGGACGGCGGCCGCGTCAGGATCGGCGCCCTCGTCACGCACCGGGAGATCGAGCGCTCGCCGGTCATCCGCCGCCGCGCGCCCCTCCTCCGCGAGGCGGCGTTCATCGTCGGCTCGCCCCAGATCAAGAACCTCGCGACGATCGGCGGCAACATCGCGAACGCCTCGCCCGTCGCCGATTCGGTGCCGGCGCTGATGGCCCTCGAGGCGACGATCACCCTCGCCTCCCGGCGGGGCGAGCGCCGCGTCCCCGTCGCCGAGTTCGCCACCGGCCCCGGGAGGACCGTCCGCCGACCGGACGAGCTCATCACGGAGGTCTCCTTCGACGCGCTCCCGCCGGACTCGGTGAGCTTCTACGAGCGGCTCGGCCAGCGGCGGCTCCTCTCGATCTCCAAGGTCGGCGTCGCGTTCAGGGCCCGCCTGCGTGACGGGCGGTTCGCCGGCGTCGCCGTCGCCCTCGGGGCCGTCGCCCCGACGGTCATCATGGCGCCCCGCACCGCCGCCGCCCTCGAGGGGGAGCGCTACTCCCCGGAGGTCGCCGGGCGCGCCGCCCGCGCCGCGGAGGAGGAGTCAAGGGCGATCACGGACCTCCGTTCGACCTCCGACTACCGGAACAGGATGGCGGGCGCGCTCCTCGTTCGGGGCCTCGCCCGCGTGATGGAGGGCCGCGGCTGAGGGCCGATCGGGCCGCCGCCGGCGACGCAGCCACGGAGATGAGAGAGGAGAGACGATGAGCAGGAACGCCCCGATCCGCCTCGCCGGGAAGACGGACCCCCGCAACCCGATCCTCACCGACGCCCAGCTCAGGAGCGAGATCGAGAAGTGCGAGTATTGCGTCGAGAAGCCGTGCACGGCCGCCTGTCCCTGCGATTGCTCTCCGTTCGACTTCATCAGGGCGGCGAAGGTCGGCAACCCGTCGGACTTCCGCCGCGCGGCGGCGCTCATCCTCGGCAAGAATCCGCTCGGCGGCATCTGCGGGATGGTCTGCCCCGACTGGCACTGCATGCAGGCCTGCGTGCACGAGCGTTTCGACTCGCCCGTCCGGATCCCCGCGGTCCAGGCCACCATCATCGCGAGGGCGAGGGCGCTCGGCGTGATGCCGCGGTTCGAGGCGCCGAGGCCGAACGGCGGGAAGGTCGCCGTCGTCGGCGCGGGGCCGGCGGGGATCGGCGCCGCGATCGTCCTCGCGCAGAAGGGGTACGGCGTCGACCTGTTCGAGCGCGAGCGCGAGGCGGGCGGCATGTGCGCCTGCATACCGGCGCACCGCCTCCCCCGCGCGGTGCTCGAGGGCGACCTGCGGTTCGTCTTCTCCATGGAGCGGATCCGCCTCCGGAGCGGGCGGAAGATCACCGACCCCGAACGGCTCCTGAAGAGGGGCTACGGCGCGGTGATCGTGGCCACCGGCCTCTGGGAGCCGATCGTCCTCGGCATCCCGAACGAGGCGAAGGCGGTCGCCGGCCTCGACTACCTGCGGCGGCCGGAGCGGTACCGGATGAGGGGGGCGGTCGCGGTCATCGGCGGCGGGGCGAGCGCCCTCGACTGCGCGGTGACGGCGATGCGGCGGGGCGCACGGTCGGTCGAGATGTTCGCGCTCGAGACGGTTGCCGAGCTCCCCCTCTCTCGGCGCGAGCGCGAGGAGCTCATCGAGCACGGAATCGAGGTGAGCGGCCGCACCCGCGTGACCGCCGTCCTCTGCCGGGGCGGGAAAGTCTGCGGCCTCCGGACGGTGAAGGTCTCCCTCCCGCGCGGGCGGCGGTTCAGCCCGAAGGCGGTGCGGGACGTCCCCGGGAGCGCGCAGGAGCGCGCCGGCTTCGACCACGTCGTCATCGCGATCGGCGCGCGGCCCGGCATGCGGCGCGTCCGGCACCGCGCGATCTTTTACGCGGGCGACGCGGTCAACGGCCCCACGACGGTCGTCGAGGCGACGGCCGCGGGGAAGAACGCCGCCGCGGACGCGGACGCCTTCCTGACGGGTGCCCGGCGGGCGCGGCGGGAGAAGGAGACGAGGAGCGTCGTCCAGGTGCCGGGCTACAACTTCGAACCGGTGCCGCTCGACGCCGATTTCTTCGGGCGGCGGCTCAGCGCGCCGTTCCTGCTGTCGGCGTCGCCGGCGACGGACGGCTTCGAGCAGGTGCGGGCGGCGTACGAGGCCGGCTGGCCCGGGGCGATCCTGAAGACCGCCTTCGACGACCTTCCGATCCACATCCCCGGCGAGTACATGAACTGCTTCACGGAGACGACCTGGGGCAACTGCGACAACGTCTCGGAGCATCCCCTCGACCGCGTCTGCGCCGAGGTGCGGCGGCTCGTGCGCCGGTACCCCGACCGGCTCACCGGCGGCTCCACGGGCGGGACCGTGACCGGGAACGACGAGGCCGACCGTGCCTCCTGGCAGGGCAACACGCGGAAGCTGGAGAAGGCGGGGGCGATGTTCATCGAGTACAGCCTCTCCTGCCCGCAGGGAGGCGAGGGGGCGGAGGGGGACATCGTCTCGCAGAACGCCGCGCTCACCGCGAAGATCATCGACTGGGTCCTCGAGGCGGGCCGCCCCGGGGTCCCCAAGCTCTTCAAGCTCACGAGCGCCGTCACCGACATCCGGTCGATCCTCCGGGAGGTGCAGGAGGCGTTCAGGCGGCATCCCGGCAAGAAGGCGGGGGTGACGCTGGCGAACACCTTCCCCACGCTCGCCTTCAGGCCCGGCGACAAGCGGGAGTGGGAGGAGGGGGTCGTCGTCGGTATGAGCGGCGAGGGGGTGACGCCCATCAGCTATCTCTGCCTCGCCCACGCCGGCGGCACGGGGATGGGCATATCGGGGAACGCGGGGCCCATGGACCACAAGGCCGCCGCCGACTTCCTCGCCCTCGGCACGGGGACGGTGCAGTTCTGCACCATGGTGGAGCGGTACGGCTACGGCATCATCGCCGACCTGCGGTCGGGCCTGAGCCACCTCATGGCCGAGCGCGGGATACGGTCGGTGGAGGAGCTCGTCGGGCGGGCGCAGCCGCGACCGATCCGCGATTTCATGGCGCTGAGCGCGGAGAAGAAGGTCTCCGAGGCGGACCCGGACATCTGCGTGAGCTGCGGGAACTGCACCCGCTGCCCGTACATGGCGATCACGCTCGACGGGGAGGGGCACCCGGTCACCGACCCGGAGCGGTGCGTCGGCTGCGGCCTCTGCGCCCTCCAGTGCTTCGTCGGCGCGCTCCGGCTCCGGGAGCGGACGGCGAAGGAGCGCCGCGCCGGGAAGGCAAGGAAATAATCTACCACGGATTCCCACGGATCATTACGGATCGGCACTGATCCGGCTGGAAAAAAAAGTGAAAGTGTTTCATTCTTGGGAGGGGGGAGCGACATGGCGCCGAAGACGCGGGACATGCTGATCGGGAACGGGACGGTCGTCACGCTCGGCGGGAGCAACAAGGTGATCCACGACGGCGCGGTCTGGGTCCGCGGCGGCGCGGTCGAGGCGGTGGGGAAGACGGCCGCGATCAGGAAGAAGGCGGCGGGCGCCGAGTTCGTGGACGCCCGCGGCATGATCGTGATGCCCGGCTTCATCAACGCCCACATGCACCTCTACTCGACCTTCGCCCGCGGCCTCTCGCCGAAGGGGCGGCCGCCGGCGAACTTCGTCCAAATCCTCGAGCGGCTCTGGTGGCCGCTCGACCGGGCGCTCCGGGAGGAGGACATCCTCTACAGCGCCCTCGTCCCGCTCATCGACTGCATCCGCGGCGGCACGACGACGATCCTTGACCACCACGAGAGCCAGGATGCGCAGCGCGGCTGCCTCGACCCGCTCGAGGAGGCCCTCCGGAGGACCGGCGTCCGCGGCTGTCTCTGCCTCGGCGTCTCCGACCGGTACGGGAAGGGGAGGGAGGGGATCGAGGAGAACGTCCGCTTCGCCGGGAGGATCCGGGCGAGGCGGGAGCGGGGCGACGACCTCGTCGCCGCCATGTTCGGCCTCCACGCCCTCTTCACCGTCGGGGAGGAAACGCTCGCGGAGTCGGTCGCGGCGGCGGGCGACCTCGGCGTCGGCATCCACCTCCACGTGGCGGAGGACGCCGCCGACCAGGCCCTGAACGAGAAGCGGTACAGCCAGCGGGTGGTCCGCCGCCTGAACAGGGCGGGCGCCCTCGGCCCGCGCTCGCTCGCCGTCCACTGCGTCCACGTGAACGACGCGGAGATGGACCTCCTCAGGAACACGGAGACGCCCGCGGTCCACAACCCGCAGTCGAACATGAACAACGCCGTCGGCGTGGCGCCGGTGATCCGGATGCTCTCCAAGGGCGTCCTCGTCGGACTCGGCACCGACGGAATGACGGCGAACATGCGCGACGAGGTGCGGGTGGCGAACATCCTCCACAAGCTCGCCGCGCGCGACCCGCGCGTCTTCTTCGCCGAGTCCTGCCGCCTCCTCCTCGAGCACAACGCCGCGATCGCGGGGCGCCACTTTGCCAGGCCGCTCGGCGTCCTGAAGAAAGGCGCCCACGCCGACATCATCCTCGTCGACTACGACCCGCCGACGCCGCTGAACGAGGCGACCTTCCTCGGCCATTTCCTCTTCGGCATCTGCGGGGCCCGGGTGGACACGACGATCGTCGGCGGCCGCGTCCTCATGCGCGGCGGCGAGATCCTGGCCGTGGACGAGGAGAAGGTGCACGCGCGGTCCCGCGCCCTCGCGGCGGCGTTCTGGCGGCGGTTCTGAACGGCATCGCCCCGCCGCACGCATGAAGCACCAATCCACCACGGATTGGCACGGATTATTGACGGATGAAACAACAGTTCAAAGTTCATAGCGGAAAGTTGAAAGTCGAAAACAGGAGGGCAGCCCCCTCCCGGGATGGTAACTCTGTTCCTTTTCACTTTGAACTTTCAACTTTCAACTTTTTACTGTAGTTGTGATCCGTGGTCCATTTCTGCTTCAATCCCGCGGCTTGCGCACGATGGCGGAAAGTGGTATATAAAATATAGATGAATAACCACCCGCGGCGGCGGCCGGCGTGGGTTGCGGCGATCTGCATCGCCGCCTTTTCTGTCTTTCCGCCCGCCCCTTCCGGCGCCTCCGGGGATCCAGTCCCCGGCTCCCCTGGTCTCATCCCCTTCCTCGATTCGGCAGACCCCGATCTGAAGGGGAGCGCGGGGCCCATGCGCATCTATTTCATCAATCTGGGGACGAGCGGCGACGCCGCCCTGATCGTCCTCCCCGACGGAAAGACAATGCTCATCGATGCGGGCGCGGCGAGCCCCGTGAAGAACCTCCTGGACCGTCTCGGCATAGGCAAGCTGGATTTCATGGTCCTCACGCATGATCACGCGGATCACTACAGCGGCTTCGGCGGCCTGTCTGGATACAGGGATTCGAATACGAAATCCTACTCGTACAAGACCTATTCCCGGGAGGGAGTCTACTGGAACAAGATCAATGCGGGCGAGGTCATCCACCAGAACGGCGAGCTCACGGTCACGTGCGTCGCCTCCAACGGCAACATCATCGGCGGCGGGTACGTGAACCCCACCGATGAGAACGCCCGGAGCGTCGTTCTCCTCGTGAAATACCGCGGCTTCGACTACCTGACGGGCGGCGATCTCACCGGCGTCGGTCCCAATGTCGAAGATCGGCTCGGCGACGCGCTCGCGGCCCGCGGCGAGGCGATCGACATCTACAAGGTGCACCATCACGGAAGCAGGTACAGCTCCAACCTGTATTTTCTGAAGAAGATCATGCCCGAGTTCGCCCTCGTGTCGACATTCGGCAGTTCACATCCGTACCAGGAGCCGTTCGACCGCCTCAACCACGCGGATGTCCATGTGACGAGGATCTTCCAGACGAGGGACAGCGGGTCGGGCGCGTGGGCCGCGAATCGCACCATCGCGAACGGGCAGATACTCATCGAGACGGACGGCGCCACCATGACGTTCAGAAACGAGGGGCCGGGAAGCGTGTCGTTCTTGCACGGCCCCTATGACGTCGACGAGGAGGTGTACGTCGAGGGGCCGCCGCACCTCCTCATCACGGAGGTGGCGGTGGGCGACCATCAATACCCCGAGAACCACGACTGGATCGAGCTCTACCTGCCTCCGGGCGCCGATCCGATCCGGCTCGACCAGCTCTTCTGGACCGACCTCGACGAGGCGCAGCCCCTCGCTACCAGCGCCGTCATGCTCCAACCCGGAAAGGTCGTCATCCTCCACGACGCCGGGGGGAACGTGGGCTGGGATCCGGGCGGCTGGTACAACATCTATGTCCAGAACGTCGCCGGCGGCGACTGGAACAAGAACGACGACCAGTTCGCCGTCACGAGGACGAAGACGACGGCGCCCGACAGGCAGTCCATCATCGACGCCGTCGTCTGGGGGGGGAGGGATTGGACGATGTGGTCTGATCAGGCGAGTGACGGCAATCACCTGATCGACCGCTTCCACTGGGGCGACACCGCCGCCGGGAGCGGCCGGTTTTCCACCACGGACGACGGTCCCGCGGTCGGCCCCATCCAGAATGGATACGCCCAGCGCATCGACACCGAGGACACGAACAGCGCCGCCGACTGGATCGTACGCGCGACGCATTCGCAGGGGACGCCCCCGCCGCCGCCCCCTTCGCCGCCGACTCACGCGCCCCCCCCGCCGCCGCTCCGCATCATCGTGGAGCCGGAGAGTCCGTCGGAGGGGGACACCTTCGCGGTGCGCGCCGTGGCCCAGCCGTACACCGGCGGCCGCTTCGACGCCTACGCCGTCATCACCGGCCCCGCGGGCACCTTCTCGATCGCCCCCGGCGGCGCCCTCCGCCCGGGGATCGTGCCGCTCGCGGCGAACGTCGGGGCGCTCCCCGCCGTCTACGACGAGACCATCCTCCGGATGACCGTCCCCGGCGGCGTCTCCGGCGATTACCGGGTCATCGGCGGCCTCGTGGAGGCGGGGCGGCGGGTCCGCGGCACCGTCGACGCCTTCGCCCACGACAGCCGACCGGTCGCCGTCCGCTGAAGAACGGCGTTCCGCCGCCCGCCTCTTGACCCGCCTGAATTGGTGTGCTAAACTTACCATGGTGGAAATACTACTGAGTAGATAGGCATGCGTCATGAGAAGAATGCAGATCATATTCGGCATCGCGATGCTCCTGGCGGCCCCGCGGACGCTCCCCGCGGCGCTCGCGGTCGGCGGGCAGGCGCCCGATTTCACCGAGAAGGCATATGACGAAAACGGGTCCACCGGCGGGTATTTCACCCTGTCGGCCGATGCGGCGGGGAAGGTCGTCTATCTCCAGTTCAACATCCCGACCTGCTCATCGTGCATCCAGGCGGTCAGGAGGGTCGAGGAGGAGGTGTACCCGTTCTTCAGGGATGACCCGAGGGTGCGGTTCGTCCAGATTGCGTACGACTCCGATCCGTATTCCCCGGATGACATCACCGATATGATCACGAAGACCGGCTGCACGCAGACGGTGCTCGGGGATGGGGACAGATCGACGTACGCTGCCTATGACGTGCAGAGTCTTCCCTACGGCTATATCATCGATCAGGGGGGAATCGTCCGATTCCAGAGAAAGGTCTATGAATCGGGGTTTGTCCCCGTGGAGGAAATCATCAACGTCATGCGCGGCCTTCTCGGCGGGGACGTTTCGTCGCCGCGCGCGTGCGTGCGGGTCATCCCGGGCATCTCCATCGCGGCGCCCGGGCAGCGGGGGCACATCGATGTCCATGTCCCCGTCGTGGAAGAGCCGTTCGACGCGTACGCGTTCCTCACCCTGCCCTCCGGAGACCGCCTCTCGATGACGCTCAACGGCGCGCTCCGGCGGGGAATCGTGCCGCTCGCCGCGGATGTCCGGTCGCACCCGTCGGATACCGCCTACCGGCTCCTCCAGGGCGATATCCCTGCCGGCGCGGAAGAGGGCATGTACGGGGTCACCGCCGCGCTGACGCACCCCGGGACCGCGGACCCGATCTGCCGGGATGACGCATCCGTCGTCGTCACGCGGGAGTGAGCGTCCTCCCCGCGCCCTTCCCACTGCCTCCCCGGTACGGCGCGCATGCCCGCCGCCGACAGGAACGAATCCACCACGGAGCCGTGCTGATATACCACCAATCGACAAAAAAGGGGGTTGGGCTTCTTTGCCACAGAGGACACGGAGAATGGCGGCTCTGGTCATCACTCCGTGGTCTCTGTGATCTCTGTGGCTGGTGAGAACCCGCGTCAATCCGCGGCACAAGCTCTGTTACTTTTGACTTTGAACTTTCAACGTTCAACTGTCCTGCCGTCCGTGCGAATCCGTGGCAGATTAACTCTTCTTGCCTTTAATCCTCGGCGGGGAGTTCATGATGGCCGCGTGCGGGGGGGATTAAGGTATAATCGGCGCGCGGGCAGGGGACAGACGGACATGCTCACGCGGACATTCCTCCACATGCCGGGCATCAGCGAGCGGCGGGAGCGGGATCTCTGGGAGTCCGGCGTGCGTTCCTGGGACGACCTCCTCGCGGACCCGTCGCCGCACCGGCAGCGCCTCCGGCCGCATGCCCGCGAGTCCCTCGCCCGCCTGGCGGAGGGCGATTCCCGCTACTTCGGCGCGCTCCTGCCGAGGGCCGAGCACTGGCGCCTCTTCCGCGCCTTCAGGTCCTCGGTCGCCTACCTCGACATCGAGACGAACGGCCTCGGCGGCCCCGGATGCCATGTCACGACCGTCGCCCTCCACGACGGAGAGGAGGTCCGCTGCTACGTGCGGGACGACAACCTGCGCGACTTCCGCGACGACATCATGCACTACCGCCTCGTCGTCACCTACAACGGGACGTGCTTTGATCTCCCCTTCATCGAGGACGACCTGGGCGTCAGGATCCACGTCCCCCACGTCGACCTGCGGTATGTCCTGCGGAGCCTCGGCGTCACGGGCGGCCTCAAGCGGTGCGAGCGGGCGCTCGGGATCGACCGGGGGGAACTCGACGGCGTGGACGGCTTCTGCGCCGTGCTCCTCTGGAACGAATATCGCCGCCGCGGCGATGCGCGAGCGCTGGAGACGCTCCTCGCCTACAACGCGGCCGACGCGGTCAACCTCGAGCGCCTCATGGTGCGCGCCTGGAACATGAAGCTGGGGGCAACCCCGTTCGCGTCCATGGACCGCCTCCCGGCCCCGGCGCCGCCGCGCGCGCCGTTCAGGGTCGACGGCGGGACGATCGCGCGGCTCGCCGTCCGGCGCGGCCGCTGAGGGGCCCCGCGCATGCACTCCGCCTCGCCGCCGCCGCTCGAGGCCGTCGTCTTCGATCTCGACGGCACCCTTGTCCGCCCGACCATCGACTTCGGTCTCATGCGCGCGCGCGTGGAGGCGGTCCTCTCCGCGCACGGCGTCGACGTCGCGGAGGTCCGCGGCCTCCGTATCTGGGAGATGGTGGAGGCCGCGGCCGCCCGCCTCGACGGGAGCGGCCCGCTCGCGCGCGCGGTCCGCGCGGCGGCGCACGGGGCGATCCTCGCCGTCGAGTGCGAGGCGGCCGCCCGGTCGGGCCCCCTCCCGGGGGTCCGCCGCATGCTCGGGCGGCTCCGCGCGCGGGGCGTGGCCGTCGGCGTCGTGACGAGGAACTCGGCCGCGGCGGCGCGGCTCGCCTTCCCGGGGATCGCGGAGGCGTGCGGGGCCTTCCTCCCGCGCGACGCCGTCGAGCACGTGAAGCCCCACCCGGTCCACCTCGGGCGCTGCCTCGCCCTCCTCCGCGCCGAGCCGGCGCGCGCGCTCATGGTGGGGGACCACCCGATCGACATCGAATCGGGGAGGCGGCACGGGATGCGGACCGCTGGCGTCCTCACGGGGAGCGGGACGAGGGAGGACCTGGAGAGGGCGGGGGCGGACTACATCCTCAACGACGCGACCGCCGTGCCGGCCCTCCTCGGCGCCGCCGGCGGGCGGGGATCGCCTACAGGAAGAACCAGGCGACCCCCACCGTGGCGAGGGCGGAGATGACGGGGGAGAGGAACCAGCCGGCGAGGATCGACAGGAGGATCTTCCTGTTGACCATGTTCGTCCCCTTGGAGAAGCCCACGCCGGCGACGGCGCCGACGATCGCCTGCGAGGAGGAGACGGGGACGTGGAGCGCCGTGAAGAAGTGCATCGCCACGGAGTGGGCGAGGACGGCGACGAGGGCGGCGAACGGGTCGAGCGCGGTGATGTCCTTGCCGATCGTCCGCATCACCTTCCTGCCGTACATGAGCGCGCCGAGCGCCATGCTGACTCCCCCGACGATCGCCGCGAGGACGGCCGCCCGCTTGAGCGACGGGTCGCCGAAGAGGCCGGCCTGGAAGAACGGCCCGGTCGTCACGACGACGTTGTTCGCGCCGAGGGTGTAGGAGCCGTAGCAGCCGAAGGCGACGAGGCCCGTCTTGTAGATGAAGTTGAGGACCGTCAGCCGCCGGACGCAGCGGTTCAGGAGCGGCCCGACGAACCGCACGCAGAGGAAGCTGAAGAGGCCCGAGACGACCGGGAGCACCACCCAGCAGAAGAGCCAGCCGAGGAGCTTCAACCAGTCGGCGCCGGCCCACCCGTCGGAGTAGATGGCGATCCCCATGACGCCGCCGACGGACGTCTGGGACGTCGAGGTCGGGATCCCCATGGCGGTCTGGCCGATGATGACGATGGCGGCGGAGAAGGTGCAGATGACCGCCTGCGTCATGCTCATCTCCTGGGCGAACTTGTACCCCGCGTAGAGCTTCCAGCCCTCGAGGTAGGCGCCGACGACGCAGAAGACGGCGATGAGCCAGATCGCCGTCCTGTAGCGGACGCTGTTCGTCCCGACGGCGGTGCCGAACATGTTGCCGGCGTTGTTGCCGCCGATCCCCCAGCCGAGGAAGAGACCCCCGAGGAGGGTGAGGCCAGTCAGGAGCATCTGATCCTCCCCGCGCCGATGGCGCGCGCGGACTCATTGTAGGCAATACGGCCGGCCGCCGCAAGCGCTTTGGAGCCCTATATCTTCAGGCTGTTGTCTCTCGGCTGCCGTCGGATCAGCGGCGATCCGTAATGATCCGTGGGAATCGGTGGTTGATTGCTTCTTCGTGCTTTCGGCGCTGCCGGGCGAAATGGTGTTGACACCGGACCCCCCTTTGCTACACTGCCCTCCCCGGCGCTGAAAAGGCGCGCACGCGCCTCGCCGGAACGGAGGGAGGAAGGGAGAGGGGATGAAGACGAACGGTTTTTGCGGCAGGGACTGGATCGACCCTGAGTTCAGCTATTCCAGGGAGGAGTGGGAGACCCTCATCGACGTGGCGCTCGAGCTCAAGCGCCGCTACGCGATGAACGAGGACCAGACGCACATCCTCCGGGGGAAGACCCTCTACATGATGTTCTTCAACCAGTCGCTCCGCACGCGCTCGACCTTCGCCGCCGGCATCCAGCAGCTCGGCGGCTACTGTGTGGACCTGGAGCCGGGGAAGACCTACACCCCCGCGAGGAAGGGATACGAGATACCGTACCAGACCGAGCGGATCTGCGACGTCGCCCAGGTGCTCGACCGGACCGGCGACGCCCTCTCCATCCGGATGTACGGGGAGCACGGCCACTGGATCTACGGGTTCTGCCACGAGACGATGAAGGAGTTCGCCGAGTACATGCGGCACCCGGTCATCAACATGGAGTGCGACAAGCTCCACCCGACCCAGGCGCTCGCGGACATGATGTGCGTGCGGGAGAAGAAGGGCGGCTTCAAGGGCGTCCGGTTCGTCATGTCGTGGGCCTACTCCGGCTCGACGCACAAGCCGTACGCGGTGCCGCAGTCCCTCGTCCTCGCCCCGAGCCTCATGGGCTGCGACGTCGTCTTCGCCCGCCCGAAGGGCTTCGAGCTCGACCCCGAGGTCATCGCCACGTGCAGGCGGTACGCGAAGATGAACAACGCGACCTTCGAGGAGACGGACGACATGGAAGCGGCGTTCGAGGGCGCGGATATCGTGTACCCGAAGTGCTGGGGCTCCGGCGAGTACTTCGCGAAGGTCAAGGGCGGCAAGATCGTGAAGCCGGCCGACCTGAAGGGGATGAAGAAGCTGTTCGACCGGAACAAGGACTGGATCTGCGACGCGAAGAAGATGAAGCTCGTCAAGCACGACGGCATCTACATGCACTGCCTCCCGGCGGACCGCGACATGGAGGTGACGGACGAGGTCATCGACGGGCCGCAGTCCGTCGTCTTCGACGAGGCCGAGAACAGGCTCCACGCCCACAAGGCGATCATGGCGATGATCATGGGCGGGAGGCTCTGACCGTTCCCGGCGCGCCGGGGAGGCGTTGAAAGGAGAAGCGGGATGAAGAGTCTGAAGGGGCGGGATCTCGTCTGCACGCAGGAGTGGTCGCGCGAGGAGCTCCTTGCGACGCTCGAGCTCGCCGAGGAGATGCAGGCGAAGCGGTACGACCCGAAATTCACCGGCGTCCTCGCGAACAGGACGTTCTTCATGTTCTTCTACAACCCCTCGGTCCGCACGCGGCAGAGCTTCGAGTGCGCCGCGACCGAGCTCGGCGGCCACGCCCAGTTCCTGGAGCCGAAGAGCATGCGGCTGAAGACCGCGAAGACCGCCGGCGAGACGGTCGAGGACGCGGCGAAGGTCATGGCCCGCTACGCCTGCGGCCTGGGGATCCGGATCCTCGAGGACAAGATCGGCGCCTACGGCGAGGGGGACGCCCTCATCCGGGAGTACGCCCGATGGTCGGAGATCCCCGTCGTCAGCATGGCGCACGACAAGTTCCACCCCTGCCAGGGGCTCGCGGACGTCATGGGGCTCCGGCGGCACCTCGGCGCGAACCTGAAGGGGAAGAAGCTGCTCCAGGTGTGGGGACATGGGGCGCTCGCGCGCTCCTGGTGCTCGGTGCAGGAGAGCATCCTCATCTGCTCGCGCCTGGGCATGGACGTCACGCTCGCGCACCCGGAGGGGTACGACCTGGACCCCGCGGTCCTCGACCAGGTGAAGAAGAACTGCGCGGAGCACAAGGCGCGCTTCGAGATCACCCACGATCCACGCGAGGGGTACGAGGGGGCGGACGTCGTCTACTCGCGGAACTGGATGACGCCGCACGCCTACGACTCCGGCGAGTTCGACAAGGCGGGTGAGATTGAGAAGGCCCTCGCGCTGACGGAGTGGATCTGCGACGCCGCCAAGATGAAGCGCACGAACGACGCCCTCTTCACCCACCCGATGCCGATCGACCGCGGCCATGAGGTGACCGACGAGGTGGCGAGCGGCCCGCGCTCCATCATCTACGACGTCGCCGAGAACCGCCTCCACGTCCAGAAGGCGATCATGGCCCTCACGATGGCCTAGGGCGGGCTCGGGGCACCTTCCGGCCGGGAGACGGAGATGCAGGAAGCAGCGGCAGTCCAGCCCTGGCTCGTCTGGGGCATTCTCGCCGCCGTCCTGATGCTCGGCGCCTGGATGCGGATGGGCTCCTACCTGTACTGGCTCGGCGCCGCAGCGATCCTCGCGCTCGTCGAGGCGGCCGCCGGCTGCCGGCTCGCAATCCAAATCGCGACCTTCGCCGCCGCCTCATCCGTCCCCGCGCTCCTGCAGCGGGCGGTCTCGTCCCGGCGGCGTGCGGGGGGGCGCGGCGCGCAGCGCCCGCCGGGGTGTTGACCGCGGCCGTCGCCGCGGATGGAACGGCGCCCGGGTTCGGTCCGGGCGCGATTCGGAACCGGGGAGGCATGGCAGATGAGGAAGATCATCGTCGTCGCGCTGGGCGGGAACGCGATCAAGCAGGCGGATGAGGCGGGCACCGCCGAGGAGCAGCGCCGGAACGTGGCGATCACCTGCCGGCAGCTCGTGAGCATGCTCAGGTACGGCCACCGGCTCGTCATCACCCACGGCAACGGCCCCCAGGCCGGGAACCTCCTCATCCAGCAGGAGGCGGGGGCGGCCGAGGTGCCGCCGCAGCCGCTCGACATCGTCGGGGCGATGACCCAGGGGCAGATCGGCTACATGTTCCAGCAGACCATGCAGAACATGCTCTGGCAGGAGAAGATGCCGCTCCCCGTCGTCTCCATCGTCAACCAGGTCCTCGTGAGCGAGGACGACCCCGACTACAAGGACCCGTCGAAGCCGGTCGGCCCGTTCTACACGGAGGAGGAGGCCGCGCGGATCAAGAAGGAGCGGCCCGACTACGTCATCAAGGAGGTGAAGCCGAAGAGCGTCGCGAGGCGCTTCCGGCGCGTCGTCGCCTCCCCCGATCCGATCAGGAACATCGAGTACGTCGCCATCCGCCGGATGGTGGAGGGGGGGATGGTCGTCATCGCCTCGGGCGGGGGCGGCATCCCCGTCGTCTACGACGCGGAGGACAACCTCCGCGGGACGGCGGCGGTCATCGACAAGGACAAGGCGGGGGAGCGGCTCGCGGAGGTCGTCGGGGCCGACATCTTCCTCATCCTCACCGACGTCGATGCCGCGAGGGTGCATTTCGGCACGCCGCAGGAGAAGGCGGTGCGCACGGTCACGCTCTCCGAGATGCGGAAGCTCCATGCCGAGGGGCATTTCAAGGCGGGGAGCATGGGGCCGAAGGTGCTCGCCTGCATGCGGTTCATCGAGTGGGGCGGCCAGTGCGCCATCATCACGAGCCTCGACAAGGCGGTTTCGGCCCTCATCGGCACCGCGGGGACGAGGGTGGTCCCGGACCCGGTCGCGGAGTAATCAGGCGGCCGCGGGCCCGAACCGATCCGGGAGGGAAATGAGCCACGTTCTCGGACTGCGATGCACGGCCTGCGGCGCCGAGACCGGCGCCGAGGGGATGACCTACGTTTGCGGCGCCTGCGGGGGGAACCTCGAGGTCGCCTACGACCACGCCCGCATCCGGAAGGCGCTCACCCGCGAGTCGCTCGCCCGGGACGCCGACCACTCGGTCTGGCGCTACTGGGACCTCTACCCCCTCCACGACCGCTCCAGGATCATGCCGCTCCGGATCGGCTGGACGCCGCTCTACCGGGCCGACCGCGTCGCCCGCGGCCTCGGCCTCCGGGAGGTCCTGCTGAAGGACGACGGGAGGAACCCGAGCGCCTCGTTCAAGGACCGGGCGAGCGCGGTCGCCGTCGCGAAGGGGCTCGAGCTCGGCTGCGACAAGCTCTGCGGCGCCTCGACCGGCAACGCGGCCTCATCGACCGCCTGCCTCTGCGCGAGCATCGGCATGAGCCCGATCATCTTCGTCCCCGCGAGCGCGCCGAAGGCGAAGATCGCGCAGCTCCTCATCTTCGGGGCGACCGTCTTCACCGTCCGGGGGTCGTACGACGACGCCTTCGACCTGTGCCTTAAGGCGACCGCCGAGTACGGCTGGTACAACAGGAACACCGGCTACAACCCGTACACGCGCGAGGGGAAGAAGAGCGTCTCGTTCGAGGTGTGCGAGCAGCTCGGCTGGGAGGTGCCGGACCTCGTCTTCGTGCCGGTGGGGGACGGGAACATCATCAGCGGCGTCTGGAAGGGCTTCCGCGACCTCCTCGCCGTCGGCCTCATCGACCGGCTCCCCCGGCTCGTCGCCGTGCAGTCGGAGCTGTCGAGCGCCGTCGTGGATGCGGTCCGCGGCGACGGCCGCATCCGGCCGGTGCGGGCGACCACCGTCGCCGACAGCATCTCCGTGGACCTACCGCGGGACGGGCTGATGGCGGTGCGGGCGGTGCGCGAATCGGGCGGGATGGCGGTGAAGGTGAGCGACGCGGAGATCCTCGACGCGATCCCGTTCATCGCCCGGGGGGCCGGCGTCTTCGCCGAGCCCGCGGGCGCCGCCTCGGTCGCGGGGCTCCGCCGCCTCGTCGCCGACGGCGCCCTCCGGGGCGACGAGCGGATCGTCTGCCTCGTGACCGGCAACGGCCTCAAGGACGTGGACAGCGCCATGAAGATCGCCGGGCGCACGATCGCCGTCGAGCCGGCGATCGAGAACCTGAAGGCGGCGGTCTCGAAATTGGGGATGGGGTGAGCCGATGAAGGCGGCTGACCTGATCGCCATCTCCGATCTCGACCGGGACGATATCATCGAGATCTTCTCCGCGACGAGAGACCTGAAGGAGAAGCTGCGGGCCGGGATCCCCACGCCGGTCCTCGCGGGGAAGACGCTCGGGATGATCTTCCACAAGCCCTCGACGAGGACGCGCGTCTCGTTCGAGGTCGGCATCTACCAGCTCGGCGGCTGCGGCCTCTACCTCTCCGCCGCCGACCTGCAGCTCGGCCGCGGGGAGACGATCCTCGACACGGCGCGGACGCTCTCCCGCTACCTCGACGGCATCATGATCCGCACCTACAGCCACGCGGACGTCGTCGAACTCGCCCGGCACGCCTCGATCCCCGTCATCAACGGCCTCACCGATCTCTCGCACCCCTGCCAGGTGCTCGGCGACGTCTACACGATCCTCGAGCACGCCGGCATCGACCCCGCCGAGCCGCGCCTCGGCGGGATGCGGATCGTCTTCATCGGCGACGGCAACAACGTCGCGAACTCCTGGGTCGAGGCGGCGGCGCGGCTCGATTTCTCCCTCACCCTCTGCCCGCCGAGCGGCTACGAGCCGGACGGGGGGATCTGGGAGACGTCCCGCGCGGCCGGCGCGCGGATCGCCATCGAGCGCGATCCCGCCCGGGCGGTGGCCGGCGCCGACATCATCTACACGGACGTCTGGGCGAGCATGGGACGGGAGGGGGAGCGGGAGGAGCGGCTCAGGGTCTTCGCCCCCTACCAGGTCAACGCCGCGCTCCTCGCCCGCGCGAAGCCGGGGGTGAAGGTAATGCACTGCCTGCCGGCCCACAGGGGGGAGGAGGCCACCGACGAGGTTCTCGACGGGCCCTCCTCGATCATCTTCGACCAGGCCGAGAACCGTCTCCACGTCCAGAAGGGCATCATGGCCCTCCTGATGGGCCATCCGTCCTGAGGGGGACGGGGGCCGCGCGCCTCCCCTCCCGACCGGCCGCGGCCATGCTGCCGATCCGAGACATCAACCCCGCGTCCACCGCGCCCGCGGTGACGGTCGCCATCGCGGGCGCCTGCGCCGCCGTCTTCCTCTACCAGGCCGCCGTCGGCCTCGCCCGCGGTCCCGCCGCCGAGCAGGCGTTCGTCTACCGGCACGGCGTGATACCGTACGCGGTGGCGAGGGGCGTCCGGGTCGTCCCCGTCATCCCCGCCGTCACGGCGGGCGGGCCGTTCCCCCTCCGGGACCGGGCGGTCCCCGCGGCCCTCCGGGCGGTGCCGGTGCGCGGCCCCGCCGGGGCGCTCCGATGGCTCTACCTGCCGCTCCTCGCCTCCATGTTCCTCCACGGCGGGGTGTTCCACCTCGGCCTCAACATGCTCTTTCTCTGGATCTTCGGCAACAACGTGGAGGACGCGATGGGGCACGCCCGCTTCCTCCTCTTCTACCTCGTCTGCGGCGTCGCCGCATCCGCCCTCCACGTCGCCGCAAACCCCGACTCCGCCATGCCCACCGTCGGGGCGAGCGGCGCCATCGCGGGGGTGATGGGGGCCTACATCGTCCTCTTCCCGCACGCCCGGGTCCTCACCCTCGTCCCCCTCTTCTTCTACTTCACGCTGGTGGAGCTCCCCGCCTTCGTCTTCCTCGGCCTCTGGTTCCTCATGCAACTGCTGATGGCGAGGGGCGGCGGCAACATCGCCTGGTACGCCCACATCGGCGGCTTCGTCGCCGGCCTCCTCCTCGTCCCGCTGTTCGCGCGGCGCCGCCGCCGCGGCCCGGCCTGGTACTGACAAGCGGTCCGCCCCCGCGGCGCGTTCAAAGAAGGAATTTACCACTGATTCCCACGGATCATAACTACAGTTGATCGTTCAACGTTAAAAGTGAAAAGCACCAACGTTTTTTACCGCGGATGCACGCGGATCCACGCGGATTGAAGAGGAAGGGAAAGAGGAACTTGCCTCAGGCCGCGTATTATCCGCGATAATCCGCGTCAATCCGCGGCTGTTGGTGCGTTGTATCATTCGCCCAAGGCCTCGGCGGCGGCGCCGTGGAGGATCCCCTCGTCGCTCACCGTCATCTCCGCCGCGCCCAGGTGGTCCATGACGGCGCGGAGCGTGACGAGCCCCGCGACGATGACGTCGGCCCGCTTCGGCTCGAGTCCGGGCAGGCCCCGCCGCTCCTCGAGGGGGATGCGGGAGAGCCGCTCGATGAGGTCTCCGACGCGCCCTGCCCCGATGCGAAAGCCGTGAATCCGTTCCGGGTCGTAGCGCGCGAGGCCGAGGGCGAGCGCGCCCGCCGTGGTGATCGTCCCGCCCGCGCCGATGAGCATTCCCCCCGCCGGCACGGCGGGGACGGCCGCCCGCGAGAGTTCCTCCATGACGAACCGCCGGAGCGCCGCGCGCGCGCCCGGGGGAGGAGGATCGTCCGCGAGGAATCGCTCGGTCATTCGCACGCAGCCGATCGGGAGGCTCGCCCAGGCGTTCGGCCCGCCGCCTTCCCCCGCGATGAACTCGGCGCTCCCCCCGCCGATGTCGACGACCGTCGCGGGCTCGCCGGCGGGGGAGAGGCCCCGCGTCGCGCCGCGGTAGGCGAGGGATGCCTCCTCCCCGGCGGAGAGGACGCGGATATCCAATCCCGTCCGCTCCCGCGCGAGGTCCAGGAACAGTCGCGCGTTCTCCGCCTCGCGGAGCGCCCAGGTGCCGAACAGGACGAAGCGGTCGGCGCCGAGGCGGCGCCCCCGCTCGACGAAGGCGGCCGCGGCCGCGGCGGTCCGCTCCGCGGCCCCGGGCAGGATGCGGCCGCCCCTCCCCATCCCCTCGCCGAGGCGGGTGATCTCGAGCGCGCGCTCGACGGCGCGGAGCGCGTCGCCCGGCCCCTCGTCGGCGACGAGGAGGCGGACGGAGTTGGAACCGACGTCGATCGCGCAGACGCGCATGGCATCCCCCGGGCCGCCACGCCAGTGTAGCATAAAGCGGAGGCGGGCCCCGACGTGCTGCAATCGCGTCACGGGTTCAAAGAACCAATCCACCACGGACTATCACGGATTATTACGGATCGCCACTGATCCAGCGGCAGCTAAAACTAAAAAGGAACAGCGTTTTTGCCGCGGATGAACGCGGATCCACGCGGATTGAAGAGGAAGGGAGAAGAGGTGCTTGCCGCGTATTATCCGCGATAATCCGCGTCAATCCGCGGCAAATTTGTTTTTCTTATTTTCAATTTCTAACTGTTGTCTAATCCGTGAATATCCGTCAATAATCCGTGTCAATCCGTGGTAGATTGTTGCTTCATAGATATATCCTTCGTTTAACCGTGGCGCGGGGTTCATTGTGCGGCAGGGGCGGCCTCGGCGCTGTTTTACCCGGACGGGCTTTGGTATGATGTGCAGGAGGCCCCGGCGGGAGGCCTCCGCACGAAAGGAGCGGCGACGATGCAGCCGATGCCCCTCGCGGTATTCCAGCAGTTCGGGTTCGCGGAGCTCCTGATCATCCTCTTCATCATCCTCCTCCTCTTCGGCGCCCGGCGGCTGCCGGAGATGATGCGCAGCATGGGGAAGGGCGTCAAGGAGTTCAAGAAGGGGATAAAGGAGGCCGAGGAGGAGGGTGAAGGGCGCGGGGACCGCGGGGATGACCGGACGCCGCCCCCCGCCTGACGCCGCCGCGCCCGAGGCGCCGGTCGAGAAGCCGTTCATCGAGCACCTCGAGGACCTGCGCCGGACGCTCTTCACCGTCCTCGCCGCCTTCGGGGTCGCCTTCGCCGTCTGCCTCCCGCTCACCATCCGGGGATACACCGTCGCCGTCCTGATGCGGCCGCTGGGCGCGGCCGCCGTCGCGGCGGGCGAGCAGGCCCCCTCCGGCCTCCCCACCCTCTCCCCGGCGGGGGGGGTGGCGGCGGCGATGAAGATCGCCGCCGGCGCGGCCCTCGTCCTCGCCCTGCCGTTCATGCTCTACGCCGCCGGCATGTTCATCCTCCCGGCCCTCACGCGGCGGGAGCGCCGCCTCTTCGCGCCCGCCCTGATCGCCGGTGCGGCGCTCTTCTACGCGGGGATGGCGTTCTGCTACTTCACGACGCTCCCGCTCGCGATCCGCTTTCTCTGGAACTTCAACCGGATGATGGGGATCGAGAACCTGTGGACGATCAACGAGTACACGACGTTCGTCACGCGCCTCCTCCTCGCCTTCGGCCTCGTCTTCGAGCTGCCGCTCGTCGTCATCGTCCTCGTGGCCCTCGGGATTCTCGACCGGCGCACGTTGAGCGCCGGGCGCGGGTATGCTATAGTCTCGATATTCGTCCTGGCCGCCGTCCTGACGCCGCCGGACGCGGTCAGCCAGGTCATGATGGCGGTGCCGATGCTGCTCCTGTACGAGGCGTGCATCGCGGCGGCGCGCGTCATCGAGTCGAGGGCCGGACGGCCGCGGTGAGCGGCCGTCCCGGCGCCGCCGTTCACGGGTGGGGCAGTAGCTCAGCCGGGAGAGCACCACGTTCGCAACGTGGGGGTCACGGGTTCGAATCCCGTCTGCTCCACCATATTCTTGCGGCGACGCGGGGGGGGAGGGGATGAGCGGGGGGGTGGTGCCGGTCGTCATCGAGTCGATGCGGCCGCGGCAGTGGATCAAGAACCTCATCATCTTCGCGGGGCTCATCTTCTCGCGGCGGTTCACGCACCCCGGCGACGTGGCGGTCGTCTGCGCCGCCTTCCTCATCTTCTGCGGCCTCTCGGGCGCGACCTACCTCCTCAACGACGTCGCCGACGCCCCCGAGGACAGGCGCCACGCGTACAAGCGGGCGCGCCCGGTCGCCTCCGGGAGGCTCCCGGCGGCGACGGCCGTCGCCGCCGCGCTCATCGTCGCGGCCGCGGCGCTCGCGGCCGCCTTCCGCATCGGGACCGCCCTCGGCATCGTCTCGCTCGCGTACCTCGTGCTGCTCCTCGCGTACTCCTTCATCCTCAAGCACGTGGTGATCATCGACGTCATGGTCATCGCCGTCGGCTTCGTCATGCGGGCGGCGGCGGGCGGGGTGGCGATCGGCGTGGAGGTCTCCCCCTGGCTCCTCATCTGCACGATCCTGCTCGCCCTCTTCCTCGCCCTCAGCAAGCGGCGGCACGAGCTGGTGCTCCTCGAGGCGGACGCGCCGCGGCACCGGCCGATCCTCGAGGAGTACTCCACCTATCTGCTCGACCAGATGATCGCCGTGGTGACCTCCTCCACGCTCATGGCGTACGTCCTCTACAGCCTCTCCCCCCGGACGGTCGGCGAGGTGAGCGGGAACCTGTTCCTCACGACCCCCTTCGTCATCTACGGGATCTTCCGCTACCTCTGGCTCGTCCACCGGCGGGAGGAGGGGGGCAGCCCGGAGCGCACGCTCCTCACCGACGGCCCGCTGCTGGCGGACGTCCTCCTCTGGGCGCTTGCGGTCGTCCTCATCCTGTGGATGGGGCGGTGAGGGGCCGCGCGGGCGTTCGGCGCCCGGCGCACGGAGAACGCACATGAAGAAGACATGCGTCGTGACCGGCGGCGCGGGGTTCCTCGGATCGCACCTGTGCGACCGTCTCCTCGCCGAGGGGTGCAGGGTCATCTGCCTCGACAACCTCCTCACCGGGAGCATCAGGAACATCGAGCACCTCGCCGGCAACGAGGACTTCACCTTCATCAAGCAGAACGTCACCGAGTACCTCTACATCGAGGGGGAGGTCGACTTCATCTTCCACTTCGCCTCGCCCGCGAGCCCGATCGACTACCTCGAGTTCCCCATCCCGACGCTCAAGGTCGGCGCCCTCGGCACCCACAAGACGCTCGGCCTCGCAAAGTCGAAGGGGGCGAAGTTCCTGCTCGCCTCCACCTCCGAGGTGTACGGCGACCCGCTCGTCCACCCCCAGCCCGAGAGCTACTGGGGCAACGTCAACCCGATCGGCCCCCGCGGCGTCTACGACGAGGCGAAGCGCTTCGCCGAGGCGATGACGATGGCCTACCACCGATTCCACGGCCTCGACACGAAGATCGTTCGGATCTTCAACACGTACGGCCCCCGGATGCGGATCAGGGACGGCCGGGTGGTCCCCACCTTCATCTCCCAGGCGATGAAGGGGGAGGACCTGACCGTCTTCGGCGACGGCTCGCAGACGAGGAGCTTCTGCTACGTCTCCGACCTGATCGAGGGGATCTACCGGCTCGCGATGTCGGACCTGAACGACCCGGTCAACATCGGCAACCCGTCCGAGATGACGGTCATGCAGTTCGCCCGGGAGATCATCCGGCTGACGGGGAGCGCGAGCAGGATCATCCACCGGCCGCTCCCCGTGGACGACCCGAAGGTCCGGCAGCCCGACATCGCCCTCGCGCGCCGCGCCCTCGGCTGGGAGCCGAGGGTCGGCCTCGAGGAGGGGCTGCGGGAGACGATCGGCCACTTCAGGACGGTCATCGAATGAAGGCGGACGCCCCGCCCCCGCCCGGCACGCGGCCGTCCCTCACCGTCTTCTTCCCGTGCTTCAACGAGGAGGAGAACGTCGAGCGGCAGACGCTCGAGGTGGACCGGGTCCTGCGCGGGATCACCGACGACTACGAGGTGGTCATCGTCGACGACGGCTCGACCGACCGGACCGGCGAGATCGCCGACCGCCTCGCGCGGGAGAACCCGCGCGTCCGCGTCATCCGCCACCCCCACAATCTCGGCTACGGGAACGCCCTGAAGAGCGGCTTCCACGGCGCCCGCAAGGACCTCGTCCTCTACACGGACGGGGACTGCCAGTTCGACATCCGCGACGTCCGGAAGCTCCTCCCCCTCATGCGGGAGGGGGTGGACATGGTCGTGGGCTACCGGGCCGACCGGCAGGACCGGCCGCTCCGGAAGTTCGTCTCGCGCGTCTACAACCGCATCATCCGCCTCGTCTTCGGCCTCCGGGTGCGCGACATCGACTGCGCCTTCAAGCTCTTCCGGCGGTCGGTCTTCGACCGGATCGAGATCAGGTCCGAGCGTTTCCTCATCGACACGGAGATCCTCGTCCGGGCGAAGCGCGCGGGCCTCACCATCGTCGAGGCCGGCGTCGCGCACCTGCCCCGGACGCGCGGGAAATCCACGGTCTCCCCCCGCGACGTCTTCCGGACGCTGCGCGAGCTCGCCCTCCTCTGGCTCCACATCTTCAGGGTCAACTGGAAGAAGCTCATCGCGGCCTCCCTCGTGAGCGCGGCGTTCATCATCCTCTTCGCCCGGCGGATCGACTACCACGGCTTCACGAGCGCCATCCGGGCCGCCGACCGCCGCCTCATCTGGCTGGGCCTCGCCGCCTACGGCGCGAGCTTCTGGTTCAGGAGCCTCCGGTGGCGGGTCCTGCTCCTCCCGGCGCGGCGGTTCCGGATCGGGGAGCTCTTCTCCGGGATCGTCGTCGGCTTCATGGCGAACAACGTCCTCCCCGTCCGGATGGGGGAGCTCGTCCGGGCGTACGACTTCGGCCGCGTCCACCGCTTCTCCAAGAGCCAGACCTTCGCCACGATCGTCGTCGAGCGGCTCCTCGACGGCCTCACCCTCATCCTCATCCTCGCCCTCATCCTCATGGCCGTGAGCTTCCGGCCGATCGTGAACCGGATCTTCGTCCTCGGCATCTTCATCTTCTTCTCCCTCTTCGTCATGCTCTTCTACCTCGTCGCCGGCAAGGTGCTCGGCCGGGACACCGGCATCTACCGCCGCGTGGAGACGCTCGCGGAGCGGTACCTCAAGGCGGAGGCGCGGACCGCCGTCGACAGCTTCATCCGGGGGCTCGAGGTGCTCCTCGCCGAGCGGCTCGTCCTCGCCGCCGCCGCGCTCTCGCTCCTCGTCTGGAGCGCCGAGGCGGGGATGTACTGGTGCTTCATCCGGGCGTTCCGCCTGGAGCTGCCCCGCTACGCCCCGTTCTTCATCCTCGGGATCGTCAACCTCGGCCTGATCGTGCCGTCGATCGGCTACGTGGGGACGTTCGTCTGGTTCTGCACCCTCGCCCTCCTGCAGCTCGCCGCGGTCGATCCGGCCCTCGCGGCGGGCTACGCGATCGCCCTGCACCTCACGCAGTACGTCCCGGTGACGGTCCTCGGCATCGTCTTCTTCCTCCGGCACAACTTCGACGTCGTCCGGGCGCGGGACGACGGGCGCGCGGCGGCGCCGGGGGTCGGCGCATGAGGCGCGGCAGGGGCATCGGCGCGGCGGTGAGCGCCGTCGCCGTCGCCGTCATCGTCTTCACCTTCGACTGGCGGAGCGTCGGCGCCCACCTGCGGGAATTCGACTGGCGCTACCTCGCCCCGGCGCTCGCCGTCTACCTGCTCGGCTTCGCCGTCCGCGCGTTCCGCTGGCAGGTCATGCTCGCACCGCTCAAGCGCGTGCCCTTCCGGAGCTCGTTCATCGTCGTCATGATCGGCTTCATGGCGAACAACATCCTCCCGCTGCGGATGGGGGAGGTCGTGCGGGCCTGGGCGATCAAGCGGCGCGAGGGGATCAGCGGGAGCGCGGGGTTCGCGACGATCGTCGTCGAGCGGGTGTACGACGGCCTCACGCTCATCGGCCTCTTCCTCTTCGTGCTCATCTTCAGCGCGACCACCCCGGAGATCAGGCGGTACGCGGCGCTCGGCGCCCCCGTCTTCCTCGCCGCGCTCGGCCTCCTCCTCTACGCCGCCTTCCGCCCCGCGCGGGCCGCCGCGGCGCTCAAGGCGGTCTCCCGCATCCTCCCGGGCCGGTTCCACGCCCTCTCGGCGCGGCTCATCGACTCGTTCCTCCCCGGCCTCGCCTTCCTCTCCTCCGCGGGGCGGCAGGCGGCCGTGATCGCCTCCTCGCTCGCCGTCTGGCTCCTGGAGGGGTGCGTCTTCTGGATCATCATGCGGGGGTTCGGGATGGGCCTCCCCCCGCACGCCGCCTTCTTCACCCTCGTCGTGGTCAACATCGCCATCATGGTCCCCGCCATGCCCGGCTACGTCGGCACCTTCGACCTGCCCGCCGTCGCCGCCCTCGCCCCGTTCGGCGTCGGGAAGGACGCCGCGATGGGGTACATCATCGTCGTCCACGCCCTCCAGTATGTCTCCGTCACCGGGCTCGGCCTCGCCTTCATGAGCGCGAGCGGCTGGAGCCTGCGGGAGATCGAGCAGGCGGATCGGGGATGAGGGCGGCCGTCATCGGCGGCGGCATCACGGGGCTCAGCGTCGCCCGCGAGCTGCTCGCGCGGGGGCACGAGGTGACGCTCTTCGAGCGGGACGCTCGCGCCGGCGGCCTCGCGGGATCGTTCCGCGTCGGCGACGTCTGGGTCGAGCGGTTCTACCACCATATCTTCAAGACCGACGGCGCGGTCCTCGACTGGATCGGCGACCTCGGCCTCGCCGGCCGGCTCGTCTGGCGCCCCTCGCCGGTCGGCTTCTTCCACGGCGGCGGCGTCCACCGGTTCGGGACGCCGCTCGACCTCCTCCGCTTCAGGCCGCTCCGGCCGATGGAGCGGGTGCGGATGGGGCTCGCCATCCTCCGCCTCCAGCGGATGGAGGACTGGTCGGCGCTCGACCGCGTCACCTGCGGGGAGTGGTTCTCCCGGCACGTGGGCGCGAACGCCTACCGGGTCGTCTGGGAGCCGCTCCTCCGGCTCAAGTTCGGCGGCTCGTACGACCGCATCCCCGCCGCCTGGATCTGGGGGAGGATCCACCCGCGGGCGCGATCGCGGAGCAGGGGGGGGATGCGCGAGGAGCTCGGCTACCTCGACGGCGGCTTCGAGCGCATGATCGAGCGGCTGAAGGAGGAGATCGTCGCCCGCGGCGGCGTCCTGCGGGAGGGCGTTCCCGTGACCGGCGTCATCGCGGAGGGCGGGGCGGTCCGCGGCGTCCTCGCGGGGGGCACGGAGGCCGCCTTCGACGCCGCCGTCTGCACGGTCCCGATCCCGGAGTTCCTCAAGATCGCGCCGCCGCTCCCCGGCGCCGACCGGGCGCGCCTCGAGGGGATCGACTACCAGGCGGTGGTCTGCCTCGTCATGGAGTGCCGGGAATCGATCAGCCCCGTCTACTGGCTCAACGTCAGCGACCCACGGATCACCTTCGGCGGCCTCATCGAGCACACGAACTTCATCCCGCCGGAGCGGTACGGCGGGCGGCGGATCGTCTACCTGTTCAACTACGTGGACGCGGACGACCCGCTCTGGCGGATGGACGCCGATTCCTACTTCCGCGCGCACGAGGCCTCGCTCCGCCTCGTGAACCCGGCGTTCCGCCGGGAGTGGGTCGAGCGGACGCACCTGTTCCGCGCCCGCCACGGCACGGTCGTCTACACCCTCGGCTACCGGGATCGGATGCCGCCCTTCGAGACGGCGGTCCGGGGGCTCTCCCTCGTCAACACCAGCCAGATCTACCCGTATGACCGGAACATGAACAACTGCGCCGCCCTCGGCAGGCGGTTCGTCGAGGAGCGGATGGGGGAGGGGCGCCGGTGACGCGCGCGCTCGGCCTGCTCTCGGGGGGGCTCGACAGCATCCTCGCCGTCTGCGTCCTCAGGGAGCAGGGGATCGAGACGACGGCGATCTCCTTCGAGTCCCCCTTCTTCGGGGCGGGGAACGCCCGCCGGGCCGCCGCCCGCCTCGGCATCCCCCTCCTCGTCCGCGACATCACGGCGGAGCACCTCGAGATGATGAAGGCCCCCCGCTACGGCTTCGGGGCGAACATGAACCCGTGCATCGACTGCCACATCCTCATGGTGCGGATCGCGGGGGGGATCATGCGGGAGGAGGGGTACGATTTCGTCTTCACCGGCGAGGTGCTCAACGAGCGGCCGATGTCGCAGAACCGGCAGGCGCTCCGCGTCGTCGAGAAGCGGTCCGGCTGCGAGGGGCTGCTCCTCCGGCCGCTCAGCGCGGCGCTCCTCGACGAGACCGTCCCGGAGCGGGAGGGGAAGGTGGACCGGTCGCGCCTCCTCGGCCTCCACGGCCGCTCCCGGAAGCCCCAGATGGCGCTCGCGGCGGAGTACGGCGTGGAGGAGTATCCGAGCCCCGCCGGCGGCTGCCTCCTGACCGATCCCGGCTTCTCGCGCCGCCTCCGCGACCTCCGCGACCGCGAGGGGCTCGGCGACGTGCGCGCGATCGACCTGCTCAAGGTCGGCAGGCATTTCCGGCTCGGGAGCGGGCGGAAGATCGTCGTCGGCCGGAAGGAGGCGGAGAACCGGCGCCTCCGGGAGATGGCGCGGGAGGGGGACGTCCTCCTCACCCCCCGCGGCTTCCCCGGGCCGACCGTCCTCGTCTGCGGCGGCGGGGGGGAGGATGAGATCCTGGAGGCGGCCCGCGCCTGCGCCCGCTACGGCGACGCGGTCCCCGGCGAGACGGTCGGCGTCGCCCGGACGGCGGGCGGGGAGACCGGCCTCCTCTCGGTCACCTGCCCCGCGCCGGACGGCCTGTCACTCCATCGCGTCTGACGCCCCGAAGCGCAAAGAACCAATCCACCATGGATGGCAACTACAGTTGAAAGTTCAAAGTTAAAAGTGACAGTGTTTTTGCCGCGGATGCACGCGGATCCACGCGGATTGAAGGGGAAGGAGGAAGGGGAGCTTGCCGCGGGCCGCATATGATCCGCGATAATCCGCGTCAATCCGCGGCAAAGCAATGGTATCTTCTTTCTACTTTGAACTTTGAACTTTGAACTGTAGTGCTGGTGCCGCGGGAGAGGATCGAACTCTCATGTCCTTTCGGACACACGATTTTGAATCGTGCGCGTCTGCCGGTTCCGCCACCGCGGCATTCCTGCTCGTGCGTTAGAAGAGGCGGCGTGAGCCGAACCTGCCGCGCCGCCTGCGGGCGAGGGCGGGGCCGAGGATCTCCGCGGCGATGATCCCCTCGCGGGCCGACTCCCTCGTGAGCCGCGGGATCGGCGCGGCCGGGCCGCGCTCCGCAACCGCCGCGGCGGGCGCCGCCGCCTTCGCCACGACGGCGGCGATCCGCTCGAGGGGCACGGGCCGCTGCTCCCTGATGGCGACCGGCCGCTCCGGGGGACGGGCCTGTCCGGCCTCCGCATACGCCCGCTCCCCCCAGACGTCCTCCTCCGCCGCCTTCACCGCGGCCGCGGCGATCCTCTCAAGCGGCACGGGTCGCTGCTCCTTGCGGGCGACCGGCCGCGGCGGGGGCGGCGCGGGCTCCTCAACGTGCGCCCGTTCCTCCCAGACGTCCTCCTCCGCCTCCTCCTCGGGCGCCCTCACCGCCATCTCCTCGCGGAAACGGCTGAGGAGCTCGGCGAGCGGCGAGGGGATCTCCTGCGCGACCGGCCGCCGCGCCGGTGCCCCCGTCGCCCCCGTCGCCCGCTTCTTCTTCGAGGCGTTCGCGAGGGCGTTCGCGACGGCGAAGACGATGATGATGATGATGAAGGCGATGTCCATGCCGTGCGGTCTCCGGCCGCGCGCCGCCGCTCAGGCGTCCTGCCGCGGCGTCTCCCTGCCGCCGATCGAATGGCGCATCCCGGTGTCGGCCTGGATGTTCAGGAGGTTGTAGTAGTCGAAGACGCCGAGCTTCCCCTCGCGGAAGGCCTGGGAGATCGCCTTCGGGACCTCCGACTCGGCCTCGACCACCTTCGCCCGCATCTCCCGGACGCGGGCCTGCATCTCCTGCTCGAGCGCCACCGCCATCGCGCGCCGCACCTCCGCCTTCGCCTGCGCGACGCGCTTGTCCGCCTCCGCCTGGTCGGACTGGAGGCGGGCGCCGATGTTCTCGCCGACGTCGATGTCGGCGATGTCGATGGAGAGGATCTCGAACGCCGTCCCGGAGTCGAGCCCCTTCTCGAGGACCTTCTTCGATATGAGGTCCGGGTTCTCGAGCACCCGCTTGTGCGTCTCGGCGGAGCCGATCGTCGTCACGATCCCCTCGCCGACGCGGGCGATGATCGTCTCCTCGGTCGCGCCGCCGACGAGCCGCTCGAGGTTCGCGCGCACGGTCACCCGCGCCTTCGCCTTGAGCTGGATGCCGTCCTTCGCGACCGCGTCCACGGTCGTCCGCCCCTTCTGCGGGTCGGGGCAGTCGATCACCTTCGGGTTGACGCTCGTCTGCACCGCCTGGAGCACGTCGCGCCCGGCGAGGTCGATCGCCGCCGCCTGCTTGAAGGTGAGCGGGATGTTCGCCTTGTCCGCGGCGATGAGCGCCCGGACGACGTTGATCACCCGGCCGCCGGCGAGGTAGTGCGCCTCGAGGTTGTTCGTGCTCACGTCGATCCCCGCCTTGATCGCGGATATCCGCGCGTCCACGATGATCTGCGGCTTGATCTTCCGGAGCTTCATCCCGACGAGGTTGCCGAGCTTGACGTGCGCGTTCGAGGCGAGCGCCCGGACCCAGATGTTCAGGAACGAGAGGAAGATCCCGATGAAGACGATCCCCACCACGATGACGATGACGAGGAAAATGGCCGCCGGCATGATTGCACCTCCTAGTCCGCTTCGATCTCCCGCACGACGACGCGCGCCCCCTCGACCGAGAGGACCCGCACCCGCGCCCCCTGCGCCGTCATTCCGCCCTCCGTGACCACGTCGATCCGCCTGCCGCCGATCTCGGCCTTCCCCGAGGGGCGGAGCGGCGTGAGCGCCGTCCCCTCGATCCCCCTGAGCGCCGAGAGGTCCTCCCCGGCGGAGGAGAAGCCGCGCTGCGTCTCATCGAGGAACAGCGACCGGCCCACCCGCGTCCGCCGGACGACGGTGTAGGTGAGCCAGATCCCGATCAGGACGGCGACCGTCATCACCCCGAGGTAGGAGAGCCCCGCCGCCGCCCCGTAGGCGTTGAACGCCATGACGAGCGAGGCGGCGAGGGAGAGCGCCCCGAACAGGCCGAGGACGCCCCCCGGGATGAACACCTCCGCGCAGACGAGCAGGAAGCCGACGATGAACGTGACGACGATCCATTCCATCGGGAGGTAGTATACGGCATGCCGGGGGGGGCGGGAAAGCGCAATCGGCGCAGAATAAAGAACCAAGTTACCACGGATTAACACGGAACAACAACAGTTGAAAGTTCAAAGTAGAAAGTTGAAAGTCGAAAACAGGAGGGCACACTATATCGCCGCGGATTGACGCGGACCAACAACAGTTCAAAGTCCAAAGTTGAAAGTTGAAAGCGTGACGATAAACCCGTCCCGGGATGGAAACGCTGTTCCTTTTCACTTTGAACTTTGAACTTTGAACGTTCAACTGTAGTTGCCATCCGCGTGCATCCGCGGTAAAAACGCTGTTCCTTTTCAGTTTTTAGCTGCCGCCGGATCAGTGGTGATCCGTAATGATCCGTGATAATCCGTGGTAAATTTGTTCTTTATCGCCGGATCGGTGGCGATCCGTAATGATCAGTGGCAATCCGCGGTGAATTGGTTCTTTGTCAGGCCCGCCGGGCGGCGACGACCACCCTGCCCCCCTCGACGGCCAGGACGGTGATCCGGGAGCCCCGGTCGAGGTAGTCGCCCTCCGTGACGACGTCGAGGAGCTCCTCGCCGAAGCGCGCCTTCCCGGCCGGGCGGAGGTCGGTCAGGGCCACGCCTTCGCGGCCGACGTAGCCGGCGAGGTCACGCGGCGCCGACCTGAACCCCTCGGCGGCGCGCTCCTCCTCGGTCAGGATGATGCCGCGGGCGGCCCCGGCCCGCGGCAGGTAGCGGAGGGCAATGGCGGCGCCGAAGAAGCTCCCCGCGATGCCGATGCCGAGCGAGAGGAGCGGCTGCGCGAGCCGGCCGAGTTCGGGGACGACCGGCGCGCCGGGGAACCGCCGCAGCATCGAGGAGAGGATGGCGGCGAAGATGGCCGCGATCCCCGCGATGCCGGCGACGCCGAATCCCGGTATGACGAAGATCTCCAGGCCGAGGAGGAGGAGGCCGAGGAGGAGGATGGCGAGCTCCTCGAACCCCGCGAGGCCCGCGACGCGGTGGCCCCAGAAGAAGAGGCCGAGGGCCGCGAGGCCGGCGAGGCCGGGGAGGCCGAAGCCGGGCGTCTTGAACTCGATGTAGAGCCCCATCATGCCCGCCATGAGGAGGAGGCCGGAGACGACCGAGTGGGTGAGGAAGAGCGCCGCCTTTTCCGACCAGCGGGGCTCGATCGCGACGACCGCCGCCCCCTCGAGCCCCCGGAGACGGAGGATCTCCTCGACCGACGAGACCGTCCCGAGGGAGAGGCCGACGGCCTCCTCCGCCGCCTCCTCGGCGGTGAGCGTGAGGAGCTTCCCCTTCGGGCTCACGTCCGGGATCTCCACGTCCCGGTCCACCATCGCCTCGACGACGGCGGCCGGGTGGCCGTTCCGCCGCGCGGCGGAACGGATCATCGCCCGGGTGGCGGAGGTGACCTTCTCCTCGATCGCCTCGCCCATATCCCTCCCGCCGCCCGGGCCGACCATGACCGGCGTCGCCGCCCCGATGAGGCCGCCGGGGGCCATGTAGATGGCCTTCGTCGCGATCGCGATGAAGGCCCCGGCCGAGAACGCCTTGTGGTCCACGAAGGTGATCGTCAGAAGCGGCGTGTGGGCGAGCTCCTCCATGATCTCCTCGGTGGCGTCGAGCCGGCCGCCGTTCGTGTTCATGCGGAGGACGAGGGCGGCGGCGCGCGCCGCCTCCGCCTCCCGGATCCCGCGCCGCACGAGGTACACGAGGCCGCGGCTTATCTCCCCCTCGACCGGCACGACGTACACCGGCCCGGGCGGCTCGCCTGCCGCCGGCGCCGCGAGGAGGAGCACCGCGATAAGCATGGGGGCGGTTCTCATCGGGATGTCTCCTGTGGTATCATAAGAGCGAGCCCCTGTCCCGGGGCGTCGGCCGTTTCCGGTTGCCCGGGGGAGGCGGTCGGCATGACCGGGGGCCCGGCCGTCGCCTCCCGTACTCCATTATACGGCCCGCGCGGGGAACTGCAAGATGAGACGATCCCTCAGGAGAACGCTCCTCATCGCGGCGGCGGCGGCAGTCGTCCTCGCCGTGGTCGCGGCGGCGGGGCTCAGGGCCTTCGCACGCTCCGACCGGCTGCTCGAGACGGCGCGCGCCGCGATCGAGCGGAGCCTGGGGCGCCGGGTGGCGTTCTCCTCGCTCGCCCCGTCGTTCTGGCCGGGCGTCGGCGTCACCGCGTCGGACGTCGCCGTCTACGAGGCGGACGGCGAGACGCCGCTCCTCACGACGGAGAGCCTCGCCGTGCGCGTGCGGCTCCTCCCGCTCCTCTGGCGCTCCGTGCGCGTGAGCACGGTGGCGCTCCGCCGCCCCCGCGCCTCCCTCGTCAGGCGGGAGGACGGGACGTGGAACATCGAGGACCTCTTCAAGCCCGAGCGCCCCCCGACGCCGCCCGACGCGCCGCCCGCGCCGCCGGCGAGGCGGCCCTCCTTCACCGTCTCCGTCGGATCCGTCCGCGTGCGCGACGGCGTCCTGACCGCATCCGATCCGGCGTGGGGCCGGCCGGTCGTCGTCCGGAACCTCGACCTCACGGCGAGCGGCATCGAGGAGGGGAAGCTGCCGCACATCGACGCGCGGGGCGAGATCGCCGAGGCGGCGCTCGCCGATCTCGCCGCATCGGCGGGCGATCTCGGCGGCCTCGCCGTCGAGGGCGGCGCGCTCTCCGGAACGGTGGCGGTGAGGGGGTGGGCGGGCGAGCAGCTCCGCTTCCGGGCGGATCTCGCCGCCTCCGGCATCGGCCTCCGCTGGGGCGACGTCTACGCCTCGCCGGCGGACGGCCTCGACCTGGCGGTCTCCGCGCGCGGCGTCGGCTCGCTGTCGGATGGCGTCTGGGACCTGAAGTCGGTCAGCGCCTCCGCCCTCGACGGGAGGCTCACCGCGCGCGGCTTCGTCGCCGGGATCGGGGGCGTGCCCAAGGCGGAGCTCACGGTCGCCGGGGCGTCGATCCCCTGGGAGGCGATCGGCTCGCTCGACGTCCCCGGCCTGGCGCTCGGCGGCGCCGTGTCGCTCGAGGCGTCGATCAGCTCCGCCTCCCCGATGGAGATCGGCTCCCGGATCGATCTCCGCGCGAGCGCGATCGACTACGGCGCGTTCCGGAAGGAGGCGGGCGTGCCGGCGGCGCTCTCCGCGTCGCTCGTCCGTTCCGGGGAGACGCTCTCCTGGTCGGACGGCTCGATCGTCCTCGGCAGCCTGCGCCTCTCGTCGGAGGGGTCGTACGAGATGGTGCCCGCCCCGCTCGTGCGCGCGCGCCTCTCGGGCCGGGGCCTCGACCTCGGCGAGGCGGGGAAGTTCGTCGAGATGCCCGCCGAGGCGGGCGGGACGGCGGAGGCGGATCTCGCCGTCGAATACGGGATCGGGAAGCCGCCGGCGGAGGCGGTCGTCACGGGGACGGTGAAGGTGCCCGACGGGCGGCTGGCCATTGAAGGCCTGCCCCGTCCCGTCCTCTACGACGCGGTCTGCACCTTCACCCCGGGCGCCGCCCGCCTCGGCGTGGGGACCGCCCGGCTCGGGTCGAGCGTCGCCGAGGGGTATATCAAGTTCGACCTCAAGGACTGGCCCCGCTTCGATTCGGAGCTGAACTTCCCGGTCATCGACACGGCCGATTTCAGCTCGTCCGCCGCCGCGCCGTCCCGGCCGGCCGCCCGCGGCCTCCGCCTCGTCTCGGAGGCGGCGGCCGCCGTCACGGCCGCGCCGGCCGCGGGGGGTGTCCCCCCGTTCCTCATGCAGGCGAGGGGGCGGGGGAAGGTGACCGTCGGGGAGATCAGGGCCGGGAAGCTCACCGCCCGGAACGGGCGGGCGGCGGTGCGCGTCGAGGGAGGGACCGCGTCGCTCGACGACGTCGTCCTGCCGTTCTACGGCGGGCGGGGGACGGGCAATTTCAGCGCCGACCTGCGCGGCGCCGCGCCGCGCTACGCGCTCCGGTGCGCCCTCGCGGAGGTGGATGTCGCCGCCCTCCTCGCCGACGTGCACGGGTCGAGGAACACCCTCTCGGGGAAACTCGCCGCCGAGCTCGCCGCCGCGGGGGAGGGGGACGACTGGGAGACGGTCTCACGGGGGATGCGGGGGGAGGGCCGCTTCCGCGTCACGGACGGGACGTTCCACTCGTTCGGTTTCATCCGGCAGACCGCCCCGCTCCTCCTCCTGCTCGGCGAGGGGGCGCGGATCAGGGAGATCGCCTCGCTCGGCGAGATGATTCGGCAGGCGCCGGGCGAGACGCGCTTCACCCGCTGCGAGGGGAGCTTCATCTTCGAGGGCGACTCCTACGGCACCGGCGACCTCCTCATGGAGATCCGGGACGGCGAGACGCCGGCGCGCCTCCACCTCGAGGGGGAGATGGGCCTCGGCGGCGAGCTCTCGTTCATGGGCTTTCTCTCCTTCCCGCGCGGCTCGGCCCCCTACGAGCGGCTCGCCCCCTACTTCCCCGACGACGGCGGCTGGATCGAGCTGCCGTTCCCGGTCCCGGTCGGCGGCACGCTCGCCGAGCCCCGGATCGACATCGAGGCCTCCCGCGACGGCGTCGCCCGCGCGGTGGCCGGCATCGGCGCCCTCCGCCTCCGGAAGGAGGTCGAGCGGAAGATCGACCGTGTCCTCGAGCCGAAGCCGCGGGAGGAGGGGGCGCCGGTGCGGCCGGAGGACGTCGGCCGGGAGCTGCTGCGCGGCACGTCGAAGGAGATGCTGAAACGCATGCTCCGGCCCTGACGCCGCCGTGGGCGGGGGAGGGGGGATGGCATCTATGAGGTCCCGCGCCGCGGCGCTCGCCTGCGCGCTCGCGGCGCTCGCCGGCTGCGCGACCGGTTCCCGCCGCGTCCAGTCGAGCGACTACCCGTTCGACTTCCACCTCGACTGCCTCCTCGACTCCCGGCACGTCGTCCTCTTCATCGTGGACGGCCTCCGCGCGGACGTCTTCGACCGGATGGTCGAGGCCGGCGACCTCCCCGCGATCGGGCGGCACCTCGTCGGCCGGGGCGCCCGCGCCGAGTACGCCCTCGCCCCGGTCCCCTCGATCACGAACGCGAGCATCGCGGCCCTCACCTGCGGCGCTTTCCCCGGGCGCGCGGGCGTCGTCGGCAACCGCTGGTTCGACCACGAGATGCTCCGGCGGGTCTCGGTCTTCTCCGTGGCGGACTACTACGCCCCGAACGAGTTCCTCGCGCGGCCGACGGTCTTCGAGGCGCTCCCGGACGAGCCGACGGCGACGATCGCCACCCCCTCCGTGAAGGGGAGCGCCTTCAACGTCCACCTCCACTACAACATCGTCGCCGGGATGAACTACCTCTTCGGCAAATGGGACAAGGTGGACGAGATCTTCATGGAGCATTTCAGGGATGTCGCCGAGTTCGCGAACAGGGAGGGGGTCTTTCCCCGCGTCACGATCATCCACCTCTCCGGCCTCGACTTCGTCTCCCACAAATACGGCCAGCTCTCGCCGGAGGCGGCGGCGATCCTCCGGAACGTGGATGAGGTGTTCGGCAGGTTCGCGGCGGCGATGGAGCGGAACGGGGCGCTCGACAGCGTCTGCCTCATCCTCCTCGCCGACCACGGCCACGTCCGGCTCGGCGCCGAGAACTTCCTCCTCCTCGACCGCCGCCTCTCCGCCGACCTCGGCATCCCCGTCCTCGACGCCTACACCGGCGTCGACCGCTCGGGCCACGCGCACCTGCGGGAGCGGCACTACGACCGGTTCGCCGCCATCGTCTCCAACAACGGCCGGAACGCCTTCCTCCACCTCCGGCACAACCCCGCGGGCGAGTGGGTCCGGCCGGAGCGGATGGCCTCGTGGGAGGCGCGGCCCGCCTGGGACGAGGTCAGGAACTACCGGACGCCGTCGGGGAGCGTCGACCTGGTCGAGGCGCTGCGGGGGATGGAGGGGATCCGCTTCGTCATCGGGAGCCCCCGGCCCGGCGAGATCGCGGTCTTCTCCGCCGGCGGCGAGGGGCGCATCCGGGCGGCCGGCGATCCGCCGGCGACGCGGTACGCCTACGAGGTCGTGCGCGGGGACGATCCGCTCGGCTGCCGCGAGGACCCCGCCGCGGCGCGGCTCATGGACGGCCGGTTCCACCCGTCGAGGGCGTGGCTCGAGGCGACGGCGCGCCTCCCGCAGCCGGACGTCGTCGCCCAGCTCCCGTCGCTCTTCGAGAGCCCGTTCTGCGGCGACCTCTTTCTCGTGGCCGCCGACGACTGGGATTTCGAGGAGCCGAACGTGAGCAGCCACGGCGGCTTCCTCCGCGGCGAGATGGCCGTCCCCCTCGTCATCGCGGGGCCGCGCGTCCGCCGGGGCCGCTTCGGCATCGTCCGGCTCGTGGACGTCGTGCCGACGATCCTCGACTACCTCGGCCTCGCCGACCGGGTCGGGGACCTGGCACTGGACGGCGTTTCGTTCCTGGAGGAGATCGAGGACCATGCGCGCGAACGCTGAACGCGCCCGTTCGGCCGCAAGGGCCCTCCGCCCGCTCGTCGCCGCGTCGGCGCTCACGCTCGCCGGCTGCGGGACGCTCCTGCCCGGTCCCCGGTACATGGTCACCGTAGACGACTTCTCCTTCGGCGACGGCGGGCGCGCCGTCGTCTACCGCGAGGACCGGTACCGCTTCTACCCTGTCGGCCTCCGGCATCGCGACCGCCGCCTCGTCTACCGCTACGACCGGGCGACGCGCCGGCACGCGCGGCTCGCGGGCGCCGACGCCTTCTCGGCCTCGCCGAACGGGCCGCTCGTCCTCCACTCGCCGCCGTGGGGGCGGCGCTTCGCCGACCCGGCCGTCCCGGACTTCATCCTCGCCGACTCCCGCACCGGCGCTCGGCGCGGCTTTTTCATGCCGGAGGGGTTCGACCGGGGCTACCTCTCCTACGGCTTCGCCTTCGTGGACTGGCGCGGGGACGGCTCGATCGAGGCCTGGGTGAACTTCCGCTCCGCGCCGGGCGCCGTCCCCTCGGAATGGAAGCGGCAGCGCGAGGAGCCGGCCGACTGGCGGACGGAGCGGTGGCGGGTCGTCATCGACCCGTCCGCCGGGGGCGACCGGGTGGCGGAGGCCTCACCCGTGACGCTCGATGAGATGCCGAAGGTGGCGTGGACCGACATCCGGCGGCGGAAGTTCGTCTCTCCGGACGGCCGCGAGCGCCTCGCCTTCGCGAAGTACGACGGCTATATCCGCTTCAACAGCTCGCTCTGGATCGAGGGGGATGACGGTTTCGAGGAGCACATCATCCGCCAGCACAATCTCATCGGCCTCGCCCAGTCGGCGAGCTACATCGCCTCGTACCTTGCCGCCGCCCCCTTCCTCTGGTGGAACCAGCCGGTCGAGGATACGTCCCGCCTCCCCGACACCCCCTGATCCCCCGCACGGCTTCCCGCTTCCGCCCTCGCCCGCATCACCCGCCCCGTCGCGGCTGACGGATGAGAAGGGGGCCATTTTTTATTGCTGATGATATTGAAAAAGCTTTAACATGTTGGTGCCCAGTTAGGAGTAACACACCGTGCCCACATGGGTCGTGACCTTTGGCAGCCCACAGGATATAGGCGATCCCGGCCTCGATGGAAAGGTCTTCCGTTTCCCGTTCTCGGCAATCGAAGCGCAGCACATCGGAACGCCCCGCCAATCCGCAAACACCACGCATGGCCGGATAGCGGTTAAGGCTTTTGGCACTCTCATAGAAATCTGGGATTTACCAGCCTATGATCTCGTCAAGGCCCTATTCCAGCTTGCGAAAGAGCACCTCGCCGCCTTGCTCCGAAATGCTGGCAGCGTCGCCGGTGACATCGAGCTCGTGGTCAACACCGGCACTCACCCGGGTAAATGCCCCTTTGACATCGCTGCCATCGAAGAACCTGACGGAGCTGTCGTTACACTGGAAGTGAGCAGAAAAATCGGATTCATATGAAGCAGGGCTCCAACAAGCCCTTCGAGCGGACGCCGGAACGCCCAAGGGTTTTCGGTGTTGTTTCAGACCGCGCCGCTCAAGGGCAGCGTTAGACACCTTAAGACACCGCCTCAGCGCAACGATCGGAAGAGGTCGCAATTGGCGAAGTGCAAGAACAACACAAGCAAGTCGGACGCGACCTCCGCCAACGTCGGCTACGAGGCCCAGCTCTGGCAGATGGCCAACGCCCTGCGCGGCAGCATGGACGCGGCCGAGTACAAGCACGTTGTCCTGGGCCTGATCTTCCTCAAGTACATCTCCGATGCATTCGAGGAGCAGCACACCAAGCTTGTCGCTGAGCAGGTGACCGGCGCCGACCCCGAGGACCCCGACGAGTACCGCGCCCTGAGCATCTTCTGGGTCCCGCCCGAGGCGCGCTGGACGCACTTGAAGGCACATGCGAAACGGCCCACCATCGGCCGACTTGTCGACGACGCCATGGCCGGAATCGAGCGCGACAACCCGGCGCTCAGGGGCGTGCTCCCCAAGGACTATGCGCGCCCGGCGCTTGACAAGACGCGCCTCGGCCAGATCATCGACCTGATCAGCAACATCAAGGTGGGCGACGAAGAGGCCCGCGCCAAGGACGTGCTCGGCCGGGTCTACGAGTACTTCCTCTCGCAGTTTGCCAGCGCCGAGGGTAAGAAGGGCGGCGAATTCTACACGCCGCGTTGCGTGGTCAAGCTCCTGGTGGAAATGCTCGAGCCTTACCGCGGCCGCGTCTACGACCCCTGCTGCGGCTCATCAGGGATGTTCGTGCAGTCGGTGGAATTCATTCGCGCACACGCCTCAGGCAACGGCAACCTGCCTGCCGGCAGGCAGGCGGCGGGCAAGGCGCCCAAGGGTAAGAAGCCCGACATCTCGATCTATGGCGAGGAGTCGAACTACACCACCTGGCGGCTCGCCAAGATGAACCTCGCCATCCGCGGTATTGAGGGCCAGATCGCCCACGGCGACACCTTCCACGCCGACCGCCACCCCGACCTCAAGGCCGACTTCATCCTCGCCAATCCCCCGTTCAATGTCTCCGACTGGGGCGGCGAGCGCCTGACCGGCGACAAGCGCTGGCAGTACGGCACGCCGCCCAGGGGCAACGCCAACTTCGCCTGGATACAGCACATCGTGCATCACCTCGCGCCCACCGGCGTGGCCGGCTTCGTACTCGCGAATGGATCGATGTCGTCGAACCAGTCGGGCGAGGGGGAGATCCGCAAGAACCTGATCGAGGCCGACCTCGTGGATTGCATGGTGGCGCTGCCGGGCCAGCTCTTCTACTCGGCGCAGATCCCCGCCTGCCTGTGGTTCCTTGCGCGCGACCGCAAGGACGGCAAGTTCCGCGACCGCCGCGGTGAGATCCTTTTCATCGACGCCCGCAAGCTCGGCCGGATGGTGGACCGCACCCACCGCGAGCTGACCGACGAAGATATCGCCCGCATCGTCGACACCTATCACGCTTGGCGCCTGCCTGCCGCCGTGCCTGCCGGCAGGCAGGGCAAGGCAGGCGGCGAAGAAAAGGTCGGCGAGTACGCCGATGTGCCCGGCTTCTGCAAAAGTGCGACGCTGGAAGAGGTGCGCAAGCACGGCTTTGTACTCACCCCCGGGCGCTACGTCGGCGCGGAGGCACAGAAAGACGATGTCGAGCCCTTCGAGCAGAAGATGAAGAGGCTCACTGCGCAGCTACGCGAGCAGATGGCCGAGGGCCGCAAGCTCGACACCGCTATCGAGACAAACCTAAATGAATTGGGATATGGTAAGCAATAATTTTTTGCGATGAAGAGGATATGTCAATGCTGAGTAATCCAGAGCGACTAGCGTATTGGTATTTTCGCCTGAACGGATTCCTGCTACTGGAAGATTTCGTTATTCATCCAGATATCGGATCCGATCAGCGCACTGATGTGGATTTACTTGGCGTGCGTTTTTCTAATCGTGCCGAGAATCTGCTGCGATCGATGCAAGATGATTTAATAGTCTCCGATTGCCAGACATTCTGTAACGTCATTATTGCCGAGGTAAAAAAGGGGGAATGTGCACTAAATGGCCCATGGACAAGGCCTGATGATAGAAATATGCATCGGATCCTTCGTGCCATCGGCTGCTTTCCGAGAAACAAAGTAGATCTTGTCGCGAATGATTTATACCGAGCCGGGCGCTACCAGTCTAAGAATGTCACATGTCGGTTGCTTGCTGTTGGTGATAAACGTGGCGAGATTGTTATTCCTGGCGTTCCGCAGATTCTTTTTACTGACATGATCAGGTTTATCTATAGGAGATTTCGTGAATATCGGGATCAAAAGTCTTCCGTTGGTAATTGGACTGAGGACGGGAGGATATTGAGAGAACTTGCTGAATCGCGTGAAGAAACTGATTTCGTCATGGAAGTGCGGGGCTATTTTGGATTGGGAAATAGCTCGTGAATACCGTTGCATTAAATAAGAATGGATTATACGGATTGCTAAGAGGTTAAGGTTGTATGATCAGTGAATGGCGAGAATATCGCATTGATGACATCGCTGATGTTATTGGCGGCAGTACGCCGTCGACGAAGGACCCCTCCAACTTCGACGGCGATATCCCGTGGTTAACTCCCAAAGATTTATCCCAGGCTCACGAGCGCTATGTCTCGCGTGGCGAGCGCAATCTTTCGCGACAAGGTTTAGCCAATTGTTCGGCGCAGTTGCTTCCGACACATACCGTGTTGCTATCTTCTCGAGCTCCTATCGGCTATGTAGCTATTGCAAAGAATCCAATCGCAACGAATCAAGGGTTTAGGAATATGATTCTCAAACCGGGTTATGTTCCGGAATTTATTTACTACTGGCTAAGAGCGAACACCGAAGAGTTGGAGCGGCATGCGAGCGGGTCAACATTCAGAGAGCTTTCTGGGAGTGCCCTCAAACAGATCCAGATTCGAATCCCAGATGAAAGCAACCAACATGCAATCGCCCATATCCTCGGCACGCTGGACGACAAGATCGAGCTGAACAGGCGAATGAGTGAGACGCTGGAGGCGATGGCGCGGGCGCTCTTCAAGTCGTGGTTCGTAAACTTCGACCCCGTCCGCGACAAGGCCGAAGGCCGCCTGCCTGCCGGCAGGCAGGCGACCCCGGCCTCTCCACATCCTGGAGTGTGGTTCGTCTATGCGCTTGAATGCGACAACGGAAGCATCTACATCGGGCATACGGAAGATGTGGAGCGCCGATTCGAAGAACACCGCCAGGGCAAGGGGGCCGACTGGACGAAACGACACCCGCCACGTCGCATTGCATACTGGGAGGAGCAGCCTTCCCAGTCAGCCGCGATTGCCCGAGAGAAGAAGCTTAAGACTGGCTCGGGGCGCGAATGGCTGAAAGCGGAAATAGGACGACGCGACTTACTCGCCCCCGGCCTCCCCCAGCCCCTCGCCGACCTCTTCCCAAACCGCCTGGTGGACTCGGAACTGGGCGAGATTCCGGAGGGGTGGGAGATCAAGAAGCTGTCCGACTTATGCTCCACCCAGTACGGCTACACGGCGAGTGCTGTTGATGAGCCTGTCGGCCCGAAGTTGCTGCGGGTGAAAGATATCAACAAGCGGAACTGGATCGAATGGGGCGACGTGCCCCACTGCAGAATGGATCCGGGCGCGAAGGAAAGGTACGCCCTAGAGGTAGGGGATCTGGTCGTTGCGCGGATGGCGGACCCAGGCAAGTCTGCCATCATCGAGGAAAACGTTGATGCGGTGTTCGCTTCCTACCTTGTACGCCTGAAGACGAAATCGCTCGCGCACAGCTACTATCTGCACGGCTTCCTCAAGTCAGAGCTGTACGCGGAGTATGCAGAGGGAGCCAGGAGCGGATCTGTTCAGGCAAACATGAATGCCAAGGTCATCGTCGGCGCTAACCTGCCCGTACCGACGCCGACTTTGATGGAGCAGTCCCTGAGAGTGATACTGCCGCTTCGGCAGCGCCTCGTTTCGAATGTTCGCGAAGCCAGGACCCTCGCCGCCCTGCGCGATGCGCTGCTGCCCAAGCTCATCTCCGGCGAGTTGCGGGTGAGGGAAGCAGAACAAAGAATGAAAGAGGTGGAATTATGAGCACGGCTACTCTAACAAGTTTAGCTATGCTGAAGGTCATCGTTGACCAAGGCGGAGACTACCTTGACTATCTACGCCCCTTCATTCTTCAGGTTTTGGTCGATCACCGGCCGGATCCTGTGACAGCTGCAGTGGTAAGACAGCACGTTTTAACCGACTTCGGGCTTGAGATTCCAGAGAGGGTTGCACAGATCGTTTTAAAACGTCTGGCCCGCAAACATCCCCTTACTAAAAAGACAGGTGTATATCGCATCGCTGGTCGACTTCCCGATCCCGAAATTGCAGCGAGAAAAGCCAGGGCGAGTCGACATATTCAGGCCGTCATCTCAGGCCTTATAGAATTCTCGAGGGAAGGCGGAAAAACACTTTCCGATTCGGCGGAAGCCGTGGAAGCCCTGTGTGCTTTTCTCAGAGAATTCGATATCCCATGCCTCAAGACCTACCTGCGGGGTACGGCCATTCCTCCTGTCAGCCATAAGAAGCGCATAAATGTTGTGCTGGTTAGCCAATACGCGTTCCACCTGCAACAGAATGACCCGGAACGTTTTCACAGTTTTCAGGTCTTGGTACAGGGGCACATGCTGGCCAACGCCCTATTGTGCCCGGATCTGGTTAATGCACCGCAGAGTTATAAGGATTTAGTCTTTTTTCTGGACACGCCACTTCTAATAAGGTGGTTTGGTCTGGAAGGGCAGTTCAGGAAGGATGCTGTAGAGGAACTCGTGCGGCTGCTCAGAAGACTGGGCGGTACTGTTGCCGTCTTCGCACATACACGCAATGAAATACGCGGTGTGATTCAGGGCGCGGCGAAGCACTTGAAAGATCCCGACGGTAGAGGTGGTGTGGTAATGGAGGCTCGTCGCCAGCACACATCCCGATCTGACCTTATACTATTGGCAGAACAGATAGAGGAGAAATTGGATAATCTCCAAGTAGAAGTGAGGCCCTCTCCTCCATACATGGCAGAGTTTCAGATTGACGAGACGGTTTTTGCGAACGTCCTCGATGACGAGGTGCCGTATCATTACAACCCGCGAGCCAGAGACTATGATATCAACTCAGTTAGATGCGTGTACGTGTTGAGAAAGGGGAAGGCGCCCCTATCCTTGGAAAGGGCTGCGGCTGTCCTGGTGACAAGCAATGCAGGTTTCGCGCGGGCAGCATTCCGATACGGAGAGCGATATGACGAGTCGCGGGAGGTATCGCCTGTCATCACAGATTTCAGCCTTTCCAACATGGCATGGCTGAAAGCCCCGATGGGTGCCCCATCTTTGCCTATCGCCGAGGTGCTCGCGTTCTCGTATGCAGCCTTGGAGCTTCCGAAGCCGATGCTAGAGAAGTTCCTCGCAGAAACGGAAAAACTAGAAAAGAAAGGCCGAATTTCAGCCCGCGACCATCAGCTTCTCAGAGGCAGCGCGCTGGCCCAAGAGGAACTGATGCGCCTAACCCTTGGCGAGGAGGAGGCACTCACGGAACAGACGATTATCGAGACACTGACCCGCGTAACAAATGAAATCAAGAAAGAGGAGAGCGAAAAGTACCAGGCGGAGCGGGCCGCACATCGCCGAACACAGGAAGAGCTTATTGCGGAACGTACTGCTTACAGGCAGATCCGAGAGCGTATGTATTGGCGTTGTAGTCGGAGGGCCACGCGTTATTCTCGGATTATTGCGATCTTTGTTAGCGTGGTTCTTGTCGTCGGCATCCTATTCGCCATCGGGGTTACGTCAAAAAACCAGATTCTAGGCTGGGTACTGACGGTGGCATTTTCAGCAGCGACCATTGCCGGGATCGTCAACGTGCTCTTTGGTTTTACGGTCCGACAGATGCAGGAGAAGCTGCAGAGAAAAATTCTTCTTTGTCAATTAATGAGGGAGGCAGCCGCATCGGGTCTCGATCTAGGAGAGATGTAATGATGGCCCACCGAGAGCACCGCGTTGTGATGCTCGGAGCGTTAAGTAGGACAACGTCTCGCAATCAGCCAGCCTCCAAACTTACGTTTAGAAGACGTGGCGACTTGCCTTTATCTGCCTGAGTACACACCGGGGAAAGGGTGACTCTATCAGGCTATGCAAGCTCCGAGCCGCTTCGCGCAAATGCTTCGTTCGCGAGATCATACTCTACGACCGCAGCACAACTGGCACGTTTGAGGAGTATCTATTCGACGTTCCCATTCGCGCGTTGTGTAAGGCACCATGATTGCACTGTTCACTGAATCTATGGTGGAAGAAGCAGCACTATCCTGGCTAGAAGCCATAGGCTGGCGCATTGCCCACGGCCCCGATATTGCGTTCGACATGCTCACCGCCGAGCGGCACGATTACGGCGAGGTGGCGCTCGCGCAACGCCTGCGCGACGCGCTCGTTCTGGTCAACGTGAAACGTCGCGTCATCGGGATTATCGGGCACCGAGTGACCCAGCTCCCCGCGTGGTGCGGCGCGGAGACCCTGGAGGCGACGGCATGATCACCCACGACCAGATCGCCGCCTGGGCAGCCGGCGGCGAGTCCGAGACGCAGGAGTTCAAGCGCACGACGGGACAGCGGCGAGAGACCGCGCGCACGCTCTGCGCCATGCTCAATCACCATGGCGGCCGTGTGCTCTTCGGCGTCGAGCCAGACGGGCGCGTTGTCGAACAGCAAGTGGGCGAGCACACCTTGGAGGAAGTCGCGCAGGAAATGCGCGAGATAGAGCCACCGGTGTTTCCCTCTGTTGAACGCGTCGACGTGGGCCATGGACGCGAAGTGCTCGTGGTGACTGTTGAAGTGGGCTCCAGCCAACCCTACACATACCGCGGCCAGGCTTACCGCCGGGTCGGCACGACAAACCTGCCGATGTCACGAGAGGAATACAACCGCGTACTTCTGGAAAGGGTGCATGCGGAGACACGGTGGGAGAACCAGGTAGCCGCCGGCTGGTCGGTGGCGGATCTTGACCACGAAGAAATCGGGCGGACGCTGGAGGAGGGGATCCGTGTCGGACGTGTTGAGGACCCCGGGACCCGCGAACCGGTGGCGATCCTTCGTGGCCTTGGCCTTGTGAAACAGGATATGATGCTGCGCGCCGCGGTCGTGCTCTTCGGCCGTGCCGCCCGCCTCCTGCCGGACTTTCCCCAGTGCCTCTTGCGGGTGGCACGCTTCAAGGGAACAGAGAAGGGCGAGTTCCTGGACAATCGGCAGTTCCACGGTCACGCCTTCGAGCTCTTCCAGCAGGCGCAGCGGTTCATCCTCGATCACATGCCGATCGCCGGCCGTTTCGATCCGGGCCGCATGAAAAGGATCGACGAGCCGCTATACCCGCCCCTCGCTTTCCGAGAGGCGATAGCAAACGCAATCTGCCACCGCGACTACGCGACCGGCGGGAGCTCCGTCGGCGTCGCGATGTACGACGACCGGTTGGAGGTGACCTCCTCAGGAACCCTGCACTTCGGCCTCACGCCGCAGGCGCTCTTCGAGCCCCACGAATCGCGCCCGTGGAACCCGCTTATAGCGAGCATCTTCTACCGGCGCGGCATCATCGAGACGTGGGGGCAGGGGACGCTCAAGATGGCTGCCTGGGCAGAGGAAGCAGGTTTGCCAAGGCCCGAGATCCTGGAGATTCCGGGCGCGGTTGTCGTGCGGTTCCGGCGGGCCGCCTACCCGCCTCCGCACCGGGATGCAGGGGACCTGACCGAGCGGCAACGAGCCGTTCTAGCGACTCTGCACGGATCGCCGGCCGGGCTCGCTCTGCGTGAAATCCATGCTTGTCTCGGAGAGGGCATCACGGAGCGTCAGGTGCGAGAAGATCTCGCGACACTCAAGGCGTTTGGACTGGCTATTCCGGCGGGTCGTGGGCGGGGAGCACGATGGAAGTCCTTGTGAATCAAATGCTTGGCTTATTCCGGCCTATTCCGGCTTATTCCTGGCCAATTCCCGGCCCGGGCAGCGGGTCTGGATTCTTAGGCTACCCGGCATGACTTCCTTTACCGAATCCATCGTCGAAGACGCCGCCCTCGCCTGGCTTGAGTCCATCGGCTGGCGCATTGCTCACGGCCCCGATATTGCGCCCGACATGCTCACCGCCGAGCGGCACGATTACGGCGAGGTGGCGCTCGCGCAACGCCTGCGCGACGCGCTCGCCCGCCTCAACCCCGATCTGCCCGTCGAGGCGCTCGACGACGCCTTCCGGAAACTGACCCGACCCGAGGGCGCGGACCTGGTCCAGCGTAACCGGGCGCTCCACCGCCTGCTGGTGGACGGCGCGACGGTGGAGTACCGTGACGCCGAGGGGGCGATCCGCGGCGCGCAGGCCCGGGTGATCGACTTCGACGATCCCGCGAGTAACGACTGGCTGGCAGTTAACCAGTTCACGGTCGTCGACCTGCCTGCCGGTCAGGCCGGGAACAAGCACAGCCGCCGCCCGGATGTGGTGCTGTTTGTCAACGGCCTGCCGCTCGCTGTGCTCGAGCTCAAGAACGCGGCCAGCGAGGACGCCACGATCTGGACCGCCTTCCAGCAGCTCCAGACCTACATGGCCGAGGTCCCGGCGCTGTTTGCGACCAACGCCGTGCTGGTTGTCTCGGACGGCGTCGAGGCGCGCGCCGGAACGCTCACCGCTGGCCGGGAGTGGTTCAAGCCCTGGCGTACGATCTCGGGCGAAGCGGTGGCCGACACGAACATGCCCGAGCTCCAGGTCGTGATCGAGGGCCTGCTGGCCCCGCGGCGCTTCCTTGACCTGGCGCATGACTTCATCGTGTTCGAGAACGAGGGCGGCGGGCGCATCGTCAAAAAGATGGCCGGTTACCACCAGTTCCACGCCGTGCAGGTGGCGGTGGGGGAGACGCTCCGTGCCGCCAAGATCGCGTGGGATCGGGTCGCCGATGGCGGCGGGCGCTACGAAGCGGGCAGGAAGCCCGGCGGTAGGCTCGGCGATCGGCGCGTGGGCGTCGTATGGCATACTCAGGGCTCTGGCAAGAGCCTGACGATGGCCTTCTACGCGGGCCGCATCATCCGCGAGTCGTCGATGGCGAATCCGACCCTCGTGGTGCTCACGGACCGGAATGACCTCGACGACCAGCTTTTCGGGACTTTCTCCCGCTGCCAGGAGCTGCTGCGCCAGCCGCCGGTGCAGGCGGAAAGCCGCGCGCACCTGCGGCAACTGCTCTCTGTAGAAGCGGGCGGCGTGGTGTTCACCACAATCCACAAGTTCTTCCCGGAGGAGAAGGGGGACCGGCACCCTACACTTTCCGACCGGCGCAACATTGTGGTGATCGCCGACGAGGCGCACCGCAGCCAATATGATTTCATTGATGGCTTTGCGCGCCACATGCGCGACGCGCTGCCGCATGCCTCGTTCATCGGCTTCACCGGCACTCCGATTGAGCTGGTAGACGCCAACACGCGCGCAGTATTCGGCGACTACATCAGCGTGTACGACATACAGCGCGCGGTGGAGGACGGGGCAACGGTTCCAATCTACTACGAGAGCCGCCTTGCCAAGTTAGCGCTCGACGAGGCCGAACGTCCCAGAATCGACCCGGATTTCGAGGAAGCCACCGAGGGCGAGGAGGTCGAACAGAAAGAGAAGCTGAAGACGAAGTGGGCGCAGCTCGAGGCCATCGTCGGGGCCGAAAAACGCCTAGGGCTCATCGCGGAGGACATCGTCGAGCACTTCGAGAAGCGGCTGGAGGCGATGGATGGCAAGGCGATGATCGTGTGCATGAGCCGACGCATCTGCGTGGAGCTCCATCACGAGCTGGTTCGACTGCGCCCCGACTGGGCGGACGATGACGATGCGCGGGGCGCGATCAAGGTGGTCATGACCGGGTCGGCGTCCGATCCGGCGGACTGGCAGCAGCACATCCGCAACAAGCCGCGGCGGGAGGCACTGGCGAACCGCTTCCGAGATCCCGCTGATGCGCTCCGTATGGTGCTGGTGCGCGATATGTGGCTCACCGGCTTCGATGCACCGAGTCTGCACACTATGTACGTGGACAAGCCGATGCGCGGGCACGGCCTGATGCAGGCGATCGCGCGCGTGAACCGCGTCTTCAAGGACAAGCCGGGCGGGCTCGTCGTCGACTATCTGGGGCTCGCCCACGAGCTGAAGGCGGCGCTTGCCACGTATACGGAGAGCGGTGGCACGGGGCGGACGGCACTCGATCAGGACGAGGCCGTGGCCGTGATGCTGGAGAAGTATGAGGTCTGTTGTGGCCTCTTCCACGGGTTTGAACGGTCGAAATGGACGATTGGCACACCGCAGGAGCGCCTCGGCCTGCTGCCGGCTGCCCAGGAGCACATCCTCGCCCAGGAGAACGGCAAGGATCGCTGCATCCGCGCTGTCCGCGAGCTGTCTCAGGCCTTTGCGCTCGCGGTGCCGCACGAGGAGGCGCTCCGCATCCGCGACGATGTCGCGTTCTTCCAGGCGGTGCAGTCGGTGCTCGCCAAGCGCGCCCCGGCCGACGCCCGTCCGGAGGAAGAGCTGGACCACGCCGTACGCCAGATCATCTCGCGCGCCGTGGCTCCGGAAGGTGTTGTGGACATCTTCGCCGCCGCCGGGCTCGAGAAGCCGGACATCTCGATCCTTTCAGACGAGTTCCTGGCCGAGGTGCGGGGCATGCCGCAGCGCAACTTGGCCGTAGAGCTGCTGCTGAAGCTGCTAAAGGGCGAGTTGAAGACGCGTCAGCGGAAGAACGTCGTGCAGGCACGCTCCTTCGCCGAGATGCTGGATCAGACGATCCGAAAGTACCAGAACCGCGCCATCGAGGCGGCTCAGGTGATCGAGGAGTTGATCCAGCTCGCGAAGGAGATGCGCGAAGCAGATGCGCGCGGCGAGAAGCTCGGACTGACCGAGGACGAGCTCGCTTTCTATGATGCCCTCGAGACGAACGACAGCGCCGTGAAGGTGCTCGGCGACGAGACGCTGCGCGGCATCGCCCGCGAGCTGGTCGAGACCGTACGTAACAATGTGACCATCGACTGGACGCTGCGCGAGAACGTGCGCGCGCAGCTCCGCGTGCTGGTCAAGCGCATTCTCCGCAAATACGGCTACCCTCCGGACAAGCAGGAAAAGGCGACGCAGACGGTGCTGGAGCAGGCTGCGCTCTTGTCTGCGGAATGGGCGACGTCATGAGAGGGGCGTCTAACAAGGCGCCGCACCAGTCGGCAATAGAGAAAATCGGGGCCAGACCTCTACTTTACACTAACATTCTCCCCGAAGGGATTTCGGCTCGGCATCGCTCGGTCCCTGAAGGAACCTCGAGATCGGCATGCTGGGGTCGGACCACGCTATCTTGCTGCAATCCGTTGTAAGGGCAATGTCCCGGACTTTTAGGCAATAGCACAGGCGTGCCTGACAGGTGTCGTGTCTTTGCTGCTGACCGCCACCTGAATAGGTGACCCCGGCCCTTCCCTTTGCAAAGTGAACAGTAGAGGTGACCCCGATTATTTTTTAGAATTTTCCCTGAGGACAATTTGGACATTAGTGGTTGACAATAGGAAACAGTTAGAATATTTTGAAATCCGTGATGCAGTAAGCATAGGCCATCTACCTGATAATAAGTGTTCTTTGCATGAAAATAATTTCAAAGGATTGCCCATGAGTGATGCTCTCTGTTTGGATCCGGCAGGGGCGCAGGCCATGCCGGGTTTTTCATGTAATCATCGCTTTTAAAAGGAGATATTCCGCATGATGATGCCAGTTCTTTTTGGACTGATTCTTCTTGCGATTCTCGGATGGAGGTATATGTCGAAGCGAGCGATAAAAAAGGCCAAAGCGGCATCGTGCACTCCCGGAGGATCCGCTTGTCCGACATGCGGGAATGAAGTCCGGGATGGGATGAAATTCTGCATGCACTGCGGCGCGTCGATCGGGAAGGAGAATGGAGGATGAAGGCGATTGATTCGAGAAAGTACAAGAAAGAGCGCGCGGAGGTATTCGGAGCGCTTCTTTCTGCGGGGGCCGAACTGGGGCTTGAAATCATCGAACAGGATCAGGCCGCCGGCATAATCAAATTCAATCGTCCGGCAAAACTGATAGCCTTGGTGGGAACATGGGGGTCCAAGATAAACGCTGAGGTAAGCCAGGCGCCAGATGACGGAGATGTTGTTGTTACCATCGAGTCGAGAACAAAACACCCTGTCGAGATGACAGGCCAACAGCATAAGGACCTCAGAACGCTTTTTGAAAAACTCGATGAGCACCTCGGTTTAAAGCGACAATTTGTGCATACAGATATACGCTTAGCTTGCCTGAAGTGTGGAGCTCCGCTTCAAGCGGGGGCGAAGTTCTGCACGGGGTGCGGTTCGAAGGCAGAGCCGTTGAAGCAGGGCGGGCCCGCTTCCTGTCAATGCGGTGCCCCCCTCGTCCATGGCGCGAAGTTCTGTTCCTCGTGCGGGGCTGCGGTGACGGTCGCGAAGCCGGACGGAAACAGTTGCAGCAAGTGCGGCGTTCCTCTCAAGCCCGACGCCATATTTTGTACATCGTGCGGGGCGAAAACCGCTGCGGCTTCATAGAAGGGAGGATATTATGTTCTGCTCTGAATGCGGGAAGCAGATTGCAGACGACAACAGGTTCTGCCCCGAGTGCGGCGCACAGATCTCATATCCCGCTGTGCCATGCGAAATGCGCGGAGCGCGACATGGGGAGCGGACGGGAGGGAATCTGACCGTTGCGGAAATAGGGAAAATGGAACAGCTCTCGCTCGGCGCCGCGATAGCGATAGGGGTTGCTGCGTTGCTCAACGTGATGTTTGGGAACCTATTCGGCATGCTGATCTTCGGAGGAATTTCGGCGGGAATATACTTACTGGTGCACAAGAATATTAAGGATAGGAACTACCAGAACGTCAAAGGGGCCAGCATGGGCTTCGCAATTGTGTGTGGGCTGTTTGGCCTTCTGCATATTATCATCTTCGCTGATTTTGGAGGGATAATCGGCATAGTGGCGGCCGTGCTCCTTTTCCAAGTGTATCAGAAGCTATAAGAAGTCAACGGGCCCTGCTCCATGCGGTGGTGAAGACAATCCGCACCCATGAGCGCAAGGAGGCGTTGAATGACAAAGTCGCAAAGGGCCGATAACCTGAAAAGATTCCCCGGTCTCAGCCATTTGGCCTACCAGCATCCCGCGGACCTGAAGGCCATCCAGAATCTTCGGAAGATTCCCGTCCTGCCGATTGTAATGAAATGGATCTCTAAAAACTATCTGGAGGAAGTCGAAAGGATAAAATTCCTGGGGAGCAATATCAGACTCAGTCCGCGGCAGTGCCCGCGTATATACGCCATGTTCCAGGAGGCGGCCGCGATCCTGGATATGCACCCTCTTCCGGAAATATATCTCAATACCCAATATCAGGTGAACGCCTACGCCTTCGGCATGCACCGATACTTCATCGTTCTCTATTCCGGCCTGGTGGATATATTGAGCGAGGACGAGCTCATGGGTGTGATCGGCCATGAGCTCTCCCACGTCAAGTGCGAACACATGCTCTACAAGACCGTAGCAGTGATCCTCTCCGATGTTGTCGGCGGAGCCATGGGGCAGATCTTCAGTATAGGGCAGGCAGCCCTTATTCCTCTCCAGCTTGCCTTATGCGCATGGAGCCGCAGGGCCGAGCTGAGCTGCGACCGCGCGGCGCTTCTCGTCACGCAGAACCCCTCCGTAATGGCCTCGTCCCTTGCCAAGCTGGCGGGCGCCTCGGCGGTGAAGGTGAGCGAGATAAACATGGAAGAGGTATACGCTCAGGCCAAGGAGTTCGAAGATATCGAGAATCGGATCTACATCAAAGCCCTTAAAGGGCTCCAGATTGCGGGAATGACGCATCCATTCTGCGTATATAGGAGCAGGGAGGTCGCACTCTGGGGCGATTCGGACGAATATAGGAAAATCCTGGCGGGTGACTACCTCAGGAGGGAGGAGGCTGCATCTCGGTGCCAGTCATGCGGTGCCGCGCTGAAGCCCGGGATCATATTCTGCCCCGGTTGCGGCCAGGCGCTCAAGCCCATGGTGGCATGCGCCAAGTGTAAGGAGAAGATCGATCCGGCTTGGGGCACATGTCCTTATTGTGGCACACCCCAGGCGGCGACGGCAGCGGCATCCGCCTGCGTGAAGTGCGGGGCGAAACTGGAGGTCGGCTGGGCCTTCTGCAAGGGGTGCGGGACGAAAGTGGCGGCACGGTCTGCCGAAGCCGGTGAATGCCCCTCATGCGGCGCCGCTGCCGGGACAGGCGCGAAGTTTTGCAGCGCCTGCGGCGCCGCCATCGCGAAGGGCAAAACGGCCCCGCGGAAATCAAAATGCCGCTCATGCGGCAAAGAGGTGTCGAGGGGTATTAAATTCTGCCCCGGATGCGGAAACAAGCTTCAATCTGCGAAACGCAAACGGAAGTGAGTATGTCTCGGGCCGCGGCGAGAGCATATTCCCTTTATTCCATTTTCTCATTCGCGTGCGCAGGGTGCGCACGTTTCGGAGTCTGTCTCCGGCCGTGCATTCCGATCTCGCGCCTGGATGCGCCGAGGAAACGCGCGGCGGGGAGCATGATGATGCCGGAGACCAGGCAAGGGATTACGTGGCCGTAGAGGTATACTACGCCACCGATCGCGCGAGGACAGGAGAAAGCAAGCCGAAAGACTATTACGGGCACGCGCGGGGGGATCTTGAGTATGGGAAATGCTCCGTGAGCATCCCAAAGAGGCACGCGAGGGGGAAGCTAGAGTCCCCGGCGTGGTGGCGCTTCGAATTCAGGGATGATCCGAAAAAGCATGTCGTGCTTATGCGCCTGAGCGCGCTTGCGGAGGATGAGTTCCTCGCCGGGATCAGGGCCATCAACGAGAAGCCCGGCGGCAGCGTGTTCGTCTTTATCCACGGTTACAACAACGAATTTGAGGACGCGGTCGGCCGCACGGCCCAGATGGCCTACGATCTTAACTTTCCGGGCGTGCCCGTGACGTACATCTGGCCGACTCGTAAGGCATGGTCGCCCATCAACTACACGACTTCGGAAGCCACGGTGCAATGGACGAAGCCGCACCTCAAGGAGTTTCTCAAAACCCTCGCCCAACGCACCGGCGCGAAGAAAATCCACCTGATCGCTCACAGCATGGGAAGCCGGGTCCTCGCTGACGCTGTGGAGGAGGTTGCGGCGGAGTGCGGCGGCGGACTTTTCGACCAGGTGATTCTCGCGGCGCCGGACATCGACTCCGGGGTCTTCGAGCGGGACATCGCCCCTCGGCTGAGCGCCTCGTGCGGGCGCGTGACGCTGTATGCATCTTCCGGCGACAGCGCCCTTAAGCTCTCGAAGAAGGCGCCCGGCTACCCGCGCGCTGGTGAAGGGGGGGAGTACCTGGTCGTCACGCGGAGCGTCGACACGATCGACGTCTCCGAGGTAGACCTTGACCTGCTCGGTTCGGCCCACGGCTATTTTTCAGTGTGCCGGGACATCATCAATGACATCTACGCATTGTTCCGCCATGGTCTAAGTCCCAGGACCGCAATCTGCAGCGCGCATATCGCGGTGACCTGGTTTACTGGAAGCTTGCGCGTTAAGCCGCCCTAGGGCCGGCGGAAAGGAGGGGCGCATGTTCTGTCCGAACTGCGGCAAACAGATCGAGGATGGCACGAAGTTCTGCGCCTATTGCGGGAAAGCGACCGGAGCGGCTGCTCCAACCGGCATGAGGAGAGAGGGTGTTCCCGGACCGAGGGCGTCCGAGGGCAAGGGACTGATAACGGCTGGATATGTATGCTCGGGCTTGGGCATTGTATTACCGCCTATTGCAATCGCTGGAGTAGTCATCGGATTCATGCTTTTGAACAAGGGCGAGAGAAACCACGGTTTGAATATTATAATCATGGGTCTGGGATGCGGTATTGTGGGGGGGATTATCGGCTACTATGCGTATGTGGGGAGGCAGTATTATAGGTATTATTAGCAAATCAATTTCTTAGGAGAAAATCGGGGCCAGACCTCTACTTTACACTAGCATTCTCCCCGAAGGGATTTCGGCTCGGCATCGCTCGGTCCCTGAAGGAACCTCGAGATCGGCATGCTGGGGTCGGACCACGCTATCTTGCTGCAATCCGTTGTAAGGGTAAGACACCGGACTGCGGGACCCGACGCTCTGAGCTTCGCCGTGGGGGCCTCTTGTCCTCCGCTCCGGCCATCCCGTCGCAGCTCCGATTTCCCGAATAGGGGAGGGGAGTGCCCCCCTCCGCCGTGGCCTATTCCCATAAGCCGTCTGATGAACGGAGAGAGATCAGGGATGTGGAACATGGCTCCACAACCCGGGTGAAACGGGTTTCCCCACGGGGGGCAGAATCGTGTATCATTTTTCTGTGAAGGGATACGCGTTCACCGAATATTTCGAGAAAGAGGTCTTGCAAGGAAATTTCCGAGGGCGTTGTTCTTGATTGATGATCTCGCCGGTTGGGCTGCCGGTTGGTGAGAGGTTGGCATGAATCCTGAGTACTGGGCGGTGACGCCGGAGAAGATTGCCGCAGCGACCGGCAGAATCGCATCTCTGGAGAATCCAAGGAAGATTATCGTCTTCGGTTCGGCCGTCAGCGGCAAGCGGCAGCCGCGCGATGTCGATATCCTGGTCGTGGCTCGCGGAGATGTTGACAATCCGCGGCGGGAGTCAGTCCGAATACGGAGACTCCTGAAGGACATCGTGATGCCGATGGACATCATCGTGGTTTCGGAAGACCGTTTCAATGACCTGGTGTCAAGGCCGGGGTTGATTTACGGGGCGGCTCTCCGAAGCGGGAAGGTGTTGTATGAGGCGGGATGATTATCGGCTGAGATCGGAATCAGCGGGAGAATGGCTGGCGTATGCCCGCAAGGACCTCGCCCTGGCTCGCCTGGGTGAAAGGGATGAGAATGAATTGTCCCATCAGGTTTGTTTCCTCGCTCAGCAAGCGGCGGAAAAGGCGATCAAGGCCGTTATGATTTTTCGGAGGATTCCGTTCCCCTTCGTCCACGATATTGAAGTGCTTCTCAGGCTGGTTTCTGATGAGAAGATAGACATTCCAGCGGATGTGCTCGAGGCGGAGGAGCTCACACCCTATGCGGTTGAAGCCCGTTATCCGGGGCTGAACGGCCCTATCCCCACGAAGGAAGTTACTCGCGCGGTCGAGATTGCGTACGCAGTCATAAGGTGGGCGGAAAGGCTCGTCGGCGAGGCGGCAGAAGGCGGGGCAGTATGAGCTGCGAAGTAGCGCCTGAATGAAAGTCGGGGCCAGACCTCTACTTTACACTAACATTCTCCCTGGATGGATTTCGGCTCGGCATCGTTCGGTCCCTGAAGGAACATCGAGATCCCTCGACTCCGCTCGGGATTCCCTTTCAGGGGAAAACCCCTCGACTCCGTGTCATCGGTCGGTTAAAGCCTGCCACGGGGGAACGGTTCAAAATCAGCCATTCCGACCGCCAGGTCCGGGGGCCGAGAGAGCCATTGCAAACCGTACCACGCTCGGGGTCAACCTTTAAAATTCAAGTTTTCCGAGTGCGGGTAGTCCCACGGCTCGCCCTACATCCGATTTCCAAGGCCAAAGAACTCGGTATGCTGGGGGGATGCTGGGGCCGGACCACGATATCTTATTGAAATCGGTTGCATGAAGACGGCCCCGGGCGGTATCGTGTTGCCGGCACGGACCGGCTGATTTCGGAACTGACCTCACACCGCGCCGGGCAGCGGGTGCGGCCCGATCCGGCCCAGAGCCGGACGGCTTCCGAAAGGGAAGGGGCATCGCGTGTTCTCGTTCATCCTGATACTCGTCCGTCTCGGCGGCGCGATCTGGCGGGGCCTGAAGGATCCCGAGTTCCGCGCGCTGCTCACCGTCTTCATCGTCCTCCTCGCCGTCAGCACGACGTTCTACGTCCGGAATGAGGGGTGGCGGCCGCTCGACGCCCTCTACTTCAGCGTGACGACGCTCGCGACCGTCGGCTTCGGCGATTTCGTCCCCCGGACGGACGCCGGCAAGGCGTTCACCATCATTTTCCTCCTGGTCGGCGTCGGCGTCTTCGTGGCCCTGGTGGCGCGGCTCGCCGTGGCGGTGGTCCGCCCGACGCAGCCCTCCACGGCGCCGGCGGAGGACGGGGCCGAGGCCGGCCGCCCGCGGAACCAGATACATTAATGCCTGTCACATGCGCAGTTCAGGGCGGATGATGCGCTCCGGGAGAATGCATGAATTGTTCATTGGATGAATTGTTCATTGGATTGCCGGAGATAAGAGCATGTGGTATCATGGAAACAAAATGAGAGGGAGGTGGCGGATGCCAAGCGCACGGGAGATCATACGGGAAGCGGCCTCACTGCCCGTGGAAGAGCGCGCATTGGTGGTTGATTCGCTCCTTCGCACCCTCAATCCGCCTGATGCCGGCACTGACAATGCCTGGCTGGATACGGCGAAGCGCCGTCTGGCTGAGCTGCGCGCGGGGAGGGTGCAGGCCGTGCCCGGCGATCAGGTTTTCGCCGGAATCGAGAAGAAGTTCGCTGAATGACATTTGACTTCCACCCGGAAGCAGAGGCCGAGTTTCTAGCGGCGATCTCGTACTACGAGAATTGTGAGCCGGGTCTTGGGCGTGACTTCGCCATGGAAGTCTGTTCAGCCATCCAAAATATCCTGTCCTATCCGACGGCGTGGCCTCTTCTCGGAGAAGGAATACGCCGTTGCCTGACCCACAGGTTTCCTTACGGGGTCCTCTTCAGCATCGAGCCGGAGAGAGTCCACATACTTGCGGTGATGCATCTCCACCGTAACCCGGATTACTGGAAGCAGAGACGGTAGACAACATACACACCGGCCTCCCGCCGAACGGCCCGCGGATTAGGTTATTATCCAGTTCTTTCGATCCGTGTATGGAGGGTGCAGGAAGGAGGTGCGCAGCCATGAGCAGGAGGATCATCCACGGCGTGACGGTCGAGTGCGTCGAGGGGAACATCGCGCGCCAGCCCGACATGGACGCCGTCGTCAACGCGGCGAACGCCGCGCTGCGGATGGGGGGCGGCGTGGCCGGGGCGATCCACCGGACCGCGGGGCCGGGGCTCGAGGAGGAATGCCGGCCGCTCGCGCCCATAAAGCCCGGCGAGGCGGTCATCACCGGCGCGCACAACCTCCCGAACCGCCATGTGATCCACTGCCTCGGCCCCGTGTATGGGAGGGACGAGCCGTCCGACCGGCTGCTCGCCTCCTGCTACCGCCGCGCTATCGAGCTGGCCGAGGAGAACGGTTTGAAGTCCATCGCATTCCCCGCCATCTCGACGGGGGCGTTCGGCTATCCCGCGGAGCCCGCCGCGCGGATCGCCCTGGGCACGGTTGTAGAGATGCTCCCCGGCCTCTCGTCCGTGCGGCACATCCGGTTCGTCCTGTTCGGGAAGGCTGACCGGGAACTCTGCGATCGCCTCCTCGCGGAGCTGCCGGCCGGCGACGCGGCGGAGGCGTAGCGGAGGGGGCGCGGATGCCCCCGCGGCAGCGGATCAACCACCCGGGAGCTCCTGGAGGAATGGAGAAGGGGGGGCGCAACCGGAACCGCCGGCCCGATCGGCGAGCGCGACCCCTGAGCGGGCGGGGAATCCCATGCCTGCGCGAGAGGGAATTGACGGCGGAGGAAAGGATGTCAATAGGGGTGAATAAGTTTATATCTTCCTGCGCGGGAATAGATTGGATACAACGTCTACCTTGATGTGGTCATACATGGTCCCGCGGGATTCGCGGAGGGCCAGGCGCTCGACGATGTCGGCGTGCCGGCCGCCGAGGAGCCCCTCGCCGATGATCTGAGCGCCCTCCGCCGCCTCCTTCGCCGTGCCGGCTTCCCGTGCGACGTGCCGGACGGCCCCGTGCCGCGAGAGGCGGGAGGAGAGCTCGGCAGCCATGGCGGGGATCCGGGCGAGCCGACCCGAGAGGAGGATCTCGCGGGGGGCGCGCACCGAGACGCGGACGGCGGCGACGTCCTTCTCGATCCCCTCCACGAGCGCGAGCCACGCGTCCGCGTGACGGACGGGATCCCCGGCGAGCCGCTCGGGCGTGAGGCCCGGATCGCCCGAAAGGTCCCGCGCCCCGCCGGTGAAGAGGACGCTCTGCGGCATCCGGTCGAAGCGGATGGCGAGCTCCGCGTCCATCCCGCCCGGCGAGAGGAAGCCGGGACCGCCCATCGTCCCGCCGATCCCGTCCACGATGCGCCCCTCATCGACGCCGATGACGGCGGTGAAGCCGTAGCCGACCTCGACGAGGATGAAGGAGGCGCCGGCGGCGGGGATCCCGAGCCGGCGGACCTGGTCGCGCACGCCGAGGGCGACGCAGCAGACCTTGTCGGCGGTCCCCATGTCGAGCCGGTTCGCCTTCCGGTACGACGGGACGGTGGGGAGGTGAATGACGCCCGGCGTGAGCCAGACGGGGAGCCGCTCCGCCTTCATGAGGCGGAAGACCCGCTTGATCCCCTCGTTCACGGAGACGTCGCCGTGGGCGACGGGCAACATGAGGTCGAGGTCCTCCTCGCCCGCCTCCGAGATGGGCTTCAGCGGCAGGCCGTAGCCGGAGGGGCCGACGACCGCGTCGAGCGACGCGAGCGGCCGGAGGAGGTCGAGGATCGCCTCGGGCCGCGCGGCCACCTCCGCCGACGGGACCGACCGGTCGATGATGACGCGGTCGCCGTCCATGCCGAAGAAGTCGAAACTCATCGTCCCGGGATCGATGCCGACGGTCCTCATGCTCCCTCCTTCAGCGGGCAGACGGGGTCCTCCGCGAGCCAGTCGCCGCCCGTGCCGTGAGAGCGGGCCCTGCAGCCGCCGCACGAGGCGGCGAACCGGCAGGCGCCGCACGCCCCCTTCCGTGAGCGGCGGTCCATGATTTCGAGGAGCCGGGCGTCGCGACCCATCCGCTCCCAGACGGCGGGGAGCGGCTCGCGGGCGACGTCGCCCATGACGAGCGGGGAGAAGCTGCACGGCCAGACCTCGCCGGTCGAGGTCATGAAGATGTATTTCCCGATGATGCAGCCCGCCTCCTCCGAGATGGTGATCGCGCTCGCGCCGCCCGCGGGCCCCCGGGCGCATCCCCATTCCCGCGCGGCGGTCTCGAAGAACGGCTCGTCGAAGAAGAGGCCGATCCGCTCGTCGCGGGAGGAGCGGCAGGCCGCCTCGATGGCCCGCCGGTATTCCGCGGGGCCGAGTCGCATCCGGTCGTACCCCTCGCACGGCTTCAGGCCCAGGAGGTTGACGTGGGGCGCGCCGATATCGGCGGAGAGGCGGAAGAGGTCCGGGATCTGATCCAGGTTCCCGAGCGAGAGCGTCGCGTTGACGGCGGAGAGGATACCCGCCGCCGCCGCCCGGCGCGCCGCCGAGACGACCGTCCCGAGATCGGCGCCCTCGCGGAGCCGCCCGAACGTCTCCGGGTCGGGGCTGTCGATGCTCACCATCACCCGGACGCCGATTTCCGCCAGGCGCGCGACGGCGCCGTCGTCGAGGAGCATCCCGTTCGTGATGACGAACGTCTCGAGGCCGAGGGCGCGCGCCCGACCGAGGACGTCGAAGAGGTCCTCGCGCATGAGCGGCTCGCCCCCCTCGACGAGGATCCAGCGGGGGCGGAGGGAGGCCATCTCCCCGACGAGCTCGAGGGCGCGGCCGGTCGGGAGCTCCCCGGCCGGATTCCCCCGGCAGTGGGCGCAGCGCAGGTTGCACCGGCGCGTGATCGCCCAGTCGACGTAGTACGGTTTTCGCGTCCCGCTCACGGCCGGCACTATACCACGATATAACGAACTAATTGACCACGGATTTGCACGGATCATTACGGATGGCAACTACAGTTGAAAGTTTAAAGTTCAAAGTTAAAAGTTGAAAGTAAAAGGGGCAGCGTTTCCGTCTCGGGAGGGGGTTTTCTCCCGCTTTCAACTTTCTACTTTGAACTGTTTTTTCATCCGTGGGTATCCGTCAATAATCCGTGTCAATCCGTGGTAGATTGGTTCCTTATTTTTTCAACTGTTGTTTGTCCGCGGCAAAACGATACGCTCAGCCGCGGCTTCGCGCTCCCATTCCGCGCGCGGCTGGTGTATACTACCCGAACCGCCGCCCGCGGATGTCGTTCTGGAAAGTGGAGACACTGTTCAATCCGCACTCATCCGCGTGTATCCGCGGCAGGGCGAGTATCCTCCGTGGTCTCTGTGAACTCTGTGGCCAGGCGCTCCCTCGCGCGGCGGGCATCGATGCTGACGCCCGCCCGAACGATCGCCGCCGCGCTCCTCCTCCGCGCGGCGCTCCCGGCAACGCCCGCCGCCGCTCGGATCGAGATCTTCCTCATGGAACGGACGCACGGCATCAGGCCCCCGCCGCTCCCGAACGACATTCGTTTCCGCGGCACGCCGTTCGGCCACATGGCGCTCTACATCGAGAGCGCCGTCCCGGACGAGGAGCAGATCATCCGCCAGGCCGCGGAGGGGGAGCCCGGCGGCCTCGTCCTCACCGTGGACAAGGACCTGCGGGACGCATTTTTCGTCGCCTTCCCGCGCGACGAGTTCTTCCTCGGGCCGCTCGACCCGGCCCGGCCGCCGGAGCGGGTGGGGCGCGCGGAGATCGCCGGGGCGCTCGAGCGCTTCAACGCCGCCTTCGGCCACCTCTACCTGGCCGGCCCGGGAATCTCGGGCTTCGGCCAGGACTACGGCGTCCTCTTCGTCCGGAGCGTCCGGGGGCTCGTCTACCAGACGACGCGCGAGGAGGAGGCGCGCATCATCGAGCACTGGCAGCGGCGCCGCCATGACGACTTCGTCCCGATGACGAACAACTGCGTCACCACCATCCAGGCCTCGCTCCGGCACGCCGGCCTCGACGACCGCTCCTTCTTCATCCGCGGCCTCGCGCCGTACAACGCCTGGGTGTACTGCGTCGAGCGGTACGCCCTCGCCGGGCCGGGCGAGATCGCCCCGAACGGAAACCGCCTGCGGCGCGACGGCACCGGCGCCACCTTCTACACGCAGATCGAGTCCGACGCGATGTACCGCTCGGGGAGGCCGTTCAACGTCTACACGCTGAAACGCGTCGAGCGCCTCGCCGCGATGGTCCCGCCCGCGGAGGCGGATCTGCCGAGCGCCGAGCCGGTGCGCTTCGGCTCCTACCCGGCGGGAGACGAGGAGCCGGCGGAGGGGCGCCGCCGAGGCGGCGCGCTCGGGCGTGCGGCGACGGGCGCACTCTCGCGCGGGAAGGAGTTCGTCCGGCTCTGGTTCCAGTCGTTCGACGGCCTCTGGTTTCTCGCGGCGGGGTAGGGAGGCCGCCCGCCGGTAAAACGGTTCACACGGCCGCCCGCGTGTGGGATGATAGGCAAGTCCATCGCCGGAACGGGGAAAAGACAATGAGAAGAACGCTGCTCGCCCTCGCCGTCGTCGCCCTCGCCGTCGTCATCGCCCTCTCGGTCCGGGGCCGCGCGATCGAGGCGCCGCTCGCCGGCGTCATCCCGGCGGGCGCCTCCGGCTACGTCGGGATCATCGACGCGGCCGGCCTCGCCGACCTCGTCGCCGGCTCGAACGCCTGGAAGGCGCTCGCCGGGACCGGGACGGCGGACAGGATCATGCGCGAGGCCGGCGCCGCGCCCGATGCCGCGGGCGCCCCCGCCCGCGCGCTCCTCGGCGAGCGGGCGGCGGTCGCGATCTACGACGCGGCGAGCCCGTTCGGCGAATCGATCCTCGTCGCCTCGACGCCCGGCCGCGGGCGCGGCGCGCTCCGCCCCCTCCTGACCGCGGGGTTCGGCGCACGCCCGGCCGGCTCGCACGGCGGGATGGAGCTCTTCGAGTTCGCGCCGCCGGTCCCGGCCGGCCTCACGGCCGCCTTCGCCGAGGGCGGAGGCGCGGCCTTCATGGCCCTCTCGCGCGGCGCCGCCCTCGACCTCGCGCGCGCCGCGGCGGACCTCCGCGCCGGCGGGAAGGGCGAATCCCTCGCGCGCGACGGCGACCTCAGGGCGCTCACGGGGAGGCCGACCGTCCGCCGGGGGAGGCTGATCGGATGCTTCCTCTTCCGCCAGGACGCGTTCGAGAGCGGGTTCGACTGGCTGCCCGGGATCGAACATCTCCGGGCGACCGCGGGCGCCGCGCGCGCGGGAGGGGCGTGGGGAGGCAGCGCCTTCAGGGAGGGCGGCCTCATCCTCAACGTCCGGACGCGGACGGCCGCGCGGGCGGGCGACGGGAGGCCCGCGAGGCTCGAGACGCTCGACCTCGTGCCGGCCGGCGTCGTCGCCCTCGGCGCCTCGAGGCACTCCGAGGAGGCGGTGCGCGCCCTCCGGCGGCGGTCGCCGTCCCCCGGACCGATCCCGGATCTCGAGGAAGTGCTCGGCGTGAGCGTGGAGAAGGACATCCTCCCGTGGATCGGCGGGGAGGCGGCGTTCTTCCTCACCGGCGTCGAGACGGGCGGCCTCCTCCCCCTGCCGGCGGTCGCGTTCATCCTCGAGGCGGAAAACCCCGGCGAGGCCGGCCGGACCGCGACGAGGGTCTTCGAGTCGTTCATCCCGACGCCGGCCGCCGCGGGGCAGCCGTGGTCGTTCCTCGGGCCGTCGCTCCGGCGGCGGGAGCGGCACGGCGTGGAGATCACCACGCTCGCCCTGCCGCTCCCCGGCTTCTCGCCCTCGTTCGCCGTCGCGGGCCGGCACCTCGTCGTCGGAACGGACGAGGACGGCGTCGGCGCCTCCCTCGACGCCGCCGGCGGGCGCGGGCGGCGCGCGACCGCCGACCCGTCGTTCGCCGCGCTCAGGCGGCTCCTCCCGTCCCGCCTCACCTCGCTCGCCTACGCGGACTGCCACGCGGCCCTGGACGCGGCCGGCGGCGTGACCGCCTGGGCCCTCACAGCCCGGCGGCTCTTCGGCGGGCCCGACGATCCGGACGAGGCGGCGCGGGCGGCGCAGGTCGAGGCCGACCTGCCGGCGATCGTCCGCGCCCTGAAGGTCTTCCGCCGGCTGATGGCCGCGTCGATCGTCCGCGGGGGGACCGTCGACCAGGTCCTCATCCTGCGGATGGAGGACATCGGGGAAAAATGATTTGCGGCCGGCGGCGGTCTCGATTATGATTGCGCCGTAACGGCCGCCCGCCGAACGGAGTGCACGCATGCTCGGCTACATCCTGGGGCTCTTCTCCAACGACATGGGGATCGACCTCGGCACCGCCAACACCCTCGTCTTCGTCAAGGGGGAGGGGATCGTCCTCATGGAGCCGTCGGTCGTGGCGGTCCAGGCGGGGACGAACAACGTCCTCGCCGTCGGCGAGGAGGCGAAGCGGATGCTCGGGCGGACGCCCGGGAGCATCGTCGCCATCCGCCCGCTCAAGGACGGCGTCATCGCCGATTTCGACATCACCGAGAGCATGCTCCGCTACTTCATCCGCAAGGTCCACAACCGCCGGGCGCTCGTCGCCCCCCGCGTCGTCATCGCCGTCCCGTCCGGGATCACGGAGGTGGAGAAGCGGGCGGTGAAGGACTCGGCGGAGCAGGCCGGCGCGCGGCAGGTGTACCTGATCGAGGAGCCGATGGCGGCGGCGATCGGCGTCGGGCTGCCGGTCCAGGAGCCGGCGGCGAACATGATCATCGACATCGGCGGCGGCACCACCGAGGTGGCGATCATCTCCCTCGCCGGGATCGTCTTCTCCAAGAGCGTCCGCGTCGGCGGCGACGAGATGGACGAGGCGATCATCCAGTACCTCAAGCGGAACTACAACCTGATGATCGGCGAGCGAACGGCGGAGGAGATCAAGATCTCGATCGGCTCCGCCTACCCGCTCCGGCAGGAGCTCGCGATGGAGGTGAAGGGGCGCGACCTGATCGCCGGCCTCCCCAAGACGCTGCGGATCAGCTCCGAGGAGATCCGGGAGGCCCTCGCCGAGGCGATCGCGACCATCGTGGAGGCCGTCCGGATCACCCTCGAGCGCTGCCCGCCCGAGCTCTCCGCGGACCTCGTGGACCGCGGCCTGATCATGACCGGAGGGGGATCGCTCCTCCGGGGATTCCCCAAGCTCATCTCCGAGGAGACCGGCCTCCCGGTCCATCTCCCGGATGATCCGCTCAGGACGGTCGCCCTCGGCACGGGGAAGGTCCTGGACGAGCTCTACTTCCTCCAGAAACTCCTCCCGGTTGAACGGCGCGGGGCGTAAGGCCGCGAGATGGCCAGGCGACGCATCCTCTGGATTGCCGCGGCGGCGGCCCTCGTCCTCGCCCTGCTCAGCATGCCGGAGCGCGCGGCGGGACCCGCGCGGGCGGGCCTCCTCCGGTCCCTCTCGCCGGTGGTCCGGTTCGGCCACGGCGTGATCGCCGGCGCCTCGGGGATGCGCGGCCTCTGGGCCTCGCGGGCGCGGCTCGCCGACGAGAACGACCTCCTCCGGAAGCGGGTGAAGGCGCTCACGATGGAGAACCTCTCCCTCCTGCAGCTCAGGAGCGAGAACAGGCGGCTCAGGCGCCTGCTCGATTTCAGGGACGCGGCCCCCCGGCGGATGCTCCCGGCGCAGGTCGTCGGCAGGGACACCCGCCAGTGGTACGGCAGCATCCTCATCGACCGGGGGTCGGACGACGGCGTGCGCCCGGACATGGCGGTCGTCTCCGAGGACGGCCTCGTGGGGAAGGTCATCGAGGCGCTGCCGGGGGTGAGCAGGGTGCTCCTCCTCGTGGACCGGACGAGCCGCGTCGGGGGCGTCGTCGAGCGGACGCGGGAGACCGGCGTCGTGGAGGGCACCTCCTTCAACACCTGCCGGCTGACCTACCTCCCGCGCCGCACGGAGGCGCGGCCCGGCGACCGGGTCCTCTCGTCGGGGATGGGCGGCGTCTACCCGAAGGGGCTGTACGTGGGGGAGGTCACCGGCGTCCACGAGGGGGAGTACGGCCTGTTCTCCTACGCCGACCTCTCCACCGGCGTCAACTTCTCGATGCTCGAGGAGGTGCTCGTCGTCGCGGGGGCGGGGGGGGACGACGAGGGGGATTTCATGCGGTGAGAGCGCTCCTCGCCCTCTCGCTCCTCGTCGTCGCCGGCGCCGTCCAGACGATCCTCGCCCACCGGCTCGCGCGGATCGGCCTCCCGCTGGACCTGCTCCTCGTCTGCGCGGTCTGCTGCGCCATGACCGCCGGCGAGGGGGCGACGGTGGGCGTCGCCGCGTGCGCCGGCCTCTTCAGGGACGCCTTCTCGGCGGGCCCCTTCGGGCACTCGGCCGCCGTCTTCATCCCGGTCGCCCTCCTTGTCCACTGGACCCGCCGCGCGCTCGGCGTGACGCACGGGACGACGCGGGCGCTCCTCGCCGCGGGGGCGACGATCGTCGCCGCGCTGCTCGCCGGCCTCTTCTCCCGGCTCCGGGGGGAGGCGCCCGCCCCCTGGATCGGGTCGGCGTGGGCGGGGGCGCTCGTGAACGCGGCCGTCGCGCCGCCGCTCTTCCGTGTCTGGCGGGCGGTGATGCGGTAGGCGTCATCCGGTCAGGAGAGATGAGATCGTTCAGCCGCGAATCCAGCTTTTCGTCGCCCCGCGTCCGGATCATCGGCCTGCTCATCGCCGCCGTCCTCGCCTTCTTCACCCTCTCGCTCTGGCGGATGCAGGTGCTCCAGGGCGAGACCTACGCCCGGATGGCGAGGACCAACCGCGTCCGGTTCGTCCGCATCCCGGCGCCGCGCGGACGGATCCACGACCGGCACGGCGCGATCCTCGCCGAGAACCGCCCCGGCTTCGACGTCGAGCTCATCCCGGAGGACGTGGAGGACCGGGAGGCGACGATCGGCCTGCTCGGCGGCATCCTCGGGGAGGATCCCGCCGCCGTCCGCCGGAAGGTCGATGCCGGCCGGCCGGTCCCGTACCTCCCGGTCACGATCGCGGGGGACGTGGACGAGCGGACGATGCTGGCGGTCGAGGAGCGCCAGCCGATGCTGGCCGGCGTCCAGATCGGCGTCTACCCGAGGCGGCGCTACGTCCACGGCGCGCTCGCCGCGCACCTCATCGGCTCCATCGGCATGATCAGCCCGGGGGAGTACGCCGAGCTGGAGGAGGCGGGCTACTCGCGGCGGGACCTCGTCGGGAAATCGGGTCTCGAGAAGACCTACGAGCGCCGCCTCACGGGGCGCGCGGGCGGCGCCGGCATCCAGGTGGACAGCAGGGGCCGCCTCGACCGGGTGATCTACCGCGTGGAGCCCGAGCCCGGCTGCGCGCTCTTCCTCAGCATCGACCTCGAGACGCAGCGGGCCGCCGAGGCCGTGCTCGAGGGGAACAAGGGCGCGGTCGTCGCCCTCGACCCGAGGAACGGCGAGGTCCTCGCCCTCGCGAGCAGCCCGGCGTTCGATCCGAACGTCTTCGTGCCGCCCGTCGACTCGCCGACCGTCCGCGGCATCATCTCGGATCCCGAGCACGCGCTCGTCAACCGGGCGATCATGGGCCTCTACCCCCCCGGCTCCCTCATGAAGCCGCTCACCGCCTTCGCGGCGCTCGAGCGGGGCGGGGTGGGGGAGGAGACGCGGTTCAGCTGCCCGGGCTCCTTCACGCTCGGGCGGCGCACGTACAAGTGCTGGTACGATCGGGGGCACGGCGCCGTCGGCGTCGAGGAGGCCATCGAGCGCTCCTGCAACGTCTTTTTCTACAACGCGGGGCTCAAGGCCGGCAGGGACGAGATGGCGCGCGTGGCGAGCGCGTTCGGCATGGACGCCGCCGCCGGCATCGACCTCCCCGGGGAGAAGGCCGGGACCGTCCCGACGGAGGCGTGGCTCCGGGACAGGGGCCTGACCGCCTGGAGCGGCGGCGACACCGTCGTGATGTCGATCGGCCAGGGCTACCTTCTCATGACCCCGCTCCGGGCGGCGCTCATCATGGGCGCCATCGCGAACGGGGGGACCGTCTGGCGGCCGCGCGCGGCGGCGCGGATCGTCTCGCCGCTCGGGGAGACGGTCTTCCGGTCGGAGCCGGAGGCGGCCGCCCGCGTCCCGCTCGATCCGCGCCACCTCGCCGTCGTCCGGGAGGGGTTGCGGAAGGCGGTGGCGACGAGGTTCGGGACCGGGCAGAAGGCGCGGATCGACGGGGTGGAGGTCGCCGGCAAGACCGGCACGGCGCAGGCGGGGACGGAGGAGGCGCGGGTGAACCACTCCTGGTTCGTCGGCTACGCGCCGTTCGACGATCCGCGGATCGTCGTGGCGGTCATGCTGGAGGGGAAGGCGTCGGGCGGGTTCTTCGCGGCCCCCGCGGCGCGCCGGGTCATCGCCGCCCACCTCCGGGTCGGCGCGGAGAACTGATCGGCCGCGGGAGGAGCGGATGGCGGACCTGAAAACCATGCGGCGGTTCAACTGGGGCGTCGCCGCCTCCGCGGCCGCCCTCATCCTCATCGGCCTCTGTTGCATCTACAGCGCGACCTGGCAGCCGTGGGGGGGGGGCGGGGTGCCGTACGTCCGCCGGCAGGCGGTCTGGGCCGCCGCGGGGATCGCGGCCGCGGCGCTCCTCGCCCTCTTCGACTACCGGAAACTCGCCGCCGCCGCGCCCGCGATCTACGTCACCGTCCTCCTCGTCCTCGCGGCCGTCCTCCTCACCGCGGACCCGCGGCGCGGCGCGCAGAGCTGGTTCGCCATCGGGACGTTCGCGGTCCAGCCGTCGGAGTTCGCCAAGATCGCCGTCGTCATCGCCCTCGCCGGCTACCTCTCCCGCGGCGACGCGGACCGCTCCGGCGCGCGCTCGATCGCCGGGGCGCTGCTCCTCGCGGGCATCCCCGCGGCCCTCATCCTGCGGCAGCCGGACCTCGGCACGGCGCTCGTGATCGTCCCGGTGGTCTTCGCGATGCTCTTCGTCGCGGGGGCGAGCAGCCTCTCCCTCCTGTTCCCGATCGCCGGCGGGGCCCTCCTCCTGCCGGCGGGATGGCTGCTCCTCAAGCCCTACCAGCAGGCCCGCATCAGGGTGTTCCTCAACCCGCAGCTCGATCCGCTCCGCTCCGGCTACAACGCCATCCAGTCGTTCATCGCCGTCGGCTCCGGCGGCCTCTGGGGGCAGGGGTGGCTCCACGGCACCCAGACGCGCCTCCGCTTCCTCCCCGAGCGGCACACCGACTTCATCTTCTGCGTCCTCGCGGAGGAGGGCGGGTTCATCGGCTGCCTCCTCCTCCTCGCCCTCTACGGGGCGCTCCTCTACGGCGGCCTCCGCATCGCCGACGCATCCCGGGACGAGTTCGGCCGGCTCCTCGCCACGGGCATCACCGCGCTCCTCGCCGCGCACGTCGTCATCAACGTCGGCATGACGATGGGGCTCCTCCCGATCACGGGCCTTCCGCTCCCGCTCATGAGCTACGGCGGATCGTCGCTCGTCAGCACGTGCATCTCTATCGGCCTCCTCCAGAGCATCTGGTCCCGGCGGTACGTATTCTAGGAGTCGTCTCCCCCCGGCGGCGCCGGGGCGCACCGGTCATGAAGAACGGCAGAGAGATCCTCGACACGGTCCTCCCGCTCGTGCGGAAGCCCGGCCGCTACACCGGCGGGGAGTTCGGCGCGGCCGTTCGGGAGGGCGCCGCGGCGCGGGTGGCGCTCGCCTTTCCCGACGTCTACGAGATCGGGATGAGCCACCTCGGCCTCCGGATCCTCCGCGCGGCCGTGAACGAGCGCCCGGGGCTCGCGGCCGAGCGGGTCTTCGCCCCCTGGCCCGACATGGAGGCGGCGCTGCGGCGGCGGGGCATCCCGCTCTCCACGCTCGAGAGCGCCACGCCGCTCGCGGAGTTCGACGTCATCGGTTTCTCCCTCCAGCACGAGCTCACCTACACCAACGTCCTCACCATGCTCGACCTGGGCGGCGTGCCGCTCGATGCCGGCGCCCGAAACGGCCTGCCGCTCGTCGTCGCGGGCGGCCCGGGGGCGTTCAACCCCTCTCCCCTCGAGGATTTCATCGACGGCTTCGCGATCGGCGAGGGGGAGGAGATCCTCGTGGAGCTGCTCGAGGAGGTCGCCGCCTGGAAGCGGGCGGGGGGGAGGGGAGGGAGGCGCGACCTGCTCCTCCGGCTCGCCCGCGGGATCACCGGCCTGTACGTCCCCTCCCTCTACCGGCGGGTCCGCGCCCCCGACGGCCGCCTCCTGGCCGTGGAGCCCGCCGAGCCGGGCGTGCCGCCGCGCGTCCGGAAGCGGGCCGTCGCCGCGCCCCGCTCGTCCCGGCGGCTCGCATCCGGGCCCGTCCCGAACATCGAGATCGTCCACGACCGGGTCGCGATGGAGATCCGCCGCGGCTGCTCCCAGGGCTGCCGCTTCTGCCAGGCCGGCATGATCTACCGGCCGGTGCGGGACGAGGACCCGCGCGAGGTCCTGCGGGCGGCGGAGGAGGCGCTCCGGCGGACCGGCTACGACGAGGTCGCCCTCTGCGCCCTCTCCGTCGGCGACTACCCGCCGCTCGAATGGCTCGCCGCGAGGATCGCCCGTCTCCGCGCGGGCGGGGGGCCCGTATCGCTGTCGCTCCCCTCGCTCCGGCCGGACCGGCTCTCACCGGCCCTTGCGGACCTCCTCTCGGGGGGGCGCCGGCCGGGCGTCACCCTCGCGCCGGAGGCGGGAACCGAGCGGATGCGCCGGACGATCAACAAGCAGGTGTCGATCGACGACCTCATCCGGTTTGCCGCCGGCCTGCGGGAGCGGGGGTGGCGGGCCGTGAAGCTCTACTTCATGATCGGCCTCCCCGGTGAGACGGACGAGGACGTCGCCGGGATCAGGGACGTCATCCGCAGGGTGCGGGGGATCGGCGGGGGGCGCGGCCTGGAGGTCAACGCGACGGTGGCGTATTTCATCCCGAAGGCGCACACGCCGTTCCAGTGGGACCCGATGGAGGACGCGGGCGTCCTGGGCGCCAGGCGGGCCCTCCTTCGCGGCGCGGTCCGCGGGCGGGGAATCCGGCTCATGTTCCACGATCTCGAGGCGTCGGTTCTCGAGGCGGTCTTCTCCCGCGGGGACCGGCCGATCGGCGCCGCGCTCCTCAACGCATGGCGGGCGGGCTGCCGATTCGACGGATGGAGCGAGCAGTTCGACCCCGGCCGGTGGAAGGCGGCGTTCGCGTCGGCCGGGATGGACCCGCACCGCCTCTCCCGCCGCCGGTACGGGGAGGATGAGTGCCTGCCCTGGGAGGCGATCGACGCGGGCCTGCGACGGGAGTTCCTGATCGAGGAGCGGCGGCGCGCGGGGAGCGGAGAGCCCACCCCCGACTGCGCCCGGTCGGGCTGCGCCGGCTGCGGGGTGTGCGGCGCGCTCGGCTTCGGCCCATCCCCCGTCCCCGCCCCGACGGAGGAGGGCGGTCGTCCGTAGCCGGTCCGTCGCCGCGGGCGGGACAGTCGGCGCCATGGTCGAATTTGCAGTTCTGCAAACAGGCGCTTGATTCTGTTCATCGTATGTGCTATGAAAAGGGTGTCACTCCGATTCCCGGAGGCGCCATGGCCTTGAAACGGGTCGTCAAGAAGATGGTCGGCGAGCTCCTCATCGACCACGGCGTGATCACAAAGGAACATCTCGAAAAGGCCCTCGTCCGCAAGAAGGAGACCGGCAAGCTCCTCGGCGAGATCCTCGTCGAGATGGGGTTCGCGCGGGAGGAGGATGTCGTGGACGCGGTCGCCACGCAGTACCACATCCCCTATCTTCCCCTCCGGCAGCACGATGTGGACAAGGAGCTGCTCAGGCTGATTCCCCTCGACCTCGCCGTCAGGCACCGCTGCTTCCCCGTGGACCGGATGGGCAGGGTCCTGACCGTCGCCATGGAGAACCCGCTCGACGCGCGGGCGGCGGAGGAGATCGAGGCGCTCACGAAGTGCGCCGTCATCCCCTTCGTCTCGACGCACAGCGAGATCACAACGGCGATCAACGAGCACTACGGGCGGCTGAAGTCGGATCGCCCCTCCCCGGCGCCGGAGGGGGAGGAGGGGATCAAGGTTTTCGATATCGAGGACGAGGGCGCCGCCGAGAGGTGAGGCATGGTCACATCGCTCATCGAGGATCTCCCCGGCATCCTCCTCCGGGAGGGATGCATCTCCGCCGAGCAGATGCAGAAGGCCCTCGCGCAGCACAAGAGCGAGGGGGGGAGCATCGCCCGCCTCCTCGTGGACAAGGGGTACGTCGAGGAGCGGCTCCTCATCTCCTGCGTCGCCGACCATCTCCGCATCCCCGCCGTCGATCTCGGGAAGTTCAGGCCCGCGCCGGAGGTGATGGAGCTCGTCCCGCGGCAGACGGCCACCGCCTACCAGGCCGTCCCGCTCGCCAGCCTGGGGCACACCCTCACCCTCGCCATGGTGGACCCGCTCAACGTCCTCGCCCTCGACGACATCAAGCTCATCACCGGCCTGGAGATCCTCCCGGTCATCTGCTCGCCGAAGGACTTCCAGTACGCCATCGAGAACTACTACTCCGCGAAGGCGGACATGGCGCGCCTCCTCGGGCGCGCCGACGCCGACGGGGTCGAGGTGCGGAGGCTGGACGCCGAGCAGGAGATCAACCTCGACGATCTCGCCGAGCGGACCGGGGAGGTCTCCATCATCAAGATCGTGAACCTCATCATCGTCCAGGCGATCAAGAGCCGCGCGAGCGACATCCACATCGAGCCGTTCGAGAAGGATATGCGGCTCCGCTACCGGGTGGACGGCATCCTCTACGAGTCGACCCCCCCGCCGAAGCACATGCAGTCGGCGGTCGTCTCCCGCATCAAGATCATGTCGAACCTCGACATCGCCGAGCGGCGGCTGCCGCAGGACGGGCGGTTCCGGATCAAGGTCCACGGCAGGGAGATCGACTTCCGCGTCTCGTCCCTCCCGACCGCCTTCGGCGAGAAGGTCGTCATGCGCGTCCTCGACCGGAGCGGCCTCCAGAGCCTCTCCCTCGACAAGCTCGGCTTCCACGAGCAGGGGCTCGAGGGATTCCGCCGGGCGATCGACGCCCCGTACGGGATGGTCCTCCTCACCGGCCCCACCGGGAGCGGGAAGTCCACGACGCTCTACACGGCGCTCATGACGATCAACAAGCCGGGGATCAACATCGTGACGGTCGAGGACCCGGTCGAGTACCAGGTCGACGGCGTCAACCAGGTGGCGGTCAACGCGGAGATCGGCCTCACCTTCGCCGCGGGGCTGCGGTCGATCCTGCGGCAGGACCCGGACGTCGTCATGGTGGGCGAGATCAGGGACTTCGAGACGGCCGACATCGCCGTCAAGTCGGCCCTCACCGGCCACCTCGTCCTCTCCACCCTCCACACGAACGACGCCGCCAGCGCCATCACCCGGCTCGACGACATGGGGATCGAGCCGTTCCTCATCTCCTCCTCGACGCTGCTCGTCGCGGCGCAGCGGCTCGTCCGGCGCGTCTGCAGGAAGTGCGCCCGGGAGGTGAAGGTGCCCGCCGAGGCGCTCCGCGAGGCGCAGCTCGCGCCCGCGCCGGGCGAGAAGCTCCGGCTCCTCCGCGGCGCCGGCTGCGCCTCGTGCGGCAACACCGGCTACTCGGGCCGGATGGCGCTCATCGAGGCGATCGCGGTGGACGACGACGTCCGGGCCCTCATCATGAAGCGGGCGACGGCGCGCGAGATCAAGCTCGCCGCCATCGAGCGGGGGATGAAGACGCTCCGCATGGTCGGGCTCGACCGGGCGAAGGAGGGGCAGACGACGCTCGAGGAGGTGATGCGGGTCACGGCCCCCGACTGAGGCGGGCCGCGGATTGCCGCGGGGACGAAGAACCGATTCACCGCGGATTACCGCGGATTATGACCGATGGACACGGATCCGACGCGAGCTCAAATGTGAACGCCCGGGGCCGGAAGGAACAGATTGTCGGTCGAGGATTGATGCGGATACTGTTGCGGGGTGCTCCGTGAAATCAGTCAATGATCCGTGGCGGGCGGCGCGGTGCGGGGCGCGCGGGGAAGGGTGAGACGATGGCGACATTCAAGTACACCGCGAAGGACGTCCAGGGCAAGAACGTGACGGCGACGATGATCGCCGAGAACGAGGGCGCGGTCATCAACTACTGCCGCCGGAGCGGCCTCCTCCCGATCCGGATCGTCTGCCAGGGGGAGCGGAAGGCGGCCTTCTCGTTCCTC
>JAQUPF010000008.1:64881-132994 GCA_028716845.1 bacterium | reverse complement strand
GGCTCCCGGCCCGGAGGGCCGCCGCCCTTCTCCCGCTCGACCCGCCGCAGTGCCTCGAAGATGATGCTCATGGCGTTCGGTTCACCCGGCGGCGGCCGCGGTGAGCTCCGGCTCCCCCTCGACCTCCCTGATGCTCGCGCGCACGATCCGTCGCGTGACCGCGCGCTCGCCGAGGGCGAAGCAGGCGAGCAGGGCCTTGTCGCAGACCATGTTGATGAGCCGGGGGACGCCGCCGGAATAGTCGTGGATGATGTCGACCGCCCGCTCCTCGAAGAGGCCGCGGACGTCGCCGCCCGCCACGCGGAGCCGGTGGGCGATGTAGGCCGCCGCCTCTCCCGGCGCGAGCGGCCCGAGGTGGAACCGGATCGCGATCCGCTGGCGGAGCTGCGTCAGGTCCTTCGCGGCGAGCTTCTTCCTGAGCTGCGGCTGCCCGACGAGGACGATCTGGAGGAGCTTCTCCTCCGCCGTCTCGAGGTTCGAGAGCAGCCGCACCTGCTCGAGCTGGGCGGGCGTCAGGTTCTGCGCCTCGTCGATGATGAGGACGGCGTTGTTGCCGAGGCCGCTCTGATCGAGGAGGAAGGCGTTGAGCGCCCTGAGCAGGTTGATCCTGTTCCGGGCGGGGACGCGGAGGCCGAAATCCTCGGTGATGGCGTGGAGGAGCTGGTACTCGGTGAGGTTGGAGTTCAGGATGAACGCCGTCCGCACGGTGTCGTCGAGGCGCGAGAGGAGCGCCCGGCAGAGCGTGGTCTTCCCGGTGCCGACCTCGCCCGTGATGGCGAGGAAGCCCTTCCGCTCCCTGATGCCGTACCAGAGGAAGCTCAGCGCCTCCCGGTGCTGGGGGCTCGGGAAAAGGAAGGCGGGATCGGCCGTGAGGTTGAACGGGTGCCTGGTGAAGCCGAAGTAGTCGAGGTACATGGCGGACGATCCATTCTACAGCGGATATCGGGCGCGCGGCAACGCCAAATCGCCCCTCGATTACAAAGCAACAATCGACCACGGATTCCCACTGATCATCGCCGATATCCACGGATACTTCCGTTTAGCCGCGGCAGGAACCCTGTATCTGCTGCAATCCAATCCGTGGCAATGCGTCATGATCCGTTTCAATCCGTGGCTCGTGGTTCATCGTTCCGCCGCAGGTGGCGCGATGTACGAAGTGCGAACGACGACCGACGCGCTGCCATTCAATCAGTGATGACCCGTGGCGGGGAGCACATTATTGCAGCCCCGGCGAGAGGACGGCGAGCATCTCGTCGTGGATCCTGCCGTTCGTGGCGACGATCTCGGCCATGAACGGCGAGAATTCCCCTCCCGCGTAATCGGTGACGCGCCCGCCCGCCTCCCGCAGGATGAGGACCGCGGCCGCCGTGTCCCACGGCTTGAGCTCCCGCTCCCAGAACCCGTCGAGCCTGCCGGCGGCGACGTAGCAGAGGTCGAGGGCCGCCGAGCCGTCCCTGCGGACGCCCTGGGCGCGGAGCGAGAGCCCCTCGAAATTGCGGAAATTGTCCCTCGGCTCCTCGCGGAGGCGGTAGGGGAATCCGGTGCAGAGGAGGCTCCCCTCGAAGGAGTCGACGAGGGAGACGCGGATCGGTGCGCCGTTCGCCGTGGCCCCCGTTCCCCGCCCGGCGAGGAAGAGCTCGTCCCGGAGCGGGTCATACACGACGCCGGCGAGCGGCTCCCCCTCGCGGTAGAGGGCGACGGAGACGCAGACGAACGGATAGCCGTGGGTGAAGTTGGTCGTGCCGTCCATCGGGTCCACGATCCAGAGGTAGGGCGACCCCTTCGCCGCCTGCTGCGCCTCCTCGGTCAGGATGTCGTGGGAGGGATGCCGCGCCCTGATGGCCGAGAGGATCGTCTCCTCCGCCCGCAGGTCTGTTTCCGTGACCGGGTTCGTCCTTCCCTTGAAGCGGACCGCCGTCGGCGAGCCGAAGTCGCGGGCGATGATCGCCCCCGCCGCCCGCGCGGCCCGCACCGCCGTCTCGATGAAATCGGCCGCGCCCGCCGTCCCCTCCCGCGGCTCAGTCACGGCCGCCCTCCGCGCCGGCGAGGATGCCGATGAAGGTCCCCGGGTCGAGGCGCTCGTCGCCGATCAGGCGGGCGAGCTCGTCGCCGTTCAGCTCCTGGCCGTGCCGCCAGAGCGAACGGAGGAAGGCGCCGGCCTTCGGGTTCCGGTACCAGGCCGCCCCGAAGCGCGCGACGAGGGACCGCTCGAGCTGCGCCTTGAGGAACCAGGCCCGGAGGTAGTCGGCGACGTAGTAGAAATCGTCCACGTCGCTCAGATAGCGCTCCGCGTCCTCCTCGTCGAGCGGGAAGCCGTACGCCCTCGAGAGGGTGCGGCGGTAGAGATCGCGGGGATCGTCGGCGCCCGCGTGGAGCCGCCGCTCGTAGAGGAGCTTGGCGGCGTAGCGGCGCGCCATGTACATCTTCGAGAAGCGCCTGAACCGCAGGTACGACCCCGTCTCCTCCGGCGGGATGCCGGCGTGCTCCCGCACCCACGACGGGTCGTCCATGAGGTCCTCGAAGAGGAAGGCGTACGTCTCCGTCACCGTGTTGTCGCCGAGCTGCCTGAACTCGAAGATGTCGTTCTCGGTCCAGGCGAAGTGCTGGGCGTGGCCCATCTCGTGGAGGAACGTCTCCCAGTCGCCCGCCCCGCCGGTCGGCTTCACGGTGAGCCGCACGTGCCCGGGGACCTTCAGGGCGTAGCAGGCCGCCCGAGGGTTTTTCTTCGGGAGGGGGAGGTCGTGGATCCAGATGTTCGCCTGGGCGGCGAGGTCGATCCCCAGCCCGCGGAGCGTCGCCGCGACGGCCGGCCCCAGCCGCTCCGGCGGGAAGCAGGCGGCGTAGCGGTCCAGGTGGAAGAGCCTGAAGACGTCGCAGCGGCGGAACCGCCCGACGGGCAGGCCCATGAACTCCGGGACGACCTCCCGGAGGAGCGCCGCGTACGCCGCTTCGGTCGAGGCGAGGAGCCGCTCGCAGTCCCTGGCGAGCCGCTCGAGGTCGAACGAGCGGAGCTCCTCGCCGAGCGCGTTGTAGGACGCGAAGCCGAGCCCCCGGGCGAGCGCGCGGGCCCGCTCCTCCTTCTCGGCGCGGACCGGGTTGAACCGCCGGAGGACGGGGAGCTGGGCGTCGGAGATCCGTTTCCGCAGGTCGTAGTCCTCCTCCCGGGCGAGGAGGAGGAACGACTGCCGGTAGGGGGCGGTCCTGCCGTCGAACGAGATCTCGGCCGCCGCCTCCCCGTTGGCGATCCGGTCGTCGAGCGGCGCGACCGCCTTCCCGATCGACTCGGCGAGAAGATAGCGCCGGAAGTAGCGGAGCGCCTTCTGCTCGCGGGCGTCCGGCGCGGCGGCGATCGCCGCCTCGACCGTCCGGATCGCGTCGCGGCCGAAGAGGGTCTCGTGCCCCTCGTAGGTCCGGGTGATGTCGATCTCGTCGCCGTAGACCCGGTTCTTCCACGAGAGGATTCCCTGCTCGAGGATGAGCGCCTCCGCCTCGAGGCGCATGTCGGCGACGGCGAACCGCATTGCCGTTTCGTCGGCGGCGGTCGTCGCCGTCGCCGGGGCGGCTTCGGGCGCCTCGTTCGTCATTGACCCCCCGATGAGGACGGCGAGCGCGAGCGCGAGTGGTGGCATGGTTTCATGCGGCGCTTGTCCCGCCGCACGGACATTATACGGGCGGGGGACGACCGCCACAAGCCGCAATCAACATGTTCTTTGCCGCGGCAAGAACATCACCACCTGTGCGGCTCATCATGGCTGCATTCAGATCCGTGAAGATCCGTCAATGATCCGTGGAGATCTGCGGTGAGTAGTACATTATCATCCGCGGCAAGGCGCCATCTTGTGGAATGTCCCCGCAATCGCGCGCGGGCTTCCCGATCCTTTCGGGCGGTGGTACAATCGGCGCCGATGGACGAGCGAGGGGTGACGCGCGCGTTCGAGCGGGAGGTCGCGGACGGCTCCCGGTTCGAGTTCGGGAAGAACTGGTCCCGCTTCCTCTCGGTCCTGAACGAGGAGCGCATCCGCCGCGCGGAGGCGGCCCTGCGGGAGATGCTGGAGGCGCGGGATCTCGCCGGCAGGAGCTTCCTCGACGTCGGCTCCGGGAGCGGCCTCTCGTCCCTCGCCGCGCGGCGGCTGGGGGCCCGCGTGCACTCGTTCGATTACGACCCGCAGTCGGTCGCCTGCACGGCCGAGGTGCGGCGCCGCTATTTCCCTGACGACCCGGACTGGCGCGTCGAGCGCGGATCGGTGCTCGACCGGGCCTACCTGGAAGGGCTCGGATCGTTCGACGTCGTCTACAGCTGGGGGGTCCTCCACCACACGGGTGACATGCGGCGGGCGCTCGAGAACGTCCTGGTCCCGCTCGCGGAGGGGGGGCTGCTGTTCATCGCCCTCTACAACGACCAGGGGGGCGCGTCCGCGCGCTGGCGGAAGGTCAAGCGGCTCTACTGCTCCGGCGCGGCGGGAAGGATCCTCGTCTGCGGCGCCTTCATCCCCTATTTCATCGCGGGCGGGTTGTGCGGCGATCTCCTGCGGGGGCGCAATCCCCTCTCCCGATACACCCGCAGCACGACGAGGGGGATGTCCGTCATCCATGACTGGTTCGACTGGCTCGGCGGCCTCCCCTTCGAGGTGGCGAGGCCGGAGGAGATCTTCCGGTTCTACCGGGAGAGGGGCCTGATCCTGAAGAACCTCACCACCGCCGGCGGCGGGCTGGGGAACAACCAGTTCGTGTTCGCGCGGCCCTGAGCGGGCGCGTCCTCAGGCCGGCGGGGCGCCCCGCAGGAGCGCGTTCTTCTCCAGGAGCGCCGTCCTGATTCCATCGAGGGAGCGCTCGATGAAGGCGTCGTCGTGCGCCGGGCGGCCCCCGTCCTCGGATCGGAGCCCCTTCCCGACGCGGTCGATGAACGACCGGATCTCCCGCCCGCCGAGCGGCCGCGGCTCCTCGGCCCACGCCCTCAATGCCGCGAGGAGGGGGTGGTCCGGCCGGTAGGCGTCCTCCATGAACGGGTTGACGGGGCCGGGGTTCCCCGCCCCCTGGAAGCCCTTGAGCGCCATGACGAGGGGGAGGTAGTCCCTCCCGACGGCGAGGCGGGGGAACTGGTATTCCATCACCGTCGTCCGCGTCCCGTCGTCCGCGTCGTGCGTGTTCTCCTTCGAGAAGTAGATGCCGCCGCGCGCGTCCGCGATCTCGCCCCCCCGAATGCGCATCTCCCGGATCGCCCCGTTCCCGTCGCGCCTGAGGTCGCCGCCGAGCATGAGCAGGCAGGCGAGGTCGTCCGCGCTCCCGGCGGGGCCGTACCCCCTCCCCGGCGGGATCTGGATCGAGACATGGAGGCTGTGCGGCGGGATGCGCGGGAAGCGCGCCGCCTCCTCCACGAGCGCCGCGAGTATCCACGGGTCGTCCGTCACGGGCCTCGAGACGTCCTCGTGGATCCTGCACCGGCCGAGGGCATACTCGAGGAAGCCGCGGCTCCGCTCGCCGGGCATGGTCGCCGCGCGGTGGTTGTCCACGTACATGCCGAGTTTCCAGCCGCGCCGGAGCAGGTCGAAATCGTGGAAGTAGTGGAAGCCGTCGTACACCGGGTCCTCCCCGTGCCCGGCCCCGACGGCCCCCGCGCCGAGGGGGCTGAACTCAAGTTCCGCGCCGAGGGGGACGGCGCCCGGCCGGCGGTGCTCGTGGAGCCAGCGGCGGAGGCCCGCCGCCTCCTCCTCGTCGAAGACGAGGTTCGCGATCCGGACGGCGCAGACGGCGTAATCGGTGTACTCCCAGTCGTCCCGGAGACGGACGCACTCCATCTCCTCGAGCAGCCGGTCGATGACGCCCGCCCGGGCGTTCGCGTACCGGAGGGCGAGGAGGCTGCTCTCGGCGTGGCCGAAGTAGCGGCATGCCCGGGCGTCCGCCCCGCGGGGGGGCGCCGCCATCTTCTCCTCGAGGCGGTTGAAGACGATGTGCCGCACGGCGAGGAGGATGTAGGCGTCGGCGTAGCGCCGCATCTCCGGGTCGGCCCTGACCGCCGCAAGCGTCGGCACGCCGGGGGAGAGGAAGAGGCGGCGGATCTCCCGCTCCGGGAGGGCGGGGAGGTGGCCGCGCGCCTGGAGCATCTCCTCGATGGCGCCGGCGAGGAGCTCCCGCCGGGCGGCGGCCTCCTCGGGCGAGAGGGCGAGCCCGTCCTCGCCCCGCGCGATGACCCCGTCGAGCGCCTCCGCGTAGGCCGCGCCGAGCGGCTCCGGGGCCGTGAAATGGCCGAGGTTCGCCCTGTCGGCGACGTAGGCGTACGCCCGCACCCTCCGGCCGCCCAGCCGGACGGTGACCTCCCGGCGGCGGTACATGTCCCCCTCCGCCTCGTAGCGGTCGAAGAGCCTGAGGTGCACCGCGTCCACCTCGTCGAGGAGGTAGCCGTTCACCCTCCCGCCGCGCCGGGGGACGATGTACGGGTAGCCGTGCGGGGGGGCGATACGCGCATAGCCGTCGAGGACGCCCGGTCGCTTCGGGAAGATGCGCCCGGTGATGGCGCGGGTGGAGCGGTCGTAGGAGAGCGTGCCGTAGACGAAGAGGGGGAGCGCCCGTTCCTTCTTCACGCGCCCAGTATACCAAAACGGTGACGGTGGAAATTTCGCCGCGGATTGACGCGGATTATCGCGGATGCGACTGCAGCCGGAAGCGTGGGGGAACAGCGCTTCCGCCGCGGATGAACGTGAATAGCAGCTCTCTCCTTTCGTCACGGAGAACAACCACAGTTTAAAGTTGAAAGTTCAAAGTCGAACGCAGCAATATCCTCCGTGTTCTCTGTGCCCTCTGTGGCTCCATACGATCCGCGTGGATCCGCGGTTCACCGTTTGGATCCGCGTTCATCCGCGGCAGGAACCCTGTATCTGCTGCAATCCAATCCGTGAAGATCCGTGGCTGGTGGTGCATATGAAAAGGTTTGCGCGGGCCGGCGCCGGTGCTAGAATGCGGTGCGACGGCGGCCGCAACAGGAGGGGGGCCATGTTCACCGAGAAAGAGGCGCTCGAGTACCACCGGACGGGAAGGCGCGGCAAGATCGAGGTCATCCCGACGAAGCCGTGCCGGACGCAGAAGGACCTCTCCCTCGCCTACACGCCGGGCGTGGCGAAGCCGAGCCTTGCGATCGCCGCGTCGCCCGATGACGTCTACGACTACACGGCGCGCGGCAACCTCATCGCGGTCGTCTCCAACGGCACCGCGGTCCTCGGCCTCGGCAACATCGGCGCGCTCGCGAGCAAGCCGGTGATGGAGGGGAAGGCGGTCCTCTTCAAGCGGTTCGCGGACGTGGACGCGTTCGACCTCGAGATCGCGAGCGAGGACCCGGACGAGATCATCCGGACGGTGAAGCTCCTCGAGCCGACGTTCGGCGGCATCAACCTGGAGGACATCAAGGCGCCGGAGTGCTTCCCGATCGAGGAGACGCTCGAGCGCGACATGCGGATCCCCGTCTTCCACGACGACCAGCACGGGACCGCGATCATCTCGGGCGCCGCCCTCCTCAACGCCCTCGAGATTGCGGGGAAGCGCATCGGCGACGTCAGGGTGGTGTTCAGCGGCGCGGGCGCGGCGGGCCTCGCCTGCGCGAAGTACTGGCTGAGCCTCGGCGTCCGGAAGGAGAACCTCATCCTCTCCGACATCGGGGGCGTCATCTACGAGGGTCGGACGAAGGGGATGAACCCGTACATGGCGGCGTTCGCCGCGAAGACGAAGTGCCGCACCCTCGCGGAGGCCATCAGGGGGGCCGATGTCTTCATCGGCCTCTCCTACAAGGACCTCGTCAGCGGGGAGATGCTCCGCACCATGAACCGGCAGCCCGTCGTCTTCGCCATGGCGAACCCCGACCCGGAGATCACCTACGAGGCCGCCACGGAGGCCCGGCCGGACGCCATCGTGGCGACCGGCAGGTCCGACTACCCGAACCAGGTGAACAACGTCCTCGGCTTCCCGTTCATCTTCCGAGGGGCGCTCGACGTGCGCGCCACGCACATCAACGAGGCGATGAAGCACGCCGCCACCGAGGGGCTCGCGGCGCTCGCGAAGGAGGAGGTCATCGACGAGGTGCGGCGGGCCTACGGCGGCGCGGAGTACTCCTTCGGCCCCCACTACATCATCCCGAAGCCGTTCGACCCGCGGGTGCTTCTCCGGCTCGCGCCCAGGGTCGCCCGGGCGGCGATGGAGAGCGGGGTGGCGACGAGGCCGATCACCGACTGGGCGGCGTACGACCGGGAGCTCCAGGCGCGGGTGGAGCGGATCCGGGCGCTCTGAGGGGGCCGGGCGCGGGCCGGCGGCTAGAGCGACACCTGGATGGTGCTCGCCATCACGACGAGGGCGACGAGGCCGGCGCAGATGATGATGAACGACAGCATCGGCATGAACCCCTCCGCCTTGCCGCCGGTGCGCCGCATGATCCTCACGTTCAGGACGACGCCCGTGAAGAAGATGGCGAACCCGATGAAAAGCTTGACGATGATTTCCATGGGCCCTCCCGTACGCTCGACGCCCCCCTCTATACCGCATTCGCCGGCGGAATGCAACCGCCGCGTCCGGCTCAGGCCGGTTTGATAATGCCGCCGGTCCCCTCGCCCGGCACGATGAGTCGAGACGCCTCCTGGCGCTGGATCTCCTTCGCCTCCGCGATCATCCGCTCGACGCCCGCCTTCATCGCCACGGGGAACCGCTCCAGCGCCTCGCGGAGGCTCGCCGCCTCGATCGGGAACTGGACCGGGAGCGGCCCCGCGGAGGAGAGGACGTGCGCCTGCCCGATGAACACCGCGGGCCGGGTTTCCTCGGGAGACCCGTCGGGCCTGACGGGCGACAGCATCCGCACCGAGGCCATGCCGAGGTCGGTGAACTGCTCCTCGCGATAGAGGTTGTCCATACGCACCCGCGCGTCGTCCGCGCCCATTCGCACCGTCCTTTCTCAGTCCGCCGCGTCACCCGCCGTGGCGGGCGCCCGCGACCTCCACCTTCGTCACCCGCCGGTCCGTCGCCTCGAGGACGCGAAAACGGAGGTTCTCGTAGGAGACCTCGGCGCCCTGCTGCGGGATCGCGCCGACCAGGCCGGTGACGAAGCCGCCGATCGTCTCGGCCGCCTCGCGGGGGAGGCGCTGCCCGAACTCCTCGTTGAACGCCTCGATGCGCATTGACCCCTCGAGGATGATCGTCTCGGCCGCCGTCCGGGGCGCCTCCTCCGCGATGTCCTCGATCTCGCCCATGATCTCCTCGGCGATGTCCATGAGCGTGATGATGCCCGACACGCCGCCGTACTCGTCGACGGCGATGGCGATGTTCCTCCCCCTGCGCCTGAACCCGGCGAGCACCGTCTCGAGTGAGGCGGATTCGGGGACGAGGTAGGGGGATCGCAGGAGTTCCCCGATCCCCCGGTCGGCGGGGAGGCCGGCGAGGTCGGTCGCGCGGACCGTGCCGATGACGTTGTCGATCCTGCCGGCGTAGACGGGGATGCGGGAGTGGCGGCTCGAGGCGATGAGGGCCCGCACCTCGCCGGCGGTCGCCGTGTCCGGCGCGGCGACGACGTTGATGAGCGGCACCATCGCCTCGCGCACGGTCGTCTCGCCGAAGTGGAAGATCTCCTCGATCATCTCCTTCTCCTCGCGGTCGAGAACGCCGGCCGTGTGGCTCTCCTTGAGCATGAGCTCGAGCTCCTCCCGCGTGACGAAGGGGTTCTTCAGCGACTTCCCCCTCGTGAGGAGGCGGCTGATGGCGTCGCCGAGCCTCGATGCGCTGAAGACGAGCGGGAAGAGCGCCCGGTACGCGACCCGGAGCCAGCGGGCGCAGGCGAGGCAGAGGGTGTTCGCGCGCTGCCGGCCGACGGCCATCGGCACGATCTGCCCGCCGATGAGGACGAGCGGGTAGTAGAGGAGGAGCGAGAAGAGGTTCTCGGTGCCCGCGGGGGCGTAGACCGAAAGGAGGTTGTTGAGGACGCAGGAGCCGGCCACCACCGCGACGTTGTAGCCGACGAGGGTCGTGGCGAGCAGGCTCCGCGGCTCCTCGAGGAAGCCCTGGATGATCCGCGCGCGCCGGTGGCCGAGCTCCGCCTTGTGCCGGACCCTGATCCGGCTGCAGGAGATCACCGCCATCTCCGAGCCGGCGAAGAAGGCCTGGAGGAAGAGGCAGGCGAGAATGAAGGCGACGGCGAGGGCGATCATCGCCGCGCCTCCCGGCTCACCACGAGCTCGTCGACCCTGCTGCCCGTCGCGGCGGCGACGGTGAAGAGGAGGCCGCCGTGCCGGATCTGGCGGCCGACCTCGGGTATGCGCCCGAGCAGCCGAACGAGGCAGCCGCCGATCGTCGCGTTGCGTGGATCGGCGAGCTGCGTCCCGAAGAGCTCGTTGAACGCGTCGAGCCCCATCCGCGCGCTCACCCGGAAGGTGTGGAGGTCGACCTGCCGGAACAGCGGCGTTCCGGCGCCCTTGTCGCGCACCTCGCCGACGACCTCCTCGAGGAGGTCGTCAAGGGTCACGATGCCCGAGACGCTCCCGTACTCGTCCGCGACGACGGCGATGTGCATCCGGCGGCGCCGGAACTCGCGGAGGAGGGAGGAGGCCTTCATCGACTCGGGGACGAAATAGGCGGGCTTGAGGAGCGCCCTGAGGCCCCCCTCCGCGGGCGCCCCCCGCATGAGGTCCTTGACGTGGAGGATGCCGATGACGTTGTCGAACGACCCCTCGTACACGGGGATGCGGGAGTACTGGCGCTCCCTGATGGTCCGCTCGATGCGGTCGATCGGCATGCCCGCCTCGAAGGCGAGCACCTCCGGGCGGGGGCGCATGAGGGCGGCCACCCGCCGGTCGGCGAAGTTGAAGACCCCCTGGATCATCTGGCGCTCCTCGGGGTCCACGACGCCCTCCCGGGAGCCGAGGCGGATGGCGGTCTTGATCTCCTCCTCGGTGATCGCCGGCTCGGCGGGGACGACCGGGCCGGTGAAGGCCGAGATGACGGCGTCCGAGACGGCGCGGACCACGCGGCGGACGGGGAAGAGGGCGACGCCGATGGCGTTGATGAGGGGGGCGACGAGGGGCGCGAGGCGCTCGTTCCACTGGATCGCGATGGTCTTCGGCGTGATCTCCCCCATGATGAGGACGGCGAAGGTCATGAGGATGATGGCGACGAGCGTCCCCTCCGCCCCGGGGATGACGCGCCGCGTGAGGGAGTCGCCGAGGACGGAGGCGAAGATGTTGACGAACATGTTTCCGATGAGGATGGAGATGAGGAGGCGCCGCGGATTCGAGAGGAGGCGCGCGACGAGGGCCCCCCGCCTGTCCCGCCGCCGCTGGAGCTTCTTGACCTGGTAATCGGAGAGGGAGAAGAGGGTCGTTTCGGTGCAGGAGAAGAAGAACGAGACGCAGAGGAGCGCGGCGATGCCGACGGCGTGATAGAGGACGTACCTGTTCAAACGGTGCTCACACCCCTCCGGCGGCGCACCCGGGCGTCATTCCTCGCCGGTGATCCGCTTCTCGGCCGGGGGCGTCTCCGGGGCGCTGATCTCGAGGGCGCTCTTGCAGCCCTGCACGATGTAGTCGAATCCGTAGAGGACGGTCTTGAAGATGCCGAGGAATCGCGCGCTCTCGGTCCTGACCTCGGCCACGTCGTTCTCGATCGCCTTCGCGCGCATCTGCATCTCGGCGCCGCCCTTCCGGCAGGCCTCGACGGCCCGTTCGGCCTCGGCCGTCCGCTCCTCGACGGCGGAGAGGCGTCGCGCGAGGCCCTCGACGTCGATCCCGTCGAGGCGTCGGCGCGTCTGGCGGACGTGGAGGAGAACCGCGACCGCGAGGAGCATGGCGGACACGGCGAGGGCGAACGGGACGAGCAGCGCGATTGTCTGGGTCATTGATGTCTCCTTCTCACGAACGGCTCCCGGCCGGCGGCCCGCCGGCCGCGAAGTCAGGCCCTGCCGCCGCAGCCGAGCACCCCGATCTTCCGCCTGACGACCCCCCTGATCGCCTCGCGCGCCGGGCCGAGGTAGAGGCGGGGATCGAAGTTCGACGGGTTCTCCGCGAAGCACTTCCGGATCGTCCCGGTGATCGCGAGGCGGATGTCGGTGTCGATGTTGACCTTGCAGACGTTCATCTTCGCCGCGCGGCCGATCATCTCCTCGGGCACGCCGCGCGAGCCCCTGATCTCGCCGCCGTACCGGTTGCAGAACTCGACGAGATCCTGCGGCACGCTCGAGGCGCCGTGGAGGACGAGGGGGAAGCCCGGGAGGCGCCCCTCGATCTCCGCGAGCCGCTCGAAGTCGAGGCGCGGCTCGCCCTTGAACTTGTAGGCGCCGTGGCTCGTGCCGATCGCGACCGCGAGGGAATCGCAGCCGCTCCGCTCGACGAACTCGCGCGCCTGGTCCGGGTTGGTGAAGATGGCGTCCTTCTCGCTCACCGCGACGTCGTCCTCGACGCCGGCGAGCTTCCCGAGCTCCGCCTCCACCGTCACCCCGCGTGGGTGGGCGTAGTCGACGACCTTCCTCGTGAAGGCGATGTTCTCCTCGAACGGGTGCCTGGAGCCGTCGATCATCACGGAGCTGAAGCCGCCGTCGATGCACGCCCTGCAGATCTCGAAGTCCTCGCCGTGGTCGAGGTGGAGGACGATCGGGAGGTCGCACGTCTCGATCGCCGCCTCGACGAGCTTCATGAGGTAGGCGTGCCGCGCGTACTTCCGGGCGCCGGCGGAGAACTGGAGGATGAGCGGCGCCCGCTCCTCGACGGCGCCCTCGACGATCCCCTGGATGATCTCCATGTTGTTCACGTTGAACGCCCCGATGGCGTAGCGGCCGGCGAGCGCCTTCCGGAAGAGGTCCTTCGATGTGACGAGCGGCATGCGGCGCCTCCTTCCTCACGTGCTTCGTCATTATGGCACAGGCGGACGGCGGCGGCAAGCGCCGAAAGGAGGCAGGCATGCATGAGGCCTCAATCGACCGCGGATCGCCGCGGATCCTGCAAACGAAGTTCGTCGGTCGTCGTTCGTCCTTCGTACATCGCACGAGCCGCGGCGGAATAATGCGCTAAAGGCCCCGGATTGAAACGGATCATGACGGATCTCCACGGCTTGGATTGCAGCAGATACAGGGTTCCTGCCGCGGCAAGAACGTTATCGCCTGCGGCTCTCCGCGGCAGCCGTCAGCAATACAGCTTATGGCGTACAGCTTACGGCTGGACCAGGGCTGCATCCGGATCCGTGCTGATCCGTAATGATCTGTGAACATCCGTGGTGGATTGGGTCTTTGATATGCGGCGGATCGAGCGCGATGCGGATGACAAATCGGGGGTTTCGAGTGATATAATGGATCGAGAGGGAGACATGGAAAACAGGGCGATCGCGGACATCTTCGAGGAGGTCGCCGACATCCTCGACATCAAGGGCGAGAACCCGTTCCGCATCCGGTCGTACAGGAACGCCGCCCGCACCATCGGCGACATGCCGTCCGGCGTCGCCGGGATGATCGGGGCGGGCGAGGACATCGAGAAGATCCCGGGGATCGGGAAATCGATCGACGAGAAGATCAGGGAGATCGTCTCCACCGGGAGGCTGCGGTTCCTCGAGGAGCTCCGCGCGGGCCTTCCCCGGGGGCTGACGGAGCTGCTGCGGATCGAGGGGCTCGGCCCGAAGAAGGTGAAGCTCTTCCACGACGAGCTCGGGATAGACACGATCGACAAGCTGGAGACGGCGGCGCGGGAGGGGAGGCTGCGCGAGCTCTTCCGCATGGGCGGCAGGAGCGAGGAGAATCTGCTCGGGGCGATCGCCCGCTACAGGGAGGGCCGGGGGCGGTTCAAGCTCTCCGTCGCGCTCGATTACGCGGAATCGATCGTCCGCTACCTGCGGGAGGGCACGGGGGTTCGTGCGGTCGAACCGGCGGGCAGCCTCCGGAGGAGGAGGGAGACGGTCGGGGATATCGACATCCTCGCCATCTGCGGCCCCGGCTCCGACATCATGGACCGCTTCGCGCGGTACGACGCCGTCGAGGCGGTGCTCGCGCACGGGAAGACCAGGTCGAGCGCCCGGCTCACGTGCGGCCTCCAGGTGGACGTGCGCGTCCTCGAGCGGGAGAGCTTCGGCGCGGCCCTCCAGTACTTCACCGGATCCAAGGAGCACAACATCGCCCTGCGGACGCGCGCGGTCGACCGGAAGCTCAAACTGAGCGAGTACGGGGTGTTCAAGGGGGCGCGGCGCGTCGCCGGGCGGAGCGAGAAGGACGTCTACGCATCGCTCGGCCTCCCGCTCATCCCCCCGGAGCTCCGCGAGAACCGCGGGGAGATCGAGGCGGCGGCGGAGGGGCGGCTGCCGAAACTCGTCGGCCCCGGGGATATCCGGGGCGACCTCCAGATGCACACGACCGCCACGGACGGGAAGGACACGGTCCTCGACATGGCGCGCGCGGCGCGGGAGCTCGGCTACGAGTACATCGCCGTGACGGAGCACTCGAAGGCGGTGCGGGTCGCCCGGGGGCTGGACGAGGAGCGGCTCGCGCGGCATTTCAGGGAGATCGAGCGGGCGGAGGCGGCCGCCGGCGGCATCCGCATCCTCAAGGGGGTCGAGGTGGACATCCTCCCCGACGGCGGCCTCGATCTCGACGACGCGATCCTCGAGCGGTGCGACGTCGTCGTCGCCTCGGTCCACTACCGGTTCAACATGCCGGAGGCGGAGATGACGCGGCGCATCATCAGGGGGATCGGCAACCCCCGCGTCCACATCCTCGGCCACCCGACGGGGAGGCTCGTCCTCGAGCGGGCCCCGTACGAGGTCGACATGGCGGCGGTCGTGCGGGCGGCGGCGGACCTGGGCGTCATCCTCGAGATCAACGCCCACCCGGACCGGCTCGACCTGAACGACGCACACGCCCGCCTCGCGAGGGAGGGCGGCGTCAGGCTCGCCGTCAACACCGACGCCCACTCCCGGGCGCAGCTCGAGCTGATGCGCTACGGCCTCTTCGTCGCGCGGCGGGCCTGGTGCGAGGCGGAGGACGTGGTGAACACCTACCCGCTGTCGAGGCTCCTCGCCGGCCTCCGGCGGTAGCGTTCACCGGCCGGCCCGCTGCCGGGTGAGCGCGTCGAAGAAGGAGACGATCCGTCCCCCCAACGGCCGCAGCGGGATGACCCGGAGGCGCGGATTCGCGGCGGTGCCCGTGACGCCGAACTGCGCGACGTTCCCCGCGATGCTGTCGATCGCCGGCTGGATGAGCAGGTCCGCCAGGAAGATCGGCGTCCTCGTCACCGGGCGGGCGTAGAAGGTGAGGTCGAGGCTCCCGTCGGGGTCCGCGCGCCCCTCCCCGTAGATGTCGAGAACGTCGCTCACGAGGCTGATCTCCTCGAACGTGTAGCCGTCCTCGGAGAAGGTGAAGACCACCGTGCAGTCCTGGAGCGGCTCCTGCACCCTCGTGAGGTCGTACTGGAGCCAGGAGAGGATGCTCAGGATGACCGGAAACCTCCAGAGGCGGGCGTCCGGGATCCGGACCTCGGCCCTCCCGGTGAGGGTCCCGAGATCGGAATCGCCGCTGAATTCCGCGTGCCCGCTCCCGCTGCCGGCGAGCGGCGCAGGCGAGGTCTGGAAGCCCCGCAGGAACTCGCCCATGTCCACCCCGGTGAAGGCGTAACGGCTGAAATGGGTGCGGGGGGAGTCCAGGTTGACGATGCTGTACCCCTCGACCCTGCCGCCGAACAGCCTCCCGCGAAGCTGGTTGACGACCACGGCGCGGGGGTCGACAAAGACCCGTCCCGTGGCATCGGTGACGGGGAAGACGAGGTAGCGGCAGGAGGAATCCTTCCCCGTGAAGAGCAGGTTGTAATCGAGCCGCCGGTCGGACCCCCAGCAGTGGGTGACCGAGCCCGAGAGGTCGAAGAGCCCCTCGGGCGCGTACCGTTCCCAGATGTCCCGTCCCACGAGCGGGAAGGCACGGACCCAGTCACCGGTCAGGCGGAGGCCGCGGCTCTCGAACGAGAGCCGTATCGTCTCCGCGTCCCGGTCGATGTCCCCGGCGATCGCGTAGTCGCCCCAGAACGGGTCGCGGATGCCGCCGCGGATCGCGATGGTGTTCTTCGACGGGAAGGAGACGATCTCGCAGTCGAGGCCGTGAAAGGTGCGATGGCCGACGGTGACGGTGCCGTTGCGGAGGCGGAAGACGGGCGGCCGCCCGCCCGCCGGCACCCCCCCGCGGCGGAGCGACTGCGCCCACGGCGACCGGCCGTCCGCCTCCTGGAGGACGGTGAGGCGGGCGTCGTGGAGACTCAGCCCGGCGATCTCGAAGCGGCCCCGGGCGAGGGCGCGCCAGCGGGGCCTGAGCCTGATCCGCCTCGCCTCGAAGATGGGCGCGCCGCCCGAGGACGGCCTGACGGCGAGGCGTTCGATCGTGAGGCCGGCGAGGGGGCGCAGCGAGACGGCGCCCATGTCGACGTCGGCGTCGAGGACCTGGAGGACGGCCCCCCGGACGTGCGCCCGGAGCGCCGCAGGGGAGAGGAAGAGGAGGTAGGCGGCCGCGATCACCGCGCCGATGTAGAGGGCGACGCGGACGAGCGGACGGCGCCAGGGAGCCATGGCGCTAGGGGGCCGGCGGCGCCCCCCCCTCCCCGGCCGCGGCGCGAGCCGCCTCCCTGCGGATGTAGCCGTAGGCGGTCACCGCGACCTCCGGCTGCTTCGGATGATCGGTGCGGAAGGTGATCTTCGCCCGCACGCCGCCCGCCTGCGCGGAGGGCCTCCCGCGCACGGTGAACGAGTGCGCCGCGGAAGGCCCCGGCGGCGGGGCGGGGGCGACGCCGAAATCCGCGTTGTCGCACTCGACCGCCTCGACCCTGAACGGCCGCCCCGTCGCGCTCGTGAGCGTGACCTGCCGCGAGACCTCCTGGCCGGGCTGGAGCGAGCCGAGGTAGACGCGGGTGGGGGAGGCCTGGATGTCCCCCATGACGGTGATGTGGACCGGGATCTCGACGCGCGGCCTCTCCTTCAGGTTCGTGGCGACGGTGACGGTTTCGAAATGGCGCCCGGCCGCCGTGTCGGGCTTGAGGGTGATGTCGAGCGCGTAGCGCCGCCTTCCGTCGGCCGGCGGCTGCTCGGAGAGCGACGTCTCCACGAGGTCGAGCTTGGAGGAGACGCCCTCGATGCGCAGCGGGTCCGGGAGGGTCTGCGTGATGATGACCCGCCGGGCGGCGGGCGCCTGGTCGTCGCGGAGGGCGATGCTCGCCGGCTCCACGTCCACGAACGGGAGGATCGTCCCCTTGATCGTCAGCGCCGCCCTCGGCTCGGCCGGATCGTTCGAGTGGACGTGCACCGCCTTCTGCTGGAAGCCCTTCCGGCCGCCGAAGGTGAACGTCGTCCTGACCTCGCCGGCGCCGCCGGGCGGTATCGCGTCCGACGAGAGGAGCGCCGCCGTGCAGCCGCAGGTGCTCGTCACCCGTTCGATCCGGAGGTCGCCCTCCCCCTCGTTCCGGAACCTGAACACATGCTCCGCCTTCTCCTCGCCGACGACGCTCCCGAAATCGTGTTCTCGCGCCTCGAAGACGATTCTCGGGACCGGCCCTGCGGGGACGGCCGTCGCCGCCGGCGAGGCCACGGGGACGGGGACGACCGTGGGGAACTCACCCGCGGCGGGAGCGGCGAGGAGGGCGACCAGGCCCGATGCGGCGAACGCCGCCGAGCGGCGGTTGAGATTCTTCATAAATGCGGCCCCTTGAAATTCAAAAAAACATTATAGCACACCCCACCGGCCGTCAGGAAGCGCCGATGGCGGGGAGGTGATACGAAGGACCAATTCACCGCGGATACGCATGTATTTTTGCGAATCTCCACAGATGCCTGCGGGCGGATGTATAATATTCCCATGACCGGAATCGGGCGGTCGCGGGGAAGGGGCCTCGTGCGGGGCGGTGGCGGGGGGTGGGCGGCGTGGGCGGCGGCCGCGGCGCTGCTCGCGCACGCCGGCTGCGCGGGCGTGCGCGTTCCCGCGCGCGAGCCGCGGGAGGTCCGGCCCGCATCGGGCGAGGAACTCGACGATCTCCGCCGCCGCATCGACCGGGCGGCCGAGGCGTACGGCGGCGTCCGGGATTACCGCTGCGTCTTCCACAAGCGGCACCGGATCGGGGGGAGGCTCCAGGAGAACCAGCGCATCCTCCTCAAGTTCATGGAGCCGATGCACATCTACATGAAGTGGATCGGGGGCGCCCATGAGGGGCAGGAGATCCTCTACGCGCCCGCCCGCCACGGCCCGAAGGGGTTCGCCCGCGCGGGGGGGGTGAAGGGGAGGTTCATGCCGGTCATCAGGATCGACCCGGACGGCTACTGGGTCAGGCGCGACAGCATCCATGACCTCGACCGCGTCGGCATCGGGTATTTCCTGCGGGTGTTCATGGAGAACGCGGCGCGGGCGCGGGAGGAGGACGCCGGCGCGCTCGTGGACCGGGGGCCGGACACGGTCTCCGGCAGGCCGGTGCGCGTCATCGAGGCGATCCTGCCGGCCGAGCGCGAGAAGGGGTACTACTGCCACCGGTGCGTCGTCTCGTTCGACGAGGAGCACGGCCTCCCGATCAGGATCCGGATCTACGACTGGGACGACCGGCTCGCCGAGGAGTACGTCTACGAGGACCTCGAGCTGAACGTCGGCCTCACCGGCGCGGATTTCGATCGGGGGAACGAGGCGTACGGCTTCTAGGGTTCCGCCAGCCCGCTCTCCTCGATGAGGAGGTCGAGCCGCTCGAGCGCGCCGCCGCCCTCGAGCGCCGCGCGCGCCGCCCGCATCCCCTCGTCGAGCCCCCGCACCGCGCCGGCCGCGTAGAGGCCCGCCGCGGCGTTCGCCAGGCAGATCCGCTCGACCGGGCCGCCGTGATCGCCGGCGAGGACGCGCCGGAGGATGGCGGCGTTCTCGGCGGGCGTCCCGCCGCCGAGCGGACCGATGCCGCAGCGGCCGGCGCCGAGCGCCTCCGGCGTGAGCCTCGTCGCGCGGACCGTCCCCCCCTCGACGAGCGCGGCGTCCGTCGGCCCCGCGATCGAGACCTCGTCCATCCAGGAGCCCTCCCCCCCGGTCTCCCCGCAGACGACGAGCGCCCGGCCCCTCCCCAGGATGAGGAGCGCGCCGGCGACCGGTCCGATCAGGCCGGGGTGGGGGACGCCGAGGAGCTGGAAGGTGAGGGGGGCGGGGTTGCAGAGCGGGCCGAGGATGTTGAAGACGGTGCGGAACGGGAGCGCCTTCCGGACGGCCGCGACGCGACGCATCGCGGGGTGGTAGCGGGGGGCGAAGATGAAGCCGATGCCGGCGCGATCGAGGCACCGGGCGACCCCCTCCGGCCCGAGGTCGATCCGGACGCCGAGCGCCTCGAGGACGTCGGCGCTCCCGCACCGCGACGTGCTCGCCCGGTTGCCGTGCTTGGCGATCGGCGCCCCGGCCGCCGCCATGATGAACATCGCGGCCGTCGAGACGTTGAAGAGGTGGAGGTTGTCGCCGCCGGTGCCGCAGCTGTCGCCGAGGACCGGATAGGGGCGGGAGGGCGTCACGCGGACGGCGCGCTCGAGCATGGCCCGGGCCATCGCCGCGAGCGTCTCCGCGGTGCAGCGACCGGGGTCGAAGGCGGCGAGGAAGAGGGCCGCCTCATGGTCGGCGCTCCGCCCGTCCATCATGATCCCGATCGCGCGCCCGGCGTCCGCCGGCGGGAGCGGGGCGCCCGCGGCGAGGAGGCGCCCGAGCGCCAGCAGCTCCCCCCCCGCCTGCCCGGCGGGCGGCGGGAAGATGACCGCCAGGCGATCCCTGATGAACTCCGCTCTCTCCATGCGGCGACCGATTTCCGGCATGGTAGCACATGCGCCGGCCTGCGGCCACACCGCCGCCCACAACGCGCCAATCGACCGCGGATCTTCACGGATTGTCCGGCAGCGCGTCGGTCGTTGCTCGCCCCTCGCACATCGCATGAGCCGCGGCGGACAGGCGAATCACGAACCACGGGCCGCGGATGTTCACGGATCATTGACGGATCTCCACTGATTGAATGCGGCCATGATGAGCCGTAGAGATGCAATGGCCGCAGATTCCTGATGTACGTCTTTTTGCCGCGGATGAACGCGGATTCACGCGGATCGTATGGAGCCACCGAGGGCACAGAGAACACGGAGGATATTGCTGCTTTCGACTTTGAACTTTCGACTTTTGACTGTAGTTTTATCCGTGCGGATCCGTGGTGCGTGGTACATCAGTTCATCGGCGGCGGCGGTTGCATTTCCCCGCGAGACCTGATAGATTGCCGCCTGTGGATGCGCGCCGGAGGCCGGGAATGAGGCGGCTGTGGTGCGCCGCCGCGGCGGCGGTTGCCTGCGGCTGCGCCGCCCCGGCATCGCCGCCGATCCATCCGCCGCCCGCGTCCCCCGTCCCGCAGGCGGCGCGCCGGCCGTCCGGTCCGCCGCTCATCATCGAGGTCGCCCTCCTCCCGCTCCCCGGCTCCGAGCCGTGCCCGGAGGCGCCGGCGACCCGGCGCGCGTACATCGACGAGATCCGGGACTGCGCCGAGATCGGGGCCTCGATCGTCAGGCTCCAGCCGCTCGCCGCCGACAGCTCACCCGACTCGTACCGGTTCGACACGGCCCTCGGGAACTACCGCGCCCTCCTGAAGGAGACGCTCGAGGCGGCGCCCGATCTCATCGTCGACCTCGATCTCGACGGGGCGGGGGACGACGTCGAGGAGTGGGCGCGCCTGAACGCGCGGGTCGAGCTCGATTCGAACCGGGAGGAGGCGAACCCCGTCACCGTCGCCATGGGGGACGCGCCGCTCGATGCCCTCCGGCGGATCATCGCCGAGGGCGGCCACGTGCGCCTCGGCCTGCGCGACAGCCGCGCCTGGCCGCACCGGGGGAGGCCGACGACTCTCGACTACCTCCGTCAGGCGATCCACATGGCGCGCGACGCCGGCCGCCCGATCGCCCCCCCCGCCGAGGCGAGGGCGATCATCGGCCTGCCTCCGCCGCGGGACCTCTCCGTCGCGCCGAGCGCCTCGGCGGTCAGCGCCGGCGACCGGTTCTTCATCGACGCGATCGCCGCGCCGCACCCGCGTCCGTTCGCCGCGTACGCGGTGGTCGTCGCCCCCTCGGGCGCCGTCTTCTCGTTCACCGGGCGGCGGCGGCCCGTCGCGGGGATCGCGCCGCTCCTGCGGAGCCGGGGGACGGTGCGGCTGAACGTCATGACCGTCGCCGAGGCGGCGGTCGGCCCGGGGACGCCGCCGGGGACGTACACGATCCATGTCGGCCTCCTCCCGCCGCGGGGGCCCGCGCGGCTCCGCGACGCCGCCGCCCTCGCGACGGCACGCGTGGAGGTCCGCTGAGGCGGGCGGGAGTCCGTGATTCCCGCTTTCCGGACGGGAGCCTGAACGCCATGCGCTGGACGCGCGCCTTCATCCCCACGCTGCGGGAGGATCCCGCGGACGCCGAGGTCGCCAGCCACCGGCTCATGGTCCGCGCCGGGATGATCCGGAGGCTCGGCGCCGGCATCTACACCTACCTGCCGCTCGGCTGGCGCGTGATCAGGAAGGTGGAGGCGATCGTCCGGGAGGAGATGGACCGGGCGGGCGCCCAGGAGCTCCTCCTCCCGATCCTCAGCCCCGCCGAGCTCTGGATGGAGAGCGGCCGCTGGGCCGAGTACGGGAAGGAGCTCATGCGGCTCGTGGACCGGCACGAGCGTGCGTTCGCCCTCGGCCCCACGCACGAGGAGGTCATCACGGCGACGGTGCGGGGCGAGGTGCGCTCCTACCGGGAGCTGCCGCTCTGCCTCTACCAGATCCAGACGAAGTTCCGCGACGAGGTCCGGCCGCGCTTCGGCGTCATGCGCGGGCGCGAGTTCACGATGAAGGACGCCTACTCGTTCCACCGCGACGAGCAGTCGCTGAACGACTATTATCAGGTCATGCGCGGGGCGTACGAGCGCGTCTTCGCGCGGTGCGGCCTGCGCTTCAGGGCCGTCCTCGCGGACCCGGGCATCATGGGCGGGAAGGTGACGCACGAGTTCATGGTCCTCGCCGACTCGGGCGAGACGGTGGTGATCTCGTGCCCCGACGCCGGGTGCGGCTACGCCGCCACGACCGACACCGCGATCGGCAACCCCGCGGTTCCCACGCCGAGCGGGGAGCCGATGGGCGAGCTGCGCGAGGTCGAAACGCCGGGACGGCGGACGGTGGAGGAGGTCACGGCCTTCCTCAAGGTGCGGCCCGAGGAACTTGTCAAGACGCTCGTCTACGAGGCCGCGGGGAGGCGGTACCTCGTCCTCGTCCGCGGCGACCGCGACGTGAGCGAGGCGAAGCTCCGGAAGGCCCTCCGGACGCACGAGGTCGCCCTCGCCGGCGAGGAGACCGTCACGAAGGTGACCGGCGCCCCGCCCGGCTTCGCGGGCCCCGTCAGGTTCCCGGCCCCCCCGGGCGAGATCCGCGTCATCGCCGACAGGCTGACCATTCAGGGGATCCGGAACGCGGTGACGGGCGCGAACAGGGCCGACCGCCACCTCACGGGCGTCTGCGAGGGGAGGGATTTCTCCGTCGACGAGTGGCATGACCTCCTCCTCGTCCGCGAGGGGGACGGGTGCCCGCAGTGCCGCAAGGCAGCGCTCACGGCCTGCCGCGGGATCGAGGTCGGCCAGATCTTCAAGCTCGGGAGGAAGTACAGCGAGTCGATGGGGGCGACCTTCTCGGACGAGGACGGCGCCGCGCGGCCGTTCGTGATGGGCTGCTACGGGATCGGCGTCACGAGGACGGTCGCCGCGGCGATCGAGCAGCACCACGACGCGGACGGGATCGTCTGGCCGATGACGATCGCCCCCTACCACGTCGCGATCGTCCCGATGAGCGTCTCGGACGCCTCCGTCACGGGGGCCGCCGAGGGGCTCTACCGCGCCCTCCTGGAGTCGGGCGTCGAGGTCATCCTCGACGACCGGGACGAGCGGCCCGGCGTCAAGTTCAAGGACGCCGACCTCGTCGGCGTGCCGCTCCGGGTGGTCGTGGGGCGGAAGGGGCTCGATCGGGGGACCGTCGAGCTCAAGCGGCGCGGGGCGGCGGCGGCGCGGCTCATCGAGACGGCGGGCGCCGCCGCGGAGATCGGGGCCGCCGTGCGGGCGGAGATCGACGCGCTGCAGCCGTAGGCGGCCCGCCGCCCGCCGCCAGGTCGATCGAGTCGATGTAGCCGACGATGACCGCCCGAACGCAGCCGTCGGGCCAGTCGAGGACCTGCCGCGCGGAGTTTCCCTCGTCGAGGAAGAGCACCCGGTCGCCCGCCCCCGCGCGCACCGTGTCGACGGCGATGACCGGCCCCTCGGCCCTCCCCCCGGACGGGTCCTCCGGGCGGACGAGGAGGAGCTTCCTCCCCTCGAACCCCTCGTGCTTCAGCGTCGCCACGACGGTGCCGATGACGGTCCCGATCTTCACGGCACGTCCCTCGTGACGGCGTCCACGATGCCGGTGATCGTGGCGTCGGAGGGGTTGAACGGGTCCGGCAGGGGGAGCGACGCCTCGCGGCCCCCGATGAAGAAGACGGTCTGACCGGGGCCCGACTGCTGCGTGTCGCAGGCGACGACGGGCTCTCCGGCCGGCCGGCCGTCCTCGTCGAGCGGCTGGACGAGGAGGAGCTTCACGCCGGTGAGCGATTCCACCTTCCGGCTCGCCACGACCGTCCCGATGACCCTGCCGGGCTTCACGCCGCCGCCCCCTCTCCGCGGGCGGCGTTGAAGATCTCCCGCCCGTCGACCTCCCACGTGTCCACGACCGCAAGGACGATCCCGTCGACGGGGCGCTTGTCGGTGGCGGCGGTCTGCCGGCAGGAGCTCCCCTCGGCGTAGAGGACCGTGTCGCCGACGCCGGCCTGCACGACGTCCACCGCGACGAGGTAGTTGTCGAGGGGGGCGTTCGCCGACGAGACCTGCCGGACGAGGAGGAGCTTCAGCCCCCGGATGTTGTCGCTCTTCCGCGTGGAGACGACCGTCCCCACGACCCTTCCGAGCTGCATGGGCGCCGCTACTCCTTCGCCGGCGGCCTGCCGAGGGGGAGGGCCGCGTCGACGTTCGCGTGCGGCCTCGGGATGACGTGGACGCTCACGAGCTCGCCGACCTTCTCGGCACCCCGCGCCCCCGCCTCGACCGCCGCCCGCACCGCCGCGACGTCGCCGCGGACGATCGCGGTCACGTAGCCGCCGCCGATCTTCTCGTAGCTCACGAGCTCGACCTTGGCGGCCTTCACCATGGCGTCCGACGCCTCCACCATCGCGGCGAAGCCGCGCGTCTCGATCATGCCGAGTGCCTCTGCCATCGTTCGGTCCTCCCGCCGGGCGGATGCGCCGCCCCGAGTGTCCGTTCAGGCCGCCATGATAGTACGGCGCGTTGTCCCGGTCAAGCCCGCAGACACAACGAAAAAAGCCACCGCGGAACCGCGCGGGCGCAACTACGGTTCAAAGTCGAACGCAGCAATATCCTCCGTGTTCTCTGTGCCCTCTGTGGCTCCATACGATCCGCGTGAATCCGCGGCTCGTGGTTCATGGTGCGCGGGTTCGCCGCGGCTCATGCGTTGGACGCAGGACGAACGGCGATGGACAATCCGTGGCGATCCGTGGTGGATTGGCTCTTCGCGTCGGCGGCTGAAGGGTGGGTCAGGCGCGCGCCTCGCGGCGCGCGTGGAGCCGCGTTTCGGCGGCGACCACGCCGCTCAGGGCGATGAGCGAGACGAGGTTCGGCGCCGCCATGAGGGCGTTCGAGATGTCGGCGAACGTCCAGACGGCGGGGAGCGAGGAGACCGATCCGACCATGACGGCGAGGACCCAGAGGCGGCGGTACGGCGCCGTCGCCGCCGCCCCCCAGAGGTACTCGACCGCCTTCTCGCCGTAGTAGCACCAGCCGATGATCGTCGAGAAGACGAAGGTGAAGAGGCCGACGGCGAGGACCGGGGGGCCGATGACCGGGATGCGGGAGAACGCCGCCCGGGCGAGCGCCGATCCCTGCAGCCCCCCCTCCCAGTCCCCCGATCCGACGAGGACGAGGCCGGTGAGGGCGCAGACGACGACCGTGTCCCAGAAGGTCCCCGTCGAGGAGACGAGGGCCTGGCGGACCGGGTTCCGCGTCTGGGCGGCGGCCGCGACGATGGGGGCGCTCCCCATCCCCGACTCGTTGGAGAAGAGGCCGCGGGCGATCCCGTAGCGGATCGCCTCGCGCACCCCCGCCCCGGCGAAGCCGCCGAGCGCGGCGTGCCCCGTGAAGGCGCTCCTGAGGATCAGGAGGAGCGTTCCGGGGACCGCGCCGATGTTCATCAGGAGGATGGCGACGCAGCCGGCGATGTAGAAGAGGGCCATCGACGGCACGAGGACCTGGCAGACGCGGGCGATCGACCTGATCCCCCGCAGCATGACGAGCGCCGTCATGATCGACAGGACGGCGCCCGTGATCCACGGCGAGATGCGGAAGGTGTCCCGGGCCATCGAGGAGATCGAGTTCGCCTGGACCATGTTGCCGATGCCGAAGGCGGCGATCGCGGTGAGCGCCGCGAAGGCGACGCCGAGCGCCCGGCAGCGCATCCCCCGCTCGAGGACGTACATCGGCCCGCCGGCCATGGAGCCGTCCGGCGCGGTGACGCGGTACTTCACCGAGAGGACCGCCTCCGCGTACTTCGTGGAGATGCCGAACACCCCGGTGAGCCACATCCAGAGCACCGCCCCCGGGCCGCCGGCGGCGATCGCCGTCCCGACGCCGACGATGTTGCCGGTGCCGATCGTGGCCGCGAGGGCGGTCATGAGGGCGCCGAAATGGCTGATGTCGCCGCTCCCCTCCCGCGCGCGGGTGAGCGACAGGCGGATCGCCCGGAACGTGTACCGCTGGACGAAGCGGAGCCGGACGGTGAGGAAGAGGTGGGTCCCGAACAGGAGGGCGAGCATCGGGGGGCCCCAGACGACGCCGCTCACGCGCTCGAGCAGATTCACGATGTCGGGCATGGCGGCTCCTCCGGCGGCGCGGGCGCCATTATACGGGGACGTCCGCCCGGAGGCAACGGCGGAGGGATGGGCGCGTCATGAACCACGAGCCGCGGACACGATGAACCAAGAGCCACGGATTGAAACGGATCATGACGGATATTCACGGATTGGATTGCGGCAGATACAGGGTTCCAGCCGCGGATCAACGCGGATCGGACCACAGTTCAAAGCTGCATTTGCATCCGCGATAATCCGTGCAAATCCGCGGCAGAAACCCCGTTCCCCCATAGATGTTGAACTTTCGACTTTTCACTGTAATCGCATCCGCAGGGATCCGCGGCGCGGAGATCATTGTCGCCGCGAAAAATATTTTTCGGGGGCTTGACACGGGGAGGGCGGTGTACTATCCTTTAAAAGTCTACCATACGAGTATACTTATCGGGGGCGGCCGTGCGGATATCGAAGAAGGGGGAGTACGCGCTCCGGGCGATGATGTACCTCGCCGCGCGGGGCGGGACGCGGCCGGTCCGCATCCGGGAGATCGCGAGGGCGCAGCGGATACCGGAGAAGTTCCTCGAGCGGATCCTCCTCGATCTCAGGAAGGCGGGGATCCTCTCGAGCGTCCGGGGGCGGGGGGGCGGCTACGCCCTCGGGCGGCGGGCGGAGGAGATCACGCTCGCGGCGGTGGTGCGGGTCATCGACGGCCCGCTCGCCCCGCTCCGCTGCGCGAGCACCTGGGCCCGCCGCCGGTGCCCGGCCGAGCGGGGCTGCGGCCTCCACGACGTCATGCTCGACGTCCGGAACGCGATCGCCGGGGTCCTCGAGACGATCAGCCTCGCCGATGTCCTGCGCCGGACCGCCCGGCTCCGCGGGAAACGGGTGGGGAGGAGAAGCGGGGGGGCGCCGGTCGTCGCCCTGCCGGAGGGGGGGTGCGTGGGATGAGGAGGATGCTGCGGGCGTGGACGGCGGGGGCGGCGGCGGCCGCCGCCGTCATCGGGCACGGCTGCCGGCCGGCGGGGGACGGCGGCGGCACGATCGCCGTATCGGGGGCGTGGGCGCTCTACCCGATGGCGGTGCGCTGGGCCGAGGAGTTCCGGAAGTCGCACCCCGCGGTCTCGATCGACATCTCCGCCGGCGGTGCGGGGAAGGGGATTGCCGACGCCCTCGCCGGCGTGGTGGACATCGGGATGGTGTCGAGGGAGATCAGCCCGGAGGAGGCGTCGAGGGGGGCGTGGTGGATCGCCGTGACGAAGGACGCCGTCGTCCCCGTGGTGAGCGCGGCGAACCCGGTCCTCGACGACCTCATGCGCGCGGGAGCGACGCGCGACGAGCTCAGGGGCGTCTGGATGACGGGGACGGTCGCCGGGTGGGGGGCCCTCGCCGGCACGGACGCGCCCCATCCGATCCATGTCTATACGCGCTCCGACGCCTGCGGCGCGGCGCAGACACTGGCGGCGTTCCTCGGCGGGGCGCAGGAGGACCTCCGGGGAACGGGCGTCTACGGCGATCCGGGGCTCGCCGAGGCGGTGCGGCGGGACGCCCTCGGCATCGGCTACAACAACGTGAACTACGTCTATGACGGCAGGACACGCCGCCCGGTCGAGGGGCTGCGCGTTCTCCCGCTCGACCTGGACGGGAACGGCCGCATCGACGAGGGCGAGGATTTCTACGCCGACCGGGACGCCCTCGCCGCGGCCATCCGCGACGGCCGGTATCCCTCGCCGCCGGCGCGCGAGCTCTACTTCGTCTGCCGCGGGAAGCCGGAGAGCGAAATCGTGCGGGCATTCATCCGTTGGTCGCTCACCGAGGGGCAGCGGTTCGTGGAGGAGGCCGGCTACATCAATCTGGGCGAATCGAGAATCGCCGAGGGGATGGGGAGGCTCGGGGCGGAGTAGGGGCGGGGGCCCCTGTCTCATGGAAGGAGGGGCGATGAGGACGGGAATGCTGTGGGGCGCGGCGCTCCTGCTCTGCGCGGCGCCGGCGGCGCGGGCGGCGGACGACTGGAACATGTGGAACTCCTACGCCTTCAAGCTCCCCGTCGTCGAAAGGCGGCTCGATCTGCGGGGCTCCTTCGAGACGCGCTTCAGGGACGACATGGACGAGTTCTTCCGGTACCACTTCTACATCGGCCCCGACTACCACCCGAGCAGGTGGCTCACGCTCGGCTGGCAGTACGGCAACGTCCAGGAGGGGGCACCGGGCGATTTCCACACCGAGCACCGCTTCATGCACTTCCTGACGCCGAAGTTCAAGGGAAAGGACGTCGGCCTGAAGGACACCCCCCTCGGCGACCTCTCCGTGAGCCTCCAGAACCGGCTCGAGTGGCGGATCCGGCACCACAAGGACCATCTCCATACCTGGCGGTACCGGTTCTACCCGAAGGTCTCCTACCCGGTCTACAAGGGGGAGCGGGTCGAGGTCTCCCCGTACGTTGCCGACGCGTTCTACTTCGATCTCGCCGACGGCGCCGCCTACAACCAGAACCGCGTCTACGGCGGCCTCTCGTTCAGGATCCTCGGCCGCGTGGACCTCGACCTCTACTACATGCGCCTCGCGACGCGATCGGGGGCCGGCGGCGACTGGACCGGCGGCCATATCCTCGGGAGCGGCATCACCTATACCTTCTGACACCGCGGGGGATCACCGGATGGGGAACAGGCGGCGGGTGCTCGCCGACAGGATCGCCGGGAGGTTCATGCTGCTCCTCTCGGTCTCCTCGGGGCTCCTCATCTGCGTCATGGCCTGGGCCCTCCTCCGGCGGTCGCTGCCGATCCTCGCGGTGAAGCCGCTCTCGGCGGTGCTCCTGTCGGACGACTGGATGCCGATGCGCGGGGCGTTCGGCCTCTTCCCGTTCATCATGGGGACGATCTGGGTGACCGCCGCCGCCGTCCTCATCGCCGTCCCCCTCTCGCTCCTCGCGGCGGTCTACCTCTCGGAGTACGCCCCCGCCGCGGTGCGCTCCGCCGCCGCGCCGCTCGTCGACCTCCTCGCGGGGATCCCGTCGGTGATCTACGGCATCTGGGGAATCCTCGCCATCGTCCCGCTCATCAAGAACCGGGTCGGCCCGCTCTTCGGCGTCCACGCGACCGGCTACAGCGTCCTCGCGGGGGGTGTCGTCCTCGCCGTCATGATCGCGCCGGTCATCATCCACGTCGCCGCCGAGGTGTTCGCCGCCGTGCCCCGGGAGATGCGGGAGGCGTCCCTCGCCCTCGGGGCGACGCGCTGGCAGACGGTGCGGCACGTCGTCCTCCGGCGGGCGCGCGCGGGGCTCTTCGCCGCCGTGGGCCTCGGCTTCTCCCGCGCCTTCGGCGAGACGATGGCGGTGCTCATGGTGGCCGGGAACGTCGCCCGCGTCCCCTCCTCGGTCTTCGATCCGGCGTACCCGCTCCCGGCGCTCATCGCCAACAATTACGGCGAGATGCTCTCCATCCCGCTCTACGATGCCGCGCTCATGCTCGCCGCCCTCGTCCTCCTCCTCGTGGTGCTCGTCTTCAACGTCGTCTCCCGGATCGTCCTGATCCGGATCGAGGGAGGGCTGCGCTGACATGGACCGGCGGCGGGCGGAGGAACGGCTGATGGTGGCGCTCATGATCGGGTCGGCCGTCGTCATGCTCGGGACGCTCTGCTGGATCCTCGCGGTGGTGCTCGTGAAGGGATTGCCGGCGATGCGCCTCTCGATGCTCATCCGGACGCCGAGCGGCGGCTTCTACCTGGGGCGGGAGGGCGGGATCCTCAACGCCATCGTGGGCTCGCTCCTCGTCGCGGGCGGTGCGACGGCGCTCGCCGCCCTCGTCGCCGTCCCGGTCGTCGTGTACATCAATCTCTACGCCCGCCCCGGATCGTGGATCGCCGTCTGGACCCGGTTCTCGTTCGACGTCCTCTGGGGCGTCCCCTCGATCGTCTACGGGGCGTTCGGCTTCGCCCTCATGCTCCGGCTGGGCGTGCGGGCCTCGCTCCTCGGCGGCATCCTCACGGTGGCGTGCCTCGTCCTGCCGATCATGTGCCGGGCGATGGACGAGGTGATACGGCTCGTCCCCGGCGAGCTCGCCGACGCCGCCGCCGCCCTCGGCGCGACGCGGCTCCAGACCGCGCTCGGCGTCGTCGCGCGGCAGGCGATGCCGGGGCTCGTGACCGCCGTGCTCATCGCCTTCGGGAGGGGGATCGGGGACGCGGCCTCGGTGCTCTTCACGGCCGGCTTCAGCGACGCCGTCCCCACCTCCCTCTTCAGGCCGGCGGCGACGCTGCCGCTCGCGATCTTCTTCCAGCTCGGGACGCCGTTCCCGGAGGTCCAGGAGCGGGCCTACGCGTCCGCGCTCATCCTCACCGCCGTCATCCTCGCCGTGAGCGCCGCCGCGCGGGCCCTCGCGGGGAGGAGCGCCCGGCACATCGTCCGGTAGGAGGATTTTTCGATGGCGATCGCCCCGCACATACGCGTCGAGAACCTGGACGTGCGCTACGGCGCGGTGCGCGCGCTCAAGGGGATCACCGCCGACATCCCCCGAAAGATGATCAGCGTCATCATCGGGCCGTCCGGCTGCGGCAAGAGCACGCTGCTGAGGACCTTCAACCGGCTCGTGGAGACGGCGGGGGACGCGCGCGTCTCCGGCCGGGTGCTCGTCGACGGCGCGGACATCTTCGCGCCGGGGACGGACGTGACGGCCGTGCGGAAGCGGATGGGGCTCCTCTCGCAGCGGCCGTACCCGCTCCCGATGTCCATCTTCGACAACGTCGCGTACGGGCCGCGGGTGCACGGCGTGCGGGACCGGCGGACGCTCGCCGCCGTCGTCGAGGGGCGGCTCCGGCAGGCAGGCCTCTGGGAGGAGGTGCGCGACCGCCTCCACGCGCCCGCCTCGCGGCTCTCGCTCGGGCAGCAGCAGCGGCTCTGCCTCGCGCGGGGGCTCGCGGTGGAGCCGGAGATCATCCTCGGGGACGAGCCGACGTCGGCGCTCGACCCGCGCTCGAGCCAGCACATCGAGCGGATCTTCATGGAGCTCAAGCGGGAGTACACCATCGTCCTCGTCACCCACATCCTGCGCCAGGCGCGGCGGCTCGCCGACTACGTCCTCTTCCTCTACCTGGGGGAACTGGTGGAGCACGGCCCCGCGCGGGAGATCTTCGAGAACCCGCGGGAGGAGATGACGCGGGACTACATCGGGGGCGCCATCAGCTGAGGCGCGGGGACCCGTCCCCCTCCGCCCCCGGGGGCGCGTGGAGAATGATCGCGCTCCGGAGGACGCCGATGCGGATCCGCCTGCCCGGCGCGAGGCCGTGGCGCCGGTAGATGTAGGCGGGGAACCGGAGCTCGAAATCCAGGAACGAGCGGACGGCCAGGCTGCAGGAGTCGTTGGAGAAGTACGACGAGGCGACGACCGCCTCGAAGACGTTGTCCCTGAGATCTTCCCTGAGCGGCTTCCCCTCCTTGATGATCTTGATGTCCTGCGGCCGCACGCAGACGCCCACCCGATCGCCGAGCCGGTGCCCCGGGGCGCGGGGCGCGACGAACGACCCCCCGCCGCAGCGGACGGTGACGGCGCCGCCGTCGAGGGAGACGATCTCGCCCCCGAACACATTCTTGATCCCGAGGTAGCGCGCCACCGCCTCCGTCGCCGGGCGGAGGAGGACGCCGTCGCGCGGCCCCGCCTGCGCGAGGCGCCCGCCGATGAGGACGCCGACGCGGTCGGCGACCGCGGAGGCCTCCTCGAGGTTGTGCGTGACGTGGATGACGGGGACGGCGAGCCGCTTGAGCACCTCCCTGATCTCGAACCAGAGCCGGACGCGCATCCCCGGGTCGATCGCCGAGAACGGCTCATCGAGCAGCATGACCTCGGGGTGCACGATGAGCGCCCGGGCGAGGGCGACCCGCTGCTGCTCGCCCCCGGAGAGGGCGCCGGTGCCGCGGCGGAGGAGCCGGCCGATGCCGAGCATCCCGGCGAGCTCCCGGAGCCGCCGTCCCGCCTCCGCCGCGCCGATCCGCCGGACGGAGGGGCCGAAGAGGATGTTCCCCTCGACGCTCAGGTGGGGGAACAGCGAGTAGTCCTGCGGGAGGAACCCGATGTGCCGCTCGGCGGGGTCGAGGCGCGTGATCGCGCGGCCGCCGAGGATGATCTCGCCCCCCGCGGCGGGCTGGAGGCCCGCGACGCACCGGATGAGCGTGGTCTTCCCGCTCCCGGTCGGCCCGACGAGGACGAAGTACTCCCCGACGCCGATCGAGAGCGTCACGCCCGCGAGGGTGAAGCCCCCCGCCCTACAGGAGAGATCGCGCAGTTCGAGCATAGGCCTGCCGGACGAGGAAGAGGACGCCGAGGGCGATCCCGATCGAGACGAGGATGAAGACGCACGCGCGGGGGATGTCGGCGCTCGCGAGGCTGAGATAGACCGCGACGGGGAGCGTCTCGGTCTTCATGGGCGTGGCCCCCGCGAGCATCACCGTGGCGCCGAACTCGCCGGCGGCGCGCGCCCAGGTGAGGAGGAAGGCGGCGACGATGCCGTGCCTCGAGAGCGGGAGGAGGACCCGGCGGAACGCCTGGAAGGGGGTGGCGCCGAGGGTGCGGGCGATGTTCTCGTAGGCGGGGTTGACGCCCTCGAACGTCGCCTTGACGAGGCTCATCGCGATGCCGATGACGACGACGAACTGGGCGGCGACGATCCCGGGGACGTCGAAGACCACGCGGACGAGCCGCCCCTCGACGAACCTCCCCGGCGGCGTGCCGAAGAAGATGAGGAGGAGGGCGCCGAGGGCGACGGGGGAGAGGACGACCGGCAGGTAGAGGAGTGCGTCGATGGCCGCCTTGCACGGCACGCGGTGCCGGACGAGGAGGTAGGAGGCGGGGAGGGCGATCGCGACGGCGATGAGCGACGCGACCGTCGCCGTCAGGAGCGTGAGGCGGACGGCGAAGAACAGCTCGCCGCGGGAGATCCCCCCGAGCGCCCCGCCGCCGCCGACCTGGGAGAGGAGGGCGGCGAGGAGGAGCAGGAAGAAGAGGATGATGCCGGCGAGGACCGCGGCGCAGGCGGTCGCGAAGCGGTTACCGCTCATGCCGGGCGATCCTGTAGTAGGCGGGGGGGAGGGCGTACACGCCGCCGATCGAGGCGCCGGGGGCGTGCCGGCGCGCGGCCGCCTCCTCGGCGATGGAGCCCCATTTTGAGAAGATGCGCGCGCCGCGCTCCCCGGCGCACCAGGAGATGAAATCAGCCGACGCGGCCGCGTCCCGCGCGGAGACCGGGACGGCCATCGCCATGTAGGCGATCCTCGGGATGCGGTCGGGGGCGATCCGGATCCATTCGACCCTGTCGGGGGTCCAGGTCTTGAAGACGTCCCAGCCGATCGAGGCGTCGACCCGGCCGGCGGCGGCGAGCATGGCGACGTCCTCGCAGCTCTTCGCGAAGACGGCGACGTTGTCCCGCAGGACCTTCTCGAGCAGGCCGTTCCGCTCGAGCAGCTCAACGGCGTAGAGGCCCAGGCAGACGGTCTCCGGATTGCCGATGGCGACCCTGACGCCGGGCCGGGCGAGATCGTCGAGGGAGGCGATCCGGGCGGGGTTCCCCGCCGGGACGATGATCGCGGGGACGAGGTAGGCGATCCGCCGGTCGGTCCCCGGCCTGAGGAGCCCCTGCTCCTCGCCGATGGCGACGTAGTCGGGCGATCCGCAGAGATAGACGTCGCCCCTGCGGGAGAGCCGCATTTGGGAGAGGAGGGCGCCCGAGCCGCCGTAGGTGACGGCGACCTTCACCCCCTTCTCCCGCCCGTACGCGGCGACGATCTCCTCCATCGGCACCTTCGCCGCCGCGCCGCAGAAGAAGAGGAGATCCTCCCCCGCCGCCGCGGCGCGGGGGGCGTGCAGGGCGACCCCGATGATCCCCGCCAGCAGGTACAACCGCTTCATCGCGCCTCCCCCCGCAGAACAAACCGTTATATAATCGAATATACAACGGAACGTCAAACGATATATCGCGTGGGGCGGGTCAGCCGCGGATGGACGCGGGCATTCTGGTGCCGCGGATGAACGCGGATTCGAGCGGATCGTATGGAGCCACAGAGGGCACAGAGAACACGGAGGATAGTGCTGCTTTCGACTTTGAACTTTCAACTTTAAACTGTAGTTGTTCTCCGTGGCGGAAAGAACTATCTGCTATTCACTTCAATCCGCGGCAGAGGCACTGTTCCCGTGCGCTTTCGGCTGCCGTTGAATCCGCGAAGATCCGCGAAGATCCGCGGCTGAACAATGGGTACCCACCAACGGGGCGGCTCACTCCTTCCGGAGGTGGGAGAGGTAGCGGGACGCCTTCAGGAGCGCCATGCAGCCCTGGCCGGCGGCGATGACGTACTGGTACTCCTCCCCGGAGGCGCAGTCGCCCGCGGCGAAGACGCCCTCGACGGAGGCACGCGTCCAGCAGTCGATCCGGATGTGCCCCTCGTCCGTGCGGTCGAGGAAGCCCTCCACGAACTCGGTGTTCGGCACCCGGCCGATCTCGATGATCGCCCCGTCGACGGGGAGCTCGTGCGTCGCGCCGCCCCGCTCGTAGCGGAGCCCCCGGAGGAGGGTGTCGCCGTAGAACGCCGTCGTGCGGGCCTCGTCGATCACCTCCACGTTCCCGTAGGAGGCGACCTTCTCGACGAGGTACTCGTGGGCGGTGAACTCCTTCGTGAGGTTGATGAGGTGGATCTTCCTGGCGATCCCCTTTGTGAAATCGACCCCCTCGAGGGCCGAGTTCCCGCCCCCGATGATCGCGATCTCCTTCCCCGAGAAGAGGGGGCCGTCGCAGATGGAACAGTAGGCGACGCCGCGGCGGGCGAACTCCTTCTCCCCCGGCACCCCCAGCCTGCGCGGCCGCGCCCCCGTGGCGATGATGACGGTCCGCCCCTCCTCCGTCCGGCCGCCGGCGCAGGAGACGCGGAAGCCGCCGCGGATCTTCTCGATCCCCCTCGCCTCCTCCCCCTCGATCGGGGTGATGCCGTTGAACCTGAGCTGCTCCTCCATGATGGCGCTGAACTCCGCCCCGGTCGTCTTCACGATGCCGGGGTAGTTGAGCACCTCGCCGGATTCGAGGAACTGCCCTCCCAGCTCCTTCGCGATGAGGACGAAGTCCATCCGCTTCCTCGCGGCATAGATGGCGGCCGTCTGGCCCGTGATCCCGCCTCCGATGATGACCAGATCATGCATCTCGCATCCTCCGCGCAATGGCGATTGACGATCAGGGCGATCGGCGATTATCAATCGGAGGGATCGGCAACCGGCCGTCAAGGCGCTCCGTCGTCGGGCCGCGCCCCTCGTTCGACTTCGGGCCTTCAACCTTCAACGGTCGTTCTCTCCCTCGAGATCGATCTTCAGCGAGAGGAACTTGAGCATGTCCTTCAGGCTGACGATGCCGGCGAGGCGGTCGCCGTCCACGACGAGGAGGCGGCTGCTGCCGGTACGGTTCATCATCGCGATGGCGGCGACGGCGTCCTCCTCCGGCGAGACCGAGTTCTCGCATGAGCGGGCGGTCATGATGTCGGCCACCGTCCGCCCCTCCCACTCCTGGCGCGGCACCGCCTTCACCTCCCTCGTGCTCACGCAGCCGACGAGCCTCCCATCCCTGACGACCGGGAACATCTTGTAGTGGTGGCGGTAGATGTAGTCCTCCACGAGCGCGGCGACCGACGCGCCGGCGGGGACGGTCACCGGGTCGGTCCGCATGAAGCGCCGCACAGGCTCCCCCTGGAACGCCGTGCGGGCGAGGAGCTGCCGGTACGACATCTGCGAGGCGTTCCTGAGGAACATCCCGATGAGGAACAGCCAGAGGCCGCCGACGAGGTTGCCCGTGATGACGTCGAGCGCGCCGAGGAAGAAGAGGAGCGTGCCGAATCCGGAACCGATCTGCGAGGCGATGCGGGTCGCCCGCCGGATGCTCCCCTTCCAGCCCCAGAGGAGGGCCCGGAGGATCCTCCCCCCGTCGAGCGGGAAGCCGGGGATGAGGTTGAAGACCGCGAGGATGCCGTTGATCATGGCGAGGTAGTAGAAGACGCCGACCGCCGGCGCGGCCAGGCCGCCCCGCGCGGCGAGGAGATGGACAAGGTAGAAGAGGAGGCCGAGGAGGATGCTCGAGGCGGGTCCCGCCGCGGCCATCGCGAGCTCCGCGCGGGGGCTCGGGGGCTCATCGTCCATTTCCGCGACGCCGCCGAAGATGAAGAGGGTGATCCCCTTCATCGGGATGCCGTAGGCGCGCGCGACGAGCGAGTGGGAGAGCTCGTGGAAGACGATCGAGGCGAAGAGGCCGACCGCGCCGGCCGCCCCCATGATCCAGTAGGCGGCCTGCGTGAGGCCGGGGTACCGGCCGGGGAAGACGCCCTGCGCGAGCGTCCAGGTGATGAGGAGGGCGAGGATGAGCCAGCTCGGATCGATGCGCACCTCGAAGCCGAGGAGCTTGAACAGGGTGACCCGCCTCTCGAACATCGCCCTCCTCCCGTCTCCACTCCCGCCGCCGCATTATACATGAATAATGTACTCCCTGCCACGGATCCGCGCGGATCTTCACGGATTGTCCGGCAGCGCGTCGGTCGTTGCTCGCCCCTCGCACATCGCATGAGCCGCTGCGGACAGGCGAATCACGAACCACGAGCCACGGATCCTCACGGATCATTGCCCGAGGATTCTTGCAAATGGCGCGCGCGTGCTCTATAAAAGGGCGGATGCGGGGTCGCCGCGGGACGGCCTCCCCGCCTTCGGAAGGGGAGGTGCGCGCATGGAGATGGGATCGAAGAAGGCGGTGGGGGAGGTTCCCCGCCGGGGCGAGGTCTTCGCCTGCCCGGCGTGCGGCTATGAGGACGGCTTCCACGTCTCGTTCCGCTTCGGCGGGGACGGCGCCGCCTCGGTCTATCTCATCTGTCCCGATTGCCACGCCAGGTTCAGAACGGGCTGGACCGCGGCCATGGGGTGATCGTGGAGTGGACGCCCGCCGGGAGGGCGCCGTGAGGGAAAAGGTCCGGATCAGCATCGTCGACGGGAGGGGTGAGCCGTTCATGGGAATCGGCCTCGTCCGGCTTCTCCGGCGGGTCGAACGCCTCGGCTCGATCCGGAGGGCCGCCGGGGACATGGGGATGTCGTACGTGAAGGCGCTCCGGATACTCCGGCGCCTCGAGGACGCGCTCGGCGACGCGGTGCTCGACCGCCGGCGCGGCGGGGCGTCGAGGGGGGGCGCCTCGCTCACGCCGTTCGGCAGGACCTTTATCGGGGAATACGAGCGCTACCGGGCGCGCGTTGCACGGTACGCGCGGCGGGAGTTCTCCTCGGCGTTCGGGATGGCTGTGCGGCGGAGGCGGCCGCCGCGATGAGGGATGCGGGGCGGTTCAGCGGCCGTTGGACCGCGGCCGCACATTGTGATTATTGCCCTGCCTGAAGCGCTTGTGGTCGCCGGATGAGGTCTCCTGCATCTTCGACAGGGTCCGGCTGACAATCAAATACTTGCAGAGCAGGAACACCTGCGTGCAGGCGATGGCGGCGACGATGGTGACGATGGAAATCTGGGCGAACAGTTTCATCTCGTCCGGCGAACCCCCCGACACATTTACCTTACCGTGTAAACGTACATGACATCCGCCGGGATGTCAAATTGCAAATGATAATAAATACCATAATGGGGGCGGGCGGACGCCCGCGCCGTGCGAAGGGGTTCCCGGTTTCGAAAGGGGCCGCCGTCAGGAGGAGAGTTCGAGCTCGATGCTCTCTTCCTTCACGGTGCTGCAGGGACAGTACTCGAGGCGGTAGCGGATCTCGCCTTTGATCTTGTCGAGGGCCTCCTGCCGGGTGGGGGCGCCGGCGCTGCACTTGGGATCGTCGCAGTAGGCGATGAAGCGTCCGGAGGTGACCTGCGAGAGCCGCACCTTGTATTTCATCTTTCCCTCACGCCCTGAATGTAGCACCCCCCGTCGCCAGCGTCAACAGTGGCGCGGCGCGGTCATCATGCAGCAATATCTTTTTTCGCCGCGGAGATCACGGAGAACAACTACAGTTTAAAGTTGAAAGTTCAAAGTCGAAAGCAGCGATATCCTCCGTGTTCTCTGTGCCCTCGGTGGCTCCATACGATCCGCCAGAATCCGCGTTCATCCGCGGCAGAAACCGTGTTCCGTGCGGATCCGCGGATCGTGCGAGATGCGAAATGCGGGATACGAACGACGAACTGTTGATCCCTAATCAGTGAAGATCGGTGGCAGGGAGTGCATTCTTCATATATGATGCGGGCGCGAGATGCGCCCGTTGATGCTCATCATCCTCGCCGTCTGGCTCTGCCGCTGCGGCCGCGCCCTCCGGCTCCGCCGCGCGGACCCGCTCGCGGACGAATCGCTCCTCGCCCCGCCCGACCCCGCGCCGTTCGTCTCCGTCGTCATCGCCGCGCGTGACGAGGAGCGGAGCATCGGGGAGTGCCTCTGCTCCCTCCGCCGCCAGGAGTACGACGGCTACGAGATCATCGTGGCGGACGACTCGTCCGCCGACCGCACGCCGGAGATCGTCAGGAAAGAGTTCCCCTCGGTGAACTGTCTCCGCGTGCCGCTCCCCCCCGCGGGCGCCGCCGGCAAGAGCCACGCCCTCTCGTTCGCCGCCGCCCGGGCACGCGGAGAGTGGCTCCTCTTCACGGACGCCGACACGGTCCACTCCCCCCGCTCCATCCGGGTGCCCCTTTCCTACGCCCTCCGCCACGACCTGCAGATGCTCTCCCTTCTGCCCGGCCCCTCAGGGGGCGGCTTCTGGGAGAACCTCCTCCAGCCCGTCATCGGTATCTTCCTCTTCATCGTCTTCCCGATCGAGCGGGTCAACAGGAGGGGCTCGCGGACGGCGTTCGCAAACGGCCAGTACATCCTCATCAGCCGCCGCGCCTACGACAGGGTCGGCGGCCACGAGGCGGTCCGGGCGTTCCCCCTCGAGGACATCGCCCTCGCCCAGAACGTCAAGCGGGCGGGGCTCGGCCTCGCCCTCCTCGTCGGCGGCGATCTCCTTCGCTGCAGGATGTACCGATCGCTCGGCGAGATCTGGAGCGGCTGGCTGCGGATCTTCTTCCTCATCTTCAGCGACGCGGCATGGCTCCTCCCGCTCCTCGCGGCGCTCGTCGCCCTCCTCTCGCTCCTCCCGTACGCCGGCCTCGTCCTCTGGCCGCCGATCGCCGTCGCGCAGATCGCGCTCATCCATCTCGCCGCCGAGCGGACGTATGCGTACATCGGCGCCGACCGGCGCACGATCCTCCTCCATCCGGTCGGCTGCGCGATCCTCATCGCGGTCCTCCTCGGCGCGTTCTGGAGGAGGATCCGCGGGACGGGGGTCGCCTGGAAGGGGCGACGCTACACCGGGCAGCCGTACCTCAGGCGCCGCTGACCCGTGCCCCCATGCGCTCCGCGCCGCGGATCTCCACTGATTGAATGCGATTATGATGAGCCGTATCGATGCTGTAGCCGCGGATGTTTGATTTGAATCTTCGTGCCGCGGATTGAAGTGAATAGCAGCTCTCTCTTTTCGCCACGGAGAACAACTACAGTTTAAAGTTGAAAGTTCAAAGTCGAAAGCAGCACTATCCTCCGTGTTCTCTGTGCCCTCTGTGACTCCATACGATCCGCTCGAATCCGCGATCATCTGCGGCACCAGAATGCCCGCGTCCATCCGCGGCGGAGCGACATCCGGCGGGGAGCGTCTTGACGGATGCGGGCGGCGCATATAGTATGCACCGGTGCGCACGACGGCATGAGGACATGAAGGGAGGCTGCGCCATGGCGGTCGAAAAGCGGACGATCAAGCGGCGGGTCGCGGGGAGAAAGGCGGCGACGAAGGGGCGCCCCCGCCCGCGGGCGAAGGCGGCGCCGCAGCGCGCGCTCACCCCGCAGGAGGTGCGCCGCATGATCCGGGAGAAGGCGTACGAGATCTACGTCCGCAGGGGGCGCGCCCACGGCCGCGACAGGGGTGATTGGTTCGAGGCGGAGCGGATCGTGGAATCGACCCGCCCGTGACGGGCCGTCCCCCCCGGGAGGGGCGACGATGAGGCTCCGGACGCAGCTCTTCATCATCTTCTCGCTCATCATCATCCTCACCGTCGGGACGATCGGGTTCCTCTTCTACCGGGAGATCGGCGCGGTCCAGTTCGACCGCCTCCGTGACACCCTCACCGCCTACGCCGTCTCCGCCTCGATGCTCATCGACGGCGACCGGCACCCCTCCCTGGCGGAGCCCGGCGGCGGGGACGACCCGTACCTCGACGAACTCCGCGACCTCCTGCGGCGCTTCGCCCGGATCGACCCGCGCATCGCCGAGGTCTACACCATGGTCCGGACGGAGCGACCGCGCCTCCTCCGGTTCATCGTCGACGCCGCGGAGGCGCGGGACAAGGACGGCGACGGCGTCATCGGGGAGGACGAGCTGCCCGCCCGGTTCGGCGAGGAGTACGACATCGCCGCCCTCCCCCAGATGCGGCGCGCCTTCGAGGGGCCGGAGGCCGACGACGGCCTGACGCGCGACAGGTGGGGATGGTGGCTCTCCGCCTACGCCCCCGTCCGCGACGCCGCGGGGAGGGCCGTCGCCATCGTCGGGATCGACGTCGCGGCAGACACGATCCGCGCCCAGCAGGCGCAGCTCTTCAGGACCATCGCCCTCATCTGCGCCGTCTTCCTCGCCTTCGGCCTCGTCGCCGCCAGCGCCTACGCCTACCGCCTCACGGGCCCGCTGAACGACATGGTGCGTGCCGCCCGCGAGATCGGCAGGGGCAACTATGAACATCGCGTGGAGACCGCGTCGCAAAACGAGATCGGCTTCCTCGCCGGCACGATGAACGCGATGGCGGAGAACATCAGGCGGAGCTTCGACAAGCTGTCGACGCTCAACAGGACGGCCAACATCCTCGCCTCCACCCTCGACCTCGAGCAGGCCCTGAAGATATCGCTCAACCTCGCCATCGAGGTGACGAGATCCTCGCGGGGGGTGATCCTCATGGCGGACCGCCTCGAGGACCGGATCGAGATCATCATCAGCGAGGGGGCGGGGGAGACCGGCTGCGGCGGGGAGGAGCTGCGGATCGGCGGCCGCAGCGCGCCGGCGCTCCTCCGGGGGGACCGGAAGGCCCAGATCCGGGAATGGCTCGAGATGGCCGGCTGCACGCAGTGCTTCACGCTCGTCACGAAGGACGCCGTCCGCGGCTACGTCCTCCTCAACCCGGAGATCCGCGACGAGGAGTTCCTCAACACGCTCATGAAGCAGATCTCCTTCGCCGTCGACAACGCCCGGCTGTTCCACGACGCCATCACGGACGGCCTCACCGGCCTCTTCCTCAAGCGCTACTTCCACATCCAGCTCGACATCGAGCTCCGGCGATCGCAGCGCCACGGGAGGCCCCTCGCCCTCCTCCTCCTCGACGTCGACCATTTCAAGTCGATCAACGACACCTGGGGCCATCCGGTCGGCGACACGGCCCTGCGGGAGATCGCCGGGGCGATCAGGGGCTGCATCCGCTCGACCGACATCGCCGCCCGCTTCGGCGGGGAGGAGTTCGCCGTCATCCTCCCCGAGACGACCGCGGAGGGGGCGCTCAGGATCGCCGAGCGGCTGCGGGCCGGGATCGCCGCCCGCCGCCTCGCGCACGGGGGCGCCGAGATCGCCGTCACCGCGAGCGCCGGCGTCCGGGCGGTCGCCGGAGGGACGGTGCCCCCGTCGGCCGAGGTCATCAGGACCGCCGACGAGGCGCTCTACCGCGCGAAGCGGGACGGCAGGAACAGGGTGGTGCTGTGGGAAGGCGCGTGACGGGGCCGCGGCGGCGGGCCGGCGGCGGGAAGGAAGGGGAGGCGGTCCTCCGGACGTTCCCCGACGTCCTCTACGTCCTCGATCCCGAGGGACGGTTCACCTTCGTGAGCGACGCCGTCCGGCAGTGGGGGTACGAGCCGGCGGAACTCCTCGGCAGGCATTTCGCGGACCTCTTTCACCCGGACGACGTCGGCGCCGTGAGCCGCGCGATCGCCCTGCGCAGGCTCGAGGGGCGCGCAACGGGGGACCTGCACGCCCCGAAGCTGTTCGACGAGCGGCGGACCGGCGCGCGGATCACGAGGAACCTCGAGGCGCGGCTCCTCCTGAAGGGCCCCGGCCGCCCCGCCCACCGCGCCGCCGAGATCCAGTCATGGGGGTGGTGGGACAGGGATGTCCGGAGGGACGGCAAGCGCTTCCTCGGGAGCATCGGGAGCATCCGGAACCTCGACGGCGAGCGGCGCACGGAGGCGGCGCTCCGCGAGAGCAGGAGGGCGCTCTCGACGCTCATCGGCAATCTCCCCGGCATCGCCTACCGGTGCAGGAACGACCGCGACTGGACGATGGAGTTCATCAGCGACGGCTGCCGCGACCTTATCGGCCACCCGCCGGAGGAGCTCGTCCTCAACAGGGCCGTCTCCTTCGGCTCGCTCATCCATCCCGACGACCGGGCAGGCGTCTGGGACGGGGTCCAGGCGGCCGTCGCCGGCCGGCGGCCGTTCACCCTCACCTACAGGATCCGCACGGCGGGCGGCGGCGAGAAGTGGGTTTGGGAGCAGGGCACCCCCGTCTATTCCCCGGCGGGCGAGCTGCTCGCCCTCGAGGGGTTCATCTGCGACATCACCGAGCGGAAGCACCGCGAGGAGGACCTCATCCGCGCGCAGCGGGCGGAGGCGATCGGCGTCCTCGCCGGGGGGGTCGCGCACGATTTCAACAACATCCTTGCGGGCATCATGGGCTACACCCAGCTCATGCAGGCGGACGCCCCCGCGGGGAGCCGGATCGCGTCGGACATCGGATCGGTCCAACGCCTCCTCAAGCGGGCCGCGGCGCTCACGGGGAAGCTCCTCGCCTTCTCCCGCAGGGACGCGTACCATCCGATGCCGGTGGCCGTCAACCGCATCGTCGAGGAGACGCTCGACGTCCTCTCGCACACGGCGGGGCGGGGCGTCACCATGCGGCCGCTGCTCTCGCCGTCGGATCCGATCGTCCTCGGCGACGAGGGGGAGGTGCACCAGGTCGTCATGAACCTCTGCATGAACGCCTGCGAGGCGATGCCGGACGGGGGAACGCTCACCGTCCGGACGGGGGAGATCGACGGGCGGCCCGCGGCGGACGCGGGCGGGCGGATGGCCGAGGGGCGGTACGTGATGCTATCCGTCGCCGACACCGGCGTCGGCATCTCCCCCCGGGACGCGGAGCGGATCTTCGAGCCGTTCTACACCACGGAGGCGAAGCGGCACGGGACGGGCCTCGGTCTCCCGGTGGTGAAGCAGATCGTCGAGCGGGCGAGGGGGAGCGTGGCCTTCGAGAGCCGTCCCGGCGGAGGGACCGTATTCACCGTCCGTCTCCCCGCCGCCCCGCGCGGCGCCGAGGCCCCGCCCCCGCCGCCCGTGGCCGGGGCCGGGCGCGGCTGGCGGGTTCTCGTCGTCGACGATGAGGAGGATTGCCGCCGCAGCGTGGGCCGGTACCTCGCGGATGCCGGTTGCCAGGTGGTCGAGGCGGCCTCCGGCGGGGAGGCGGTCCGGATCGTGGAGACCCGGGGCACCGACCTCGACATCGTTCTCCTCGACATCGTGATGGAGGGGATGAGCGGGGTCGATGCGCTCGGCAGGATCAGGTCGATCCGCCCGTCCCTCCCCGTCATCCTCTGCACCGGCTGCCTCCCCGAGGAGGCAACGGGGTCCCTCCGGCACTCGGGCGCCGACGGCTTCATCCGAAAGCCGTTCGACTTCACCGGCCTCACCGCCCTGATCAGTCGGACGATCGCCGCCCGCGGACGGTGAGCCGTTCCGCGCGGCGCCCCCCTGTGCTATACTGGGCGGCCGTGATGGGATCCGCGCGGAGGACCCTCCTCATCATCAAGCCCGACGCGTACGCGCGGGGCCTCGAGGGCGCCGTCCTCGAGCGGATCCGGGCGGCCGGGTTTCGCATCCTGCGGCGGGAGCGGAGGAGGCTCGGGCGCGAGGAGGTCGAGGAGCTGTACCGGGAGCACCGGGGGAAGCCGTTCTTCCACGCGAATACCGAGTTCCTGCTGAGCGGCGAGGTCGGGCTCCTCGTCCTCGGCGGCGACGGCGACGTCGCCGGGCGGGTGCGGGCGCTCGTCGGGGAGAAGGACCCGTCGCGCGCGCGACCCGGGACGATCCGGGGCGACCTCGGCATCGACCCCGCGCGCATCGAGCGGAATCTCGTGCACGCCTCCGCGAGCCCCGCCGAGGCCGAGCGGGAGATCGCCCTGCTCGCCGGCGGTTGAACGGGAAAGGAACCGCTATGTCCAAGCCACATCGAGTCGGAGAGAAGCGGAAGCGCAGGAATCGCTACCTCAAGCGGGCCAGGCGGAAGGCAAAGGCCCAGCCCGCGACGCAGGCCCAGTGAACCGCCGGGAGGCGCCGCCGCGCGGCGACGCGCGGCGGGGGAGGGAACGGATGCGGCCGCCCGTCGACGGCCACGGCCGTCCGATCGACTACCTGCGGATCTCCGTCACCGACCGCTGCAACCTCAGGTGCGTCTACTGCATGCCGCCCGGCGGCGTCCCGCTCGTCGGCCACGGCGACATCCTCCGGTACGAGGAGCTGCTGCGCGTCATCGGCGCCGCCCGGCGGCTCGGCTTCAGGCGCTTCCGGATCACCGGCGGCGAGCCGCTCGTCCGCCGCGGCCTCCTCCCCTTCCTCCACCGGCTCACCGAGGCCGGCGTCCCGTACTCGATGACGACGAACGGCCTGCTCCTCGGCCGCTTCGCGGGGGAGCTCGCCCGCGCGGGGCTCGCGCGGGTCAACGTCGGTCTCGACTCGCTGCGTCCTGAGACCTTCCGGCGGATCACCGGGCGGGACGGCCTCGAGGAGGTGCTCCGGGGGATCGAGGCGGCGCGGCGGGAGGGGATCGGGCGGATCAAGGTGAACGTCGTCGTCATGCGGGGGATGAACGAGGGGGAGGTGGACGGGTTCATCGAGTGGGGGCGCCGCGAGCGGCTCGATGTCCGCTTCATCGAGTTCATGCCCGTCTACGGGGAAGACCGGTACGTGTCGCTCGCCCCGTGGGTCGAAGCCCTCCGCCGCGACCCCGCGCTCGCGCCGGAGGCGGACGAGGGCGGCGGCCCCGCCGTGCGGTTCCGGTACCTGCGGGGGGAGGGATCGGTCGGCTTCATCCTCCCGCGGAGCGAGCCGTTCTGCGGGGGATGCAACCGGCTCCGGCTGACGGCCGACGGCACGCTCCTCCCGTGCCTGTTCTCGACCGACGGCGTCGGCCTGCGCGATCCCCTGCGGCGGGGGGAGGCGATCGGGCCGCTGATCGAGGAGGCGGTCCGCGCCAAGCCCGCCGGGCACGCGTTCAGGATGCGGCTCGGGCGCTACGCGATGCACGCCCTGGGCGGCTAGGGGGGGCCGGGCCGCCCGCGGAAGGAGGTGTCTCCATGAAGGCGCTCATACTCGCCGCCGGCTACGCCACGAGGCTCTACCCCCTGACGAGGGACAGGGCGAAGCCGCTCCTCCCCGTGGGGGGGAGGCCGATCATCGACTACATCGCGGACGCGCTCGACGCGGTCGGCGAGATCGACAGGATATTCGTCGTCACGAACAGCAGGTTCGCCGCCTCGTTCGAGGCGTGGGCCGGGTCGAGAAGGGGGCGCGCCCCGGTGACGGTCGTTGACGACGGCACCGCCTCGGACGACGACAAGCGCGGCGCCATCGGCGACATCCTCTTCGTGATCGAGCGGGAGGGGATCGACGACGACCTGTTCATCGTCGCCGGCGACAACCTCTTCGACCTCGACCTGCGGCGGATCGCCGCGTTCGCGAGGGAGCGGGGCCCCGTCATCGCCGCGTACGACATCGGCGACCGGGAGGCGGCGCGACGGTACGGGATCGTCGCCGTCGACGGGGACGGCCGCATCGTGGATTTCCGGGAGAAGCCGCAGGACCCGCCCTCCACCCTCGCCTCGCTCGGCATGTACCTCATCCCGCGGGGGAAGGTGCGGCTCTTCGGCGTCTACGCCGCGGAGGGGAACAACCTCGACCAGCCGGGCAACTTCGTCCGCTGGCTCTACCCGCGGGAGCCGGTCCACGCCTACGTCTTCAGCGGCGTCTGGTACGACATCGGCGACCTCGAGATGTACCGGAAGGCCGACGCGCTCTACACGGCGCGGCGGGTGAAAACAAATTGACAGGCGGGACGGCGCCGCGATACAGTGGCGCGCTCGGGAACCACAGGGAAGGGGAGGAACACATGGGAACAAGGCACCTGTTCACCTCGGAATCGGTGACGATGGGGCATCCGGACAAGATCGCCGACCAGATATCGGACGCGATCGTGGACGCCGTCTACGCGCAGGACCCGAACGGGAGGGTCGCCTGCGAGACGCTCCTGACGACGGGGATGGTGGTCATCGCCGGCGAGATCACGACGACCGCGAACGTGGACTACCAGGCGGTCGCCCGACGGACGATCAGGGAGATCGGCTACACGAGCGGGGAGATGGGGTTCGACTGCGACAACTGCGGCGTCTTCGTCTCCATCCACAAGCAGTCGCCCGACATCTCGCAGGGGGTCACGGCCGGCGCGGGGCTCCACAAGGAGGCCGGCGCGGGCGACCAGGGCCTGATGTTCGGCTTCGCCTGCCGGGAGACGCCCGAGCTCATGCCGCTGCCGATCCACCTCGCCCACCGGCTCGTCGAGCGGCTCGCCTACGCGCGGGAGAAGGGGATCATCCCCTGGCTCAGGCCCGACGGAAAGTCGCAGGTGACCGTCGAATACGAGGACGAACGGCCGGTGCGGATCCACACGGTCGTCATCGCCACCCAGCACGCCGACGGCGTCCCGTACGCGAAGATCCGCCGCGAGATCATCGAGAAGATCATCCTGCCGATCGTCCCGAGGCGCCTGCTCGACCGGAAAACCATCTACCACGTCAACCCGACCGGCCGCTTCGTCGTCGGCGGGCCGTCGGGCGACACCGGCCTCACGGGGCGGAAGATCATCGTGGACACGTACGGGGGGCGGGGCTGCCACGGCGGCGGCGCCTTCTCCGGCAAGGACCCGACGAAGGTGGACCGGAGCGCGAGCTACATGGCCCGCTACATCGCCAAGAACATCGTGGCCGCGGGGATCGCCGACCGGTGCGAGGTGCAGCTCTCCTACGCCATCGGCGTCGCCGAGCCGCTCTCCCTCCTCGTGGACACCGAGGGGACCGGCAGGATCCCCGACGAGGCGATCGTGCGGCTCATACGGAAGCATTTCCCCCTCACGCCGTCGGCGATGATCAGCCACCTCAAGCTCCGCCGCCCCATCTATAAGGAGACGGCCCGGCACGGCCATTTCGGGAGGAAGGGGCCGGCGTTCACGTGGGAGCGGACGGACAAGGCGGCGGTCCTGCGCCGCGAGGCGGGGCTCCGGTGAGCGGGGCGCGCCGGGGCGGCGGACGGAGGACGGGCACCATGGGCGTGCAGCGGAAGAGCCACATCAGGGACATCAGGCTGGCGGCGGGCGGCCGGCGCCGCATCGAGTGGGCCGAACGGCAGATGCCGGTCCTCCGGCTCGTCCGGGAGCGGTTCGAGCGCGAGCGGCCGCTCGCGGGGCTCCGGATGTCCGCCTGTCTCCACGTCACCGCGGAGACGGCCAACCTCGCCCGGACGCTCAAGGCGGGGGGGGCGGACCTGCTCCTCTGCGCGTCGAACCCGCTCAGCACGCAGGACGACGCCGCCGCGAGCCTCGTGAAGGACTACGGCATCGCCGTGCAGGCGATCAAGGGCGAGGACCACGCGACCTACTACCGCCACATCCACGCCGCCGTGGCCCACAACCCGCGGATCACCATGGATGACGGGGCGGATCTCGTCTCCGTCATCCACGCCGAGTACCCGCAGATGGCGTCCCGCATCATGGGGAGCATGGAGGAGACGACCACGGGCGTCATCCGGCTGCGGGCGATGGAGCGCGACGGCGCCCTCCGCTTCCCGGTGATCGCCGTCAACGACGCCGCCACGAAGCACATGTTCGACAACCGCTACGGGACCGGGCAGTCCACCGTGGACGGCATCATCCGGGCGACCGACATCCTCCTGGCGGGCGCGACCGTGGTGGTGGCGGGGTACGGCTGGTGCGGGCGCGGCTTCGCGATGCGGTGCCGGGGGATGGGGGCGGACGTCGTCGTCACCGAGGTCAACCCGGTGCGCGCCCTCGAGGCCCTCATGGACGGCTTCCGCGTCATGCCGATGCGGGACGCCGCCGCGATCGGCGACCTCTTCTGCACGCTCACCGGCGACATCAACGTCATCCGGGCGGAGCATTTCAGGCGGATGAAGGACGGGGCCCTCGTCGCGAACTCCGGCCATTTCAACGTCGAGATCGACATCCCCGCCCTCAGGCGGCTCGCGAAGAAGGTCAACCGCGGCGTGCGCCAGTACGTGGACGAGTACGTCCTCCCGAACGGCCGCCGGATATGCCTCCTCGCGGACGGGCGGCTCATCAACCTGGCGGCGGCGGAGGGGCACCCGGCCTCCGTGATGGACATGAGCTTCGCGGTCCAGGCGCTCACCACGGAGCACTGCGTCCGGCGCCACCGGACGCTCGTCCCGAAGGTCTACCCGGTCCCGCAGGAGATCGACGACTGGGTCTCGCGCCTCAAGCTCAAGGCGATGGGGGCCGCCATCGACAGGCTCACCCCCGAGCAGCGGAAGTATCTCGCCTCCTGGGAGATGGGGACCTGACCGGGGCGGCCGCCCGCGTGCCCGGAGGGGCGGCCGATGGGATCGAGCGGCAACGGATCGTTCTTCGCCGCCGTGTGGCGCGGCGCCCTCAACCTCGTCTTCCCGTCGCACTGCGCGCTCTGCGGGACGCCGCTCGAGCCGGACCTGCCGCCCGGCCTCTGCGGGCGCTGCTGGGAGCGGCTGCCGAGGATCGGCCAGCCGTTCTGCCCGCGCTGCGGCAGGCCCGTCGCCGGCCGGGCCCCCGTCCCGCTCGAGGGCGCGTGCGGCGGCTGCAGGATCCGGGAGCCGGTATTCCGCGTCTGCCGCTCCGCCGGCCTGTACGAGGGGGCGCTCCGGGACTGCGTCCATCTCCTGAAGTACGACGGGCGCCGCGAGCTCGCCCCGGTCCTGGCGAGGCTCATGGCGGAGTCCGCGCTGGAGGGGCTGCCGGGTCCGCCGCCGGAGGCGCTCGTCCCCGTGCCGCTCGGGCGCGGCCGCCGGCGCGAGCGGGGCTACAACCAGGCGGAGCTCATCGCCCGGGACCTCGGCCGCCGCATGGGGATCCCGGTGATGGGCCGCGCCCTCGCGCGGGTGCGCGAGGGGCCGCCGCAGAGCACGCTCACGAGGGCGGCCCGCATCGAGAACATCAGGGGGGCGTTCCTGGCCCGCGCCGAGGCCGTCCGGGGCGGGCGCCTCGTCCTCATCGACGACGTCTACACGACCGGGGCGACGACCGACGCGTGCGTCCGCGCCCTCCTGCGCGCGGGGGCGGCGTCCGTCGACGTGTGCACGGCCGCCCGGAGCGTCTGAATCGGGGAGGAACGACACCATGACGATGGCCGCGCTCTGCCTCGTCGGCATCCTCCTTGCCGACACCGGCACGCACCCCGGCGCGGAGGCGCTCGCGCCGATCTGGGCCTTCGACTGGTCGCCGGGCGGCCGGGCGGATGCGCGTGCGGCGGCGGAGGCGTTCCGCGTCACGGCGCCGGTCGAGGGGGCGTACATCAGGAGGCCGGAGGGGGAGTTCGGCGCGATCCGCCGCAGCGGCATCAGCTACCACAAGGGGATCGATTTCATCGCGCCGGCGGGCACCCCCGTCCGCGCGGCGGCCGACGGCTTCATCTGCTACAACGAGATGAACGGCGGGCCCGACCGGGGGTACGGCTACACGGTCCTCATCGATCACGCGAACAATTTCTACACGCTCTACGCGCACCTCGAGGCGCCCTCGCCGCTCCCGGTGGGCGCGTGGGTGCGCGCGGGCGAGACGATCGCGGCGGTCGGCAGGAGCGGCAACGCCATGCGGATCCCGAGGCAGTTCCAATACCAGCTCCATTTTGAGATACTACACGCGCCGTCGGGGCTCATGGAGCTCGCGGGGCTCCGGATCACGGAGCTGTTCACCCGCCGGCGGATCACCGCGCTCCGCCTCGCCGGCGAGGGGATATACGGCCTCTACTGGGGCGGCGCGCTGAATCCGGAGGAGCACCTGTAGGCGGAGATGCGAACGGCGATCCTGGCGGCGCTCGCCGCGGCGACGGCGCTCCTCGCCGCCTCGTGCGGCACGCCGTACCGGTACGAGTACTACGACTACGGCGGCCCGACGATCGACGAGAAGAATAAGGAGCGCGGCGACCTCATCGACCGGAGCTTCAGGGGGCTCGGCCGGGCGTCGGGCGGGACGCGGCGATGGAGGCGGTGACGGGGGTCCCGAGCGGGAATCGCGGGGCCGGGGCGCCCGATCACGACCGATGAAAGACAAGGGGATACTGCGGCGGCTGCTCCTGGGGCTCGGCCTCGACTGCGCGGACGGCATCGCCCGCGTGACCCGCGGGCCGAACTACCGGCTCTACGGCGGCTCCGAGGAGACGCACGAGGAGATGCACGAGAAGGCGATCAAGCTGAACGAGAAGCTCAGGGAGCGGAAGAAGACGCTCGACACCGTCTCGCGCGAGGAGTTCATGGATATCGCCGAGAGGATCGAGCTGTTCAGGAAGAAGGAGTCCTGACCCGGTGAGAGACCTCCTTGTGAAATGGCTCGCCTCGATCGGGGAGGACCCGGGCCGCGAGGGGCTCCGCGGCATCGAGGGGCGCCTGGCGGAGACCTGGTCGTTCCTCACGAGCGGCTACGCGGACAACATCGAGGACATCCTGCGCGCCGAGATCAGCGACGACGTGTGCGACGAGATGGTGCTCCTGAAGGACATCGAGCTCCTGAGCGTCTGCGAGCACCACCTCCTCCCGTTCTACGGCCGCTGCCACATCGCCTACCTCCCCGGGCGGGCGATGGTGGGCCTCGGGCGGCTCGCGCGGCTCGTGGACGCCTACGCGCGCCGGCTCCAGATCCAGGAGCGCCTCACCGCGCAGATCGCAGACGCCATCGAGCGCTGCCTCGAGCCGAAGGGGACGGCGGTGGTGATCGAGGCCCGGCACCTCTGCATGGTGCTGAAGGGCGCCGAGAAGCACCACTGCCGCGCCGTGACCTCGGCGATGCGCGGCTGCTTCCGCCGCCGCCAGGAGACGCGGATGGAGTTTCTCAACCTGATCGGGATCGGCTCGATCGGGTGAGGGGGCGGACGGCATGGAGCGGACCGGTCGGGGGTGTCTCGTCGTCCTCATGACCTGCGCGTCGCTGCGGGAGGCGCGCGCGGTCGCCCGCGGCCTGCTCCGCGGCCGGACGGCCGCCTGCGTGAGCATCTATCCCCGCGGCGAGTCGCACTACTGGTGGCGGGGGCGCCTCGAGACGGCGCGGGAGCACCTCCTCGTGGCGAAGACCACCCGCCGGCTCCTTCCGGAGTTCGTCCGGGTGGTGAAGCGGCACCACGGCTACGAGGTGCCCGAGATCGTCTCGCTTCCGATCTCGGGGGGGAGCGTGGACTACCTCGCCTGGCTGCGCGGGGAGGTCGGGGAAAGGAGACGGCAGGCACGCGGTTCATAGTGAAGGTGACCCCACGGAGGAACATCATGCGAGAGGAGATCGAGGCGGTGCTGCGGGATGAGGTCGGCCCGATGCTCGCGACGCACGGCGGCGGCGTCGAGCTCGTCGAGGTGGGTGACGGCGGCGTGGTCAGGGTGCGCCTCCGGGGCGGGTGCGCGGGCTGCCCGGGCGCGCGGATGACGATCGCCCAGGTGGTCGAGGCGACGCTCAGGCGGAAGGTTCCCGGCGTCACGCGGGTGGAGGCGGTGGAGTGATCGTGCGGGGCTTCGGGAGGGGCGTGTCGTGAAACTGGCGGCGCGGCTGAAGGAACTGGTCTCCGGGCGCTCGACCGACGAGCCGGCGCCGTCCGGCGGGACCTACAGGGGCCTGACGATCGAGGCGACGCGCCGGATCGCGGAGGAGCTCGGCCTGGCCGCGCGGGCCGTCGAGATCGCGGCCCTGGAGAACGGGATTGTTCCCGTCAGGTATCACCGGGGCGTCGCGAGCATCGGCCTGGAGGGGCAGCTCAAACTGCGGCGGGCGAAGGCGGCGGTCGTCGGGGCGGGCGGCCTCGGCGGCACGCTGGTCGAGATCCTGGCGCGGTTCGGGATCGGGGCCCTCGTCGTCATCGACGGGGAGACGTTCACGGAGGACAACATCAACCGCCAGGTGCTCTGCACCGAGGACGGCATCGGCGCCGGCAAGGCGGAGGCGGCGTCGGCGCGGGTGGCGCGGGTGAACGCCGCCGTGGACGTCGAGGCGCACAGGATCTACATACGGAAGGACAACATCGACCTGTTCCTCAGGGGGTGCGACCTCGTCATCGACGCCCTCGACAGCATCCCGGTCCGCCTCATCCTCCAGGAGGCGGCCGCGCGGCTCCGCATCCCGTTCATCCACGGCGCCGTCGCCGGTTTCGCGGGGGAGGTGATGACGGTCATGCCCGGCGACGCGGGGCTCCTGGCCCTCTTCGGCCCCGGGGCGGGCGTTCCCCGGAGCGGCGTCGAGACCGAGGTGGGCGTCCCCACGGTCACGCCGGCCGTCGTCGCGGCGCTCGAGGCGATGGAGGCGGTCAAGGTCATCACCGGCAGGGGGACGCCGATCCGGAACAGGCTTCTCTGCATCGACCTCGACGAGTCGGCCGTCACGGCGGTGCGGATCGAAGCGCCCGCCGGAGAGGCGGCGCCGCCGGAGGCATGAGGTGAAGGTCACGCTCCAGAGCGTGAGCGACCTGCGGCGCCACTTCGGCGACGGTGAGATCGAGCTCGACGTGGAGTGCTCGACGGTGCGCGAGCTCCTCGACGCGATCAGGGCCCGCTACGGCTTCGACATCGACGCAACGCCGCACACCATGCTGTTCCTGAACGGGAGGGGCTGCGTGGATCACGGCGCGCGCCTCCGCGAGGGAGACCACGTCGCCATCGTCCCGATCCTGGCGGCGGGCTGACGGGGGATGGGGGACGGCTAACCGCTCGCGACGACCTGGAAGGAGCGGCACTCGCCCAGGTTGAATCCCCAGAGGTACTCGACGCAGAGAAAGGTCTCCCCGCATTCATCGTTGGAGCAGCGCTTCCAGACGAACCTGCGGTTCCCCTCCCTCTTCTCGTCCTCGATGACGAGCTCGCTGAAGCAGTACTCGCAGATTTCCTTCATGGTTCACCTTCCCAACGAAATAACCAGCAAGCAGTGTGCCAACTGGTGCACCCATCGGCAGAATATTTAATCTCTTGCGTCCCAAAATGATAGATCGGGCGTTCATTTGGGGGATTTCATTCTTTTCAGCGCCGACGAGGCATACATGGTACCATTGTTGCGCGGTCAGACGTTTTTTGCGCGATGCGGCGGGCGAGGCCGGGAGGATGAGCGCGTATTCCATTTGGGAGTATTACCAGAGCGAGGCGCCGGAGGTGTTCGAGGGGAGCGTCGGCCGGCTGCGCCATCTCGCGCGCAGGGTAGAATCGGGGAAGGTGCTGAACATCGGCGTCGGCGCGGGCGTGTTCGAGCGGATCGCGCTCGATCGGGGACTCGATGTCCACTCGATCGACCCGAGCGAGCGCGCCGTCGAGTCCCTCCGGGAACGACTGGGGATGGGCGGGAAGGCGAAGGTCGGCGCGGCCGACCGCATCCCGTTTCCCGACGCCTCCTTCGACGCGGTCGTCGTCTCCGAGCTCATCGAGCACCTCCCGGACGAGGTCCTCGCGCGCGCGATCGACGAGATCGGCCGCGTCCTGATCCCGGGCGGGATGCTCGCCGGCACGGTCCCCGCGTGCGAGAACCTCGCGGAGCAGCGGGTGGTCTGCCCCCGCTGCGGAGAGCGCTTCCACCGGTGGGGGCACGTGCAGAGCTTCGATCCCGGGCGGCTGCGGACGCTCCTCGCGTCGCGCTTCCGCGTGGAGGAGATCTCCCGCCGGCCGTTCTTCCACTGGGGGCGGCTGAACTGGAAGGGGAGGATCATCGCCGCGGCCAAACTGTCCCTTTCGCGGCTCGGGGTGCGCGGCGCGGGGGAGAGCATCGTCTTTATCGCCCGCCGGAAACAGGAACAAACAGCCGCGGATCTTCACGCCGCACGATGAACCGCCAGCCGCGGATCTTCGCGGATCATGACGGATTATCACGGAGACTATGACAATGCCGCCGCGGATGAACGCTGATTGAAAGAGTTGAACCCTCCGGATTCTCTGTGGTCTCTGCGATCTCTGCGGCGAAAGGAACTATCCGCGGCAATCTGCGGCAAAACCTTGATACTTTCGACCTTGAACTTTCAACCTTGGACTGTAGTTGCATCCGTGGTGGATTGGCGCCTCATGCACTGCATGCCGTGAGGCGGGACGGCCCTACAGGTACTTCACCATCTTGAGGATGGTGCCGCGGCGGGGCGAGGTGTCGTACCGGACGACGTCCATCGAGCGCTTGATGAAGTAGGTCCCGAGGCCGCCCGGCTTCACGTCGTGGAGCTTGCGCGGCCTGATGCGGTCCGGGTGGGTCTTCGTCCCGAAGTCCCTGATGATCACCTCGAGCCGGTCGGTCGTCTCCCTGAGGGTGACGACGATCTTCTTGTCCGCCCGCCCGCCGTAGCTGTGCCTGATGACGTTCGTGAGGGCCTCGTCGGTGGCGTGGATGATCTCGCCGCGGGCCTTCGCCGCGAAGCCCATCTCGTGCGTGACCTCGTCCACGAGCGAGCGGACGGCCCTGAGGTACCTCGGGTTGCTCGGTATGACGACGGTGACGGCGTCCCTGGCGACGCGCTCCTCGCTCATGGCTCACCCCATCCTGACGGCGAGGGCGGTGAGGTCGTCGTGCTGCGGCGCGCCCTTCGCGAACCGCTCGACGCTCCGGAGCGCCTGGCGCACCGCCGCCTCGGCGCCCCCTCTCGAGCGGGCGACGAGCGCCTTCAGGCGGCCCATGCCGAACTCCCGCCCCTGCCTGTTCCTGGCCTCGATGATCCCGTCGGTGTAGAGGAAGAGGAGGTCCCCCCGCTCGAACGGGACCGTCCGCGCGGCGTACCGCGCGCCGCTGACGACGCCGAGCGGCATGCCGTCGCCGCCCTCGAGGACCTCGAGGGCGCCGGTCCCCGCCCGCTTCACGATCCCCGGCGGGTGGCCGGCGCTCCCCCACGAGAGGGCGCGCGCCCCCGTGTCCGCGACGACGTACAGGAGCGTGACGAACATCCCGCTCGTGCTCCGCTCGAAGAGGGCGTCGTTGAGCGCCCCGAGCGCCCGGTCGATGCCCGCCGCGGCGGAGGCGTGGAAGTGGAACTCGCTCAGCGCCTTCACCATGTAGAGCGCCGCGGGAACGCCCTTGCCCGACACGTCGCCGATGACCGCGCCGACCCTCCCGCCGCCCAGGTCCAGGCAGTCGTAGAAGTCGCCCCCCGTCTCCCATGCCGGCAGGGTCCGCGCGTGGAGCTTCACGCCGGCGACCTTCGGGAAGGAGGCGGGGAGGAAGTTCTGCTGGATCTGCCGGGCGATCATGAGCTCCTGCTCAACGCGGTTCTTCTCGATGAGGCGGGCGTGCATGCGGGCGTTCTCGAGGGCGACGGCCGCCTGGCTCGAGAAGGCGATGAAGAGGTCGAGATCGTCCCGGACGAATCCCCCCGGGCTCTTCGAGTTGATGGCCTGGAGGACGCCGAACGTCCTCCCCTGTGCCTGGAGCGGGACGCAGAGCATGGAGCGGGTCCGGTGCCCCAGGACCTCGTCGGGCACGCTGTAGAACCGGTCGTCCGCCCGCACGTCGGGGACGAGGAGCGGCTCGCCGTGCTGCGCCACCCAGCCGGCGATCCCCTGCCCCATCTTCAGGCGGAAGCCGTTCTGCAGCTCCTTCCCCTTCGCGCCGAGCGCGACACGGTACCAGAGCTCCTCCCCGCGCTCGTCGATGAGCATGAGCGAGCCGCTCTCGGCGTTCAGGACCTGCTGGATGATCTCCATGATCATCGTGAGGAGCGTGTCGAGGTCGAGCGTGGAGTTGATGATCTTGCTGATCTCCACGAGGGCGGAGAGGTTCTCGATCTTGTGGTCGGCGAGGCGCAGCTGCTCCTGGAGCGCCCCCGGCTCCGCGATCCGGTCCCTGATCGGCGCGACGCCCTCGTCCACGATCGGCCCCCGGGGGGAGGCGGTCATCTCGCGCCGACGACCGCGTGGATGCGGACCGGCGTCCGCCTCCCCTTGACGACCACCTCCCCGAGGGGGCGCGCCTCCACCATGTCGCGCACCCGGAGGAAGGTGGATTCGGATAATATCACATCGGCGCCGTGCGCGCGAGTGAGCGCCTCGAGCCGCGCGGCGAGATTCACCTCGTCGCCGATAACGGTGTAATCCCAGAAGTCGCTCGCCCCCATGTTCCCGACGATCATCGTGCCGGTGTTGACGCCGATCCCCACCCGGAACGGCTCGACGCCCCGCGCCTCCCAGGCGCCCCGCATCCGCCGGAGCTCCTCGGCCATCTCGACGGCCGCGCGGACGGCGCGGCGGGCATGGTCCGCCTGGGGGAGGGGGGCCCCCCAGAACGCCATCAGGCCGTCGCCGATGTACTTGTCGAGCGTCCCGTCGTGCCGCCAGATGATCTGCGTCAGCCGGTCGTGCAGCTCGTTCAGCCGGGGGACGACCTCCTCGACGGGGCTCCGCTCGCAGAACCCGCTGAAGCCCACGACGTCGGCGAAGAGCACCGTCATCTCCCGCCGCTCCCCGCCGAGCCTGAGGGCGGACGGGTCATCGAGGATCGCCTCCATCACGTTCGGCGAGAGGTACCGGCCGAGGACGCCGCGGTAGAAGCGCCGCTGCCGCTCCTCGGTGGCGTAGCGGTAGGAGGTGGTGAGCGTGAACAGCAGCCCCGCGAGGAAGCAGCCGGGCACGACCGGGAGGACGAGCGAGCGGGCGAAGAAGGCGACGTAGGCGGCGGCGACGTAGGCGGCGGTCCAGGCGGCGGCGAGGGCGAGGCTCGGGGCGGCCCGCAGCGAGGAGGCGGTGACGCCGACGGCCGCGCCGAGGAGCGCGAGGAAGCCGAGCGTCGCCCAGGGTCCGGGGACGCGGACGAACGAGCCCGAGAGGATCGTCGAGAGGGCGTTCGCCTGGGCGGTGAGGAGCGGGCTCTGCGGGGAGAGGGGGGTCGGCTGCGCGGCCGACTCGACGACGCCGGCGGCGGTGAGCCCCACGAGGACGAGCCGTCCCTCGAGGTCCCCCAGGTCCACCGGCGGCGGGAGCCCCTTCCGCTCGATGGCGAACGACTGGACCGCCTGGACGAAGAGGCAGTGCTCGAACTCGGTGTGCTCGGCGGCGTAGTTGACGAGCATCATCCCCGCCCCGTCGACGGGGATGGAGACGCGCGGCCCGCCGGGGACGTCGAACTCGACCCGGCGGCCCAGCGCGACGCGGACGTCACGGGCGTCCGCGTTGAAGAACCGGAGCGCCGCCATGAGGATGAACGACGGATAGAATTCCCCGTCGAGGGCGAGGACGAGCGGCACCCGCCGCACCACCCCGTCGCCCGGATCGCCGCCCGCGTTCGCGAAGCCGAGCGCGGCGCTCGCGGCGAGCGGCTCGAACGGCAGGACGGCGTCGATCGTCCCCGGCAGGAGGGAGGCGTCGCCCCGGACGACGGCAAGGGCGAAGCGCGCGAGGGTCGTCCGGTCGGCCTCGATCTCCTCCGGCGACCTGTACGGGGAGGGGCCCTCCGCCGCCGCGTCCCCGTATTCGAGATAGTACGGATAGACGACGTCGCCGAGCTGCCGGGTCGCCTGGACGAGGACCGCCTCCTCCTCCGGGGCGCCCGGGTCGGCGGGGAAGAGGACGCTGTAGGCGGTCACCGCCGGGGGCCGCTCGGAGAGGGCCTCGAGGAGCAGGGCGTGCCAGTGCCGGTCGATCGGCCAGCGGCCGCCGAGGGCGAGGAGCGTCTGGTCGTCGATGCCGACCAGGCGGATCTCCGGCGAGGGGGCCGCACCCATGATCCTGTGCCGCCAGCGGAAGCGCGAGTCGAGCGTCCTGTTCTCCCAGGCCCGGAAGGGGGCGGTGCGGTCGAGGAGCAGGGCGGCGGAGAGGCCCAGGCAGAAGATGAGGAACGAAACGCCGCGGCGCGTCATCGTGCACACCGCGGCGATTGTACACCCCTGAAGGGGGCGATGCAATCGCCGCCGCTCGATGAACTCCCAGCCGCGGATCTCCGCGGATCATCGACGGATGTGTTCTTCTTTCCTCCGCTTCGGGCTGTTCACGTTGGGCTGTGGTTGCCCCCGTTCCGGCTGGACGACCTCTCGGGCGCTGTGGTATCGTGGGCCGTCCGGGGAGGGAATCGTGAAGAATGCCCGCCATCGCGCCGCCGTCTGCACCGCCGCCCTCCTCCTCGCCGGGGCCGCCGGGGGGGCGACGCCCGGCCGGGAGGCGACGATCGCGAGGGTGCACCGCGTCGCCGAGCGCCTCAGGCCTCCCGTCGATACATGGGCGCCGGCGGCCGCCGGCATGACGGTGGCCCGCAGCGATTCGATCAGGACGGCGAGCAACTCCTACGCCGACCTGGAGCTCGACCCGCGAAACCGGTTCCGGGTCATGGAGAACGCGCTCGTCCGCATCGACAGGCTCGCCGACGAGGAGCGCGAGGCGTCGGGTGCGGTCGTGCGGCTCACCGAGCTCGGCCTCCTGAAGGGGCGGATCGTCGCGAAGCTCGATGCGCTCCCCGCCGACGCGCGCCTGAGCCTGCGGACCCCCGCGGCGGTCGCCGCGGTGCGCGGCACCTCGTTCCTCATGGGCGTCGGGCCCGACGGCTCGGCGACGGCGGTCGCCGTCTCGGCCGGCGCCGTCCGCGTGCAGGCGACGGGCGAGCCCCGGAAGTTCGTGGCGCTCGGCCCTGACCGGGGCACCCTCGTCGCCCCGTGGGGGACCGCGCTCATCGAGGCGAAGGGGACGGGCCTGCCGCCGAAGACGATTCTCCTCAGGCGGCTCGAGGATCCGACCGTGCCGCTGGCGGACGCGCGGCGGATGCTCGAGCGCCTCAAGGATCCGAAGCCGAGCCTCGAGAACCTCGTCATCGGCGCCGCCGCGGAGGCGTCGGCGCAGGAGGGGGAAGGCGCGGCCGCCGCCACGGAGGCGGCCGGGCGGGAGGCGAGGCGGCTGCTCCTCGAGACCCTCCGGGCGGTCCGCCTCTCGGGCGAGGAGACCGTCGGCGATGTGATGGACGGTGACCCGGCCGTCTGCCGGGCGCTCCTCGCGGCGGCGGCCGGCCTCCGCCCCGTGAAGGCGGAGTACGGGAAGGATGAGCGGCGGGCGCTCGTCCGGCTCGAGCTCCCGCTCGACGAGGTGCGGAAGATCACCGGCAGGGACATCGCCCTCGCCTGGACCGAGATCACGCCGGTCACGCTCGCCGACTACGCCGCCGCCTTCGGCGGCTTCATACGGGTGGCGGCGGAGCGCGCGGCGACGGTGGACGCCTACCGGCGGCTCGCCGAGAAGATCCACGGCACCGTGGTCGACTCCTCGACGACGCTCAGGGACCTCGCCGTCGAGGACGACCGGATCACGGTCGCGGTCAAGGGCGTCGTCCAGGGGGCCGAGGAGGTGTCGAAGACCCACTACTCGGACGGCTCCGTCGAGGTCGTCCTCAGGGTCCGGGGCGACGCCGTGCGGGGGGCCGTCCCGCCGGCGGCGGGTGAACTCCTCGGCGCGCACTACATGGCGTCACCGGCGGCGGTAACGCCGGAGGAGTTCATCCGGCTCCTCGCCCTCGGCGACATCTGACCCTCGCGGCCGTCGGGGACCCGCGTCCGATGCTCCTGTTCAAGCTGTTGCTCCTCGCGCACTTCGTCGCCGATTTTCCGCTCCAGACGGACGCCGTCCACCGCATGAAGCTCCGCTCCGTCCGCGGGCAGCTCCTCCACGCCGGCATATGCCTCGCCGCCGCCGCCGCCGCCGGCTGGCCGCTCCTCCGAATGCCGTCCTACTGGGCGTTCATCGCCGCGCTCGCGGCGTGCCACATGGCGGCCGACATCCTGAAGGTCAGGGTCCTCGACCGGCTCGCCGGTCCCGGCAACCTCTGGACGTTCCTCCTCGACCAGGGGTTGCACGTCGGCGCGGCCGCCGCCGTGTTCGCGACGGGGCTCGCCGCGCCGGCGCTCCTCGATGGCGGCGCGCTCGGGCGCCTCGACGGGGCGGGATGGATCGACGCGGCCGTCCTCTTCTCCGCCGCCGTCTTCGGCGGCGGCTACCTCCTGGACGCCGCGCGGAGGACCCTCCGCTCGACCCCCGAGGAGGCGCTCCCGGGCGGCCGCCTCGAGCGGTGGTACGGCATCGCGGAGCGGGCGGCCGTCTTCGCGCTCGTCGCCGCGGGAGGATTCTGGTGGCTCTTCGTGCCGGCGGTCGTCCTGATCCGCCTCCCCGCGGCGAACCGGCGGGCGAAGCGGTTCGAGCCGAGGGGGACGCTCCTCTCGAGGGCGGACGCGGCGGGCAACGTCGTCATCGCCGCCGCCGCCGCGCTGTGCGCGCTCCTCGCGCGCCGCGTCTGAATTCGCGGCACGCGGACGCGCGCGGTGCGGGCCGGCAGGCTGCGCACCGCTCGTCGCTGCACCACTGGCAGGTAAAGCAGTCCCTGCAGGGGTGCTTCCGGGCGCCGGCGGGGGCGCGCTCCGGAACGTACACCCTCCCCGTGATGCCGCGGAGCCGTATGAACGGCATTCCCACCCCCCGTCGCCGACCGGTCGACCCCGGCCGGGCGGCCCCCCGTCGGACGCCCGCGATCCGGTAGTCGAACGAATAGCCGTGCGCGGCGGCGATCCGCTCAATCCCGCCGCGGACCTTCGAGAAGTCGAATATGCAGGCTCCCCATATTGCCACATACACGGGGGCGGAAACAGTATCCCGTCCCGACATTCCTGTCGTACAATCATCGGGTATGAAGAGGGCCGCCGAATACGCGATCCTCGCCGCAATCCTCTCCCTCGCGGCCTGGCTGCGCGCCGTCCCGCCGTCCGCCGTCGCGGACCTCGCCATCGTCCCGGACTCGGGCCAGTACGCCGTGGCGGCGCACAACCTCGCCCACGGCAGGGGGCTCTGGATCCACATCAACGACCTCCGGCTCCCGCTCATGTACCCGCCGGGCTTCCCGCTGATCCTCGCGGCGTTCTACCGACTGACCGGCGCGCCGCTCCACGACGCCGTCCGCGTCGTCGGCGCCTTCGGCGTCGCCGCCGTCCTCCTGACGTACCTGTTCGCCCGCGGGGTGTTCGGCGCGGCGACGGCGGCGCTCGCGGCGCTGCTCCTGGCCGTCGCCCCCTCCTCGGTCGGCTACAGCCGCGTCCTCATCAGCGACATGGCCTCGAACACCTTCCTCGTCGCCGGCCTCTGGCTCGCCTGGCGGGGGACATCGGGAGACGGCGCCCGCCCGCTCCTCTGGCTCTCGGCCGGGCTCTGCTGCGGCCTCTCGGCATCGATCCACCTGCTGAGCGGCATGTCGGTCGTCCCCCTCGCCGTCGCCGCGGGCCTCGCCGCCCGGGGAAACCCGCGGGGGACGCTCGCGCGCCTCGTCCCCGCGGCCGCGGGCCTCGCCGCCGGCCTCACCCCCGTCCTCGCCTACAACCATGCCGCCTTCGGCTCCATGTTCGAGAACGGCTACGAGTACTGGGCGCTGCGGGGGAGGGGGAAGCCCAACTTCTCCCTCCGCTACGCGTTCGCCAACACGGCCGTCCCCGAGGGGGGAACGGTCGCGGGGAACATCGGCTACTACCTCCGGCATCTCTTCGGCCTGAGCTGGCCGACCCTCTTCGCCCCGTATTTCCCGTCCGTCCTGGTCCTCGCGGCCCTCGGCGCCGCCGCCTGCCTCGGGGATGACAGGGACGGCGCCTTCGCCTTCGCCGCAATGGCGGTCTCGTTCATCCTCTCCGTCGTCTGCGCGCTCTTCACCTACTCCTTCCAGATGGCCAAGTTCCTCCTGCCGGTCGTGCCGTTCGCCTGCATCCTCGCCGCGCGCGGCGCGGCCGCGCTCGCCGGGCGCTGCAGGGGCGCCGGCGTCCGGCCGCTCCTCTGGCGCATCCCGGCGGCGGCGATCCTCGCGGTCACGGCGTGGGGGTGCGTCGAGCCGCTCCGGCGGGCGCGGGCGGAGGGGGAGGCGTCGATCGGCTGGCACGAGGGGCTGCGCCTCCTCGACCGCCTGGCGCCCGTCGACGCCTGCCTCGTCTCGGGCATCGACGGCGTGATCGTCACGCACTATTTCGTCGGGGAGACCGGGCGCCTCTACATCCCGGTATCGGCCGAGGCGGAGTACGTGCGCCACAGGCCGCTCCCGGTCAGGACGGCGGCCGAGGACCCCGCCTTCCTCGAGGAGCTCATGGCGGCCGGGCGGAAGGTCTACATGGACGGCTTCACGTACCGCTGGTGGGGCGCGCCGCGCCGGGCCCTCGAGCGGGAGTTCGTCTTCAGGCCGGCGGCGTCGTACCACGGCGGGGCGATGACGATCTACGAACTGCTGCCGGGAGGCGCCTGATGTCGCCGCGGGGACGGAAGGCGTGCGCCGTCGCGCTCGGCGTCGCCCTCGCCGCCGCCGCGGGGGAGGCGGCCCTCCGCCTTTTCGCCCCGTTCCCCGATTACAGCGCCGGGACCATACGATCCTTCCCCGACCGCTACCATCCGCTGCTCGGCTACGCCGGGATTCCGAACCTCGACCGGCTCTTCGTCCTGCCGGACTTCAGCCATCGGATCGTCAACAACTCGAAGGGGTTCAGGGACAGGGAGCGGTCGCCCGGAAAGGGCGGCGGCCGCAGGATGGTCGTCCTCGGCGATTCGACGGCGTGGGGATGGGGCGTCGAGGCCGCGGAGCGCTTCTCGGACGTCATGGAGCGGCGGCTCGACGGATGGGAGGTCATCAACCTCGCCCACCCGGGATACTCCACCGACCGGGAGCTCCTCGTCCTCGAGACCGAGGGCCTCCGATACCGGCCGGACCTCGTCCTCCTCCTCTTCGACCGGAACGACGTCGTCGAGGGGAACAACGCCCGGGTGATCGACGGCCGGCAGCCGAAGCCGTTCTTCGAGTTCGCGGACGGCCGCCTCGAGCTGCGGAACGCGCCGGTGCCGTTCGACCGCGCCTACTGGGCGGCGAAGACCGCGCTCGCGGCCGAGTACGGCGACCCGCGCGCCGGCCGGCCCGGATTCTGGCGGCGATCCCATCTCGCCAACTGGATCGCCTTCAGGGCGGCCCATCCGTCACGGCGGCGGCGGGAGGAGGAACCGGCGGATCCGCGGGCCCTCGAGGAGGAGATGGAACTCACGAAGGCCATCCTGCGGCGGATCGACCGGGTCTGCCGGGAGAACGGCGCGCGGCTCGTCGTCGCCGACCTGCCGTCGCACTACACGCCCCTCCTCCGCGACTTCTGCCGCCGGGAGGGCATCCCGCACGTCGACCTGGCGGCGGCCCTCTCCGAGGGGCTCAGGCCGGTCTCGCACAGGAGGGTCGGCCACTGGACGCCGCGCGGCCACCGCCTCGTCGCGGCGGCGATCATCGGCGCCCTCGAGCGGGAACGGCTCCTGGAAGGGGAAGGGGGCGGCGGATGAGGATCGACGCCCACGCCGTCGCATCGCGGCTCATCGTCGCGGCCGTCATCGTCCTCGTCGCGATCCCGTACGTCTGGGGATACCGCGCCGCACCGCCGGGGATGGTCTTCATGGGGTTCGCCGACCACCCGTACGACCAGAACAGCTACCTCTCCCGGATCCAGCAGGCGTCGGAGGGGAAGTTCTTCATCCGGCGCGACTTCACCCTCGAGGCGCAGCGCCCCCTCTTCTTCAACCCGTTCACCTGGACGCTCGGCCTGGTCTGCCGGGCGACCGGCCTCCCGCCGCTCGCCGTCTACCACGCCGCCATCGCCGCGTACGCGGTCCTCCTGCTCGCGGTCATCGCCTTCTTCATCCGCCTCTTCATCGACGGGGCGCGGGAGCGCGTCTTCACCCTCGCCCTCTGCGCCTTTTCCTCCGGCCTCTGCTGGCTCATCCCGTACGACGCGTGGCGCGCGCTCTTCGAGCGGCGGAACATGGTGCCGATCAGCTACTGGATCGCCGAGACGATCACCTTCGAGACGATCTTCTCGTTCCCCCAGTTCGCCCTCACCGCCGCCCTCATGCTCCTCTCCCTCGGCCTCCTCGTCGGGGCGGTCCGGGCCGGGTCGGCGCGGCGCGCCGCCGCCGCCGGCCTCGCCCTCTTCGCCCTCGGCTTCGTGCACCCGGTGGACGGGGTGACGATCGCCGTCGTGACGACCGGCTGGGCGGCCGTCGTCGCCGCGCGGTTCCGCCCCGACGCCCGGCGCGCCGCGGCGGCGGCCGCCGTCATGTGGCTGGCGGGGCTCCCGTCGTTCCTCTACATGGCGTACCTCTTCACGACCGAGCCGGTCTTCGTCGAGTGGTCGAAGGAGGCGTTCCTCTCCCCGCACCCGCTGAGCTACGTCATCGGCTACGGCCTCGTCCTCTTCCTCGCCCTCCCCGAGCTGGTCCGGATCGCGCGGCGGGGCGGGCGCGACGAGTGGCTCCTCCTCGTCTGGGTCGCCGCCGTCGCGGTCCTCCTCTACGCCCCGGTCTCCTTCCAGCGACGCCTCTCGACCGCCGTCCACGTCCCGCTCTGCGTCCTCGCGGCGCGGACCGTCTTCCGGCGCCTCCTGCCGGCGGCCGTGAGGCTCCTCCCGCCGCGGACCGGCGCCGCCGGGCGCCGGCGGTTCGAGACGGCCTTCCTCGCCGCCCTGCTCCTCGCGACGGCGCCGGACACCATCGTCAAGCTCCGCCTCTGCGTGCGCGAGATGCGGGCGAACCCGCTCGAGTTCTATCTCCCGCAGGGGGACGTCGAGGCGATGCGCTGGATGCTGGAGCGCCACAACGAGGACGCCCCGGTCCTCTCCACCCACCGGAGCGGCCTCTACCTCCCCGCCTACACCGGCAACAGGGTGTACGTCGGCCACTGGTCCGAGACGCTCCGCTTCAACGAGAAGGCGGCCGCGGCCGACCGTGTCCTCTTCGGCCCGGGCGGCCTCGACGAACGGGAGCGGTTCCTCCGGGAGCAGGGCATCCGGTACATCTACCTTGGATCCTTCGAGCGGATGCGCGGGCCGTTCCGGATGGAGGGGGCCCCGTTCCTCGATGAGATCTACCGGGCCGGCGGCGTCCGCATCCTGCGGGTTCATTTCCGGACGCCGTACGCGATCGACCCGGCGGAATGAATGGGGAAAAAGGCGGGGAGGCTGTTCGGATCCGCGGTTCATCCGCGCCTATATGCGGCGAGAAAACTCCCCCTCCGTGGATCCGCAATGATCCGTGTCAATCCGCGGTCGATCGGTTCTCTGTAATCCGGGGCGCCCCACGGCTCAGCGCGCGCGCCGCAGGAGCCGGAGGAGGTTGCCGCCGTAGACCATCTCCCGCTCCCGGGCGGTCAGGCCGAGCCCCTCGAGCTTCATGAGCTCGATCCGGGCGAAGTTGAAGAAGGGGAGGAGGGTCCCCGAGACGTCGGAGCCGAAGAGGACCCGCCGCGGCCCCACGAGATCGAGGATCCAGTCGATCTCGAACTGCGACGCCGTGGAGGTGTCGAAGTACACCCTCGGGTGGCCGCGGAAGGCCTCCATGCGGAACGTGCCGCCGTTCCGCTCGCCCATGTGCGGGATGATGACGTCGAGCTCCGGGTTCCGCTCCACGAAGCGGACGGTGTGTTCGAACTCCTCCTCGAGGAGGACCGGGAGCCGGTGCCGCCGCACCTCGGCGAGGAACTCGGCGCAGCGGGGGTCGGCGTAGTCGTACCGCGGCTCGTCGGGGTGCCGGTGCCACTTGATGCCGCGATAGCGGCCCAGGTCGGGCGGGATGAGGTAGTCGTTCCAGACAAAGTAGAACGGGTAGAGGTGCCGCGCCCCGCGGCAGGCCTCGAGGACGTAGTCGTTCGCGGCGATCCGTCGCGCCTTCCTGTCCACCCTCCGGTACATGTCCTCCGGGAAGGCGAAGAGGACCGCCCCGTTCACGGCCGATTCCTCGAGGTCGCGGACGAGCCGCCCGGCCGGGTAGTACTTCGTCCTCCGGTCGTTCCCGCAGTGGACGTGGCAGTCGATGACCGGCGTCCCGCCCCTCCCGCGCCGCCACGGGAATTTCCGCCCCTTCGCCGCCGCCCGCTTCCCGCTCATCGCACCCTCCCCAGATACCGGCTGCCCCCTTGTGGGGAAGCTCCGACGACCATCCCCTCTTCCCGCCTCGTGCCCCTCCGCTCCTTCACAGGCCGGATGCAGACACCCTCCCCGCCGAGTGAATCACCGGCGGATGCGTGCGCTCAGCCTCCAGCTGCTGGTGTGTTCTCAATGGCGAAGCGTATCAACTCGGCGTCGCTCTGGAAGCGCATCTTGGCCATTATGCGCGACTTATATGTGCTCACCGTCTTGGTGCTGATGGCCAGGTCCGCCGCGATATCCTTGATCCTCTTCCCTCCCGCGATGAGACACAGGATCTGGTGTTCCCTGTCCGACAGGCCGCAGCGCGCCCGGCCGCTCGTCCGGCTCTGGATATCGAGCGCGAGCTTCTCGCCCACGGAGGGTACTATATATTTCCCTCCCCGCGCCACCTGTCGGATCGCCTGGATGAGGACGTCCGGAATGCTGTTCTTCGTCAGGTAGCCGGACGCCCCCGCGCGTATGGTCCGCACGGCGTACTGGTTCTCCATGTAAACGCTCAGAACGAGCACCGGCAGGAGGGGCGCCATTTTTCGCAGATGCTTGAGGACGTCGAGACCGCTCATGAGCGGGAGGGAAATATCCAGCAGGACGACGTCGTATCCGCCCCTCAGGACTTTCTCCAGGGCGGCCGGGCCGGTCGCCGCCTCGCCGGCGACGACGATGTCGGACGTCCCCGAGATGATGCGCTTCACCCCCTCCCGGAATATCGGATGGTCCTCGGCGATGAGCACTCTGATCATGACGGGATCTCACGCCGGTATCGGGATCAGCACTTCCACGGTCGTTCCGACGCCGGCCCCGCTCCGGATATTGACTTCGCCCTCCCAGTAGCTGACCCGCTCGAGTATGCCCCGCAGGCCGAAGGAGTGCGCGGGGTCCATCCGTCGCCTCATGCCCCTGCCGTCATCGGTGACCCGCAGCAGCACCTCCCCCCCCCGCTTCTCCAGCCGCACCTCCGCGCGGGAGGCGGCGGCGTGACGGATGACATTCGTGAGGAGCTCCTGTGCGATCCTGAAGATGACGAGCGAGAGGCCGTGATCGAGCGTCAGATTGCCGGGGCGTGTCAGGAGGCGGCAACGTATCCCGGCCCGCTTCCTGAACTGCCCGACCTGCCACCTGATCGCCTCCGGGAGGCCGAAATCGTCGAGCAGCACGGGGCGCAGTTCCGAGGCGATCCGCTGGACATTCTGGCTCGTTATGTCGATGAACCGTTCGATGGAGCGCACCATCCGGAGCGACTCGGTGTCGCGTCTGGGAAAACGTTCCCGCAGCCATCGGACGTCCATCTTCAGCGCCGCTAGGGCCTGCCCCATCTCGTCGTGGATCTCCCGTGCGAGCCGGTGCCGCTCCTCCTCTCTCGCCGACTGCAGATGCTCGATCAGTTCGCGCAGCTTCATATGGGAGAGCCGCAATTGCTGTTCGGCTCTGTGCAGCTCGATCGCCACTCCGATCCGCTTTGCGATCGATTCGAGGAGGTGGCGCTCCGCCGCGAGGAAGCATCCCGCTTCCGCGGGCGGCACCTTCGCGCGGTAGCAGACCTCGACCTCACCCATCGTCGTGCCGTCGACCTTGATCGCGCGCGCAAGCCGGTGCCTCGTCCTGCGGAAGCGGGGTGTCTGGAAGGTCCTGCCGCCGGTCGTGATGCGCGCGGCGGCGATGTCGGGGTACTGCCAGGAGGCGGGGATGAGCGTCACGATGCCCTGGAGGATCCCGTCGATCGACCCGCGCCTCTCGACGATCCTGGATATGCCGTAGAGGCAGTTGAGCTCCTTGTTCCGTTCCCTGAGCTCCTTCGTCCGTTTGATGAGATCCCGCTCGGCGCCCTTCCGTTTCAGTATCTTGCCGATCCGCTCGGCGATCGATTCGAGGAGGTGGCGCTCCGCCGCGAGGAAGCATCCCGCTTCCGCGGGCGGCACCTTCGCGCGGTAGCAGACCTCGACCTCACCCATCGTCGTGCCGTCGACCTTGATCGCGCGCGCAA
>JAQUPF010000008.1:0-64781 GCA_028716845.1 bacterium | reverse complement strand
CGGGGTACTGCCAGGAGGCGGGGATGAGCGTCACGATGCCCTGGAGGATCCCGTCGATCGACCCGCGCCTCTCGACGATCCTGGATATGCCGTAGAGGCAGTTGAGCTCCTTGTTCCGTTCCCTGAGATCCTTCGTCCGTTTGATGAGATCCCGCTCGGCTTGGCCGTAGGCGGCGGCTGCGTTTCTCAGCCGCGATACGATGCGGGAGAGTTCAGGGAGCGTCTTGCGCAGCATCTGTGATCCGCCCCTCCCGGACGAATGTAGGGATAATCCTACAGGGCGAATGGCAGTGGGCCGATTGTACTGCCGCCCACACCATTTTAGTATACGACCTGGAAAGTGGCAACACACATGAGCGGACCATTCGGGGAGAAGATAGGCGAGGGACGCGTCGTGAGCTCCGGCGTCGCGAGCGGCACGCCTGTCCTCGCCCGGGGCATGTCGTTCGCCCGTTCGCGGACGAGCGGGAATACGGTCCTGGTAGTCCCCGATTTCAAGATCGAACATCTCGCGTACATGAACCGCACCGCGGCGATGGTTTCAATGGGATGCGCCATGCCCCATCACCTGAAGATCGCCCTTCGCTACTCCGGGATACCGGCCTTGTACATGGCGCGCTTCTCGAAGGAGCCGAACGGCGCAGGAGAAATCGTCGTGGACGGCCTCACGGGGTGGATCTACCTGGCTGCCGGAAACGGCCGGGGCGCGCGAACCGATCGTGCCCCCGCGGGGAGGGCGGGGATGTATCGTGCTCCCCGGGGGAAGGCGACCGTGCACATCCGGGCGAACGCCGACACGGGCGCCGCGATACGGAGGGCCTTCGAGTACGGCGCGGAAGGGATCGGCCTCTGCAGGACCGGCTACAGCTTCTTCCGCCCCGATCTGCGCAGGTTGCTCCACCGCTTCGTGGTGAAGGGGGAGGGGGGGGCGGGCAGGGCGATGTTCGAGGCGCAGGAGGCGGAGTTCGGGGAGATTCTGGCGGAGGTGCCCGCCGGCCGCCCGATCGCCGTGCGTCTGTGGGATAACCCGCTCGGCGATTTCCTCCGCCCGCTCCGCGAGTGCAACCCGGCCCTCGGCACGAGGGGGGTCAGGGTGGGGACGGCCTACCCCGCCCTCTATCAGCTGCAGATAGGTGCCCTCCTCTCCGCGTTCCGCCGTGTTCCCCGTTCGGAGCGGCCGGACCTCGAGATCCTCATTCCGTTCGTCTCGTTCGCCGGGGAGTACGCGCGGTGGAGAAACTACATCAAGCGCCGGGCGCGGGACGCGAAGGTCGGCTGCATGATCGAAACTCCCGGCGCGGTGCTGCGCGCGGAGGAGTTCGCGCGGCGGGCCGACCTGCTCTGCGTCGGCACGAACGATCTGACGCAGACGGTGCTGGGCATTTCGAGGGACGACTACGAGGCGTACCGCGCGCGGTGCGGCGACGACTGCCGGGCGAATCCGTTCGAGCTGCTCGACGAATCGGTCATGCGGCTCGTCGGGGAACTGATTGCCCGGGCGCGGAGGGCGAACCCGTTCGTCATGATCGGCATTGTGGGCGCCCAGGCCTCCGTTCCCCGGAATCTGCGGTTCCTGGCGGGGGCCGGATTCGACTACATGAGCGTCAACTTCACCGACATCGGCGCCCTCGCGGGAAGGATGCGGCGGATGGCGAATCGCGCGCGATGCGACCGTGGAGGAGGTCTGTCATGCATGCACGGATGACGGCGCTGCGGGACGTGACGATCGGTTCGGTCCTGGGCATCATCCCGTTCGAGACGATCGGGGAGGGGCTCTCGGTTGATGCGGGCCCGCTGCCGGTCAGGGAGGGGGACGTCATCCTGGCGAGGGTCTCCGTCGAGAACGGCTACCGGGAGCTCCTGATGCAGGATGTGCGGGGGAGGGGCGTCCACCTCTACCCCGACGACCTGCTGGCGGGGGTCGCGGGGCTGCGGCAGTCGACGACGCACTATGTGGGATGCCTGCCGCGCGGGATGGTGCACCGCGGGAGGAGACTCCATCTCCTTTCCGAGGGGGGGATCATCGGTGAGGCGGTGTATTGCCCCGCGCGCCTTGCGGCGCCGGTGCTCCTCGATGTGGAGGGGGTCCTGCGGCACGACGGCGGTGTGCTGAACATGTCCGAATTCGCGCCGGCGCGCGTTCCGGCGGTGCCGCTCCCGCCGATCGTCCTCGTCGCGGGAACCTCCGCCGACATCGGGAAGACTACGCTAGCCTCGCAAATCATCCGCATACTGTCCCATCGGTATGCCCTCGCTGTCTGTTCGGTCGTAGTGAGCGGTACCGGGAGCAGGGCGGACGCAATGACCCACATGGAGGCGGGGGCGCGGCATTCCCACTCCTTCATCGAGGCGGGCCTTAGCAATACCTACGGATGCGGGGCCGGGACCTTGCTCCCCGCTCTCGAGAACGTGGTGTATCGGTCCGTCTTTCGCGACCGGCCGGATGTCATCGTCGGCGAGATGGGGGGCGACTTCATATGGGGGAACAACGACGCCATCTTGCGGGCATCGGCGCTCATGCGGGCCGTGCGGATCCTGATCGTCGTGGCAGGCGACGCGGTGAGCGCCATCGGCGCGCGGGAACTGCTCTCCCGGTGGGGAGTCGGGGTCCCCCTCGTCTTCGCCTTCTCCTGGTTGAGGAGTTTCAGGGGAATAGCGCTCAGGTGCAGGAAGTACCTGCCGGAGGAATGCGTGGACGCCACCGACGGCAAGGCCGTCGAGCGGTTTGTGCGGGACGTGCTGTTGGAGAGGATCGGCGCGGGACGCCGTGCGGCACACGGCCTAGAGGTGCCGGGGGCGTGAACGCCGCATCCCGGCATTATCAGGGCGGACCGGTTGATATCGCCCCTGTCCCCGCACCGGGAGGGTGGTCTTCCCCATGGCCGGTGGGCCGGCTGTCCGGGACGACATGGGAGGAATGACGGTGCATGCAGCGGTGATGCGGAGGGCCAGGGGCTACAGGCGGCGGATGGTCTCGTTTCTTCGCGATCTGATTTCGATTCCCAGCGAGAGCCGCGCCGAGGGAAAGGTGATCGAGCGGATCGGCGGGGAGATGCGGGACGCGGGTTTCGATTCCGTCAAGGTGGACGGGATGGGGAATCTGCTCGGCAGGATGGGGGGCGGGAAACGGATCATCGCGATGGACGCGCACGTAGATACCGTCGGCGTTGGCCACCGCGCCTCCTGGCGGTGCGATCCGTACGAGGGGGCGATCCGCGGGGGCAGGATCTACGGTCGCGGCGCGGTGGATCAGAAGGCCGGGATGGCGTCGCTGGTATACGGCGCGCGCCTGATCAGGGAGCTCGGCCTGTGGGGCGATTTCACCCTCTACGTCGTGGGGAGCGTCCAGGAGGAGGATTGCGACGGCCTCTGCTGGCAGTACATCATCCGCGAGGACGGCCTCAGACCCGAGTGCGTGGTGATCACGGAGCCGACGAATCTCGGCGTCTACCGGGGCCACCGCGGGAGGATGGAGATTCGTGTCACCGCGGCGGGCAGGGCGGCGCATGCCTCCGCCCCCGAGCGGGGACGGAACGCAATCTACGCGATGGGCCGGGTGGTGCGGGAGATCGAGCGGCTGAACCGAACGCTCCGTTGCGATCGGTTTCTCGGCAGGGGGACGGTGGCGGTCACGGACATCAAATGCGAATCGCCGTCGCTCTGTGCCGTCCCGGACTTATGCAGCATCCATCTGGATCGGCGGCTCACGCTCGGAGAGGACAGGCGCTCGGCGCTCCGCGAGGTCCGCGAGGCCGTCAGCCGGAGCGGCGTGGCGGCGGTCGCGGAGGTCCTCACCTACGATCTCCCGAGCTACCGCGGGTCCGTGTACCGGACCGAGCGCGCTTTCCCCGCCTGGCTTCTGCCCCGGACCCACCCGCTGCTCCGGGCGGCGGTGGACACCTCCCGGCGGCTCACCGGCCGCGCGCCGACCGTCGGGCGGTGGATCTTCTCCACGAACGGCGTCGCCACCATGGGGATGTTCGGCATTCCCACCGTCGGCTTCGGGCCGGGGGAGGAACGATACGCTCACTCGATTGCGGAACACGTGCGCGCGGAGCAGCTGCCAACCGCGGCTGCCTGGTACGCGCTGTTCCCCCGGAACTACGTGCGAGTAATGGAAGGGGGGAGGATGCATGTACGCACTGTTGGATAGGATCGAAACGAAGCTCGAGGATTTAAAGCGGCGCAATTTCGCACTGTTCCGGAGGGACTTCCTCCTGAGCTGGGACAAGAACGACGACGATATCGTCGGCACGCTCATCCTGGCGGAGATCCTGCAGGAGTTGTACCGCGACAATGTCTCCCTGAGGGCCTTCGAAACCGGGCTTGCAGTCTCGCTCTTTCGCGACAAGTCGACGCGGACCAGGCTCGCGTTCTCCTCGGCCTGTGACATGCTCGGCCTCGCCCACCAGGAGGTGGATGAGCAGAAGTCGCAAATTGCCCACGGCGAGACGACGAGGGAAACCGCCAATATGATCTCCTTCCTCAGCGAGGTGATCGGGATACGCGATGACATGTTCTTCGGGAGAGGCCATGCGTTCATGCGGGAGGTGGCGGCGGCCCTCGGCGACGGCTTCGCCGGGGGCATCCTCAACCACCGGCCCGCGGTCATCAACCTGCAGTGCGATCTTGATCACCCGACGCAGACGCTCTCCGATCTGCTCCATCTGAAGCGATTCTTCGGGGGGATCGAGCGCCTCCGGGGGAAGCGGATCGTGATGAGCTGGGCCTATTCTCCGAGCTACGGCAAGCCGCTCTCCGTCCCCCAGGGGGTGGTCGCCCTCATGAGCCGGTTCGGAATGGACGTGGTGCTGGCGCATCCGCAGGGGTACGATCTCTCCCCCGACGTGACCGCAAAGGCGGCGCGATTCGCGGCGGATTCCGGCGGCTCGTTTCGGGTCCTCCACGACATGCGTGAGGCATTTCGCGACGCCGACGCGGTCTATCCCAAGAGCTGGGCTTCCTACCGTGTGATGGAGCGCCGCGCGGAACTGCTGAAACGCGGCGACCTGACGGGGCTCGGCGATATCGAGCGGGAATGCCTCGACGAGAACGCCCGGCACAGGGACTGGCACTGCGACGAGGAGAAGATCGCCTTGACGAGGAACGGCAGCGCGCTCTACATGCACTGTCTCCCGGCGGACGTGCAGGGGGTGAACTGCGAGGCGGGAGAGGTCAGCCGGCAGATCTTCGACCGGTACCGCCTCGAGACCTACAGGGAGGCCCGGCACAAGCCATTCATCATCGCCGCCATGATCATCCTCTGCTGTTTCCGCGATCCCATCTCGCTCATCGACGGCTTCTACCGCCGGAAGAGGCAGCGGGCGCTGTAGCCTCCTCCGCGCGGAGGAGCGGCCCCCCCCGCTCCCGGCCGGCGCGGCGGGATGGCGCGGTGCCCGCCGGGTCCCGGTGACCGCCCCGCCGTGATCCCCCACAATTCCCGTTGACAGGCGCGGTCTCCGTGCTACAATTTTGAGAAACGTGGCACTACGTGGCGCATCCGCGGGAGGGCCGGCGCATGATGGGACTGATCGCGAAGGGGGGGTGGGTCATGGTCCCGCTCCTCGGCTTCTCGCTCCTCGCCCTGACCATCATCATCGAGCGGACCTGCCGCTTCTCCATGCTCGCGAGGGCCGAGCGCTTCGACAGGGACGGGCTGCTGCGGCGCGCGTACGACGGCCGGCCGCCGGCGGACGCGGGCGCCGGCGGGGAGGTCCCGTACCCGTATTCGGATATCGCCGGCATATGCGCGGCGGCCGCCCCCCGGGGCGCCGGGGAGATGAAACGCCGCCTCAAGACGTACCTCATCGCGTTCGACCGCGTGACGGGGCGGGGCATCAGGGCGCTCGGCATCATCGCCCATACGGCGCCGCTCCTCGGCCTCATGGGGACGATCATGGGCATGATCCAGGCCTTCATGAGGATCCAGGAGCTCGGCGGCAGGGTGAACGCCTCCGTCCTGGCGGGCGGCATCTGGGAGGCGCTCCTGACGACGGCCTTCGGCCTCATCATCGCGATACCCTCCCTGATCGCCTTCCACTGGCTTGAATCGCTCCAGGCGCGGCATCTGACGGCCGCGAAGGATTTCGCCGAGAACATCCTCTCCGCCTACGCCGAGCGCACGCATGGAAATCGAACTTGATCCGGGCAGGGGCAAAGAGGAGCCGATGCTGTTCAACCTGGCGCCGCTCATCGACTGCGTCTTCCTGCTCCTGATCTTCTTCCTGCTGACCTCATCCTTTGTGGAGCGCGGCTTCTTCAGGGTGGATCTCCCCGACGCGCGGGCGGCATCGTCCGGGGAGCGGGAGGGGACGGTGATAACCGTCGAGCGCGACGGCACGCTCCTCCTGGACGGCAGGAGGGCCGATCCGGAAGCCATCAGGACGGCGCTCCTCGCGATGCCGCCGCGGGAACCCGAACGGGCGGTCGTCGTGGAGGCCGACCGGCGGGTACGGCTCGAAACGCTCGTGGCGGTCATGGACATCGTGAAGGAATGCGGCATGCGGGAGATCTCGATAGAGACCATGACGACGGCCGTCGGGGAAACGGAATGAAAGAGGTGTTCTGGCGGGACGGGATGCTCCGGGCGGCCTTCCTCCTGTCGCTGGGCGTCCACTGCGCCGCCCTGTCGATCGCGGGGAACGGGCGCCCCGCCGCCGTCCCGCCGGGGGCCGGCGACGCCCTGACGGTCAGGATGGGCTCCACGACCGGCCTGTGCCCGGTGGACGGGTCAAATGCGCCGATTGAGCCGGGCAGCGCGGCGGCGGGATCCGCGGGAGGCGCACCCCGGCGGGAGCATCGGGAGCGGGCGGAGGAGGGGCGCACGCGGCGACAGCCGAGGCCGCCCCGAGGCCGGCCGGTGGAGGCCCCCGGCGGCGAACCGAAACGGGAGGCGGCCGGGGAGGCCGCCCGCGCCTCGATCCCCTCCGCCGGCGCCTCGGGGAGGTCCGAGCGCGACAGCGCGGGCGAGCGCGGCTACCTGGCGCTCGTGCGCGAGCGCATCGAGCGGGCGAAGCGTTATCCGGCGGAGGCGCGCCTCGAGGGAGCCGAGGGGAGCGCCGTCGTGCGGTTCCGCCTGGCACGCGACGGGAACGTGACCGGCGTGCGCCTGGTGCGGAGTTCGTTCTCCAAGGTGCTGGACTGGGAGGCCGAGGCGACCGTCAGGCGCGCCGCCCCGTTCCCCCGGATACCGGATGAGACGGGGAGGGAGTTCTGGGAGATCCGGATCCCCATCTCGTTTGAAATGGCGGCGCGGAAGGGAAGGAGGAAGGCCGATCCATGAGAATGTGCCATCTGCTCGTCGCCGCCTCGCTGCTGGCCGGGGGGCCGGCCTTCCCGCAGGGAGACGAAGCGGCGGCGGATGACGTGGCCGAGCTCGCGGAGGTCGTCGTCGCGGAGCCCCGATGGTACAGGGACGAGGTCAGGAAGGACGGCGAGCACGTGAGCGTCATCCCGGGCGAGGTGATCGAGGCGTCATCCGCGCGGGGTCTCTACGACATCGTCTCGCAGGTGCCCGGCGTGTACGCCATCAAGCACGGCGCGAGGGCCTACGGGGGCGGGACGGACGCCACCGCCGGCCTGTTCATCCGCGGGATCGGCGGCGCGCCCCAGACGGGGATACGCGTCATGCTGGACGGCATGCCGCAGCAGCAGGGGATGTTCGCGCATCCGCTGGCCGATTCGCTCATGCTGAACTGGGCCGACAGGGTGGACATCATCAAGGGGGCCTCTTCCGTCCTGCACGGGAACGGCGCCTTCGGAGGCGTGATCAACATCGTCCCCAGAGAGCCGGAGGACGGCATCCACGGCAGGGGTGAGAGCTCGTTCGGCACCTTCCGCACCCAGGAGCACACGGGGCATCTCACCTTCAAGGAGGGCCCGTTCGACCTCCTCGGGTCGGGCGGCTTCTTCAAGACCGAGGGGCACCGCCGGCACACGGGGAACTGGGTGCACAACTACTTCGGAAGATCGCGCTACCGCCTGAACGACGAGTTCAGACTCACCGGCGGGTGGATGCATTACCGGAGCCGCTGGGAGAATCCCGGCCCGACCCATGCCCCCTTCAGGACGAAGGGGAGCATATGGGAGCACGGCTTCAACACGTCGATCGAGAACTCCTTCGACAGGGTCCACGGCAGGGCGAACTTCTACAGCGACTTCGGCCACATCAGGATGAGCGGCGCACCGGGATCGCACACGAGGTACGAGAGCTACGGCCTCGACGTGCCCCAGACGTTCAAGCTCTGGGAGGACGGCGAGTGCACGCTCGGATTCACGCTCGAGCGGTACGGGGGGCATTTCGTGAACCCCGCGAAGAACTTCACCGACTTCATCACGACGACGGCCCCCTACGTCCAGGTCCGGCACACGTTCCGCGACACGGTCACGCCCTCGGCGGGCATCAGGATGAACTACAGCCCCGAGTTCGGCTGGCAGTGGGCACCGCAGTTCGGCATGCACTACCGGGTACTCGACCGGACGACCCTCTACGGCACCGTCGCGCGGGGCTACAACCTGCCCGCGATCGCGCAGCTCGTCATCTTCCCCGGCGCGAGCCGCGACCTTGATCCGGAGACGGTCTGGCATTACGAAACGGGGATCTCCCAGGGGGTCGGCGAACGGGTCAGGCTCAATCTCGCCGCCTTCATCGACCGCGGCTCGGACCTCATCCGCACCACCGGCGTCTTTCCCCTGCAGCGGGTGCGGAACATCGGCACCTTCACGCACAAGGGGTTGGAGCTGAGCGGCACCTGGACGCCCGTCGACAACCTCGACCTCTACGTCGCGGCGACCGGACTGGACCCGGACAACCAGACGCAGGGCAACCCCGGCGCGAGGATCAACTCGGGAATCCTCTACCGCCTCTGGAAACTGCGGCTGTCCCTCGACGGGGAGTACGCCGACCACCGCTTCGGACAGGATGACGAGCAGGATCGGCTCTCTTCGTACCTCCTCCTGAACGGGAAGATCGCCTGCGAGGTCGGGAAGGAGGGCTGGCCGGCCGGGGGGGAGATCTACTTCGCCATGGAGAACATGCTGAACCAGGAGTACCAGTACGTGTCCGGCTACCCCATGCCGGGCACCGCCTTCACGATGGGGCTCGCCTTTGACTTCTAGACCGCCGCTCGCCTGCCTGCGCCTCGCCGCCGCCGCCGCGTTGCTCCTGTGCGGCGTCGCCGCCGCCGGGGAGGAGCTCCGGGTGGCGGCCACGACCTCGCTCCTGGGGTGCGCCGCCTCGCGCGTGGGCGGCGAGCGGGTCCGCGTGACGGTCATGGTGCCGCCCGGCGCGTGCCCGGGGCACTTCGACATGAAGCCGTCCGAGGCGAGGAGCATCGAGGAGTGCGACCTGCTGCTCCGGCACGGCTTCGAGTCGTTCCTGCCCCGCGCGCTGCCCCGGCGGGTACGCGACCTGGCTGTCCGGCCGGCCGAGAACGACATGATCCCCCCCGGCCAGGCGGAGGCCGCGCGATTGGTTGCGGAGGCGTTCGCGGAGATGAGGCCCGAATGGGGGGCGTTCTTCCGGGAGCGGCTGGGGGCCTACCTGGAGGAGCTCGGCGCGGCCGGTCGGGAGATCACGGGCGCCGCCGAGACGCTCGGCGTGCGGGAGGTCCCGGTCGCGGTGTCCGTGCGGCTCGAGCCCTTCTTCCGGTGGATGGGGTTCCGGAGGATCCTCGCGTACGGCATCCCGGAGGAGATGACCCCCCGGAAGATGGCCGGGCACATCGAGCGGGCGAAGCGGATGGAGGTGGCGCTTGTCGCGGACAACGCGCAGAGCGGCTCCGATACGGGCCTCCCGATCGCGAGGGAAACCGGGGCGGGGCATGTCGTTCTCCGCTTCTTCCCCGAACGCGACGGGTACGTGGAGACCCTCAGGCGGAACGCGGAGCTGGTCATCGAGGGGGTGAAGGCATGGGAGGCGAGGCGGTCGCCGACCTCAGGGGAGTGAGCGTGGCATTCCGGCACCGCCGCGCCCTCAGCGATATCTCGCTCTCCATCCGGCGGAACGAGTTCGTGGGCGTCGCCGGTCCGAACGGCTCCGGCAAGTCGACGCTCCTCCGCCTGCTCAACGGCCTCGTCGCGCCGACCGCCGGCTCGGTGGAGCTGTTCGGGCGGCCGCTGTCGGGAAGGCACCTGCGGGAGGCGCGCCGCCGGATCGGCTACCTGCCGCAGCACTGCGACTACGACCCGGCGTTCCCCGCGACCGTCCGGGAGGTCGTCATGATGGGCAGGTGGCCGATGATACGGTTCTTCAGGCGCCCCTCGCGGGAGGACCGGATGAAGATCGAGGAGGTCTCGCGCCGCACCGGCCTCGGCGACCTGCTCGGGAGGCCCGTCGGCCATCTCTCCGGGGGGGAGCGGCGGAAGATGGGGATCGCGCGGGCGATGGCGCAGGATCCCGCGATGCTCATGCTCGACGAGCCGACCTCCGACCTGGACATCGCCGCGCAGGCGGAGATCGGCCGCCTCGTGGAGCGCGTCCACGGCGCGGGCGGGCTGACGGTCCTGTTCGTGACGCATTTCATCAGCCACCTCCCGCCGTGCTGCTCACGGTTCCTCCTCATGAAGGACGGCCGGATCGCGTACGACGGCCCGCGGGCCGGCGCGCTCGACGAGGGGACGCTCGCCGCCCTCTACGGATGCCCGGTGCGGACGGTGGTGGTGGACGGGAGGGTGGCCGTGTTCCCGGGAGGGGGGAATGGGACCGCTGCAGTATGAGTTCATGCGGCACGCCCTCGCGGCCGCGCTCCTCGGCGGGCTCGGCTGCGGCCTCGTGGGCGTGTTCATCGTGACGCTCCGCATCCCTTTCCTGAGCGTCGCCATGTCGCATGCGGCCTTCGCCGGCGCGGTCCTCGGCCTCCTCGCCGGCGTGAGCCCCCTCGCCTGCGGCATCCTCCTCTGCGCAGTCTGCGCGGGGGCGCTGGGGCCGTTCGCGGACAGGGCGGGGATCCACCCGGAACTCTCGATCGGCATCCTCTTCTCCGTCACGATCGGCCTCGCCTTCCTCGGCCTCGGGATGCTCGAGGGGCCGCGGACGGAGGCGCTGGGCCTCTTCTGGGGGAACATCCTGGCCGTTTCGGCGGCCGACATCCGGCTGATGGCGGCCGTCGCCGTCCTCCTCGTCGCCGGGATCGTCCTCTTCTTCAAGGAGATCCAGGCCATCGCCTTCCACCGGGAATCGGCCGCCGCGGCGGGGATCCCCGAGAAGGCGATGCTGTACGGCGTCTTTCTCGTGACCGGCGTGGTCATCGCCCTCACGCTCAACACGATCGGCGGCCTCCTGGTCTTCGGCCTGATCTACAACCCGCCGGCCGCCGCCTGCCAGCTCACCTACAGCCTCCGGCGGATGTTCCTCCTCTCGGCCCTCTTCGCGATCGCGTCCTGCCTCCTGGGGCTGACCGCGTCCTACTGGCTGAACCTGCCCTCGGGCGCCGTGATCATCCTCGCCTCGAGCGCCATCTTCGGAATCTGCATCCTCTGCTCGCCGAAGAGGGCCGCGCGATGAGGGGGAAGATGGAGTTCTTCGACCGGCAGGCGGAGCGGTGGGACGCGATGCGCCACGGCGCCGCGGAACAGGGACGGCTCGACGGCCTGGTCGGCCGATTCGGCCTCCGCGCCGGCGACACGGTCCTCGACCTCGGCTGCGGGACCGGGCGGGCGACGCCGCTCCTGCTGCGGGCCGCGGGCGCGGGCGGGAGGGTCGTCTGCGCCGATTTCTCCGCGGGGATGCTCCGGGAGGCGTCGCGGAAGCGGGGGCTGCGGGGGGCGGGGTTCGTCCAGGCGCGGGCGGAGGAGATCCCGTGCGCGGACGGCTCATTCGACGCGGTCGTCTGCTACTGCGCCTTCCCCCACTTCGAGGCGGGGCGGGCGCTCGGCGAGATCCGGCGGATTCTCAGGGCGGGGGGACGCCTGGTCATCGCCCACCCGCTCGGCAGCGCCGAGATCAACGAGATCCACAAACGGGCGGGGGGCGCCGTCTCGAAGGATGTCATGGCCCCGGCGCCGGCGATGGGGACGCCGCTCCGGGCGGCGGGATTCAGGCCGCTGCGCCTCGTCGACCGGCCGGGGACCTACCTGGTGATCGCCCTGAAGGAGTGACGCCCTGCGGCCGCCATCCCGAGAAACGATCAACGATCAACGGTGGTGCTGGTCGGGGCGGGCGGATTCGAACCGCCGACCTTCTGGTCCCAAACCAGACGCGCTTCCGGCTGCGCCACGCCCCGACGGTGACAGTATAGGCGGTCGGGGGCGGGAATGCAATCAGCCGGCGGGCTTGCGGGACGCCCGCTCCGCCTCGCGACGGGCCCGCTCCTTCTGCTTCTCGATCATCTCGTAGTAGTCGGCCTGCTGCCGCGGCGTGAGCTTCTTCCAGTTCTTCTCCGCCCATTCCATGAACGGCTGCTCCTCCTTCCGGATGATCCGCTGCTCGCAGCCGCCGGCGAGCGGGAGCGCCGAGGCGAGCGCGAGCGCCGCCGCGACCGTCCGCGTCCTCCGTCCCGATATCTCCATCACCGCCCCTCCTCCTGCCGCATGAGCTCCCGGACGTGCGCCGCCGCCGAGTCGCCGAGGTTCCGCAGGTCGTAGCCGCCCTCGAGGACGGAGACGAGCCGCCCCGCGCAGTGGCGCCCGGCGATGCCGCGGACGATCGCCGTCAGCGCCGCGAAGCCCTCCGTCGTCACGCCGAGGGAGACGAGCGGATCCGCCTCGTGGGCGTCGAAGCCGGCGGAGACGAGGACGATGTCGGGCCCGAAGGCGTCCGCGGCCGGCACGAGGACCTCCTCAAACGCCCTCCGGAACTCGGCGTCGCCGCTCCCCGGCGGCATCGGCACGTTCACGGTCGTCCCCTCGCCGGCCCCCTTCCCGCGCTCCCGCGCCGCGCCGGTCCCCGGGTAGCAGGGGTACTGGTGCGTGCTGAAGTAGAGGACGGACGGGTCGCCGCAGAAGATGTCCTGCGTCCCGTTCCCGTGGTGGGCGTCCCAGTCCACGATGAGGACGCGCCGGAGGCCGTGCCGGTCCTGCGCGTGGCGGGCGGCGACGGCGACGTTGTTGAGGAGGCAGAAGCCCATCGCCCGGTCGCGCGTGGCGTGGTGGCCCGGCGGCCGGACGGCGCAGAAGGCGTTCCGGACCCTCCCCTCCGCGACCGCGTCGACGGCCGCCATCGCCCCCCCGGCGGCGAGGAGCGCCGCCTCGAGGGAGCCGGGGCTCACGGCGGTGTCCTCGTCGAGGCGGGACGGGGCGCGCTCGCAGGCCCGCCGGACCCGCTCGATGTGCCGGCGGTCGTGGACGCGGGCGAGGGCCGCGTCGGTTGCGGGGAAGGGCTCGATCGGGACGAGCGATTCGCGGAGGCCCGCCCGGTCGAGCGCGTCGAGGATCGCCCGGAGGCGCTCGGGACGCTCGGGGTGCCCGGGGCCGGCGTCGTGGCCGAGGAAGGCGTCGCTGTAGACGAATCCGGTGCGCGCGGTGTCCATCGGGGGACGGGGCGGCGACCCGCAGCCGCCCGCGGACGCGAGCGCGGCGGCCGCGAGCGGGAGGGCGAGGAGGGCGAGCCGCGCCCCTCCGTCACATGCCCAGCGCCCTGTCCGCCTCCAGCTTGGCGGCGAGCTCCACGAGCATCTTCTCACGGACCTTGTCGAGGGCGCTGTCGGTGGTGATGAAGAGGGCGAAGTTCTTCCCCTTCGAGGCCCAGAGGAGGGCCCCGTCGCTCGCCGACACGAGCCGCATGGTGATCTCGACCAGGCCGAACGTCTTGTAGAAGAGATAATTCTGGAGGTAGAAGGAGACGTCCGACAGGAGGACCGCGTCCGCGCCGACGGCGGCGCCGAGCGCCACGACATTGTCGGCGCTGAGCACATCGGCGTTCTCGAGGTTGAGCCTTCGGAGGGCGTCCGCCGTGAGCTCGGGCCGGATGATCCGCCGGTCGGTCTTCGCGGCGAGGGAGGCGGCGATGACGTCGGAGGAGTTGTCCACCGGCACGACGCGCGGCCGCCGCTTCGCCCACATCCACATCTGGTACCGGTCGGCCCTCGTCTGGTCGCGGGCGACGACGGCGATGCGTTCCACCACCCTGCCGCGGTCCGACCGGCTGAAGCGCCCGGTGGTGACGCCGGCGCAGCCGGCGGAGACGGCGGCGGCGCAGATGAGGGCACCCAGGATTGCGCGCGTCATGTTTGTCCCCCCCTGTGGCGGGCGGCCGCAGGCGCGCGGCGCACCGCTGGCCCATAGTAGTACAGGCCCATGGCGGTGTCAAGGCGCGGCGGAACCATGCACCAATAGCCACCGATCTCCACGGATCATTGACGGATTGTCACGGATTGGATTGCAGCAGCTACAGGGTTCTTGCCGCGGATTGACGCGGATTATCCAGGATTCAACCGCAGCTTTGAACTGTGGTCCGATCCGCGTTGATCCGCGGTGGATTGGTTCTTTGAGCCACGCCGGCCCTACTGCGCCGGCCGAGGGGACATGCTATAATCCGGCACCGTGAGAATCCTCCATGGCGAGCGGATCGGCGCGACCGGCGCGCTGTGCCTCTGCACGTCGGCCGTGATCTTCGACCGGTGCGGGAAGGTGCTCCTCACCCGCCGGTCCGACAACGGCCGGTGGTGCCTGCCGGGCGGCCACATGGAGGCGGGTGAGGGCGTCGAGGAGTCGTGCGCCCGCGAGGTGCGGGAGGAGACCGGCCTCGAGGTGCGGGTCGGGCGCCTCATCGGCGTGTACGGCAGCCCCGACCGCGTCGTCGAGTACGCCGGCGGCGACCGCTTCCAGATGGTCGTCCTGAGCTTCGAGGCGGAGGCGGTCGGCGGCGCGCTCGCGACGAGCGGCGAGACGACTGCCTGCGGCTTCTTCTCGCGGGCGGAGATCGGCGGGATGGACGTCCTCGAGCACCATCTCGAGCGGATCGACGACGCCGCGGCCCGGCGGCCCGAGGCGTTCGTGCGCTGACGGCGTCGGCGCGGAGGGGCGGATGGAGAGGGTGTCCACGCGGGTCTTCCTGCTGGTCCTCGCGGCCGTCTTCCTGCCGCCGCTCCAGGAGGCGTTCCAGCGCGCTCCCCGCTGGGAGTTCGCCGTCCCGCCGCCGCGGCCGGCCGTCCCGTCGGCGACGCCGTTCCTCCGTTCCGACTTCCTCCCCGGCGAGGGGCTGACGAGAAGCGTCCACTGTCCCACGCTCGTCGAGACGGACGGCGGCCTCCTCGCCGCCTGGTACGGCGGGTCGAGGGAGGGGGCGGCCGACGTCGCGATCTACGGCGCGCGGTGGGACGCGGCCTCGGGGGAGTGGGGGGAGCCGCGGGTCCTGACGGACGCCGCCCGGACGGCCGCGGACCTCGGCCGAGCCGTGCGGAAGGTCGGGAACGCCGTCCTCGGCCGGGACTCGTCGGGGCGCCTCTGGCTCTTCTACGTGAGCGTCTCCGCGGGCGGCTGGTCCGGCGCCTCGCTGAACGCCCGCGTCTCCGGCGACGGCGGCCTGACCTGGTCGCCGGCCCGACGGATCCCGGCGAACCCGTTCTTCGACAAGGGGACGCTCGCCCGCTGCGCGCCGGTCCTCTTCTCCGACGGCGGCCTCGGCCTCCCCGTCTACCGGGAGGGGATCGGCAAGTTCGGCGCCCTCCTCCGCCTCGATCCCTCCGGCCGCGTTTTCGACGAGGTCCGGATATCCTGGGGGCGGTCGTCGCTCCAGCCGTCCGTCGTCCCCGGCCTGCCGCACTGGGCCGTCGCCTTCCTCCGCCAGAGCGGCACGCCCCACCGGCGGATCCTCCGGTCGGACAGCTCCGACGGCGGCCGCTCATGGACCCCCCCCTGGAACATGCGCCTCCCGAACCCCGACTCCGCCGTCATGGGGCTGCGCGGCCGCGACGGGACGTTCCTCCTCGTCTACAACGCCCTCGAGGTGGACCGGGACGTCCTGGCCCTGGCCCGGTCGACCGACCGCGGGCGCGCCTGGGAGGAGGTGTACCGGTTCGAGGAGGGGGAGCCGGGGATCACCGGCCACTCGTACCCGTACCTCATCCAGGACGAACGCGGCGTCTACCACCTCCTCTACTCGTGGAACAGGGAGCGGATCAGGCACGTCCGCTTCAACGAGTCATGGCTGGGAGGACTCCGGTGAGACCGCCGTTCCCCGTCCACCCGTACGGCCTCCTCCAGTTCTGGCTCCTCGCCGCCGCGGCGGCGGCGGCCGCGCTCCGCGCGTCGAGGCGCACGCGCCGCGCGCGCGCGCTCATCCTCGCCGTCCCGCTCGCCGCCGCCATCCCGCTGTCAGGGTATCTCCTCGGCGTCGCGGGCGAGCTGAGCGTCACCTCGCTCCTCCTCCTCGGCTGCGCCCTCGCGGGCGCGCTCTCGGGGACGCGCTCCCTTCCGCGGCCCGACCGCTCCGCCGTTCTCGGCGCCGTCGCGGCGGGCGGCCTGATCCTCTACCCGTCGGCGTCGGGGCTCATGCCGCCCGACGCCTACCGGCTCGGCTACGGCCCCGTCCTCCTCCTCGCCGCCCTCCTCGTCCTCTCGGCGGCGGCCTGGGCCTCGGGCCGCAGGCGCGCGGCGCTCTTCCCCGTCGTCGCCGTGGCCGCATACAGCCTCCGGCTCCTCGAGTCGTCAAACCTGTGGGACTACCTCCTCGACCCGGCCGTCGTCCTCTGCGCGTGGGGGTGGACGATCGTCCGGTTCGCCCGCAGGCAGCGGCGGAAAGAGCGATGAGCCGGCTCGCCGCGTCGCTTGCCGCCGCCGTCCTTCTCCAGGCCGCCTCCCCCTCCCTCGCCGCGACCTGGGGATGGGCGCCGACCGCCCCCCTCGGCGGTGTCGAGGACGTCTTCCGTCTCATCCGGGCGGCGGACGGCGCCGTCTACGCCGCCACCTGCCCCACCGGCGCCGTCTTCGCGACGGCCGACGGCGGCATGACCTGGACGCGGACGGCCGAGATCGACGGCGCATCCCACGTCCTCGCGCTCCTCGAGTCCGACGGCGCGATCTACGCGGGGACGGCGCCGAACGGAGCGGTCTTCATGACGGCCGACGGCGGGGAGACCTGGCAGGAGTCGGCCTGTTTTCCCGACGCCGCGGAGGTCAAGACGCTCATCGAGGCCGGCGGCGCGATCCACGCAGGGACGGGTCCGAACGGGATGATCTACAAATCCTCGGACGGCGGCATGACCTGGGAGCGGGGAGGGGAGATCGCCGGCGCCCGCTTCATCTACTGTCTCCTCGAGGGCGCGGACGGCACGCTCTATGCCGGGGCGGACGACCGCGTGTACCGTTCTGACGACGGCGGCGTGACCTGGCTGCCGACGGGCGGCCCCGCCGGCGCCGCCTATGTCTACACCCTCCTCGAGACGGCGGACGGCGCCCTCTACGCCGGGTGCGACGGGATGGTGCACCGCTCGGACGACGGCGGGGAGACCTGGCTCTCGATGGGGCTCCTCGGCGCGCGCTCGTGGGCGGTGTTTGCCTTCGCCGAGGGGGAGGACGGCACGATCTTCGCCGGGAGCAGCTGCGACGGCGCAATCCACGCGCTGCCGCCGGGTGAAACGGCCTGGCGCCTCGCCGCGGACCTCTCCGGCCTCGGGAACATCTACGCCCTCCTGCCGCTGCCGGACGGCACCGCCCTCGCCGCCGGCGTGCGCCGCGTCATGAAGCACGGCCCGCTCCTCCGTATCGAGGCGTCGGACCCGTCCCCGGCCGCCGGAGTGCCGTTCGAGGTGCGGGCGTCGGTGATGCCGCCGGCGGGGGGCTTCACCGCATGGGGCTTCCTGAGCGGGACGGACGGCGTCTATTCATTCGACCTCGGGCGGCCCGGCATCCTCATCCCGGGCCTCGTCCCCGTCGCCTCGGCCCCGTCCGGCATCGACCGGCCCGTCTCCGCCCTCCTCTTCTCGATTCCCGCGGTCCCGGACTCGGCCGCCGGCCGCTCGTACACCTTCACGGCGGCGCTCACGAGGGGAGGGGCGGTCATCCCCGGCTTCATCGAGGCCGCGGCGGTCGCCGTCGCGCCGTAATCCCGCCGACCGCATCCTGCGGGGGCCGCGGCGGGACAATGCACTAAAAGCCACGGATTGAAACGGATCATGAACGGATTTTCACGGATCCAAAAACAGTTGAAAGTTCAAAGTTCAAAGTTGAAAGGAGAAAATTAAAAGGAATAGGGATTCATCCGCAACAGGCGCATCATGAATCTACGGTAATCCGCGGCAGAAACACCATCCTCTTTGGACTTTGAACTTTCGACTTTCGACTGTGGTTTGATCCGTGATGATCAGTGAACATCCGCGGCGGATTGGTTCGTTGCGCCGCGGAGGGGAGATTGATTCGTTGCCGGGGTTGACCGGCGATATACTATAATGGAGCAAAGGGCCGGCGTGCCGGCCCGACGGGAGGACGCCCCATGTGGGACTACAGCGAGAAGGTCATGGACCATTTCCTCCACCCGCGGAACGTGGGTGAGATACCCGGCGCCGACGCCGTCGGCGAGGTCGGCAACATCGCCTGCGGCGACGCCCTCAAGCTCTACCTCAAGATCGACCCCGACGGCCGGGTCGCCGACGCGAAGTTCCAGACGTTCGGCTGCGCGAGCGCCATCGCCTCCGCCTCCGCCCTCACCGAGATCATCAAGGGGATGACCGTCGAGGAGGCCGGCCGGGTCACGAACGACGACATCGCCCGCCACCTCGGCGGCCTCCCGAAGGAGAAGATGCACTGCTCCGTGATGGGGCGGGAGGCGCTCGAGGCGGCGCTCGCCAACCTGCGCGGCGAGAAGCCGGTGCCGGCCGAGGAGGGGAGGATCGTCTGCACCTGTTTCGGCGTGACCGACGCGCAGATCGCCCGGGTCGTCCGCGAGAACCGCCTCACGACGCCGGAGGAGGTCACCCACTACTGCAAGGCGGGCGGCGGCTGCGGCGGCTGCGTGCCGGAGATCCAGGAGATCATCGACGAGGTCCGGCGGAAGGAGCTGGAGAAGGAGACCCGGCCCGGACCGGCGGCGCGGCCGATGACGAACATCCAGAAGATCGGCCGCATCCAGGAGACGATCGAGAAGGAAATCAAGCCGGCGCTCCGCCTGGACGGCGGCGACATCGAGCTCATCGACGTCGTCGGGAACACGGTCCAGGTGGCGTTCCGCGGCGCCTGCGCCGGCTGCCCTGCCTCCGGCGTGACGGTCGCCTCGGTCGTGGAGCGGAAGCTCCGCGAGTTCGTCTCGCCGGAGATCACCGTGGAGGAGGTCCAGGGGTGAGGACCGTCTACCTCGACAACAACGCCACCACGCGCATCGCGCCGGAGGTGCTCGAGGCGATGCTGCCGTTCCTCGGCGACTCCTATGGCAACCCGTCGAGCATGCACTCCTTCGGCGGCGGGGTGCGGCGGCACATCGATCGCGCCCGCGGGCAGGTGGCGGCCCTCATCGGCGCCGATGCGGAGGAGATCATCTTCACGGGCTCCGGGACGGAGGGCGACAACACCGCCATCCTCTCGGCCCTCAAGGCAGACCCGACGCGGGCCCACGTCGTCACGACGCGCGTCGAACACCCGGCGGTCCTCGCCCTCGGCAAGCAGCTCGAGCGGGAGGGGCGCCGCGTCTTCTGGCTGGGGGTGGACGCGGAGGGGATGCTCGACCCCGACGAGGTGCGCGCCGCCGTCCGCGACTGCACCGGCGTCGTCTCGGTGATGTACGCGAACAACGAGACCGGCGTCGTCTTTCCCGTCGAGGAGGTGGCGGCGATCGCGAAGGCCTGCGGCTGCGCCTTCCACACCGACGCCGTCCAGGCGGTCGGGAAGGTCCCGATCGACATGCGCCGGAGCGTGATCGACTACCTCGCCCTCTCCGGCCACAAGCTCCATGCCCCGAAGGGGGTCGGCGCCCTCTACATCCGGAAGGGGACGAAGTTCAACCCGCTCATCGTCGGCGGCCACCAGGAGATGGGCCGCCGCGGCGGCACCGAGAACGTCGCCTCCATCGTCGGCCTCGGCGCGGCCTGCGAGCTCGCCGCGCGGACGATGGAGGAGGAGCGGACGAGGGTAAAGGCGCTCCGCGACCGGCTCGAGCGGGAACTCCTCTCCCGCGCCCCCGACACCCGCCTGAACGGGCATCCCGCGCGCCGGCTCCCGAACACGGCGAACATCTCGTTCGAGTACGTCGAGGGGGAGGCGATCCTCCTCCGCCTCAACGAGCTCGGCATCTGCGCCTCCTCCGGTTCCGCCTGCACCTCCGGCTCGCTCGAGCCGTCCCACGTCCTCCGCGCGATGGGCGTCCCGTACACCGCCGCCCACGGCTCCGTCCGGTTCAGCCTGAGCCGCTACACCACGGACGAGGAGATCGACTTCGCCATCGAGCGCGTCCCTCCCATCATCCGCGAGCTCCGGGCCATCAGCCCGTTCGGCCGCGGCCCGGCGAAGTAGCCCCTCGGCTCAAAGAACAAATCCACCACGGATAATCACTGATCATCACGGATCAAACCACAGTTGAAAGTCGAAGGTTCAAAGTCCAAAGAGGATGGTGTTTCTGCCACGGCAGGCACCCTGAATCTGCTGCGATCCAATCCGTGGCGATCCGTCATGATCCGTGGAGATCGGTGGCTTTTAGTGCATTGTTCCGCCGCGGGAGGCGTCGCGCGTCAGGCGGTGAGGGCGGGGCGGCCCCAGCGGAGGCGGGCGCGGAGCTTCTTCGTCCCGCCGAGACCGGGGTGGAGGAGGAGGGCGGCGAGGAGGTTGAGCCGGGCGAGGCGCTCCTCGCCCATCCGCAGGAAGCAGTCGGCGATCTTCTTGTAGAGGAACGCCCGCTCACGCCGCGGCAGCTCCCCGCGGAGCGGATCGGCGAAGCCGCGGAGGGCGAGCGGGAGGTTGCCGCCCTCCCTGAGGAGCCGGACCACGAGGTTCCGCAGCCGCAGGAGGATCTCCTCCCTGAAGTGGCCGAAGTGGCGGACCGCCGCGTCGTCGGCGTGGACGCGCGCATAGTGCCGGAACGCCGCCTCGTCGCGCCCCTGCCGCTCGTACTCCTCCGCGAGGAGAAACTCGCAGTCGAGCCGCTCGCCGTCCTCCATGTGGGGGGCGAGATCGAACGGCCGCCGGGCGGCCCGCATCCGCTCGTAGAGGGCGAGTGCCTCCGCGCCGCGCCCGTTGAGCAGGTCGAGGAAGATGAGCCGGCAGCAGGCGGCCGTCTCGTGCGGGCGCCTCCGCAGGCTCTCGCGGAGCGACGAGGCCCGCAGGGCGGCGCGGCCGATGGTGCGGTCGTAGTCGGCCCGCTTCCGGTCGTCGATAAGGACCTCGTAGGCCCGCAGGATCTCGTGCATCCGCGCGTGGCCCCACGCCCGCCGCTCCTGGGGCTGGAGGTCGGGATGGCACTCCTTCGCCTTCAGCCGGAAGGCGGACTTGATGCCGTCGCGCGTCGCGTCACAATCGATCTGGAGGACGTCGTAGTAGGTCGTCATCGGCCCGCCGTAGTGTAGCACACGGCCTGTCGTGCCTTGCCAGGAAAACGTGTCCAACAAAACCGTTGCGAGGCCGCGCCGGATTCATGCACAATGCCCCCGATACGCGCCATGAAGAGAGCGATCCTCCTCGCGGCGTGCCTCGCGGCCGCCGTCCTCGTCTGGGCGGTCCTCGCGCGGGGCGGGCGCCGTCCGAACATCATCCTCGTCTCGGTCGATACCCTCCGGGCCGACCGGGTCGGGGCCGGCGCCGCGCCGTTTCTGGACGCGCTCGCCGCCGACGGGGTGCGCTTCGAGACCGCGATCGCCCAGGCGACCTGGACGATCCCCTCCCACGCCTCCATGCTCACCTCGCTCCACCCGGGCGTCCACCAGGCGCGGCGGGAGACGGACCGGCTCGGGGACCGAATCCTCACGATGGCGGAGATTCTCAAGGCGAACGGCTACGAGACGGCGGCGTTCACCGACGGCGGCTGGATGTCGCCGGCGTTCGGCTTCCACCAGGGCTTTGATCTCTTCGACGACGAGACCCGCGGCGACGAGAAGGACCGGCGCGCCCTCCGATGGATGCGCGGCCGCCGCCGGCCGTTCTTCCTCTTCTACCACACCTACGACGTCCACTTCCCCTACACCCACCACCCCTCGCCGCGCGACTTCTCCGGCGAGCCGGCGCTCGAGGAGATCGCCGCGCGCATCATGAGCGGCCGCTTCGACCTGAGCGACGAGGAGTTCGAGAAGGCGGTCCTCGCCTGGTGCACGACGCGCGAGTTCTACAGGCTGTTCCCGCCGGGGAAGATCGCCCCGCTGAAGAAAGAGATGGACCGGTTCTTCCGGGAGCGCTGGCCGAAGATGCCCTCCTGCGCGGAAAGTATCCGGTACCTCGTCGAGGCGTACGACGCCGGCGTGCGCCGGTTCGACCGGCGGTTCCGCGGGTTCTGGGAGCGGGCGCGGGCGGCGGGGCTCGACGCGGACACGATCCTCATCGTCACCTCCGATCACGGCGAGGGGTTCCTCGAGCACGGCACGATCGGCCACCCGGAGGCGCTCTACGATGAGATCATCAGGGTCCCGCTCATCGTCGCCTTCCCCGGCCTCCCGCGGGCGGGGAAGGCCGTCGCCGCGCAGGCGATGCTCATCGACATCCTGCCGACGGCGCTCGAGATGGCCGGCATCGCCCCCCCGCCGCACCTCCAGGGGGAGAGCCTCGTCCCGCTCATCCGCGGGGTGGGGAAGGGAGCGACGAGGCCGGCGTTCGCCGGCACCGGGACCATCGAGGCCGTGCGGACGCCCGACTGGAAGCTCATACGGGCCGCCGCGGAGGGGGGGCCGCCCCCCGAGCTCTACCACCTCGCGCGGGATCCGGGCGAGCGGGAGAACCTCGCCGGCGCCGAGCCCGCGCGCCTCGAGGCGCTCGCCGGGGAGCTCGACCGCCGGCGGGCGGCGGACGAGGCGCTCCGGGAGCGGCTCGGCCTCGGGCGCGAGACGGCGAGGCCGGACGAGGAGACGCTGCGGCAGCTCCGGGCGCTCGGGTACCTGCAGTAGGGGAGGCGCATGATGAGCCCTCGATGGACCCGGCGGGCGGCCGCGCTCGCCGCATTCGCCGCGAGCCTCGCGGTTTACCTCCGCACCCTCCTCCCCGGCGTCGGCGGCTACGGGGACACCTCCAAGTTTCAGTTCATCGGCGCCGTCTTCGGCCTCCCGCATCCGTCCGGCTTCCCGACCTACATCTTTCTCAACGCCCTCTTCGCCCGCCTCCCGTGGGGGACGCTCGCCTGGCGGATCAACCTCATGTCAGCCCTCTTCGGGGCGCTCGCGGTCGCCCTCCTCTGCCTCCTGACCGCCCGGCTCTCGGGCGACGCCCTCGCGGCGCTCGCCGCCTCCCTCGTCTTCGCCTTCTCGTTCACCTTCTGGTCCACCTGCACGATCGCCGAGGTGTACACGCTCGCCTTCATGCTCCTCGCCGCGACGGTCTGCGCCCTCGCCGTCTGGCGGGAGACCGGGCGCCGGCGGTGGCTCTACCTCGCCTGCGCCCTCTACGCCGTCAGCTTCGGCAACCACCTCATGGTCATCGTCCTCATCCCCCCGTTCGCCGTGCTGGTCCTCGCGACGGAGGCGCGGATCGTCCGCGAGCCGAGGGCGCTCGCCGCCGTCGCCCTCATCATCATCCTGGCGGCGGCGCAGTACCTCTACCTCCCCCTCCGGACGCTCGGCGGGCCGGAATACAGCGAGGGGGCGGTGCGGGGATTCGGCGAGCTCGCCTGGTTCGCGACGGGCGGGCCGTTCCGGCGCCACTACTTCGAGCCGACGCTCCGGCAGGCGGTGACCGTCTACATCCCGGTCTACGCCCGGACGCTCGCCGGCCAGATCGGCCTCGCCGGCATCGCCCTCGCCGCCGCCGGCTTCGTCGCCCTTTTCAGGCGGGACCGGGTCTGGGGCTGGTTCCTCCTCCTCCTCTACGGCACGACAGTCGCCCTCTACATCAACGGCCCGCACATCGAGCAGCCGATCTATTTCGTCCCGGCCACGATGGCCCTCGCGGCGGCGATCGCCTTCGCGGTCCCGCGCGGCCGCCTCCGCCTCCCCGCCTGCGCGGCGGTCGCGGCACTCGCCGCCTGGTGCCTCGCCGACAACTTCCCCGTCCAGGACCTGCGCGAGAAGGTCGAGTACGACCGGGCCGCCGACCGGGTGATCGCCGCGGTGCGGCCGCGGAGCATCATCCTGTCGCCGAACTACCACTGGACGGAGGCGCTCCTCTACAAGATCCTCGGCGAGCGGGCCCGCGCGGGCGAGGACGTCTGCGTCCTCCACCACTGGGAGCCGGCGGGACTCGAGCGGTACCGGGCGGGGGAGCCGCCGACCTGGGACCCGTACACGCCCGCCCTCGAGCGTGAGGGGCCGTTCAGCCTCTACCTGTTCGCCCTCGAGCGGAACCCGGCGTCGCTCGCCCGCATCGAGCGGATGGGCTGGCGGGCGGTGCCGGTCATCGAGGAGGAGCACCCGCTCGTTCGCGAGCTCCTCGAGCTCGGCCCCGACCGGATGCTGCTCCTCTCGGTGCGGGACGAGGGGCTGACGATCCTGAGCGACGAGGCGTACGACTCTCTCCAGGCGCTCGGCCTGAAGACCCGCGCCGTCGCCGGCGCCACCTTCGGCTGGGCGGCGGCCGACGCGGTCGTGCGGCGCGACGGCCGCTGGCGCGGCTGGATGACGTTCCGCTACGCCCCGGTGCGCCTCGCCGCCGGCGCCGGGACGGCGATCCCCGGCGCCGACGCCGCCCTCCCGGCGGACATCCTGATCCGCTGCGCCGGCTACGGCCGCGGGGACAGGAGCGAGATCCTCGTCGGCGGCGAGCGGGTCTCGGGTTCGCGCCGCGGCCTCAACGCCGCCGTCATCGATCTCTCGACCGGCCGGGTGGAGCGCGCCGTCTCCGTCCCGCCGGCGCGGCTCGGGGCGGTCCGGTCGGTCTGCCTGTACGAGCTCCTGCCGCCGGCGGGCGGCGCGGGGGCGCCGGGGCGATGAGCGGCCGGGCCCCCATCACGGTCATCATCCCGAACTACAACGGGGAGCGGTGGCTCCGCGGCTGCCTCGACGCCCTCTCGCGGCAGACCGCGGGCGGCTTCTCGGTCCTCGTCGTCGACAACGGCTCGACCGACGGCTCGCTCCGCATCCTCCGGGAGCGCGCCGCGGCGGTCTCGGTCCTCCCCCTCCCGCGGAACGAGGGGTTCGCGGCGGCGGTGAACGCGGGGATCCGCGCGACGGCGGGGGAGTTCGTCGCGCTCCTCAACAACGACACCGAGGTCCGCCCCGACTGGCTCGCCGAGCTCGTCGCGGTCCTCGAACGGCGGCCCGACGTCGCCTTCTGCGCCTCGAGGATGCTCGATTTTCGCGACCGCTCGGTCATCGACAGCGCGGGCGACTGCTTCGCCCTGAACGGCCGGTCGGTGCCCCGCGGCTTCCTCGCGCCGGACGGCCCGCCGTACGACCGAGAGGAGGAGGTCTTCGGCGCCTGCGCGGGCGCGGCGCTCTACCGGCGCCGCCTCTTCGACGAGATCGGCCTCTTCGACGAGCGATTTGTCTCCTACAAGGAGGACGTGGACCTCGACTTCAGGGCGCAGCTCCGCGACCGGCGCTGCCTCTACGCGCCGCGGGCGGTCTGCCACCACATCGGCGGCGCGACCTCGGGACGGCGGCGGAGCGATGCCGCGGTTCGCCTGAGCGCCCGGAACGGCGTCACGACCTTCGTCAAGAACATGCCGGCGGCGTTCCTGCCCCGGGCGCTGCCCGCCCTCCTCTTCGACCTCCTCCTCCAGGCCGGCTACCAGATCCTGAAGGGGCGGCAGGCGGCCCCCCTCATCCGGGGCCTCGCCGGGGCGCTCGGCCACCTGCCGCACGCGCTCGCCGAGCGGCGGCGCATCCAGGCCGGGGCGCGCCCCGACCTGCGGCGGCTCGCGGCGCTCTTCGAGGCGGGCGCGGCCGAGGTGGCGCTCCACCGCCGCCGCTGCCGCGCCGCCGGCATCCGCTGAAGACGTACGACCCGCCGCACGGAACCAATCCACCGCGTCTCAAAGAACCAATCCACCGCGGATAATCACTGATCATCACGGAGCAAACCACAGTTGAAAGTCGAAAGTTCAAAGTCCAAAGCGGAAAGTCACAGAGACTCAGCCGCGGATGAACGCGGATCCAAACGGTGAACCGCGGATCAACGCGGATCGGACCACAGTTCAAAGCTGCGGTTGAATCCGCGATAATCCGCGCAATCCGCGGCAAAAACCCTGTATCTGCTGCAATGCAACCCGTGAAGATCCGTCAATGATCCGTGGAGATCCGCGGCTCGTGGTTCATTGTCCCGCCGCGGGTGGCGCGATGGACGAAGGACGAACGACGACCGACGCGCTGCGATATGATCCGCGGTCGGGTGCGCATCATGCGCCGGGAGGCGAATAATACCGTTTCGTCGGCGCGCCGGATTCATGTACACTGCACACGGTACGCGCCATGAAGAAGACGATCCTCCTTGCGGCGTGCCTCGCGGCCGCCGTCCTCCTCTGGGCGGTCCTCGCGCGGGGCGGCCGCCGTCCGAACGTCGTGCTCGTATCCATCGACACCCTCCGGGCCGACCGCCTCGGCTGCTACGGATACGGGAAGGAGACGTCGCCGTTCCTGGACCGCCTCGCGCGCGAGGGGACCCTCTTCGAGGACGCGATCGTGCAGTCGCACTGGACCCTCCCCTCCCACGTCTCCATGCTGACCTCTCTCCACGCCACCACGCACCGGGTGAGGGGCGATACGGACAAGATGGGGGAGGCGTTTCTCACCATGGCGGAGATCCTCAGGGACGCCGGGTATGACACGGCCGCCTTCGTGGACGGGGGACTCATCTCGGCGCAATTCGGGTTCGGCCAGGGCTTCGACGTATTCGATTCGCGGAGGGGCGGCGACAAGGACCGGCGCACCCTCCGCTGGGTTCTGAAGAAGCGGCGGCGCCCGTTCTTCCTCTTCTACCACACCTACGACGTCCACTTCCCCTACCTCCACCATCCCCAGCCCGTCGACATCATGGCCGATCCGGCCCTCGCCGACATCGCCCGCCGCATCAACAGCCGGCGGTTCGACCTGAGCGACGAGGAGTTCGAGAAGGCGGTCCTCGCCTGGTGCACCACGAGGGAATTCCACCAGATGGTCACCCGCGACAAGCTGGTGCCGCTCAAGGCGGAGATGGAGACCTTCTTCAAGGACCGCTGGCCGAGGATGCCCTCCTTCCGGGAGTCCCTCCGCTACCTCGTCGACGCCTATGACGGCGGCATCCGTTTCTTCGACGGGAGGCTGGAGCGGATGTGGGAGGAGGTGGGCAAGCTGGGCATGCATGACCACACCATCCTCATCGTGACCTCGGACCACGGCGAGTGTTTCCTCGAGCACGGCGAGCTCGGGCATCCCCCGGTCCTCTACGACGAAATCCTGCGCGTGCCCCTCATCATCGTCTACCCGCCGCTCGTGGGGAAGGGCGTGCGGGTCCCGCGGCAGGTCATGAGCATCGACATACTCCCCACGGTCCTCGAGATGCTGGGGGTTCCCCGACCGCCGCATTTCCAGGGGCGGAGTTTCCTGGACGCCCTCAGGGGCGGCTCCCTCCCCCCGGCGCCGGCCTTCGCGGATGCCGTGGTCTCCGAGGCCGTGCGCGACGACGGGTGGAAGCTCATCCGGTCGGGCGAGGACGCCCCCGAGCCGCGCGGGCCGGAGCTGTACCGCCTCGTCGACGATCCATTGGAGAGGACGAACATGGTGGGGAGGGACACCGCCGTGCACGCGCGTCTGGACGCGATCCTTGACGGCTGGCGCGCGGACAACCGGAGGGCGCGGGAGGCGCTCGGCGTCGCCCTCTCTCCCGAGAAGGCGCACCTCGACCAGGAGATAAAGGACCAGCTCCGTGCCCTCGGCTACCTCCAGTGAGCGCCGGGGTCAACCCTTTCGTATTAAAGTTTTCGCCCCCCTGCCTCGGCCGCAGCCGGCCGGGGTTCCCGCCGCGGTTCAAAGAACAGTTTCACCACGGCTCAAAGAACAAATCCACCACGGATGTTCACTGATCAGTACGGATCAAACCACAGTTGAAAGTCGAAAGTTCAAAGTCCAAAGAGGATGGTGTTTCTGCCGCGGCAGGCACCCTGAATCTGCTGCGATCCAATCCGTGGCGATCCGGCATGATCCGTGGAGATCCGCGGCTCGTGGTTCATTGTTCCGCCCGCGGCCCGGAGTACATGATGCATCAACGGCGGGCGGGGTGTATAATGGGGCGACCGGGGTGAACGCCATGCACACCGTCTCCGTCGTCATTCCGCTCCACGACAACGAGGGGATCGTCGAGGCCTGCCTGCGGGAGGTCGGCGGCGTCCTCGCGCGCCTCCAGGGGGAGTGGTTCGCGGACTACGAGATCGTCTTCGTGGACGACGGCTCGACCGACGGGACGCTCCGGCGGCTCCTCGCCCTCTGCGGGCACGACCCCCGGGTGAAGGTCGTCGAGCTCGACGCGAACTACGGCCAGCACGCCGCCCTCTGCGCGGGTTTCGAGGCCGCATCGGGTGACGTCATCGTCACGCTCGACTCGGACCTCCAGGTCCCCCCCGACCAGATCCCCCGGCTCCTGGAGAGGATAGGGGAGGGGCACGACCTCGTCGGCGGGGTGCGGGTCGGCAGGCGCGACCCGCTCCTCGGCCGCGTGCTCCCGTCGCGCCTCTTCAACGCCATCGCGGGACGAATGACGGGGACGCGGCTCCGCGACTGGGGCTGCCCGGCCGTCGCCATCCGGACGCCGCTCGCCAAGCAGATCCTCCGGTACGGCGAGATGCGGCGGTTCCTCAAGCCGCTCGGGGTTCGACTCGCCCGCTCGGTCGCCGAGATCGAGGTCGCCCACCGGCCGCGCATCGGCGGCCGCTCCGGCTACGGCGTCCAGGACCTCTTCGAGCTCGCGCTCGACTTCGTCACCAACTTCAGCCGCCGCCCGTTCCAGAAGGTCAGCCTCGCCGGCACTGCCCTCTTCGCCCTCGGCGTCCTCGGCGGCATCCTCTACCTCGTCCTCCGCTTCGGCCTCGGCGCGCCCCCCGGGGTGCGGGCCCAGGCGCTCGTCTTCCTCGCCGTCGTCGTCGGCCTCCAGCTCATGATCCTCGGCTTCCTCGGCGAGTTCATCATCCGCATCTACCGCCGGCAGAACGAGCTCCCCTTCTACACCGTGCGCGCGGTCCACACCGCGCGGGGGGATTGAGATGGGCGGCTGCGCGGTGCGGGAGTGCGGCCCGGGGGACGAGGCCGGCGCCCGGGCGCTCATCGAGTCGTACCGATACAACGACCTGCGCCGCTACCGCCTCTTCAGCCGCGAGAGGCAGGCCGCGTACCTCCTCCACAAGCTCGCCGCCTGCCGCGCGGACGGGAAGGTCCTCGTCGCCGAGCGGGACGGCGCGGTGCGGGCGCTCGCGGCGGCGCGGCCGCTTTCGTGGGACTCCTCGATCTTCGGCGTCCGGATGGGCCACGTGCCGCTCTTCGTCCACGGGGAGGGGGCGTCCCGGGAGGACCTCGCGGCGCTCCGGGACGCCCTCCTCGACCGGTGCCGCGCCGATGGGTACGCCCACCTGAACGTGCGGGCCGACGCGGACGACTTCCCCCTCATCCACTGCCTCGAGGCGGCCGGCTTCTTCCTCACGGACACGATCGTCACCTACATCTTCATCCCCCGCCGGCAGGAGCTCGGCCACGGCAAGTATCTGTTCAAGACGCGGCTCTACCGGCCGGAGGACCATGACGGCGTCCTCCGCGTCGCGGAGGAGGCGTACCGGGGCTTCATCGGCCGCTACCACGCCGACCCCCGCCTCCCGCGGGAGCGCTGCGACCGCCTCTACCGGCTCTGGGCGGAGCGGATTCTCGACGCCGGGATCGCCGAGCGGATCATCGTCGCGGAGCGGAAGGGGAAGGTGGTCGGCTTCCTCGGCTACCGGCTGAAGCGCGACATCCTCGATGCGACGGGCGTGAAGGTCGTCGGCGGCGGCCTCGGCGGCTGCCTGCCGGAGGGGTTCGGGGCCTACGTCGCCATCCTCGAGGAGGCGATGCGGGAGGGGATGCGCCGCTACGACATGCAGGACTTCGAGACCCAGCTTGGCAACGTCAACATCGTCCGCGTCTACCAGAAGCTGAACTTCGAGTACGCCCGCGCCCGGCACACCTTCCACGCCTGGCTCGATTAACTCCCCCGGGGTCAACCCTTTACTATTCTACCTTTCTGGCCGCCCGCCTCCCGGCGCTTGATGCACTCCCGGCCACGGATTGCATGGCAGCGCGTCGGTCGTCCTTCGTCCATCGCGCCACCCGCAGCGGGGCAATGAACCAACAGCCACGGGTTGGAACGGATCAGTACGGATCTCCACAGATTGGATTGCGGCAGCTACGGGGTTCCTGCCGCGGCGAACAATCACTGCTTCCCGCTTTGAACTTTGAACTTTCGACTTTCAACTGTGGTTTGATCCGTACTGATCAGTGAACATCCGTGGTGGATTGGTTCTTTGAACCGTGGTGATTGGTTCGTTGAGCCGCGGTGGATGTATTCCTCTGATCCGCGACGGGTCAGGCGAGGACCTTTCGCATCGCCGCGATGACGTCCTCCACGTCCCGGTCCGTGAGCTTCGCGGAGAGCGGCAGCGAGATGGTCCGGTCGGAGATGAACTCCGCGTTCGGGAAATCCCCCCGCCGCAAGCCGTACCGCTCGCGGTAGTAACGGTGCAGGTGGACGGCGATGAAGTGGATCCCCGTGCCGATGTTCTCCCGGTGGAGCGCCTGCTGGATCTCGTCGCGGCTGCGGCCGATCCGGTCGATGTCGAGGAGGACCGTGTAGAGGTGCCGGGCGTGGACCGTGTCCGGGGCGGGGGGCGGCGGCGTGGCGAGCGGGAGGTCCCGGAACGCCTCGTCGTAGCGTCGCCAGATCTCCTCGCGCCGGCCGAGGTAGCGGCCGATCCGGGGGAGCTGGTGGATGCCGATCGCCGCCTGGATGTCCATCATGTTGTACTTGTAACCGGGGTAGACGACCTCGTAGTGCCGGAACCCCTCGTCCGAGTAGCGGCGCCATGCCCCGCGGCTCAGGCCGTGGAGGCCGTACATCTCGATCCGCTCCGCCCAGTCGTCGCGGTCCGTCGTCACCATCCCCCCCTCGCCGGTGATGATGTTCTTCGTCACGTAGAAGGAGAAGCAGGTGAGGTCGCCGATCGAGCCGACCTTCCGGCCCCGGTAGACCGCCTCGATCGCGTGCGCGGCGTCCTCGATGACGACGAGGTCCCGCTCCCGGGCGATCGCCATGAGCGGGTCCATGTCGCAGGGGCGGCCGGCGAAGTGGACGGGGATGATCGCGCGGGTCTTCGGCGAGAGCCGGCGCCGCACCTCCTCCGGGTCGATGGTCATCGTCTCGCGGTCGACGTCGGCGAAGACGGGAACGGCGCCGGTGTGCGTGATGACGTTCGCCGTGGAGGCGAAGGTCATCGGCGTGGTGATGACCTCGTCCCCCTCCCGGACGCCCGAGACGAGCATCGAGAGGTGGAGGGCGGCGCTGCAGGAGCCGAGGGCCCGGGCGTGCCGCGCCCCCGCGTACTCCCGGAACAGCTCCTCGAACCGGCCGACCCGGGGGCCGGTGGAGATCCAGCCGGAGCGGAGACAGTCGACGACCTCGCGGATCTCGGGCTCCTCGATGAGGGGGCTGCCGAAGACGAGGAAGGCGTCACGGACGGGCATGGCGCGACCTCTCCCTACGCTTTGAACTTTTGACTTTCAACCTTGAACTGTAGTGCTGGTGGCGGTGGCTGGATTCGAACCAGCGACACGCGGATTATGATTCCGCTGCTCTGACCGGCTGAGCTACACCGCCCCGCGCACGCCCAATATGCCATCTCCCGCGCCGCGTTTCAACCGCCGCGTCGCCGCCCTCAGACGCTCACCTTCTCGATGGTGCGGCGGAGGCGGCGGCAGAACTCCTCGCACATCATGATGGAGACGGCCGGGTACTCGCGGAGCATGTCCCGGAACTCGCGCTTCTCGATGGCGAGCACCCCCACCTCCCCTGCGGCGACCGCGGAGGCGGAGCGGGGCGAGTCGTCGAAGAGGGCCATCTCGCCGAAGTAGTCGCTCGGCCCGAGCGTCGCGAGGGGCACCTCGTCGCCGCCGGCGCGCGAGACGATCCGCACCCTCCCCGCGGTGATGATGTACATCGTGGAGCCCCGCTCCCCCTGCCGGACGATCTCGTCCCCGTCGCCGTACCGCTCGGGCTGGGCGATGGAGGCGATCGCGAGGAGTTCCTTGAACTGGAGGAGCGAGAAGATCGGCACCCCCTTCAGCGTGAGCACCCTCTCCATGAGTTCTTCCACGGCTTGTCCCCCCTTCTGGCACGACCGCTCCGGCACCCGCCGCGCCCGTTCGCTGAGCGGCCGCGCGAGCGCGGGCTCCCCGCGCCGCCGCGCCTCCTCGATGCACATGAGGCCGCAGAGCGCGTCCGCGTCGTTCTCCGAGTCGAGCATCTCGTGCAGCATCGCGCAGAGGTCGGCCCCGCCGACCCCGTAGTAGCGCGCGCCCGCCTCGAGCTTGAGCTCGAGGGGCAGGTCCTCCAGGAGCGGGAGCAGCCGCCGTGCGAGCGCCGGCGTGAGGACGTTCTCGAGTGCCTCGAGCGCCTGCTCCCGGACGGCCTCCTCCCGGTCGTGGTAGCTCTCCAGGAAGAACTGCACCCGGCTCCCCTTCAGGAGCAGGCCGAGCGCCCGGAATATGTCGTCGGTGACCTCGTTGAGCCGGTTGGCGAGGAGGAGGAAGAGGGCCTCGCGCGCGCGCCCCGGCGGGAAGCCGTCGGCGGCGCGCATCCGGGCGAGGGCCCGGTACCCGTCCGCAACCTGCCGGTCGATGAGGCCGAGGAGCGTCTGCTCCTTCATTCCCCCCCGCTCGAGGATCTCCATGAGCGCCGCGCGCTGGAGGATCCCGGCCGCCGGGATCGCCGCCGTGATGATCGGCACCGCCGCCTCGCCGTGCGCCTCGATGAGGGCCCGCGCGGCCGCCCGGACGGCGGCGTCCTCGTCGCGGAGCGCCGCGATGGCGGGGGCGACCGCCTCCGTCCGCCGGAGCGCGGCGAGCCCCTCGAGCGCCCGCCGGCGCACGGCCGGGTGCGGGTCCTCCAGGAAGGCGCGCCACCGCTCCGAGGCGACGTCGAGGCCGAGCGCGCCGAGGGCGAGGGCGCATTCCGCCCGGAGATCCGCCTCGGGCGAGGCCGCAAGGAGCAGGAGCCGTTCCAGGTGCGACGGGTCCCCCGCCTCGCCAAGGAAGTAGACGGCGGCCCGCGCCTCCTCGGCGTCCGCCGCCTCCAGCCGCGCGAGCGCCCACTCGACGTCGATCCGCTCCCCCGCCGCCCGGAGGCCGATGAGCGACTCCGCGACGAGGCGGGGATCGGCGCTCCCGAGCCCCGCCCGGAAGAGGGCGACGCCCCGCCCCGGCGCCGCGCGCCGGACGATGGCGGCGAGCTCCGCCCGCGCCGTCCCGCGGAGGCGGTCCGCGGCGGCGAGCGCCGCCGGGATCGCCTCGTCGGGCGGGCCGCCGGCGACGACGCGCAGGAGCTCGACCTGCGTGGCCGGGTCGTGCCGGGCGAGCTGGGCGCAGACCGTCCCGGCCCACCCCCGCGCCCCCGACTGGGCGAGCAGCCGCGCCGCGAGGACGGCGGTCGCCCCGTCCCCGGTCGCGAGGCGCCCGGCGAGGGCGGCCCGCGCCTCGCCGGTCATGAGGGAGCGGAGGTCCCGCTCCTCGAGCTCGCCGAAGTCCACGTGCTTCTCGGACAGGCTCCGGTAGAGGATCGAGGCGTAGGAGCGCTTCAGCAGCCGGGTGACGAGGAGCCACGCCACCGCCACGCACGGCCCCACGAGCGTGAGGGCGTGCGGCTGCACGAAGAGCCGCAGGAGCCAGAGGAGGCCGCTGCCGCCCAGCTCGCCGATCCGCCGGACGGCCCCCTGGACGAGGGCGCTCACCCTGCCGCGGAGCTCGGGCGGGATGATGTTGTAGAGCATCTGGCTCCCCGGCTTGTAGAGGGCGGCGTCGATCGCCTCGAGCCCCCCCTTCCCGATGACGGCCGCCGGCAGGCGGAAGCTGAGGGCGAGGCCGCCGAAGGTGAAGAGGTAGCCGATCGGGTAGGAGAAGAGGAGGTTGACGATCCCGTACCGCCGGAAGAGCCCCCCCGCGACGAAGACCTGGCAGGCGAGGATGACGGCGTTGAACGATCCCTTGAAGAGGCCGAAGAAGCCGAGGAGCGACTCCTCGGACGGGTAGGCGCGGTCGGCGAGGTAGTTGAAGATGTACTCGAAGAGCGGCTGGACGATCCCCGGCAGGAGGGCGAGCACCATGAGATAGCCGAGGAGCGAGGAGCGCCGGAACCGGCCGAGCTCCCGCCGCAGGAACGTCCAGAAGGCCGCGGTCCCCTCCCGCCGCGGGAGGGAGAGCCGGACGGGGGAGAGCCGCCCCACCTGGCGGCGGCCGAGGGCGACGAGGCCGCAGGAGGAGAGCATCCCCGCGGCGCCGAAGAGCGGGAGGTTGTCGGTGCCGGTGAGGGCGGCGATCCGGCCGCTCAGGACGCTCCCGGCGATCACGCCGAGGACGCCCCCGCCGCCGATGAGCGGGAAGAGGCGCCGTGCCTTCCGGGTGGGGTAGACGTCGCTCGCGAGCGTCCAGAAGACGATGAAGAAGACGTACTTCATCTGCTTGACGGCGATGTAGATGACCGGGTAGGCGAGCGACGCGCCCGAGAGGAGGAGGAGGCGGAGGGCGAGGAGCGCGCCGGCGAAGACGAGGAGGAGCTGCGAGATGAGCCGGGCGCGGGCGGTGCGGTCGACGACCCGGTTGAGCGCGCCGATGATGACGAGGAAGGCGAGCGAGTTGAAGAAAAAGGTGCCGGGGAGGTGGCGGACGCCGTACCGCTTCAGGAAGACGGTCTCGGAGAAGTTCTCGTTGACGATCTGGCAGAACTGGAAGAGGGCGATCGTCGCCACCATGAGGAGGAGGAGCGGCTGCTCCTGGCGGCGGACCCTGAGAATCCTCTCGAGCGACGGCCTGCTCATTCGAGGGCGCCGGCTGCCTCCCCCGGATCGGGCGCCGCCGCGCACGCGTCGGCCGCGCCGTAGTGATCGAGGATCCGCCGCCGCCGCTCCATGAGGGTGCGGAAGACGTGGTCCGCGTCCTCGCGCCGCGCGTAGCGGGCGAGCTCCACGGCGGTCCGGACCTGCCCGGGGCTGTAGCGCGCGATGAGGCCGGCCGCCCAGAGGGCGTCCTCGCGCGTCATCGCCCGCCAGGCCATGTTCGGGTAGTTGGCGCGGTACCGGTCGGGATCGACGTTCGCGTCGAAGAGTCCCACCGCCTCGCTGTAGGGGAGGGCCTCCTCGTCGTACGGCCGCGGACGGCGGCCGAGCATCCTGAGCGGCCCGCGGACCGGCCAGGCGAAGATCTCGCTGAAGTCGACGTAGTTCTCCCAGCCGTCGCGCGGGTCCTTCGGCCGTATGTTCCAGCTCCCGAGCGACCCGCCGAAATCGAAGATGTAGTAGCGGGTGAGGGGAAAGCCGTCGACCTTCACGACGCTCACGCCCGTGTTGTGGTCAACCCAGTCCGTGTTGTGGAGCCAGGCGCCGAAGATCCTCGTCGCCCTGATCTCGCGCCGGTTGCGGAAGGCGCGGTACGACCAGTGCCCCCGGTATCCCCGGACGAGGATCGTGGCGACTGCGCGCCGGCCGTCGAACTTGGGGTTCCCGGTCCCCCGGATGGTGACGATGGCGCTCATCGGGACGTTGTAGCCCGCCATCCGGACGAGCGTGGAGCCGACGACCTCCGCCGCCGTGACCTGCTCCTCCATCCCCGGGGGGTCCACGATGAAGATGTACTCCTCCCCCCGCTCGTCCATGCCGTAGAACCCCTTCGACTTCCCCTCCCGCTTCCGGCGGGTGATGGTGATGTTCCCGTGGGGGCGGATCCGCTCGTCGTCGGCGAGGAGGCGGGCGGGCGTGACCGCGGCGATGTCGGTGTTGATGAAGAAGGCGGAGTCGGGGACGCCGCCGGCGCCCGTGACGCCGTCCGACTCCCGCGGCCGGCCGGCGACCTTCCGGAAAAACCGCTCCGGGCTGAACTTCCGCCCTAGGTTCCAGTAGACGCTGTTGACGATCCAGGCGCCGTCGAAGAACCAGTCGCCGAAGATGTCCTCGCTCCTCCCCCGGACGCCGATGAAGCTCGCGGCGTCGATCCCGTCGGCGGCGAGCTCCCGGCCCATCCGCTCGAGCCGCCCGCGGAGCTCCTCCCGCCGTCCGCGGTGCCCCGCGAGCGCGAGCTCCTCGCGGCAGCGCGCGTACGCGGCGACGCGCGCGAGCACTTCCGCCCGCCGGTCCGCCTCCTCCGCCCTGACCGAGACGCACCCGCACGCCGCCGCGACGAGCGCCGACGCCAGCACGAACGCCGTCTTCATGTCGCCCCTCGTTTTCCCCCGGCCGACGACGCCGGATCCTGGTTGAAGAGGCGGGCGAGCGCCCCGTAGAGCTCCGGGTGGCGGTCCCGCATCGCCCGCGGCCTCGCGAAGAACGTCTCCACCGCCACGGCGAAGAACTCCGCCTCGTTCTCCGCCGCGTACGGGTCGAGGATGGAGCGGCCGCGCCGGACCCGCTCCATCTCACGCTCCATGAGATCGAGCCAGGGGCCGACCGACCGCAGTTGCAGCATCGCCGGGACGCCGTCGGCCCGGGCGGCGCGCATGTCGAGGAGGTGCGCGAACTCGTGGATCGCGACGTTCACCGCCCCGCCCGCGCCGCGCCAGCCGTCGAGGAGCCCCCGCCGCGAGATGATGACCGGCCCCTGGCCGTGCACCTCGCCGATGAGCGGGCCGGAGGGCCTGAAGCGGAACCGCTCGTCGAACCCCTCCGGGTAGACGAGGACCGTCCGCCCCCGCGGCAGCTCCCAGTCCGGCCGGCCGTGGACGAGGACGGCGGCCGCGGCGGCGATGAGGACGCGGGCCTCGTCGTCCGCGGCCGCGCCGCCGACGCCCTCGATCGTCCACTCCGAGAGGAAGATGCGCACGTCGCGCTCGAACCGGCGCCTGCCCTCCCCGTCGAGGCGGCGGTAGAAGGAGACGTCCCGGGAGAGGATGTCGCGCCAGGCCGCCGGGAACGGGCGCCGCGCGAGCCGGCGACGCCGGAGCGGCCGGTGGAGCGCCGCGGCCGCGTAGAGGGCCACGGCGGGGACGGCGAGGAGCGCCCACGCGGCGTGGAGCGCCTCGGTGGCGAGGACGACGATCGCGAACGCGACGAGCGCCGCGCACGCGGCGTGGAGGAAGATGTCGGCCCCCGCTATCGCCCGCACGTCGGCACGCCCCCCCTCACAGCCGCCCCGAGCGCACGATGCCGAAGATGAGCCAGAGGCCGAGGAGCCCGGCGAGGAGGAAGCCGGCGATCCCGAGGACGGGCACGCCGAGCAGGTGGGGCCCCTTGTCGCTCAGGGTGATGAGCGACGACCCGACGATGAGCGCCGCCACGATGATCCCGAAGGAGAGGCGGTTGCTCGACTTGTCCATCTCCCCGATGAAGGTGTCGAGGCCGCGGTGCTGGAACTCCATCTTGAGCCGCCCCTGCGTCGCCTTCTTGACGATCGACTGGAGGTCGCCGGGGAGGTCCCGGAGGAAGAAGACGAGGTCCTCCGCCACCTGCTCGAGCCGGTCCCGCACGTGCGCCGGCCTGAAGCGGGAGAGGATGAACTCGCGGGCGAACCCCCGCGCGGCGGCGACCATGTCGAAGTCGGGGTCGAGCACCCGCCCCGTCCCCTCCACGGCGACGACCGCCTTCCCGAGGAGCACGAGGTCGGGGGGCATCCGGATGCGGTAGCGCGCCGCGATGTAGACGGTCTCGTTGATGATGCGGCCGAGGTCGATCTCCCGGAGCGGCCTGCCGGCGTAGCCCTCGATCGTGAAGGCGAGGTCGGAGCGGAACGCCTCCTCGTCGATCTCCTCGTCCGAGGTCCGCAGCCGGAGGAGGGAGCGGGCCGCCCGGGCGGCGTCGTGGTCGGCGACGGCGAGCACCACCCGCGCGAGATGCTCGAGGAGGTCGCCGTCGAGGCGGCCCACCATGCCGAAGTCCACGAGGGCGATGCAGCCGTCGGGGAGGACGGAGAGGTTGCCCGGGTGCGGGTCGGCGTGGAAGAACCGGTCGACGAAGACCTGCCTGAGGAACGCCCGCGCCCCCGCGGCGGCGACCTCCCTCGGGTCGATCCCCGCCGCCTCGATCGCGGCGAGGTCGTCCACCCGCATCCCGCGGAGGTCCTCGAAGACGACGACGCGCGGGGCCGTGCACTCCCAGTACACCTTCGGGATGCGGATCCCGGGGACGTCGCGGAGGTTGCGGCGGAAGCGCTCGGCGTTCCGCGCCTCGACGACGAAGTCGAGCTCGCGGCTGACGGTCTTCCGGAAGAAGCGGACGAGGTCCACCGGGCGGAAGGCCGCGCTCTCCGGGACGTAGCGCTCGAGGCCGGCGGCGAGGGCCGCGAGGATGTTCAGGTCGGTCGAGATCTGCCGGGCGATCCCGGGTCGCTGCACCTTCACCACCACCCGCTCCCCGGAGGGGAGGACGGCGCGGTGGACCTGGGCGACGGAGGCGGCGGCGAGCGGCTCATCCGAGAACTCGGCGAAGAGCTCCCCGGGCGGCCGGCCGACCTCGGCGGCGATGATGGCACGCGCCTCCTCCGCCGGGAAGGGGAGGGCGCTGTCCTGGAGCTTCGCGAGCTCCCGGATGACGTCCGGCGGGATGAGGTCCGCCCTGTTGCTCAGGATCTGGCCGAACTTGACGAAGGTCGGGCCGAGCTCCTCGAAGGCGAGCCGGAGCCGCTCCCCGACGCCGAGGGGCCGCTCCGGCTCGTACCTCCTGGCAATGCGGCTGACGAGCGGGAGGTGCTCGCCGAGCTTCAGCTCGTAGACGAAGTAGCCGAAGCCGTACCGGAAGAGCACCCCCATCACGTGCCGGAAGCGGGCGAGCTCCTCCCGCCGCCTGATGAGGGAGAGGTAGCGCATCGGCGGCTACTTCTTGGCCTTGGCCTTCCGCTCGAGGCTCCTGAGCCGCTTCTCGAGCTCCCTGATCCGGGCGTCGGTGGCGATGTTCATCCTGCCGTAGAGGGACGAGAGCCCCTTCCCGACCGCCTCGCCGAACTCCTCCTGCCGCTTCTTCGCCGTCCGGGAGAAGGAGTCCATGACCTTCCTGGCCTCCGTCCTGCTCATCTCCCCCTTCTTCTGGAGCTCCTCGACGGCCCGGGCGAGCGTCTCGCGGGTGAACTCTGCGGCCCCGAGCCCCACGAGGAGCCCCTTCCGGAACAGGTCCTTCATGGCGGTCCTCCTTTCGCGCCGCGCACCTGCGCCTTCCACTCTACCTCATGGACGCTTCCGCATCAAGAGAATCAGGAGGAGGGCGGGGGCGGCGACGGCGGCGGCGAGGAGGAGCGGGTGCCGCCGCCAGAACGGGTAGGCGTGCACCCAGCAGGCGTGGCGGAGCGCCTTCAGCGGCGCCCGCGTCCGCGGGACGACGAGGAGCTCCTCGGCGACGAGGTCGCCGTCGATCCTGAAGCGGGCGGCGTGGTGGAACATCCCCCATCCCTCCGGCTCGGGCAGCCGTCCCCCGCCGCCCGCGAGGCGGATGAAATCCGTTCCCCGGTGCCTGCCGCGCCACTGGCCGTGCTCGTGGCCCGAGAGGGCGTACCCGACCCGGTGCCGCTCGAGGAGATCGAAGAAGGCGGGGTCGTTCTCGAGGTACCCCTCGGGCGCCCCCGGCAGCGAGAACCAGGGCGGCACGTGGGCGCAGACGAAGACGTGCCGCGCCTCCGATGGGCGCCGCTCGAGCGCCTTCCCGAGGAACGCGAGGTACTCCCCGCCGTGCACGCCGCGGACGTTGAAGAGGAGGAGGAAGAGGCAGTCGCCCGCCCGGAACGAGAAGTTCCGGGGGCCGTACCATGCCGCGTACTGCGCAAGCGTCACCTCCGGCTCGACGGCGCCCCGGCGGGGGGTGACGTCGTTGTCGCCGAGGACAATGAAAATGGGGCAGTCGATGCCGGTCCGCCGGATCTCGTCCCAGAAGAAACGGTTCCGCGCGAGGTCCGGACCCCGGACGAAGTCGCCGAGGAGGATGACGAAATCGGGCCTGCCGCGGGCGATCTCCGCCGCGAGCCGCGCGAAGACGGCGCTCGCGTGGGGGTCGGAGACGACCGCGAACTCGACCGGCGCCCCCGGCGGGGGGAGGGAGGCGAGATTCCGCTCGTGGTTGCCGAGGTTCGGCGGGATCGCGACGGCGAACTGGCGCCTCCCCCAGGCGAGGCAGCCGACGAGGGCGGCGAGCCAGGCGACGGCGAGCGCCCGCGCGATCCGCCGCGCCGCAGCGCGCGCCTTCATCGCCGCCCCCGGTCCAGGCCGAGCAGCCGGTCGAGCGTGCAGGGGAGGCGGGGGGCGGCGAGGAGCCGCGCCGCCATCGCGAGGAACAGGATGTCGCGGATGAGCAGGTCGACCGCCGCGCCCCGCCGCGACGCCGCGAAGGAGAGGCAGCCGCAGTCGAACTCGAGGCCGCGGGCGATGTTGAAGGCGAGCGCGGCGATGAAGACGGCGAGGCAGGCCGCGATGACGAGCGTCGCCCCGCGCGAGAGGAGGCCGGCGATGAGGAGCGCACCGGCGACGAGCTCCACGCCCGGCAGGATGATGGCGGCGGCGTTGACGAGCTCCGCCGGCAGGATCCTGTAGCCGTAGATGATCCGGGCGAACGCCTGGGGGTCCTGGATCTTGTGGATGCTCGCGTAGACGAAGAGCCCGCCGAGGAAGAGCCGGAGGCACGTGTCGAAGAGCCGCCCCGCCGCCGTCCTCATGCCCCGCTCACCTCCACGACTCGACCGGCCGCCCTTCCGCCCGCCACTCCGCCATCCCACCGGCGAAGACCCTGACCCCCCCGACGCCGGCGTGCCGGAGCGCCGTCGCGAGCAGGTGCGCCTCGTCGCACTCCATGCTCTCGCAGTAGGCGATGACGACGGGGGCGTGGGCGGCCGCGTCGACGATGTCAGGGGGAAGGTTTCGCCAGCGCGTCTCCGGGACCGGGAGGGCGCCCGGGATGTGCCCCTCGGCGTGGCGGTCGGCCGTCCTCGCGTCGAGGATGAGGGCCCCCTCGCCGAGGAGGCGCGCCGTCTCCCCAAGGCCGATCTCGACGTTGCCGCGCGTCGGGTCGCCCGCGCCCCCCGGCGACGGGACGCCGTACGCCTTCCGCCATTCCCCGACGAGCGGAATCCGCCGCGGGGAGACGCTGTTGCTCAGCATCCCCGCGAGCGCCCCGAGGGCGATGACGACCGCCGCCTGTCCGATCCACCGCATGGGGTCAGACCTTCACTATTAACCAGGCCCCCGCCGCTCCCCACGCGCCCCGGAGGGCATGGAGACCATGGAGAGATTATAGTATATGTGCTCCCGCCTCCGCCCCGCAAAATCGGATCAATGCACCACCCGCCGCGGATCCTCACGGATCATTGCGGATCCAACTGCAGCCTGGACAGCAGTCCGATCCGCGTTGATCCGCGGTTCCTCGTTTGGATCCGCGTTCATCCGCGGCGGAATCACTGGTCCTCTCCACTTTGAACTTTCGACTTTGAACTGTGGCCGAGTCCGTGAAAATCCGCACGAATCGGTGTCAATCCGTGGTGGCTTGGTTCCTGTCCGCGGCCGGGGCGCAATTGCGTTGCCGGCGGCCCCCGCGCCGTGGTACATTGATGGAGGAAGGATCGAACGAATGACACGCCGCCGCCTCACGATCGCCCTGCTGCTCGCCGTCGCCGTCTGCGCCGCGGCGTCGCTCGGCGGCTGCGCCTCCGCCCGACACACGGTGGAGGACTGGAAGCAGTGGTACCTCACGGACGTCATGCGCTGGTAGGCCCGCCGGTCAGTCGGCGCGGGAGGCGGCGCGCCGGCAGTCCGCCATCCGTTCCCGGATGAGGGCGTCGTCCAGGTAGACGGGGTTCAGGCGGGCGGCCTGCTCGTACGCCTGAAGCGCCCTCTCGTAATCCCCCTTCGCCTCGTACACGAGCCCCATGTTGACGTGCGCGCTCGCCGCGTAGACGACGTCCCGCGCGAGGCCCGCCGCGCGGCCGAGCTCCTCGAGCGCCTCGTCGTGCCTGCCGGTCATCCGGTAGACGGTCGCGAGGTTGTTCCGCGCCGAAGGAAAATCCGGCCGGAGGCGGAGCGCCTGCGCGAGGACCTCCTCCGCCCCCCGCAGGTCGCCCGCCTCCGCGCGGGCGATCCCCAGGTTGTTGTAGGCGTCCGCGTTCGAGGGATCCCGCATGAGGACACGCTCCCAGAGCGCCGCGCTGTCGCGCCAGACGGTGTTCTGGGCGATGGTGAGGACCGTGAATGCGGTCACGCCCGCGAGCAGCGCGCCGGCGGCGGCCCGGCGGAGCGCCCCCTCCCGCACCGCGGCGGCCGCCCACCCGGCGAGGAGGCAGAGGGCGGCGGTCGGGAGGTACAGGTACCGGTCGGCCTTCACGACGTTCACCGGGATGATCTGGAGCACCGGCAGGAGCCCCGCCGCCGCCCAGAGGAGGCAGAAGAGGGGGAGGGGAGCGCGCGGGCGGTACCGGGCGGCGAGGGCGACGGCGAGGGTCGCGACGGCGAGCGGGACGAGCACCCGCGCCTCCGCGATCCCGGACGGGATGCGGACGACGTAGAGCGGCGACAGGCCGGTCGGCAGGACGAGCATCCGGCCGTAGTCGCCGAGGACCGTCGCGACCGCCAGGAACGTCATGTACGGGCTCCCGCCGTGGTAGGGGGTCCGCATCTCGTTGCGCGGATCGAGGAGCGCCGCCGCGAGGGCGGTGAGAAGGATCGGGACGGCGTACGGGGCGAGGCGTCCCGCGATGCCCCGGATCCGGCCGACGCCGCGGGGAAGAAGGAGGAGGTCGTGCAGGGCGAGGGCGACCGGCAGCGTGATCATGAGCGGCTTCGACCAGAGCGCGCCCATGTAGAAGAGGGCGCCGAGCCAGGCGAAGCGGCGGCCGCCGCCCCGCGCCGCCCTGACGTGCGCGAGGAAGGCGAGGAAGTAGAGGAGCATCCCGAGGCCGTCCTTCCTGCTCGAGAGCCAGGCGACCGATTCGACATGGAGCGGGTGGACCGCGAAGAGTGCCGCCGCCGCGAGCGCCCCCCGTTCGTCGCCGAGGATCGCCCGGCAGAGGAGGAAGAAGGAGAAGACGATGAGCAGGTAGAGGAGGATGTCGGTGAGGTGGTAGCCGACCGGGTTGAGCCGCCAGAAGGCGTAGTCGGCGGCGTGGGAGAGGACGTTGAGCGGCGGGTAGGTGATGTGGAAGTGCCGGATGACGAAGACCGGGTCGAAGGAGCGGATCGCGGTGTTGCGGACGATGAGGTGCGCGTCGTCCCAGTTCGTGAACCGGTTGCCGAGGATGTTCCCGTAGGCGATCGCGGCCAGCAGCATCGGCGCGAGCGCCGCCCGCTTCGTCATCGGCGTCGGGGCCCCCTCACCCGGATCATCCGTGCGCGCGCACGGATGATCCGGGGCCATGGTAGCATATCGGGGCCCGCCGCCCTTCCCCTCACTCGACGGCGACCGTCACCGCGTCGTGGGCGAGGGCGCCGGCGACCGACGGGGCCGCCCCGGGCGGCACGGTGCCGGCGTGGAGGATCCACTCCCCGGAGGGGGCGTTCGCCGGTATGGTCATGTCGAGCAGCGTCCCCCCGAACGGCTCCTCGAGGCCGTCCACGTTTCGCGCGTAGGCGGCCCGTCTCTCGGAGACGCCGCCGGGCGAGATGTAGTACAGGAGTCCCCGGGGCCCCGCGAGCGCGGCGTAGGCGTCGAACCGATCTTCGGTTTCCTCCGCCTCGACGGTGAGGACGAGCCGGTCGCCCCGCATGAACGGCGGCGTCAGGATGAAGAGATCCGGCTCCCCCTGCCCGCTGAGGGGCTGGTAGGTGGCGGCGAGCCGCGATGAGAGCGCGGCCCTGCCGGCGAGGGGGAGATCCCTCCCGTGAAAGGCGAGGAACCAGAAGCCCTCGGCCGCGTCGCCGGGGATGAAGGCGAAGTCGGAGACGGCGCCGTCGGCCCTGACGGCGTAGACCCTTCCGTTGTTCGCATCCGCGACGAACAGGGTGCCCGAGGAATGCCACGCCACGTCCTGCCCGCCGTCGAGGTCCGTCGCGATGACCGTCGCGTCATCCGGCCCGAGCGGCGTGGATGATTCGTACGCCCCCTCGAGGTCGGCCGCCGCGAACCTGAGAATGCTGAAGTCGCCGGCCCGCGGGGGGAAGTTCGCCCTCCCCCGCACATAGTAGAGGTTTCCCTCATCGTCCACGTCGATGGGCCCGGAGAAGGTGCCCTCGATCGACGCCACATCCCTCCGCTGCATGGAATCCAGATCGAGGCGCGCGATCTTGTTCGTCGTGGAGAACTCGCCGGGGTTCTCCGGCGGGTTGGCGCTCACGTAGCATCGCTTGTCGGTCAGAAAGGCGCAGTCGTACATCCCCTGGATTCCCTCCAGCACCTTCGGCTCGGCGTACGTCGCCAGATCCATGGAGTACATCGTGTAGTTGATGCTCTCGCCGAACAGGGCGGTGGTGCCGTCCGGGCTCACCTTGAGAAAGGTGCCCCACGTCACCATCCCCAGGTCGTACTTCGTCTCTGGACCCGCCGGCACGCCGTCGCCGTTCGCGTCGATCAGCACCACGCGCGCATTCGACGCGAAGAGCGGGTCCGAGTACACCCCGAGGATGTCCCCGTCGGGCAGGTAGTCGAACCCGCCCATGAGGTTCCGGCCGAGCGACACGGCCGCGTGGACGAAGACGTCGCCGTCCCCCGCCGCCGCGGCGGGGATGCAGATTCCCGCGGCGAGCATCGCCGCGATCAATGCCCTTCTCATTGTTCCCTCCCTCCCGCCGTGCGGCGGGACTGACGCGCGAAAAAAGGGGCCGGACACTCCGACACCGGAGTTCCGGCCCAATGCCATCTAGGCCTCCTCGCACCCCGGAGGAGCACAGAACGAGGTCTCCTGGCTCGTGGCAGTCCCGCGTCCCGCCTGGCCTTCCCAGCGCAGCAACCGCGTTCCGCGATCCGCTGCGCCAGTGACCGGGGGACATCACCAGCGCCACTTACAGTTGCGGGGGCAGCAGCGGCTTCTCACCGCTTTCCCTCGATTGGAGAATCTTTCAGAGAACCGGCCGCATTATACAGGGCGGCCGCGCGCCCCGCAATATGGAATCCGCGGCAGGAACAAAGAACTCCGCACCACGGATATGCACGGATCATACCGCAGCGCGTCTGTCGTCGTTCGTACTTCGTCCATCGCGCCACCCGCGGCGGAACAATGAACCACGAGCCGCGGATCTCCACGGATCATTGACGGATTATCACGGATTGGATCGCAGCAGATTCAGGGTGCCTGCCGCGGCAGAAACACCATCCTCTTTGGACTTTGAACTTTCGACTTTCAACTGTGGTTTGATCCGTACTGATCAGTGAACATCCGTGGTGGATTGGTTCTTTGAGCCGTGGTGAATTGGTTCGTCTGATCCGCGGCGGCCGTCAGTGGTGGTCATGGTCGTGCGCGTGATCGTGGTCGTGCGCATGATCGTGGTGGCCGACCCGGCTGCACTCCATGTCCTCGCCGCCGAGGCGGCCGGAGAGGAAGACGGCGCGGAGGATCTCCTCCGCTTCCGCCCGCGTCCGCGTCCCCTCCTCGATCTCACGGACGACCGCCCGCAGCTCGGCGGATTCCGGCCGCGCCTCCAGGCAGGCGCGGTAGCAGCGGAGCGCGCCGTCGGGATCGCCCCGCAGCTCGTGGACGAAGCCGCGGTAGTTGAGCAGCGCCGACCGGTCGAGCCGCTTCTGCTCCTCGGGGCACCGCTCCGCGCCGGGCCAGAGCCGGAGGGCGAGGTCGAACGCCCGCTCGGCCCCGTCGACGTCGCCGTGGTGGAGGAGGATGTTCCCCTCCTGCAGCGGGATGCGGTAGTCGTACGGGTTCTTCCGCCGCCCCTCGGCGAGGACGGCGAGCGCCTGCGGGAGGCCCTCCTCGTGCTCCCGCGCCACCCAGAAGGCGGCGCCCGTGTAGGCGTCGACGTTCCCGGGATCCATCAGGGTGGCGAACCGGAGCCACGGCATCATCTCGCGGATGTCGCCGCCGGAGAGGTGCTCGTGCGTCGCCGGGCGGACGACCCCCGCCAGCCGCCCGATCGCGTCGGTAAAGGCGCGCTCCCGCCGGTGCGGGACCCCCCGGTGGAAGTACCGGTCCGCCTCGACGCAGAACGAGTCGCCGAGCGCCCGCCGGCTCTCGCCGAGGATCCTGGCGGCGATCGACGCCGTCCGCTGCGGGGCGAGCGCCTCGCTGCTCGTGAGGACGCAGGCGAGGGAGAAGGCGGCGATGAGGAGCGCCGCGACGGCCGCCGCCGCCATGAATCGCGCGCGGTCCCCCGCCGTCCTCATCCGATCTCCCCCCGCGAGAAGCGCTTCCGGCGGTAGCCGAGCCGGGCGAGGGCCATGAAGAGCACCGCGAGAACGGCGCCGTAGGCGACGAGCAGCGCGCCCACCCCCCACGGGACGGTGCCCCACTCGTGGACCAGCCGCATCCGCATGTCGAAGAGCTCGAGGTGGGGGAACAGGTAGTAGAGCACGAGGAGGGCCGCCTCGTCCGCCCCGCCCCCTCCGATGATCTCGGGCACGCGCGGCACGATCGTGAACGATGCCGCGAGGAGGACGGCCGTCGACGCGGCCGCCGCGCCGAACGTCATGCGCGTGGAGAGGGCGATCCCGAGGGCGACGACCCAGGCGAGGGCGGCGGCGTGGAGGAGCCATGCCTGGGCGAGGGCGGCCGGGTCGAGCGCCCCTCCCCGCGCGGCCGCCACGCCGGCCACGAGCAGGTAGAAGGCCGCCGTCGCGAAGGCGACGACGCCCCATGCCCCCATCCATTTCCCCGCGAGGAGCTCGCCGCGCGTGACCGGCTTGGAGAGGAGGAAGTAGACGGTCCCCCGCCGCTCCTCCTCGGGGAGCTGGCGGCAGCCCACCCCGACCGCGAGGACGAGGGAGAAGAGCCAGGCCGCCATCAGCCCCAGGTCCGTCACGTACCGCGTCGTGGCCCCCAGCCCGAACACGTCCGCGGACAGCAGCGCGCAGAGGAGCGCGACGAGCAGGATCGCGAGGACGTAGATGTCCTTCCGCCGGATCGTCTCGAGCCACACCGTTCTCGCGACGGCGCGCGCCCGCCTCATCGCCCGCCTCCCCCCGGGGAATCCGCCCCGAGCAGCTCGAGGAAATATTTCTCGAGCGACGCCGCCCGCGCCACCAGCGCGCGCGTCTCGCCGCCGGACAGGATCGCCCCGCGGGAGATGATCGCGATCCGGTCGCAGACGAGCTCGATCTCCGAGAGCTCGTGGGAGGAGAAGAAGACCGTCTTCCCCCGCCGCCGCAGGTCGGCGATGATCCCGCGCACCTCGACGCGCCCGAGCGGATCCATCCCGCCGGTCGGCTCGTCGAGGATGAGGAGGTCGGGGTCGTTCACGAGGGCCTGCGCGAGGCCGGCGCGCTGGAGCATCCCCCGCGAGTAGGTCGCGATCCGCCGGTCGGCCGCCCCGGCGAGGCCGAGGCGCTCCAGGAGGCCGTCGACCCGCTCCCGGAGCGCCGCGCCCCGCAGCCCGAAGAGGCGTCCCGCCGTGTCGAGGAGCTCCCGCCCGGTGAGGAACGGGTACGCCTCCGCCCGCTCGGCGAGGTAGCCGATCCGCTCCCGCGCGATCCGCCGCCGCACGTCCTCCCCGAACACCGTCGCCGAGCCCGCCGACGGCTCCACGAAGCCGAGCAGGACCATCATGGCGGTCGTCTTCCCGGCGCCGTTCGGCCCGATGAAGCCGAAGACCTCGCCCGCGCGCACCTCGAGGTCCACGCCCGCCAGCGCCTCGACCTCCCGCCCCCGGTCCCTGAACCGGACGCGGAGGCCGCTCATCTTGATCGCGCTGTCCGTCATGCCGTCCTCGCCCCCGCGCTCAGTTCCTCCACCGGGATGCCGGGCGGGCGGGCGCCGGCCGCCGGGGGATGGCGGGGGACTGCCGCTGGAGGAGCCGCACGGGCTGCCCCCCCTCCTCCACCACGATCGTCCCCTCCAGGCGCGGGTGGATCCTCGCCGCGAACTCCAGGAAGAGCCGCCGGCGGGTGGTGTCGGGGTCTTTCTGATATTCCTCGAGCTGCGAGAGGAACCTGCTCGCGTTCCCCTCCGCCTCGGCGACCGCCCGCTGCGCGTGGGCGCGCGCCTCCTGGACCGTCCTGTCCGCGCGGGCGTGCGCGTGGGGGATCTGCTCGTTCCGGTAGCTCTCGGCCGTCGCGACCCTGTTCCGCTTGTCGATCTTCGAGTTGATCACGTCGTCGAAGTACGACTGCACCGCCCGGGGGGCGCGGACGTCCCGCAGCTCCACGAACGAGACCGCGATGCCCGCGCCGATCGCGTCCAGGCGCTCCTGGAGGTGCTCCTTGATGAAGCGCTCGATCCGCGTCTTGCCGTATGTCAGGATCTCGTCCACCGGCATCCGCGCGATGCAGTGGAGGACCGCGGCGGCCGCCAGGTCGTGGAACGCCTCCTCGACGCGCGCGACGCCGAACAGGTACGCCGCCGGGTCGCTGATCAGGTACTGGATCGCGCAGTTGACGGTCACGATGTTGTTGTCGCCGGTGACGCAGGCGGGGGCGAGGCCGGTCAGCCTCCGGAACGGCTCGGCGTGCTCGCCCCCCTCGAAGAAGTCGTCCACGCTCACCCGCCTGCTCTCCCGCACGGGGACGCGCGACACCCGGTCGACCGGCCACGGGAACGCCCAATGGATGCCGGGGCTGATGTCCGCCTCGAGCACGCGCCCGAACCGCTGGAGGACCCCCGTCTCGTTCGGCGAGATCGAGTAGACGCCCGAGAGGAGGTAGATGCCGAGGAGGCAGAGCGCCACCCAGCGCGCGAACCTCCCCGTCCCCCTGAGGCTGCGCCCGATCTCGGACCGTATGGAATGCTCCACGGCGTCGGTCTCCTAGCGGGCTGGCTCGGGCGCGCGCAGGTAGCGGAACAGGTCCGAGTCGGTCGAGAGGATGAGCGTGCTCTTCTCGCCCAGGACCCGCTCGCACGCCTCCATCGACTTGAGGAACTCGAAGAAGGAGCGGTCCCGGCCGTAGGCCTCCGCGTAGATGCGCATCGCCTCCCCGTCCCCCTCGCCCTTGATGGTCTCCGCCTCCTGATACGCCCGCGCGACGATCTCGGAGGCCTCCCTGTCCGTCTCCGCCTCGATCCTCGACGCCTGCTCGGCGCCCTCGGCGCGGTACTTCTTCGCCTCCTTGTCCCGCTCCGCCTTCATCCTGTTGTACACCGCCTCCGCCACGATCGAGGGGTAGTTGACCCGCCGGAAGCCGATCCCGACCACCTCGATGCCGTACTCGGGGCGCGCCATCGCGTTGCAGCCCGCCGTCATGCGCCCCTCCATCTCCGACAGCTTGACCGCCTGTTCGTCCGTGTTGATGACGTTGTCGAGGGTGTAGCCGCCGAGCACGTTGCCGAGCTGCGAGGAGACCATGTCCGAGAGCTTCTGGCCGGCGTTCTCCGGCGTCATGAGCGACTGGAAGAACCGGAGCGGGTCCGCCACGCGCCACGTGACGTAGCAGGAGACGATGATCGGGTTCTTGTCCCCGAGGAGCAGCTGGATCGGGATCGTCCTGAAGCACTGCGTCCGCTTGTCGATCCGGTTGACCCGGTCGATGAGCCCCGGCATCTTGAAGTGCGGGCGCGCCGCCGACCGTTCGATGATCCGCACCGGCCTCCCGAAACGGGTGACGATGACGTACTCGCTCTCCCCCACCGTGTAGGCCGAAAGGTACAGGCCGCAGGCGGCGGCGAGGACAACGACGACCGGCATCCAACGGATTCTCATGGCTCCACCACCTCCGTGAACCACGCCCCGGCACCCCCCTCGCCCGACTCCAGGTACAGGGAGGGGCTCCCGGCGCGCGGGTCGAAGACGATCTTCCTCGCCCGCGGGAGGGCCGACCGCATGGAAGCGAAATAGATCTGCCGATAGGAGACCGCCGGATCGAGCCCGTGCGCGTCCAGGCGCATCGCGAAGCGGGCGGCGTCCCCCTTCGCGTGGGCGACCTTCTCGATCACGTAGGCGGAGGCCTCGTTGACGGTGCGCGCCGACTCCCCCCGCGCCTCGGGGATCGCCTTGTTCCTGTAGGCGAGGGCCTCGTTGACGATCTGCTGCTTCGCCTGGATCGCCGCGATGACCTCCTCGAACGACCCCGCGATGGGGACGGGGGGGTGCATGTCCCTGATGTTCACGGCCACCACCTCGATGCCGGCGCCGAACCGGTCGAGATCCTCCTGGAGGCCGGCCATGAACGTCTCGCAGAGGCGCGGGCGGTCGCTCGTCGCGAGCTCGTAGAACGACTGCGCCGCGAAAAAGCGCAGGAGCCTCGCGTGCGCCAGGTCGCGGCACAGGCCGACGGGATCCTCCACCCGGAAGAGGTGGGCCCGGAGGTCCTTGATCCGGTAGTGGACGGTGAGGTAGGGGAAGACGTAGTTGTTGTCCCCGGAGAGGAACGCCTCCTCGGTCCCGTGGACCCTCGTCCAGAGGAGCGCGGTGCTCTGGGTGTCGAGCAGGTTCCCGATGGGGAGTCTCTTCACGGCGCTCGCGTCCCGCCTGATGACGCGGTCCACGGGCCAGGGTCGCTTGAGGTGGAGGCCGGGGCCGACCTCCGCAACCGGCCTCCCGAAGCGGAGCCGGACGGCCCGCTCCGATGGGCCCACGGCGTGGAGACAGGTGGAGAGGTACGCCGCGAGGAGCAGGAGGGGAACCGCGCGGCAGGCCCCGCGGAAGAGGCGGCGGAATGCCGCCGAGCGCCCGATGTGCCCGCCGAGCGCCGCGTCGAGCCGCCGGAGCGCCCCCGCGACGGCCTCACGGTCGGCGAGGGCGAGGAGGATCCGGTACGACCGGAACCGGAAGGCGGCGCCGTCGTCGCCGCGCAGCCTGAGGGACGCCGCGTTCACCATCACCTCGATCGAGAGGGAGAGGATGAAGAGCGATATGGCGAGGGCCATCCACCGGTCGATGTCGATGCCCAGGCCGTAGAGGATCAGCGAGACCCCCGCGAGGAGCGAGGCGACCATGTCCGCCCGGGAATGCATCCCGTCGGAGACGAGGCCGATCGAGTGGTGCCTGATCCCGACGCCGGTCTCGAATCGCGACAGGAACGACGAGCCGATCGCGAAGCAGATGAAGAGCACCCCGGAGAGCGTCGGGTTCTGCACGGGGACCGCGGCGCCGGTGAGCGCGCGGCGGATGAGGGCGACGGCGACGCAGAAGAGGAAGCCGCCGATGCCGAAGGAGACGAGGAGCTCGGGCCGCACCCGCAGCCGGCCCGTCGGCGCGCCGGCCGGGGGGGCCGTGCCGGCCCCGCGCGAGAGGGCGACGAAGAGGAGGAGCGAGGTGGCGATGTCGCTGAACGAGTGCCACGCCTCGGCGAGGATGACGAGGCTGCCGGTGAAGGAGTAGAGCGTGAACTTCAGCAGCGTGAGGAGGACGCTGACGATCGTGGCGATCCCTGCGGCCCTTCGCCTGATGTCCATGCGCCGTGCGAACCCCCGCGGGCGCGGCCCGCCGCATCAACGACGCGCGAGCGCGCCGCGTGCATGCCTGGAGCGGTCGGGCCCGTCCCCGATCGCACGCGATACCGTCATGTGCCGCACCATGATACCGCGTGGAATTGCCTCTGGCAATTCCCGGAACCCGCCGGGGAGTTCCCGGCGTTGTTCATGTCGCTCCCTCGATCGTGATCGCGGCGTGGGGGCAGAGCGCCGATTTCGACGGGTCGCTCCGCACGGCGGTCGCGAACGCCATGCAGGAGAGGAAGCCGCATTCCCTGCAGTTCGTCCGGGGGAGGAGCCGGTAGATTTCCAGCGCCGTGGGAGGGGGCCGCCTGCCCTCGAACCTCGGCCGGATCGCGTCCCTTCGAGCCCAGATCTCGTTCACGGTCCGGATGATGGCGCGCGCGAGCGGATCGGCCTCCTCCCGGTCACGGACCGGGGCGATGGCGATCCCGCGGGGCCTGAAGGCGTATCGCTTCCCGCCCCCGTTCCAGAGCAGGACCCTCGCCGCGTGGTTGTAGTCGGCGCCTTCGAGCTCGGCGTTCAGGTAGGGGAGGGCCTCGGCGATGTCTTCATGGAGGGCGACGTCCGCGCGGTAGTGCGTCGCGCCCGGAAGGCAGTCCGGCGTGGCGAGTCGCATGTCGAAGCCGCGGACGAGGGGCGTTCCCATATGGGGTCAGGCCGTCACTATGAACTGGCGCCGGAGAGACACGGGATGTCCGGGGGCATTTCCCGCTCCTCCTACCGTCCCTCCCGCGGCCGGAAGCACCACCGCTCCAGGCCGAGGAGGGCGCACGCCCCCGCGGCGGTCACGCCGTAGAGGACGAGCCTCCTTTCGGCGTCGCGGGCGAGGCATGAGATTCCGTCGAGCGTCCCGTTCGCGAGCGCCGTGCCGGTCGCGAGGACCAGGTCGCACGACCGCGCGATCGCCGCCGCCCCCTCCCGCCCGTCGATGACGGTCACGCCGAATTTCACCGCGCCGATGTTCCGCGGGTTCATGTCGCTGATCATGAGATTGGCGGGCCCGAACTCCCCCGCGAGCGCCTCGGCGATGGCGGGGTTGAGGCCGACGAGGCCGACCGTCCGCGCCCCGGCGCCGCGCGCGGCCGCCGCGATTTCGGCGGCGCACTCCTCCGGGTCGTCGTCCCTGCAGTGGACGGTCCCCTCCGCGATGCCCAGCCGGCACAGGGCGGCGTTCATCGCCGCGAGGAACACGGCGCGTTCGCGGCTCGTCGCGAGCGGGGAATCGAGGATGTCACGGAATCTGCCGATGAACTCCGAGGGAGAATCGGTGAACGCCTGCCCGCGCGCGCCGTCGACCGTCGCCTCGATGACGCGCTCCCGCCCCTCCAGGATCGGGAAGTCCCGCCGCCCCGGCGTCCCGATCGCCTCCTCGGGCGTGAGCGGCCGGGCGAGGACGGTCACCGCCGCGCCGTCCAGGCCGTGGCGCGCCGACAGCCCGCGCAGCCTGTCACGGCACCGCTCGAGCAGCAACATATGGTCAGACCTTCACTCTGTGCCAAGGCGGAGAGACCGCCTGCCTGACAGTAGCATGAATGGCGCCCTCAGGGAATGTCCAGCGGGCGCTCCCCGTGATCGCACTCCGTCTTCTCGATACCGTATCCCTTGCCCGCCCCGGGCGAGCACATGCTCGCGCCGCCCGTGAGCTCGCCGCGCCGCAGCCGGTCGATCACGTCGGCCACGCGGCCCTCGACGCCCAGGACCGCCCCGATGCCCTTCTCGGCGAACAGCTGCTGCGCGCGCGGCCCCATGCCGCCGGCGACGATGCACTCGACCCCCCGCTCGTGGAGGTACTGCGGAAGAAAGCCGGGATGGTGGCCAGGATTGGGGATCGTTTCGGCGGACCGCACCTCGCCGCCCTCGACGCTCACGATCGTGAAGTGGGGGCATCGCCCGAAGTGCGCGGAGACGAAGTCCCCGTCGGTGGAAATTGCGTGTTTCATGCTCCTCCCTTCATGCCGCGCGGGCGGGAACGCCCGACACCGCGTCCCCGCCGCGCCTGCATACGCCCCGTGGAGCCGCTATTCCCCGGAGGCGGCCTCCATCTTCTCCAGCCGCTCCCTGACGGCCTTGAGCTCCTCCTCGAGGCCGCGCGCGTGCTCGCGCAGGAAGGTCAGCTCGTCCGCCCCGGAGGGCGCCTGCGGCCCGTACCCCCAGGGCTGGGGGTACCCCCACGCGTACGGCGCGTACGGCCGCCACCTGCCTCTGCCGCCGCCCCAGGCACGGCCCCTTCCGCCGCCCCACGGCATGCCGCCCCTGCCGACGCCGTACACCGGCCACCCGCCGCCGGCCGCGGGCCCGGCGCCGGGGGGACAGAATCCGAACCCGCCGCCCGTCCTCGGCCCCATTCCCATGGGCCCCGTTCCGTCAAAACCTGGCATCTCGATCACCTCCTCCTGTTCCTGAAACCCCGTTCATCGTCCCCGGACGCGAACGGCGCTCCCCACTGCCGCCCGCCCCGGTGGGCGCACCCGCGCCCCCGTCGCCATCCCCGCCAGCCCGGCATGAAGTAGTTCTGAGACGGGATCTTTCCCGAGATGAAGGCATCGAGGATTTCCCCGACCTCCCCGCTCATCCCGGGGATGACCCGTATCCCCGAGTACTGCAGCATGGCCGCGAGCTCGCGCGATATCCCGCCGCATATCAGCACCTCCGCGCCGATGGCGGCCATGCTCCGCACCCGCATCTGCGGGATGCCTTCCGGGAGCCGGGCCTCCGACGTGAGGACCCGCCGCCCCCCCTCGACATCCGCGATGACCACGTTCCTCGCCGCGTCGAAGACGGGGGAGATCCTCCCGTTCCAGACTGGGATCGCGACTCTCATCGCCTATGATAACTGCAGATACCGTGCCATTCCACCCACTCGCCGCCCTGCATTTATTAGTTTCTGCGGCGGAGGATACTACATCCATCGGCCTACCGGGCCCTCTCCCGCCGCCGATGCCCCTGAGGAGCATATCCGCACCACGCGGTCGGGACGCGATGGTGCAATACTGAGACTCTACGGGAGCTCGGCGCCGGGCGCGAAGATCGTCACCCGCCTGATGCCCCTCATCTCGCGGAAGGTCGCGCCCTGCGTGAGGGCGCGGCGGGCGGCGTCGGCGTCGTCGACGACCGTGCCGCAGAGGGCGGAGACGCCCAGGCGGAACAGCGCCGGCGAGAGCGGCGTCGACGCCCCGATGACGATGACGTACGCGCCGCGCGCGAGCGAGAGGAGACGGCCGAAGGTGCGGTTGATGAGGGAGCTCCCCGTGACGGCCACGACGTCGCAGCCGGGGATCTTCGCCTCCGCCTCCCGGAGCGCCCCCTCCCGGTCCCACGGTTCACGCTGGATGAGCCGCACCTCCGCCGCGCCCCGCAACCGCTCCACGAACGGGAAGTGTCCGATCACCGCGACCCTCTTCCCCGCGCCCGTCCGGGCGATGACCTCGGACGCGTTCAATTCGGCGAGGGCCGCGGGGGGCGGCGCGATGAGCGAGTTGAGCGCGGCCACGCCCACGGACGCCTCGAGGAGGTTGTCGGAGGCGGCGTAGCCGGCGAGCCTGCGTGCGCTCATCCCCGCGAGGTCCCCCGCACGCGAGAGGCCGGCGCCCCCGGCGGCGGAGGCGCATCCCGCCGCGCCGCACCTGCCGCGGAAACTCGACGACAGGCCGGCATGGCGGCTGCTGACCATGCAGACGAAGGCACCGATCGCCACATCCCCGACGGGGGCGTCGTCCCCCGCCGCATCCATGAGAACGTTCAGCAGGTCCATCGACGCCATCCCCTCTTCATTTGAAACGGAACCGCATCCCGGTCCGGCAGCGCGACACCCCCCCGCCGAGCGCCGCCGTCATGGCGCGGACGGCCTTCTCTCCGGTGCAGTGGCAGGGGAGGAGCGCCCCCGGCGAGAGCGCGCGGAGCGCGTCCACCGTCATCGCGAGGCGACGGTCGTCCGCCTGGAGGAGGTGGAATCCGCCGATGACGGCCCGGAGAGCGCGCATGCCGCTCACGCTTCTCACGCGGTGCAGGGTGTTGATCAGTCCCGCGTGGCTGCACCCCGCGCAGACGATCAGGCCCTCCGGCGTTTCGATCCACAGCGCCATGTCGTCCTCGATCGGGTCCGGTCGGGCGCCCTCGGGATCGAGGAAGAACGGCCCCCCCGTGTCCTCGTAGTCGGTCTCCCGAGGCACCGGCCCGGTGACGCCGATGCCGGGGGCGAGCCGGAGCGGGCGGACCGCCCGGTCGATCCGGCCGCTCCGCGCCCCCTCGATCGCGGCGCGCGAGGGGGTCGGCATGCCGATCATCCGCGGCGGCCTTCCGGCCCGCACGCTGTACCGCGGGATCAGGGCACCCGGGTGGAGGATCAGGCGGGCGCCGGGCGCGATCTCCAGGACGCCGGCGACGCCTCCCGTGTGATCGTAATGGCCGTGGCTGAGGACGAGGAGGTCGGTGTCCTCGATCCGCGCCCCGAGGCGGCGGGCGTTCCCGGGGAGCGTCCGCCCCTGTCCCGTGTCGAACAGGATGCGGAGCCCGCCGGCCTCGATCCACAGCGACAGGCCGTGCTCGGGCCGCAGCCCCTCCTCCGCCACGTCCTCGACGAGGACGGTGATCGCGACGGTCACTGCCCACCTCCTCGCCGGGGGGCGCCACGCGCACCGCGTGGACGGCCGCCCCGTCCACGGTCTCTAGTCCCCGGCGATGTGCGGCTTGATCTTCCCCTCCAGCGCCTCCCTGGAAATCACCCCCACGATCCGCTCCGCGACCTTGCCGCCCTTGAAGATGACGAGCGAGGGGATCCCCCGGATTTCGTACCGCGCGGCGGTCCGCGGCGCCTCGTCCACGTTCAGCTTGCACACCGTGAGCTTCCCGGCGTATTCCCGCGCGATCGCCGCCACCGTCGGCGCGATCGCCAGGCACGGCGCACACCACTCGGCCCAGAAATCGACCAGGACCGGGAGTTCCGACCGCAGCACCTGGTCGTCGAAATCGGCGTCGTCGAGTCTGATCTCCATCGCTCCTCCTTTCGGGCCCTCGCGCACGGCCCGCTCCGTCCCCCTGATTCAGTCCGACAGCTTCTCGAGCGCGCGCGTGAACACGTCGGGGGAGGAGGCGAGCGCGGGGGTGTAGCCCCTCTGCCGGCGGAGAATGTCATCCACGCCCGTCCGCGCCCGGATGAGGGCGCTGATCTCATTGAGCATCCCCCTGACCTCCTCCTCCCCGATGAGCTGCGCGCCGATGATCCGATCCGCATCCGCCAACAGCCGCAGGTGTACCGTCGTTTGTCCCGGGTAGTACACCTCTTTCGACCGGCCGGTCGTCTGCACCGCCCTCGGGCGCATGCCGGCGGCCCGGGCCTCGGCGCCGGTCAGCCCCGTCATCCCGACCTGCCGGCCCCCGATGAGCGTGAGAGACGAGCAGACGTGCCCCTCCCCCTGCCCGGCGCCCGGCCGCCGGTTGCCCGCCATGTCGCGGGCGACGATTCTGGCCTGCACGATCGCCGTTTCCGTGAGGGGGCTCAGCCGGGCGCTCCCGGTCAGCATGTCCGTGATCTCCACGCAGTCTCCGAGCGCGTACACCTCCTCGAGGAACTTCCCGCCCGCCCGGGGGTGCTGCCGGCCGTCCGTCACCAGCCCCGAGAGCCTCCCGATCTCACATCCGGCGCTCGCGGCCAGCGTCGTCTCGGGGATGACGCCGGTCGCGATGAGGACCAGTTCAGCCGGGAGCGGGGCCCCGAGGCCGTCTACGGATACGGATTCCGCCCTGTCGCACACGTTGATCCGGGCGACGCCTCTCCCGGTGATGATCCGGCAGCCGAGCTCTCCGAGCCGTTCCTGGAGGAGCGCGGCCATCTCCCCATCCAGGATCTGGGGCAGTATGTGCGGCGCGATTTCCACGAGGGTCGTGTCGACCCCCCGCTGCAGCAGAGCGGTCGCCAGCTCGCAGCCGATGAATCCCCCGCCGATGACGACCGCCCTCCGTGTCCCGGGCAGTTCCCGCTGTATCCGCATCCCGTCCTCGAAGTCGGAGAGCGTGCATACGCCGCCCTTGTCGGCGCCGGGGATGGGGGGGATGTGCGGCCGCCTCCCGGTGGCGATCACGAGGCGGTCGTATGCCAGGCTCTCTCCACCGTCCGTCTCGGCCCGCCGGGCGCCGAGGTCGATCTCCCTGATCTCGGTTCCGGGGAGGACCCGCACATTGCCCGCGGCCAGCTTCCGGTCGAGGCCGGGGAAAAGGATATCCTCCATCGCGCCCAGCTCCCCCCCGATCACGGCGGGGAGGCCGCAGGGGGAGTAGCTGCCGTGGGATTCCCGCTTGACGAGCGTGATGCCGGCGGACTTCCCGAGCCGGAGCAGCTCGCGGCACACGTTCCGGCCCGCAATGCCGCCGCCGATGATCAATACCCTTTCGTCGTTCCCCGCGAGGGGCTTCATTCCCTCCGCCTCCTTGCGGATGCCTCAGTCATCCCGCCGATCCGTCCGGCCGGTGGCGGGCCCACATGCGGGCCAGTTCGTCCTCCTCGCAACGGATCTCATCATGGAAATCGACCTCCCCCCCGCGCACGACCCGCACCCCGCCCCCCTCGACGACGGTGCCGATCGCCGCGCAGACGACGTGCCGCGCCCGCACGCGTTCAAGCGCCGCCGCGGCCTGCTCGGGCGGGACCGTCGCGGCGAGCGTCCCGGAGGAGATCATCCGCAGCGGATCGAATCCGAATGCCCCGGCGAATCTCGCGACGAGAGGATCGACCGGGATGCTCGATGCATCGATCTCGATGCCGACGTTCGAGAGATGCGCGATCTCCAGCAGCGTTTCCAGAAGGCCGCCCCTGGTCGCGTCGTGCATGGCGTGCGCGCCCTGTTCCGCCAGGTCCAGGGCCTCGGGGATGACGCTCACCATGTCGATGAACCGGCGCGCGCCGGCGATCTCCTCTTCCCCAAGCCCCAGCCGTTTGGCGGTGCCCGCGAAATCCTGCGCCAGGATGGCGGTCCCCTCGAGCGCGACCCCTTTCGTCACGAGCACCACGTCGCCGATCCTCGCCCCCGCTGTCAGGATGGGGGTGCGTCCCCCCGCGACGCCCAGCGCCGTCACCGCCGCCAGGGGGCGGGAGATGCCCGACGAGTATCCCGTGTGCCCGCCGATGATGGAGACGTCGATCTCGTCGGCGGCGCGCCTGCAATCCGCCATGACCCGTCCGACCGTCTCCGCGTCCTCCAGCCGGGGCACCATGATGAGCAGCAGGATCCAGCGGGGGGGGATCCCTCGGGCGGCGATGTCGTTGCACGCCACGTGCACGGCCAGGTAGCCGATGCCCTCCACCGCTCCGACGATCGGATCCACGTGCGAGAGGAGGATATCGCCTCCGACCCGGACCATCGCGGCGTCCTCTCCGAACGCAGCGCCCAACATGACGTCCGGGTCGCTGACGCCGGTGAACGCGTACACATTTTCCCGGAGGACCCGGAGGGGAAACTTCGACATTTCAGCCTCCCTCCGCGGGGGGACCCCTCACCGCCCGGCCCGCTCGAGAATCGAATCGACGACGCGCCGGAACGCCTGCCCGGTCTCCGTGCGCGCGTGGCGGTGGACGTACGGCAGGCCCTCGTCGCACGTCTCGCCGAGGGCGGGCTCGATCGGGATCCTCCCCAGGAACGGCACGCCCGTCTCGCGCGCCATCCGCTCGCCGCCGCCCGTCCTGAAGATATCGAGCCGCCGGCCGCAGCCCGGGCAGGTGAAGCCGCTCATGTTCTCGATGACGCCGATGACAGGCAGGTCGAGCGCGCGGCAGAAGCCGATCGAGCGCCGCACGTCCGCGGTGGCCACGTCCTGCGGGGTGGTGACGATCACCGCGCCGGCGGCCTCCCCGACGAGCTGGCAGACGGAGAGCGGCTCGTCGCCGGTCCCGGGCGGCGAGTCGACGACGAGGTAGTCCAGGTCGCCCCACGCCACGTCCCGGAGGAACTGCCGGATGACCCCCGTCTTCAGCGGCCCGCGCCAGATGACCGCCTCATCGCGATCGCGCAGCAGGAAGCCGATGGACATGACCTTGAGGCCGCCGATCTCGACCGGGACGATCGAACCGTCGTCGGCCGCCTCGACGGAGGCCCGCTCGAGGCGCAGCATCTTCGGCACGCTCGGGCCGTGGATGTCGATGTCGAGGAGGCCGACCCGCCTGCCATCGAGGCCGAGCGCCACGGCGAGGTTGACGGCGACGGTGCTCTTGCCCACCCCTCCCTTGCCCGAGAGGACGATGATCGTGTGCCGGATGCGGCGCAGGCGGCGCTCCAGCGCCCGCCGGTCCCCGGCCTCGTCGCGCGCGCCCGCCGCGGCGGCGGCCGGCGGCGTGTGCTCCCGCCCGCCCCTCACCGCCGCCCCCCCGGCCGCCGCGCCGCGGCCCGCCGCATGGTCGCGATCGCGAGCTCCGCGGCCTGCACGAGCGGGTACGCGACCGGCGACGCGGTGAGCGCCGGGTGGGTGCCCATCTGGAAGGTGGCGATGTCCTCGACCGTCATCCGCTTCTGCACGCAGGCGGCGATCGCGTTGATCATCTCCCCCGCGGCGTCGTTGCCCCGGACCTGGCCGCCCAGCAGGACGCCGGAACCGGCCCCGAAGACCAGCTTCATCCTCGTCATGGCCCCGCCCGGCATGCCGGCCGGATGGCGATTCGCCCCCTCGACCGTGGCGGCGACGGGTTCATACCCCCATTCCACGGCCATCGATTCCGTCAGGCCGGCCGTTCCCAGGGCGAAGTCCCCGAGCGCGGTGCTCCACACGCCCACGGTCCCCGGGTTCTCGCGCGTGACGTCGTACAGGTTCGCGCCGGCGATGCGGCCCTCCAGCGTGGCGATGGAGGCGAGCTTCAGGTCGGAGCGGCGCCCGCCGAAGAACGACACCTTCTCCGCGCAGTCGCCGCAGGCGAAGATGCGGGGGTCCGAGGTCCGCATTGTCCGGTCCACCTCGATGGCGCCGCCCGCGCCGATGCGCAGCCCGGCCTCCCGCGCCAGCCGCACGTTGGCGACCGACCCCGTCCCGACGATGATGACGTCGGCCCGGAGGGTCGTCCCGTCCGACAGGATGACCGACGCCGGCCTCTCGCCGCCGTCGATGCGCCGGACGCGCGTGGAGGTGCGGATCAGGATTCCCCTCGAGCGGAGCACCGCCTCCGCCTCGGCGCAGAACTCGTCGTCGTACGAGGCGCTCAGGCAGCGGGGCTCGATCTCCACGACGGTGATGCGCGTGTCGCCCGTCTTCCGGATCTCGTCGGCGCACTCGATGCCGATGAACCCCCCGCCGATCACCACGACGTCCCGCGCCCCGCGGAGGCGCCGCTGGATGTCCTGCAGGTGGGCCGCGTCCTTCAGGATGGGGAAGACGGGCCCGGTCTCCGCCCCCGGGATCGGCGGCATCGAGGGGAGGGACCCGGTCGCGATGATGAGCCGGTCGTAGCCGACATCGCCCGCGTCCGTGCGGAGGAGGCCCCCCTCCCGCTCGATGCCGCCGACCTCCGCGATCAGGAGCTCGATCCCCTCCCTGTCCAGGATGGAATCGGGCATCATGTTCTTCTCCGCGCTCCCCACGGTCCCGAAGATGTAGGGGATGCCGCAGGGGATGAGCACCTGCCGCTCGCGGCGGACGAGGAGGGTGGCCTTTTCCGGGTAATGCCGCCGCGCCGTCATGGCGGCCGTCAGCCCGGCGGCGCTGCCCCCCACCACCACGATGTCCGCCTTCTTCATCTCTGCCGCCTTTCATCGGTGCGCGCGTACCGCACGACATGGAAATCCACGTGGATCTCGTTCCGGATCGACCCCGGCGCCCCCTCGGGGAAGAGGTCCCGCATGAACCGGAGCGCCGCGTCCGGCTTCCAGAACCTCGCCGAGGCGAAGGGGCCGGTCCTCCTCCCCCCCCGCTCGGCGTTGAGGTCGGAGTCGGGATTGAGCATGAGGATGAGGATCGCCCCTTCCGCCACGCGGCGCATCTCGCGCACGATGTACTCGGGGAATCGGGCGAACTCAAGCACCGCGATCGCCGACGCCGCATGGAACGCATTGTCCGCGAAGGGGAGACGGGAGCCGTCGGCCAGGGCGTAGAGGGCCCCGTCCCGGCGCCGCGCGTGGCCGGTGAATTCCCGGGAGAGATCGATGCCGACCGCCCGGTAGCCCTGCGCCGCGAACCAGCGGGTGAAATGGCCGGTGCCGCAACCCACGTCGAGGAGGCGCGACCCGCCCCCCGGCCCCAGGAGGCGGGCGAGGGATGCCTTCTCCTCCTCGTCGATCCGCGCGCCCCGCGGAGAGCGGTACCACTCCTCGTAGCGGCGCGGGTCGACCCGGGCGAACAGGTCGCCCCCTCCCGACCCTTCCCCCTCGCGGGGAGGCAACCCGTAGCGGTCGTCGAAATAGTTGTCGCGCCACCAGAGGTAGTATCCCCACGGGTTCTCGACCCGGTAGCCCCCGGCGCGCCGCTCCGCCTCCGCCTCCCGTTCCTCGAACATGACGCCCGCCCGCCCCCCCTTGGCGAGGTAGTCGTAGGCGTTGGCGATGTTTTGGAAGCGGCGCTCCGATTCCCTGTCGCCGGGCGTCCGGTCGGGATGGTGCTGCATCGCGAGCAGCCAGAACGCCTTCTTGATCCGCTCGGGGCCGTCGTTCTCGGAGACGCCGAGGATGTGCCGGGCGAGCTTCTCCTTCGCGATCCCCTCCGCGATCCCCTTCTGGAAGTCGTGCTCGTCCATCGTCATCCCGCCGCCGCCGTGTAGTACACGGCGCCGTCCCTTCGCACCGTTGAGACAAGCCCCCGCTTGCGCAGGGCCTCCAGCCGCTTCGTGGCCTCGTTCACGTGCATGCCGAGCCCCGCGGACACATCCCGGACCGTGCAGGGCCGCCTGCGCAACAGGATGAGTATGTCGACATTGCCGATGCCGGCCTGCGGAGAGGGCGGGGGGGCGCTCATGCCGCCCTCGTCGATCACCTCCGCGGCGGGATGGAAGAGGCGCGCGAACGCACGCAGTCTCTCCGCCGGCACCGGATAGGTGAAATCTTCGCAGGGCGGCCGCAACACCGTATTGAGCTGGATGCGCTCCGGGCGGATGCGCCCGGCGAGGGCGGCGATCTTTTCCACCTCCGCAGCGATCCCCGTCACGCCCGCGAGCAGGAGGACCTCCAGCCACACGGAGCCGGCGAAGCGCCCGGTGAATTCGGCGATCCCCTCCACCATGGCCTGGAACTCGATCTCGGGATGGGGACGGTTCACGTGACGGAACACGTGCACGTCGCCCGCATCGAGCGAGGGCAGGACGAGATCGGCGTCCATGAGTGCATCCTGCACTTCCCGCCTCCACAGGAGCGAGCCGTTCGTGAGGACGGCCACGGGAATGTCCGTCGTGCCCTTGATCCCGTCGATCAGATCGCCGATGCGGCTGTGCAGCGTCGGCTCCCCCGACCCCGAGAGGCTGATGTAGTCGGACGGAGGCCCTGCCGCCGCCTTCATCTTCAACTCCGCCAGGAGCTCATCGATCGGAAAATACTCCTTCCGCTCGATTGTCTTGTTCGTGGTGCGCCCGAGCTGGCAGTACACGCAGTCATACGTGCAGGTCTTGAACGGCACGAGATCGATCCCCAGGGAGCGACCCAGGCGCCGTGAGGGAACCGGACCATATATATGATCGAGCATGGCCGTGACCATCCTTCATTCCCCGCACGGCGGCGCGTCGCAGCGCTCCTCGCGCCCGCAGCAGGTCCGCCCCGCCTGCTCCAGCGAACAGGCGCCGCCGCGCCCCTCCCGCTTGAGGATGATACCGGCGCCGCCGCTGATGAGCCGGCGGACCCCCCCGCCGCACGCGGGGCATGCAGCGACCGGCGGATCGGCCATCCGCTGCCGCCGCTCGAACCGCCCGCCGCACGCCGTGCATTCGTACTCGTAGGTCGGCATCATGCACCCCCTCCGCGAGCCGTTTTTCGCGCGATCATCGACCAGTGGAACATGCAGCCGGCCTCCTCGAGGCCGTAGCCCCGATCGAGGAGTGACCGGCGCACCCCCTCGCGGCCGGTGCCGAGGGCCTGGTGCGAGCGCCCCTCGGCCGCGTGCACCCTCGCGATGAGTTCGAGCCCCGCCGCGTCGAAGTCGGAGATGATCGCCCGGCCCCCCGGCTTCAGGATCCGGTCGATCTCGAGGAGGACCTCCTCCGGCGCCTCCGCGTGGTGGAAGAAATCCACGGCGAGCAGCGCGTCGAACGAGCGCGCGCCGAACGGCGTGCGCCCGGCGTCCGCCCGGAGGAGCGTCACGCGGGACAGCAGGTCCTCCGCGGCGAGGTTCAGCGCGGTCGTGCGCAGCATCTCCGGGTCGCGGTCAGCGGCGGTGAGGCGGCGCCCCGCCCTCGCCGCCGCGAGCGCCGTGTAGCCGCGCCCGCAGCCGAGCTCCAGAATCTCCCCGCCGAGGAGGGGGCCCGCCCACCGCACCATCCATTCGCGGTGTCCGATGACGTCGAGCCCCCGCGCGCGGTACAGCTCCATCCGCTCGGCGAACCGGGCGCGGTTGGCGGCCACCTCGGCCGGGTCGAGGGTGAATCGCCTGCATGCCGGCGTCAGTCGCACAGTGCCCCCGCCTCCGCCTCGGTCATGAGGTAGCCGTGCTCCTCCCACACGGACCTCCCTTCCGCCGAGGCCATGAACTCGACGAAGCCGAGGGCCTCTCCCCCCCTCGTGCTGTACGAGGAGACCGCGGCCTGCATCTCGGCGATGGCCGCCCGCCCGTCGCACGGCAGCGGGATCGTCTCGATCCCGCCGCCGGCCAGGTCACGGTAGAAATGCCAGATGATCCCCGCGTCGACCTGCCCCATCAGGAGCATCGCCAGCAGGACGCCGGGATCGGGGGCCTGGGTGACGACGTTCGCGCCGATCGCGTCGGCGAGGCCGGCCTTCTCGAACATATCCGTTGCGATCGTTCCGAGAAGGGTGGTCTCGGGACGGCTGATCGCCACCCTCGTCCCGGGGGCGGCGAGGTCCGCGAGCGTCCGTATCCCCCTCGGGTTCCCCTTCCGCACCGCGATGACCGGGACCATGTAGGCGACCGTCCGGATCGTCTCCGGGATGACCGCCCCCTCCCTCGTCGCCCGCTCCATGATCCACTGCTCGGGGGCCAGGAGGACGTCGCCCTTCCCGGAGAGCGCCATTCTCGCGAGCGCCTCCCCGCCGCCGCCGTAGGAGACCC
>JAQUPF010000007.1 GCA_028716845.1 bacterium | reverse complement strand
AAATACCTGAGCCGCGTCTTCAGGGAGCAGGTCGGCGTGCGCTTCTCCGACTACCGGACGCGGCTGCGGATGGAGCGGGCGAAGGAGCTCCTGGCGGAAGCGGGCTGCACGATCCAGCAGATCTCGGACCGGCTGGGCTACGAGAACGCGGAGTCGTTCACCCGGCGCTTCAGGAAGCTGACCGGCTCGACCCCGACGGGCTATCGGCGCGCGCGGCCGAAGCGGCGCGCGGGCGGGTGAAGGGGGAGAGGCATGGGCACCCTGCTGCGGCGTTCGGGCATCCGCGCGCTCGGCGACGTCCCCTGGGGAACGCACTTCTGCGTCTTCTACCGCTCCCCCGGGGACATGCTGGATATCCTCCTCCCCTATTTCACGGCCGGCCTGGAACAGAACGAGTGCTGCGTCTGGATCACCTCCGAGCCCCTTCAGGTCGATGAGGCCGAGGCGGCGCTGCGGCGGGCGTATCCCCTCTTCGACGAGGCGGCGGGGCGGGGGCAGATCGAAATCATCCCGCACACGGAGTGGTACCTGCGGGACGACCGCTTCGACTCCGCGCGCATTCTCGAGGGTTGGCTCGGGCTGCTCGCGCGCGCCCGCGCCCGCGGCCTCGACGGCCTCCGCCTGTCGGGGAACACCTTCTGGCTCGAGGAGCGGCACTGGCGGCACTTCATCGACTACGAGCGGGAGATCAACACCGTCATCGAGGGGCGCCCGATGCTGGCCCTCTGCACCTATTCCCTCGAGCGGTGCGGCGCGGCGGAGATCATCGACGTGGTGAGCACGCACCAGTTCGCCCTCGTCAGGAGGGGCGGCGCCTGGGAGCGCATCCGGAGCGAGGAGCAGCGGCTGGCGCAGGAGGCGCTCAGGGAATCCCTCCTCAAATGCCGTGTCGTCGCCGACAACACCTACGATTTCGAGTTCTGGCTCGCCCCAGACGGGAAATGCCTCTACGCCTCCCCCTCCTGCGAGCGCATCACCGGCTACACCGCCCCGCAGTTCCTCGCGGACCCGGGGCTCCTGCGCAGGATCGTGCACCCGGATGACCTGCCGCGCTATGACGCCCATGTGCGTGAGACGGAGGCGCGGAAGGGACTCGCCGAGATCGAGCACCGCATCATCCGCGCCGACGGCCGCACCGCATGGATCGCGCACGCCTGCCTGCCCGCCTACGACGGCGCGGGCCGCCACCTGGGGCTGCGGGGGAGCAGCAGGGACGTCACGGACCGCGTGGAGACGGAGCGCGCCCTGCGGGAGGCCCGGGACCGGTACCGGACGCTGTACGAAACGGTCGCGGACGGCGTGGTGAGCATCGACCTGGAGGGCCGCTTCCTGAGCGCGAACCCCGCCTACCTCCGGATGCTCGGCTACACGATGGACGAGCTCGCGCGGCTGACCTCCACGGACGTGACCCCCGGGAAATGGCGCGCGATGGAATCCCGCATCGTGCGGGGAAAGGTGTTGAAGAGGGGGTGGGCGCCCCCGTACGAGAAGGAGTACATCCGGAAGGACGGCACGGTGTTCCCCGTGGAGCTGGCCGTCTACCTGATCCGCGACGCCCGCGGCGCGCCCGCGGGAATGTGCGGCGTGGCGAGGGACATCACCGCCCGGCGGCGCCTCGAGGACGCGCAGCGGAGGGGGAGGGAGGAGCTGCGGCGGCAGGTGCGGGAGCGGACGCGGAAGCTCGCCCGCGCCGTCCGCGACCTCAAGGCCGAGATCAGGGGGCGGCGGCGGGCGGAGGCGACGGGGGAGGAGACGGCCCGGATGCTCGAGGCGTTCTTCAGGCACACCATCGCCTGCCTCGTGATCCTCGACAGGAAGTTCAACTTCATCAGGGTCAACAACGCCTACGCGAGGGCCTGCGGGATGGACGCCGCGGAGTTCCCGGGGAAGAACCATTTCGACCTCTATCCCTCCGCCGAACTCGAGGCGGCGTTCAGGAAGGCCGTCGCCACGAGGGTGCCGTACCAGGCGACCGCCCGTCCCTTCGTCTTCCCCGACCATCCGGAGTGGGGGGAGACCCACTGGGACCTGACGCTTGTCCCCGTGTCGGATGCGCGCGGCAGGCTGGATTTCCTCGTCTTCGCGCTCCAGGACGTCACGGAGCGCGTGCGGGCGGAACAGCGGCTGCTCGCCGCCGAGCGGCGACTTCTTGAGGCGAAGCGCCTCTCCGACATCGGCACCCTCGCGGCGACGGTCGCGCACGAGCTCCGCAACCCGCTCGCGGCCATCAAGATGGCGGCGTACAACATCCGGCGGAAGGCGCCGGGCGCCCGTCTCGCCCCGCACCTCGCCACGATCGACCGGAAGGTCGACGACAGCGACGAGATCATCAACAACCTCCTCTTCTATTCCCGCATCAAGCAGGCGCACCATGCGCGGCTCAGGCCGGCGTCCGTCCTCCGGGAATGCATCGCGACCGCCGCCCGGCGCCACCCCGGCAACCGGGTGACCGTGCGGCGGCGGCTCGCCCCGATCAGCGGCCTCAGGATCGACGCGGACCCGCTCCAGGTGCGGGAGCTGTTCGTCAACATCCTCAACAACGCCTTCGACGCGCTCGGCGGGCGCGCGGGCGTCGTCACCGTCGAGGCACGGCGGAAGCCGCGGGGGATGGTGTCGGTGCGCATCGGCGACACCGGCGCCGGCCTCGCCCCCGCCGATCTCGAGCGGGTGTTCGACCCGTTCTTCAGCACGAAGTCCAGGGGAACGGGCCTCGGCCTGACCGTCTGCAGGCAGATCGCGGACCTCCATCGCGGCGCGATCCGCATCGAGAGCGCGGAGGGGAAGGGGACGGCGGTCACGGTGACCCTCCCCCTGCGGCGCCCCCGGGGGAACGCGCCGTGAGGAAAATCCTCATCGTCGACGACGACGTCGATCTCTGCGCCGAGGTCGCCGCGATGCTCAGCGGCGAGGGGTACGCGGTGGACGCCGCGCATGACGCCGCTGGCGGGGTCGCGCGGGCGCGGGCGCGCCGCTACGACGTCATCCTCCTCGACTTTAGGCTGCCGGGACCGGGGGCCGGGGAGACGATCGGGCGGATCCGGGCGGCGCAGCCGCACGCGAAGTTGTTCATCATCTCCGGCAAGCCCCTTCTCGAATCGCTCATGGATGACCGCCGGCTCGCCGGCCTCGTCGACGGCACGATCGGCAAGCCGTTCTCCCCCGCGCTCCTCCTCTCGAAGGTGCGGTCGCCCCGCTGATCCTCCCCATCCCGCCGCCGCCGCGCGGCTCTCCCGCCACGGTGGAATACGGTCAGGAAAATGCGGCGTCAGCCGATGGCGCGTCGCGCCGCCTTCAGATAGCATCGCGCCGACAATGGGAACAATCCGCGCGCGGATCGGCGGAGCGGCGGGCGAGGCGGAAAGGAACGATCCATGAAGGTCGCGGTGCTCGTCGAGGATCAGTACCAGGTCCTCGAGGCGTGGTATCCGTACCTCCGCCTGCGGGAGAGCGGCATCGAGACGGTCTTCGTCGGGACGGGGAGAAAGAAGGAGTACGGGAGCAAGGAGGGATATCCGGCGCCGGACGAGTGCCCGATCGTCCGGGCGCGGGCGAACGGCTTCGCCGGCGTGATCATCCCCGGCGGCTACGCGCCCGACCTCCTCAGGAGGGACGAGCGGATCCTCGCCCTCGTGCGGGAGACGAACCGCGCGGGAAAGCTCGTCGCCTCCATCTGCCACGGCGGCTGGGTGCTCGCCTCCGCCGGCATCCTCCGGGGGAGGAGGGTGACCTCCTTTTCCGCCATACGGGAAGACATCGTGAACGCGGGCGCGGAGTTCGTGGACAGGGAAGTGGTCGTGGACGGCAACTTCGTCACCTCCCGGAAGCCCGAGGACCTGCCGGCGTTCTGCCGGGAAATCCTCGCCTTCCTCACGTCGTGAGGGGCCGTCGCACGGTTCGAGAGAAGGAGCCTATACCGATGAAGATGCATGCCGCCGTCGCGATTGCAGCCGCGGCGTTCCTCTGCTCGCCGGGGGGGCGCGCCGCGGCCGAACCGGTCCTCACCTTCGCCCCGGGCACGGGGCGGGACGTGGGGAACGGCCCCTTTTCCGTCGGCTGGCGGTTCGACGTCCTCCAGCCGGTGACCGTCACGGGGCTCGGCTGGTACGATCAGGGCGGGGACGGCCTCGAGGAGGCCCACACCGTGGGACTCTGGGGACCTGACCGGGCCCTCAGGCACTCTGCCACCGTGCCGTCAGGGAGTTCCGCCTCGCTCGTGGGACAGTTCAGAACGGTCGCCCTCCCCGCCTTCACCCTGTCGCCGGGGAAGGGCTACACCGTGGGCGGCCGGACGGTCGCCGGCGTCACGGAGCGGATCACGGGCGGGGACAGCCCGTTTTCGACCGTCAGCCAGACGGTCGATCCGAGGATCAGGTACGTCGCCCCCGTGACGACCGTCGACAACCCCGACTTCGCCAGGCCCGACTTCCCGCTCGGCGACTGGGGATTCTACGGGCCGAGCTTCTCGGTGCTGCCCGCGCCGACGCCCGTGCCGAAGCCCCTCGAGATCGAGGTGAGCTCCAACTCGGTCGCGGCGGGTGACCGCTTCACGCTCGGCATCGTCCTCCGCCGGGACATCACGCAGCCGTTCGACTTCTATCTCATCGCCTCGACGCCGGCCGGAACGTACACCCTCCGGCTCGACGGCGCGGCCGTGCGGGGCATCCGGCGGATCTACGCGAACATTCCGGGGTTCGCCGCCCCCTTCTCGACGACGGTCCTTCGTGACATCGCCGTGCCGCGGGGGCTGGCGGGGACGGTCACCTTCTACGCCGGCGTCATCGAGGCGGGGATGATACCCCCCGTCGGCGGCCTCGACGAGCTGAGCGCCGGGACGCCGACCGTGATCATGCTCGATACGCAATCGGTTGCCGTGCGGGAATAGGGATGCGAGGAGGAGAACCGCTCATGACGCGCATACTGGGATCAGTCCTCGGACGTTGTGCGGCCGCCGCGCTGCTCGCCTGCGCGGTGCTCCCCCGGCCGGCTCGCGCCGCCTTTACGCTCCATGTCGTCGACGGCGCCGGCGCCCCGGTCCACGGGTGGCGGTTCCTCGTCGAGGCGGACACCACCAATCGCACCGTCCCCGGGGCGAAGGTGTCCGACAGCATCAGCGTGGACATCCACAAGTCCTACGCCCCGGTGGTCTACAAGGGGAACTCCTTCAGCGCGAGCACGGTGGTGAACGTGCCGGCGAACAGTTCGTACGTCGTCTCCGTCCTCCCCCTCTCGGGCCATTCCCTGAGCGGCACGACCGTGGAGGCGGGCCAGACATCGGCGACCGTCACGGTGCGTCCTCACCCGATCCTCACCTCGCAGATCACCGTCTTCGTCTTCGAGGACAACTACTCGATCAACAACGCCCCCGACATCGGGGCCGAGTCCGGCCTCGCCGGCTTCGGCATCGTCATCTCCGACTTCGGCGGGCAGGTCATGGTGGACGCGTTCGGGAACCCGCTCGGGACCACTTACGAGAAGGACGGATCGGGCAATTTCATCCTCGATCCGGACGGCAACCCGGTCGTGGAGGCCATGGGGACCGGCGTCATCGTCTCCGGCCCGGACGGGATGGCGCAGATCAAGTATCTCGCCCCCGGAAAGTACGGGGTCATCGTGGTGCCCCCCGCGGGCGAGGGGTGGATCCAGACCGCGACCATCGAGGGGACGCCGACGATCGACGCGTGGGTCAAGGCGAACGAACCGCCCGTCTTCGTTGAGGGATTCGGCGTCGGCTTCACGCACGTCGCGACCGGTTTCGTGAAGCCGTCCGGCCTGCCGGGGCTCCCCCCCGGCGGAACGGGGACGATCACCGGCACCCTCGTCAACAATCACTTCTCCCGTCCGCCGAGGCTCCAGGGCTTCTTCCCCGGCGAGCCGGTCTCGGGCGGCTGGGTCGGCCTGAATGACCCGGCGACGGGGCAGGGGCTCATCGCCGTGCCGTGCGATCCGGACGCCGGGACGTTCTCCATCCCGAACGTGCCGCCGGGCAGCTACCAGCTCGTCACCTGGGACGAGCCGCTCGACATGCTTTTCGGCTTCAACATCGTCACGGTCCCCCCCGGCGGCGGCGGGACCGGCGATCCGGTGCCCCTCGGTAACGTCCTCTGTTTCCGGTGGTTCGGGACGCTCAAGGGGAGCGTCTTCTACGACGCGAACCAGAACGGCTTCAGGGACCCGGGGGAGGTCGGCATCCCGGACCAGGCGGTGAATCTCCGGTTCCGCGACGGCTCCATCTACCAGTTCACCGCATCCACGCCGCCGGACGGGGAGTATTCGTTCGATGAGGTCTTCCCGTTCTTCAAATGGCTGGTGGTGGAGGTGGATTTCCTCAGGTACAAGGCGACCGGCATGACCGCCGTCGTCGATTACGGCGGGGAGGTGCTCCCCGACAACGGGTGGGTATGGCCCTCCCGCGGGATGCTCCACCCGCAGCCGCAGGCGCAGGTGAACCCGAACACCGGAAACAACCGGTCGCGGACCGAGACCGGCGAGGTGCTCACGCAGGCGATGATGCTCTTCCTCGGGCAGACGAACTTCATCGACTGGGGCAAGGTGAACTACCCGGCGGGGGAGAACGGCGGCGTCTCCGGCATCGTCTACTACGCCACCACCCGCGCCGAGGACGATCCCCGCCTCGGGGTCGGCGAGGAGTGGGAGCCCGGCATCCCCCGCGTGCAGGTGAACCTCTACATGGACGCCGACGGCGACGGCGTGATCGACGACCTCGACGGCGACGGACGGGTGACGCCCGCCGACGTGGACAACCACCCGTTCGGCTGGGCCGAGGGGGGGCCGAAGGGGCCGGAGGACATCGACCACAACGGCAACGGCGTCTTCGACGCGGGCGACGCGATCCAGATCGCGTCGACCGACAGCTGGGACGACAGCATGCCCGTCGGCAGCGTCTACGAACAGATACCGGTCGTCCACGGCAAGGCGGTCATGAACGGCTTCGACGGCTTCGGGACGTGGAACCAGGTGCGCCCCGGCGTCTTCGACGGCGGCTACGCCTTCGGCGACCTGGAAAACGGCACCTACATCGTCGAGGCGGTCCCGCCCCCGGGCTACCGGCTGGTGAAGGAGGAGGACCGGAACGTCGACTTCGGTGAGGCGTGGACGCCGGGCATACTCGCCCTCCCCGTCGCCTGCGTGGGGGAACCCCACACGGTCCCCGACCAGTTCAGCCTCTTCCCCGGAGAGGCGCCGTACGCGGGCGAGACGCGCCCCCTCTGCAACCGGAAGCAGGTCGAGGTCAGCAGCGGCCTCAACGCCGCCGCGGACTTCTTCTTCTTCACGGAGGTGCCGAAGGCCGCCCGCATGGTCGGCTTCGTGAACAACGACCTCGCCGCCGAGTTCGACACGAGCAGCCCGATCTACGGCGAGAAGGCCGCCCCCGCCTGGATCCCGATTTCGATCAAGGACTGGGCAGGCACGGAGGTCGCGCGCGTCTACTGCGACCAGTGGGGCGGCTACAACGCCCTCATCCCGTCCACCTACAGCGTGAACGTCCCCAGCCCGAGCGGAGTCTCCCCGAACATGATCACGGTCGTCCTGAACGACCCGTTCCTCCCCGGCGGGGGGATCGATCCGTTCTACGACCCGAACTACAGCGTCACGCCGTGGACGTTCGATTTCTGGCCGGGCAGGACCACCTACCTCGACACGCCGATCGTGCCGATCGCGGGCTTCGTGACGAACCCGACGGGGAACGTCGACGCCGAGCCGCCCGACGGCACGCCGGTCATCCTGTCGGTGGTCAACGCCGCCGAGGGCGGGCCGCTCGTCTGCGCGGCGGGGGGGGCCGAGATCGTCACCATCACCTCGATGGGGGCCGAGGTGCCCGTCCCCAATCCCGCCCATGACCCGTCCGACCCGCTCAGCCCGATGTTCGTCAACCGCGACTACGGCTTCGGCGGGGCGGCGGGGAGCGTCACGGTGGACGGCCTCCCGCTCGCCGTGCAGAGCTGGAACGCGACGACCATCACGGCGACGGTCCCGCTCGGCGTGACGACGGGGCAGCTCATGGTCACCCGCGACAGCGGCGTCCCGACCGAAACCGGCGTCACGCTGCACGTGGGCGGGTGCGGCCCGTCGGTCATCCGCGTCCCCGCCGACCGGCCGACCATCCAGGCGGCGATCGACGCCGCCGCGAAGGACGACCTCATCCTCGTCGCGCCCGGCACCTACGACGAGAACCCTATCCTGTACAAGAAGGTGCGGCTCCAGGGCTCCGGGCCCGCCACCGCCATCTTCGCCAACCCGAACCCGAGCGAGGCCCTCCAGGAATGGCACGACCGGCTCCTCCAGATCCTCGCCGACGCGGGGCTCCCCGACACCTACGAGGCGAATGACATCGCGAAGGAGGCGCCCGGCATCATGGTCCTCGGCAACATACCGGGCTTCGAGTTCGACGCCGCGCCCCCCGCCGGCCTCATCGACGGGTTCCACATCTTCGGCTCCCTCTCCGGCGGCGGGATCTACGTCAACAACGACGCCGCCGGCCTCGTCGTCAGCAACAACAGGATCCGCGGCAACCAGGGCAACCACGCCGGCGGCATCACCGTGGGCACGCCCGACCTCGGCTTCCCCTCCCCCAACGACGCCGTCGCCATCCGGTTCAACCGGATCGCCAAGAACGGCGGCGTCCGGGGCGCGGGGGGCATCGGCATCTACGCCGGCGCCGACGACTACCTCGTCGAGGACAACATCATCGCCGCCAACTTCTCCCGGTACAGCGGGGGCGGCATCGCCCATGTCGGCCTGAGCGACGGCGGCCGCATCCTCCGCAACAGGATCCTCTTCAACGAGGTCTTTTACGGCCTGCTCCTCGCCGGTGCCGGCGACGGGGGCGGCATCCATGTCGCGGGCGAGACGGTGCCCGGCGCGCTGAGCGACGGCGCGGGGTCGGTGACGATCGACCGGAACCTCATCCAGGGCAATCTCGCCGGCGCGGGGAACGGCGGCGGCATCAGCGCCGTCGCGGTCAACGGCGCCGATCTCGCCTCCCCGCCCGCCGACTGGTACGCCCTGAACGTCTTCAACACCATGATCGTGAACAACGCGGCGGGCCTCGCGGGGGGCGGCGTCTCGCTCCAGGACTGCGCGCGCGTCAACATCGTCAACAGCACGATCGCGCACAACGACAGCACCGCCACCTCGGCGAACGCCTTCGGGCCGGGCGACACGCTCCATTCCATCCCGCAGGGGGCGGGGATCGTCTCGCACGCCCACAGCGCGCTCTTCGCCGCCGCGTCGGGGCAGACGCACGCCGACCCGGTCCTCAGGGACAGCATCCTCTGGCGCAACCGGTCGTTCTCCTGGGACGCGACGATGAACGACAACGCGGGGGGGCTCGTTCCCGACCCGGCGACGCCGGCCTACAACGACCTCTTCGTGAAGGGGTTCGAGACGCCGCCGCTCCTCGGCCCGCTCAACTGCATCCTCACCGACGCCGCGGGCTACGACGGCTCGAACAGCCAGGCCGATCCGCTCTTCGCGGCCGGCTACGTGAACACCCTCTACTCGTCGGCGGTGCTCGACGAGGGCGGCAACGCGATCTCGGTCCGCTTCACGCCGCTCACGGAGGGGGCGGGCGACTACCACATCCAGGCGGGTTCGGGGGCGCGGGACATCGGCGGCGTCGTCCACCCCTCGGCGGCGTGGCCGGAGACCGACGCGGACTACGACGGCGAGGTCCGTCCGAACCCCGACACCCTCCTCCCCGACGCCGGGGCGGACGAGTATTACTGAGGGGGCGCGGATGAACCCGGGGAGAACGGATATGAGAATGCCCAGCGCAGCTTTCATCGCCGGCCTGGCGGCGCTTGCGATCGCCCTCGCGGCCCTCCCGCTCGGCGCGGAGGTGGTGGTGCAGTGCCCCCCCGACACCGACGGGATCGACACCGACGGCGACGGCGACCCGGACAACGACGTGGTCTGCGTCCACAGCGCCGCCGGCGACGGCTTCATCAACATGGCGGACGGCCGCCTCCAGTACATCTTCGGCTTCAGCGACGTCACCGGGGTGCCGCCGGAGATGGTGATGCACATGGGGATGCTCGCCGCCGAGTTCCCCGCCCCGACGATCGTGGTCAGGGAGGGGCAGCGGCTGTACCTGACCCTGACCAACGTCGGCATGATGATGCGGCCCGACCTGTTCGACCCCCACACCATCCACTGGCACGGCTTCCCCGAGGCGGCACCGATATTCGACGGCGAGCCGTTCGCCTCCATCTCCATCAACATGGGCTCCAGCCTCACCTACTTCTACAACGTCGTCGAGCCGGGGACTTACATGTACCACTGCCACGTCGAGGCGGTCGAGCACATGCAGATGGGGATGCTCGGGAACCTCTACGTCCTCCCGATCCAGAACAACCTCCCCGACGGCACCGATCTGAACGGCTTCGCGCACCACACCGGGAACCGGTACGTCTACAACGACGGCGACGGCTCGACCTTCTACGACGTCGAGTACGCCCTCCAGCTCTCCGGATTCTACCCCGAGTTTCACGACGCCAACATGAACGTGCAGCCGCTCCCGTTCGCCGCCATCGACGACCGCTACCCGATGATCAACGGGCGGGGCTACCCCGAGACGATCGACCCGGATCCGCTCCCGAACACCGAGACCGGCGCCCTCACGAGGAAGATCAGCTCGCTCGTCACGGCGACGAAGGGCCAGAAGGTGCTCTTGCGCCTCTCCAACCTCTCCACCGACCGGTTCTACACCGTGTCGGTGCTCGGCATCCCGATGCGGGTGGTGGGGATGTGCGCGAAGATCCTGCGGGGGCCGGACGGGAAGGACCTCAGCTACGTGACGACCTCGGTCAACATCGGCGGGGGGGAGAGCTACGACGTCATCCTCGACACCTCGGCGGTGCCGGCGGGGACCTACGTCCTCTACTGCACGAACCTGAACGAGCTCTCCAACGACACCGAGGATTTCGGCGGCATGATGACGGAGATACGGATCGACTGAACCAGGACAGGGAGGCACCATCCAGATGAACGCACGTTACGCCGGACCGGTTCGGAGCGCCGCGCTCGCGGCGGCGATCCTCTCCCTCGGCTGCGGCCCCGCCGCCGCCATGATCGACGGCGTCATCGGGAGCAGCTTCACCTTCACCGCCAAGGAGGGCTCCATCAGCGCGGGGGACGGCCAGAGCATCTACTGCTGGGGCTACGCGAACGGCAACGGCCTCATGCAGTACCCCGGCCCCACCATGATCGTCAGCCAGGGCTCCGCGGTCACCGTGGCGCTCGCGAACGAGCTCCCCGAACCCGTCTCGATCGTCTTCCCGGGGCAGGGCCCGGTGACCGCCCGGGGAGGGCGGCCCGGCCTCCTCGCGAGGGAGGCCCCCCCGGGGGGGAGGTGCGAGTACACGTTCACGGCGCACCGGCCGGGGACGTACATCTACCACAGCGGCACGAGGCCGGAGCTCCAGGTGGAGATGGGTCTCGTGGGCGCCCTCATCGTCCGGCCCGCGGGGTTCGACACCGCGAAGCCGAGGGCGTACGAACACCCCGGCTCCGCGTACGAGGATGAATTCCTCTACCTCCTCACCGAGATGGACCCGGTCATCCACGAGCACGCCCTGAAGGGGACGCTCGACCGGATCGACACCACCGCGTACTGGCCGGTCTACTGGTTCATCAACGGGAGGAACGCCCCCGACACGATGCTCGGCGCGGGCGTGCCGTGGCTCCCCCACCAGCCGTACAACTGCATGCCGATGGGGCACCCCGGCGACCGGATGCTCTTCCGGTTCATCGGCGGCGGGAGGGACCTCCACCCGCTCCACACGCACGGCAACCACACGCTCCTCATCGCCCGCGACGGGAGGATGCTCGAGAGCGTCCCCGGCGTCTCGGGGCCCGACCTGGCGGTGCAGATGTTCACGGTCACCGTCGCCCCCGGCGCGACTTACGACGCCGTCTTCCGCTGGACGGGGGCGAAGCTCGGCTGGGACATCTACGGGCACGCCCCGGGCGATCCGATGGAGCCGGGCGAGTACGCGCCCGATCACGGGAAGCCGTTCCCGGTGGTCCTGCCCGACGCGAAGGACCTCGCCTTCGGGCCCCAGTACAGCGGGAGCCAGTTCCTGGGCGGGCAGGGTTTGCTCCCGCCGGGAGAGGGCGGCTTCAACCCGACGGCGGGGTTCTTCTACATGTCCCACTCGCACAACGAGAAGGAGATGACGAACAACGACATCTTCCCCGGCGGGATGATGACCATGGTGCTCATCGACAGGCCGGGCGCCATGGGCCCCATGATGCAGGCGGCGGAAAAGGGAGGGAACTGACATGCGCTCGTCCACGCTGCGACTCGCGATGGCGCTCGCGGCCTCGGTTGTCCTTGCGGGGGCCGCGGGAACCGGCGCGGATGCCGCGGAATTCAACCTGCGGGCTGAGGCGACCGCGCTCGTCATGCCCGACGGGCGGTCGATCCCGATGTGGGGATTCGCCCTCGACTCGGCGCCGGGGGCGAACGACGGACCGGTCACGGTCCCCGGCCCCCTGCTCGAGGTGCCGCCGGACGACGCGACGCTCACCATCCGGCTGGCGAACAACCTCCCCGAACCGGTCTCCATCGTGATCCCGGGCCTGATCACCTCCATGACGCCGGTGCGAGACGGCGACGGGCGGATCCGCTCGTTCGCCGCCGAGACCGCCCCCGGCGGGACGGGCGTCTATACGTGGCCGAACTGCACGCCCGGAACGTATATCTACTACAGCGGGACGCACGCCGCCGTCCAGGTCCAGATGGGGCTGTACGGGGGGGTGAAGAAGGACGCCGCCCCGAAGACCGCGCACCCGGGGGTGCCCTATGACCGGGACCTCCTCCTCCTCTTCAGCGAGATCGATCCGGCGCTCCACGACGCGGTGGCCGCGCCGGGCGGCTACGGCCCGGGGACCGCGATGACGAGCACGATCAACTACAGCCCGAACTACTTCCTCATCAACGGGAAGGCGTTCCCCCAGGCGGCGCCGATCTTCGCCGGGCGCCCCGGCGAGCGGATACTGCTCCGGTTCGCGAACGCGGGGCTCAAGACGCGCATCCCCATCGTCCCCGGCCTCTACCTGTCGGTCCTCGGCGAGGACGGCAGCCTCTTCCCCTATCCGAAGGAGCAGTACACGGTGGATCTCCTCTCGCTCAAGACGGTCGAGGCGCTCATCGCCCCGACCGGGAAGGGGAACTACGCGGTGTTCGACCGCAGGCTCGGCCTCGCCAACGCCGCCTCGTCGCCGGGCGGGATGCTCGCCTACCTGGGAATCTACCCGCCGCTCATGGTCGAGACGAGCGCCGACGCCGTGGCGCGCGGGGAGACGTTCTCGCTCGACGTGAAGCTCTCCGAGGATCTCACGCAGCCGTTCGACGTCTACCTCGTCGTCGACACGCCGGGCGGCGCCTTCACCGTCGGCCTCGACGGGGAGACGCGGCGCGGGATCAGGCCGCTCTTCAGGAACGTCCAGGGCTTCCCCGCGCCCTTCTGGACGACCATCTGGGAGCAGATCCGCGTGCCGCTCAACATCGTCCCCGGGATCTACACCTTCTACGTCGCCGCGATCGAGGCGGGGACGGTGCCCCCGATCGCAACCCTCGGGGACCTGAACGAGGGCACGCCGCACGTCATCATGTTCGACGCGCAGCCGGTCGAGGTCCAGTAGGCGCGGTCCGATCGGACGGGGCGGACGCATCCCGAGCCCCGGGGAGGAGGGGTATGAAGATGATGGTCAGGGCGTTCCCGATCGCCGGCCTCGCGGTCGCATGGGCGGCGGGCGGGGTCCGGGCGGACATGGTCACCGAGTGGAACGCCATCGGCATCGACATGGTGGCGGCGCACGGGCAGACATCGACATGGGCGTCGCGGTCGCTCGCGATGATGCACGCGGCCGTCTACGACGCCGTCAACGCCGTCGAGCGGACGCACGCGGTGTACCGGGTGGCGGCGGAGCCCGGCCCGGAGGCGTCGCCGGACGCCGCCGCCGCGGCCGCCGCGCACGCGGTCCTCAGTGCCCTCTTCCCCGACAGGGCGGCGTCGCTCGATTTCACCCTCGAGCGCCTCCTCGGCGGCCTCCCCGACGGCCCCGGCAGGGAGAGCGGCGTCGCCCTCGGCGCCTCCGTGGGCGGCGCGATCGTCTCCTGGCGCGCGGGGGACCACGCGAACGACATGGTCCCCTACGTGCCGGGGACCGGTCCGGGTGACTGGAGACCCACGCCGCCCGGCTTCCTGCCCGCGATGACGCCGCAGTGGGCCGTCGTCACGCCGTTCGCGATGGCGGACCCCGCGCAGTTCCGCACCGCCGCGCCGCCGTCGCTTCCGAGCGCGGCGTACGCGGCGGCGCTCAACGAGGTGCAATCCATCGGCTCGATGCAGAGCGCGACCCGCACGCCCGAGGAGACGGCGATCGCCTGGTTCTGGATGGACATGCCGGGAACGATCACCACCGTCGGCCGCTGGAACAAGGTCGCGGCGTTCGTCGGCGAGCAGCGCGGCCTCACCCTCGCGGAGAACGCGCGCCTCTTCGCCCTCCTCAACATCGCCCTCGCCGACGCGGGCATCACCGCCTGGAGCCACAAGTACGAGTACGGCCTCTGGCGGCCGATCACCGCCATACGGGAGGCGGACACCGACGGGAACCCCGACACCGTCCGGGACGCCACCTGGCAGCCGCTCATCATGACGCCCCCCTTCCCGGAATACGTTTCCGCCCACAGCACGTTCAGCGCCGCCGCGGCCGCCGTGCTGGAGCGCGTCTTCGGCACGGAGGACGTCTATTTCGCCATCGCCGACTTCATGATGCCGGTCACCTACCGGGCCTACACGAGCTTCTCCGCCGCCGCCGAGGAGGCGGGGGCGAGCCGCATCTACGGCGGCATCCATTTCCCGTTCGGCAATCTCGACGGCCTCGAGGCGGGGCGTGCCGTCGGAGAATACGTCGCGGGGGGCATTGCCCGGGGCCCCCTCCTGATCCTGCCGGCCCCGCCCGTCTGCGGCGCGGGGACGGTCTTCTCTCTCGACTTCGAGCTGCTCGCGCCGATCATCGATCCCGTGGACATCTACCTGCTGGCCGACACCCCCTACGGGATCTTCACCATATCCCCCGGGGGGAGATTCGCCGCGGGAATCACCCCCATCTTCAGGGGCGTGTCGGGCGTCGGCGCCCCGCTCGCGGGGACCGTCATGGGACCGGTCGTCATCCCCGGCGGGATCGCCGCGGGGATGTATACGTTCCACGTCCTCACGGTGGACGCCGGCGCCGCCCCGCCGGCGCCCCCGCTCGCGGAGCTGGGCCCCCGCTCGCCGGGCGTCGTCTGGTTCGACCGGCAGGCGGTCGAGGTCCGGTGAGCGGCGGGGGCTGAGGCGCGGCCGAAGGGCTGTCCCCTCCCTGTTCCGCCCGGCCGGCCATTGGGTTTGACGCCCCGCGGCGGCCTGCACTACAATGACCCGGACCCATGCGACGACGGCCCCGTTCGCCCCTGTCGAGGCTCACCGCGCGGCCGGCGCACCCGCTCCTGCCGTGGGCGTGCCTGCTCCTCGCCCTCGCGCAGGCGGGTGGATGCGCGGTCCCGCGCGACGACGCGCGCGCGCGAATCAGTGACCGATGGGGCGTCGAGGTCGAATCCGCGAGGCTCACCGCGGCCGGCCGCATGGTCGACGTCCGACTCAGGGTCCTCGACCCTGAAAAGGCCGCCCCGCTCCTCGACCGCGCCGTGAAACCGCGCCTCATCGAGGAGACGACCGGGGCCGTCCTCCCGATTCCGGCGTACCCGAAGGTGGGATCGCTCCGCCAGACGACGCTCGAACCGATCGGCGGGCGCACGTATTTCATCATCTTCTCCAACGCCGGGGGGACGGTGCGACGCGGCGGTCGGGTGACGGTCGAGATCGGGGATTTCAGAGCGGAGGCTGTCGCGGTGGAGTAGCGCCCGCCACCGCCGGGAGAGGTCCGATGATCAGCATGAGCCGGCTCCTCTGCGGCAGCCCCGGCCCCGGCGACGCCCTGCGCTACCCGGACCGTCCCGGCCGGGATCCCCGGGCCCCCGTCGTCGTCTGGAACGCGACGAGGCGCTGCAACCTCTCCTGCGCCCACTGCTACGCCGATGCCGCCGGGGCGGACGCCGCCGGCGAACTGAGCGGGCGGGAGGCGCGGAATCTCGTCCGCGACCTCGCGGCGTTCGGCGTCCCCGCCCTCCTCCTCTCCGGCGGCGAGCCGCTCCTCAGGCCCGACATACTCGAACTGGCGGGCATCGCCGCCGCGGCGGGCGTCCGGCCGATCCTCTCCACCAACGGCACGCTCGTGACGGCCGCCGTCGCCCGGCGCATCCGCCGGTCCGGCATCGCGTACGCGGGGGTGAGCATCGACGGCCGCCCCGCCCGCCACGACCGGTTCCGCGGCGCGGCGGGATCGTACGATCGGGCCCTCGAGGGGATGCGGCGGCTCGCCGGCGAGGGGGTCCGGACGGGGCTCCGCTTCACCCTCGCGCGCCGCACCGCGGAGGACCTCCCGCACGTCTTCGACCTGGCCGGGCGGGTGGGGGCGAGCCGGGTCTGCATCTACCACCTCGCCTACACCGGGAGGGGACGGCGGCTGCGGCGCGAGGCGCTCGACCACGGCGGGACGCGGCGCGCCCTGGAGATCATCATCGACCGGACGCCGGCGCTCGCGGCGAGGGGCGTCGAGGTCCTCACGGTGGACAACCACGCGGACGGGGCCTACCTGCTCCTGCGCCTGGAGCGGAGCGACCCGCGGCGGGCGGCCGCCGCGCGCGACCTGCTCCGCCGCGCCGGGGGGAACCGGTCCGGGACCGGCATCGCCGCGATCGACGCCGGGGGCGACGTCCTCCCCGACCAGTTCTGGCGGAACCGGCCGCTCGGGAACGTGCGGGAACGGCCCTTCGCCGACATCTGGACCGACGGCTCGAACCGGTTCCTCCGGCGGATCCGCGACCGGCGGCCGCTCCTCGCGGGGCGCTGCCGCCGCTGCCGCTTCCTCGACATCTGCAACGGCAACCTGCGGGCGAGGGCGGAGGCCGCCTGGGGCGATCCGTGGGCGGACGATCCCGCCTGTTACCTCACCGACGCGGAGATCGAATGATCATCTCCTGGAACGTCACGCGCGCCTGCAACCTGCGCTGCGCGCACTGCTACCGCGACGCGGGGGCGCGGGCGCCGGACGAGCTCGCCGCCGACGAGGCGCTCCGCCTCGTCGACGAGATCGCCCGGGCGGGGTTCGCCGTCCTGATCCTCAGCGGCGGCGAGCCGCTGCTGCGCGCGGACCTGTGCGATCTCGTCTCCCGGGCCGCCCGCAGGGGGCTGCGGCCGGTGCTCGGGACGAACGGCACGCTCCTGGACCGCGCGAGGGCGCGGCGGCTGAAGGAGGCGGGCCTCGCCCGCGCCGGGATCAGCCTGGACGGCGCGGATCCCGCGGCGCACGACGCCTTCCGGGGGATGGCGGGGGCATGGCGCGCGGCGATCGGGGCGATGCGGGCCTGCCGGGAGGAGGGGCTCGATTTCCAGGTCCACACCACGGTCACGAGGCGCACCCTGGGCGGGATCGGGGCGGTGACCGCCCTCGCCGTCCGCGAGGGGGCGCGGGCGCACCACGTCTTCTTCCCCGTTCCGGTCGGAAGAGGGAAGGAACACGCCGACCTGGTCCTCTCCCCCGCCGAGGCGGAGGCGCTCCTGCGCGATCTCCTCCGGCCCGACGGCGTCATGCCCATCGAGATCAAGCCGGTCTGCGCGCCGCAGTTCATCCGGATCGCCGCCGAGACGGGCGCGCGGACGAGGTTCTCGCGCGGCTGCCTTGCCGGCATCGCCTACTGCTGCATCCTCCCCGGCGGCGACGTCCACCCGTGCCCGTACCTGCCGCTCCGGGCCGGGAACGTCCGCGAGCGGCCGTTTTCGGCGATCTGGGGGGAGAGCGGCCTGTTCGCGTCCCTGCGATCGAGGCGCTACGGGGGGAGCTGCGGGCGGTGCGCCTTCCGGGAGACCTGCGGCGGCTGCCGGGCGCGGGCGTGGGCGGCGACCGGCGACCCGCTCGCCGCCGATCCCGGCTGCAGCCTCGCGGGGGCGGCGTGAGACGACGCCCCCTCACCAGCCGGGAGCGCGCGCTGCTCCGCGAGATGCAGGACCGCTTCCCCATCGTCTCCCGGCCGTACCGCGCCATCGGCAGGCGGCTCGGCCTTCCGGAGGAGACGCTCCTCTCCGAGGCGGGGCGCCTCGCGGCGCGCGGGGTCATCCGCTACATCGGGCCGGTCGTGAGCGGCCGCCGGCTCGGCATCCGCTCCACGCTCGTCGCCGCCCGCGTGGGCCGGCGGGGGCTCGCGGCGGTCGCGCGGACCGTCAACGGACATCCGGGGGTGACCCACAACTACCTGCGGGAGGGGCCGTTCAACCTCTGGTTCACGCTCGGCGCCCCCTCGGACGCGGCGCTCTCGCGCCTGCTCGGGGAACTGCGCGCCCGGACGGGGACGGCCCCCCTCATGGACCTGCGCACGGTGCGCGTCTTCAAGATCAACGCGGCGTTCCCGCTCGCCCCGGGCGCGGCGGCGGCGTGGCCGTCGCGCCCGGCCGCGCGGGCGGGCCGCGCCCGTCCGGACCCGCTGACGCTCCGGGTGCTCTCGGCGACGATCCCCGTCGCCCCGGCGCCGTTCAGACTCCTCGCCGAACGGCTCGGGACCGGCGAGGGGGAGATCCGGGCGATCCTCCGCCGCCGGCTCGCCGACGGGACGATCAGGAGATTCGGGGCGGTCCTCGACCACCGGAGGATCGGCCACCGGGCGAACGCCCTCGTCGCGTGGAGGATCGAACGGCGGATGCTGCCGCGCGCGGCGCGGCGGCTCGCGGCCTTCCCCGCCGTCACGCACTGCGTCGAGCGGACGCCCCGCCCCGGATGGCCGTACTCGCTCTACACGATGGTGCACGCCGCCGACCGGGAATCGTGCCGCCGCCTCGTCCGCCGGATGGCGGCCGCGGCGGGGACGGCCGACTGCGCGGTGCTCTTCACCGCGGCGGAACTGAAGAAGACGCGCCTCCTCGGCCTCAGCGGTCCCGCGTGAGGACGGCGCGGGCGATCTCCCGGAGGGGATCCGCCGCGCCGCCGAAATCACGGAGCGCCGCGAGCGCCCGGCCGCCGAAATCCCGGGCGGCCTCCCGCGCCGCCTCCAGGCCCAGGATCCCGGGATAGGTCGCCTTGCGGACGCCCGCGTCCTTGCGGAGCCTTTTCCCCACCCGCTCCTCGTCCCCCGCGGCGTCGAGGATGTCGTCCGTCACCTGGAACGCCATCCCGAGGGACCGCCCGTACGAGGCGAGCGCCGCCTCGAGGGGGGCGGGCGCGGCGGCGAGGACCGCCCCGAAGACGACCGAGGTCTCGATGAGCGCGGCGGTCTTCATCGAGTGGATCCGCTCGAGCGTCGCCGCGTCGACCGCCTTTCCCTCGGACTCGATGTCGAGCGCCTGCCCCCCGACGAGGCCCTCCGTGCCCGCGCGGCGCGCGAGGAGCCGGACGAGCCGCAGCGCCGCGCCCTCGTCCGCCCCCTCGAGCGAGGAGACCGTCTCGAAGGCGAGGGCGAGGAGGGCGTCGCCCGCGAGGACGGCGGTCGCCTCGCCGAACACCCTGTGACAGGTGGGCCTCCCCCGCCGGTAATCGTCGTCGTCCATCGCGGGCAGGTCGTCGTGGATCAGGGAATAGGCGTGCACGAACTCGAGGGCGCAGGCGGCGGGGAGAAAGGGCGCCGGCTCCGCCCCGAGCGCCTCGAGCGCCGCGAGGCAGAGGACGGGGCGCAGCCGCTTCCCCTTCCCGAGCACGCCGTACCGCATCGCCGCGGCGACGCCCCCGCCTCCTCCCCCCTCGGGGGGGAGGAGGCGGTCGAGGGCGCCGTCGACGAGCGCCCGCCGCTCGTTCCAGTACGATTCGATGTCCATGGGCCGTCCGAACGGCCCATCATAGCACTTTCCGCTTGACAGTCCCAAAACGGTTTCTGTAGCATGTCCGCGACGATGGCCGGCGCGGGGCGCGTCCGGCGCACAGGGAAGGAGGGACGTCATGGGAGAGCTCGAAACGGGCGGACGGACATTCTCGAGGATCTTCAGCCTTTCGTTCAGCGGGAAGAAGATCGCCATACAGATCCTGGGGCTCCTCGACGCCTTCATCGCCTACTCGGTCATCCGCTGGATCGGCGGGGCGCTCCTCCAGGACGCCCTCGCCCCCGCCGTGGCGACGGTGGCATGGGTGGCCGTCGTCATCATCATGTTCCTCACCTGGGGCGCGATCGCGAAGATCACCGTCGCCGAGGTCGCCGAACTGCCGCCCGTCGACATGAAGGGCGCGATCCGCTCGACGCTGCGGAACGCCTCCCCGCTCATCGTCGCGCCCCTCAAGATCGTCCTGATCATCCTCATCCTCGGGATCATCCACATGGTGGCGGGCTGGATCGGCCTCATCCCGGTCGTCGGGGAGATCGTCTGGCCCTTCTTCGCCATTCCGCTCTTCCTCCTGAGCGCCCTGATCGTCGTCGCGTTCATCATCCTGCTCTGCGGCGCGCTGCTCCTGCCGACCATCATCATGGCCGGGAAGGAGAGCCCCGTGAGCGAGCTGAACGACTTCCTCCGGGAGCACACCCTCCGCTTCATCGGCCTGCTCGTGGCCACCCTCGTCGTCGTCATCGTCGTGAACGCCTTCCTCACCTCCGTGATCGTCACGAACGCGATGATCTCCGACCGCGCGATGGGGGACAAGTACGAGCAGATCGTCTCCCGCGCCCCCGCCCGGCTCTACACGGTGGTGGACCAGGTCTCGTTCATCTTCATGGCGCCGCTCAAGTCCGCGCCGCTCCGCGGCTACCAGACCATGCTCTGCCCGGTCACCTACTCCGCGGGACGGCCGGTCGACACGACGGGGCTGCGGTGGACCTACACCTTCGCCGGCGTCGTCTGGGGCATCTTCACGTTCATCATCAACCTCGCCATCCGCTCGCTGCCGCTCGTCATCTTCTCCGTCGCGGGGACGCTCATCTACCTCGGGCTCAAGCCCGCGGCGGCGCCGAAGGGCTGACCGCGCGACCGGAGGGACCCGCACCGCGGGGAGTGAAGGGAGCGGCGGTGGCGTCCGCCGCGCGCGTGCCATGCCGACGTACGAGTATGAATGCCGCAAGTGCGGCTGCCGGTTCGAGCGCTTCCAGGCGATGAGCGCCCCGCCGCTCCGCTCCTGCCCGCGGTGCCGGGGCGCCGTCAGGCGGCTCATCAGCGGCGGGGCGGGCATCATCTTCAAGGGCTCCGGCTTCTACGCCACCGACTACCGGAGCAGCGGCTACCGGGAGGCCGAGAAGAAGGAGCGGGAGGCCGCCGCCCCCGCGAAGGGGGCGAAGGCGGACGCCCCGAAGACCGCCGGGGGCGACTGACGCGGCGCGCCGCACCGCGAGGGACGATGCGCGAACAGGCATTCCGGCGGCTGCTCGACACCCCCGAGAAACGGCGGCTCCACGACCTCACGAGGACGCGCCCCCGGCAGGCCGCCGCCTTCAGGCAGCTCGCGGCGCTCCTGCGCGCCGACGGCCGGTACGAGGCGGCCGCCTTCATCCTCGCGAAGGGGATCAGGCGCCATCCCGACGACCCCTCGATGCTCGCCCATCTCGCGCGGACCCGACGGGAGGCCGGCGACCATCGGCGGGCGATCGCCCTCTACCGGCGGATGATCCGCCTCCGGCCCGACGATCCCGTCCCCTACGAGAAGATCGACGCGATCTGCCGCGCCGCCGGGCGGTACGAGCAGGCGGTGCGATTGTACCGGTCGATCCCCGCGGGCAATCCGCTCAAGGAGCGGAGCCACGAGCGGCTCCACTTCCTCCTCGTCGAGAAGATGCGCGATCTGCGGCGCGGGGCCGACAATCTGCGCGCGGCGATCGGGTCGTTCGGCCCCAGCTACCGCCGCTGCAAGGATCTCGGCAGGATCCGCGCCAAGCGGGGCGAATGGGACGAGGCGGCGCGGCAGTACCGGGCGGCGCTCGCGTTCAAGCCCGACGACGCCGACCTCCTCGCCCTCCTCGGCTGGGCGCTCGTCGAGGCGGGCGACCTCGCGGGCGCGGAACGGTCGTTCGAGAGGATCGGCGGCACCTTCCAGGGGAGGATCGCCCTCGCCGAGCTCCGGCTCCGCCAGGGGCGCGCCGACGAGGCGGAGGAGCGCCTCGCCGCCCTGCGCCGCGTCTACCCGGGAAGCCCCAGGGTCTCGATCGGCTTCGCCGAGATCGCCCTCCTGCGCGGTGACGCTGCGTCGGCGCGGGCCATCGCGGCGGAGGCCCTCGGCCGCGTCCCGCCGTACTTCGCCTTCGAGCAGGCGCGCGGCCACGCGGTCGCGTCGGAGGCCTGCCGGCGCCTCGGCGACGCGGCCGCGGCGCGCCTCCACCGGGAGCTCGCGGCCGCCCTGCGGGGGGGCGCCGACGCCTACACCGCCGTCATCACCCTCGCCGAACGGAAGCTCGCGAAAGGGGATCTCGACGGGGCGGAGGCGGTCTTCACGAGGGTGCTCGAGCTCTACCCCGCGAACACCCGCGCCCTCGCGGGGCAGTGCGAGGTGTGGCTCCGCCGGGGGGACGGGCCGCGGGCGGCCTTCTTCGGCGAGCAGGCCCTCGCGGGGGCGAGCCCGAAATACCCGGACGAGCGGCGGCGCTGCCGGATACTCCTCGGGAAGGCGCGCGCGATGGGGAAGGGCGGCCGCGCCGTCAGTGGTAGCGCTGCGCGATCGGCATCCGCCGGCCGTGGCCGAACGCCTTCGTCGTGATCCTGAGCCCCGGCGGCGCCTGCTCCCGCTTGTACTCGTTCCGCTCGACCCGCCGGACGATGTCGCAAACGAGCGCCCGGTCGTAGCCGGCGGCGATGATCTCCTCCGGCCGCTCCCGCCGTTCCACGTAGCGGCCGAGGACCCCGTCGAGGAGCTCGTACGGGGGAAGGCTGTCGGCGTCGGTCTGCCCCGGCCGGAGCTCCGCCGACGGCGGCCGCTCGATCGTGCGTGACGGGATGACCTCGCCGCGGCGGTTGATGGAGCGGGCGAGCCGCCAGACGAGCGTCTTGGGGACGTCGGAGAGGGCCGCGAGCCCCCCGGTCATGTCCCCGTAGAGCGTGCAGTAGCCCACCGCCACCTCCGACTTGTTCCCCGTCGATATGACGAGCCAGCCGAACTTGTTGGAGAGCGCCATGAGGATCGTGCCGCGGATGCGCGCCTGGACGTTCTCCTCCGTCTCGTCCTCGCGGCGGCCGCGGAAGAGCGGCCGGAGCGTCCGGAGGTGCGCCCGGTAGAGACCGCTGATGGGGATGACGGAGAACCGGAGACCGAGGTTCCGCGCGAGCGCCCGCGCGTCCTCCACGCTCGCCCGGGACGTGTACGGGGACGGCATCGCGACGCCGTGCACGCGCCGGGGGCCGAGCGCCTTGGCGGCGATGCAGGCGGTCACGGCCGAATCGATGCCGCCGCTCAGGCCGATGACCGCCTCCGCGAAGCCGCACTTGCGGGCGTAGTCGGCCACGCCCAGGACGAGGGCGCGGAGGACCGTCTCCTCGCACGGCTCCTCCCGCTCGCGGGCGGCGGGGAGGGGGGCGCGGGGATCGGCGACGACGAGATCCTCCCCGAACGCCCTCCCCCGGCCCGTCGGTTCGCCGCGGGCGTCGAGGGCGAGGCTGCAGCCGTCGAAGATGAGCTGGTCGTTGCCGCCGACCTGGTTGACGAAGTAGACCGGGACCCCCGCGCGGGAGACGACGCCCCGGAGGATGCGGCGGCGGAGGGCGCGGCGGCCGAGGGCGAACGGCGAGGCGGCGATGTTGACGACCGCGTCGACCCCCCGCCGCATGAGCAGCTCGACCGGATCGGCGGCGTAGAACCGCTGGCGCCAGAGATCCGGGGCGTTCCAGATGTCCTCGCAGATGGTGAGGCCGATCCGCGCTCGGCCGATCCGCGCGACGGAGACGCGGTCGGCGGGGTCGAAATACCGCGTCTCGTCGAAGACGTCGTAGGTCGGCAGGAGCATCTTGCGGAAGACCTGCCGCACCTTCCCCCGCCGGACGAGGGCGCCGGCGTTGAAGAGCCCCCGCCCGGTGGCGGATCGGGAACGGGCCGCGAACCCGACGACGATCGGCATCGCCCCCGTCCCCCGCGCGATCCGATCGAGGGCCCGCAGGTTGTCGTCGATGAAATCGGTGTTGAGGAGGAGGTCGCGGGCGGGGTAGCCGGTGACGGCCATCTCGGGGAAGAGACAGAGGGAGGCGCCGGCACGCTCGGCGCGCCGGGAGAAGGAGAGGATCTTCCGGACGTTCCCCCTGAAGTCGCCGACGGTCGGGTTGATCTGGGCGAGGGCGATCTTCATCTCCCGCCCCCGCCGGCAGGCCCGCGGACGATGAGGCATTTCGCCCGGGCGGCGGCGACGAGATCGCCCGCCCGGTCGCGCGCCTCCGCCTCCGCCCGCACGAGGCGGCCGGCCACGCCGGCCAGCCGCCCCTCGAAACGGATCTCCTCGCCCACGAGCGCGGCCTTCCTGAAACGGAGCTCGAGCGCGGCGGTCACGGCCGGGTGGCCCAGCCGCCAGGCGAGGTTGACCATCGTCTCGTCGAGGATGAGGCCGACGAGGCCGCCGTGGACGATGCCGGCGTACCCCTGGTGCTCCCGGCGGAAGGTGAAGGCGGTGCGGAGGACGCGGTCGTCCCCGAGCCGGAAATCGAGCCGGAGGCCGGACGGGTTCCGCTCGCCGCAGGCGAAGCACCAGCGGTCGTCCTCGAGCCGTATCGGTTCCATCCTCGTCACCCCCCCGCCCGCGGCGGCTCCGGCCGCCGGGGCCGGCCCACGCGGAACGGGTAGCGCGCGACGAGCGCGTCGTCGAGGCTGACCTCCACCCAGTAGAGGCCGGCCTCCGGGAAGCGGACGTTCTGGAAGAAGTTCACGACGATGGAGCCCTTGTGCCGCTCGGTGAAGGCGATCTTCACCGGCACGCTCTCGGTGATCCTCGTCTTCCGGTCGGGCCCGACGATCGCCGAGCGGGCGTTGAACTCCCCCACCCCGTTGTACCATGAGTTCGCGATGCAGAGCCGGGGATGGACGGCGGGGAACTCCCGCGCCCACAGGTTCTGGAAGACGCCGATGAAGATGAACTTCCCGTTCACCTCCTGGCGCACGTCGTCGCAGAGGACCGAGTAGACAAGGTCCGGCCGCATCTGCATGGCGTCCCCCTCCGCGCTCATCGCGGGGCGGCGAGGATCATCTCCGCCGCCCTCCTCCCCGACAGGAGCATGCCGCCGAAGATCGGCCCCATCCGGGGCCCGCCGAAGACGGCGTTCGCCGCCATCCCCGCGACCCAGAGGCCGGGGTAGATCTCTCCCGTGTGCTCGACGATCGTGCGCTCGCCGACCTCCGCCCACATCGGCCGCTCCCCGAGGAGATCGCCGGTCTCGGTGCGGAGCCGCTTCCCGATCTTCCTGACGACGATCCGCGCGATCTCGGCGTCATGCCCCGTCGCGTCGACGACGCAGCCGGCGCGTGCCGAGATCGGGTCGACGTGCAACCGGGCGGACGACACGGCGCTCCAGTTCAGGACGATCCCCGCCACCCGCTCGCCCCTGATGAGGACGTCCTCCGTCGAGATGGAGTTGAAGACCCGCGCCCCGGCCTTCACGGCCGCGGCGCACAGGACGGCGACCGTCTCGACCGAATCGGTGACGTAGTAACCGTCCTCCCGGCGCGTGACCCGCACCCCGATCTCGTCGAGGACCGGCCTCGACGCCTCCTGGAAGATGCAGCGGCCGAACATGATCCCGCCCCCCCACATGCCGCCGCCGACGGAGAGCCGCCGCTCGAAGATCGCCACCCGCCTCCCCGCCCGCGCGAGGTAGTAGCCGGCGACCATGCCGGCGGGCCCGGCGCCGACGATCGCGACGTCGCTCTCCAGGGAGTCGGAGAAATCCCTCGTGTATTCCTCGATGATGGCCCTCGATATGGCCACATCGTCCAGTCTGTCCATGATGACCTCCCCCGTCAATCCCCCGTCCCCCGGGCGGTCAACCCCTCCGGTCGGCGCCGCCGAGGACCCGGACGATCCTCGGCCGCATCCCGCCCCTCCTCCCCACCCGCCTGTCGTACACGCCGAGCGCGAGGTAGACCGCGAGGATCCCCGCGGTCCCCGCGGCGAGGCCGGCCCCGTCCGAACCGGCGAGCCGGCGTCCCGCCGCGAGGCCCGCCGCGAGGCCGAGGAGGGGGAGGAGGAAGATCGCGGACGCGGCCCGGATCGAGCGCCCGCCGCCGATATCGATCTCCACCGTCTCACCCACGCCCGGGCACGTCGCGCCGTCCGCCTCGACCGTCGGTCCGGCGGGCCGGTCGGCGGGGCAGGCGCCGCACCCCCCGCAGGCGGGCGGCCGGCGGATCCTGACGACGGCGACCGGCCCCCGCACGTCGATGACCGTTCCACGCGCGCGCATCGGATCCGCCGCGCCCCCTACTTGTTGTGCGCGAAATACTCGCGCACCAGGGCCTTCATATGCTCCTGCCGCCGGTCGTAGAGCCGCTTGAGCGCCCGCTTCGGGTGGGCGGCGAGGGCGTAGTGGGTCAGGATCGGGAGGGCGATGGTCGTGTCGGTGTAGCAGACGACGGCATCCGGGAGCCTGCTCGGGTCGACCTTCCCCCAACTCACCGCCTCGTGCGGCGTCGCCCCGGAGAGGCCGCCCGTGTCGGGGCGGGCGTCGGTGACCTGCAGGAAGTAGTCCTGCCCCACCTCCTTGATCCGGAGCACCTCCTGGATCTGCGGCTCGGTCTGGAGCATGAAGTTCTTCGGGCTCCCGCCGCCCATGAGGACGACGGCGCTCTTGCCCCCCGCGCGCTTCGCGGCGAGGACGAACGAGGTGGTCTCGTTCACGTCGATCGAGGGGTTGATCCGGAGCCTGTTGCCGCGGAGCTCCACGCCGGCGATGTTCATCCCGATGGTGGAATCGCCCGGCGAGGAGGTGTAGAGGGGAACGCCCGCGCGGTAGGCGGCGGCGAGCACCGAGACGTCCCGCAGGCCGTTCCTGCGCTCCCACGAAGCCGCGTGGCGGCCGAGGAGGTGATGGAGCTCCCCCGTCCCCATCTCCTTCTGGAACTCCGGCAGGGCGAGGATGCCGCGGAGGATGTCGTCGGTCGCCATCAGGCAGTCGGTGTAGCCGAGCAGCACGTCGTAGATCCGCACGACGTCGTTCTTGCGCAGCTCGGCGTCGTCCACGAGGTGGCTGCCGGCGTGGAGGGGGAAGTTGAAGGCGAAGTGGAGGTCGTGGTAGAGGTTCGCCCCCGTCGCGACGATCCAGTCCACGAACCCCGCCTTGATGAGCGGGATGACGCAGGCGCAGCCGAGCCCGGCCGGCGTGAGGGCACCCGCGAGGCTCATCCCCACCGTCACGTCGTCATCGAGCATCTTCTCGACGAAGAGATGGCAGCCCTCCCGAAGGCGGGCGGCGTTGTAGGCGAGGAAGGTCCCGTCCAGCAGATCGGCGAGCCGCTCCCTCCCCGTGATCCCCTTCGGGAGGATCCTTCTCCCCGAGAGGTAGCGCCCCTTGTGGGGGCACCGCTTCTTCCGGAGCCAGTCCGGGACCTCCGAGCGTTCCTCCCGCATCCTGTGCGTCCGCTTCATCCGTCCGTCCTTTCGTTCCGCCGCCGGGCTCACTGCGTCATGACGATCTTCGCGGGGGCGATGCCGTTGAAGCACGTCGCGCTCGCCGAGCTGTAGGCCCCGATGTTCGTGGCGTAGACGACGTCGCCGATCTCGAGCTCGGGGAGATCCTCCCCCCGGGCGATGATGTCGAGGCTGTCGCACGTCGGCCCCGCGAGCGTGGAGAGCTGGCGCCGCCCCTTCCGGAGGACGCCCCAGCCGTACTTCGCGTGGTCGAAGATGATGCCGCTCAGATCGCCGTAGATCCCGTCGTCGAGGTAATACCAGTGCCTGTTCTCCCGGATCGCCTTCCCGACCACCCGCATGAGGAGGACCGCGGCCGGCCCGACGATGAAGCGGCCGGGCTCGGCGATGATCCGGATGTGCCCGTCGAACAGCCGGTCGAGCTCCCGCGAGATGACGGCGGCCATCGTATCGAACGGATCCTCGTCCCGGTCGAGCTGCCGGATGGGGAAGCCGCCGCCGATGTCGACGATGTCGATCGGGATCCGCTTGAGGGCGGCGTCGCGGACGATGATCGCCGCCGTCTCGATCGCCTCGACGTAGTTGCCGACCCGCGTGCACTGGCTGCCGACATGGAAGCTCACCCCGGCGGGCCTGAGGCCGAGCCGGTGCGCCTTGATGAGGAGGGGGATGGCGTCCGCCGGGTCCGCGCCGAACTTTAGGCTCAGCTCCACGATCGAGCCGACGTTGGGCACCTTCACCCGGACGATGACGCGGCTGCCCGGCGCGCGCTCCGCGATCTTGTCGAGTTCGTACTCGCTGTCGAACGTCATGAGGTCGACCCCGCGCGCGGCCGCCGAGCCGATCGCCGCCGACGGCTTGATCGTGTTGGCGAAGATGACGCGGCCGGGCGGCGCGCCCGCCGCGAGGGCGGCCTCGAGCTCCGCCGCCGAGGCCACGTCGAAGCCGGCCCCCGCCGCCGCCAGGTGCGCGAGGACGCCGGGATGGGGGTTCGCCTTGGCGGCGTAGAACGGCTCGACGCGCGGCAGCGCCCGGCGGAAACGCCGCATCTGGGCGTTCAGGACGCCCCGGCTGATCGCCATCACGGGCGAGCCGTGCCGCCGGACGAGGCCGGCGAGCCGCCTCTGGGCCGCATCCGCCGATCGGGCCGCCATCGTCTCATCTCCCTCCCGCGCCGCGGGGACGGTGCATTGTATGACATTCAGGCGGCCCCTTCAACCGCCATCCCCGCCGGCGCGATGCACGCCGCCCGCACAATGCACGAATCCACCGAGGATCATCTCTGAAGTGCGCAGCAGACTGACGCCCTCTTGCGCCACAGAGAGCACAGAGAATCCAGAGAGTCCTTGCCGATCAATCCGTGTTCACTCGCGCGAATCCGCGGTGAAACTGATATCCTCGGTGTTCTCTGTGTCCTCTGTGGCGAACCATCATCCGCGGCGGAAGCACGCTGCCGGCGCCTTGCGCAGAAAAGAAGGCGCGGCGCGCCCCGCGGGGGCGCGTCGCGCCGTGCAGCCGCTCGCGCGGCGGCTACATCTCCTTGATCTTGTCGGCGAGCTTGCCCAGGCGGCTGATGCGGATGATCTCCGTCCTGCCGGCGACGTCGACGGCGGCGGCGTCCCCCACGAACGATCGCACCACGCCCACCCGCTCCTTGCCGCTCTCCGTCCGCCACCCGACGAGGTTGCCGGTGCGGATGTCGGTCGGCACGCCCGGCTTCCTGCTCGGCCTTGCCGGCGTCATCTGGGAATACCTGACCCACACCGGCTCCTGCTGCTTCGCGCCGACGACGAGGATCGTCGGTGCCGGGGCCCTCGCCGGCGCGCGCCTGACGACCGCCACGGTCTTCTTCCCGCCCTTCCGGGCGCGGCGGGCCCTCTTCGGCGCGGGCTTCGTCTTCTTCGCCGCCGCCTTCGCCGCGGCCTTCTTCAGACCCTTCGCGGCCTTCTTCAGACCCTTCGCGGCCTTCTTCCCCGCAGGCCTCGCCTTCCCGGCGGGCCCCTTCGCCGCCTCGTCCTCGACGGCCCCTTTCTTCTTCAGCCTGTCAGCCATGCGCACCCTCCTCTCTCCCGTCCCGACGACGATCGTCCTCTCACGGACTGATCGTAGCACGTCCGCCCAGGATGTCAAGAACGGGCGAGGGGCGGCCGCACAATCCCGCCGCAGAGAAGAAGCAGCAATCGACCTCGGATTCACACGGATTATTGCCGATTACCACTGATACTTCCGAAGCACGATCCGTGAATATCCGTCATGATCCGTGGAAATCCGCGGCTCGTGGTTCCTCTCGTCCCCGGAAATTGTGCTTGCCCCCTCCGCGACGCGCTGCGAACATAGACGCGCCGGAGGCGGCCCATGGAGACGTTCACGGCGGCGCTTGTCCAGATCGAGGGGACGGCGGACCCGGAGGAGAACCTGCGGCGCCTCGAGCGGGGCGTCCGGGAGGCGGCCGGGAGGGGGGCCCGGCTCGTCTGCGGCCCGGAGTACGTCTACTTCTCGGGCGACGTCCGCGCCCTCGGCCGGCTCGCGACGCCGGTCCCCGGCCCCCTGACCGACCGGTTCGCCTCGATCGCGCGGGCGCACGGCGTCCATTTCTCCCCCGGGACGATCCCGGAATGCGGCCGCGGCGGGCGCCCCTATAACACCTTCCTCCTCTTCGGCCCCGACGGGTCGCTCATCGGCGCGTACCGCAAGCGGCACCTCTTCCGCGCCGACATCCCCGGCGTCCTCACCGCCGACGAGCGGGACGACATCTCCCCCGGCGACGCGCCGGCGCCGGTCTTCCGAACCGCCCTCGGCGGGATCGGCGTCGGCATCTGCTACGATCTCCGCTTCCCGGAGCAGTTCCTCCGGCTCGCCCTCGACGGCGCGGAGATTCTCCTCCTCCCCTCCGCCGTCACGAAGCCGACCGGCGAGGCGCACTGGCGGCTGCTCTGCCGCGCCCGGGCGGTCGAGACCGGCTGCTTCCTCCTCGGCCCGAACCGCACCGGCAGGTGCGGCCCCGACACGGAGCGGTACGGCCACAGCATCATCGTCGACCCGTGGGGCGGCGTCCTCGCCGAGGCCGGCGAGGGGGAAGAGGTTGTCTTCGCCGAGCTTCGCGCGGCGGCGCTCGGGGAGGCGAGGGGCAGGATGCGCAGCATCGAGCACCGAGCGGCGGGCGACTCGGTGCCGGACCCGGCCGCCTGAACTCCCTTCATCCTCCCCGCCGCGGATGGGAATAATGGACCCCTCACCACGGATATTCACGGATTATTGACGGGTCACCACGGATAGTCCTTCAGCAGTATCAGCGATCATCAGTCATAATCCGTGAAAATCCGCGGTCGATTGGTGCTTCTCGTCCGCGGCGGGACCGCGCCACTTTGCGCTACCACCGCCGGCGCGGCGACCGATATAATGGGCGCATCATGGCGGCGAGGGACCAGCGACGCGTCGGCTACTTTCCGCTCGAGTTCCAGATCTCCCGGAACCGGTGGGAGGCGTACGAGCTCGACCGCTGCGTCGTCCCCCCCGAGGGGGTGGCGAGGACGCCGGATTTCAAGATCCTGCGGCGCCTCGTGCAGCGCATCCACGAGCGGGCGGAGGCGACGGCCCTCCCCCGCCCCCCCCTCCAGGCCGGCCAGCTCAACGCGACCGGCCTCATCAACGAGATATTCCGCAGCATCGTCAGGCTGTACCTCGAGACCGTGCGCGCGGCCGCCCTCCGCGAGGGGCTCGCGGCCGCCGCCGCCGCGGTCACGCCGGGGCGCCTCGAGGCCGCCCTCGGGACATTCGTCCGGCTCTTCCCGCCGCTCGAGGTGCTCCGCTCGGCGACGACCGAGGCGGACTACCTCGAGGGAAAGACCGGCCGCGTCCCCCACCGCGAGGTGGTCGCCGCCGAGATCCTGCTCCTCTCGCTCGCCAACGCCAACCCCGCCTTCTCGCCCGCCGCGGAGCTGTTCGGCGACGCGCCGGTCGCGGAGGCGAGCGCCTACCGCGAGGTGGTCGCCGCCCTCGAGGCGTTCTTCCGGCGGCAGCCGGGCCTCCGGCCGGGCGACCCGCCGCTCGTCGACTTCCTCATGACGCCGATCATCGCGGGGGGCGCCTCGCTCCAGGCCCAGCTCGCCTTCATCAAGGACAACTGGCGCGACCTCCTCCCCGAGGCCCTCTTCTACCGCCTCCTCACCGCGCTCGACCTGTTGCGGGAGGAGGAGAAAACCGGCGGCCCCGGACAGGGCCCCTCCCTCGTCCTGAAGTTCAAGGACCTCGAGGGGTATCCCGACTGGGCCCGCTGCGCGGAGTATCCCGAGGAGGAGCGCTTCACCGAGGACCGGGAGTGGATGGGGGACGTCGTCCTCCTCGCCAAGAGCACCTACGTCTGGCTCGACCAGCTCTCCAGGAAACACGGCCGCGCGATCCGGCGCCTCGACGAGATCCCGGACGAGGAGCTCGACACGATCGCCCGGTGGGGGTTCACCGGCCTCTGGCTCATCGGCGTCTGGGAGCGGAGCCCCGCGTCGAGGAGGATCAAGGAGATCTGCGGGAACCGCGAGGCCCTCGCCTCCGCCTACTCCGTCTTCGACTACGAGATCGCCCGGGAGCTCGGCGGCGAGGAGGGGTTCCGCGACCTGAAGGGACGGGCGGAGGCGCGCGGCATCCGGCTCGCGACCGACGTCGTCCCCAACCACATGGGCATCTACTCCCGGTGGGTCGTCGAGCGGCCCGAGCGCTTCATCGCCCTCGACGCCCCGCCCTACCCCGGCTACCGGTTCACCGGGCCCGACCTGTCGGAGGACCCGCGCGTCTCGATCCGGATCGAGGACGGCTACTGGACGAGGCGCGACGCCGCCGTCGTCTTCGAGCGGCGGGACCGCCGGACCGGCGAGACGAGATACATCTACCACGGCAACGACGGCACGAGCATGCCCTGGAACGACACCGCGCAGCTCGACTTCCTCCGCGAGGACGTCCGCGAGGCGGTCACGCGCCTCATCCTCGGCGTCGCCCGCCACTTCCGGATCATCCGCCTCGACGCGGCGATGACGATCGCCAAGCGCCACTTCCAGCGCCTCTGGTATCCCCACCCCGGGACGGGCGGCGGCATCCCCTCCCGCGCCGAGCACGGGATGCGCCGGGAGGAGTTCGACCGGCTCATGCCCCGCGAGTTCTGGCGTGAGGTCGTGGACCGGGTGAACCGGGAGATGCCCGACACCCTCCTCCTCGCCGAGGCGTTCTGGCTCATGGAGGGCTATTTCGTCCGCACGCTCGGCATGCACCGGGTCTACAACAGCGCCTTCATGAACATGCTGAAAACGGAGGAGAACGACAAGTACCGGCAGGTCATCAAGAACGTTCTCGAGTTCGACCCCCGCATCCTCAGGCGCTTCGTCAACTTCATGAACAACCCGGACGAGCAGACGGCCGTCGCGCAGTTCGGCACGGGGGACAAGTATTTCGGCGTCTGCCTCATGCTGGTGACCATGCCCGGGCTGCCGATGTTCGGCCACGGCCAGATCGAGGGGCTCCGCGAGAAGTACGGGATGGAGTATCACCGCGCCTACTGGGACGAGACCCCCGACTGGGGCATGGTGAAGCGGCACGAGGCCGAGATATTCCCGCTCATGCGGCGGCGGCGCCTGTTCAGCGACGTCGGCGAGTTCCTCCTCTACGATTTCTACACCCCCGACGGCCGCGTCAACGAGAACGTCTTCGCCTACTCGAACCGGCACGGGGACGAGCGCGCCCTCATCGTCTACCAGAACAAGTACGAGGAGACCGAGGGATGGATCCGGACCTCCTGCGCCTTCGCCGTCGACCCCGGCGATCCGCGGCGGCGGCGGCTCGTCCAGCGGACGCTCGCCGAGGGGCTCCGCATCTCGGACGACCCTTCACGGTCCTACATCTTCCGCGACCTGAAGACGGGGCTCGAGTACCTCCGCACGGGCAGGGAGCTCGCCCGGAAGGGGCTCCACCTCCGGCTCGCCGCCTTCCAGTACCGCATCTTCACCGATTTCAGGGAGGTGCGTGACGGGCCCGCCGGCCACTACCGGAGGCTCGCCCGCCATCTCGGGGAGCGGGGGGTGCCCAGCGTCGAGGAGGCGCTCCGCGAGTTCATCCTCGCCCCCGTGCACGCGCCGCTCAGGCGGCTCGCGGGGAGGGAGATGACGGAGGCGATCCTCTCCTCGCCGTTGCGGGGCCGGGCCGCCTTCAGGGAGGGCGCCGCCGAGTTCCTCGCCGCCGTCAGGCGGTCCTGCGGCGCGCGCGGCGACGATCGGCCGCTCCTCCGGCGCATCATGCGGGGGCTCGGCGGCGCGCTGAAGCTCCGCGACTACGCCCGCCCGGACGAGCCGGGGGCCGCGCTCCTCGCCGCGGGGATGGCGGCCGAGAGCGGCTTCTGGGGGATCGTCGCCGCCTGGCTCCTCGCGCGCGACCTCGGGAGACTCCGGTCGGACGAGGAGGCGGCCGAGGAGAGCGCGGCGATGGCCGACGAGCTGCTCCTCGGCAAGGCGGCGGCGGCCGCCCTCCGCGAGTACGTCGGGGATGACTGGAACGCCGCGCAGGCGGCCGCCCTCGTCAGGATCCTGGTCCGGCACGCCGGGTGGTACGACGGCCGGTCGGACGAGGAGCGCGTCGCCGGGGTCCGCGGCATGCTCGCCGACTGCGACGTCCGCTCCTTCATCGGCGTCAACGCCTACAACGGTACCCTCTGGTTCAACCGGGAGCGGATGGAGCGGCTCCTCTTCTGGCTCCTGGCGGTCTCGGCCGTCGCCCTGCTGTCGGAGGGGAAGGGCGCGGCGGCGGTCCGCCGGGGGATGGAGGAGCGCCGGAGCCTCGTCACCCGCCTCCTCGATGCCGCCGGCGAGTCCGGCTGGGCGGTGGAGCGGTTCCTCTCCCTCCTCGGCTGAGCCCGCGCGCCCTCAGGACGGCTCGAGCCTGCCGGCGGCGCGCACCATCCGGCGCACCCGTTCGCCGAACTCCCGCCGCGCGGCGAGCTCCTCGACGGCGATGTGCATCCGCCAGTCCCACCGCCGGTTCGGCTCGGCGGGGACGTTGATCCGCTCGAGCCCCGGATCGCCCGGGGCGCGGAGCGCGCCGCTCATGCCGAGGACGTCCTGGATGGGGAACACCGCCCACATCGAGGGGGAGTCGAGGTGCGCCGCGACGATCTCCTCCACGATGCGCGGCTCGCAGTCGTGCGGCGGCGCGCCCGCGTGGCCGAGCACGTCACGGTGGAACCGCGCCGTGGCGGCCGGGTTCTCCTCCCACCAGCCGCGGACGGTCGAGGTGTCGTGCGTCGAGGTGCTGCAGACCGTCAGGTACGGGTATTCGCGGGGGATGCCGAACTCCAGCCCCGGCTCCTTCGGCATCCGCTGGACGCGCAGCCCGAGGATGCCGAGCTCCTCCAGGGCGGGCGGCACGCAGTCGGGGACCATCCCGAGGTCCTCGGCGCACAGGAGCATCCCCGACGCCTCCCTGAGGATCCCCAGGAGCTCCATCCCCCGCCCCCGCCAGAGCCCCTCCTGCCGCCGGTAGAAATAGTCATCGTAGAGCCGCCGCAGCGCCGCCTTCGTCCCGCCGTCGAGGAAGCTGAAGGAGTGGGTGGAGGCCATGTTGATGCGCGGGTGGAACCCCGCGCCGCCCGGATCCCTGAGGAGGATGACGTTCGCGACGAGGGCGAAGAGCCCCGCCCGGATCCGTTCGGCCTCCTCCCGCGCCTCCGCGGGCGCGTCCCACGCGGGGGCGCAGGCGGCCGCCGCCGCCCGCTGCGTGGCGCAGGCGGGTCGCAGGCGGTATCTGCCGGCGCCGGTCCGCTCCAGGAAGCGCCCGGCCGCCCACTCCGCCTTCCCGCCGAAGAGGTCGCGCAGGAGGCCGGTCGTGATGTACGGCTCGCACAGCCGATCGATGTCGCGGATCCCCGCGGCCGCGAGTTCGCCGAGGCTGATCGGGATCGCCGGATTGAAGCGCCCCATGACGCCCGACACCGCGTGGCCGGGGATCTCCCATATCCTGAAGAAGCCGAGGACGTGGTCGAGCCGCGCCGCCCGGGCGGACCGCGCCATGTGCGCGAGCCGGCGGCGCCACCAGGCGCAGCCGTCGGCACGCATCGCCTCCCAGTCGAAGGTGGGGAATCCCCAGTTCTGCCCCTCGTCGGAGAACGGGTCGGGCGGGGCGCCCGCGGACCGGTCCATGCGGAAGAGCCCAGGATGGGCCCACGCGCAGGCGCTCCGCCTGGAGACGCCGATGGGGATGTCGGCCTTCAGCACGACGCCGCGGCGGGCGGCGTACCTCGCCGCGTCCCGGAGCTGCCGGTGCAGGTGGAACTGGAGGAAGTAGTGGAAGGCGATCTCGTCGAAGTGCGGCGCGGCGGGATCGGTGAGCGCCAGGATCTCCTCCTCCGAGGGGGCCCGGTGGTCGGGCCACCGTAAAAAGTCGCCCGTCCCGTAACGGTCCCGGAGGAGCCGGAAGGCGGCGTAGGGCCTGAGCCAGAAGCCGTTCTCGTCCAGGAAGGCGCGGAACGCCGGCGATGAGAGGAAGGCACGGCGGCGGGCGCGGAACACCTCCCTCGCGAGCCGCATCTTGACCGCCATGACGGCGTCGTAATCGAGGCGCCCGGCGCCGTTCAGCCGCCTCGCCGCGTCCGCCGCCTCCCGGCGGACGCGCGGGGGGACGCCGCCGAGCGCGGGGACGCGCAGATAGAGCGGGTGGAGGGCGAACATCGATATGAGGTTGTACGGGTACGAATCCCTCCAGTCCCCGTGCGCCGTGGTGTCATTGACCGGGAGTATCTGTATGAGGCGGAACCCCGCCCCGGCGGCCCAGTCGGCGAGCGGCTTCAGGTCGGCGAACTCTCCCGTGCCGAGGCCGTTCGCCGTTCGGATCGAGAAGACCGGCACGGCGGTCCCCGCCCCCCGCCACCGCGCGGCGCGCCGCACCCCGGAATCGGTCGCCAGGATGAGCACGCCGCCGTCCCCCCGAACGGCGGGGGCCGGCGCGTCGAGCGTCCTGTCGCCGCCCTCCTCCCAGACGACGGACGCCCCATCCCCCTTGATGACGTACTTGTAGCGGATGGGGAACTCCTCCCGGCGGACGGAGAGATCGAGCGTCCAGAGGGGGAACCGGCCGCCGTTCATGGCGGGGGCCGCCGCCGGGTCCCACCCGCCGAGCGCCGGGACGGAGCCGCTCACGCACAGCGCGCCGCCGGGCGGGACGCGGACGGCGGACACCCGGAGCCGGACCGCGATACGGCGACCCTTGCGCCGCGGCGGTGCGGCGGGCCGGCCGCGCCGCCGGCGGAAGATGACCTCGATGAACGCCGAGTTGAGGAGGACGCGCTCGGGATCGCGAGGGTCGCGCCAGGCGTCGCGGATCTCGACGGCGTCGAAGCCCGCCGGACAACTGAAGCGCCGGCCTGCCGCCTCCCATTCGACGCGGCCGTCGTCGCCCCGGACGCAATACCGGTAGTCGAACGAGGCGGCGCACGTCTCGATCTCCCCCTCCCACCAGCCGTCCGGCCGGTCGCGGAGCGGAAATGCGCGCGCGGGATCGCCGCCGCCGAGCGGGGGGATGGAACCGGCCGCGAAGAGCCGCTCCCCCCATCGGGTCCCGTAGTGGATCGCGAAACGGATTCGCATAGCTGCTACAATTGTAGCCGAAGGGGGAGGGCCGCGACAGTGCGAAGCAGGACCGGGGGATACGGCGGCGTCATCCGGGTTTCGGGAGGCGGGACCCTCACGGCCGCCTTCGAGCGCGCCGTCCTCGACCGGCCGGCGGAGACGGCGATGCTCGTCCGCGACGGCGACGCCGTGAGAACCGTCACGTTCGCGGGGCTCCGCGCCGGGGCCCTCGCCGTGGCGCGCTGGCTCCTTGAAAACGGCCTCCGGCGGGGCGAACGGGCGGCCGTCGTCATGGAGAACGGCCCCGACTGGTGCGTCTGCTACTTCGGCATCCTCTTCGCCGGCGCGACCGCGGTGCCCATCGACAGCGGGGCCGGCGCCGGTGAGATCGCCCGCCTCGTCGAGCGGTCCGGCGCGCGCATCCTGTTCGCGACCGGGCCGCCGGCGCCCGACCTGCGACCGGCGCGCCGGGTCGCCGCGGGGCGCGCGGCGGGCGCCGGAGAGACGGCGCTCGATGAGATCCTCGCCCGGCCGGACGGTGGCGCCCGCCTCCCGGAGCCCGCCCCGGAAGACATCGCCTCGATCATCTTCACCTCCGGCACCACCGGCTCGCCGAAGGGGGCGATGCTCACGCACGCGAACTTCCTCTCAAACGTGGAGAGCCTCTCCGGCCTCGGGTACATCCGCCCGGGCGACAACTTTCTCTCGATCCTCCCGCTCCACCACGCCTTCCCGTTCACGGTGACGCTCCTCCTCCCCCTCCTCTCCGGCGTCCGGATCACCTATCTTTCGCCCCTCAGGCCCGACCTGATCGCCCGGTGCATGCGGGAGCAGGAGGTCACCGTCACGGCCGTCACCCCCCAGGTGCTCAAGCTCCTCCACCGCGGCATCCGTGATCGGCTCGCCGCCCCGCCGCTCCCGGCGCGGGCGGCGGCCGCCGTCGCGGCCGCCTGCTGCCGGGCCGCGGTGCGCCTCGGTCTCCCCCACCCCGGGGGCGTCATCTTCCGCCGATTGAAGGAATCGCTCTCCGGCGCCCGCTTCCGCTACTTCGTCTGCGGGGGGGCGCGGCTCGATCCCGTCGTGGCGCGGGATTTTCTCTCGTGGGGACTCACCGTTCTGGAGGGGTACGGCCTCACGGAGACCGCGCCGGTGGCGGCCATGAACCGGCCGTCGAGGCCGCGCCCCGGCTCCGCCGGCGAGGCGATCCCGGGCGTCGAGATCCGCATCGACCGGCCCGACCGGCGCGGCGCGGGCGAGATCCTCATCAGGGGCCCGAACGTCATGGGGGGCTACCTCGACGACCCGGCCGCCACCGCCGCCGTCATCGAAAACGGCTGGCTCAGGACGGGCGACCTCGGCCGGATCGGCGCCGGCGGCGCCCTGTTCATCGAGGGGCGGAGGAAGGAGGTCATCGTCCTCTCCTCCGGCAAGAAGGTCTCCGCCGCGGAGGTGGAGGCGCACTACTCGGCGGCCCCCTCGGTGCGGGAGATCTGCGTCTTTCCCGACGAGGCGGAGGAGAAGGTGGTCGCGGCGGTCGTCCCCGACCTCGACTATTTCAGGCGCTCCGGCGAATCGAACGTGGCCGAGCGCGTGCGATGGGATCTCGAGCTCCTCTCGGCGCGTCTCCCCCCGCACAGCCGGTTGAAGGATTTCGCCATCGTCGACGATCTGCCGAGGACGCGCCTCGGCAAGGTGCGGCGGCACGAGGCGCGCGCCGCATTCCGCTCCCGCGCCCGCCGGGAGGATCGCGGCGGAGCGGTCCCGATCGAATGCCGCTCGGCGGTCGGCGGCGAGGTGTTGCGGGTCCTTCGGGAGGAGACCGGCAGGGAGGCGCGCTCGGCCGAAGATCAGCTCGAGCTCGACCTCGGCCTCGATTCCCTGGGCCGGGTGTCGCTCATGGGGGCCCTCGAGCGCGCCTGCGGCGTCCGGATCGAGGAATCGGCCTTCCTTCCCCTCCTGACCGTCGGCGAGCTCATCGCCTACGTGGAGGGGCGGGCGGAGGCGGGCGGCGGCACGCCCGCCGCGAGGGATTGGGGGGAGATCATCCGCGCGGGGCCGCCGCCGCGGCTGGAGCGGACGATCTCGATCGAACAGGGGGCGGCGGGGAAGGCGCTCGCGGCCCTCGCGGGGGCCGCCGTGACGGTTGTCTGCGCGCTCTCCTTCCGGCTGCGCGCCCGCGGTCGCGGGCATGTTCCGGAGGGCGCCTTCATCGTCTGCCCGAACCACGCGAGCTTCATCGACGGCTTCCTCGTCTTCAGCGCCCTCCCGCGGCGCGTCAGGCAGCGGGTCTATTTCCTCGGCCTCCACACCTACTTCGAGGTCCCGGTCCTCCGCCGCCTGCTCCGGTGGCTGCGGATCATCCCCGTCGATCCCGCGCGGAACATCGTCGAGACGCTCCAGGCGTCCGCGTTCGTCCTCGGTAGCGGCATGGCGCTCTGCGTATTTCCCGAGGGGGCCCGGAGCATCACGGGCGAGGTGAGGGAGTTCAAGAAGGGGGTGGCGATCGTCGCGAGGGAGGCGGGGGTCCCCGCCGTCCCGACGTTCATCGCCGGCTCGCACCGCGCCTGGGGGCCCGGCGCGCGCTTCCCGAGGCCCCGGCGCGTCACGGTCTCTTTCGGCAGGCCCCTCTCGTTCGAGGAGATGATCGCGAAGGGTCGGCGAGCGGGGATTGCCGGAGACGATTACGAGGCGGCGGGCGCGGGGCTGCGGGCGGCGGTCATCGAGCTGGGAGGCGTGTCAGCTCAGGGCCGCCATCCGAAAACGTAATCCGGATCCTCGTCCTCGCCGTATTCCTGGCCCCAGTCCTTCGCGTACTGCTCCGGCGGCTCGACGCCGTAGGGCTGGAAGTTGATCTTCAGCGACACGGGCGGCCCGGTCGGCGTGCTCGTGGGTTCGGGCGTCTCCGTCGGCGTCGCGGTCGGTTCCGGCGTCTCGGTCGGCGTGGCCGTGGGTTCGGGCGTCTCCGTCGGCGTCGCGGTCGGTTCCGGCGTCTCTGTGGGCGTCTCTGTCGGCTCCGGCGTCTCTGTGGGCGTCTCTGTCGGTTCCGGCGTCTCCGTGGGCGTCGCCGTCGGTTCGGGCGTCTCCGTCGGCGTGGCCGTGGGTTCGGGCGTCTCCGTCGGCGTCGCCGTGGGCTCGGGCGTCTCCGTGGGCGTCGCCGTCGGCGGCGGCTCCTCGGAGGTGGAGGTGACATCCACGGAGAGCCGTGCGCAGAGGGTCGCGTTGCCAGTCGCGAAACCGCACTCGACGCCCGGCTGGAGCGCGTCGATCTCGTCCCAGGTCCAGGCCGCGGCCGTCGCGGGGTTCTCGTCCCACTCGTGGGAGAACTCCCCCCACGAGGTCGATGTGGATTTCAGGTCGCTCCAGTAGGGCGTGTCGCCGATGTAGAGGAACGCCCTCGTCGTGCCCGCTCCGCTCGCCGACTTCGCCCGCCAGCGCGCGCGCACGCTCTTGACCCAGTCGGTGCGGACGGGATCGTCGAGGGAGTAGATGTCGTAGGTCTTGCCCAGGGCCGAATACACGTATGTCCCGTCGTCGTCGTCCCGGACGCAATCCCAGTTCTCATCGCACCCGGAATTGTTCATGGTCGCAAAGTAATCGCCGTCCGGCCGCAGCTCGACGACGACGGGCGTCGCCGTCGGCGTCGGGCTGGGCGTCTCGGTCGGCGTCTCGGTGGGCGTCGCCGTCGGCCCCGTCGGGGTCACCGTCGGCGTCCCCGGTCCCTCGAAGGCGTAGAGGGTCATGTCGGCGTCGATCCCGCTCACGTAGAGCCGCCCGTCCGCGCCGATCGCCGGCGCCGCCTGGACGCTGTCCCACAGCTCGTATGTCCAGAGGAGGGAGCCGTCCGAATCGAGGGCGTAGACGTTGTTGTCATCGGAGCCGAAGTAGACGCGCCCGCCGGGATCGACCGCCGGTGACGAGATGACGGCGTCATCCGCCGCGAACGTCCAGAGGAGGGAGCCGTCCGAATCGAGGGCGTACATCCTCCCGTCGTTCGATCCGACGTAGATCGCGCCGTCCGCGCCGATGGCCGCGGACGAGAATATGTCGGCACCCGTCTTGTAGCTCCACGCGAGGAGGCCGTCCGCTGTGACGCGGAAGAAATAGGATCCCTCGGATCCGATGTACACCGACCCGTCCCCGCCGATGGCGGGCGAGGCGGAGAGGGCGTCGCCGGCGTTGTACGTCCAGACGAGGCCCCCGTCCGGGTCGAAACGGTAGAGCATGCCGTCCGACGAGCCCACGGAGACGTCGCCGCCCGCGTGGAGCGCGGGGGAGGAGAACTCTATGGGGCCGCCCGTCGAATAGCTCCATACGAGGGCGCCGGCCGTGTCGAGCGCGTAGAGATTCCTGTCCCAGGACCCGATGAAAACGCGGCCGTCTCCGTCGAGAAGGGGGGATGATTCGATCCAGTCATCCGTCCGGTAGGTCCATGCGAGGCCGCCGGCCGAGTCGATCGCGTAGACCACGCCGTCGTAGGAGCCCGCGTAGACCGTGCCGTCGGCGCCGACGCCGGGGGATGAGACGACGGCCCCGGCCGCCTGGTAGGTCCAGAGGGGCGCGCCGGCGGAATCGAAGGCGTAGAGCCGGCCGTCCCGCGAACCGAAGTAGAGCTCCCCGCCGGGGCCGATCGCCGCAGAGGATTCGATCGACCCGTCGGTGGCGTAGGTCCAGGCGACGACGCCGGCGGACGGGCCCGGGATATCGGTCGCGCCGGTGTGGCGCGCGTCGCGGCGGAACATCGGCCAGGGCGAATCGGCGAGCTGGCCGGCCGCCGTTCCCGCCTGGAGCAGGGCGCACGCGAGGACGCACACCGCCCCCGCGGCATGTCTCATCCGGACGGAACCGCGGTGAATACGCATTCGTGTCGGGAGATCGCGCTCGTTGACATTAATATATATCACAGGTTGCCGATGATGTCAACCGGCCGGAGGACCGGGGACGAGCGTCGGGCGCAGAGTGGAAAAGGCGCTCCGCCGTATCCTCGAACTCCGCGTCGGTGAGAGGCGAATTCTATTTTGACATGCGCGCGGAAACATGGTATACAAAATCCGGGTGATGATGGAATGATATTCGGGGGGCCCCTCTGCTCCGGGCTCCCGCCCCGCCGCGGGGGCGGGCGGTGATTGCGGGGTCCTCCCGTTATCCTCGCAGGCATGCCGCCATGAAGAAGCGGAATGAATCGCACCGCAGGATGCCTCGCGCATGCAGCCGGTCGGATCGGTCCGGCTTCACGCTCATCGAGGTCCTCATCGCCATCATCATCCTCGGGATTTCCTTCGGCGCCCTCGCCGCCGCCTTCTCCACCGGCCTCATGGGCGTCAGGGCGGCGCGGGAGACCTCCACCGCCGTCCACGCCGCCCAGCAGGAAATCGAGAACATGCGGAACATGTCGTTCTCGGCGATCCAGACGCGCCTCTTCACCGTCCCCTCGATCAACGGCGCCGGCACGGTGACGAGCCAGCTGGAGGGGGGCACGACCGACCTGAAGAAGGTGGCCGTCAACGTCTCATGGGTCTCGGGCGGCCGGCGGCCCATGAGCGTGAGCATGGCGACGTATTTCACAAGAAACGGGATCAACAGGAAATGACCTCCCATTCCCGGGCACGGCGCGCCTCGGCCGGCTTCACGCTCGTCGAGACGCTCGTGGCGGCGGGCCTCAGCGTCGCCGTCCTCGCCGCCGTCCTCGCCGTGTACGTCGGCCAACAGCGGAACTTCCTCGTCGGCAACACCTACATCGCGATCCACAAGGAGGCGCGGACGGCGATGGACTGGATCGCGCGGGATATCCGCTGGGCGATCGAGGTCGTCCCCTCGCACGGCTCCCACGCCACCGGCGATGCCTGCCTCGTCCTGAAGGTCCCCTCCATCGACGGGAACGGCGACATCCTCGACGTAGCGAACGACCACGACTACATCATCTACCGGCTGCAGCCGGGCGCGCCGGACAGGCTCGAGCGGATCGTGGACGGGAAGGACGGCGTGAGCAGCCGCCAGGACGAGACGCGGGTCGTCGCCGGGAGCGTCCACGCCCTCGCCTTCAGATCGAACGCCGTCGGCCTCGGGAGCGTGCCGAACCTGGGGAACGTGGCGGCCGTCGACACGACCCTCACGACGCGGCAGGCGGTCCTCTCGACCGCCGCGACCGACACGCTGACCTCGACGAGCAAGCTCAGGAACAAGGGCTGATTCCGATGAAGAGACACGTCGGGACGAGCGGTCGGGAGGGGAGCGCGATCATCGCCGCCGTCGTCCTCTCGGCCGTCCTGGGCGTCATCGCGGGGGCGTTCCTCCTCATGACGTCGTCGGAGTACCTGCTCACGCGCCGGTCGTACCACCGCGCCGCCGCGCTCAACCTCGCCGAGGCGGGGGCGGAGTACGCCATCCTGGCGCTCAACACGGGCGATTTCTCCGGCTGGAGCGGGAGCGATCCGAGGACGCTCACCATCGCCTCCTTCACGACCGCGTCGGGGGAGCCGGTCGGCGACATCCGCATCTTCATCGACGATCCGACCGGCTCCCCCGTGGTCCGGAGCACGGGATACGTGCCGGGCATGGCGGCGCCGTCGGCATCCGCCAGGACCGTCAGGACGCAGCTCCAGCCGGTCGCGAGCCAGGGCGGCGGGCCGTTCACGAGGGGATTCTTCGGGCGCGACCGGGTGCGGCTCACCGGGAGCGGCGTCCTCGACAGCTACGATTCCCGGAACGGCGCCTACGGCGGCCTCAACACCGCGGACAACTGCGACGTGGGGACGAACGGGACGCTCATCTCCTGGAGCGGTTCGGGGGACGTCCACGGCGACATGCTCGTCTTCGGGAACGACGCGGGCCGCATCGACCTGAGCGGCTCCGGCACCGTCCGGGGCGACATCGTCACCCGCGGGGACGACGGCCGGATCACGATGAGCGGCTCGGGGACGATCGTCGGCGACGTCGTCTCGACGGGCACGACCTCGTCGCGGATCGACATCAGCGGCTCCCGCGTCATCGAGGGGAGTCTCATCACCGCCGGCACCTCCTCGGGGGCCATCTCGCTCTCCGGCTCGACGCAGGTGCAGGGCAACGCCGCGACGGGCCCCGGCGGGACCGTCGACCTCTCCGGCTCGTCCGAGATCCAGGGGGCCGTCAGCCACAGCCAGGAGGCCCAGGGGGAGGGAGCGCCGGAGTTCCAGCCGGCCCTCGATCTCCCCGAAGTCGTCGTCCCCTCGAGCCTCGTCGGGAGCGACTACCCGGCGTGGCAGTCCGACGGCCTCGTGACGCTCACCGGCTCGTCGAGCAGGAGCATTCCGGCCGGGGCATGGAAGCTCCGCCGGATACGGCTCACCGGCTCCACCGGCCTCACCATCGGCGAGCCGGGCGAGACGACGACCGTCTACCTCACCGGCTACATGGGCAAGAGCATCGACCAGTCGGGCAGCTCGACGATCACGATCCAGGGATCCGTCGTCTTCTACGTCGACGCGGAGGTGAGCTCGTCGGGGAGCGGCCTCTGGAACCCGAACGGCAACCCGCCGGACTGCCTCATTTGGGGGACCCCCGGCTGCACGAGCGTCAAGCTCTCCGGCAGCAGGAATCTGTTCGGCGCGGTCTACGCCCCGAACGCCGAAATCAAGGTGTCGGGGAGCGGCCATACCTTCGGCTCCTTCGTCGGGAGGGAGATCGAGCACAACGGGAGCCTCGGCTTCCACTACGACGAGGCGCTCGGCGCGATCGGGGGCGGGGGCGGCGGGACAGCAGGCTACGCCGTCGTCTCGTGGCAGGAGAAGGAGTGAGATGAAACCACGAACGGGGTATCGGCGGCGCGGGAGCGCGTTCATCTCGACGATCATCCTGAGCGGCATCCTCTTCATCGCCTCGGCGGTCTTCCTCCTCATGACGTCCGCGGAGTACGCGCTGAACCGCCGTTCCGTCCGGCACACCACCGCCCTCAACCTCGCCGAGGCGGGCGTGGACTACGCGGTCTGGGCGCTCCCCGAGAACGCCGACGACGCGACGGCCGCGATGCGCGCCTGGGACGGGGGCGGCACGGAGGCGGATCCCTACCGGCACACGCGGACGTCGTTCGCCGCGGCCGGCGCCGGGGTCATCGGCGATTTCGCGGTGCAGGCGCACGAGATGACGGGCACCGGCTACGAGAACAACTGGATCATCGTGAGCACCGGATACGTGCCGGGGATCGGCGCGGACGGCGTCGTGCCGCGGGCCGTGCGCGTCAGGGCGGCGCCGCGGAAGTCAAGACTGTTCTCCGAGGTCTTCTTCGGCGACAACTTCGTCAAGCTGCACGGGGGCGTCATGACCGACAGCTACGACTCCCGGAACGGCCCCTACGGCGGCGCCAACGTCGGTTCGAACGGCGACGTCGCGACGAACGGCAGCATCCTCGAGCTCTCGGGCGGGCCCGTCATCAACGGCGACGCCGCCACCGGCCCGGACGGAACCATCACGGGGAACGGCACCGTCACGGGAGAGATCAGCCATGACATGGAGCGCGACCTCCCGCCGGTGACCGTCCCGCCCGCGCTCGTCGGGCTCGACTATTACAGCAATCCCGAGACCCCCGCCGTGTCGGACGGCCTCCTGTCGATGGCCTCCTCGCAGACCCGCACGCTCCCCCCCGGCGACTACAAGCTCCGCCAGATCAAGCTCTCCGCGAGCTCCGTCCTCACGATCGAGGGGCCCGCGCAGGTGTACATCACCGGCTACAAGGGGAAGGCCATCGAGACGTCCGCCAATACCCTCATCGTCTGCAACGGGCGGGTGGACTTCTACATCGACGCGAGGGTGGCGCTGGCGGGGCAGGGCATCACGAACGCGACCGGCATCCCGTCGGACCTCCGCTTCTGGATCACGGGGGGGACGGAGGCGAACCCCGTCGTCCTCGACTACAGCGGCGGCAGCGATTTCTACGGCGTCGTCTACGGCCCCTCCGCGAACGTCAATCTCTCGGGGAGCGGCTCGACCTTCGGCTCGTTCGTCGGCCTCAACGTCGACTGCGGCGGCGGGAGCGGCTACCACTACGACGACGCCCTCGGCGAACTCGAGATACCGGTCCCCGGCCACTCCGTGGTCTACTGGCAGGAGAAGAGGGTCTAGAACCGCCTCACCGGGGAGGCGGGGTGTCCGCCCGGCCGGAGGATATCGCCTCCCCGAGCGCCGCGGCGAGTCCGGCGTCGAGCCCCGCGAGGATCCCCTGCTCCCGGCGCGCCCCCTCGATGTCGCCGGCCGCGACGGCGCAGAGCCCGAGCCCCATCCGCGCCTCCGCGAAATCGGGGTAGATCTCGAGCGCCCTCGCGTAGTCGCGGGCCGCCTCCCCGTGACGACCGAGGAGCTGGTGCATCCGCCCGAGCTTGTAGTGCGCCAGATCGTTCTCCGGGGCGATCCAGAGCGCCTCCACGTACGCCGCACGCGCCGGTTCGATCTCGCCCCGCTCCGCGTGGAGGTCGCCGAGCGCCTCGAGCTGGGCCCAGTTGCCCGGCCTGAGCCGCAGCGCCTCCCTGAGCTCGGCGACCGCCCCGTCCAGGTTCCCCGCCTTGTAGTAGACGGCGGCGAGGTGGCTGCGGAGGATCGCGTTGCCGGGATCCATCTCGACGAGCGCGCGGTACTCCTCGGCGGCCTCCTCCGGGGAGCCGTCCGCCTCGAAGGCGTCCGCCCGGCGGGTGTGGTACTCGACCGGGTCGAAGTGCCCGGCCGCGCCGACCGGGGCGCTCTCGGGGGAGGGGATCTCCGCGCGCCGATCGGGTGAAGGCCGGAAGGAGACGAAGAGGGCGAAGGCGAGGAAGAGCGCGAATCCCGCCCACGGCAGCGCCTCGCGTCCGGTCATGGGTGCGGGGTCCGGCTCACCGCCCGGCCGGTCCCCCGCGCCCGGGGCGGGGCAGGTGCCGTATCACCTCGATGGAGCGCCGCAGCGCCTCCTCCGGGAGCGGATAATCGGCGAGCTCCCCCGAGAGGTACTTGTCGTAGCCGGCGAGGTCCATGAGGCCGTGCCCGCTGTAATTGAAGAGGATGACCTTCTCCCTCCCCTCCTCCTTCGCCTTCCGGGCCTCCTCGATCACGGCGGCGATCGCGTGGCTCGTCTCGGGGGCGCAGATGGTCCCCTCGGTCGCCGCCCAGAGCATCGCGGACTCGTAGCACTGCGTCTGGTGGTACGCCCGCGGCGTCGCGAGGCCCTCCACGATCGTCTGGCTCACGAGCGGGGCCAGCCCGTGGTAGCGGAGGCCGCCGGCGTGGATCGGGGGCGGCATGAAGCCGTGGCCGAGGGTGTGCATGGCGAGGAGGGGCGTCATGCACGCCGTGTCGCCGTAGTCGTAGGCGAACGGACCCCGCGTCATCGTCGGGCAGGCGGTGGGCTCGACCGGGATGATCTCGATGTCCGCGCCGTCCATCCTGTCGCGGACGAACGGGAACGAGAGGCCGGCGAAGTTGCTCCCCCCTCCCGCGCAGGCGATGATCACGTCGGGCCGCCGCTCGCCCGCCAGCGCGAGCTGCTCCCTGGCCTCGAGGCCGATGACGGTCTGGTGGAGGAGGACGTGGTTGAGCACGCTCCCGAGCGAGTACCGCGTGCCGCCGCTCGCGTCGCCCACCGCCTCCTCGATCGCCTCGCTGATGGCGATCCCGAGGCTCCCGGGGATGTCGGGGGTCTCCGCGAGGATCCTCCTGCCGGTCTCCGTCTCGGCGCTCGGGCTCGCGACGCACCTCGCCCCCCAGATCCGCATCATCGTCTTCCGGAGCGGCTTCTGGTCGAAGGAGATCCGCACCATATAGACCTTGCACTCGAGGCCGAGCAGCGAACAGGCGAAGGCGAGGGCGCTCCCCCACTGCCCCGCACCGGTCTCCGTCGCGAGGCGCCTGATGCCGAACTGCCTGTTGTACCAGGCCTGCGCCACGGCGGTGTTCGGCTTGTGGCTGCCGGGCGGGCTCACGCTCTCGTCCTTGTAGTAGATGCGGGCGGGGGTCCCCAGTCGCTCCTCCAGGTAGCAGGCGCGGCGGAGCGGCGTCGGCCGCCAGCGGAGCAGGATCCGGAGGACCTCCTCGGGGATGTCGATCCACCGCTCGCGGCTCGCCTCCTGCTCGATGAGGTTCATCGGGAAGACCGGGGCGAGCATGTCGGGGGTGATCGGCGCGCCGTCCGGCCCGAGCGGCGGCGCGGGCGCGGGGAGATCGGCGGCCAGGTTGTACCACCGCCGGGGGATGTCCCTCCCGCTCAGATTGATCGTCCGCTCGCGCATCGGGGCCGCCCCCCTCGTCACCGCATGCCAAGGTAGAGCTTGATCTTCCGTATGAGGAGCTCCGGCAGCGGGGGCTTGATGATGTAATCGTCCGCGCCGACGTGGAACGCCTTCGTGATGTCGTTGATGTTGTCCTTGACGCTCAGCACCACCACGATCGCGTCGTGCAGGCTCGCCTCCTTCTTGAGCCGCGCGCAGACGTCGAAGCCGCTCACGTCGGGGAGGATCAGGTCGAGCACGATGAGGTCGGGGTGGGAGGCCACCGCCTTCTCGATCCCCTCCTTGCCGGAGACGGCGATCTCGACCTTGAGCCCCTCCTTCTGGAGGAGATCCTTCACGATCGCCGCGTCCGTCGCGCTGTCCTCTATGATGAGCACCTTCCTTGCCATCGCCCCATCCTCCCCCTATCGTCCACCCGCCTCACCGCGCCCCGGCGTCGCCGGCGACGGCCGCCCGCACCGCCTCGAGGCGCCCCCTGATCGAGGCGATCTCCTCCCCGCCGGGCCTCCCGCCGCGCTCGACCGCCGCCTCGAGATCCTCCTCGAGGAGGCGCGCGTCGCGGGCGATCCGCTCGAGCCCCATCATCACCGCCGAGCCGCGGAGCGTGTGCGCCTCCCTCGCCATCCTGCGGAGCGTGTCGGCCATGGGGGATGCGGGCGCGAGGACGGCCGCGCCGGCGGCGAGCGACCCGACGAGCCGCGACGCCTCCTCCCTGAACGACTCGAGATACGCCTCCCGTTCGAACGCCCCCATGACGGCGCCCCGCCGCCCCGGAATGGGGTGGATGAGGGGATTTGAACCCCCGACCCCCTGGGCCACAGCCAGGTGCTCTAACCGGACTGAGCTACATCCACCGCCGGTCCACGATCCGGGGAATCATTATATCTTCATCGCCGCCCGCGAGGCCAGCGGAATTGTCGATCGCCAAACGCCCGCATACAAAGAACAAATCCACCACGGATTGACACGGATTCTTACGGATCCTCGCGGATCCAAACTACGGCAGCGTGCGCAAGGCGGAAAGCCGGAAGAAACAGAGTTTCCGCCGCGGATTGTCGCGGTCCGTTCTCCCGCCGCAGCGGCCCTTCACCTGCCGTAGAAGAACCGGCCGTCGAATCGGCGCGCCGTCCTCGCGATGAGGCTGTAGCGCAGGACCGCCTTCCCGTTCGCCGCCGCGTCGAGCAGCAGGTGGAACGCCATCCCGAATGAGAGCGGGATGATCGCCGCCCCGGCGGCGGGCAGGAGCGCCCCCCCGATGAGCCCCGCCGCGACGACCTCCCACGAGTGCAGGATGAGGAAGACCCGGTCGAGCCTGCCATTGCCCACGATGTCGAAGAAATGCCGGATGTCGGCGCGCGCGAGCGGGGGGCGGTGCCGGTGGCGGGCATAGTCGTACAGGTGATCGACGTCGATGAGCGTCCCCCCGGCGAGCGACCAGAGGCTCACGGGGAGCGACCGGAAGAGCAGCCAGAGGGCGCCGCTCATGCCGATCGATGCGACGATGTGATGCCGGACCTTGATGACGCCCTCCCCCGGCCGGCGGCCGCTCAGGCCTTCCGCCCCGCCGTCCGCTCGATGTCAGCGCCGAGCGCCCTGAGCTTCCCCTCGATGTCCTCGTAGCCCCGGTCGAGGTGGTACACCCGGTCGATGACGGTCTCCCCGCGCGCCACCAGCCCCGCGAGGACGAGGGCGGCGCTCGCCCGGAGGTCAGAGGCCATCACCGGGGCGCCGCTGAGCGCCCGCACCCCCCGGACGATCGCGCTCGATCCCTCGATCGCGATCCGGGCGCCCATCCTGTTCAGCTCGGGGACGTGGAGGAACCGGTCCGGGAACACCTTCTCCGTGATCACGCTGATCCCCGGCGAGACGGTCATGAGGGCGGTCATCTGCGCCTGCAGGTCCGTGGGGAAACCGGGATACGGGTGGGTGGCGACGTCCACGACGCGCCGCCTGCCGCCCCCGCGGACGGCGACCCCCCCCCGCCGCACCGCAACCGCCGCGCCGGCCTCCTCGAGCGCCTCGATGACGGCGCGGAGGTGGTCGGGGCGCGCGCCGAGGATCATGACCTCCCCTCCCGTGACGGCCGCGGCGATCATGCAGGTGCCGGCCTCGATCCGGTCGGGGATCACGGCGTGGTCGGCCCCCCGCAGGCGCCGCACCCCCTCCACGACGATCGTGTGCGACCCCGCCCCCCGGATGCGCGCCCCCATCCGGCCCAGCGCCTCCGCGAGGTCCATGATCTCCGGCTCGCAGGCGGCGCCCTCGATCCGGGTCATGCCCCGCGCCCTCGCGGCCGCCATCATCACGTTGGCGGTGGCCAGGACGCTCGAGCCGAAGCGCCCCCCCAGGTACACCTCGCCGCCCCGCATCCGGCCGCCGCGGGCGACGATCATGCCGTGCGAGAGGCGGAGGGAGGCGCCGAGCCGCCGCATCCCCCTGATGTGCAGGTCGACCGGGCGCGGGCCGATGGCGCAGCCGCCGGGGAGCGGGATGCGGGCCTCGCCGATCGCGCCGAGGAGTGGACCCAGGACGCAGACGGAGGCGCGCATCTTCCTGACGAGCTCGTAGGGGGCGGTGGGGGTCGAGAGGCCGCGCGGGTCGATCACGACCTCGTGGGCGGAGGGGAAGTCCACGCGCGCGCCGAGCGCGGCGAGGATGTCGGCCATCGTGCCGATGTCGCTGACGCGCGGGATGTTCCTGATCCTGGTGGGGCCGTCGCCGAGGAGCGCCGCCGCCATGACGGGGAGCGCGGCGTTCTTCGCCCCGCTCACGCGGACCTCGCCCCGCAGCCGACGCCCCCCCCCGATGATGATCTTATCCATGCCCGCCGGGGATCTCGGCGCTGACGACCCGCTCGACGCCGGCGTAGTCCCTGTCGATCTCGACGCCGGCGTACGTCCCCGACGACGCCGCCATGCGCCGCACGACCGGCGCCTGCCCGCTCCCGACCTCGAGGACGATCAGGCCCCCCGGCTTGAGCAGGCGCGGCGCGCCGGCGAGGAGCCGCCGCACGACCGAGAGACCGTCCGCGCCGCCGTCGAGGGCGAGCCGCGGCTCCCGTTCCCGGACCTCCGGCGGGAGGGCCGCCATCTCCTCCTCCGAGACGTAGGGGGGGTTCGAGACGATCAGGTCGAAGAGGGCGGGGCCGCACCCCTCGAACGGCCCGAACAGGTCCCCCCGCGCGAAGCTCATGGCGCCGTCCCTGCCGCACGCCCGCGCGTTCGCCGCGGCGACCTCGAGCGCCGCCGGGGAGACGTCGGTGGCGTAGATGAACAGGTCGCCGCGGGACGCGGCGAGGGCGATGGCGATGTTGCCGCTGCCGGTGCCCACGTCGGCGGCGTACCGCACCCTCCCGTCCGGCGGGGGGAGGCGGCGGAGCGCGGTCTCCACGACGATCTCCGTCTCCGGCCTCGGGATGAGGACGCGGTCGTCCACCGAGAGCCGCACGCCGAAGAATTCGACCGAACCGACGAGGTGCCAGAGCGGCCGGTGGCGCAGCCGCTTCTGGACGAGCGCCCGCACCCGGCGCAGCTCCTCCGGCGCGAGCCGACGGTCACGCTCGCAGTAGAGCTCCGCCCGCGTCGCGGCGAGGATGTGCTCGAGGAGGACCTCGATCGTGTAGCGGGCGTGCGGGACGCCCCGGCGGGCGAAGAGATCCCTCCCCCAGTTGATCACATCGATCAGGCGGTCCGATGACGGCTCCGTCACCCCTCCGCATCCTCCCGGGCGGCGCGCAGCCGCTCCTCGCGGTCCCGCTCGATGAGCGCCGCCGTCAGCTTCTCGAGCGCGCCGTTCATGACCCCCTGCAGGTCGTGGAGCGTCAGGCCGACCCGGTGATCCGTCACCCTGTTCTGGGGAAAGTTGTAGGTGCGGATCTTCGCGCTCCGGTCGCCGGTGGACACCTGGGCGCGCCTGAGCGTGGAGAGCCGCTCATCCCGCGCCTCCTCCATCGCCTCCCTGAGGCGCGCCCGCAGGATCCGCATCGCCTTCGTCTTGTTCTTGTGCTGCGATTTCTCGTCCTGGCAGGTCACGACGAGGCCGGTCGGAAGGTGCGTGATGCGGACGGCGGAGTCGGTCGTGTTCACGCTCTGCCCGCCGGGACCGGAGGAGCGGTAGACGTCCACCCGGATGTCGCCGGGCGCGAGCTCGACCTCCACCTCCTCCGCCTCGGGCAGGACGGCGACGGTGGCGGCGGAGGTGTGGATCCTCCCGCTCGCCTCCGTGGCGGGCACCCGCTGGACCCGGTGGACGCCGCTCTCGTACTTCATGCGGCGAAAGACCTCGCGGCCGGCGAGGGAGAAGACGATCTCCTTGAAGCCGCCGATGCCGGTCGGGTGGCTGTCCATCGTCTCGACCGCCCACCCCATCCGCTCCGCGTACCGGGCGTACATCCGGAACAGGTCCGCGACGAAGAGCGCCGCCTCGCCGCCGCCGGTGCCGGCGCGGATCTCGACGATCGTCCCGCGGTCGTCGTCCCGCCCCCGGGGCAGGAGGGCGAGCGTGAGCTCCTCATCGAGCGCGGCCTCCCGTTCCCGGAGCGCGCGCAGCTCCCCCTCGACGAGGGCCCTGAAATCCCCGTCTTCCGCGGCCTCCTCGAGCAGCCGCTCGGACTCCTCGATCTCCCGCCGCGCCTTCAGGCGGCGCTCCTCGAGCGACAGCACCTCCCTGATCGCGGCGTGCTCCCGGGCGAGGAGCCGGTAGCGATCCTGACGGGAGATGACGGCGGGATCGCTCATCTCCGCCTCGACCTCCGCGAGGCGCCGGCCGAGCGCCTCGAGCCGCCCGGCGACGGCCGAATCATGCTCCCGCTTCATCCCGTTTCCTCACGCGGGCTCCCGCTCGCCGTCCGCCGGCTCCGGGGCCGCCTCCCCCCGCCCCTCGTCCTTCTTCATCGGCGCCTCCGGGGCCGCCTCCTCGCGCGGATCCTCAGCGACCTCGGGGGCGGCCGGCGCCTCCGGGGCCGCCTCCTCGCGCGGATCCTCAGCGACCTCGGGGACGGCCGACGCCTCGACGGGGGCCGCCTCCCCGCGCGGCTCCTCAGCGACCTCGGGGACGGCCGGCGCCTCGACGGAAACCGCCTCCTCGCGCGGCTCCTCAGCGACCTCGGGGACGGCCGGCGCCTCGACGGGCGCCGCCTCCTCGCGCGGCTCCTCAGCGACCTCGGGGGCGGCCGGCGCCTCGACGGGCGCCGCCTCCCCCCGCCCCTCGTCCTTCTTCATCGGCGTCTCCGGGGCGCGCCGGCGGACCTTCTTCTTCATCCGCCCCGCCTCGGCGTACTTCCGGATGAACTTCTCCACCCGCCCCGCCGTATCGAGGTACTTCTGCGTCCCGGTGAAGAACGGGTGGCACTTCGAGCAGACCCCGACCTTGATCTCCCGCTTCGTCGACCGGGTGTGGATCACCTCGCCGCATGCGCAGGTGATCGTCGCCGATTCATATGATGGATGGATTTCCTTCTTCATCGTCTCCTCCCCTCTCCGGCTACGGGTTGAGCGTCACGAGGAACTCGGCGTTGCTCTTCGTCTTCCTGATCTTCTCCACGAGCAGCTCCATCGCCTCCACGGGGTTGAGCCCGCTGAGCGCCTTGCGGAGGATCCAGACCCGGGCGAGCTCGTCGGGATGCAGGAGGAGCTCCTCCTTCCGCGTCCCCGACTTCTCGATGTCGATCGCCGGGAAGACCCGCTTGTCCACGAGCCGGCGGTCGAGATGGAGCTCCATGTTGCCGGTCCCCTTGAACTCCTCGAAGATGACGTCGTCCATGCGGCTGCCGGTGTCGACGAGCGCCGTGGCGATGATCGTGAGGCTCCCCCCCTCCTCGATGTTCCGGGCGGCCCCGAAGAACCGCTTCGGCTTCTGGAGGGCGTTGGAGTCGACGCCGCCCGAGAGGATCTTGCCGCTGTGCGGCTGGATGACGTTGTAGGCGCGGGCGAGCCGCGTGATGCTGTCGAGCAGGATGACGACATCGCGCTTGTGCTCGACGAGCCGCCGCGCCTTGTTGATCACCATCTCCGCCACCTGCACGTGGCGGTCCGCCGGCTCGTCGAAGGTGGAGCTCACCACCTCGCCCTTCACGGTCCGCTCCATGTCGGTGACCTCCTCGGGGCGCTCGTCGATGAGCAGCACGATGAGATAGCAGCCGGGGTTGTTCGTGGTGATGCTGTTGGCCACCGCCTGGAGGAGCATCGTCTTGCCCGCCCGGGGCGGCGACACGATGAGGCCCCGCTGCCCCTTCCCGATCGGCGTGAGGAGATCGAATACCCGCATGCTCGCGTTCTCCTTCGTCGTCTCCATGATGAGCCGCTCGCGGGGATAGAGCGGCGTGAGATTGTCGAAGAGGATGCGTTCCCTCGCCTTCTCCACCTCCTCATAGTTGATCGCCTCGACCCGGATGAGGGCGAAGTAGCGCTCCTTGTCCTTCGGGGGCCTGATCTGTCCCGTCACCGTATCCCCCTTCTTCAGGTCGAACCGGCGGATCTGCGAGGGGGAGACGTAGATGTCCTCCGGGCAGGGGAGGTAGTTGTAGTTCTGCGAGCGGAGGAAGCCGAAGCCGTCGGGGAGGATCTCGAGGCACCCCTCGCCGAACATAAGGCCGCTCTCCTCGGTCTTCGCCTTGAGGATCTCGAAGATGAGCGTATGCTTCTTGAGCGAGGCCGTCCCCGGGATCTTCAGGTCCTTCGCCATCTTGTTGAGCTGGGCCATGGTCATCTGCTGGAGGGTGCTGATGTTGATCCCCTCGGCCGGCGCCCCGCCCTCCTGCGCCCTCGCCGCCGCCTCGGCGACGGCCTCCGCGCCGTTCTCGTTGTTCTGCCTGTCGTTCACCGCCGCCGTCTCCCTCGCTCTCTGTCTCACCACCTGCCTCCTGTTCATGCGGGCCTCCCCCGACGGGCGCGGCCCCGCCGCGCACCGCTCCCCGTGATGCCGCGCCACACGCGCCCCACCTGCCGCTCCGTCTCGCGGAGCGGCCCGCCGTTGTCGATGACGTAATCCGCCCTCGCCGCCTTCTCCTCGAGGGGCATCTGCGCCCGTATCCTCGCCTCGACCGCCCGGCGCGAGAGGCCGTCCCGGGCGCGCGCGCGCCGGATCTGCTCCTCCCGGGGGCAGGTGACGACGACGACCGCGTCGAACTCCCCGCCGAGCCCCGCCTCGAAGAGGAGCGGGACGTTGACAACCGCCGCGGGGGCGCCCCGCGCCGCCCGCAGCCGGCGCCGCATCTCGCGGACGACCGGCGGGTGCACGATCGCGTTCAGGACCGCGAGCCGGTCCGGCCGGCGAAAGACGATCCGGGCGATCCGGCGGCGGCGGAGGGCCCCGTCGGGGCCGACGACCCCGTCGCCGAACGCATCGACCACCCGCCGCCGGGCCGCCGTCCCGGGACGCACCGCCGCGCGGGCCAGCTCGTCGGCGTCGATGACGATCGCCCCCCGGCGCCCGAACATCGCCGCGACGGTGGCCTTCCCGGTCCCGATGCCGCCCGTGATCCCCACCCTGATCACCGCGTTCGTCCCCGCGTGGCGTGGGTCACAGATCCCCCCAGTTCTCCCCCGCCGTCACGTTCGCCACGAGGGGGATGCCCGACGCCCACGCCCCCTCCATCGTCCGCCGGACGAACTCCCCGAACTCGTCCGCCTGGCCGCGGTCGACCTCGAACAGGAGCTCGTCGTGGATCTGGATGAGCATGGCGGCCCGCCAGCGCCGGCCGCGCATCTCGCGCCAGATGTTCCGCATCGCGATCTTGATCACGTCCGACGACGATCCCTGGATCGGCGTATTGACGGCGATCCGGCGGCCCGCCTCCCGGGCGGGCGCGCTCGTGCTGGCGAGCTCCGGCACGGGCCGGCGCCGGTTGAGGATGGTCGTCACGTACCCCCGCCCGGCCGCCTCGGCGAGGCTCCGCTCGATATAGGCCTGCACGCCCGCGTAGTGCTCGAAGTAGCGATCGATGATCCGCTGCGCCTCCTCCTGCCCGATCCGGAGGTCGCGCGCGAGGCCGTAGGCGCTCATCCCGTACACGATCCCGAAGTTGAGCGTCTTCCCCTTCCGCCTGAGCTCGGGCCCCACGAGGGAGGGCTCGACGCCGAAGACCGCCGCCGCGGTGCGGCGGTGGATGTCCTCGTTCCTCGAGAACGCCTCCGTGAGCTCCCGGTCGCCCGAGAGGGCCGCGAGGATGCGGAGGTCGATCTGCGAGTAGTCCGCCGCGAGGAGCACCATCCCGTCGTCGCCGGGGACGAACGCCCGGCGGATCCGCCGGCCGATCTCGGTCCGGACGGGTATGTTCTGCAGGTTCGGGTCGCTCGACGAGATCCGGCCGGTCACCGTCCCCGTCTGGTTGAAGGAGGTGTGGATCCTGCCGGTGCGCGGGTTGATCATCCGGGGGAGGGTGTCCGCCCAGGTCGATTTGAGCTTCCCCAGCCGACGGTATTCGAGGAGCCGCCCGGGCAGCGGATGGACCTCCGCGAGGGCGGCGAGCGTCTCCCCGTCGGTCGAGTAGCCCCGCTTCCCCCGCCGGGAGGGGGGGAGGCCCATCCGATCGAAGAGGACGCGCCCGAGCTGCGCGGGCGAGTTGATGTTGAACGACCCGCCCGCCGCTTCGTGGATCTCGGCCTCGAGGGCGGCGAGCGCGCCTTCGAGCTCGGCGGAGATGCGCCGGAGCGGATCCGGGTCGACCCGCACGCCGACGGCCTCCATGTCGGCGAGGACCGCCGCGAGCGGCATCTCGACGTCGCGGAAGAGCTCCCGCATCCCCGTCTCGTCGAGCCGCGGCCCCATGAGGCCGTGGAGGCGGAAGGTCACGTCGGCGCGTTCGAGGAAGGGCTCGGACGGCGCGGCGGGGAGGTCCGCCTCCCCCTTCCGCCGCCGCCGCCCTCCCCCTTCGCGCGGGAGCCGCACGTCGAGGTAATCGAGGGCGAGGTCGTCGAGGCCGTAGGCGCCGCTCGAGGGGTTGAGGAGGTAGCCGGCGAGCATGACGTCGAACGCCCCCGCGACGACGGCGAGCCCGTACTTCCGGAGGAGCAGGATGTCGCGCTTCACGTCGTGGACCACCTTCAGGGTGCGTCCGTCCTCGAAGAGCGGGCGGAGCCGGGCGACGAGCGCCTCGGGGCCGCCCGCGGTCTCCGCGGAGACGGCGAACGCCTCGCCGGGCCGCGCGCTGAACGCCGCGGCCGTGAGCGCCGCCTCGATCGGGGCCCCCCCCGCCGCCTCCAGGCGGACCGCCACCGTTCCCTCGCGGGCGAGGAGCGCGGCGAGCCGGTCCGCCTCCGCGGGATCGCCCGCGCAGCGGTACGACTGCCCCGCCGCCTGCACCTCCCCCGCGACCGCCTGGTGGAGCCGGCGGAAGTCGAGCAGGCGGAAGAGCCGGGAGAGCCGTTCCCGGTCAGGCGGCCGCACCGCGCAGTCGGACAGCCCGATGTCGAGCGGCACGTCCCGCCGGAGCGTCACGAGCTCCCGGGAGAGCCTCGCCTGATCCGCGAAGGCGCGGAGCCTCTCACGCCGCTTCACGCCGTCGATCCCGTCCACGTTCTCGAGCACCCCCTCCAGGCCGCCGAACCGCCCGACGAGCGCGGCGGCCGTCTTCTCCCCGATGCCGGGGACGCCCGGGATGTTGTCGCTCGCGTCCCCGGCGAGGGCGAGGAGATCGGGCATCCGCTCGGGGGGCACGCCGTACCGGGCGAGGACGGCCTCCCGGCCGTACTCGGCCGTCCCGTCCGGCCGGAGCATGAGGATCCGGTCATCCACGAGCTGGAGCATGTCCTTGTCGGTGGTGACGCACCGGACATCGTACCCCTCCGCCGCCGCCCGCGCCGCCATGCTCGCCATCAGGTCGTCCGCCTCCACGCCGTCCCGCTGGAGGAGGGCGATGCGGTACGCCGCCGCCATCTCCCTGATGAGCGGGAGCTGCCGGGCGAGGTCGTCCGGCATGGCCGGGCGGTGGGCCTTGTACGCACCGAACCGCTCGTGGCGGAACGTGGGGGCCGGCGTGTCGAGCGCGATCGCGATGGCGGACGGCCGCCGCTCGCGCAGGATCTTCTCGATCATCATTGCGAACCCGTACACGGCGCCCGTCGGCTCGCCGGAGGCGCTGCGGAGGCCCGGGATGGCGAAGAACGCCCTGTACGCGCACGACATGCCGTCGATGAGGAAGAGGATCCTGGGCTGCACCGGATTGCGACCTTGGGGGCCGGGCCCGTCTCAGGAGGCCCGCGCCGGCGATGGGATCTGCTCTCTCTCGGGCCCCGTCTCCGGATATGCGGATTCCGCGCGAACGGCGCCGAACGGATGCTGTTTCACGGGATTGGAAAGGGCGGGATGAGCGTTCCCGGACATGCCCCTACATTGACGCGGAATGATAGCATACCCGCCTCCCCGCCGTCAAACTATTTTTCTCGCGGTCCCCCGACCTGGATGCGGATACCGTCCTGGTCCTGGGCGGCGTTCATCATCGTCTCGTAGTCGATGACGCCGCGCCGGTAGAGGTCCATGAGCGACATGTCGAGCGTCTTCATCCCGTACCGGGCCCCGGTCTGGATATCGGAGGTGATCCGGAAGGTCTTGTTCTCGCGGATGAGATTCTGGATCGAAGGCGTCGCCACCATGATCTCGAACGCGGCCACCCTCCCCCGCCCGCCCGCCTTCACGAGGAGGAGCTGGGAGATGACGGCGGCGACGCTCTGCGAGAGCTGCGACCGCACCTGGGCCTGCTGGCCGACCGGGAAGGCGTCGATGATCCGGTCCACCGTCCGCGCCGCGCCTGTCGTGTGGAGCGTCGAGAAGACGAGGTGGCCCGTCTCGGCCGCCCGGATGGCCGCCTCCATGGTCGCGAGGTCGCGCATCTCGCCGACGAGGATGACGTCCGGGTCCTGGCGGAGCCCCCGCACGATCGCCTCGCTGAAGTCGGGGACGTCGACCTCGACCTCGCGCTGCGAAACGATCGATTTCTTGTGCGTGTGGTAGTACTCGATCGGATCCTCGATCGTGACAATGTGGCACTCCCGCTCCTCGTTGATGAGATTGATCATGGCGGCGAGCGTCGTCGTCTTCCCCGATCCGGTCGGGCCGGTGATGAGGACGAGGCCGCGCGGCCTGTAGAGCAGGTTCCGGATCATGGCGGGGAGACCGATCTGCTCGAGCGTCATCATGTACGAGGGGATGAGCCGCAGCGCCATCGAGAAGGCCCCCTTCTGCTTGAAGACGCTCACCCTGAACCGCGCCCGGTCGCCGAAGCTGAAACCGAAGTCCACGCCCCCGCGCGTCCGCAGCCGCTCCTGGTTCTGCTCCGAGGTGACGCTCTTGATGAGCCGCTCGGTGTCCGCCGGCTCGAGCGGCGTCTCGGCGATCGGCACGAGCCTGCCGTCGAGCCGGACCGTCGGCGGGGTCCCCACGCAGATATGCAGATCGGAGGCGCCCTCGTTCACCACCGCCTCCAGGAGCTCCTTCATCTCGATCATGCGTCGTCCTCCTCCTTCCGCCTCCGCCCCGCGCGGCCGCGGGTCGCGCGGGCCGCGGCGGCCATGACCTCCGCGAGCGGCACGCCCCGCGCGGCGGCGATCCGCGCGCAGTCCTCGTACTCGGGTGACGCCGTCAGGAACCCCCCCGGCCGCTCCGCCAGCTTCACGCGCACCCTGCCGAGGCCGCTCCCGACGGCGATCTCCCGCCGCCGGAGGACGAGCCGCCGCTCCGTCCGCACGCGGATGCCGAGCGTGGTGCTCTCCCTGAAGATGATGTCGGCGAGCGCCTGCGTCCGATCCGGCGGGCAGATGACGGTGAGGAGGTGGCCCGAGCGGCCCTTCTTCATGAGGGCGGCCGTCACGAACAGGTCGAGCGCCCCGGCCCGGCGCAGGGCCTCGCACAGGTAGGCGTGGACGGCGGGCGACAGGTCGTCGATCGCGGTCTCGAGGATCGAGACGACGTCCCCGCCGGCCCCGGCCGGGGCCTCGGGGGAGGCGCCCGCATCCCCGAGGACGATCCGGAGGAGGTTCGGAAAGGCGTCGATCCGCCTGTCGCCCGCGCCGTATGCCACGCGGGACACCGTCATCGGCGGGAAGACGCCGAACCGCGCCCCGCACGCCTTCAGAATGACGACGCCGGTCGGGGTGACGAGCTCGCCCCTGAACGGGTGGGGGACGACGGGGAGGCCCGCCATGAGGGCGGCGGCGGCGGGGGCGGGGACCGGCAGCGTGCCGTGCGCGCATTCGACCGTGCCCTCGTTCCAGGGGAGCGCCGATGCGTACACCTCCCCGACGCCCATGAGGTGGAGACCGGCGATCGATCCGACGACGTCGATGATCGAATCGACCGCGCCGACCTCGTGGAAATGGGCGTGCCGGGGCAGCCGCCCGTGGACGGCCGCCTCCGCCCGGGCGAGCATCCGGAACGCCCGCTCCGCCGTGCGGGCGACCGTCGCCGGCAGCCGGGCCTTCCGCACCGCCGCGATCAGGTCGTCCGGGCCGTGCATCCCCTTCCCCGCGCGCGGCCCCGCCAAGACGCGGGCCCGCGTGCCGGCGAGGCCGGCGCGCCGCACCCGCCGCGCCTCGATCCTCCAGCCGCGGAGCGGCACGCGCCGGAGCAACGCCTCGAGGTCGCCGGTGCGGAGGCCGGCGTCGAGGAGGGACCCGAGGATCATGTCGCCGCTCACGCCGGCGGCGCAGTCGAAATAGGCCACCCTCCCCATCGGCGTCACGTCCCCCTCGCGATGACCGCCGCCGCGTAGCCGGCACCAAAGCCGTTGTCGATGTTCACGACGGTGACCCCCGCCGCGCAGCTCGTGAGCATCCCGAGGAGCGCGGCCAGGCCGCCGAAGCTCGCGCCGTAGCCGACGCTCGTCGGGACGGCGATCACGGGCCTCCCCACGAGCCCCCCGACCACGCTCGGGAGCGCCCCCTCCATCCCCGCGACGACCACGATCGCGCGCGCGCGTCCGAGCTCGGGGAGCCGCCCGATGAGCCGGTGCAGGCCCGCAACCCCGACGTCGTAGAGGCGCCTGACCCGGACGCCCATCATCTCCGCCGTGATGGCGGCCTCCTCGGCCACGGGGCCGTCGGCGGTTCCCGCGCTCACGACGGCGACGGACCCCCGGGCCCTTCGGCCCCGGCGGCGCCGGATCGTGACGACGCGGGCGCGCGCGTGGTAGCGGGCGTCGGGGAACAGTGCGCGCAGCTTCAGGTACGCCTCCTCCGAGGCGCGCGTGGCGAGGATGTTCTCCCCGGTCGCGCAGATCCGGGCGGCGATCTCCTCGATCTCCTGCACGGTCTTCCCCTCGCAGAAGATGACCTCGGGGAAGCCCTGGCGGAGCGCCCGGTGGCGGTCGATCGTGCTGTGGCCGATCGTCTCGTACGGCAGGTGCCTGAGCCGCCGCACGGCCGCCTCGACCGATACCCTCCCGCCGGCCACGTCGGCGAGGAGCCTCCTCACCGAGGTCGGATGCATCCCTCCTCCCCTCCCGGCTCGCCGAGCCGCAGCCCTGGATCGATGTCGAGCGCGAGGTCGTCCCGCCTCCCCTCGCGGAAGAGCCGGACGGCGAGCGCCGCCACCATGACGCCGTTGTCCGTGCAATACCGTTCGGGGGCGCAGAGGAGCGGGAGGCCGAGGCCCCGCGCCCCGCGCTCGAACGCCCCGCGCAGGAAGCCGTTCCGCGCGACCCCGCCGGCGAGCATGAGGCACCGCGCCCGCGTGCGACGCGCGGCCTCGAGCGACTTGGCGAGGAGCACCTCGACGACCGCCTCCTGGAAGCCGCGCGCGACCGCGTCCGGCTCGGCGGGCCGGCCGCCGCCGCTCCCCCTCCCCTCCAGCCGGTAGCGGACGGCGGTCTTCAGCCCGCTGAAACTGAACTGCAGGTCGCCGCTCGCGAGGAGCGGCCGCGGGAAACGGACCGAGGCCCCGGGCGGGCACCGCGCGGCCCGCTCCTCGATCGCCGGCCCTCCGGGGAACGGGAGTCCCATCATCGACGCCACCTTGTCGTACGCCTCCCCGACGGCGTCGTCGAGCGTCCGGCCGAGGAGCCGGTAGTCGCCCCATCCCCTGACGAGCAGGAGGGCCGTGTGCCCCCCCGACACGACGAGGGCGACGGCGGGGAAGACCGCCCGCCCCCCGAGCGAACAGGAGAAGAGATGCGCCTCGATATGGTTGACGCCGATGAGCGGGATGCCGAGGCCGCAGGCGACCCCCTTGGCGAACCCGACCCCCGCGAGCAGGCACCCCGCGAGCCCCGGGCCCCGCGTCACCGCGACCGCGTCGAGCATCCCCGCATCCAGGCCCGACCGCCGCAGGCAGCCGCGGACGAGCGGCCCGAGGAGCGCGAGATGCCGCCGCGACGCGAGCTCCGGGACGACGCCCCCGTACGGGCGGTGGACCTCGTCCTGCGACGCCACCGACTCGGCGAGGACGCGGTCCCCCTCGACGATCGCGGCGGCGGTCTCGTCGCAGGAGGTCTCGATGCCGAGAATCCAGGCACGCGTCCCGTCGCCCATGCGCATCAGCCGCCCGAGGGCGGCGTGCCGCCGGCGAGCGCGCCCTCCCGCCCGTCCTCCGAACGGCGGTAGGCGAGGAGGCCCTGGAGGAGTTCGACCGCGCGCTCGAGCGGGAGGTCCCGCACGTCGACGAGCTGCCCGATCTCCTCGCGCTCCCGGTCGAGGTCCTCCGCGTCCGGGTTGTCGGCGAGCATCTTCTCGAGCCGCCGCTTGACGAGCAGCTTCACCTCCTCCTCGTCGGTCATCTCCACGGGGATGTCCGGCTCGATGCCGACCTTCTGGATGACCCGCCCGCCGGGGGTGAAGTACCTCGCCGTGGTGAGGCGCAGCGCCGACCCGTCGGCGAGGGGGAGGACGCTCTGCACCGATCCCTTCCCGAAGGTCGTGTTCCCCACCACGACCGCCCGCTTCCAGTCCTGGAGGGCGCCGGCGACGATCTCGGAGCCGCTCGCGCTCCCCTTGTTCACAAGGACGGCGAGCAGCAGGTCGGGGTGGGTGGCCCTGCTCCGCGCCTTGAACTCGCTGCTCTGGGATTCCAGCCTCCCCTTCGTGTAGACGATGAGCCGCCGGTCGCCGATGAACTTCTCCGCGATCTCGATGGCGACCTGGAGGAGCCCGCCGGGGTTGTTCCGCATGTCGAGGACGAGCGCCCGCATCCCCTCCTTTTCGAGCGACCGGAGCGCCCGGTCGAGGTCCGCGCCGGTGTGCTCCTGGAACTGAGTGAGCCGGATGTAGCCGACGCCGGGGGCGATGAGGCTCGCGTCCTTCACGCTCTGAATCTGGATGTTCGCCCGGGTGATGCTGAACGGGATCAGGTCCGCGCTCCCCTGCCGCATGACGGTGATCCGCACCACCGTCCCCGGCGGGCCCCGGAGCTTCCGGACCGCCTCGATGAGGGTCAGGTCGTTCGTCGGCTCCCCCTCGATCTCCACGATCCGGTCGCCCGGCTTGATCCCCTCCTTGAACGCCGGCGTGTCCTCGATCGGGGCCACGACCGTGAGGAACTGCTCCTTGATCGTGATCTCGATGCCGAGGCCGCCGAACTGCCCCTCCGTCTCGACCTTCATCTCCCGGTAGATCTCCTCGTCCATGAACTGGCTGTGGGGGTCGAGGGCGGCGCACATCCCCTTGAGCGCGCCGTAGGCGAGGTCGCGCTCTTCCGTTTCCCGGTAGTAGTTCCTCCCGACGACGTCCATCGCGGAGACGAAGATGTCGAGCTGCCGGCGGAGGTCCCGGTCGGAGACGCGGCCGGGGGCCGCGGAGTTGCGGTGGATGGCGAGCAGCGCCGCGACGCACGCGGCGGCCGTGAGCGCCGCCTTGCGGACCATCATGGGTCCACCCCCCCCGTGGCGCCGATGATGCGGATGCCCTTGATCAGGTCGACGGCGCGCCGGACCACGGGATCCGGCCCCTCCTCCTCGACCCGTCCGCCCCCCTCCCGCTCGCCGGCGGGCGCGGGCGGCGGCACCTCGACATCCACCGCGAGCCCCTCCCCCTGGAGGAGACGGCCGTCGGGCGTCCGGTAGACGGCGGCGATGAGGACGAGGGATGAGCCGTCCTTGAGCGGGAACGACCGCTCCTCGAAGGCGCTGCCGAAGCTCTTCGCCCCCATGAGCAGTCCACGCCGGTCAGCCCTGAGGGCCCCGGCGAGCACCTCGGCCGCGCCGCTCGTGCCGCCGTTGACGAGCACCACGATCGGCCTCCCCTCGAAGGCGGGGGATCGGACGGAGACGAACTCCCGCTGCACCCCCTCCACGCGTCCCGTGAGGGAGGCGATCGGCGCGCCTTCCGGCAGGAGGAGGTCGGCGACGGCGACCGCCGCCTCGACGTCGCCGGCCGGGCAGTCGCGGAGGTCGAGAACGAGACTCCCGGCCCCGCCCGCCGCGAGCTCCCCGAGGCACGAGGCGGCGCCCGCCGCGGTCCCGTCGTCGAAGCGGCCGATGCGCAGCAGCCCGATGTCCGCGTCGAGCTTCTCCGCGCGCGCGGGCGGCCCCTCGATCGTCCCCGGCTTCAGCGTGAAGGTGAGGAGATCGCGCTCGCCGCGGCGCGCCACCTCGATGGCGAGGTCCGCGGCGCCGCCCCGGAACAGATCGCGGAGCTCGACGAGCTGCCGCTCCTCGACCGCCTCACCGTCGATCTTGAGCACCACGTCGCCGCTCCGCACGCCCGCCCGCCAGGCAGGGCCGCCCTCGACGGGCGAGACGACCCTGAGCAGCCGGTCGCCGTACGCCACCTCGAGGCCGTACGTGCCGGGGGGTTCCGCCGCCGCGGGGGCGGCGGCCGCCGGGACGAGGTGGCTGTACGGATCGAGCGAGGAGAGCATCCCCCGCAGCGCGTACTGCACGAGCGTCTCCGTGCCGACCGGCTCGATGTAATCCCGCTGGATGATCCCCATGACGTCGCACAGGACGTCGAGCACCCGGTAGACCCCCGCCCCCCCCGCCGCCGGGGGGGTCGGCGTCGGGGCGCCCCACGCCGCCGCGGCGGCGACGAGGAGCGCGGCGATCGCGGGGCGGAGGAACGGGGCTGCCGGCCGAAGGCGTCTCATCGTCTATGCCCGCTTCCTGCCGGCGGCACGCCGCGCCGCGGCGCGGATGTCCCCCGGCGTGAGCCCGTACCGGACCATGAGATCGTCCGGCTCGCCCGACTGCCCGAAGCGATCCCGGACCCCCACCATCTCGACGGGGACGGGGCAGTGCCTCGAGACGACCTCCGCGACCGCGCTCCCGAGGCCGCCGATGACCGAGTGCTCCTCGGCGGTGACGATGGCGCCGCAGCCGCGCGCCGCCTCGACCACCGCCTCCTCGTCGATCGGCTTGATCGTGTGCATGTCGATGACCGCCGCCTCCACCCCCTCGGCGGCGAGGGCGCGCGCGGCCTCGAGCGCGCCGCCGACCAACAGGCCGCAGGCGACGATGGCGACGTCGCGCCCCTCCCGCAGCCGGACCGCGCGGCCGACCAGGAACGGCGTCTCCTCCGACGTGATCTGGTCGGTCTTCGGCCGCCCGGTCCGGATGTAGACCGGGCCGCGCATCTCGGCCGCGGCGAGGACCGCCCGCCTCGCCTCCAGGCAGTCGCACGGCACGATCACGGTGAAATAGGGGATCGCCCTGACGATCGCGATGTCCTCGACGCACTGGTGCGACAGGCCGTCGGGCCCGACGGTGATCCCGCCGTGGCTCGCGACGATCTTCACGTTCGCCCGCATCGCCGCGAGCGAATTGCGGAGCTGCTCCCAGCAGCGGCCGCTCGCGAAGATCGCGAAGGTGGAGGCGAAGACGGTCTTCCCGCAGAGGGAGAGGCCCACGGCAATGTTCACCATGTTCTGCTCGGCGATCCCCACGTTGAAGAAGCGGTCCGGGAACGCCTTCGCGAACACCCCCGACCGGGTGGATTCGGCAAGATCGGCGTCGAGGACGACGACGTTCCGATCGCGCTCCCCGAGGAGGAGGAGCGCCTCGCCGTAGCCGTCGCGGATCGCACGCCTCGCCGCCACCGTCCTCACCCCTCCCCGAGATCGCGGAGCGCCCGCGCCGCCTCGTCGGCGGAGGGCGCGACGCCGTGCCAGTCCGCCCTGCACTCCATGAAGGAGACGCCGCGTCCCTTCACCGTGCGGGCGATGACGGCGGCCGGCCGCCCCTTCTCGCGCGCGGCCCAGTCGTACGCGGCGACGATCTGCCGGTGGTCGTGGCCGTCGATCTCCCGAACCGCCCACCCGAACGCCGCCCACTTGGCGGGGATCGGCTCGGGGTTCATCACGTCCTGGATCCTGCCGTCGATCTGGAGGCCGTTGAAATCGATGATCGCGCAGAGGTTGTCGAGCCGGTAGTGCGCCCCGGCCATGGCGGCCTCCCAGACCTGCCCCTCCTGGAGCTCGCCGTCGCCGAGGAAGGCGTACACCCTGTACGACCGGCCGTCGAGCCTCCCGGCGAGCGCCATCCCGACGGCGATCGAGATTCCCTGGCCGAGCGATCCGGTCGACGCCTCGACGCCCGGCGTCCGGGTCATGTCCGGGTGCCCCTGGAGGATCGAGCCGTACCGCCTGAGCGTCATGAGCTCGGCCCTGGGGAAATAGCCGCACTCGGCGAGGATGGCGTAGAGGGCCGGCGCCGCGTGCCCCTTGGAGACGACGACCCTGTCCCTGTCGGGCCAGCGCGGATTGTCCGGGCGGTGGCCCAGCCGGGTGAAATAGAGCGTGGCGAGGAGGTCCGTCACGGAGAGCGATCCGCCCGGGTGGCCCGAGCCGGCGCGGGCGATCATCGAGACGATGTCCCGCCGGACGGCGCCGCATCGCGCGCGGAGCGCCTGGAGGGAGGCATCCGTGAGGTCAGCCCCGGATGCCGCAACGGTCCCTTTCATGCCTTTTCTCATACGGGAGGGGCGTGATACTAGCACCTGCACCGAGCCCTGTCAAAGTCCATGCGCCGCCTCGGCCATGCCGTGCGCGCGGCGCGGCCGAAGGGGAACCGCGTCAGTCGAGCCTCCGCACCTCGAAGAAACCCACCCGCTCCGGACTGACGGGGAAGCTGAGCGTCTCGTTCCGCTTCTCGCCGGGGATGATCTCGTCGGTGATGTAGAGGACCGTGTCCCTGCTGACGAACCTCCCCTTCTGACTGAAGAGCATGACCTGGAACCGCGGGCTCACGGGCACCCCGCTATCGTTGTGCATCGATATGTCCGCGAGCACCCGCCGGGTGCCGATCTGCTGCCGGAAGAACACCGTCTTCACATACTCGACCCCCTCGACCTTCCTCTGCGGGAGCGGCGAGCCGAGCCGGAAGATCTGCAGGAGCTCGGGCCGCCGCTCCTCCTTCTCGTACTCCTCGAGGATGTTGACGCTGTCGAGATCACGCGTCACCTCGACGATCTTCCTCGTCTCCTCCCGCGCCGGCGCCGCCGCGGCGACGGTGAGCGGCTGCGGCGACGGGATTTCCCGCATCCGCTCGATGTTGTACAGGACCTTCTCCCGCTGGATCGCGAAGACCTGCCTGAAGACGAGGAACGAGCCGAGGATGACGGCCGCCGCAACGATGCAGAGGAGCTGCATGTTCTTCACGCGCAAGTCGCCCGCCATGGTCATTCTCCTTGTTTCGGGCTGAACGGCCGCCCCCGCACGCCCCTGCCGAGGGAGCGGAACAGGTCCGGCCGCTTCGCCAGGTTGTCGTGCGAGAAGAGCACCGCTCCGGACGCCCCGAGGCGCCGGCAATCCCTGATCTGGTCGAGGAGCGCCTCGGGCGAGTCGAGCACCTTGTACGCCCCGAGGCCGATCGCGACCCGCCCGCGCCCGCCGGCGGCCGCGAGCGCCTCCCGCGTCGCCCCCGCCGCCGTCTTCCGGGATGCGCTGTAGTTCATCGGAACGGCCAGGTCGAGCGTGCCTTCCCGCAGCCACGCCGCCCAGTCCTGGAAGACGACCGACCTGCTCTTCCGCTGGCCGGGGATGACGGCCGCCGACAGCGTCTTCCCCCTCGATGCCGTGAGGCGCTTCGCGTCCGCGATGAGGAGCGCCACCTGCCGGCGGCGCCAGGCGTCCCACTGCTCCCGGCCGCCGCCCGCCTTCCCCGGCGGGGGGGCGCCATGCGCCTTCCCGAAGGCCGCGACGCTCGCCGTGCCGTAGCCGAAATCGGTCTTCCCCTTCTCGTCGTACGGGTACCGGACGTAGTCGAGGTGGAGGCCGTCGACGGAGGGGTAGCGGTCGAGGAGCTCCCGCATGACGGCGAGGAGGTGCGCCCGCACCGCCGGATCGCCCGGTTCGAGCCAGTAGCCGCCGTCCGGGAGGTCGCCCCTCGGGTAGTCGAGCATCGAGCGGCCGCTCCGGTCGCGCGTCACCGCCTCCCTGCCGAGCCGCCTGATCACCTTCGCGTCCGCCCGGCCCCAGACCCGGTACATGTTCATCCAGGCATGGATCTCCATCCCCTTCGCGTGCGCGAGCCTGATCGCGAGGTCGAGGGGACAGGACTTCTCCCGGGCCCGGAACTCCTCGTAGGGCCCCGCGTCGGCGAGATCCGACCTGTACCACGCCCGGTCGCCCCGGTAGACCTGGATGAAGACCGTGTTGAATCCGGCCCGCTCCAGGCGATCGAACATCTCCTCGATCTTCGCCCTGCTGGAGAGCGAGGCGTTCGCCCCCTCGCATTCGGCCCAGATCCCCCACACGTCGAGCGCCACCCGGTCCCCTCCCCCGGCGGCAGAATGGAGGAGCAACCGGGAACCGACGAGGGCGAGCGCGGCGATGTCAGCGATGACGGTCATCCGTTTCCCCCGGAGGAGGCGTCCGCGCGGGAGCGGCCGGCGCGGCGTCCGGCATCAGAATCTCACGCCCGGCCTCAGGCTCGGCTGATTCTCCCACGGCTCGGGCCTGGCCCAGGGAATGGAGGAGCCGCCCTCCGGCGTCGAGCAGCCGCAGAGGATGGCGCACAGGGCGGCGATGCACGCCGCCGCGAGCAGTCGTCTTCCGCTGTGCATAGGTTCGTCCCCGGCGAGAACGCATATAAATGTATACCGTCCGGCCCCGAAATGCAACCGCGAATCGATTCCCCCGCCGCGGTTGGCGACAATGCACCTATCCATCGCATCTAATCTGCGAGAATCCCCGTTCATCCGCGGCAGGAACATGATGGATTCGTTCACAATCCGTGTCTATCCGTTGATAATCGGTGCGGATCCGCGGCCGGCCGTTCATCGTGCCGGCGGCGCGGGAAAAAACAGTATGTTCGCGCCGCGGCACTCCCTATAATACCGCCTGCGGCCCCGTCCGGCGGGCCGCCCCGGGGGAGGTGAACGGATGCTTCGGTTTTTCCGCCGCAGGATGAAGGCGATCATGTGGGTGCTCGTCATCGCCATCACGGTCACCTTCGTCTTCTGGGGCGTCACGACCAGGCTCTCGGAGCCCGATGACCGCCCCCGCATCGCCGGCGAGCTCTTCGGCAGGCGCGTTTCCCTCGCGGAGTTCGACGCCGTCTTCGCAGCCGTCCGCGCGAACGCCTTCCTCAACCGCATGGACCTGACCGAGCCCCGGGCGCGGGAGATGGTCTGGGGCCACCTGACCCTGCTCGAGGCGGCGCGGCGGGCGGGCATCAGCGTCTCCGACCGGGAGGTGGCGCGCGCCGTCAGGGCCGCGTTCGGTCCCGGGGACTCCTTCAGCCAGGCGGCGTACGAGACCGCGCTCCGCATCGCGGGGGTGGCGCCGGACCTGTACGAGGAATGGGTCCGGCAGCGCCTCATGGTCGATCGGCTCCGCGCGCTGGTCTCCGGCGGCGCCTGGATGACGGACGCCGAAATCGAGGCGGCGTTCCGCGAGGCCCGCACGGCGTCCACGATACGGTACGCCCTCGCCGGGATCGACGAGGCGGAGCGACTCGTGGCCGTGGACGAGGAGGAGGTGCGGGCGCACTACGAGGCCCGGCGGCCGGCGTACGCGCGCCCCGCCATGGTATCCGTCCGCTACCTCCTGATCCCGCTCGAGGGGCGGGCGGGGCCTCCCGCCGTGACGGATGAGGAGATCGAGGCGTTCCACCGGTCGCACGGGGACGAGTTCACGCACGGCGAGCGGGTGCGGGCTCGCCACATCCTCATCGCCGTCGATGCGGGGGCCGGCGAGCGGGCGGAGCGGAGGGCGGCCCGCAGGGCCGAGCGCCTCCTCGGGAGGCTCCGCGGCGGGGCGGATTTCGAGGCGCTCGCCGCGAGGCACTCGGACGACGCGGCGACAAAGGCGGCGGGAGGGGACCTCGGCCTCATCGAGCGCACGGACGTGCCGCCGGCGGTCGCCGAGGCGGCCTTCTCGCTGGGCGACGGCGAAATCGGCGGCCCGGTCAGGTCCGAGCGGGGCCTCCATATCCTCACGGTCGAGGGGAGGGAGGGCCCCGGCGTCAGGCCGCTCGGGGAGGTCGCCGGGATCATCAGGGGCCGCCTCGAGCGGGAGAAACGGGACGCGGCCGCGGCGGCCGCCGGGGGCGCCGCCTATTCGAGGGCGGTCGAGGTCGCCCTCGCCCTCGTGGGCGGCCGGACGGCGGAGGAGCTCGCCCGGGAACAGTCGCTCGACCTGCTGGAGGCGGGGCCGTTCCCCGAGCATGCGCCGCCGGATGGAACGGGCGCGGAGTTCGCGAGGGCCGCCTTCCGGACGGAGCCCGGGTCGTTCAGCGACATCGTGGAGATCCCCGGGCGGGGCTACGCCATCATCCTCCCGAGGGAGCGGATCGCGGAGTCGATCCCCCCCCTCGATGACGTCCGCGAGGCGGTCGAGCGGGAGGTCCGGCGCGCGAAGGCGGTCGGGCGGGCGCGCGAAATCGCCTCGGGGCGGCGCGAGGAGATCGAGCGGAGAATGCGGGAGACCGGGGACGATTTCGAGGAGGCGGCGAGGAGGCTCCGGATCGAGACTCGGGAGGCCGGTCCCGTCGGCGGCGACGGGCTCGTCCCCGGGATGGGCCGCGAGCCCGCGGTCGGTCGGGAGGCGCACCACCTCGCCCCCGGCGACATCAGCCCGGTCATCGACACCGCCGCGGGAGCGTGCTTCTTCGTCGTCACGCGGCGCGAGGAGCCGGACGGCGAGGCGCTGGAACGGGAGGCCGCCCGCTTCGGGGAACGGGCCCTCCGCGACCGGCAGCTGGAGCTCCTCGAGGAGTGGGCCCGCTCGATCGAGGCGCAGGCGTCCCTCGTCGACTTCCTCGACGCCCGTCGGGCGGGCGGCTGATCAACCGCCCCTCAGGAACCGGCGGGCGGCGGCGGCGCGCCGGCCTCGGCGGACGGCGTCGCCGGCGGCGGCACGAGCCTCGTCAGGCGGTCGGTATAGAATCCGACCACCGCCCCCGTCGGGGCCTCGCGGAGCCGCACCCGGCCGTACAGATGGACGGTGCTCCCCGCGGGGACCGTCCGCATCGCCGCGAGGGCGGCATCCGTTCTCGGCAGGTAGCAGGAGAGCGCCATCCCCTCGATCCTGAACTTGATCGCGTGCTCCGCCGTGATCCCCGCCGCGGTCTCCCGCTCCCCGAAGGCGTCGTCCAGCCCCTTGAAGGTCCCCTCGAACCGGACCGCCTTCTCGACGAGCGCCCCCGGCTCGACGTTCAGCTCCGCAAGCGGGATCTCACGGTAGCTGGTCTCCCAGAGGTGCGCCCCCTCGTCGAACAATTCCTTCGGGTGCTCCCGCTTCCCCCAGCCCTTCTCCACGCTCCCGACGCTGAAGAAATACTCCGTCTTGAGCGGCCCGTTCGCGTACACCCGCTCCTCCCACGAGGGACCGCCGCTGTAATCGCCGCGGATATAGGCCCGCTCGCGCTTCTCCTGGATCGGGCGGAGGTTGCCGCGGACCCGGACGAGGTCGCCGGGGGCGCAGGCGCCGACCGCCCGCGTGAGGGACGGCACGTTGAGGCCGATGCACGGGTAGGGGCTGTGCCCGAGCCTGAACTTCAGGTACATCTCGGGCGTGTAGTTGTTCTCCGTCTCGATCTGGCTGAACTGCTGGACGATCCCGTCGAAGGTGTCCTCGATCACGACCGGCCGCTCGAGCCAGGTCCCCGGCGACGCGGCGAACTCCCCGATCTTCGCCCCGCCGATGACCTCCTCCGCGGCCCCGGCGGTCCCGCCGCACGCGAGCGCGGCGACGGCGCACGCAATGAACGCTCTCATCGTCTCCCTCCTCTCGGGCATGACGCGGCGGCCGCCCGGTGCGCCGCCCCCGTCCGTCACGCCCCCGGCACCCGCTCGTAGAAGAGCGGGAAGGCGCGGCAGAGGTCGGCGACCTGCCCGCGCACGGCCGCCCGGACGTCCTCGCCGCCCCCGCCGCTCACAACCGCGTGGATGAGCTCCGCGATCCGCTCCATCTCCGGCTCCCGCATCCCGCGCGTCGTCACCGCCGGCGTCCCGAGCCTGATGCCGCTCGTGACGGTCGGCTTCATCGGATCGAACGGGATCATGTTCTTGTTGACGGTGATCCCCGCGGCGTGGAGGGCCGCGGCGGCGTCCCGGCCGGTCATCCCGGTCGCCGTCAGGTCGACGAGGACGAGGTGATTGTCGGTCCCGCCGGAGACGAGCCGGTGGCCGCGCGCGGCCAGCGCCGCGGCGAGGGCCGCGGCGTTCGCCGTGACCCGCCGGGCGTATGCCGCGAACCGGGGATCCATCGCCTCCCGCAGCGCCACGGCCTTCGCCGCGATCACGTGCATGAGCGGCCCTCCCTGCATCCCCGGGAAGACCGCCCGGTCGATCTCGGCCGCGTACCGGCGGCGGCAGAGGATCATCCCGCCGCGCGGCCCGCGGAGCGTCTTGTGCGTCGTCGTCGTGACGAAGTCGGCGTGCGGGACCGGCGACGGGTGGCAGCCGGCCGCCACGAGCCCCGCCACGTGGGCCATGTCCGCCATGAGCGGGCAGCCGGCCCGGGCGGCGATCCGGGCGAACCGCTCGTAGTCGATCAGGCAGGGGTAGGCGCTCGCGCCCGCGATGAGCAGTTTCGGCCGGCAGGCGAGCGCCGCCCGCTCGACCTCGTCGTAGTCGATCCGCTCCGTGTCGCGCCGCACCCCGTAGGAGACGACGCGGTACAGCTTCCCGGAGAAGTTCACCGGGTGGCCCATCGAGAGGTGGCCGCCGTGGGCGAGGTCCATGGAAAGGATCGTGTCGCCGGGCGACAGAACGGCGAAGTAGACGGCCATGTTCGCCTGCGTGCCCGAGTGCGGCTGGACGTTCGCGTGCTCGGCGCCGAACAGCGCCTTCGCCCGCTCGACGGCCAGCCGCTCGACCTCGTCGGCGTGCTCGCAGCCGTCGTAGTAGCGCTTCGCCGGGTAGCCCTCGGCGTACTTGTTCGTCAGCACCGATCCCGCGGCCTCGAGGACCGCGAGGCTCGCGAAATTCTCGGAGGCGATGAGCTCGAGCTCCCCGCACTGCCGCCGGACCTCCCCCTCGACGGCGCGCCAGACCTCGGGGTCCGTCTCCGCGAGCCCGCGCCCGCCCTGGCATGCCTCCCCCTCGATCCTGCCGATCTTCCCGACGCGCCGCGCGTGCCTGCCGCCGTCGAACGGCGCCGCGAGCCAGCGCTCCACGATCCCGCGGGCGGTCGCCGCATCCGTCCGGCCCCCCGCGAGGACGAGGACGTTCGAGTCGTTGTGCCGGCGGGCGAGCTCCGCCGTCTCCGCGTCGAGGCAGAGGGCGGCCCGCACGCCGGGGACCTTGTTCGCCGCGATGCTCATGCCGATGCCGCTCGTGCAGACGAGGATCCCCCGCTCACAGGCACCCGACGAGACCGCGCGCGACGCGAGGGCCGCGTAATCGGGGTAATCCACCGACTCCTCGCCCGTGCAGCCCGCGTCCGTCACCTCGTGGCCCGCCGCCAGGAGGAGGCGCTTGATCTCCTCCTTGAGCCGGAAGCCGCCGTGGTCCGCCCCGAGCGCGATCCTCACCGGTCACCGTCCTTTCGCCGCGCCGCCCCGATCGCCGCCGCCTCGATCACCCCTTCCCGGACGATCGACGGCTCGTCGCCCGAGGCGTCGACGACCGTCGATTCCCGCCCGTGCCGCGTCCGGCCGCCGTCGAGCACGATGTCCGCGCCGCCGTCGAGCGCCATCGCCGCCTCCTCCCCCGTCACCGCGGCGGGCGAGCCGCTCCTGTTGGCGCTCGTGCCGACGACCGGAACGCCCGCCTCGGCGATGAGGGCGAGCGCGGACGGGTCGTCGGGGCAGCGGAAGCCGAGGAGTCCCCCGCCGCCGCGCAGGAGCAGGGTGAGCGGCCCCGGCCAGAACCGGTCCATCAGCGCCGCCGCCGCGGGCGGTATCCGGTCGAGGTATCGCAGCACCGCCGCCGCGGAATCGACGTAGAAGGCGAGCGGCTTTCCCCGGCCGCGGCCCTTGAGCTCGTAGATCCGCCGCACCGATCGCGCCTCCGCGGCGCTGCAGCCGAGGCCGTACACCGTCTCCGTCGGGAAAACCACGAGCATCCCCCCGCGGAGCGCCGCCGCCGCCTCGCGCACGATGGCCGCGTCGGCCGCCGCACCCGTCAGCTTCAGCACGCGCGTCCGCGCCATGCGCCCGCCCCCCACCGTCAATGCCTGAAGCACCGCATCCCCGTGAAGAGCATCGCCACCCCGAGTGCGTCGCAGGCGGCGACGACCTCGCCGTCCCGCCGGGAGCCGCCCGGCTGGACGATCGTCCGCACGCCCGCGCGGGCGAGCTCCTCCACCGCGTCGGCGAACGGGAAGAAGCCGTCGGAGGCCGCGACGCACCCCTCGATCGGCTTGGCCGCCTTGCCGACGGCGAGGCGGGCGGCGTCCACCCGGCTCATCTGGCCCGCCCCGATCCCGACGGTCTCCTCGGCGGTGGCGATGACGACGGCGTTCGAGCGGACGTGCCGGACGACCGCCCAGGCGAAGAAGATCGCCGCCGCCTCCGCCGCGGCGGGCGCGCGGCGGGTCACGCAGCGGAGGTCGCCGGGGCCGATGGTGGCGACATCCCGCTCCTGCGCGAGGAGGCCGCCGGTGATGGTGCGGAGGTCGCGCCCCCGCCGCCGCCGCGCCCCGCCGTCGATCCAGGCGGCGAGCTCGGGGATCTCGATGAGGCGGAGGCTTGCCTTCCCCGCGAGCGCGTCGAGCGCCTCGTCCGTGAAGGCGGGGGCCGCGACGCACTCGGTGAACGTCTCCGCGATGGCGGCGGCGGCGGCCGCGTCGACGGTCGCGTTGCACGCGACGATCCCGCCGAACGCCGACTGCGGGTCGGTCTCCCTCGCGCGCCGATACGCCGCCTCGGCCGTGGTCGCGATCGCGACGCCGCACGGATTCGTGTGCTTGACGATGGCGCAGGCCGCCCTCCGGAACTCCTTCACGACGGCCAGGGCGGCGTCGAGGTCGAGGTAGTTGTTGTAGGAGAGCGGCTTCCCGCCGAGGAGGTTCCCCCCGACCGCGGACGGCTCGTCCCCCTCCGCCGTCCGGTAGAGCGCGGCCCGCTGGTGCGGGTTCTCGCCGTACCTGAGGTCCTCCATCTTGCCGAGCTCGAGGACGATCTCCGGCGGCATGCCGCCCGCGGCGGGGGCGAGGAGGGCGCCGAGCGCCCGCGCGCAGGATCCGTCGTACCGCGCCGCCGTCTCGAGCGCCTCGCGGGCGAGGCGGAGGCGGAGCCCCTCGGAGACCGTTCCGTCGTTGGCCTTGAGCTCGTCGAGCACGATCGCGTAGCGGGCGGGGTTGCTGACGACGATGACGTCGCGGCAGTTCTTCGCGGCGGCCCTGAGCAGCGCGTGCCCGCCGATGTCCATGGAGTCGAGGAGGGCGGCCGCCGCCTCGTCCCCGCCGGAGGCCGGCGCCGGGAGGTTCACCGCGACGACGTCGATCGCGTCCCAGCCGAGGCGCTCCATCTCCAGGCGGTGGGCCTCGTTGTCCCTGCCGGCGAGGATGCCGGCGTGGATCTTCGGATGGAGCGTCTTGACCCGGCCGCCGAGGATTTCCGGCGAGCCGGTGAACGAGGCGACCTCCGTGACGCCGATGCCGGCCCGCCGGAGGACGGCGGCCGTCCCGCCGGTGGAGACGATCTCCACGCCGAGCCCGGCGAGGCCGCGGGCGAACGCCTCGATCCCCTCCTTCGAATGGACGCTGATGAGCGCCCGCCGTGCCCGCCGCATCGCGCCTCCGTCACCTCTCCCGCTCGGTGAGCCGGGACTGGCCGTCGTCCGTGAAGAGGCTGTCGGTGTAGAGGACGCCCTCGGCGGTCTGCCGCTGGGTCCTGGCGACGGACTTCCCGAGCGAGACGACCCGGCAACCGGCGAGGAGAACGGCGCAGATGGATACCCACAGCAGGACATGACGATTCATGGGGGCGATGCCTCCGGGACGACGGTTGCATGATTGTACAACGGGCCGGTGCCGGTTGTAAACAACCCTGCTGCCCGATGTCCCCCGCCGGTGCGATGCACCACGTTACCACGGATTGACACCGATCACTACGGATTCTCACGGATACTGCAGAAGGAGAATCCGTGGATATCCGTCAATGATCCGCGCGGATCCGTGGTTCGGAGTTCATTGGAGCGGATGAGGGGGGTGTGATGTCAGGGGAGGATCTCGACGGCGGCGCGGGCCGGGGCGTGGCGCCAGGCCGCCGGATCGACCGGATCGCTCCCGTCGCCGACGATGGCGGTGTACAGCATGTAGCGGCCGACAGGCACCCGGCCGAGGGAGGCTCCCGGGGAGACGGATCCGCTCATGTCGGATGCGGATATGCGGGGGACGAACGGGATCCGCTGCGCGCTCAGCGCGTAATCGGGCCCGACGAAGAGGAGGCCGCCGGCGGGGATGCCCACGGCGAGATAGACCGCGCCGTCATTCGTTGCCCGGTCCCTGCCGCGGAACATCTCGAAGCGGAGCGAGGGGATTCCTCCCGGCCGCAGGCGGTCCGGTTCGGCGGCGATCGAGAGGCGCGGATGCCGCGTGCTGCCGGTCAGGGCCGCGTAGGCGTTGACCCTCCCGGTCCCGTACAGGTCGCTGTGCCCGTCGAGATCGTACCGCGCCGTTGACGGGTCGATCCGGTCAGCCGTGCGCCTGAGTCGCTCCATCGCCTCGGCCCTCGTGAGATCCGGCTCCACCGACAGGAGGAGGGCGGCGACGCCTGCGACGATGGGAGCGGAGGCGGATGTCCCCGCGAATGAGCCGGTGTAGTTTCCGGTCGGTTCTTCGTAGAACTGACCGGCGGGGTTGTAGCCGGCCGAACCGGAGTAATCGGTCGTCCAGATGCCCGGTCCGTGCCCGTCCCCGGAGGGCGCGACGAGATCGAGCTCGGGGCCGTAGTCGCTGTAGAAGGCCCGCGCGCCGGTTGCGGTGCAGGCGCCGACGGCGAGGACCTTCTCGTGCGAGGCGTAGCCGTCGAGGCCGACCGGCTCGTTGCCGTTCCCGGCGGCCCAGACGATGACGCACCCCTTCCCCCCGCGCCCATTCTCCGCGGCATGATCGATGGCCTCCCGCACGATGTCCGGGAGGGGATACACCACCTCGTCGCCCCTGAAAATTGGATCGCCGTCGGGGGGGCCCCAGCTGTTCGAGATGATCCAGGCCCCTTCATCCGCCGCCCGGCGGATGGCCTTCCCCTCCTGTTCGGGGGTCGTCTCCCCCTTCCCGGCCACGAGACGGATCGGCATCACCCTGCATTCGGGCGCGACGCCGCTCACGCCGATGCCGTTGCCGGCCCTCGCGGCCGCGATTCCGGTGACCGCCGTCCCGTGGAAATCCCCGTTCGACTCCACCGCCGACGGATCATCGTCATCGTCGATAAAATCGTGGCCCGGCACGAACATGTCCTCATTGAAATCCTCGTGACCGAAATCGACGCCGTCGTCGATCACGGCGATGACGACCGCCGGGTCGCCCCGGGTGATGTCCCAGGCGGCGGTGACGTCGATGTCCTGATCCGGGACCCCGCCGCCCTGGCCGTCGTTCAGGAGGTGCCACTGGCGCGGGAAGAGCGGGTCGTCCGGGACGAGTCGCTTCTCCCTCCGGGCGATGAAGTTCGGGTGTGCGAAGGCGACGTGGCCCTCCTCCACGTACCTGTTGGCGAGACGGAGGGCCGCGAGCTCGCCGCCCCCCGCGGAGAGGACGAGGCATTCGGGCGGGCCGCCGGCGTGCCGAAGGATCACGGCGCCGTGGCGGGCGTTGACCTCGTCGATCGCCCGCGCGTCGAGCCCCGGCCTGAAGCGGGCGACGAACTCATCCGTGATCACGAGCGGCCTCCCGCCCCCGTCGTCGAAGACGGGATTGAGAAAGCGCCGCGGGACGCCGCGCGGGAGCGAGGCGGCCGCCGCGGCCCTGTCGGGGGCCCGTACGATCCTGTGCGGCCGCCGCGCGCCGGCCCTCCCGTCGGCCTCCGAGGACGCCGCCCAGAGACCGGGCAGGCGGGAGAGGCGGTGCCTCCTGCCGGAGGAGTAGTAGTAGTCGGCCGCGGCGGGCAGCGGGGCGGCGGCGAGCGCGAGCGCGAGGAGGAGTGCGGTTCTCATCGGCGTTGCGTCCGGGCGGGGCGCGTCAGCGGAGGTAGTTCCTGTTCGCGCCCGGCTTTTTCGTGAAACGGCATTTCGCCTCGACGCACGGCTCGGTCATGTTGAGGCACTCGGTCGGGTGCCAGTTGACGTTCGGGTTCCCGCGCTCCCGGATCCCCTCGTAGCCCACCTTCACCTCCGCCCCCTTGAATGTGCACAGCTTCTTGTGAAATCGATGGACGACCTGCATCTGTTCACTCTCCCTTCGCGACGCGCGGCGCGTTCATTGACATCGCCACGTATTCATACTAGCATGAATGAGGCCGCGCTGTCTCCTCCGGGCGGGGCGGCATGACCTTCGCTTGCACGGAGCAACGGGCGCATTGATCCCTCGACGTCTCTCGGCGGCGTTCGCCACGCTCAGGAAGGGCCGCCTCCTCTTCCTCTTCGCCTTCTCCGTCATCCTCCCCTCGCTGCCGCTCGTCTACTTCGCCTCCCGCACGCTCCAGTCCATCGCCGCGGAGCCGGCCCAGGTCGCCGAGACGGTGAACGGCCGCCTCCAGGCGCTCGCCGGCTCGCTCGCCGCCGCCGCCGGGCAGCCCGCCCTCGCCTGCCTGGACGCCCTCGCCCATCGGGCACGGCCCGGGATGCCGTTCGTCGAGCTCGCCGACGGCATCGGCCAGGCGGAGCGGGCCTGTGCGGCGATCGAGGGCTTCTTCATCCTCGACGGCGACCTCCGCCCCGTCTTCCCCTTCCCGTCCCCCGTGGAGGAGTGGCGGATCGACATTCCCATCGGGGGAAGGACGGACGAGCGTCTCGTGGAGTTCTCGCGGAGGATGAAGGCGGGCAGCAGGAGGGAGTTCATCGAGGGCGATCCCGCCGGCGCCGTCGGCGAGTATGAGGCCGCGGCGGCGGACGCGGGGAGCGCGCACGCCCGCGCCGTCGCCCTCGCGGCCGCCGCCCGCTGTTCGATGAAGGCGGGCCGGTACGCCGAGGCGGCGAGGATCGGCCGGGAGGGGCTCACCGGCCTTTCGGGCGATCTCCTCTTCGGCGGCCTCTCCCTTCCCCTCCTCGTCCGGTACCGGACGGCGGCCGCCGAGCGCGCCCGCGGCGAGGCATCGATGGCCGCCGATATCCTCATCGGCATCATGGGCGGGCTCGCGGATGGCGGAGGGGCCGGCAGCCGCCGTGAGGCCGCGTTCTACGCGCGGATGGTGCGGGGCGAGATGGAGGCGCTCGCGGCCGATGACGGGCTCTCCCCCTCGCAGGCGCGCGCCTTCGAGGAGGCATGGAGACGATGGCGGCGGACGGATCGCACCGCCGCGCTGATGGAGGAGATGCGACAATCGCTGCAGGCCGATTTCCGGCAGATCCTCGCCTCGAGGGGCGGGGACCGCTTCCGGATCATGCCGGGCGACGGCGGGACGATCCTCGCCTGCGGCCTCACCGCGCTCGGCGGGGCGGATGCCCCGGTCCTCCTCGCCGTCCTCCTCGACGGCGAGGCCCTGCGGGAGGAGATGCTCGAGGCACTCCGCGCCTCCTTCGACCCGGGATGGGACGTCTCCCTGACGGTCACGGACGGCGGAGGGGAGATTGTCCTCGCCGAGGGGGATGGACCGCGCTCACGCTTCGAGGCGCGGCGGCCGCTCGGTCCGGCCCTCCCCCTCTGGACCCTGTCGCTCGCCTACCGGAGCGACGGCCCGCTCCTCCTCGGGGAGGTGAAGGAGCGGCGGACATGGCTCACCTACATGGCCCTCCTCGCCTCGATCGTCCTCCTCGGCCTCTCGGTTTCGTACCGCTCGATCCGCAAGGACCACGAGATCGCGAGACTCAAGAGCGACTTCGTGTCGAGGGTCTCGCACGAGCTGCGAACGCCGCTCGCCACGATACGCGCCGTGGGGGAGATGCTCGAACTCGGCGCCGTCTCGAGCAGGGAGCGGGAGAAGGAGTATTTCAGTTTCATCACGAGCGAGAGCGAGCGGCTCTCGCGGCTGATCGAAAACGTCCTCGACTTCTCGAGGATCGGCGCGGGGAAGCGGACGTACCAGATCAGGCCCGTCCCGCTCGCCCGCACGGTCGCCGCGACCGTGAGCGCCTTCCGGCAGTACGTCACCGCGGAGGGGTTCGAGATCAATTTCCGCGCCGCCGGGGACATCGGCGAGGTCCCCGCGGACGAGGACGCCGTCAGCCAGGCGCTCATCAATCTCATGGACAACGCCGTCAAGTTCTCCCGCGACGACAAGACGATATGGGTCGAGCTCGGCAGGGACGGCGGCGAGATCACCCTCGCGGTCAGGGACAGGGGAATCGGCATTGACCGGAAGGACCTGGAAAGGATATTTTCAATGTTCTACCGCCATGACGGGGCGGAGGGGACGGCGCGGAAGGGCGCGGGTATCGGCCTCTCCATCGTCAAGAGCGTCGCCGAGGCGCACGGCGGACGGGTGGAGGTGCGGAGCGTCCCCGGCGAGGGGAGCACCTTCACCATCGTCCTCCCCGCCCGTTAGCGCCCGCAGGGAGGAGCCCATGGATCGCATTCTGATCATCGAGGACGAGCGGAGGCTGGCGGTCAGCCTGGAGGATTTCTTCCGCACGCAGGGCTACGAGGTCTTCCGCGCCGGGACCGGCGGCGAGGGGATCCGGCTCGCGGCCGAGAAGGCGCCGCAGATCGTCATTTTGGACATCATGCTCCCTGACATGAGCGGCTACGACGTCTGCCGGAAGATCAAGGAGAAGACCGCGGCCGCCCGCATCCTCATGCTCTCCGCGAAGGGTGAGGAGATGGACAAGGTGCTCGGCCTCGAGCTCGGGGCGGACGACTACATGACCAAGCCGTTCGGCGTCAGGGAGCTCCTCGCCCGCGTGCGGGCCCTCGGCCGGCGGGGCGACGCGGGCGACGGGGCGGAGATCGAGCGGTACGTCGCCGGGGACGTCACCATCGATTTGAAGAGCTACCAGGTCGTCCGCGGGGGGGAGGCCGTCACCTGCACCTCGATGGAGACGAAGATCCTGCGCTACCTCATCGCCCACCGCAACGAGGTCGTCACGAGGGAGAAGCTCCTCGACGAGATCTGGGGCTACGATGTCTTCCCGACGACGAGGACGGTCGACACGCTCATCATGAAGCTCCGCAAGAAGATCGAGGCGGATCCCTCCGCGCCGCGCCTCATCCAGACGGTGTACGGGGCGGGGTACAAGTTCACGGGGTGATGCGCATGGCGCGCGGGCGGAAGATACCGGCGACGCTCGCCGCCTCGGCGTGCGCGATCGCGCTCGCGGCGGCGCAGCCGCCCGGCCCCTCCCCTCCGGCGGGCGCCGGCGACCTCGTCCTCCTCGGCCTCTACAGGGAGATCGGACTCGGCGACCTCCAGGCGGCGATCGAAGCGTACCGGGCGGCGGCGGCGGCCGCTCCCGGGGGAGACCTTGAGGCGGCCGCGCACGTCCGCGAGGGCATCTGCCTGGAGCTCCTCGGCCGGGAGGAGGAGGCGTACGAACTGTACCGGCGCGCCGCTGAGATCTCCCCCGGGAGCGGGGCGGCGCGCGAGCGGGCCATCGGCGAGATGGCGATCTTCCTGCCCCGCCCCGCTCCCTTCCAGGCAGGGGAGCGGGACCTGGAGGCCCTCATCGAGGAGGGGAACCGCCTCCTCGCGGGCGGCGCGCTCGGAGAGGCGAAGGAGCGCTTCAGGGCGGCGCTCTTCATGAACCCGGACAACCACGACCTCCAGGTGCGGATGGCCTCCGTCTGCGAGCGCCTCGGCGACCACCGGGAGGCGGTCTTCTACTACAACCTCGCAATCAACTCGGAGCCGTACAGGAGCGACTTCGCCACCCACGGTCGGCTCGCCGAGTCGTACAGGGCCACGGGGGACTACGATGCGGCGATGAAGCTCTGGCAGACGTTCCTGGGGAGGGGGCCCCGGGATCCGCGCGCCGCGGGAGCGGCCGAGTTCGAGCTCGGGCTCCTGCGGGAGCAGAGCGAGTACCCTCCCGGCATGGAGATCCCGGAACGGCTGGGGGAGATGCTCGATCGCGGCGTCCACCTGACGCGGCTCGGACGGTACCGGGACGCCGCCGCCCTCTACGGCTCGGCCGCGGCGGAGTTCCCCGAGAGCTACCTGCCGCACTTCCGGCTCGGCGCCCTCCACGACGGCTTCCTCCGCGAGGAGGGCGCGCTGCGCGCGGGGATCCGCCGCTACGAGAGCGCCCTCCGCGGCGCGCCGCCCGTCACGGCCCAGCGCCTCCGGCACCGCCTCGCCTCGCTGTACGAGGAGCTCGGGGAGATGGAGAGCGCCTCCTATTACATCGAACAATACTTCGGGGGGGACATCCGGCCGGCGGGGGACGACCACGTTCTGCGGGAGCGGATCCGCAAGAAGCGGATGTGGCATCGGATCAGGAGGATGCGGGAGTGACGGGCCCCGGCCCGTGCGCGACGGGCCGGGGCCGCGATGGTAGCGCCACGGGGATTTGAACCCCGGTTACCGGGTTGAGAACCCGGCGTCCTAGGCCAGACTAGACGATGGCGCCCTACTGGCGTTGCTCGTTTCTCGTTGATCGTTTCTCGGGGGAAGGCAGCTCCTCAACGAGAAACGATCAACCGTGATGAATGGCTGCGGGACCAGGATTCGAACCTGGACTAACTGGTCCAGAGCCAGCCGTCCTACCGTTAGACGATCCCGCAGCGCACAATCAGGCGGCCGATCCCGGGGCCGCTAGATCGGCCCGATCCCCTTCCTCCTCAGCTCGTTGTAATACTCCTCCCTGAGCGACGCGATGTAGGGCAGGTGCCGGTACCTGTCCTCGTAGTCGAGGCCGTAGCCGAGGACGAAGACGTTCGGGATCTCGAACCCGACGTAGTCGGCCTCCACGTCCACGATCCGCGTCCCCTTCTTCTCGAGGAGGACGCAGATCTTGATCTCCCGCGGCTTGAACCGCTGGAGGTGCGTCTTGACGAAGCAGAGCGAGCGGCCCGTGTCGAGGATGTCGTCCACGACGAGGACGCTCTTGTCGGCGACGTCGACGGTGATCCCCTTCTCCAGCGTCACGAGGCCGGGGGAGCTCGTGCTGTTGCCGTAGCTGCTCACGCCGATGAAGTCGAACGCGAGCGGCCTCGTGAATCCCCGCACGAGGTCGGCGAGGAAGACCACGCTCCCCTTCAGCACGGCGATGACGACGAGGTCCTTGCTCCGGAAATCCTCGTCGATACGCTTCACCATCTCCGAGACGCGCCGTTTTATCTGCTCCTCGGTGAAGAGCACGTCCTTGATGATTTTCGCGATTGCCATCGAGCGGCCCCGCGCGCGGCGACGGAAAAAAAGCGGGGATTGCGCCTGGATCCCCGGATCGCGGGCGCATGCCAGCCGCGTTCAGAAACTGATCCAGATCTCTCCGCTGATCTCCGTCACCGCGTCGTCCATCGTCTCCCCCGCGGGACCACGCCCCGCGTGCCGATTATAGTACACCCTCCGCCCCTCCCTGTCAATCGCCCCCATCCGAATACGCACACACTGCCACGGATCAACACGGATAATTGACGGATGCACACGGATTGCGGCGCGGCAGCGCACGGGCCCTGCGGCGGCAGAATATCGCTTTGCCGCGGATGCACGCGGATGAACGCGGATTGGATGGAGTGAAAGAAGGGCAAGCTGCTCCATCCGCGTTTGATCAGCGATAATCCGCGTCAATCCGCGGTGGATTGGTTCTCCCGGGGTGCAATAAGGACGCTGGCCGGAGGGGAGCCCGTCACGGGGACGGCGTTTCGGCGGCCGCGGGGGTCCGGGGGGCGCGGGCGGCGCCGAGCCTCCCGAGCCGCTGCTGCGCCTTGGCCCGCCACGCGCTCGCATCGTGCTCCGCGACGACCCGCTCGTAGGCCTTCTGCGCCTCCTCCATCCTCCCGAGCCGCTCGTAGCAGCCCCCCAGGTGGAGGAGGGCGAGCGGGGCGATGAACGACAGGGGGTGCCCGTCGACCAGGGCCCGGTAACTGACCGCCGCCTCCTCGAACCGCCGTTCCTGCTCGAGGACCATCCCCCTGAGGGTCTGCGCGAGGGGGGTGAGCGCGTGCTCGGGGAACGAACGGACGAAGGATGAGAAGGTCTCCTCCGCCTCGGCGAATTTCCTCGCGTCGATGAGCAGCCGGCCCCGCAGGAAGAGCGCGATCGGCTCGGCCGCGCTGCCGGGGTAGGAATCCGCCACGCCCTTGTACTCCTCCTCGCTCGCGGCCGACTCGAGCGCGATGAGCGCGCTCCTGTCGTACGAACGGAGGTGGTTCCAGTACGCGACGGCGGCGATCGACGCGGCGACGGCGGCGACGAGGACGAGGGCGAACGCCGTCCGGTGGATTGAGATGAAATCGATGCACCCGAACACCCGCCGCACGAACGGGTCTTCCGGCCGCCGGTCGAAACGGTCACGTCGCGACATGGCCGCGCCTCCCCCTGATCGCCCGGAGCAGCGCCTCCGCGTTCCGGAAGGCCGCCGCCACCTCCTCCTCGCCGAGCCCCGCCCCGCGCGCCACCCGCGCCGCCCGCTCGCGGCCCACGAGATCGGACGGGGCGTGCGCATCCGAGCCGATGAGCAGCAGCGCCCCCGCCGCCGCGCCGGCGCGGGCGACGTGGCCGTTCGCGAGGCAGTGCCCGGCGCGGCAGGAAATCTCCAGGTGGACGCCGCGCGCCGCCGCCGCCCGAGCCTCATCGGACGAGATGAGGCCGGGGTGCGACAGGATGTCGGCCCCCGCGTCGATGGCGGCCGCGTTCGTCCCCGCCTGCACCGGCTCCGCCGGCGTCTCGCCGTGCACGATGACGAACTCTGCGCCGAGCCCCCTGCACCGTTCCACGATCCGCCCGATGAGGGGGGGCGGGACGTGCGTGACCTCCACGCCCGCGAAGACCTCGATCCCCGCCGCTCCGCCGAGCTCCCCGCACACGGCGAGGAGGCGGGGGACGACGAAATCGGCGTTGGACGCGTCCACGTGGTCTGAGATGCCGAGGGCGCGGCAGCCGGCCACGGCCGCCCGGCGCGCAAGCTCCGACGGCAGGAGATCGCCGTCGCTGAGGAGCGAGTGCGTGTGGAAATCAATCATACTCGCGCGCTCCGCGCGTTCTCATCGCGCCGCCCGTCCCCATCGCCGCATCCGCCTTGACTTTCAACCTTGAACTTTCAACTTTGAACTTTCAACTTTGAACTGTAGTCCTGGTGCGCCCGGCGCGATTCGAACGCGCGGCCCCAAGATTAGGAATCTTGTGCTCTATCCTGCTGAGCTACGGGCGCCCCGCCGAACGGAACGAATACATGATACCACACGGCCCGGCCGCGGTCGAGCGGCTGAGCCGCCCGTTCAGTCCGCCTCCGACTCGTACTGCACGAGCGAGAGGATGTCGTGCCCCGCGAGCTTCTCCCGCCCCCTGAGGAAGGAGAGCTCGATGACGAAGGCGAAGCCCGCGATCCTGCCGTCGAGCGCCTGCACGAGCCTGGCCGTCGCCGCCGCGGTGCCGCCCGTCGCGAGGAGGTCGTCCACGATGAGGACGGCGCTCCCGGGCGCGATGGCGTCCACGTGGACCTCGAGGGAGTCGGTCCCGTACTCGAGTTCGTACTCGGCCGTGTGCGTCCGGTGGGGGAGCTTCCCTTTCTTCCGCACCGGCACGACGCCCGCCCCCAGCCGGTAGGCGATGGCGGCGCCGAAGATGAACCCCCGCGACTCCATGCAGACGACCGTCTCGATCCCCCGGCCCGCGCACCAGTCGCAGACCGCGTCCACCGTCTTCCGGAAGAGACGCCCGTCCCCGATGAGCGTGGTGATGTCCCTGAAGACGATCCCGGGCTTCGGGAAATCCGGTATGCTCCGGATCGCGTTCTTGATCTCCTGGACATCGATGGTCATCGCCCTGTCCCCCCTTTCAGCGGCCGGCGGGCGCCGCGCCGTCAGAAGTCGTGGAAGCCGCTCTTCCGCTCCTCCAGCACCGCCTTCAGCTTCCTGAGGCCCGCCTCCTGGATCTGCCTGACCCGCTCCCGCGTGATCCGGTACCGCTTCCCGATCCGGGTGAGCGTCATCGGCGTTCCGCTCTTCAGTCCGTACCGCATCGAGAGGACACCCGCCTCCCGCTCGGTGAGGCTGCCGAGCAGGTCCGCGATGTGCGATCGGAGCACCTGGTCGGAGATGCGCTGGGAGGGGGGGGCGGATTTGACGTCCTCGACCACCTTGATCAGATCGATGAGCCCCTCCCCGTCCAGCGGGGCGAAGAGCGAACGGGGCTCCCTGTCCATCTCGAGGAGCTGCCGGACCTTCTCCACCGGCATCCTGAGGGCGCGCGCGATCTCCCTCGGCTGCGCCGGCCTGCCGCGCTCCTGCGTGATCTCCGCCTCCGTCCTGTGGACTCGATGGATCTTCTCCATCATGTACACGGGGATGCGGATCATCTTCCCCTGGTTGGCGATCGCCCGGAGGATGAACTGCCGTATCCACCAGGCCGCGTAGGTGCTCAGCTTGGTCCCCTTGCGGAGGTCATACTTCTCGACCGCGCGCATGAGGCCAAGGTTCCCCTCCTCGATGAGATCCAGGAGGGGGAGCCCCATGTAGGCATACCGCCGGGCGATCTTCACCACGAGCCGGAGATTCGCCTTGATGAGGGCGTGGCGGGCCTGCGCGTTCCCCCCCGCCACCTTCCGGGCGAGGGCCCTCTCCTCCTCCCTCGTGAGCAGCGGGATCTCCCCGATGTCCCTGAGGTAGAGCTGAATGGTATCCTTGCCCGGCATGAGTGCCTGGCCCGGCGGTCACCGCCGACGCGCGCGCCGCCGCCCCTCCCCGATGGCCGCCTGTGCCGCGGCGAGCCTCGCGATCGGCACCCGGAACGGCGAGCAGCTCACGTAATCGAGGCCGATCTCGTGGCAGAACTTCACCGAGGCCGGATCGCCCCCGTGCTCGCCGCAGATGCCCACCTTGAGCTCCGGTCGCGTCGCCCTCCCCCGCTCCACGCCGATGCGCATGAGATAGCCGACCCCTTCCCGGTCCACCGACTGGAACGGGTCCTCGGGGATGATCTTCTCCTCGAGATACCGCACGAGGAAGGGCCCGGCGTCGTCGCGCGACATTCCGTAGGTCGTCTGCGTGAGGTCGTTCGTCCCGAAGCTGAAGAACGCCGCCGCGCGCGCGATCGCCCCGGCCGTGATCGCCGCCCGCGGCAGCTCGATCATCGTCCCGGTCGCGTAGCGGACCCGCCGCCCCTGCGCGGCGAACACCTCGGCGGCGGCCCGGTCGACCGCCTCCTTCTGCGCCTCGAACTCCGCGAGCGTTCCGACGAGGGGGATCATGATCTCCGGGCGCACCCTGATCCCCTCCGCGGCGACCTCGCACGCCGCCTCGAGGATCGCACGGGCCTGCATCTCGGTGATCTCCGGGTAGGCGATGCCGAGCCGGCAGCCGCGGAAGCCGAGCATCGGGTTCGCCTCGCGCAGGGAGGCGATCTTCGCCCTGATCCGCTCCTCCTCGACGCCCATCTGCCGGGCGAGGTCCCCGACCTCCCGCTCGCCGTGCGGGAGGAATTCATGGAGCGGCGGGTCGAGCGTGCGGATCGTCGCCGGCCGACCCGCCAGCTCCCTGAATATCGCCTTGAAGTCCTCCTTCTGCATCGGGAGGAGCCTCGCGAGCGCCCGGCGCCGCCCTTCCGAATCCTCGGCGAGGATCATCTCCCGCATCGCGGCGATCCGCTCGCCGCCGAAGAACATGTGCTCCGTTCGGCACAGCCCGATCCCCTCCGCGCCGAAGGCGATGGCGTTGCGGACCTGGTCGGGCTGGTCGGCGTTGGTGCGGATCCGCAGACGCCTGAACCGGTCGGCCCACGCCATGATCTTCGCGTAGGAGCGGTAATCCGAGGACTCCTTCGCATCCATCGTCCGGTGGAGCAGGACGCGCAGCACCTCCGACGGGAAGGTCCTGATCTCTCCGAGGATCACCTCGCCGGTCGCCCCGTCGATCGAGACCGCGTCCCCCTCCCGCACCGTCGTTCCGCCCGCCCGCATCAGGCGCGCGCGGTAGTCGATCTCGAGCGCGCCGCATCCGACGACGCACACCTTGCCCATCTGCCGCGCGACGAGCGCGGCGTGCGAGGTCATCCCGCCGCGGGCGGTGAGGATCCCCTCCGCCGCGGTCATGCCGCGAATGTCCTCGGGGGACGTCTCGATCCGCACGAGGATCACCCGCTCGCCCCTCGCCGCCCACGCCACCGCGTCCTCCGCGTTGAAAACCACCCTCCCCGCCGCCGCGCCGGGCCCCGCGTTGAGGCCGCGGGCGAGCAGGCGCCCCCCCTCGAGGGCGCGCCGCTTCTCGCCGGCGTCGAAGACGGGGCGGAGGAACTGGTTGAGCTGGAGCGGATCGATCCGGAGGAGCGCCTCCTCCCTGCTGATCAGCCGCTCGCCGACCATGTCCACCGCGATCCGGATCGCGGCGAAGCCGGTCCGCTTGCCCGCGCGCGTCTGGAGCATCCAGAGCTTCCCCTTCTGGATCGTGAACTCGATGTCCTGCATGTCGCGGTAGTGGCGCTCGATCCGCCTGTAGGTGCGCTCGAGCTCGGCGTAGGCGGCCGTCATCTCCTCCTTCAGCTTTTCGATGGGGCGCGGCGTCCGGGTCCCCGCGACGACGTCCTCCCCCTGCGCGTTGATGAGGTACTCGCCGTAGAAGCGCTTCTCGCCGGTGGCGGCGTCGCGGGTGAAGGCGACGCCCGTCGCGCAGTCGTCCCCCATGTTGCCGAAGACCATCGCCTGGACGTTCACGGCGGTCCCCCAGTGGTCGGGGATCCTGTTGATCTGCCGGTAGGCGATCGCGCGCGGGTTGTTCCACGATCCGAAGACCGCGCCGATGGACGCCCAGAGCTGCTCGCGGGGGTCCTCCGGGAAGCGCCGGCCGGTCTTCTCCCGGATCGCCTCCTTGAACGCCGCGACGAGCTCCCGCAGGTCATCGCCGGTGAGCTCCGTGTCGAGGCGGAACCCCCGCGCCCGCTTCCGCTCCTCGATGATCCGCTCGAACGGATCGACGTCGTCCTTGCGCTCGGGCCGCAGCCCGAGGACGACGTCGCCGAACATCTGGACGAACCGGCGGTAGCAGTCGTAGGCGAACCGCTCGTTCCCGGTCGCCTCGGCGAGGCCGCGGACGGTCCGGTCGTTCAGCCCCAGGTTGAGGACCGTGTCCATCATCCCGGGCATCGACGCGCGCGCGCCGGAGCGGACCGAGAGCAGGAGGGGCCGCTCGGGATCGCCGAAGCGGGCGCCCATCGCCCGCTCCACCCGCGCGAGCGCCTTCCCGACCTGGCCGTCGAGCCCCCGCGGGTAGGCGCCGCGGTGGGAATAGTAATAGGTGCAGACCTCGGTGGTGATGGTGAAGCCGGCGGGGACGGGTATCCGCAGGTTCGCCATCTCGGCGAGGTTGGCGCCCTTCCCGCCGAGCAGGTCCTTCATCCGGGCGTTGCCATCGGCTCTCCCGCCGCCGAAGTAATAGACGTGCTTCCGCATTTCGACCGCCTCCATCCGGTGGGGTGTGCTGTGCGACCGCGAGGTGCAAGAATAGCCGAAAGGGCCGCGCCCGGCAAGGAGGAAACCCCCCCGGTCCGGCATCGACGAACTCCCCGCCGCGGATTCGCGCGGATTACCGCGGACACCATGCGGCCCGCGGCACCTCCCCCCTTCTCACTGTCCATTCGATCCGCGTGGATCCGCGCGCATCCGCGGCGGAGACGCTGTTGCTCTTTGCCTTGGATCCTGAACACCCGACCGTGGTGTCATCCGTAATGATCCGTGCGAATCAGTGGTGGATCGGTTCCTTGATCCGATGCGTGAAGCGGGAGGCGCTATCCCGCGCAGGGGTCCCACGCGGAGGCGGCGGCCGGGGTCCGCGGCGACCGCTCGAGGTAGAAGGAGATCGCCCGCCGTAAAACCTCCCTCGCCTCCGCGGCCTGCGCGGCGTTCAGGGCGATGCGGCCCGCGGACTCGGGGGGTCCGGCGCGGAGGTAGCGGAGGGCGGCGCGCGTCCCCTGCGAGACCGTGATCGCGCCGCCGTCCTTCGGCTCGCACGCGGCGCACACCATCCCGCCGGCGGCCGCCGAGAAGCGCTCGAGCGGCGCGGAACCGGACCCGCAGGCCGCGCAGGCGTCGAGTCGCAGCGAGTAGCCGAGGAGGGACAGGAACCTGATCTCGAAGCGCCGGCGGAGCAGCTCCGCCGCCGGGCAGGCGGCGGCCGCGTCGAGCGACTCGGTCAGCAGCATGAAGATGCCCCGCCCCCGCGGGGAGGGCCAGGTCCCCATGTCGACGAGCTCGGCGAACGATGCGGCGGTGATGAACAGCCCCACGTCCGTTCGGAACTCGGCGTGCGGATCGACCACCGCGCACTCCCTGAGGATGTTGAGCCCCCGCCGCGTGTGCTCGTAGTAGGTGAGATCGCAGAGCGAGAAGAGCTCGAGGCGGCCCCTGAACGGGCTCTTCGCCCGGCGCGCGCCCTTCGCCAGGAGCGTGAGGCGGCCCGCCCGGTCGGTGAAGGCGGTGAGGATCAGGCTCGACTCGGTGACCTCGCGCCTGCGGATGACGACGCCGCGGACGGTGCGGATCATGACGGGGCGCCCGGCACGAGCGTGCCGCCGGAGATGACAAGCTTCATCCCCTCCTCGATCGACATCCCGAGCCGGATCAGCTGCCCGCGCGGGACGAGGATGAGGAGGCCCGAGGTGGGGTTCGGCGTCGTCGGGATGAAGACGTTCACGAGGTCGGCGGCGGTCTTCTGCTGCACCTCGCCCCTCCCCTCGGCCGTCACGAAGCCGACCGCGTAGATCCCCGGCCGGGGATACTCGACCAGCACGACGTATTTGAAGACCGCCCGGTCCTCGGCGACGATCGCGCGGAGGATCTGTCTGATCGCGTGGTAGAGCCGGTTGAAGACGGGGATCCGGTCGCAGACGGCCTCGAGCACCGAGAGGAGCCTCCTCCCGAAGACGTTGCGGGCGAGGAAGCCGACGAACAGGATCCCCGCCACGAGCAGCGCGAGCGAGGCGACCCGGACGAGGATGACGAGCCCGATCGTGTCGATCGGCTGGATGATGTGGACGACGTCGAAGACGACGCCGGTGATGGCGAGGAAGATCCTGAGGAGGATCCACGCGGTGCCGATGACCGGCAGGACGACGAGGAGCCCGGCGATGAAATCCCTCCGGAGCCTCGATCCGGACGCCATGGAGGCCTCCCTCATCGCCGCGCCATGCGGATCTCCAGGCGGCGCACGCCCATGTCCGTGGCCTCGAGCACCCGGATCGTGTGCCCGCCCCAGGAGATCGACTCGCCCGCCGCCGGCACCCTGCCGAGGAGGGAGCAGACGAAGCCGGCGAGGGTGTCGTACTCGTGCCGGTCGGGGAGGGCGAGGCCGAGCTCCTCGCGCGCGTCGCTCACGGAGAGGCGGGCGTCCACCCGGTAGACCCCGGCGGCCACCTTCTCATACGGCTTCGGCTCGCCCGTGTCGTACTCGTCCCGGATCTCACCGACGATGCGCTCGAGGATGTCCTCCATCGTCACGAGCCCCGTCGCGCTGCCGTACTCGTCGACGACGATCGCCATGTGCCCCTGGCGTTTCCGCATCTCGTAGAAGAGATCCCTCGCCTTCGTCGCCTCCGGCACGAAGATCGGCGCGCGCATGATCTCGCCGACGGGCCGCTCCCGCCCCCCCTCCAGGGCGAGGGGTGCGATGAGGTCCTTCACGTGGAGGATGCCGACGACGTTCTCGGTCCCGCCGCTGCAGACCGGGAACCGCGAGTACTGCTCGTCCCGGAGCAGCTCGGCCGCCCGCCCGATGGTGTCCCCGTCGTCGACACAGCGGAAGCTGATCCGCGGCGTCATGATGTCGCTCGCCTCGAGGCCGCCGAAGGCGAAGATGCGGCGGATCATCTTCTTCTCCTCGTCGTTGAGCCGCCCGGAACGCTCGATCCCCCCCACGCACTGCTCCACCTCGCTCTTGAGGTGGATCGTGGCGAAGGTGAGCGGCGGCACCCCGAACGGCTTCAGCAGGACGTTGAGGATCGAGCGGCCCGCCGCCGCGAGGGGCGTCAGGACGATGCCGAAGACCCTGATGAAGGGGAGGAGGCTCAGGCCGAGCCGCTCCCCCGCCATCTGCGCCCACGCCGACGGGATGAGGCTCCCGGGGAGGGCGACGAGGAGGGTGGCGACGATGAGGGCGATGAGGAAGGCGTAGAGCGGCAGGATCTCGCCCGAGACGGCGGTCATGAGGGCGAGGGCGAGCGCGACGCAGGAGACGCGGCTCACGACCCTGAACGACCAAGTGATCTGCTGGGCGTGCGTGATCCAGTACTCGACGCCCGCGGCGGTCCTGCCGCCCCCCTCCCGCAGCCTCCACAGCCGCTCGAGCGGGATCGACTGGAGCGCCCCGCTCCCGAGCGTGCAGAAGAACGTCACCGAGAGGAGGAGCAGCACCAGGAGCCAGATGAGCATGTCGGGCATCCCCCTTCGCCTCCCCCCGGCGCCGTCCGGGCGGCGGGAGGGGGCGTTCGTATCATGCGACCGAGCGGTAGAGCTGGTACAGGAGCAGCGTGATCGCCGAGCCGAGGAGCGCCCCGAGGGCGACCTCCGGGAACGTGTGGAACCCCGCCGCCACCCTCCCCTGGACCACCATGAGCGCGAGCAGGTAGGCGAGCATGATGACGAGGAACGAGGAGGGGGCGAGCAGCAGCACGATCGTCGCCGCCGAGAAGGCCACCGCGCTGTGCGCGCTCGGCATCCCCCCCCGCATCGGCGTGCCCCGGTGGAGGGCGATCTTCAGGATCACCGACGCGACGATGACGGCGAGGAGGGCGAGGAAGGTGATGTGCATCGGCGCCTGGCGCAGCGAGTCGGCGCCGAGCAGCACCGGCCGCTCGAGGTGCCGCGCGAAGACGAGGTAGCCGATGACGATGGAGTTGACCGAGGCGATGAGAACGGCCCCCGCGCCGATGTCCTTCACGAGGCGCGCGAGCGGGTGGAAGGTGTCGCTGATGAGGTCGATGGTCAGCTCCGCGGCGGTGTTCACCATCTCGGCGAAGAGGACGAAGAAGACGGCGAGGCAGATGAAGAGGAGGTCGGTGCGCGAGAGGTTGAGCGCGATCGCGAGGACGATGATCGCCCCGCTCGCGCCGAAGTGGATGCGCATGTTGCGCTGCGTCTTGAGCACGTAGAGGATGCCCTCGATCGCGCAGTTGAAGCTCTCAATCAGCCGGTGACGTTCCATCGCCCTCCCGCCGCGCGCACGATCGCCTCCTGCCGGCGCGCCATCGCCGCCCCCCCGGGCGGCGTCCGGTCCTCGAACCCCCGCAGGTGGAGAATCCCGTGGGCGAGGCAGAGGCGGGTTTCCCGCTCGATCCCGGTGCCGAACCGCCGCGCCCCCCGCCGGACCGCGTCGATCGAGATGACGACGTCCCCCGCCGGCCCGCCCCGACCTCCCCCCATGGGGAAGGCGAGGACGTCCGTGTCGCGGTCCTCCCCCCTGTACGTCCTGTTGAGCCGCCGCATCGCGCGCCCCCCCACGAAGAGCACGCTCAGCTCGGCGCCGGCCGGGAAACCGGCCCGCCGCATGGCGAAGGCGGCGAAGCGGGCGACCGCGCGCCGGTTAATCCTCCGGCGCCGCAGCCGGCTCCCCACCCACACTCTCATCGGCGGTCCCCGCGCCGGAGGGCTCCCCGCGCTCCGGATATTTCACCCGCGTGTGGAACGTGCTGTTGAGGATGTGCTCGAACCGCTCGGCGACCAGCCGGATGTCGTTGAAGGTCAGGTCGCACTCGTTCAGCTGGCCGTCGACGATGCGCTGACTGATGATCTTCCAGACGAGCTGCGTGACGCGCGAGGGGGTCGGCCGGTCGAGGCTGCGCGAGGCGGCCTCCACCGCGTCCGCGAGCAGGAGGATCGCCGTCTCCTTGCTCCTGGGCCTCGGCCCGCCGTAGCGATAATCCTCCTGGGCAACCTCCTCCCCCTCCGCCTGGGCCTCTTCCTCCGCCCGGCGGTAGAAGTAGTAGACGAGGCCGGTGCCGTGGTGCTCCCGGATCGCGTTGATGATCGGGCGGCTGAGCTTGTACCGGAGCGCCATGTCCAGGCCGTCCTTCACGTGCGAGCGGATGACGAGACTGCTCATCTGCGGGTTGAGCTTGTCGTGCCTGCTCGCGCCGTAGGTCTGGTTCTCCGTGAAATACTCCGGCTTCCCCATCTTCCCGATGTCATGGAAGTAGGCGCAGACCCGCGCCTGGAGCGGGTTGGCGCCGACGGCCTCCGCGGCGGCCTCCGCGAGATTCCCGACCATGAGGCTGTGGTGGTAGGTGCCGGGCGCCTCGATGAACATCCGCTTCAGGAGCGGGTGGTTGAGGTCCGAGAGCTCGAGGAGGCGGATGTCCGTGACGACATTGAAGACGTGCTCGAACAGCGGCAGGAGGCTCGCCGCGAAGAACGCCGAGAGGATCCCCAGCAGGTATCCCCCCGCGACGCGGAAGCCGACCGAGGCGGAGATTATGTTGACGTTGCCGATCGCGTCGATGGCGCCGATCGTGATGACGTTCGCCAGACCGATCGTGGCGCCCGCCCTGACGAGCTGGCTCCGCCGCCGCACGCCGATCGTGGAGTAGACGGCGATCGCCCCCCCGACGGCGCTCACGAGGGTGTACGGGAGGCTCATGCCCCGCATGACGCCGACGAAGATGCCGATGAGGATCGACAGGAAGAGCGCGAGGGTGCGGTTGACGAGGAGCGTGATGAGGATCGCCGCCATCGGGACCGAGACGATGGCGCCGTAGAAGAAGAGGTTGTTCCACGCCGACTGGATCGTCCCGAAGGGGATGAAGGTGATCGCCCGCGACATGAGGAGCGAGCCGAGGGCGATGAGCGCCACCATGCAGAGCGTGGAGTTGCTCCGGTACACCCGCTCCTGGTAGTACATGAGGTAGCGGCGCGAGACGATGATGAACATCACGACCATGAGGGTCAGGCCGAGGAGGTAGGAGAGCCGCTCTCGCATCTTCACGACCGCCGGCTCCTCCTGCTCCCGCCGGGTGATGTAGGCGAGGTAGGCGTCCATCTGCTCCGGCGTGACCTCGTACCCCCTGTCGACGATCTTCTTGCCGGGGAGGACCCGCGTGACGACCGGCCGGACCCGGGCGGCGGCCTCTTCCTTCAGCCGCCGCGTCGTCGCCTCGTCGTATTCGACGGCCGCCTCCGCGCAGGTCCGGAGCACGGCCGCCGCGGCGTCGCGGGCCCGCCTGTCCCTCGGGAACCGCTCGTTCGCCCAGCGGTCGACCTGCTCCTGCGCGGCCTTGAGCAGCGCCGCGAGGTGCGGCTCGACCCCGGGCGCGCCCCTGCCCTCCGAGAGGGTCCGCTCCGCCGCCGCCGCCGCCCGCGGCCCGGCGAGCTCCGCGAGGAGCGACTCCATCTGCGCGGCGAGGCCGGCCGGGTCGGGGAGCCCCCGGATCGGCTCGAGGTCCTTCGCCGAGAGGATCGGGGGGCGCGGCGTATCGCCCTTCGCGGCGGCCTCCACCGCCTCCGCGGCCTCGGCCAGGCCGAGCAGCTCCCTGACCGTGCGCGCGTAATCGGCCAGCCGCGCCGCCGAGAAGGCGTAGCGCGGCAGGACCTTCTGCGCCGCCTCCCCCCGCAGCCGCTCCGTCTGCCCCCTGTTCACGTAGGTGAACTCGATGTCGGCGAAGATGTCCCGCGAGGCGGGCTGCCCGACGTAGAGATCGACCAGCTCGCGGTGCGGCGTCCGGCCCATCGCGACGATGGCGACGATCCCCGCGCAGGTCGCGGCGGTGATGAGGCCCTTGACGGCGCGGCTCTGCTCGAGGAAGGTGCGGAGGCGCCCCGCAGCGGCCTGCCGCCGCGGCCGCTTTCCGCCCCCTCCGGATTTCGCCGTGCGCAGTTTCCCGAATGGCCTCATGGCATGTGCTCCGTCTCAGCGGTTCGCCCGCTCGTAAGCCCTGATGATCTCCTGCACGAGCTCGTGGCGGACCACGTCCCGCTCCGTGAAGTAGACGAACTCGATCCCGACGACCGCGTCGAGGATCGTCCGCACCTGGACGAGGCCCGAGGGGCGGTGCCCGGGCAGGTCCACCTGGGTGATGTCGCCCGTGATGACGGCCTTCGAATCGAAGCCGAGCCGCGTGAGGAACATCTTCATCTGCTCGCCGGTGCTGTTCTGCGCCTCGTCGAGGATCACGAATGAGTCGTTGAGGGTGCGGCCCCGCATGTAGGCGAGCGGCGCGATCTCGATGATCCCGCGGTCGAGGCGCCGCTGCACCTCTCCGGCCTCCATCATGTCGTAGAGGGCGTCGTAGAGCGGCCGGAGGTACGGCGTGATCTTCTCGTAGAGATCGCCCGGGAGGAAGCCGAGCGACTCGCCCGCCTCGACCGCCGGCCGCGTGAGGATGATGCGGCTCACCCGCTCCTCGATCAACGCCTCGACCGCCATCGCCATGGCGAGATAGGTCTTGCCGGTGCCCGCGGGCCCGATGCCGAAGACGATGTCGCGCCGCCTGATGGCGTCGACGTACGCCTTCTGCCCCTCCGTCTTCGGCGTGACGAACAGCTTCTTCGACGAGACCCTGATCCGGTCCGCCAGGAAGGAGCGGACCGCGTCCCCCCCGCGCTGCATGACCGCCCGTACGGCGTACTTGAGCTCGTGCGCGCGGATGGCGCGTCCCTCCCGCGTCGCGGCGGCGAGCTCCTCGAAGAGTGCCCTGCACCGCCCGACCGCCTCCCCGGCGCCCGACACCTTGATGAAGTTCGCGCGGGGGACGACCGACACGCCGAGCGACGTCTCGATGATCCTGAGGTTCTCCTCCCGGTCGCCGAAGAGGGCGGTCACCTCGCGCGGCGACTCGAACTCGAGGCGTATCTCCGTCATCGTCGACCCGTCCCTCCGCCCGGCGGCCCGCGCGCTCATACCGTCCGTATGTGCAGCTCCCTGAGCTGCTCCGGCGCCACCGCCGACGGCGATCCGGTCATCAGGCACGACGCCTTCTGCGTCTTCGGGAAGCAGATGACGTCCCTGATGGTGTCCCTCCCCGCCATGAGCATGACGAGCCGGTCGAGCCCCACGGCGATCCCCGCGTGCGGGGGGGCGCCGTAGCGGAGCGCCTCGAGGAAGAACCCGAACCGCTCCCGGACGGCCTCCTCCCCGATCCGGAGGAGGCCGAAGACCCTGCGCTGGAGATCCTCCCGGTGGATCCGGACGCTCCCGCTCGCCACCTCGGATCCGTTCAGGACGAGATCGTACGACGAGGCCCGCGCCCGGAGGGGCTCCGTGTCGAGGAGCGGGATGTCCTCCTCGCGCGGGGCGGTGAACGGGTGGTGCTCGCTCTCGAGGCGCCCCCCCTCCTCGTTGAAGGTGAACAGGGGGAATTCGACGATCCAGGCGAACCGGAAATCGCCCTCCCGCGCGAGGCCGAGTTCCCTCCCGAGCCGGAGCCGCAGCGCCGAGAGCGCCGCGCGGGCGACCGGCGGACGGTCCGCGGCGACGAGGAGCAGGTCGCCCGGCGATGCCCCGAACGCCTCCCGGAGCCGCTCCGCCTGCCCGGGCCGCAGGAACTTCGCGACCGGCGACTCGAGGCCGCCCGCCGTCACCTTGAACCAGGCGAGCCCCGCGGCCCCCTGCCCGACGGCGAGGGCGACGAGGCCGTCGAGGCGCGAACGGGTGAACGACGCCCCGCCGGGGACCGCGATCCCCTTCGCGCAGCCGCCCGCCGCGAGCGCGGCCTCGAAGGCGTTGAACGACGACCCCCGGACGGCGTCCCCGGCGTCCCTGATCTCCATCCCGAGGCGGAGATCCGGCTTGTCCGTCCCGTACCGCTCGAGCGCCTCGGCGTGCGTGATCCGCGGGAGGGGGAGGCGGATCTCCACGCCCCGCACCGCGCGGAAGAGGCGCGCCATGAGCCCCTCGATCGTCTCGATGACGTCCTCCTCGCCCGCGAAGCTCATCTCCATGTCGATCTGCGTGAACTCGGGCTGCCGGTCCGCGCGGAGGTCCTCGTCCCTGAAACACTTGCAGATCTGCGCGTACCGGTCCACGCCCGCGACCATCAGGAGCTGCTTCATGAGCTGCGGCGACTGCGGGAGGGCGAAGAACGATCCCGGCTGCGTCCTGCTGGGGACGAGGTAGTCCCGGGCGCCCTCCGGCGTGCTCTTGGAGAGGACGGGGGTCTCGATCTCGAGGAAGCCGCGCGCGTCGAAGTAGTTCCGCGCCTCGAGCATGGCCCGGTGGCGCATCGCGAGCACCCGCTGGAGGTCGGGACGCCGCAGGTCGAGGTAGCGGTACGTGAGCCGCACCTCCTCCCCCGCCTCGGCGTCGCTCTCGATCGTGAACGGGGGCGACGCGGACGGGGCGAGGACCTCGACCTCGTCGGCGGCGAGTTCCACCTCGCCCGTCGCGAGCTTCGGATTCTCGGTCCCCGCGGGACGGCGCCTGACCTCGCCGGCCACCTTCAGCACGTACTCCGCGCGCAGCGTCCCGGCGCGCTCGTGGACCGGGCCCGCGACCGCCGGGTTGAAGACGACCTGGGTGAGCCCCCACCGGTCGCGGAGGTCGATGAAGATGAGCCCGCCGTGGTCCCTGCGGCGGTGCACCCATCCGCAGAGCACGGCCCTCGTCCCGATCGCCGCGGCGCCCAGTTCGCCGCAGGTGTGCGTCCGCATCGTGGTCTTCATGATGGACGGCGGCCGCCCGGGACGCCGGTCCGGTTCTCCGCGGGCGCGAGACGCCCCATCGCCGCCCCGATCCCCTCGAGCGGCACCTCGCGCTCCTCCCCCGTCCGCATGTCCTTGAGCCGCGCCGCGCCGCGCGCGCACTCCGCGGCGCCGACGAGGAGCGCGTACGCCGCCGCCGCGCGGTGGGCCCGCCGCAGCTGCGAGCGCAGGCTGCCGCCCCGGTGGTCCATCTCCGCCGGGATCCCCGCCCCGCGGAGCGACCGGAGCGCCCGGCGGCCGGCGGCGATCCCCTCCGGCTCCCAGGCGATCACCGAGACGACCGCCCCGTCGGGGGGAGGGGCGGCGATCCCCTGCGCCGCCATGACCATGACGATCCGCTCGATCCCGGTCCCGAACCCCACCGCCGGCGTCGGCGGCCCGCCGAGCGACTCGACGAGGTCGTCGTACCGCCCGCCGCCGCCGACCGCGTTCTGCGCCCCGAGGCCGCCGGCGAGGACCTCGAACGCCGTCCGCGTGTAGTAGTCGATGCCGCGGACGAGCTCGGGCCTCACCGTGTGCGCGATCCCCGCCTCATCGAGGAGCGCCCGGAGGCCGTCGAAATGCACCCGGCAGGCGGGGCAGACGCTCTCGATCGCCCGGGGCGCCTCCGCGATGACGGCCGCGCAGCCGGCACTCTTGCAGTCGAAGACCCGCAGCGGATTCCCGTCCGAACGGCGCCGGCAGTCCTCGCAGATGTCCGGCCGACGGCTCGCGAGGAAGGCCGCCAGCCGCCCGTTGAAGGCGGGCCTGCACGCCGCGCAGCCGACGGTGTTGACGAGGAGGGAGAGGTCCCGCATCCCGAGCTCCTCGTAAAACCGCATGAGCAGCTCGATGACCTCCGCGTCGATGGCGGGCCCGCCGTCGCCGAACGCCTCGACGCCAAACTGGTGGTGCTGCCGCTGCCGGCCCGCCTGCGGCTTCTCGTACCGGAAGATGGGGCCGAGGTAGTAGAGCCGCGCCTCGCGCGCGGTCCGGTGGAGGGCGTTCTCCAGGTAGGCCCGCACCACGGGGGCCGTCCCCTCGGGCCGGAGCGTGACGCTCCGCCCGCCGCGGTCCGGGAAGGTGTACATCTCCCTCGAGACGATGTCGGTCGTCTCGCCGACGCTCCGGCTGAACAGCTCCGTGCGCTCGAAGACCGGCGTCCGGATCTCCCGGCAGCCGTAGAGCCGCGCCTCGCGGCGCGCCGCCGACTCGATCCGCCGCCAGAGCGGGGCCTCGTCCGGGAGGATGTCCGCCGTTCCCCTCAGCCGCTGGATGCTCATGGCTTCGTGCACGGGGGGGGCGCGCCCCGCGCGGGACCGGCGCCGCGGAGGGGCGGGGTGCATCCGGGGCGGTCGGGCGCGACGGGGTGCCGCATCAGACGGGCCGCTCCACCCTCGCCTTCATGATCCTCCCGGGCTTGAAGTCGGGGATCCGCTTGGCGGGGATGCGCACCTCCTGCTCAGGCCTGTTCGGGTTGCGGCCGAGACGCGCCTTCCGGGTGCGCACCTTGAATACGCCGAAATTCCTGAGCTCGACCGTGTCGCCCCGCTCGAGGGCCTCGATGATGTAGTCGAGCGTCTTCTGGATGATGTCCTTGACGACGAACTGCGTGAGATCCATCTCCTTGGCGATCCGCATCGCCAGTTCCCGTTTTGTCATGTCCCCTCCTCCGGGCCGCCTGCCGCGGCATTATACGACAATCGCCTCAAGAACGGCAAAAACGATCAGGATCGCGGCGGTGAGGTAGGCGAGCTTCAGCGGCCAGGAGAGGAGCACCTGCCGCGTGATCAGCCGCGACCGGCGGATGGCCGCCATGTGCCGCCGCCGGCCGTCGAGGACGCCGGCGAGGCCGCGGAGCCGCATCTCCGCCGCCCCGCGGGCGTCGGCGAACCGCCGCCACTGGATCTCGGACATCGCCGCCGCGACCCCGAGCGAGCCGATCCTGCCCATCGCCTCCACGATCTCCTCCCCCTCTCGCGGGGAGATCTCGAGCCCATCGAGGAGCGCCGCGAGCCGGCCGGTGAACTCCTCGCGCGCGGTCTTGAACGCCCGCTCGGCCTCGTCGCCGGCCGTCTTCGTCCGGCGCGCCTCGTCGAGCATCCCCGCCATGTTCTCGAGGAGCCGGACGGCGTCCCCGACGGACCCACTCTGCTCTTCCAGGACCGGGTCGATCACCGCTCCGCCTCCTTCCCGCGCCGCCGACCGCCGTTGGCATCATACTGCGCCGGAACGGGCTGCGTCGGGATCGTGGACACTGTAGCACCTCGTCCGGGGGCGGTCAAGGTGAAACCGGTCCCGCCGCCGCGGCGAAGAAACAAGCAACCGCGGATGGGCACGGATCACTGCGGATCCACGCGGATGAATCTCAAGAAGAATCCGTGTATATCCGTCAACAACCCGCGGGAATCCGTGGTGCGGTTTGCATTTATCAGTCGAACAGGTCGCCCTGGCCCGCCGCCGGGGCGCTGAGTCGCCCGAGGGCCGGGAACGCCACGGCGAGGGAGGGTGGCACGTCCACCGCCTTCCCGAGGAGCATCGAGGAGAGCTGGAGGGCGTTGCACGCCGCCTTCCCGCCGTAGTGGTTGTTGAAGATGACGTAGACCGGAAGGCCGCCGGTCCGCACCGCCTCGATCCGCGCCGCCCATGCCGCGAGTTCCTCCGCCGAGTAGAGGTAGTCGTAGCGCTCGTCCCGTCCGGCGTCCTCCCGGAACCAGTTCTCCCGGTTCCTGCCGTGGAGCCGGAAGTAGCCGACCGCCGACGTGCGCACGGCCGACGGCCCCATGGATCCGCGGAAGAGCGGCTGGTCGATGTTGCAGAAGCCGATGCCGCGCCCCCGCAGGAAATCGTGGAACGCCGGCTCGTCCCAACTCGCGTGCCGCACCTCGATCACGAGCGGCAGCCCCTCGAGCGCGTCCGCGAGCCGCTCCAGCCGCCGGCGGTTGTCGGGGCCGTTCCTGAACGACCAGGGAAACTGCATGAGCACGGCGCCGAGCCGGCCCGCCTCGGCGATCGGGGAAACGGCATCGCGGAACAGCCGCGCCTCCTCCGGCGCGCCATCCCCGTGCGTGCATCCTCTGTACAGCTTGACCGTGAAGCGGAACCGGTCGCGCCCGGCCACCCGCTCCGCCCAGCCGGCGCAGACGCGGGGGGCGGGGATGCGGTAGAAGCTGCTGTTGATCTCGATGCAGTCGAAGAACCGCGAGAGGTACCCGAGCCGGTCCTTCCCCGCCGCCTCCCGCGGATAGACGGTCCCCTCCCAGTCGGCGTACGACCAGCCGGCGGGACCGACCCGCACCGCTCCGCCCTCCGCCGCTTCCATGAACGGACCCCCCACCGCGGTGATCGTGCGCCCCCTCACAGCTTGAGGGCGACCGGGAGCCGCCCCCGGGGGCTGATCTCCCCGAAGAGCACCCGGGAGAGGGCGCGCATGCTGTGCGGGTCGGAGCCGTAGGAGGCGAGCCGGGCGCCGTCCGCGGGGAAGAGCTCGATATCGTACGGGTTCCGCAAGGCGCAATAGACCGCCGGCCGCCCGGCGCCGGCGACCTCCTCAACGAGGCGCGCCTGCTCTGCGTAGAGGTGCGCGTTGCACGTCCCCAGCACCACGACCTCAGCCCCCCCGACCGCCGCCGCGGCCTCGGCGACGGCGCCGCGCGGCGGCCGGAGGTCGAACTCGACGAGCTCCGTCCGCGGGAACCGCCTCCTGCACTCCTCCACGAGGGGGCCGGCGGATCCCGCCGCGCTCTCCGCGGGCGTGAGGATCTCCATCCTCGGCATGAGGAGGAGCACCTTCCCGCTCCCCGGGGGGGCGAGCGGCAGGATCGCCTTCGGATCGCCCGCGTGCGTGATCGCCGACTCGGCGATCTCCCGCGCGAGGCCCTCTCCGTCCTCGAAATCCTCCGCCGGCGGCCGCGCGGCCCACGCCCCGATCCGCTCCTTGAGCGCGCGGAGCCGCGAGAGGCTCCCCCTGATCCTCTCCGAGCGGAGCTTGCCCGACGTGATGGCGCTCGCGACGTCGCCGAGGGCGTTGATCTGCTCGCTGCTCGTGTGGCAGACGAGGAGGAGGTCCGCCCCCGCGCCGCACGCCTTGGCCGCGGCGTCACCGACGCCGCGGTGGATGCTCACCGCCCCCATCTCCAGGTCGTCGGTGACGACGACGCCCTCGAACCCCATTCCGTCCTTCAGGAGATCGCAGACGATGTTCCTCGAGAGGCTCGCGGGGCGCGCGGACAGCGCCGGGTAGCGGGCGTGCCCGACCATCACCCCCGCGACGCCCGCCGCGACCGCCCCCCTGAAGGGGACGAGGTCCTCCGCCTCGAGCTCGCTGGCGTCCTTCGCGATGAGGGGGAGCTCCACGTGCGCGTCCTCACCGGCGAAGCCGAGGCCGGGGAAGTGCTTCGCGACGGCGGCGACGCCCGCCCGCTGGAGGCCGCCGATCGCGGCGGCGCCGAACGCCGCCACGCGCGCGGGATCGTCGCCGAACGACCGCACGCCGATGATCGGGTTGTTCCTGTTCGTGTTGATGTCGAGCACGGGGGCGAAGTTCATGTTGATGCCGAGCTCGGCGAGCTGCCGGCCCATGCAGTATCCCGCCCGGGCCGCGAGCCGGGGGTCGCCGGTCGCCGCGATCGCCATCGCGGAGGGGAAATGCGTCACGCCGTCCGCGACACGGTTGACGCTGCCCCCCTCCTGGTCCACGGCGATGAGGAGCGGCAGCTCGCTCACGCGCCGCCGGAGCTCCTGGAGCTCCCTGCAGAGGCCGGCGACCTGGATCGCGTCGCTGATGTTGCGCGAGAAGAGGATGATGCCGCTCACCCGCCGCTCGACCACCATGTCCTCGACGAGGCCCGTGATCGTCGTCCCGTCGAATCCGAACATGAACCGCTCGCCGAACCGCCGCATCGTCCCGCCCCTCATCCCTCACCCCTCCTCCCGCACGTGCGCCATGATCCCCCGCGCGATCGCCCCGCCCGCCCGCCCGGGCCATCGCCGGTGCAGCACCATCTCCTCGTCCCCGGGGTGCGACAGGTAGGCGCACTCCACGAGGACCGCCGGAAAGTCGGTCGGCAGTATGACGGCGAACCCCTCCCGCCGGCATTCGTTCGTCGCGACGCCCGCCCGGCCGAGCTCGGCGAGGATGCGCCGCGCGAGCGGCGCGGACTGCGGGACGGCGTAGAAGGCATCCGCGCCGCGGCGCGAGAGGGGATCGGCGTGGCCGGGGCGGGAGTTGTGGTGGATGCTCACGAAGAGGTCGGCCCCCGCCGACCGGGCCGTCTCGATCCGCTCGGCGAGCGAGCGTGTCGCGTCGCCGTCCCGCGTAAGGACGGGCCGAGCGCCCGCGGCGGCGAGCGCGGCGGCCGCCGCGCGCGCGACCTCGAGGTTGACATCCTTCTCCTTGAGGCCGGTGGGACTCACGGCGCCGTCCTGCGCGCCCCCGTGGCCGGGGTCGAGGACGACCGTGACCGGCTCCCCTCCCCGGCCCGGCGGCGGCCGGAAAACGAGGGCGATCCCCTCGTCGGTCCGCCCGCTCGCGCATCCCCAGGACGTGCCGCGAACCGCCGCGCGGACAGACACGACGCCCTCCCCGGCCGAAGACGCCTCGACCATCCCGAGCGGCGGCGGGCCGTCCGCGAGGGAAAAGGGCGGAGCCCCCGCCGCGCCGAAGACGTCGAGGACCCACGCCGTGCCGCCCTCGTCCTGCGTCAGCCGGAACGGCACCGCCGCCGCGACGGGCACGACCAGCCGGGCGCCGCCCGCCGACGGATCGACCCGCGGCGCGCCCGCGGCGGTCTCCTCCCACCCGCCGCGTCCCTTCACCCGCCTGACGGCGTCCTTCGGCGCCCAGGCGCGCTCGCGGCCGGAGAGGCGCAGACGGTACTGGTCGCCCGCCTCCCCGCAGATGGTCACCCGCGCGCCCGGGTCGAGCGACCAGAGGCGCGCGCCGTCGGGCTCGCGGCGCACGGCGGCGCCGCCGGGACCGACCTCCCCCCGAGCGAGCCGCTCGACCGGGTGGATGGTCACGCGCCCCGCCGAAGACGCCTCGACCGTCTCGCCCGCCGGCGAGACGAGCCTGAACCTGACGCGGCCGCGCTCCGCCCGCTCCCCGCCCCTGATCGCATAGGTCCCCGCGTAGATGCCCGCGACCCCCCGGAGCTCCCCCTCGGCGGCGGGCGGCGCCTCGACGAGCGGCGCGTCCAGGACCGCGCCGGCGAGCGACCACGATCCCCGCATCCCCGGGCTCCCCTTGACGCGGACGGCGAGCTCGTCGCCGGGCCCGAGGACGGTGTCGACCGACGGCTCGCGCGGCCGCGCGTCGATCGTGAGCGGTGAGACCGGGGAGGTGGCCGCGGGGTCGCGGCAGATGACCGTCCGGCGGACCGCCTCGCGGCGGCCGCCCTTCTCGGCGGCGACCTCGATGACGTTCTCGCCGGCCGCGAGCGGGACGAGCGCGACGAACGCACCCGTCGGATACACCCTGACCGGCTCGCCGCGGACGGTCGCGCGGGAGGAGGGATCGCAGCCGCCGGCGATCCGCACGCGCGTGAAGCCCGTGACCAGTCCCTCCGGAGGATAGGTCAACCGGAGGCCCGGGCCGGCGCCCCGCCGGCCGGCCCCCTGGGCCGCCGCGAGGACGGCGAGCGCCGCGGCGGCGACGGCCGCCCGCCGGATCGCGCGGCGCCGGGGCGGGCGGGGACCGCGCCCTTCCGGCCTCACAGGCTCACCCGCAGGGCCGAATACAGTCCGAGCATGACGACGAGGAGCAGAAGGAGGGAGAGGACGCATCCCCACAGGACGATCTTCGCCTTGATCCGCATGGTCGCCGGCCGCCGCGGTGGCGGGGCCCCTTCGTCACCGGACCGGCTTCCGCTGCTCGATCCGGACCCGCTCCATCACCACATCCGAGAGCGGTCGGTCCGCCGCACCGGTCCGGACCTTCCCGATGCGCCCGACCACGTCCATCCCCTCGACGACCTCGCCGAAGATGGTGTGCCGGCCGTCGAGCCACGGGGCGGGACCGAGCGTGATGAAGAACTGGCTGCCGTTCGTGTTCGGGCCGGCGTTCGCCATCGAGACGATGCCGGCCTTGTCGTGCGCGAGACCCGGGCTGATCTCATCCCCGAACGGGACGCCCCAGGCGCTCCGCCCGCCGCGGCCGGTCCCCGTCGGGTCCCCGCCCTGGATCATGAAGCCGTCGATGACCCGGTGGAAGACGACCCCGTCGTAGGCGCCCCGCCCGGCGAGCGTCATGAAGTTCTCGCACGCCTTCGGCGCCCGGTCGGGGAAGAACCGGAAGGCGATGGTCCCCATGCCCGTCTCGATGACGGCGATCGGCTCGACGGGCATGCCCGTATCCTCCGTGGAGGCGCAGGAGGCGAGAAAGACCGCTCCCGCCGCGGCGCATATGACCGGCACGAACGCGCTCCGCACGATCCTCTCCGCCCGCGTTCAGTATTTCTCCGCGGCCGCTCCCTTCCCCGAGACGATCTTCACGCTCGCGCTCGCGCCGATGCGGCTCGCCCCCGCCGCCACCATCTTCTCGGCGTCCTCGCGGGACCGGACGCCGCCCGAGGCCTTGACCCCCATTTCCGCCCCCACCGTCCTCCGCATGAGGGCGATGTCCTCCGCCGTCGCGCCTCCCGAGGAGAAGCCGGTCGAGGTCTTCACGAAATCCGCACCCGCCCGCTTCGCGAGCTCGCAGGCCTTCACCTTCTCCTCGTCCGTCAGGAGGCACGTCTCGAGGATGACCTTCACGACGGTGGCGGGGCGCGCGGCCCGCACGACGCCGCGGATGTCCTTCTCGACGATGTCGTACCGGGCGGATTTCAGCGCGCCGACGTTGATGACCATGTCCACCTCCTGCGCCCCCTCCCCGATCGCGTCCCTCGTCTCGTACGCCTTCGCCTCGGGCGTCGTGGCGCCGAGGGGGAAGCCGATGACCGTGCAGACCTTCACGGGGCTCCGCCGGAGGATCCGGGCGCAGACGGGGACGAACCACGGGTTCACGCAGACAGAGGCGAAGATGTACTCCGCCGCCTCACGGCAGAGGTTCTCCACCTGCGCCACGGTCGCGTCGGGCTTGAGGAGCGTGTGGTCGATCTTGCGGGCGAGGTCGTCCGCGACTTTCCCGACGCCGCCGGCCGCCGAGATGCGGGAGGCGCCGTTCCGCACGAGCTGCCGGACGGTCTCCACCCGCTCGGTCGCGCATTTCCCGCACGACGAGCAGATGTCCGCGAGGCTGCACGTCGGGCCCTCGCCCGCCGCCTGCCTCCCGGAGAGCCGCGCGAGCACCTCCCTCGTCACGAGCCGTGCGATTTCAGCGGAATCCATACCCTCCCCCGTTCGGCAACGCGCGCACGCCGTCGTTCAGCCGCGTTCGAGCGCGATGATCTTGTCCACCCGCCGCGCGTGCCGCCCGCCGGCGAACGGCGTCTCGAGCCACACCTTCACGATCTCCCGCGCGGCGCCGGCATCGATGAGCGGCCCGCCGAGCGTGAGGACGTTCGCGTCGTTGTGCTCCCTGCTGTTGAGGGCGGTCTTCAGGTCGTAGCACATCGCGGCCCGCGCCCCGCGCACCTTGTTCGCCGCCATGCACGACCCGATCCCCGCCCCGTCGACGACGATCCCCCGGTCGTACTGTCCCGCGGCGACGGCCCGCGCGACCGCGGCCGCGTAGTCCGGATAGTCGACGGACTCCTTCGTGTAGGTGCCGAAGTCCTTCACCGCGTAGCCGAGGTCCTCGAGGTAGCCGCGGAGGATGTTTTTCAGATCGAGCCCGCCGTGGTCGGCCGCGAGGGCGACCTTCCGGACCCGCTCCCGGGGCGACGGGGCCGGTTCCTCCGCGGGGGCCGCGGCCGGGTACCGGCGCATGACCTCGCCCACGATCCTGCCGATGTCGTCGCCGCCTGGCATGGTCCCCTCCGGTGAAGGGCCGGACGGCGCACCCTACCACACGCCGCGCGGGGGGTCAACCGCAAAGCCCGGGAGGAGCGGCGAGCGACGAGGGGAAGGCGGCCGAACAAGCCACGGAGTTCACAGAGGACACGGAGAAACCAGTTGATGAATCAGTCGGCTTTCCCCTTGTAGCTACATTCGCTCTCTGCGACCCCTGTGTTCTCTGTGGCGAAAATCTTCACTTCATTCCCGTATCTGCACGGATTGTTTCCCTATCCGTGATTATCCGTGTCCATCCGCGGTGAATTGGTGCATCGTGCCCGCGGCGGGGCGATCAGCCGGGGAGGAGCCGCCCCACTCGCGGGCAGGGCTCCAGGAACTCGGCGCCGTGGGGGGCGTCCCGGTCGAGCGCCTCGGTGAGGTCCATTCCGGCTTCGTGGAGCGCCTGGTGCCGCCCGCCCATCCACAGGAACGCCTTCGAGACGTCGTAGACCGTCCCCCTGTAGGCGACATAGGCGGGCGCCCCGTCCCTGCCGTTGCAGCGGGCGAGCTCCTCCCGCGTGAACGTCCGCATGGCCGTCGACTCCCCCGCCGGCGGGCGGGAGGGGGGCTGCCCCCCCCACCGGCCCGTCTACCGCAGGAACTTCCCGACGAACGGGGAGGTCTCCCCCCTCCGCATGAAGTGGCCCGAGGGCCCTTCGCCGAGGAACTCGGAGAACCACGACTCGTGCTCGATCTCCTCGTTGAGGATCGCGAGGGCGAGGTCGTAGGTGCGGTGGTCCTTCCCCGCGGTCATGTTGCAGATCTGGGTGTAGCCGCGGACGGCGCACCGCTCGGCCCCGACGAGGACCTCCAGGATCGCCTTCACGTCGGCGGGGTTCTTCGGGAGGCCCGCCGGCGGGCACGCGGAGATGTCGTGGAACGCCTTCATGTCCCCGGGCAGCTCCCCGCCGAGCTCGTAGATCCTCGGCACGAGCGCCTCGAAATGGTTCCGGTCCTCGATGCGCGCCGTCTCTGCGATCTCCTTGATCCCCTCGCCCTCGAGCCCGATCAGGTTCACCCGCAGGATCGTGTAGTAGTAGTAGGTGGTGAGCTCGGCCGACGCGTTCTTCACGAGGAGCTCCACCAGCTGGTCGAGGTTCACCCCCGCCTTCTTCACCATCTCAATCGCGACCTTCGCCATGACAGCACTCCTTTCCCGGTTGGTTGAAACCTCCCCGCCTCCCCCCGCATTGGACCTTTCCGTCGCCTCCTCCCCGAGCGGGCGTTTCCATCGTGGAGGTATTATAATTGAATGATTACTATTATCAATAACTATTTTCAGCGGGAGGCCCGCGTGCAGTCCGGAGGGGGTGTCTGACCCGCGCGCAGTCGCCGTCCGGCCTCGCGCAGCTTGTTGCTGAACCTCCCCTTTTGGAGCTGGGAGGTCCACTTGTCGAGGACCTTCGAGCCGGTGAAGCGGAAGAAGTAGTTGCGCCACCGCCGGTACCACCGCCGCCATCCCGACTTGATGTCGAAGACGTGGAGCGCGAGGTACGGTATGGTGAAAAGATTGAGGAGGAAGAGGAACAGGTAGCGCCCCTGGTAGAAGCGGCCCATGATCATCAGCCCCGCGCGGTGCATCTCCTCGGCGGTGAGCGGCGGGTCGGGCTCGAAGAGCGGGAAGCCGGCGTCGTAGTACTCCCAGCCCAGGACCTCGCGCGGAAAGATCCTGTCCCGGCGGGCGAGCCGCTCCCGCAGCTGCGTTCCGGGAAGGGGAACGGGCAGCACCACCTGGATGGTGTCGATTCTCGCCTTCCGTATGAACGACCGGAACCGCCGCGCACGCTCCGCGGCCGGCATCTCGAACCGGACGCCGTCCTCCATCGGGTAGCCGAAGATGAACATCCCGTGGATGAAGAAACCGAACTGATGGATTATCCTCGTGAGCGCGATCATCTCCTCCGGGCGGAGGGCCTTGCGCATCGCCCTCAGTTCCTCGGCGATCGGCGATTCGAACCCGATGGCGAGGGCGCTCACGCCCGCCTGCCGCATCGCCGTGAGGAGCGCGGTGTCCCGCGCCTTGTCGAGTCGGATCTGCGCGGTGATCCGCAGGCGCTTCCCGATGTGCTCCTGGTACTCCTTCAGGAGCGCGCACATCCGCAGCGTCTCGTCTCGATCCTGTCCGAACAGGTCGTCCACGATGAAGAACTGCCGCCGCCCCGTCGTCTCCACCACCCTGCTGATCTGCTCGACCAGGCGCTCCGCGGAGGCGTACCGCGGCGCCCCCTTCACGCTGCAGAATTCGCAGTTCATGCCGCAGCCGCGCACCCGCCCCACCGGGTAGAGGATGATATTGGCGTACCGGAGGAGGGAGAAATCTGGCAGGGGCAGGGCGTCGAGGTCCTGTATGGGGGGTCGCGCGGGGGAGTAGGCGACACTCTCGTTCTCACGGTAGGCGATGCCGGGGACCGCGCGCGGGTCTTCCCCGTGCCGGAGGGCGCAGAGGAGTTCCCTGATCGTCTCCTCGCCCTCCCCCGTCGCGACGAAATCAATGCCCGATGAGAACGCCTCCGGTATGGTCTCCTCGACGAAATGCTGGCCGCCCGCGATGGTGATCGCCCCCGCCTCCCTGTAGAGCCGCGCCACCTTGTAGAGTCGGGGGATCGTGCTCGTGAGGCCGCCGTAGAAGCCGACCGCGTCCGCGGGCCGCAGTCTCTGGATCAGCGCGTGGTCCGCGCCGCCGTCGGCGTGCCGGGGGCCGAAGCGGCGGAGGTTGTTCTCGTCGATGACCTCGACCTCCCACCCTTCCGCCTCGCGGGCCGCGGTCGCGACGGAGACGGCGCCGAGGGACGTCGTCTTGTCGGCGATGAACGAGTAGACGTTGAACGCCGGATACATCGGAATGACCATCCTGAACAGCCGCCGCTTCTTCATGGAGACGTTGTACCTATCACCTTCCGCCAGAAAATATTACGCACGTATTCGCCCCGCCGCCGGGAGGGCCGCAATCGACCGACCGTAAAGACGGTTCCATTATATCGCGCATTCATAACCGTTTCCCTAAAAACAAATAAAAATACTTACTTGACCAAGCGAGTTTATTATCGTATGCAAGGAGTATGGCTCGCCACCCGGATTTCAATGCGAACGGCCCTGGTTGAATCAGGGGCCGCTCGATCGCCGTGCCGGGTTGATCGAGCCGGGAAAGACGCATGACAACTGACTCGATGCCGGAGTGGGCGGCCTTCTTCGACGGGCACGCGCCGGTCTATGAGGACAACTGCTTCACGAAGAACACCGTCGCGGAGGTGGATTTCCTGATCGCCGAGCTTGGCCTCCTCCCGGGGATGTCAGTTCTGGACGTGGGGTGCGGAACGGGCCGGCACGCCATCGAGCTGGACGAGATCGAGATCATGGTGCGGGGGAGGAAGTCCGCCGAACCGCCGTCCGATTCCTTCGAGAAGCGAACTTTCGCGGGCACCACCCGCATCACGCGCCGCGTTCGCGGCGGGAAAGGAGGGACCCCATGAGCATCGAGACCGCCCGGGCGTTCTTCATGTGGTGCACGATCCTGAACGGGGCGCTGCTGATCCTCTCGTCCCTGATCTGCGCCTGCGCCGGCGAATGGATCCACCGGATGCACGGCAGGTGGTTCCCCATCCCCCGGGAGGCGTTCAACGTGGCGATCTATTCCTTCCTCGGCCTGATGAAGATCATCGTCCTGATGTTCAACCTCGTCCCCTTCATCGCCCTCTCCATCGCCGGCTGATTGGCGTCAGATCTTCACTATTAACTGCGGGCGCGGAGCACGGAGCGCCGCCCATGAGCGGCACCGGACGGCATGGACACCGGCGGCGAGGAGGAAATGAATGGCTTCCGTGGCGGAGGTCGTGCGGCGGCTGGAGGCGATGGCGCGGCCCGACCGGGTCGGGGGCATGGCCCGGAACGGGCTGACCGCCGAACGGCGGCTGGGGGTCTCCGTCCCCGAGATGCGGAAGCTGGCGCGAGAGATCGGGAAGGACCACCGGCTCGCCCTTGGTTTGTGGCGGACGGGGATACCCGAGGCGAGGATCCTGGCCTCGATGGTCGCCATCCCCTGGGAGCTCACCGCGGAGCAGATGGATGAGTGGGCGGCGGGGATGAACTCCTGGGACGTCTGCGACCAGGCGTGCATGAACCTGTTCGACAGGAGCCCGCTCGCGTGGAGGAAGATCGTCGAGTGGTCCGCCCGCGAGGAGGAGTACGTGCGGCGGGCGGCGTACGCGCTGATCGCCTGCCTGGCGTGCCACGACAAGGGCGCGGCGGACGGGAAGTTCATCCGGCTGTTCCCGGCGATCCGGCGGGGGGCGGGAGACGGGCGGCACTATGTGAAGAAGGCGGTGAGCTGGGCGATCCGGGGCATCGGGAAGCGGAACCGGAACCTGCGCGCGGCGGCGGCGGCGCTCGCGGAGGAGATCGGCCGGATGGACTCGAGGGCGGCCCGCTGGATCGCCGCCGATGCGGCGAGGGAGCTCGGGAGCGGGGCGGCGCGGCGGAGGCTGCGCGTCCGCGGGAAAGGGCGGCCGTGACCGGATGGCGGGAACGGCTGAAGTCCGATCCGCTGCCGCCCCTCCTCTCCTCCGGGGACGAGGCGCTCAAGTACTTCGCGCGGCGCGACCTGCTCGGCGAGGATGCCGGCCCGATCGGCCGCCTGTGGCGGCTGCCCGGCGCGCTGAAGATAATCGGGAAACAGCTTCCCGACGGGAGCTGGCCCCGGGCCGGGGCGCACAAGCATCCCGCCGTCAATTATCGTCTCGTCGAAACCTGGCGGCACTTCCGCTTCCTGGTCGAACGGTACGGCTTTACGCGCGCGCATCCCCGGGCCAGGCGAGCGGCGGAGTTCATCTTCTCCTGCCAGACGGAGGAGGGGGACATCCGCGGCATCCTCGCGGACCAGTACGCGACCTACTACACCGGCGCGATCATGGCGCTCCTCATCCAGGCCGGTTACGCGGACGATCCGCGCATCGAGCGGGGGTTCCGGTGGCTGCTGGCGATGCGGCAATCCGACGGGGGCTGGACCATCCCCCTCCTCACGCACAGGTTTGACCGGGCGACACAGTACCGCCTGACCAGCCGGCACGCGAAACCGGTCGAGCCCGACCGTTCAAGGCCGTTCTCGCACAACTGGACGGGAATGGTCCTCCGTGCCTTCGCGGCCCACCCGGTATACAGGAGCTCCGGGGCGGCGCGCGCCGCGGCGCGTCTGCTCAAATCCAGGTTCTTCCAGCCGGACTCGTACACGTCCTACCGGGCGGCTGGCTATTGGCTCAGGTTCGAGCATCCGTTCTGGTGGAACAATCTGGTGGCGGCGCTCGATTCCCTCTCCCTGATGGGATGCTCGGCGGATGACGAACAGATCGGCCGCGCGGCGGCATGGCTCATCGACCATCAGGAACCGGGCGGGCTGTGGAGGGTCTCCTCCATGAAACCGGCGGGGAGGGGATCGGCCAGGGCGCGGGAGATGAAGCCGTGGGTGGGCCTGGCGATCTGCCGCGTGCTCAAAAGGATATATGGATGATCGTTTCCTGGGGTCGACTTTACTCGAGCATCCATTGGTGGATGAATGCCGCGCACAGCCAGACGCCGAAACTCGCCGCGAGGACGATCGAAAGGGGAAGGTTCCTCCTGAAGCACACGAGGGCGACGAGGAAGAAGAGGATGCTCGGCAGGATCCCCCACAGCGCCCCCCGCGTGAATCTCCCCATGACCCGGGGATCGCCCCCGCTCTCGACATGCACCCAGACGAGGACGAGCGCCCCCGTGAGCGGCATGACGGCGATCAGGCCCGCGGCGGAGGGCCACCTCCTCGCGACCGCGGTGGCGGCGAATATGATCCCCAGGCTCACGACCGCCTTGACGAGAATCTGCATCGATTGGGCCTTTCTCAAACCGTCACAATCTTATCCGAATCCCGCACGATTTCGTAGTAGTCCTTGCGCGTCGATTTCAACTCCCCTCCCCGACAGGAAGACGCATACGTTCGAGAGAACATCCCGGGTGGCCCGGTCATTACGCATGCGCGATCACCTCCCTTCTTTCCGTTCGACCTTTCGACCGACATGGCAATGTCGTACAACCTCATTTCCGTGCCTCCGGCGCACCGCTCCCATCGGCGGGGTCATGCCCACAGCATCAGCTTCGCGCCGATGACAAAGAGAAACGCCCCCACGACGAGGCGGAACCTGTTCTGGGGGATCATGCCGACGACCTTCCTGGCGATGCCGGCGCCCAGGAACGAGAGCGGGATGAAAAGGAGAAGACCGTGCCACAGATGCCGCGGCAACGTCGTTCCGCCCGCGATGTAGGTGATGATCCTCATGGCGTCCACCATGAGCCCGATGGCCCCGGCGGTGGCGATGTACACCTCCTTCGGCAGGTCGAATGCGGACAGGAACATGCTCCGAATCGCCCCGCCGATTCCGAACACCCCGGCGAAAAAGCCGGACAGTGCGCCGCCGCCGAGCGCCGTAGCCGTGTTGGCCGGGACCCTGAAGCTTCTTTGCAGCAGGAGAAACAGCGCATATGCGGCGATGAATCCTCCCAAGATCTTGAGCAGCACCGCCTGGTCCGCCTCGAGCGTGATCGAGGCGCCGCCAAAGCCCGCCAGAAGACCGGGGATGCCGAAGAGGAGAATCAACCGTGCCCGCACACCGGACCGGAAGAGCGCCACCTTCCATATGTCGCCGAACCAGTGGATGATGGCCACGAGGAAGATCGCCTCCACGGGAGGCATGAACTGGACCAGGATTGGGATCATGATCGTGGATGTGCCAAAGCCGGTGATCGTGCCGACGGTGGCGGCGAGAACAGTGAGCAATCCGATGGCGATTGTTGCCATTTGGGAATGGCCTCCTCTCTACATCGAACCCGAATGCCTTCGCCGCCGGTGTCCACCATGGAGTCGCACGAGAGGAGTCGCCATGCGGCCATCGTGGCCGCAAAGATGCCCGCGTACAGGAGAACGAACGCGACGGTAACGGCTTTCGCCCATGCGGAATCTCCCCTGCGCCGAACGGCAATCCACACCGACATCCCGCAGCCGTTCAGCGCCAGCGCGAGACCGTGCCTGGATCAGCTCACTTCTCCAGAATGACCTCGTCCACAAGCTCCCGAATCCTGCCCTTGCACTCGCTGAGGACCCGCGCGCCCTTTCTGGTAATCCTGTAGTAGCGGCGCATCTTCCCGTTGACCACCATCGCGCGGGATGAGAGGTAGCCGTCGCCCCGGAGACGGTGCAGTATCGGATAGAGGGTGCCCGGGCTCGTGTGGTACCCATGACGCGCGAGCTCCCTGATGAGCGCGACGCCGAAGACCTCCTCCTTCGACGCATGGTAGAGGATGTGAATCCTGATGAAGCCGATGAAGAATTCTCCGATCATGGCACTCATTATATCGAATACCGATATCGTGCGGCTATACTGGCATAACGGCGACCGGCCGCAACACGAAAAATCGGGAGAGGCCGTCCGGGCCTCCCCCGATCACGACGCGGCGGGGCGCCGCCGCTCAATCAGCGCGGCGGCTCAGTCGATCTCGATCTTGACCGCGGTGAGCTCCCGATCCCCCGTCCAGGTCCCCTCGCAGTCGACGCGGCTTCCGGTCTTGAGCTGCTCCAACGCGGTCGGCATGTCGTTGCCGTCCTCGATGACGGCGCCGGCGGGGACCTTCACGGTGACGCCGCCGATGGTGATCGTCCCGCCGGCCGCGTCGACCGCAGCGATCTTCCCCTCGACCTCGTCGGTGACGGAAACCTCCTGCTCTATCTTGACGGCCGTCATTTCCCCGGGCCCCGAGAAAGACCCGTCCACGTCCACGCTGTCCCCCGCCTTCAGATCGGCCAGCGTGACCCGCTGGTCGGCGAGGTTCTCCACAACGGCGTCCTTCGCGATAATCCTGACGCCCGAAATCTCGAGGATCCCCGCCGCCGGGTCGATGAGGGTGATCCTCCCCTGCACGCTGTCAGGGCCGCCCCGGGCGGCAAGGCACAGCGTCGCCGCCACACCGATGGCAAACGCCTTCATGCACACCTCCCGTCTCTTTCACAGACAATGGAAATATACCATTGTCAGGGCATGAGATCAATCTATCCACCAGGTTACGGTCGGGAGCCGCGACGGAAGCGGTCGCAGTTCAGTATCCCGAGGGACGTGGATCTACTGCTTCGTGCCGCCGTCCGGTTCCGGCAGCGAGGGACCGCCGCGGGTGTAGGCCATTGCATCCATGAAGACCAGCCAGTCGAAATCGGTGAGGCTCCGGGGGGTGAGGGCGAAATAGGTCGGGTTCCTCGCGCTGCCCGATCGGGTCGGGAGGGCCGCGACCACCGCGGGGGGAAGGCAGCTCCCCGCGTGCGTCGGGATGAACAGCGCCGGCCCCGGCACGGCGGTGAGGAGCGCCTCGAGCGTGCCTTCCTCGGGCCGGCCGATGCCGTTCTCGGCCGAGACACCCACCGCCGAACCGATGACGGCGTAGCGCGTCCCGAGGATGGCGTCGAGGTGCGCCCCCGCCGGCCACCAGGCGCACGAGTGCGGGCCGAGCTGCATCGTCGCCATCCCCCGCTGGAGGTGGGCGTTGTGCGCGAAGGCCAGCACCTTCCCCCGCCCCCGCTCGCGGGACACGATGTGAACCAGGTTGTCCGCCATGATCGCGTCGCGGATGCCGAGCAGTACGTTGAGGCGCTCGTCCGACTCCCGCGCCAGCGCGGCGTGGTAGTTCAGCAGCTGCCGCGCCATCGAGGCGTCGTGGAGCGCCTCCGCGAGCCGCTCCCCGCCGCTCCCCGCCGCAAGCTCGGGACGGCGGATGCGCAGCTCCGTGATGAGATCCTCCGTCGCGATCCGCAGGGCGGTCGCCGCCGACGACAGGCCCACCGCCTTCGTCGGGTCCATCGCCGCGGCCGGGTTCTCCCAGTCGGCGTCCCGGCCGAGGAGCGGCTCGATGCGCCCGCGATGCCTCCGGCCGGCGGCGGGATCGATCGACTCGAGGTAGTCGAGGACGGAACGGAGGGCCACGCCCGGACTGGCGGCGACGGTCATCTCGAGCGGTCCGTCGAAGCCGTAGAACCGGAGCTCGACGCGGCGGGAGGGATCGGCGTTGTACGCCCGCATCCACTCCACGAGTTCCCGGTTCGCCTCGAGAAGGCCGAAGCCGTGGCTGAATCCGTCGTTTCGGATTTCGTCGTAGGTCGCCGGCCCCCGGCCGGCCACGTACCCGTTCACGAGGCGCCCCCGCGGGAAACTGCTCTCGACGGCGATGGCAGTGAAGCCGTGCGCCGCCGCGAGGCGCCGGAAGAGCCGGTTGCGGAGGATGAGGATCTCCTCGCCGCCGTGGAGCGGCTCGCCGATGCCGAGCAGTTCCACCCGGTCGCCGAGCGCGCCGACGGCCTTCGCGACGGCGGCGTCGAACTCCGCCTTCGAATCGAGGGAGAACGAGACCGCCTCTCGGCCGATCCAGTCGTCCGGCGTGGCATGGATGTGGATGGAGCGTCTCAGTGGCTGCATCGCGGTCGGCTGAGCCCCCCGGCGGGCACACGATGTGCATATCGCCGCCGCAATCAGAAAGACGGCGACAATGGATCGTTCCATGGCGCGCATTTCGCCCCGGCAACATCATGGTACCAAACAAAAGGAGGGCGCGGCCGGCAATAACGCGGGGATAAGGGATCAGGGGCTAGCGCGGCACACAGTGCTATGGGAAGAGGGGCAAAGGTGCGGTCCGCGTTCTCCCCGATCGCCCATCCCTGGAGCGACGGCGGGGGCGGCACGGCCATAGCCGCGCGTGACGGCTATTCCACCCAGAAAGACGTCGTGTCCACCTCGAACGTGTCCCCGACCCCCGTCACCCCCCTCCCCATGTCGGCGAGGGCGGCGACGACGTGGTACTGCCCGGGGGGCACCTGCGGAATCGCCATCTGCAGCAGAGTCTCGGAGTAGACCGTCGGCAGGAAGATGATCCTCTGCGCGATCGGGATCACGCCGGGTGCGAGGGAGTTGCCGAACCTGACCGAGTGGACGCCCGCGGGGCCGTGGATCACCACGTAGGCGTCGAACGGCCTGTCAAGAACCGGCTGCACCGCCACGTGTACGCTGAACGGGTCACCGGCCAGCGCGATCGAGGGATTCGTCACGACCCGGATGCGATTGGGCTGCGCCGGAGCCGGAGCCGGGGTGGGGATCGGTTCGGCGTCCTCGTCCACCGGGAAGGGGCCATGCTCGAAGCCATCGCCCGAGAATGTGTACTCGTAGCCGTCGGTGGTGATCGTGACGTTGCTGTTGGCCCTGAAGACGCGGTCGTTTTCGAGGGGATAGTCGTACGCGTAGTAGATCCGCTCCACCCCGGCGTCCCGCAGGTTGTCCAGCGTCTCCTGGTAGGGCTGGGACGCACTGCCGGCGACGACGGCGTATTCGGGCAGGATCTCCTGCAGGAAGGTCAGGCTTGAACTGGACTTGCTCCCGTGATGGCTCACCTTGAGGACGTCCACCTCCACGCCCATGTCCGCGAGCTTTCTCCCCAGGCGGTTTTCTACGGGGCTCGTCAGATCGCCGGCGGTCAGATAGTCAAATCCCCCGTAGCTGACGAGCAGGGCCATGCTCATCCTGTTCTCGTCGCTCGCGGGGCAATTCACGAACGCCCGCTCCTCACCGATGACCTTGGCGTTGGCGGCGACGACCTGCACCGTCACGCCGTCCTTGCTGTAGAGGATGTCACCGGGGATGACGTTGTTCCTGTGGTAATCGCCGACCTTGTCGCATGAAGCGCAGTGGTCGGCGTGGAAGTGGGACTTGGTGACGATGTCCCCGTCCGCGCAGTCTATCGCCAGGGTGGTCCCATCGGGGAAGGTGATCAGATGGCCCTCGTTGTTGGTCTTGTAGGTGGTGATGGTCAGCGGGCTGGAATAGGCGCGCGCCGCATCGGCCCGGGCGGTCGGCGTCACGGCGGAGAGCAGAACCGCGAGCACGGCGAAGGGGGCGGCTCTCATCACAAACGGCGCCTCGTGCATGTGCGCATCACTCATCCTCGGCGCGTATTATCCGATTCCTCCCGAGCGGGGTTGTCACTCAATTGTCACCGGAATGCAAAATCTTCGCGGGGCCGACTCTTTGTGCAGGACCGCGGTGAAAGTCTTAGAGGTCATATAACACCCGCGACAACTATTACCATGCCCTCAAATGACGCATCTTTCAACGCCCAATGAAAAAGGGGAGGCCGTTCAGGCCTCCCCCGGAAATAGCTGGCGGGGACGACGGATATCCCGGAGCATTGACATTCATAGATGTACTGAGGATATCCTTAAAAACAGTAAGGGACGGGCGCCGGAGAATATGCCTGTGCCAGGGGTAAGGGCAGATGCTGCCCGGAGCGGAAAAATGGGGGAAGACGAGCCTTGGGATATTATGGCCCTGGAAGGACAATAGCAACGATACGGCTGAGATTGTTGTTGACCCCCGAGATATTGTCAACTAGACTTTACACTTGTAAGGATTACATTACACTTGAACTGCCATGAACGACAAGTTGGATAGTGTTCTAGACTCAAGGGCCAAGGTCAAAATACTCCGCCATTTCACGTCACGGACCAAGGATTACATGGCTTCGGGGAGGGAGGTGGCGCGGCGCGCAAGGCTCAGCGCCCCCGCCGCGCACAGCGCATTGAAGGAACTGCTGGACGAGCGCATCGTGGAGCGGCAGATCATCGGTCGGCAGCATATATACCGCCTCAACCACGGCCATCGCACGGTGAGGGACATTCTCGCGCCCGCATTCGGCAAGGAAAGGGCGCTGCGGGACGACATGGCTCGTTACCTGGTCACTGAGCTGAGAAAGCACAAGCTTCTCTCGGCCGTCGAGTCGCTGATGCTGTATGGAAGCATTGTGAACGGCGCAACTCGCGCGGGGAGCGACTGCGACGTCGCCGTGATTGTCGGAGACGCGCGGACGAGGGCGCGGATCGAGCGGTGCTTTGCAGATGAGATCTGCCCTAAGTTCCTCGGCTATTTTGGGGTGCATCTCGACCCGTACATCAAAACATCGGCCGAATTTGTGCGAAGAATGCAGAGGCGCCTTCCCCCTGTGGAAACCCTCATGCGGTCATATCTTGTCGTGCACGGCATGGATCCGGGAGGCGGCGACTCCAGTGAACGCAGAAAGACATAGAGTAAGACAGGAGGACGCGTCAGCGGCCTGTGATTATCTCAGAAAGGCAGGAGACAACCACTCCCAGATGGTGGCCGCCTTGAATTCGGGGAATTACAATGCGGCCGGGACGCTTGCCCTGCAATGCGCGATATCCTCCGCCGATGCCATATGCGTGCATGAGAAGAGAGTTCGCTCCGCCTCGGAGGATCACAGGGATGTGTGCGGGCTTGTGGCTTCCATCACTATCCCCGATGCCCGGGAGAAATCCAAGATACTTTCGAGGATCATCGGCAGGAAGCACATGATTCAATATGAGCGGCGCCCCATGCGTAAGGCCGAGGCGGAGGAGATTGTCAAAGCGGCCTCGAGATTCTATCGGTGGGTCTCGGCGCATGTGGGCTGAATCGCTTCAACGCCGCTCTCCACCCGCGTAACCACCCCACCACCTATCAAACGGCATTCTGTGCACCCAGAATGAAAAAGGGGGAGAACCTGACAGCAACAGGTCCTCCCCCGGAAATAGCTGGCGGGCATGACGGATATCCCAGAGCGTTGACAATTGTTGACGTATTAAGGATATCCTTCAAAACGGTGAGGGACGGGCACAGGAGGATATGCCTGTGCCGAGGAAATAGCAATTACCGCCTGAGAAAAAGGCGGGTGTACAGGACATCAGTCATCAGTTGCCTTACGCGGACTGGGGGAGTAACTTCTGTTAGGCAACTTCGTGTTGCGGCGCGTTGCCTAACAAAGTAGAATATTCTCCGACATGTTAGGCAGCCGGGGGTAAAGAATGAGTGCACTAAGGCCGATATTGAAGGAAGAACAGCAGCGGCTTGAACAACTCTGCCATAAATACCGGTTAGAGATAGATAAGCTCCCCAAGGGGTCTATTTCAGAAAAAGCAAGGAAAGGTCGTCTCTACGCGTATCTGGCTTACAGAGCCAAAGGAAAAGTCGTCTTCAAATACCTCGGAGGAGTCCAGTCGGCGAAAGTAGCGGAACTCAGGGAGAGGATACAGTCCCGGAGACGGCTTGAATTGCTTTTTAAAAAAGCTCAGGCCAACCTCAAAGAGCTGAAAAAGGCCCTGCATGAGTGAGCAACGCCAGCTTTTCTTCAAGGTCCTCAAGGAGTTTCAGAAGGCGGGCGTCTTGGAGAATCTCGTCCTCATCGGGAGCTGGTGCCACTATTTACCGGGCTTATTTCAATGATGCCCCGGAGATACCCCTCGTGCGTACCCTGGACCTTGACTTCCTGATTCCCGGGCGCCAACTCGCGAAGGCGAAGGCCGACATCCCGTCAATCCTCGGCAGGTTGGGATTTGAGCCTGTCAGGCAGTATCCGTCGGGCCTCGTAAAGTTCGGGCATCCCGATCTGGAGGTCGAGTTCCTCGTAACTGAGCGGGGGAAGGGGACGGACCGGCCGATCAGGATCGACACACTGGGAATCAATGCGCAGCCTCTGAGATTTCTGACTGTTCTGGGAGATCACACGATGGAGACGAAACACGGCGGTGTTACGGTCCGGCTTCCCGAACCAGCCGCCTATGTGATGCACAAGTTCATCATCGCACGAAGGAGGGCACGGCGAGAGAAGGAGGAGCGTGACCTTCTCGCTGCAAAGGAACTTGGGGAATTCATCCTGGGTAATGCGCTTCAGCGGTCGAGAATGCGGGAGATATTTTCAAGTTTCCCGAGGAAATGGCGAAGGAAAGTTCTCGACAGCGTGAAGAGCGAGTCCGACTCCCTGCGTAATTTCCTTAAAGGCGGGGCTAAAATCCATCAGCCACGTCAGCATGCACGTGGAAGACGTCGATCGTCTCTTCATCAGGCGTAAAAACATAGGGGGAGGAACCTGAATAGTATTAAGTCCTCCCCCTAAAAATAGCTGGCGGGGCCGACGGGGCTTGCTTCGACTGCGCCCCTCACTCCGTTCGGGGCTTCGCTCAGCACAAGCTCACCCGTTGCGGGTTCTCGCCCAGTCCCCATATAAAAAATCCGGCGAGGGAGAATGTTCCCCCCTCACCGGATTTCTGGCGGGCATGACGCCTGTCCGCCTCTGGCGGAGATATCCCAGAGCGTTGACAATTATTGACGAATTGAGGATTTCCTTCAAGACGGTGCGGGACGGGCACAGGAGGATATGCCTTAGCCGAGATTAGAGATTCTCCATGAATTCATCAGGCGCAATCTTTGCCTGTCGGAGAATTCCACGAAGGGTACCTACCGCAAGTTCCTTATGGAGGGGAACCACACAACCGACATCGCCCTCCGGTGTCCTCTTCTTAAGAACGACGTGACTACCTCGCTGTCTCGCCTGAATAAAACCAAGACGCTCCAGCGCGCGGACAGCCTGTCCGCCGGAAACACGCTGGAGTTTAGGCATGCGCAACCTCGAAAGAGGTCACAAGGGGGTGGCTCGTCTCAGGAAGGGGGAATTCTTCGAGGTAAAGCTCGGTCGCTTCTTTGAGATTGGCGATTGCATCCTCGATGCTGTGTCCCTGGCTTACCGTGCCGATTTCGGGGCATTCGGCGACATAGATATCTGCTTCTTTATGAAGGACAGCAGTAAATGTTTTGAAGGTCATATGCTCACCTCCATTACTAGTATGCCTTAAAGTGACATATCGCTCAAGACAATCTTCCAGGATTGTCAAAGCTCGTTAGAAATGTCCTCTTTCATAACTCGTTAGCGCCAAAAACAACAGGGTCAGACCTCTACTATTGACTAAAGAGTTTGTGAATCTTCTCTACCCGCCTCGATAATCTCCTGTCCTTCAACATGCGTTTCCGCATAGTCCAACACCGCATCATACTTCACGAATTCATCCCGCTTCCCTGATCCTATATACCCCGGCAGGCTGCTCCGCCTGTACGCTTTCAGTATCCTCGCCTTCTCCTCGACCGTCAGCTCCTTGTACTTCTTCAGCCGCACCGGGTTCAGGTGCAGATACCGGCTCAGATCCTTCAGGCACTCATCCGCCTCCACCACGATCGCCTTGAACCTCCCCTGATACAGATGCCCTGCACGGCGGTGCCGCAGATTGTAGTATGCCGTGTAGGCCGTGTTGAACCGCTGCATGAACCTGCTCAGGTTCGCCTTCAGCGTCCTCAACAGAAAGTGGAAGTGATTGCCCATCAGTACGTAGCAATGCACTTCCACCTCGAACTTCTCGATGCTCTCTTCTAATGCCTCTAGAAACCGCAGCCTGTCCTTGTCGTCCCCGAATATCCTCCCTCGCTCGTTCCCGCGGCTGCTGACGTGGTACCATGCCCCCGGATATTCGATCCTCAATGGCCGTGCCATGCTGCAATCATACCACCTGCCGCATTTTAGTCAATAGTAGAGGTCTGACCCCGGTTGTTCCCGAGGACGCTCGTAAAGGAGAACAACAAGCGGTTGAAGGTGGAGCTGCCGGAGCTTTACAAGCGGCGGCGCTTCCAGGCGAGGGAGCTGGAAGGCCTGAAACAGCAGGCAAGGGTGATCATGGAGCGGCTCGTGCCTGGGGACAGCGGGCCGGGGATGGTGTTCGTGAGGGAGGAGCTTGACGAGCTCGGCCGGAAGCGCGAGGAGATCGAGAAGTCGCTCAGCGGAATGGACAGGCAGATTGAAAGGATTGAGCGGAAGGCGATTGACGAGGATGCGCTCAGGGAGGGCTTGAAGCAATTTGACGAGTGCTTCAACAGGATAAAACCCTACGAGCAGCGGGAGCTCATGCGGCTGGTGCTGGTGCGGGCGGACCTCGGGGAGGAGAGCATAAAAATAGGGCTAAACCATCTGAGCGATGATTTAGCCCTTGTTTACGACCCGTCTAAATGTATCCCGGAGCGCGGTTTTACCCGCGCTCTGAGATATCAGTCTGGCGGGCATGACGGATATCCCAGAGCGTTGACAATTATTGACGTATTAAGGATAACCTTCAATACGGTGCGGGACGGCCACCGTGTAATAATGGTCAATTCATAGGCTATAGTAATCCTTCTCTGTGATAATAATCCTTCAGGAAACTTACAAACGATGAAACAGAGGCAAGTTCATGCTCTTTAGATGCTATTTCCACTTCCGCTTTTCTAATCACCTCATCCGCTATAGGTGTATACACTGTTTGAGGTGAACATGGAGGCGCCTTCTGTGTTGCCAGATACAGTTTCCACATATCTCGTTCAATCTTATCTGCCTCAAGGGACTCTCGTTGCTGATTGATTTCATTGCTTAGGTCTCTCAAAATTGCCTCATATTTTTCCAAAACCCTTCTATGCCCATTGGGCGGAGTTGCCTTAGTCGACATAAGTTCCTCCTTTCTTGTTGGTTTGATCTTTGGTTCCTTCATAGAGCGCATGGTACGGCTTCGGCCAATTATCACCGTATACTTCTTTCACTTTTGTAAAATGTCCGAGGGAAGCCGATTTCTCAATCCTATCCAAGTATGAAATAAAATCATCTTTTGCATTCTGACAAAATATATCCGTGTTATAAGCAATTCTCTCGCAAAGCGGTCTCTCCTTTAATAAAGAGCAACATTGATTATCTATAAACATGGCATCGCAATACGGCAATAGAACGGAAATTACGCCTATATCATTATTCATACCTTGATTGGGCGGCTTTCTCATCCCCGATGCCGCCTTACGTGCAATGGCAGCAACAAGCATACTTGAGATCTTTACAAAAGGGATATCTCTGAGATAAAGAGATGTTAAATACTCAATGGTTTTAGGCCATATTTCCGATGGTTGGACCCCATGTTCCTTGAGAACATCTTGAATAGTAAAGATAACGCTGGCTTCATAAGGAGGATAGAGATCGTTCCTTGTCATCTCAATCTGACCCGCCTGGATTCGGGCTCTCCGTATCACAGCATCTCTGAAGATTTGCAGGGTAACTTGTCCAAAGGCAGAAGCTTCCTCATTAAACCAATCATCGAATGTCCTGTCTTTTTCAGACTGCCAACGATGAAAAACACGGGCTAGACCAACATGTATTCTTTCACGAGCCTTTCTGACTTCATCCGCATCTTCTTCACTGTATGACATGTTCACTGAAAAATACATCTTCTCTTGCCATGCATGAATCTCGCCGCTCACAACTCTTGTTACATCCAAATCTAGGGATTTTCCTGCGTCGCCAGATGCCCAATGAGTGCAATGTTCATGTATCTGGAGAAGCTTAATCTCCGTTGAGGCATAAAATGAGACGCCATAGGATAATTGCTCATACATGCGCTTTAGCGCAGCATAAAATGGCGACACAAGAGATTCATTGGCATGATAACTCGAATCTGGACAGACGATAAGCTGCAACTTGCACAGCCTATCTAACTTTTCAAAAAGGATTGACCAAAAAAGATCGACATTTCCCTTTCGGAATGCCTTGGAAGCTGGATTAAGCGCCAGCATCATATTGCTGATTGCAAATTGATCGATGTAAATGACCTTCTTTTTCAGGGTAGGCAATGGATAGCTAATGCCAGATTCATTCGGACGAGGGTAAAAACAATTCTTGCAGCGCCGAAAATACTTATCAGGACAAATCATCAAGACCCCAAAGAATTGCTTGCCGCACTTAGGACAGTCAATATACGGAGGCATAATAAATTCTCTTGGATCAATTACAATCTCACTCATGTCTATTCCTTTAGAAACAATCGCTTCATGGCGCACTATGACATCAGAGCCTTCTTGCACCATTCAATAACAGACTTAATCTTGCCGGATAACTCGGCCAATCGTGTTTTTATGGCCCTATTCGCAGCTATATCACTCCTTATATATCTATCGGCGATCGTTTCAATCTCTTTAATTATGCTGTCAAGGTGCAAAACGATTGGATCTTCCTCAGGTTTTGTTCCTTTCCACCAAATAACTTCTTCATATTTCTGAATTTGTTCTGCCCTTTTGTTAATCGCATCCTCAGTCATAGAGCGGGAATCACTTGGAGGCTTCCATAGTCGTGCAAGCGCATGTGAAGCATTCATAATTTCGCCAATGATTTTATTTAGATCAAGAAAAGGTATTTCCACTTGGCGCCCGAAACAGGCCATAAAACGAAAACGCAATGCGTACAACTTATCGAAAAGGTCTTGGCGTTTGAGATACCGCTCTATAGTAATATAGGCAAGATCCAGTACCTTCTTATCCTCCGGCGTCTCGCCCTCCTTAGGCTTTCGGGAAGAACCTTCATTTTCAAACTGAACACACCATCTTATAGAATTTATGGCTAATTTTGCTTCATAGAAAAGCGTCAAAACATCTTCGATCAATTCAATTCTGCGTCTCCCTACATACTCTCTTCTCCATGCGTTAACTCCGTAAATCGCAGTAGCTGATGCAGTAATTATTGAAACTGCCTTAATTATTTCAACATAGAAGCTCATGTTCATATACTCCTTCCCAAAACGACTATCTCTGAAAAACTCCTGACTGTAAAGCTTCAGCAAGTTTCTTTATGTCGTCATAAGGATGGGCTCGTAGCTTCTTCATATCACAGGTAACAAATTCGGGATGGGTGGAAAGGCGATATTGGTTTGAGCGGGAGGACTCGATCAGATGCTTCCCGTCGCCTTCGATGAGCCAGGGCTTGAAAGCGTGACGGAGATGGCTGAAGGGCTGGCGATGCTCGATGTCGTTGATGAAGTGTTCCGCCACTAAATCGGCGCTTTCAATCCAGCCGCCCTTGCCTTTTTTAAGCTCCGCCACCAAACGCAAGAGGAGAGCGAAAAGCTTGTCTCCGATAAACACCTTATGGCCGTTGATTATAACCTCGTTCTTGCGCTCAGACGGGGTCGTTCCGGGGATGTGAATTCGATCCTGACACCGATACCCATATTTCTCTTTATCGGCAACCTGCTTTTTCGTCAGAGGAGAAACCTTAGGCGCTGCGCCAACCGGGATCTTCTTCCTCATTGTCGCCAAGTAGCTCAGTCCGAATCCCCCTTTGCCGAAATCCCCCGGCAGAATAACAGGGAATATCGCAGCAGAGATGAGTTTGGAATAAACCGGCTCGGAGGTGAGGGATAAGCTGGGAGCGACGACGACTGTCTGGGGGCAATGCGAGGGAATCCTGCTCAAAAGGCTTAAAAGGTGCGGCTCGGCGGTGGCGATATCAGGGAAAAGAGCGAGGACAAAGGCGGTGTTGACGTCGGAAACGAGGCGCTCGCCGATGAAATACAGGCGCGGCGTCAATGAATAATCGCTTCCATCGAGGCCATTGGCCTTGCGGATTTTCTCTATCAGGGGATCCAAGTTGAAGCGATAGCGGGCTATGTCATCGTCGGTTAAGGGCTTGGGATCAATGCGGTCATCCGGGCAGACGGCGTAATACTGGCCATCCTTTTTAAACACATCCATGGAGCAACCGTTATCGCAGTCTGAGACAAAACAGGGATAACTCATGCCGCGTGCGCTTGGTTGGACATAAACCAGGAAGCCGGCTCGCTTGAGTTTGTCGAACCCCACCTTGGATTGTATGAGAAGATCGGCCCTGCGGAAAAGTCAAGCCCCGGCTTTACCCACCACACTTATCCATCTAAAAATGTATGCGATTGCCAGAGCAAGGCTAAAGCTTGCAAGAGTCCCTATGAGAATATATTCAGCCAGTTTCCTGTTCTCCTTATCTTTGATCTCACCAAACCTAAATACTGATTTCGCCGCTATAACAAACCCTACGGCTGATATTTCCCCTGCCCATACTAATGTGACGATAAGAAATCGCTCCAGCAAGCCAATATATTTGCCAGCATTCTTCAACCCCTTTTCTAGCTCGATCTCCAATTCGTAACGTGATAGGAATGCATTGATAAGCCAACCGACGGGAAATAATGCCACAATATAACTCGCGATGATCCAGACTATCTTCATAGTGATACCTGTACACCTTATATAGGGTGAATCTTCAAATACACCCTTTTAAGGGTGTCCTCCTGAGTAGATCCGTTAAGTAGGATCTCCCCCGCATATAGTACTCCCAATTGGCGGCCTTTAGCCGTTTTTGAATATTTTGATAAGCAACTCCCAATCCCCTGCCGATATGCTTTAAAATTAATCCTTGATCTCTCATGAGGATAGCCTGCCATTGGGCTGGAGTCCATGAAGAAAGGATCATATCCTGATAACTTAGAATCAGATCTGCCACTTCATCAATATCTTCCGACTGGGTGAGCAACTTCGTTCTCCGGAACCTGCTTTCTTTTAGAGCATCAATGCCGCGGCGCGAGAGATAAAAGGCGATGCCTTCCTGCATCCTGGATTCCTGCTTTTTCTTAATAGTGCCATGTGCAATACCGATAGAAAGATAGAGCTCGACCGCCAATTTTTTTTCGCCACAGCACATCAAACCGCGGAGACGATCTGCCAGGGTCAGTGCTTTCCAAGGGGGGGAAACGACACCCTGAAATTCATCTCCCAGGGTAACCGTAATCGGCAGAACCAATTCTTTTTGATACGTCTTGTTTATCTTACTCAGCACTCGTTGCACCAGACGCCGAAGCATTTCTCGATTCTTTGTGTCATGGCGCGTTGAACCCACAATATCCGCAGTTATGACAGCGATAGGCCTATTCTTCATGCACACCTCGTATAGGGTGAAATCATATTTTCACCCATTATAAGGTGTATAGCTTCCAAAGGGCTATAGAAAATATCAGTCAAATCTGGACAACCTCCCTTTGGTAGGCCCCCCTCGGATACGCTCGGGACAAGCAAGGAAGCTGCCTGCAATCGAGATCTCGGAAAGACAGGTATAAGAGATTAGAGATTAGGGGACTACTTTTCCCCCTAATCCCTTCTCCCTGTAGTAATGGCGGGAACGACGGGGATTGCTTCGACTGCGCCCCTCACTCCGTTTGGGGCTTCGCTCAGCACAAGCTCACCCGCAAGCGGGTTCTCGCCCCGTCCACACAATGAATCCGGTGAGGGGGAATGGTCCCCCTCACCGGATTTCTGGCGGGGACGACGGGGCTCGAACCCGCAACCCTCGGATCGACAGTCCGATACTCTAGCCAGTTGAGCTACGTCCCCGGCAATGCAGTGAAAAGTGCCTTAACGTTTATCAGTATACTCTATCCGCCTTTTTCTTTCAATACTGTCGATGAGTTTCATGGGCATTGTACGGCTTCGTGATTTCGCGCAATTATCGACATGAGAAGGCCGCCGTCAACAGCCCTGTTCAATGACCCAGCGTCCCTGAACACCCGCAACCGGTTGTCGGTTTCGCACGCTGAATCCAACGCGATCCAGAGATAACTCGCGAACTCCGCTCCCCGGCACACGCCGCTCCCCTCCGCGATATTCGCGTCGATCGATGACGCCGACCCGATGAGATGGTCTTCCAGTCTTCTGGTGCTGGTGGGCGGTGCAGGATTCGAACCTGCGGCATCTACCTTGTAAGGGTAGCGCTCTTCCGGACTGAGCTAACCGCCCGCGCTCGGGAATCGATTATACCACAGGCGTGCCGGCGTCCGGCCGGCGCGCGAGGCGCTTCTTCAGCCGCTCCATGAAGGTCTGGAGGACGCGCCTGCGGAAGAAGGCGAGCGCTACGACGGGACGGCCCGCGCGGGAGAGGAGGAACCTGAAGAGGGCGCGGCGGAGGCGCGGCCGGTCGGCGGCGAAGTACGTCATCGCGTGGATGCGCGTCCGCAGCCGCTCACGGGGGGTGAACGACGGCTCGAAACCGTACGAGGGGACCGGCAGGCCCGCGCGCCGGCGCCGGGCGATGTTGTGGAACGCCCGCCGCCGCTTCGGGAATACCATCGGGGCGTGGCTCATGCGGACCTGCTCTTCCGGGAACGGCTCGAGCGCGATCTCGCCCCGCCGCTCCGCCTCCTCGAGCGCCCCGAGGCCCCGCTCCGTCCGGGCGATGACGAGGCTGTAGCCGCGCGGGAGCCTCCGCTCGGCCTCCCATCCCTTGAACCAGGGGTCGCCGATCGAGATGTCGGCGAACTCGGCCGTCGCGTCGATGCAGAGCCGGCATCGCGGCGGGGAATGGAACTTGAAGAAGAGGGTGAGGCACTCCTTCGCGTTCGGCCGGTAGCGGTCGGGGCCGAGCCGGGGATACGGCAGGTAGGCCCACTCCCCCGACGGCAGGAGCCCCCGGATGTAGCCGGGCAGCTTCCCCCCCCTGTACTCGATCCGCTCGACGGCGCGCCCGTCGATCCCGTACGTCTCGAATATGTCCCTGAGCGCCTGGTGGCTGAGGCAGGAATGGCAGAGCAGCCCCACGGTGAGGGCGACCTTCTCACCGAGCGCCGGTTTCAGCTCGATCATCTTCCGCAGGCCGTGGACATGGCACGGCAGCCCCGTGAAGACGAACGGGCCGTCGCCGTCCCCGATCCCCGCGAAGAGGTGGTTGATCGAGCAGGCGGGGTACTTCGACAGGCCGCCCCGCGCGATCTCCTCGCGGGTCCGAGCGATCACCGCCCTCGGCCGCCATTTCAGCTCGTCATCGGAATCGACGATGAACGCGCCCCGCGCCTTCCCGGCCCCGATCATGGACAGCGGCATCTGCGTCCCGATCCCCCCGGAGGTGCCGCCCTCCCGCACCGCCGGATCGGTCGCGTAGCCCAGGAACGCCCTCCGGAAGACGCCGTGCGCCTCACCGACGGGCGCCCCGTCGCCGAACAGCAGGCGCGTCTGCTCGGGGAACGGGAACGCCAGGCCGGGGCAGACGCGGACGCAGAGGCCGCAGCCGGTGCAGGCCGATTCCGAGCCGTCCCACGACGGGTAGGAATCCTCGCCGGGCCGGATGACGCCGGCCGGGCATATCCCCGCGCACGAGCCGCACCGGTGGCAGAGCCCGGTCTCGACGATCTCCCGCAGGCGGGCGAGCGGCGGGACGATCTGCCCGATCTCGCCGGCCGGGACCGTCTCGTCCAGGCCGAGTGCGCCGGCGAGGCGCCAGAAGGCCGCCGAGACCGCGCAGAGCGCCCGCTCGCCGCAGAAGAACCGGCACTTCGACCGGAGGACCCGCCGGGCGTACTCCTTTCCGCGCCCCGCCCTCGGGGAGGAAAAGTCGCGCGTGTGGTACCCGAGACTCGTCATCGAGGAGTAGGCGGGGTCCCGCTGCTCGCGAATGAAGTCGTCGAGCGTCCGTCTCGAGAGGACGATCCCGTACCGCCCCGGGTCGAGGTGCCACGGCGAGCCCGGCTCGATCTCGATGGAAAAGGCGTCGACGCTCGAATGCCTGAACCGCCTTATGATCTCGCCGCGCAGCCGCACGCTCTCCTCCGACACCGCCCCCTCGAGGCCGGGGAGGCCCAGGGAGAAGAAGACGGTCGTCCGCACCCCCCGCTCCTCGGCGTACCGGAGTGTGTCGAGAAGCTCCTCGTTCGAGAAGAAGAGGCCGCGAATCCTCCGCCGTATCTCCTCGTTGCCCGTCTCCGGGCTGATGGCGATGCAGCCGGACTCGCCGAACGTCCGGGCGTACTCGTCGATGAACTCCCGCGACGGGAGCCGCCACGAGGAGAACGGGAGGGCGAAGCGGATACCCTCGGCGCGCATCATCCCGAAGAGCGTCCGGTAGTAGGCGTCGCTGTCGGGGGGCGGGTCGAAGCTCACGTACGCCCCCTCGTACCCGAACCCCTCGAGCTCCCGGATGCTCTCGAGCACCCTCTCGGGGGAGCGGAAGACGATCTCCGCGCGCGCGCTGATGAGGCGGTGGGCGCGCCGCCCGCCGCCGCAGTAGAAGCAGTTCGTCACGCAGCCGCGGCCGACGGGGAGGGCGTGGAAGATCGACGACTCCTTCCGGGAGAGGGCGCGCGACAGGCGCCACCGGAGGGCGGGGGGAAGCCGCAGGTGGGTGATGATCTTCGGCATCCTGACGTACCGCTCGTGGTTCTCCATGAGGGTGAGGTCGCAGAAGTCGAGGCGGTCGAGGTCCTCCCGCGTCGCCACGTAGGCGAGGTCGTTCGCGGCGGTGCCGCCGTCCCTCCGCCAGACGAGGTTCGGGACCGAGGAGAGGTCCCGCCCCCCCGCCGCGGCGATCGAGACGAGTCGCTCGAGCGGCCGCTCCCCCTCGCCCCTGATGACGGCGTCGATCTGCGGGAACTGGCGGAGGATATCCTCCGCGAAGAAGGAGGCCGTCATGCCGCCTGCGACCACGAAGACGGATGGGTGGTGCCGCTTCAGCTCCCGCGCCTCCCGGAGGGTGTCGTAGAGCTGCTGGTGGAAATGGATCGAGAAGGCGACCACGGGGCTCGGCTGCCCGGCGAGGTACCGGTCGAGGGTGAAGTCATCGTCGAGGGCGCGCTCCAGGCCGAGGTGGAGGATCCGGGCGGACCGGCCGGAGGCGCGGACGGCGTCGGCGAGGGCGAAGATCCCGAGCGCCATCCACTGCGTGCTCGTGTAGTTCCCGAGCGGGCGGTACCGGTTCTGGAACTTCGGGACGTGGACGATCAGGCAGTCGGGCATGGGGGCCGCTATCTTCCGTACCCCGGCAGGATCTTCCGGTAATTCACGAGGTGCGAGAGCCGCTGGGGCACGCAGTGCCGGCAGTCCGGGAGCGGGAAGCCCCCCGCCCTGAGGCGGGAGCGCATCTCCCGGTACCGCTCCCCCGTCCAGATCTCCCGGAAGCCCTTCTCGCGCATCGAGTCCACCCTCGCGTGCTCGATCTTCCCGTAGCAGCAGAACGCCACGTCGCCGTGGATCCGGACGTAGACGGAGAACCAGGGGACGACGCACTGCCGCGAGAGCGGCTCGAAGGACGGGTCGCCGGCGTACACCTTCGAGCGGTTCGGCAGCTGGTAGGAGAGGAAATCGTCCACGTTCGTCTTCACGCCGAGCCGGCGGCCCAGGCGCCCCGCCTCGGCGAGGGACGCCTCGATCCCGCCGGGCGGGATGCCGCCCATGAGCGCGTCCATCCGCTCCTCGATGCGGAGCACCTCCAGCGGCTTGAAGAAGACGGCGTCCACGCCGGAGCGGGCCGCGAGCCGGACGAGGTCGGGCGCCTCCCGGTAGTTGGCCTTCTGCACGACGAACTGGAACCGGATGAACGGCCGCTCCGCCCCGCGGGCCCTCCTGATCGCGGCGATCTCGGCGATGTGGGCGAGCACCCGCGGGTGGAAATCGGTCCCGCGGATGGCGCGGTAGGTCTCCTCGGTCGCCCCGTCGATCGATACCTTCAGGAGGTCGAGTCCGCTCGTGACGAGCTCCTCGAGGGGGAAGGCGGAGGCGGCGAGGGAGGTGACGAGGCAGGTCTTTATGCCGCGCCGCCGGGCGTGGGCGATCATCCGCGGCTGCTCGGGGTGGAGCATCGGCTCCCCCGCCGAGGAGAAGTAGAGGTGGAGGGGGGAGACCTCGTCCAAAATCCGCTCGAAAAAGCCGAACGCCATGTGATGGGGGTCGGTCACCTCCTTGGAACGCGAGCACATGATGCAGTCGAACGGGCAGACGGTGGTGGTCTCCAGGATGAGGTGGAGCGGGTTCCCCCTCACCCCCGGAGGCTTCAGCAGGACGTCCTTCGCCCCGCGCGCGTAGCGTGCGAGCCGTGCGAGCATGGAATCCCCTTTAGGGGCGTTATTGTAGCACAGCGGGGCCGGGGAGCGGGCCTCAGTCGTCGCGACACTCAGTCGTCGCGCGCCGCGAGGAGAAGGAAGGCGACGCCGGCGTTCAGCGCGAGGAGGATGCGGCAGGCGGCCGCGATGCCGAGGAGCGGCACGAATACGACGCCGGTGAGGAGCGCCCCGGCGCAGGCGCCGAGGTAATCCGCCGCGCCCGCCCGCGCCGCGGTCCGGCCGATGCTCGCGGCGTGCCGCTCGTAGAGGGCGCCCGCGAGGGGGAACTCCAGCCCCGCGACGAAGCCGGTGACGAGGATGAGCGCCGCGAAGACGTACTCCGAGCGCGCGCCCGAGGCGCCGACGAGGCGCAGGATGGACGGCACGATCCCCGCGTAGAGGCCGAGGGCGAGGGCCGCGAGCGCGAGGAGGGGGCGCGTCCGCCGCCGGGGATGCGCGACCACGCGGGTCGAGCAGTATCCGCCCGAGGCGAGGCCGGCCATGAAGAGCGCCACGATGAGCCCCATCATCTGGTAGGCGTAGCCGTAGATGCTCTGGAAGGCGAAGATGAGGATGATCTCGAGGGCGATCGCGGAGAATCCCATCGCGCCGACCGCCAGGAGGGCGTGGAAGGCGGTCTGCCGCGCGCCGCGCCGGCCGGAGGCGAGGAGCCAGCCGAGCCGCGCGAGGAGGAGGGCGGCGAGGGGGGCGAGGAACCAGCCGGCCCCCGCGCGCTCGAGGACGCGGAGGGCGCCGGCGACGGCCGATCCCGAGTGCCGGGCCCAGATGATCAGATTGAAGTAGTAGGTCACGGGCCTGAGGTCCGTGTTGAGCGGGACCCGCGCGGCCGCCTCGAGCGATTCCCGGGTGAAGGCGACCCGCTCCGGGAGCCACCAGATGAGGTAATGGTGGGGGGTGAAGGCGTCCGTGGCGATCCCCCGCTCCGCCCAGCGCCGGGCGAGCGCGCCGAGGTCGGCGGTCGCCCCCGCCGGCGAATCGGAGGCGAAGAAATGGTGCTCCTCCCCTGGCGCGACGAGGACGTGCGGGAAGACCGACCGGAGGGTGCGGTAGACGGAGCCGACGTAGCTGGCGACCTCGCCGCCGTAGTAGTCGGCGGGGGCGCTCAGGCGCGCCGCGAGCACCCCGCCGGGGGCGAGGACGGCCCGCGCCTCGCGGTAGAACTCCCGGGTGTAGAAGCGGTTGAGCATCGCAGTGGAGGGGTCGGGGACGTTGACGACGACCATGTCGAACCGCTCCCCCGTCTCCTTGATGAAGCGCCGCCCGTCGCCGTGGGAGAGCCGGACCTGCGGGAGGCGGAAGACGCGAGCCTCCTCCTCGCCGAGGCACTCCTCGGTGATGCGGATGAGCGCCGGGTCGAGCTCGATGTACCGGAGCAGGTCGAGGCCGTGCTCGAGGAAGACGCGCGCCATGCCGCCGGCCCCGCCGCCGATGAGCAGCACGCGCCCCGGCGACGGGTGCTGGGTCATGATCATGTGCGCCGCGGCCGCCGCGCCGTACGGGTCGGGGAACGAGAAGTAGTACTGGCCGTTGCCGAAGAGGTCGAACTGGCCGTTGCGGCGCGCGACGGCGATGTTCTCGTACCGCGTGTCCGTCGAAAGGAGAAGCGGCATGTCCGGGTTGAGGCTCCGCCAGCGGACGCGGACGCTCCACTCGTCGAGCCGGCGCGCGGCCCCGGAGGCGAGGGCGGCGGCGCAGGCGGCGACGGCGACGGCGAGGGCGGCCGCCCGCCGCCGCCCGGCCGGCCCGGCGCCGAGGGCGAGGACCGCGAAGAGCGCCGCCGCCCAGCCGATGAGTATCGGGAGCGGCGGGACGCGCCCGACGAGGGCGAAGCTGAAGATCGACCCGCCGGCGAGGCAGCCGACGGCGTCCAGGACGTAGGCGAGGCCGACGTTCCGGACGCCCCGCCGCTCACCCGCGAGGGCGAGGAGGCAGGCGAACGGGAACGCGAAACCGACGAGGAAGCTGAACGGGACGATGAGGCACAAGGCCGCGAGGAGCAGCCGCGCGAACGGGATGTACTCGCCCGGCGGCACGGCGAGGAGCAGCCGCGACGCCCGGATGAGGAGGACGACGGCGGGGGCGAGGAACAGGAGGGCCGAGACGACGAGCGGGAAGAGCGGCTCCCCCGCGCGCGCCCGGCGGGCCGGGCGGGCCGCCGCGGCCGCACCGAGCGCGAAGCCGAGAAACCAGCTCGAGAATACGACGCCGAGGCAGAGCTCGTTGCCGAGGAAGACGACGAGGAATTCCCTGAGGAAGGTGACCTGGGCGACGACGGTGAACGACCCGAGGAGGAACACTGCGGCCCGCTTCAGGAATCCGGACACGCCCCCCCCTCCCCCCCTCCCCCCCTCGCCGTCCGCGGCGAGGGGACGCGGTCATATCAGGCCGCACCGCTCCCCCTCGACCCACCCGGCCTTCCCGTCGGGGAGCGCCACCTGCAGCCAGCCGTCCCTCCTGTTCCTGACCCGCACCACCGCCCCCTCGTGGAGGATGAAGGCGACCACGTCGTCCCCGGATGGGCCGTAGCGGATCTTCGCCTCCGGCTCGAGGATGACCGCCTCCTCCCGCGCGTCGAGCCGCGCCCTGAGGACCGCCGCGGCGGCCGCGACGACGAGGACGGCGGCCAGCCCCGTCCGGGCCCGGCCGAGGAACGGCCGCCAGGAGGGGATGTAGATCGTGACGATGAGGAGGGCGGCGAGGAGCCAGTAGGCCGCCACCGCCGCGCCCGCGAGCTCGGCGAGCGTCGCCCGGGAGACGGCGGCCTCGATGAATCGCGCGAGCCGGGCGCGGGGGGCCGGCTCGATGCGGTCCCTCGTGAGGGAGAGGGCGTAGTCGAGGTTGCTCCGCGCGTCCGCGTCCCGGGGGCGGAGCGCGAGCGCCTTCCGGTAGTGGAGGATCGCCTCCCCCTTCCTGTCCAGTTTGAAGAGGGCGTTGCCGAGGTTGTAGGAGAGGTTCGCCCCCCGGTATCCCCGGTCGACGAGCTCCATGTAGGCCGCGCGCGCCGCCTCGTAGTCGCCCGCCTCGTAGCGGCTGTTCGCGCGGGCGAACAGCTCCCTCGGATCCGCCTCCCGCCCGGCGCCCGACGGCGCGGCCGCCGGGCTCCCGGCGGGGATGAGTTCGATCCGCTCGGGCGCGAGGGGGGTGACGGCCTCGGGCGGCATCGCCCCCCGCTCCTCCGCCCCGGCCGCCGGGGCGGCCGCCGCGAGGAGGCAGAGCGCGGCGAGGGACACCGCCCGCCCGGCACGACAGGCGCGCGTCACAGCCCGCTCCTCCGCAATTCGCCGATGACGGCCGCCGCCTCGCCGGCGGCCGCCTCCGTCTCGCCCGCGCCGCCGGCGCCCGGGGAGAACCTCGCCCGTTCGCAGGAGAGGAGGAAGCGGTCGACGCGGTCGAGCAGCGCGGCGGGGATGCCCCGCTCGCGGAGCCGCTCGCGCACGATCTCGGGGGTGAGGCCGCCCGTCGGGATGCCGATCCGGTCGGCGACGTACATCGTCACCGCCCGCGCGAGGCCGCCGTAGAACCCGCCGACATCCCCCTGCCCGAGCGCCGCCCGGGCGGCGGCGAGCCGGCGGCGGGTCATCCTCCCGGCCCCGTGCAGGCGCGCGTAACGGCGGTCCGACCGCAGCCGCTCCCCGTGTCGCGCGTGGGCGAGGGCCGCAAGGACGAGGGCGAGGGGGACGCACTGGAGGATCCAGAAGACCGCGGACGGGCGTCCCGGCTCCCTCGCGAGATCGCCCGGGTCCGTTTTGATGAAGACGATGTTCCGCTCGAGGAGCTCCACCCGCCTCCCCTCGAATGCCGCAGGGAGACTGACGAGCTTCGCGGCGTCGCCGTCCTCCGCGGGGAGGACCGTGAGGGGGATGGGCCCCGCCCGGAGCGAGGCGTACGCCCCCCGCCTCGGATCGAACGAGTCGAAAACGGCGGGCGGCACCTCGCGGATCGCGGGATCGAGCGGCACGAGGACCTGCTCGAACGTCTTCACCCCCTCGATGACGCCGCTCCGCCCCGTCATCTCCGTCCGGCTCGTCACGTCGTAGCTCTTGAACCCGTCGAGCCGCTCGATCCGCGGCGGCGGGACCCTGTCGAGATCCCCCTCGCCGCGCACGACCATCGTCACCGTGACCGGATCGCCGACACGCACCTCGCGGGGCCTCGCCTCGACCTCCATCGCGTACCGGCCGACCGCCGCCTCGCCGGCCGGCGCGCCCTCGGCGGGGAGCGGCCTCACCCTGACCTTCACCTCGTTGGAGAGGAGCGTGAACGGCCTCCTCGTGAACCGCCCGAAGAACGGGTCGCTGAAGAAATCGTCGATGTCGAAGAACCCGCGCGATCCCGTCCGCCGCCGCGGCGCCTCCTCGAGGAGGGCGCCCGACAGGCGCGCCGGCCCGATGGCGAGCTCGCCCGTCCGGTAGGGGAAGAGGGCGGTCTGGATCTCGCTCACCTGGTAGCGGCGGCCGCCGATGACGCGCGCGTAGTTCGCGCTCCCGCCGGCGCCGAGCGGCTTCTCGACGAAGCCGCCCGCGGGCGGCGGCTCGTAGGAGGGCTGCTCGGCGAGGCTGACGCCGGAGAGGTGGAACCTGAAGGTGAGCGTGACCTGCTCGTGGAGATAGGCCTCCTCCTTGTCGGCGAGGAGCTCGACGAACATGTTCTCGCGGGCCGCCCGTTCGGGGGCCGCCGCGTCCGCCGCGGCGCGCGCGGCACGGTCGGCCGTCTCGACGACCTCCACCGTCACCGGCGCCGTGGCGAGCGTCCCGCCCCCGTACGCAACCTGAACCGGCCCGATGGTCAGCCGCCCGGTCCGGAGCGGGACGAGGGTGTAGTCGTACTGGGCGCTCACGGACGAGACGCCGTTGGCGATCTGGATCTGCGTCGAGTGGGCCGTGTCGGCCAACCTGAAGCCGTCGAGGTCGGGAAGGGAGGGGGCGCCGCTCCGCTCGGCGCCCGACACCCGAACGCTGAACACCAGCCGCTCGCCGAGGGCGACCGTCCGCGCGCTCGCCCAGGCCGCTATCTCGGCCGCCCCGGCGTCCCCCGCGACCGCCGCCGCGATGAGCGCCGCGACCAGCCGGCTCCCCGCCCTCATGACCCGCACGCACCCGCCGGAATGTTGATCATCTCGCATGACGCCATGGAACCACCACCTATTCTATCTCTCGAGCCGCTCCCCCGGGAAACGATAAACGAGCAACGGCAGTCCGGGCCTTCGTTGATGGTGAAGGTGACCCCATTGCATTGAACTTTCAACTTTCTCCTTTCAACTGTAGTGCTCACCAATCCTTCTCCACCCTCCTCGGCTCCGGCGGTATCTGCGCCCGGATGAAATCGGTCGGATCGCGCTCCTCCCGCTCCAGCGCCCGCATGAGTTCGGCCGCCTCCCGCTCGGTGAGACCCCGCTCCTCCGGATCGCCGGCGGGCGACTCGAGCGGCTCCTCCTCCCCGCGGTCCTCTTCCTCCTCTTGCTCCTCCCGCTCCCCCTCTTCCTCCCCGCCGGGCGACGGCTCCTCCTCCTCGCGCTCCCCCTCCTCCCCGTCCCCCTCCTGTTGCTCCGGCCGCTCCTCCCGTTGCCGCTCCTCCTCGGCCGCCTCCCGGAGCGCGAGCTCGAGGTTGTATTTCGCGTCCACGTCGTCCGGCGCGATCTCGAGCGCCCGGATGTAGAACTCGGCCGCCTCGCGGAGGGGGCCCCTGTCGCCCCCCTCCCGCCAGGAGCGGAATTTCGCGTTCCCCGCGTTGTAGAACGCCCGCTGCCGCAGCGGGGCATCGCCGCGGGCCGCCGCCCCCTCGAACAACCGGGCGGCGTCGTCGTATTTCGACTGCCGGTAGTGGACGTTCCCGATGTTGTAGATGAGCCCCGGCCGCTCCGGGGCGTCCGCGGTCGCCTCGGTGAACTTCTCGAGCGCCCGGTCGTACTCGCCGCGCTCGTAGAGCGCCGTCCCCTCCCTGTTCCGGCGCGCGGCCGTCCCGGCCCAGGCCGTGCACGAGAGGGCGAGTGCGACCGCCGCCGCCCTGCCCAGGCGATCCCGGATCCTCATCAGGCCGCCCCCCGCGCCTCCGGCCGGGCGCCGCGCCGCGCCGCCGGCAGGACCGCCTCGATGCAGAGCAGGAGGAGCGCCGCCGCGAGCGGCCACTGGTACCTGTTCTCGAACACCTTCCGCTGCGCCTCGCCGAGTTCCTTCTTCTCCATCGCGGAGATGGTGTCCCGGTAGAGATCGACGAGGCCGAGCCGGCCGCCGGCGGGATAGACGTACGCCCCGCCGGTGACGAGCGCGGCGTGCTGGAGGGTGCGCTCGTCGAGGCGCGTCTGGACGACGGCGCCGTCGCGGTCCTTGAGGAACTCCCTCCCGCCGTCGGCGCCCTCGACCGGGATGAGCTCCCCGCCGGCGGAGCCGATGCCGACGGCGAAGATCCTGACCCCCTGTTCCCTCGCCCGCTCCGCGGCGGCGGGGAGGTCGCCGCCGTGGTCCTCGCCGTCGGAGAGGATGACGAGCGCCCGGTGCTTCCGCTCGCTCCCCTCGAACATCCGGACCGCCTTGTCGACGGCGCCGGCGATGTCCGTCCCGCCGAGCGGCACCCCCCCCACCCGCACGGCGCGGAGGAGGAGCTCCGCCGCCCGGTAGTCGAGCGTGAGCGGACAGAGGACGTGGCTGCCACCGGCGAACGCGATGATCGCCACCCGGTCGCCCCGGAGGTGGTCGATGAGCTCCCGCACCTCCATCCGGGCCCGCTCGATCCGGCTCGGCTTCACGTCCGTCGCGAGCATGCTCTTCGACGTGTCGATGGCGATGACGATGTCGATCCCCTGCCGCGCGACCCGCCGCCAGCGGTAGCCCCACTTCGGCTCGGCGAGGGCGACGGCGACCAGCGCGACGGCGAGGACGAGCGCCGCGGCGCGCGCCCGCCGCAGGCCCCGGCGCGTGCCCCGGATGAGCGCGCCGTGGAGCGGCTCGTCGGCGAAGACGCCCAGGGCCCGCCGCCGCCGCCCGTCGGCCCACCGGAGGAAGAGGGCGACCGCGGGGGCGAGCGCGAGCAGCCAGAGGAACGAGGGCGATCCCCAGTGCATCCTACGGCAGCCTCCTGAGCAGCGTCCCCTCGAGCGCGATGCCGGCCAGCAGCATGGCGAGGCCGGGGAGGAGCGCGTACGGGAACAGGTCGCTGTACTCCGTGTACTTCTCCTCCTCGATGCGCACCCGCTCCATCTCGTCGATCCGGCGGTAGATCTCCCCGAGGGCCTCCTTGTCCCGGGCGTGGTGGTACCGCCCGCCGGTGGCGGCGGCGACCCGCTCGAGCCCCTCCTCGTCGAGGTCGGCCTGGACCCTCGCGAAGCGCACCTGGCCGCCCACCCGCACCGGGTACGGCGCCGTCCCCTTCGTCCCGACCCCGATCGTGTAGATCCTGATGCCGAGGGCTCGGGCGACCTCGGCGGCGTCCTCGGGTCCGATCTCGCCGAAGTTGTTCACGCCGTCGGTGAGGAGGATGATGACCTTCGATGTCGCCTCCGACTCGCGCAGCCGCGCCGCGGCGGTGATGATGGCCGAGCCGATCGCCGTGCCGTCCTCCTCCCCTCCCCGCGGGACGATGCGGAGGCGGTCCACGAGGCCGGCGAGCACCTCGTGGTCGAGGGTGAGCGGCGCCTGCGTGTACGCGTACCGGGCGAAGGCGACGACGCCGATCCGGTCGTTCGGCCGCGCGGCGATGAACCGCTTGACGACCTCCCGGGCGGCGTCGAGCCGGTTGACGCGGAGATCGGGGGACATGTCCCGCGCATCCATGCTGCTGGACAGGTCGAGCGCGAGGACGATGTCGATCCCCTCGCTGAAGACCCTCGCGTGCGCCGCCCCCCGCACGGGGCGGGCGAGCGCGAGCGCGATGCACGCGACGGCGCCCGCCCAGAGCGCGGCGAGGAGGCGCGGGCCGATCCGCGCCCGCCGGGAGGACGGCACCCGGCGGAGGCCGGCGAGGACGGGGAACCGCACCGCGGCCCCGCGGGCCCTCGACCGCGCGAGCGCGGCGGCGGGGGCGAGGAGGATGAGGACGAGGAATGCCGGATTCTGGAATTGCATCGCCTCACCCTCCCCCCGCGGCGTCGGCCGCCTTCGTCTCCTCGATGAAGCGCCGGGCCGCGGCGGCAGCCCCCGCGATCTCCCCGGCGCGGGGGCCGTACCGGGCGAACTTCACCAGGTCGCACCGCGCGAGGAAATCCCCCACGAGGCCGCGCTCGCGCTCCGGGAGTCCGCCGGCGGCGCCCGCCTCGAGGAGGAACTCCTCGGTCGTCCGGTCGGGGGCGTTGAGGCCGAAGCGGCGCTCGATGTAGCGCCGCACGATGTCGGAGAGGGAGGCGTAGAATTCCCGCACGAGCCCCCGCCCCGGCAGGTCCGCCGCGAGGAGCCGCGCGATCTCCTCGAGGGCGATCTCGTGCGCCGGCCGCGCCGGCGCGGCGGGGGGCCCCCGCCGCCGGCGGCGCCGGAGCACCGCCGCGGCGGCCGCGACCGCGGCG